>CAVXNC010000001.1:0-153694 GCA_963762865.1 uncultured Actinomycetota bacterium
GACGCGCCCTCGACGTCGGCCGTCCACCGCGCCCGGTTCATGCCACGCCTTCGAGCCGTCGGCCCTTCGGGAGCTCCGGTCACTGGTGGCGAGCGCGCCACCCAGGACCGCGGCCCGCCGGTCCTCGACCAGCCCGCTCAGAGCCAGAGACCGGACCTGGCCGGGGAAAGGCAGCGGGAACCCTTTCGGACCCAGAGCGCCGCTGGATCGGCGAAGAACGGCAGGCAACGGGTGCCACTTCGAGTTCGGCGCCAGTGCGCCCGATCAACGCGCCGCAGCAGGAGAGGCAGATGGAATCACAGGACAACAACAGGGCTGGTCATGGGCTACGCCCGCGTCTCGACGCTGAGCAAGACGAGAGCCTGCAACACGATGCGCTGACAGCAGCTGGCTGTCAGCGCATCTTCATAGACAAGGCGTCCGGGCGGCTCGAGTCACGTCCGGCGCTGGACGCGATGCTCGAGCAGCTACGAGCCGGCGACACCGTCGCCATCTGGCGACTCGACCGGCTCGGACGATCACTCCGGCACCTGATCGACGTCTTTCGTGACCTCGAGGTGCGCGGCGTTGCTGTCCGCAGCCTCACCGAGAACCTGGACACCTCGACGCCCGGCGGCCGGCTGGTGTTCCACGTCTTCGGGGCACTGGCCGAGTTCGAGCGCGACCTGATCCGCGAGCGGACCTTTGCCGGGCTCGCAGCAGCTCGCGCGCGTGGTCGAAGAGGTGGTCGACCCACGGTATGGACCGACGAGAAGCTGCGCACGGCGATCTCGATGCACCAGGCTGGCGATCAGGACATCGCGACGATCGCCCGGGTGATCGGCGTGAGCAGGGCCTCCGTGTACCGGGCGCTCAGCAAGAACTCGCGCCCGACGTAGCCTGGCCCAAGCACTGGCTACACCAGCCCAGACCGCGCCACGCGGTGCCGGTCCATGACGGCGTCGCGCCGGCGCGGCCGGCCTACGGCGTGGTCGCGCTCAACGCCGGGCTGAGTGGCCTGGCCGCCCGCCGCCCTCCGCGTCGCCCCTGGGCGCCCCTGAGCGGGCTGTTTGAGGCCCTGTGACGGGCATGACAACAGCCCGCCTCGCCGAAGCGGGACGGGCTGCTGGTGGTGCGGTGGATCAGACAGCCGGGGCCACGTACGGGGTGACAGTCACGGCCTTGCCGTTCACGAACACGCCGTTGATGCCGTCGGTGTCGGGCCACTGGATGGTGGTGTTCTTCTCGAACGTCTGGTGCTCGGCCGTCGGGTACTCCCACGCGTACGTCGTGTGCACGGTCCAGGACTCAGTGCCGGTCGCGGACACCTTGAAGCCGGTGAGCTTGTCCTGGGAGTTGACGATCGGCTGGGCCGACACGTCACTGGACTGGCTCGAGGTGCGCGTGCCGGGAGTGATGGTCTGCTCCACCGGGTCCCAGACCAACTGCGGGGTCCAGTCGTCCTCGTTGGTGAGCCACTCCTCCGTCACCGTGCCGGTCTGGCCGTTCAGGTACCACATCCCCGCGGGGATCGGCGTGTTGCCGACGCCGGTGGTAATGAGGCTGCCCATCTGGGCGTTGGTGTGGGTCGCGAGGTAGTCGTCCCACCCGGCGTTGTTCCAGCCCATCGCGTGCTGGATGTCGCCCTTGGTCACGGTGACGACGCCTTCCGCACTGGTGGTGGCGGCGTTGGCCGGGGCCGCGGCGAGGGCGAGCGGGGCGGCGAGCGCGGCGGTGGCCACGAGGCCGAGGATGATCTTGCGCAAGGTGTGCGTCTCTTTCGTCTTTCTTCGGTTGTGGGATGCCGTCCCGCTGCGGTGTCTCCACCATCTACGCGGGAGGTCGCGGCGACAGGTACCGGGCGTCATCGCACAGCACGCGATCTGTCATCGGGCTGGCGGGACCAAAGTCCCGGGCGCCGGCCACGTCCTTCGGACCTGATGACACTTCGTCGTGCATCCGGTGACGCCTGTTACCTGTCCCGTCGGCACTCGCCCCGCATCGTGGGAGGTGCTAGCGCCCCCGGCGAACCCCCTGATACAAACCGGGGGCGCTAGCCCCATTCCACTCGACCGGGGAGCGCGGGCGCCGCTGCTGCGGCTTGATGAGTCTCGGCGCGTACCGCTCCGTCGCCCGCCCGCTCGATCTCGAGCAGATTCTGAAGGGCGCGGTTCCGCGATGAGCTGCGCCGAGGTTGATTGCGAGGCCGGCGGTGCCACGCGCATGTGGGACGACGGACCCGGGCCAGCCCCGCGTGCGGGGCGGGAGAGATCCGCCCCGCACGACAGGACTTAGGGGGCTACGTCGATGCAGTTCATCCGGACGGTGGTTTTGTGGTGCTTTCCGGCCTCGAACGGCACGGGTTCGGTGCGGTCGATGATGATCTCAACGCCGTCCCGATCCCGTCGGGGATCTCGTCAGTGTCGCGCAGGAGCGTGTCGCTGACTTCGGTGTTACCTGCGTGCGAGTTGTCGGCGTTCTGGTAGAAGTCGAGGATCGAGTAAGCCATCAGCGCCTTTCCGGTCGGGCACGCGACCGTCAAGATGACCCTGGCCCTGTCGGTCTCGAAGTTGGTGATGACCTCCCTCTCGACGCTCACGTAACCGGACACGCCGTCCGCACCGGGCTGGCCCTGACTGTTCCAGCTGACCAGCTGCTCACCCTTCTTGCAGGTGGCACCGGCCTCGGCGTCGATCAGCCGGATGGTCCCGCCCGGCTTGATCATGCACGCGGTGACGGTGCCATCTGCGCTCGGGATCTGGGCCACCGCGACCGTGACGCCGGTGGCAGCAAGTACGCCGGCGGTCACGCCGATGGCGACCGATCGCAAGGTGTGGTTCATGGGTCCCCTCCATCCCTGCTCGCCCCGGCAGGGGTGTCGGGACTTGGGGGGGCCAACGTGGCAGCCGCTCGCCGGGCTGTACATAGCCGCTAGTGGCCGTCCTCACGGGGCCACGAAGGAGGATTGCCTTGCCCGACACGGTGGAGTACGGGCGTCTGGCCACATCCGGCCATGCGTCCCGCCCCTGGCGCTTGTATCCTCCCGGCCGAGGGTCGAGCCGCCGTAAGGGAGGTCGACCCGATGCCCACCATCGCAGTCGAAGTCCGGCACGACGACGGCCGCTGGTACCTCGCCACCCTCCTCGGCCAGCACCGGGACCGGGCGACCCGCGGCTGGCGCTGCGGCGTCCGATACACCGTCGACGTCGGAATGCAGTACCAGCGGGTTGTCTGGGCCGACGACTGTCGGCAGCTGCCCGCTGAGGATGAAGTCGAACAGCGCCCACACGCACACGCCGGAGTCCAGGCAACCTACGACGACTACGAGCGATCGCCAGCCTGGAGGGCCACGAGGTCGATCGAGCGCAGCGGAGCCTGAAGTTCGCGCGACGCGTCGGCCATCAGGCCTCCGGGCTCCCGGGGCACCTGGACGACGGTCCTCCGGGCGACATCCGCCTGCGCGGTCGCCCCGGCCGCGGCCAGGGAGGCACCCACGATCCCCAGCAGGCGCACCCGCTGGTCGATGATCCGCACCACCGCGGCGCACGACGCCGGATCTCCGGCGATGGCCTGATCCCACAGACCACACTGCAGCGCGTCGAGCCGGGCCACCTCGACAGCGCGCAGGAGGTCCACGCTGTCTGCTGCCGCGCCTCGAGCTCCTTGCGAACGATCCGGTGCACGGTGCCGCGGTCGACGTACCCGAGGACATCCGCGATCGCGGCGTAGGTCTTCCCCGCCGCGGCCAGCTCGACGGCACGCACGGCGCGCGCCTTGGCCAGGGCCCGGTTGCGATGCCGGCCGGACACCCTGGGCAGCGCGGCGGTCGACGACATGGGTCCAGTCTGGCGCCCAGTGGCGACAGAACAAGGGGCCGGGGCGAGTGCCGACAGCCTCATGGCCGCCGGCCGGAAGTCACGGCGGCGACTGCCGCAGGGACGCCGTGTTGCCTCTGCAGGGTGGCCTGTTCCACCGACTCTCGACCGTGGTGCCGACGCAGCAATGCTTCACCCGTTGCGCCTTGACCATCGAGGAGACGCCCACCTCGAGGAAGGGCCAGACAGCTCGTTGCAGGGCTTCGACCAGGCCACCGGCAGAGATGACCGACCCGCTCACCTGGCCCTGCCAGATCACCTCGCGTGAGCTGGGCTGCACACCGACAACCTCGAGGGACAGCATGCCGTCCGCGACCGACGTCGCAACATGCCAGGCGACCGCTTCAACCTCGATCGCAACGACATGGCGTTCGCCGCCCATGCGTTTCCTCCTTCACCAATCTGAGAGCGCGGGCTGGCTGTCGCCATGGCTAACCGACGACTTCTTCGACCCCCTTTCGCCCCGGTACCGGGGAATGAACTCCTACCTACACTTGGGGAGGCTCCCCGGGACGGAGCTTTTCGTCGTCCATGTCGAAGGTTGCGTGCACTGGCCCGACCGGAGGTCCGGCAGTGCCAAGGCAGGGTTGGCGTCTCTCCCAGCCGCGGCGTCTGATACTGGTTGCTCGGCCGGCCGCCGTCGCGCCTCGCCTGGATCGCGGTGCGCTTGGTCAGCCAGTCCAGGTCCACCAGGTCGTTGAGCCACCGCTGAAGCGACGACCGCCCCATGCCGGCCCTGGTTGCGAGGGTCTGCATCGACGGCCAGCAGCGTCCAGAAGTGTCAATGTAGCTCATCACCGTGAGCAGGACGAACTTGTGGGTTGGGCACAGACCCGAATCCCAGACGTATCCCGATACTCGTTGCGTGAACGCCTCTCTTCTTTCATGAGGTAGCCCCCGGTTCCGTCGGCGGTCGATGCCGCTCCTGATGGTTCGTCTGCTCTCTGTGACGGGTAGGCCGGCGCGCTGGGCAGCGGGAAGCAACGTCGTCTCGATCTCGTCCTCAGCAAGCTCGGGCACGCAGCCAGCGCCGCGGCCGCCGCGAACAGCACGGAGTTGCGCTGACCCTCCGGCGCGCGTGCTACCCGGTCCTGTTGGAGCTGCAGCACTGCCGAATGCGACCTGCCCCCGAACGTTGCTTTCGTCCTAGAGATGAGCCCTGTGGATGCCCCGGGGGCCGGCGTGCCGATCTGCTGCGAGAACCGCGCCCTCGGACACCGGGCATCTCCTGCCCGGTGCATGGGAGAGCCTGTTACCCAAGCAGCCGGGAGATCCGAACCATCGAGAGATCCGGAAGCCCCGACATGGCATCCCTTCATGCCCGGGCCGAACCACTGGTAGCGACCGCCGTTCGGGGTGGACCGAGGGCCAGCACACGAGCATAGCGGTAACCGGCGTTGATCAAGTCCACGTGGAGGTCTCCGTGCCGTCGTCCTGGACGGCGAGCGCGTGGCTCCTCCACGACAGCCCTGGGGGAATCCGGAACAGGTACACGCCGCTGATGCCGTCGGAGCGGCCCGACGAGCGGACAGAAGCCGGCAAAGGGCCGTCCAGCTGCTCGAGCCGGTCAAGCGGGTCCGCCCCGCGTTGCTGTCGTAGGCGTCGACGTCGACGCCGATTAGGCCAGGCGCCATTCGGAGACCGATGTTGCTCGTTGGCCTCCGGCTTCGTGACCATCGGTTGATCTGCCCAACCGACACGTCCCTGGCCTCCGCTCCCGTGTAACCGCGTGGCGGGGGTGCTTTACGCCGCGGCGGCAGCGGGATCGGGAACCCGAGGCCGCCCTCCAGATACAAGCGCGCCGCGCTCGCGAACACCGGCTCCTCGGGGCGGAGAGGCTCTGGGATGCGCGTCACCGCTCCCCCTCCGCTCGCAAGGCTTCAAGCCACGCGGACACATCGCGCCTGGCGTAGAGCACGCGACGCCGACCTTGACTCCGTGGGGGCCGTAGCCAACGTGTCGCCAATAGCGAACCGTCTCCGGCGAAGTCCGACAGTGGTCAGCCAGTTCTTGCGTCGTCATGAAGGCGTCACACACGCCGACATCGGTGGACGCGTTGGTGTGCTCGGTCATGCGTTGAACACTTCACCAGCAACTGCGATAGTGGAAACGCACTGTCACCGCTATGGAATGAGCCCGGGCATGCCGAGGTCCAACGCAGATCGACGGCGGCGCGAGGAGCGCCATGTCGCGCGCCGTATCGAGTACGAACTTCAAAGACGGGGATGGACGTACGCGGATCTGGCCTCCCGCATGACCGGCGCCGGCTACGCCATCAACCCTTCGAGCGTGCACAAGGTCTTGAAGCAGGTGCCGCCCCGTCGCATCACAGTGGACGAACTCGGTGCCTGGCGGATGTGTTTGACGTGCCGATCGGCGACCTAGTGCGGCCCCTCACCACGGCCCTGGGCGACGAGATCGAGGCACTCGTCTCAGACCTTCCACTCGCACAGACGGACGTACGTGGAGGCGGCCAGAGCCGTTGCCGAGAGCGGCAGAGCGGGTCGCCCGGCTTGTCTTGGACATCAACGACTGGGGCGACTCGACAAACGCAATCAAGGGCAGGTTGATCGCGTCCATGGCGGACCAGGAACGGTCACTGACGAACGTCATCGACATCGCCTTTGAAGCTGAAGCTGCACTGCGTGGCGATGGCGCGGTCGTCTCAACATGGCGAGCTGGCCAATCGCCGGATACCACCAATGAGGCGCCGCAAGCCGGCGCCAGGGAAGGTGACCATGGCTAACATCGCAAAGCGCCCAGATGGCCGGTGGCGCGCCCGCTATCGGGACGACTCCGGCCGCGAGCACGCGAAGCACTTCGTACGCAAGGTCGACGCCCAGCGGTGGCTCGATGAGGTCACAGCGTCCGTGGTCACGGGACAGTACGTCGACCCGAAAGCAGGCAGCGTCACGTTCGCCGGGTTCTACCCTGGCTGGGCGCAGCGCCAGGTGTGGGAGTCGACGACGGCGCTCGCCATGGACCTCGCCGCGCGGTCGGTGACGTTCTCCGACGTGCCCCTCTCGAAGCTGCGTCGATCACACATCGAGGCATGGGTGCGCACCATGACGTCGAACGGACTCGCGCCCAGCACCATCAAGACGCGATTGGTCAACGTGCGCTCGGTGCTGCGCGCCGCGGTGCGAGACCGGGTGATTGCACATGACCCAAGTGACGGCGTGAATGGGCCGCGTCTACGGCGACGGGATGCGTCCATGTCCATTCCCGCGCCAGATCAGGTTGCGCTGCTCCTGTCGGCTTCCGACGACCGCTACCGGGCGCTTCTCGCGCTCGCGGCATTCGCCGGGTTGCGACTGGGTGAGGCCGCGGGACTGCAGGTGCGGCGACATCGACTTCCTGCGGCGGCAGACTGACGGTCGCCCGCCAGGTGCAGCGTGCGCCAGGCGGCTTGATCGAGGTCCGGGCGCCGAAGTACGGCAGTGAGCGAATCGTCTACCTCCCCGATGCACTCGTGTCCCAGCTGGCGGAGCACATCGCTTCGCACCGGCCCGGTGACGACTCGACGCGGTGGCTGTTCGAGGCCACTCCGGGTCAGCCGCCGCATCAGAACACCGTTGGGCACGCGTGGCGCCAAGCGTGCCGGCGCGGCGGCGTCAACGGCCTCACCCTGCACGACCTCCGTCACTTCTACGCCAGCGGGCTCATCGCGAACGGGTGCGACGTCGTGACGGTGCAGAGGGCACTGGGGCATGCGAAGGCCACGACGACGCTCAACACCTACGCGCACCTCTGGCCGACAGCCGAGGACCGGACGCGGGCAGCCGCCACTCGGCTCATGTCTGCGGCTCTTGCGGACTCCCTGCGGACTGGCGAGGTCCTCTAGGCCTGCTGACCTGCAGCGATGCGCGTGGCTACACGTTGAAGCGGAACTCCACGACGTCGCCGTCGGCCATCAGGTAGTCCTTGCCCTCGATGCGCACCTTGCCACGCGACTTGGCCTCGGCCATCGAGCCGGCGTCCACCAGTGCATCGAAGGAGACGACCTCCGCCTTGATGAAGCCCTTCTGGAAGTCGGTGTGGATCACACCGGCTGCCTGGGGCGCGGTCGCACCGACCGGGATGGTCCAGGCCCGCGACTCCTTCGGCCCGGCCGTCAGGTAGGTCTGCAGTCCCAGCGTGCGGAAGCCGACGTGCGCGAGCTGGTCGAGCCCGGACTCCTCCTGTCCGAGTGACTGCAGCAGCTCGAGAGCCTCGTCGTCGGGCAGCTCGGCCAGCTCGGACTCGATCTTCGCGTCCAGGAAGATCGCCTCGGCCGGCGCGACGAGCGCACGCATCTCGTCCTTGAACGCCTCGTCACCGAGCTCGTCCTCGTCGAGGTTGAACACGTAGAGGAACGGCTTCGCGGTCAGGAGGTGCAGCTCGCGCAGGTCGGCAGGATCGATGCCCGCTGCACCGGCCCCGGCGTACAGCGTCGTCCCGGTCTGCAGGAGCTCCTCCGCCTGCTTGGCGGCCGCGAGCGTCGTCGACGTGGCTTTGTCCTTCGCGAGCCGGGTCTCCTTCTCGAGGCGCGGCAAGGCCTTCTCGAGCGTCTGCAGGTCGGCGAGGATCAGCTCGGTGTTGATGGTCTCGATGTCGGACTTCGGCGACACCTCGCCGTCGACGTGCACGACGTTGGGGTCGCGGAAGGCACGGATCACCTGACAGATCGCGTCGCTCTCGCGGATGTTGGCGAGGAACTTGTTGCCCAGTCCCTCCCCCTCGCTCGCCCCCCGGACGATGCCGGCGATGTCGACGAAGGACACCGTCGCAGGCAGCTCGCGCGCCGACCCGAAGATCCCGGCGAGCACGTGCAGCCGCGGGTCGGGGACGCCGACGACGCCGACGTTGGGCTCGATGGTGGCGAAGGGGTAGTTCGCGGCGAGCACGTCGTTCTTGGTCAGGGCGTTGAAGAGCGTCGACTTCCCGACGTTGGGCAGGCCGACGATCCCGATGGTGAGGCTCACGGGAGGCAAGCGTACGGTCGCGCAGCCGGTGGGCCGAATCGCCCGGGGAACCGCTCCTTGCAGGGTTCTGTCCAGGGTGTCGGGCACCGTGGTCGGCATGGAGATCATGCTGCTGCTGGTGGGTCTGGCCGTCGGGGTCCTGGTCGGCTGGCTGCTGACCCGGGCGCAGGCGGCCGGGGCAGAGGCCGAGCGGTCGGTGCTCCGCGAGCGGCTCGCGCGAGCCGATGCGGCCCAGGGACGCCAGGAGGACGTGGCCGTGACGGTCGCGCCGCTGCGGGAGGCGCTGGGCAAGGTCGAGACCCACCTGCGGGTCCTCGAGCACGACCGGGTGTCGGCCTACAGCGCGCTGACCGAGCAGGTCCGCGCGCTCTCCGCTACCGGCGAGGGCCTCCGCGACCAGACACGGTCGCTGGTCACGGCGTTGCGCGCTCCGCAGGCGCGCGGCCGATGGGGCGAGATGCAGCTGCGGCGCGTCGTCGAGCTCGCCGGGATGGTCGAGCACTGCGACTTCACCGAGCAGGCATCGGTGACTGTCGACGGCAACATCCAGCGGCCGGACCTGGTCGTCCGGCTCGCCGGCGGCAAGCAGGTGGTCGTCGACGCCAAGGTGTCGCTCGCGGCCTACCTCGACGCGGCGGAGTCGCGCGATCCGGATGTCGTGGAGGCGCGGATGCAGGCGCATGCGCGACACCTCCGGGAGCACGTGAAGGGGCTGGCCGCGAAGGAGTACTGGCGCGCGTTCGAGCCCACGCCGGAGTTCGTCGTGCTCTTCGTGCCCGGCGACGCGTTCCTGGCGCCGGCGCTCGAGCGCGACCCGCGGCTGCTCGACGACGCGATGGCGGCCAGGGTCTTCATCACCACGCCGACCACGCTGATCGCGATGCTGCGGACGATTGCCTACTCGTGGCAGCAGGACGCCCTGACCGAGCACGCCCGGTCGGTGTTCGAGATCGGCCGGGAGCTCTATCGCCGGCTCGGCACGATGGGCGAGCACGTCGACAAGCTGGGTCGCACCTTGACGCGGTCGGTCGAGGACTACAACAAGGTCGTCGGCTCGCTCGAGCGCACCGTGCTCGTGCAGGCCCGCAGGATGGCCGAGCTGCAGGTGACCGACACGGACCTGGCCGTGCCGCAGCCGGTCATCGCCACGACCCGGCCGCTCAGCGCCCCGGAGCTGCTCGCCCCCGACGAGCCCGGCGAGACCGACGCCGCGCGGCCGCTGCGGTCGCTGCCGTAGGCCTGCTGCTCGGGTCCGCGGACTCCCTCGGCGCACCAGGTCGCGTGGGCAGCGCTCGACCCGGCACTTCTGCTGCCCAGCTCTTCTCCTGACTGCCCAGTCTCCTGCTCCCAAGAATCCGTTGTGCACAAAGGCTTTCGTCGGCATCCGGGCTCTGCTAGACTTCGAACATACGTTCGATTGACGCATTGGAGTTGCGGATGGACCTGACGGGAGCGGTCGACTCCGACCCCCGCCCCGTCCGCGACAGCGGCGTCTCCTGCACGGTCCGCCGGTCCCGCCGGATCCGATGTCGGACGATGAGTGGGCGGCGTTTGCGGCGTCGACGCCCACCGAGCCGACGCTGTCCGCCGACGAGTTGCTCGCCGAGCTGCTGCCCGACCGACAGGACGCAGGAGCCGACTCGTCCGACTCCACCACCGAGTGGCCGCCGCCGCGGCTTGTGGACGACACCGACCCCGGGCCGCTGCTGGCCGCCTTGGTCACCGAGGTCGACACCGTCACCTGCAGCGACGACGCCCTGGTCGGCCTGGTGGGTGCGGCGGCGCGTTTGCAGGCGTGGGCGGCGTCGGTCGAGCTGGAGTCGCTCGCCACCTTGATCCGGCGCACCGAGACCTGGGACGGCGTGGCTCCGGCCGGGCAGGAAGTCCCCGACAAGACCGTCTCGTCAATCCGGATGGCGGCCACCGAGATCGCTCCGCTGCTCGCCCTGTCCCCGACCTCGGCGATGAACCTCGCCATGCTGGCCGACGACCTGATCCGGTTGCCTGTCACCCGCGCCGCTCTCGCTGCCGGCCGGCTGGACAAGACCCGCGCACGGCTGGTCGCCGACGAGCTGCGCCCGCTGCCCGACGAGGCCGCCGCCGCAGTCGAAGCACGACTGGTCCCCGCCTCGACCGCCCGCACTTACTCCGCGCTGCGGGCCTGCCTGCGCCGCGCGGTGATAGCCGTGGACCCGGCCGCCGCCCAGGTCCGCCACGACCGCGCGGTGGCCGACCGCACGGTCACCGTGCACCCCGGCCGCGACGGCATGTCCACGCTGACCTACACCGACACCGCGCAGACCATCGACGCCCTCTGGCAGTGGATCACCGGTGCCGCGCACGCCGCGCAGAGCGGACCCGACGACCAGCGCACCCTCGACCAGCGCCGCGCCGACGTCCTGGGCGACCTCGGGCACACAGGACTCGCCGACGACACGACCCACCCCGACGAGCCCGCGTCCGGCCAGAACGAGCCGGCCGCCCCCACCCAGCCCGAGGCTGACCACGAACCGGTGGACAGCGACGCGGTCGCCGAGCCGGGATCAGGGACCGCGCCGCGCGGGCGCGGGGCGCCACGGCGGCTGAAGACATCTCAAGGGCGCCGACCGCAGATCCACGTGGTGGTCTCCATCGCCACCCTGCTGGAGATGGACGACCTGCCCGGCGAGCTGGTCGGCTACGGGCCCATCACCGCCCAGACGGCACGCCGGATCGCCGCCGAAGGCACCTGGCGGCGGCTGCTGACCGACCCCCGCACCGGGCGGTTCGACGAACTCTCCGTCGACACCCACGACCCACCCCAGGACCTCGTCGACCACGTCATCGCCCGCGACCCCTACTGCCGCGGGCCCGGCTGCCGACGCCCCGCCCGACTCTGCGACCTCGACCACCGCATCCCGCACCCCGAAGGCCGCACCGAAGCCGGCAATCTGCAGCCACTGTGCCGACCCGAGCACGGCGTCAAGACCCACACCAACACCACCCACGACGACGACGGTGACGGCGGCCTGCTCATCACCTACCCCTCCGGACGCACCCACCACGTGCGACCCGAACCCGTCCTCCCCCACTGGGACGACCAGCCACCCTTCTAGGCGGGCCGGTCATCGACGCCTCTGGCGTGTCTGCCGGGGCCAGCAACGTGCCCCACCTACCGTTGCAGCGTGACTGCGTCCCCCGACACCGGTGAGCTGCCCGTCGTCACGCCGGGTCCCGACGCCGACGGGCCGCTGATCCCGTCACCGACCGAGCCGCCGGCCTGGTTCGTCTCCCTCGTGCCGCCGAAGGACTCGCTGCCGCTCGACTTCGACCCGCTCGCCAGCCCGCCCGCCTCGACCGTCGGTGCCGCGGTCGAGATGGTCTCGGTCGAGACCGGGCCGGCAATGGCACTGGTCACGGACGCGGCCGAGACAGGCACGCCTGCGGCGGCGGCGACCGGCACCTCGACCGAGACGGCGACGACCGATGCGGCCGAGGTGCCCGCCCGGCTGGTCGTCCCGGCCCCGCGGGCCGAGCCGGTTCCCGTTGCGAGCCTGTCGCAGCTCGAGCGGCTGCGAGCCACCTGGGCGCAGGGCCTGCCCACCAGCCTGGTGGTGCTGCTCGTCGCGGTCCTGCTGGCCCCCGGCGTGCTGCTCGACGTCGCCCGTGACGGTTCCTTCGGGCTGCCGTCCACCGTGCTCTTCCTGCTCGCCGCCGTCGGGACGCCACTCGTGCTGCGTCCGCGCTCGCTGGCGAGCGGCGTCGTCCTTCCCCCACTGGCCTTCGCCGCCATCGCCGCAGGGATCGCCTGGCGCAGCGGTCTCAACCACGGCAGCCGGCAGATCGGCCTGGACGCCGGCACCACGATGGCGCTGCACGCCCCGCTGATGTTCGCGGGCACGGCAGCCGCCCTCCTGGTGGTGCTCACGCGCGTGACCGTGCGCCTGGTGCGACGCTGACCGACGAGCCAGTCGTCGTCGAGCGGGTCACGACGCCCCGCGGCGAGCTGGTCCTGCGCCGGTTCGGCGAGCACTACGAGGTCGTCAGCAACGGCGTCTTCCTGATGGACACCCGCGACGGGCGTTCCGAGCGGCTGCTGGTCCGCGCCGCGATCGAAGCGCTGCCGGACGCGACCGAGCGGCGCCTGCTGATCGGCGGCCTGGGCGTCGGGTTCTCGCTGCAAGAGGCGGTCGCCGTCAGGGGCCTCACCCGCATCGACGTGGTCGAGATCGAGCCCGAGGTGGTCGCCTGGCACCATGCCCACCTGCAGCACCTCACCGGCGATGCCCTTGCCGACCCGCGGGTGCACATCGTCGTGGCAGACCTCCAGGACCACCTGCGCGACAGCCCCGACAGCTACGACGTCATCTGTCTCGACATCGACAACGGCCCCGACTGGACGGTGACCGAGAGCAACGCGGCGCTCTACACGGCCGACGGCATCACGCGCTCGGTCGCGGCGCTGCACAGCGGTGGCGTGCTGGCCGTGTGGAGCGCGAACCCGTCCGGGTCGTTCCAGGACCGGCTGGCCGACCAGCTCGAGGACGTACGCGCCCTCGAGGTGGAGGTCCGCGTCGCCCGCGGCGCGCCGGACGTCGTGTACGTCGGCCGCAAGCCCGCTGTCGCCCGCTCGTGATCGTTCGTCAGGCGGAGGCGGCCTTGCGCATGTCGCGACGCAGCTCCGGCGGCAGCGCGAAGAGCAGACTCTCCTCCGCGGAGACGACCTCCTCGACCTCGGCGTAGCCGCGCTCGGCGAGCCAGTCGAGCACCCCGCGCACCAGGATCTCCGGCACCGACGCGCCGCTGGTCACACCCACCGTGGTCACACCGTCGAGCCACGCGTCGTCCAGCTCGGCGGCCTTGTCGACGAGACGGCTGTCGCTCGCCCCGCACTCGAGCGCGACCTCGACGAGCCGGACCGAGTTCGACGAGTTCGTCGAGCCGACCACGATGACCAAGTCGCTGCGCTCGGCGATCTCCTTGACCGCGACCTGCCGGTTCTGGGTGGCGTAGCAGATGTCGTCGCTGGGCGGGTCCAGCAGAGCGGGGAAGCGCTCGCGGAGGCGACGTACCGTCTCGAGGGTCTCGTCGACGGACAGCGTGGTCTGCGAGAGCCAGGCGACCTTCTCCGGGTCGCGCACCTGCACGCCGTCGACGCCGGCCGGGCCCTCGACGAGGTGGATGTGGTCCGGCGCCTCGCCGGAGGTGCCCACCACCTCCTCGTGGCCCTCGTGGCCGATCAGCAGGATGTCGTAGTCGTCGGCGGCGAAGCGGCGGGCCTCGTGGTGGACCTTGGTGACCAGCGGGCAGGTCGCGTCGATCGTCTTGAGCTGCCGGCGGGCCGCCTGCTCGTGCACGATCGGCGCGACCCCGTGCGCGGAGAAGATGACGGTGGCACCCTCGGGCACCTCGTCGTTCTCCTCGACGAAGATGGCGCCGCGGTCCTGCAGGGTCTCGACGACGTGCTTGTTGTGCACGATCTGCTTGCGCACGTAGACCGGCGGTCCGTAGGTCTCCAGCGCCTTCTCGACCGTGATGACGGCTCGGTCGACGCCCGCGCAGTAGCCCCGGGGGGCGGCGAGCAGGACGCGCTTGGCGGGATCGGGCATGCCTCCATGGTAGGTCGGCGCCTGCGTCCCGGCCGCCACGGCGCCGGGCGGCGACCACCGGCGCCGACCGCCCTCAGCGATAGCCTCGCCGACCGTGGGCCTGGAGACCTCTGCGGACAACCCGGTGCCGGTGCGCAAGGTGACGCAGCTCATCACCGAGTGGATCGGCCGCCTCGGCTTCGTGTGGATCGAGGGCCAGGTGGCGCAGGTCACACGACGTCCCGGGCAGCGCACCGCGTTCCTGACCCTGCGCGACCCGAGCGCCGACATGTCGCTCCCGGTGACCTGCTCGGTGGCCCTCCTCGACGGCCCGGCAGCCGGCATCGGCGAGGGCGCGCACGTCGTGGTGCACGCGCGACCGCAGCTCTACGCCGCCCGCGGCACCCTGTCGCTCGCCGCCGACCAGATCCGCCAGGTGGGCGTCGGGGAGCTGCTCGCGCAGCTCGACCGGCTCCGTCGCGTGCTGGCCGCCGAAGGCGTCTTCGCCGCGGACCGCAAGCGGCCGCTGCCCTTCCTGCCGCGGGTGGTCGGCGTCGTCTGCGGGCGCGCGTCGGCGGCGGAGAAGGACGTGCTGGAGAACGGCCGACGGCGCTGGCCGGCCGTGCAGTTCCGCGTCGAGGAGGTCGCCGTCCAAGGGCCCAACGCCGTGACCGAGGTCAACGCCGCGATCGGCCGGCTCGACGCGGACCCCGAGGTCGACGTCATCGTGGTCACTCGCGGCGGCGGGTCCCTGGAGGACCTGCTGCCCTTCTCCAACGAGGCGATGGTCCGCGCGGTCGCCGCCAGCCGCACGCCGGTCGTCAGCGCGATCGGGCACGAGACCGACACCCCGCTGCTCGACCTGGTCGCCGACGTCCGCGCCTCCACCCCCACCGACGCAGCCAAGCGCGTGGTGCCCGACGTGACCGAAGAGAGCGACCGCGTGCTGCGGTTGCGCCAACGCAACCTCGCCGCGGTCCGCGCGCTGCTGGACCGCGAGCAGTCGGCGCTGCGGGCCACTCGGTCGCGCCCATCCATCGCGGACCCGGCTTCCACGCTCGCCCCGCGCCGGGCCGAGGTCATCGCGGCGCGCGACCGGGCGCGGCGCTCGCTGTCGGTGACGCTGGACCGGGCGACCGACAACCTCGAGCACACCCTCGCCCGGGTCACGGCGCTCTCCCCCGCGGCGACTCTTCAGCGGGGGTACGCCGTCCTGCAGCGCGACGACGGTGCCGTGGTGCGCAGCCCGGCTGACGTCGAGGTCGACGCGCAGCTGCGGGCCCGGGTCGCCGAGGGCGAGCTCACCGTCCGCGTCGTCACGGCCGGCCCGCCGACTCCGTAGGGTTGCCCCGTGGCCGACCCGACGCAGACCGCGACCTCAGACGACCTGCCCACCACCTACGAGGCCGCCCGCGAGGAGCTGGTCGAGGTGGTCCGGCGGCTCGAGACCGGCGGCGCCACCCTCGAGGAGTCGCTCGCGCTGTGGGAGCGCGGCGAGGCCCTGGCCGCCAAGTGCCAGCAGTGGCTCGACGGCGCCCGCGCGCGCCTCGACGCCGCGCTCCAGGAAGCCCCGGAGCAGCCCGGCTCCTGACCGGCACGCCTGGGGCGTCAGCCGGTGAGCGACCCGGCCAGGGTCTCCAGCTGGGACCACGGCGCGCTGCCGGCCACCACGGTCGTGACGCCGTCGACGGTGCGCACCAGGGCGCGCTCCTCGGGATCCCCGCCCTCCAGGCGCCGCCACGACTGCCCCGCCACGTCGACGGTCCCTGCCGGCCGCGCGCCTGCGGCAACGGTGTCCAGCAGCGCCCTGCGGTCGCCGTCGGACTGCTCCAGCGCGGCGTACTCCTCGGTGCTCGTCACCAGCCCGACGTGCCACCCGACGCCGCCACCAGATCGCTCGGTGCGGGCGCTCGTCACCTGCCAGCCGTCCGGCACCGGGTCGGGACCGATCACGTCGTACGTCGCCACGGCCCGGGCCTCCTCGAGCGCCGCGGCGTAGTCGACCTGCTGCACGACCCGGTCGGGCTGGTCCGCGACGTTGAACGCGACGATCACGCCGACGAGGACCAGGACGAGGGCGAGCGAGCGCACCATGTCGCCGACCGTCTTGCGGCCTCGGTTGACCCGGGCGGTCGCCGGCGGGTCATCGGTGGCCGGCGGCGCGGTCTGCTCGCTCACCACCCCATTGTCTCCTCATGCCGGGTAGACCGCCGTCTCGGTCGCCTTGACAGCCGCCCACACCTCCACCCCCGGCTCCAGGCCGAGCTCTGCCACGGCCAGCGGGGTCACGTCGGCGGCGGCGTCCAGAGGCCCGGCCAGGGCGACGCGCACCGTGTCGCCCTGCTGCTCGAGGGACACGACCCGGGCGGCCCAGGTGTTGCGGGCGCTGCTGTCGGGTCGCCGGCGGTGCAGAACCACTGCCGACGGCCGGAAGGCGACGAGGACCGGACCGTTGTCGTGGTGCGCGCCCACCAGCCGGGCACCGCCTGCCAGGGTCACGACCCCGTCGGCAGCCGCCCCGCGGTAGAGGTTGAGCCCGACCAGCCGCGCGACGTACGGCGTCACCGGCCGGCTCGCGACCTCCGCCGGTGTGCCGGTCTGCACCACCCGACCGTCCTCCACCACGACGAGACGGTCGGCGAGCACGAACGCGTCGACCGCGTCGTGCGTCACGACGACGGTCGCGCCGTCGAACTCCGCGAGGCGCCGCCGCAGGTCCGCGCGGACCTCCAGCCGGGTGCCCGCGTCCAACGCCGCGAGCGGCTCGTCGAGCAGCATCAGCCGCGGGTCGGTGACCATGGCTCGTGCCAGGGCGACGCGCTGCGCCTGGCCGCCGGACAGCGCCGACGGCCGCTTGCCCGCGTGCTCGGCGAGACCCATCCGGTCGAGGGCATCATCCGCCTTCGCGCGGGCGACGTCGCGGTCGGTGCCGCGGGCCCGCAGACCGAAGGCGACGTTCTCCCGCGCGGACAGGTGCGGGAAGAGCAGGTAGTCCTGGAACACCATCCCGACCCGCCGGTGCTCGGGCGCCACTCGGATCCGGGCGGCCACGTCCTCCAGCACGTCGCGGCCGAGCCGGACGTAGCCCTCGTCGACGGGAAGCAGGCCCGAGAGGGCGCGCAGCACCGTCGACTTGCCCGCGCCGTTGGGGCCGAGCATCGCGACCACCTCGCCGGCGGCGACCGACAGCGACATCTGCAGGTGGAAGCTGCCACGGCGCACGTCGAGGTCCGCCTCGAGGAGCTGACGGCCGTACGTCGCCGCCGGGCTCGAGTGCTCCGCCAGGCTCATCGGGTGGTCCCGAGCCAGCGCTCGCGCAGGCCGGCCAGCACGGCGACCGACACGAGCAGCAGCACCAGCGACAGCGCGATCGCCGCGGGCGGGTCGCGCTGCAGCGTCAGGTAGACGTGGATCGGCATCGTCTGGGTCGTGCCGGGGAAGCTGCCGGCGAAGGTGATCGTCGCGCCGAACTCCCCCAGTGCGCGGGCCCAGCAGAGCACCGTGCCGGCGGCGAGCCCGGGCGCGACCATCGGAAGGGTCACGCGACGCACGATGTACCACCGTTCGGCGCCGAGGGTCGCGGCTGCCTCCTCCATCCGCCGGTCGGCCGCGCGCAGAGCGCCTTCCACCGCGATGACGAGGAACGGCAGCGCGACGAAGGCCTCCGCGACCACGACCGCGGCCGTCGTGAAGGGCAGTGAGATGCCGAACCACTCGTCGAGCCACTTCCCGACGATCCCCTGGCGGCCAAGGGCGGTGAAGAGCGCGACCCCGCCGACGACCGGCGGCAGCACGAGCGGGACGGTGACGAGCGCGCGCAGCAGCGAGCGGCCGGGCACGCGGGTCCGGGCGAGGACCCAGGCGAGCGGGACACCGAGCAGCAGGCAGACGACCGTGGCCAGGGTCGCGCACACCAGCGACAGCCGCAGCGCCTCGAGCGACTCCGGGCTGGTGAGCTCGGCCGGCAGCGTCCGCCAGGGGGCGCGAACCACGAGCCCCACCACCGGCAGCAGGAGGAACAGCACCGCCAGCACGGCGAACGGCGCCATCGCCGGCGGGAGGCCGCCGGCCGCGGCGAGCCGACGGCGACCCGGCCGGTTCACGGCTGCTCGAAGCCGGCCTTCGCCAGGACCGCCGCACCCTGCGGCGACTCGACGAGGTCCACGAACGCCTGGGCGCCCTCCGCGTTGGGCGCGTCGGCCAGGACGACGATCGGGTAGTCGTTGATGGCGTCCGCGGCCTCGGGGAAGTCGATGCCCTCGACGTCGTCGCCCGCCGCGATGACGTCGGTGCGGTAGACCAGCGCCGCGTCCACCTCGCCGAGCGAGACCTTCGAGAGCACAGCCTTCACATCAGGCTCGAGGGTGTCGGGGGCGGCCGTGACGCCCGCCGCCTCGAAGGCCCGGTTGGCGGCGTCGCCGCACGGCACCTCGGGTGCGCACAGCGCGATCTTCAGGTCCTTCTTGGCGAAGTCCGCGAGGCCGGTGACGTCCGCGGGGTTGCCAGCCGGTACGGCGATCTGCAGGCGGTTGCGGACGAAGACGACCGGCTCGCCGTCGGCCCCACCCGCCTGCACGACCTGGTCCATGGTGGACGGGCTGGCCGAGGCGAAGACGTCGGCCGGCGCCCCGGAGGTGATCTGGGTCGCCAGCTCCGAGCTCGCGGCGAAGCTGAACCTCACCGTCGTGCCGGGGTGGTCCTTCTCGAGCTGGTCGCCGAGCGTGGTGAAGGCCTCGGTGAGGGAGGCTGCCGCCAGCACCGTCACCTCGCCCAGGGCGGACGCCGGGCGGTCAGGTCCGGCCGCGCTCGGCCGGCCGGTGGCCTCGTCCGACCCGCCGCAGCCGGCGAGAACGAGCGGGAGCAGGGCGCAGACGGTCAGCAGCGCACCGGCCCGGCTCCTCACGAGCGAGCTCCAGGGATCTCGACGACGACGTTGGTGGACTTCACGGCCGCGACGGCCAGGACCCCGGGCTCGAGCCCGAGGTCGTCGGCCGCCTCGCGGCTCATCAGGGAGACGATGCGGAACGGCCCGGCCTGCATCTCGACCTGGGCCATCACCGTGTCGCGGACGACCCGGGTGACGATGCCGCGCATCCGGTTGCGGGCGGACTGCTTCACCGCCGTCCCGGGGTCGGGGTCCTCGGCCAGCGACTGGGCGGCCGCGGCCAGGACGCTCCCCTCGATCCCGGCGCGGCCGCCCGGCGTGGTGGTCGTCTCGAGCCGCCCCGAGTCGGCCCAGCGCCGCACCGTGTCGTCGCTGACACCGAGCAGCTCGGCCGCCTCGCGCATGGTGAAGACCGTCACAGCGGGATGGTATCCGCATCTGCGGCTTGATTGTGCCGAATATCTCCGCAACTGCGGTCGGTCATGAGCCGGGGGCCGGCGGGCCTACGATCACGAGGAGGCCGACGCCGGGGACGAGGAGTGGACGACGTGACCGAGCAGGACGTGACCGACCAGTCCGGGCAGACCGGGTCGACCGGGCAGGCGGGTCGCTCGACCAAGCCCCCGCAGCCGCTGGCGCCCAAGCCGGAGGCGCCCGACCGCAACCTGGCCCTGGAGCTGGTCCGCGTCACCGAGGCGGCCGCGATGGCCGCCGGCCGGTGGGTCGGCCGCGGGGACAAGAACGGCGCCGACGGTGCGGCGGTCAACGCGATGCGCCAGCTCATCCACACCGTGTCCATGAGCGGTGTCGTCGTCATCGGCGAGGGCGAGAAGGACGAGGCGCCGATGCTCTTCAACGGGGAGCACGTCGGCGACGGCCGCGGCCCCGAGTGCGACGTCGCCGTCGACCCGATCGACGGCACCCGGCTGACCGCACTGGGCATGGGCAACGCGCTCTCGGTCCTCGCGGTGTCGCCGCGAGGGTCGATGTTCGACCCCTCGGCCGTGTTCTACATGGAGAAGCTCGCCACCGGGCCGGAGGCGGCCGACGTCGTCGACATCCGGCTGCCCGTCGCGGAGAACGTACGTCGCGTCGCCCGCGCCAAGAAGGAGTCCCCCTCCGACGTGACGGTCGTCATCCTCGACCGGCCGCGGCACCAGGGGATCATCGACGACGTGCGCTCGACCGGCGCGCGCATCAAGTTCATCACCGACGGCGACGTCGCCGGCGCCATCATGGCCGCTCGAGAGGGCACCGGCATCGACCTGCTCGTCGGCGTCGGCGGCACGCCCGAGGGCATCATCGCGGCCTGCGCCATCAAGACGCTCGGCGGCGTCATCCAGGGTCGGCTCTGGCCCAAGGACGACGACGAGAAGCAGAAGGCGATCGACGCGGGCCACGACCTGTCACGGGTGCTGGTGACCGACGAGCTCGTGCAGGGCGAGGACGTCTTCTTCGTCGCGACCGGGATCACCGACGGCGAGCTGCTCCGCGGTGTCCGCTACCGCGGTGGTGCGGTGCGCACCGAGTCGATCGTGATGCGCTCCCGCAGCGGCACTACGCGCATCATCGACAGCGAGCACCGACTCGACAAGCTGCGTGCCTACTCGGCCATCGACTTCGAGGCCGGCCACCTCACCCCGCCCACTGCACCGTGAGGGCATGACCACGACATGAGCGCGCACGACCCGACGGTGCTGCCCGGGGACCTGCCCGTCCCGGTGGACGACGGCGCGGCCGACCACCTCACCGGCCTGTCGCTTCCGCCGGTCCCGCTGCCGGCGACCGATGGCACCGAGGTCGACCTGTCGGCCCTGACCGGCCGGACCGTCGTCTACGCGTACCCGCGCACCGGTGAGCCCGGTGTGGACCCGCTCGTCGCGGACTGGGACGCCATCCCCGGCGCGCGCGGCTGCACGCCGGAGTCGTGTGGCTTCCGCGACCACCACACCGAGCTGGCGGCGGCCGGTGCTGCCGTCCTCGGCCTGTCCACCCAGGACACGGGATACCAGCGCGCGGCCGTCGACCGGCTCCGGTTGCCCTTCGCACTGCTGTCCGACGACGAGCTGCGGCTCACGACCGCGCTGCGGCTGCCCACGTTCGAGGCGGCCGGCCAGACCTTGCTGCGACGGCTCACGCTGCTCGTCGACGGCGGCCGCATCAGCCATGTCTGGTACCCGGTCTTCCCACCCGACTCGCACGCCGCCGACGTGCTCGACCACCTCCGGCGGGCGCGGTCGGCGAACTAGCGGGGCAGCAGCTCCCGCACCCGGTGTACGACCAGCTCGGGCCGGTCCGCCGCGATGTCGTGCCCGGCGAGGTCGACCCGCTCCAGCCGACCGGCCGATGACAGGCCCAGCCAGCGGTTCTGCCCGGCCTCCCACGCCGACTCCAGGTCGGCCTGCTGGCGCGGCGTGGTCGACCTCGGGTGCTCCGCGATGCTGTGGGTGAGGGCGACCAGCGCTACGTCGTCCCGCAGGTCGAGCGACGCGGCGGCCGCGAACGCCCGACCCCCGTCGAGGTGCTCAGGGTTGTCCGAGGGGGACCGGAGGTCCGACCAGGCCCGACGCTCCGCCGCGCCGCGCCGTCCCGTGCTGGGCAGCCGGTCGAGGACTGCCTGCGGGTAGCCGGGCCCGGCCGCGTCGAGCAGCAGGACTCCCGCGACCCGGTCCGGAGCCTGCGCGGCAGCACTGGCCGCGACCGTGCCGCCGAGCGACTGCCCGACCAGAACGACCGGCTCGGTCAGCTGCAGCCGGTCGAGGACCCGGAGCAGGGCGGCCGCCATGTCGTCGAAGGTCTGGGCCGCGGGCGGCCGGCCGCTGCGTCCCACTCCGAGCCGGTCGTACGCACACACCCTGGCGAACGCACCGATCCGGCCCTGCACCGACGCCCAGGCCCGCGCCATCGGCGTGCCCTCGGCGGCGACGAGCAGCACCCCAGGCGCGTCTGCCTCCCCCGCGCACCGGGTGGCGAACGGGCGGCCCCCCGCCCGCACCGGGGTCACGTCACCGACCCGGACCTGCTCGACCGCCCGCACCTTCGCTCCGCCCTGCGACGGCTCCTCGTCGGTGAGGGTGCAGCCGGTCAGCAGGACCAGGCTCAGGGCGGCCGCGGCCGCGCCCCGCGCGCCGTGCCGCACTCCCCCGCGTGCCATGTTGCGTCCCCCGGGTCCTCAGGTCAGTCGTCGTCGTCAGGCGGAGCGGCGTCCCGGGCGGCGTCCTGGCCCTGCTGCCGGTCGTGCTGCTGCTGGTGCACGTCGTGCTGATGCGTCGCGTCGCCACGGTGCACGGGGTCCTCCAGCGCCTCGGGGTCGCCGTCGAGATCGCCGTCGTGCCGGTGTGCGCCCGGCTCAGGGCTGCTGCCTGCGTCACCGCTCATGTCGGCACGGTAACGGCCAGCCGTACGCCGGGGTAGTGCGTGAGCCCGGCCGCCTGACGCACTCCGCTTGACGCGGCTCAGCCTGCTCAGTCCAGACCGAGGCGCTCGCCGAGCTCCGCGGCCTCGTACCTGCTGGTGGCTCCGAGCTTGCGCAGGATGTTGGAGACGTGGACGCTCGCCGTCTTCGTGCTGATGACCAGGGCGCGGGCGATCTCGCCGTTGGTGCGCCCGGCCGCGAGGTGACCGAGGATCTCCCGCTCGCGCGCGGTCAGGGTGGCCACGACTCCGGTGGGGCGGGACTCGGGCACCGCGACCGGCCGGCGCAGGTCGATGCGCGCCCGGCGGGCGAGCGCCCCGATCTCCTCGCTCAACGGCCGGGCACCCAGCCGCTCCGCGCCGGCGTGCGCCTCCCTGAGGATGTGGGCGGCGCCGGAGAGGTCACGCCCGCCGACCAGCGCCTGCGCGAGCCGCCACCGCGCGTAGGCCGACAGGTAGGGCCGCTCGACCTCGTCGAGCGCGGCGACCGCCTTCTGCCACGGCTCGGGACCACCGCCACCGGGGACGAGGCGCGAGAGCTCGGCGTCGCACAGCAGCCGGAGCTCCGCGGGCTGGTAGCCCGGCAGCGACTCGGGACCGCAGCCTGCCTGCACCAGCCCGACGACGCTGTCCTCCGTCTGCGCCCAGGCGCTGCGGTCCCCGGCCTTGCCGTCGGCCTGCCGCACCTCGACGACGTCGGCCAGCGCGCGGGCACCCAGCCAGGCGAGCGGCGCGGCGAGCTTGAGCAGCCGGGGGGTCATGGTCTCGGCGTGCCCGACCACCTCGCCGAGCGCCGAGTTGGCGTCGCCGCGCCAGAGCAGCCCCTCGGCGCGTGCCTCGCACCGCAGCAGGTCGATGACCGCCGGCAGCCGGGTGAGCTCGGCGAGGTCGGTGTCGAGACCCTCCCAGTCGCCGCGCACCGCAGACAGCCGGGCCCGGTTGACCAGCGCGTAGTCCCGGTTCGAGCCCTGCACGTGGCGGGTGAACTGCAGCGCCGACGACAGGTAGGCATCGGCCTCCTCCCACCAGCCGAAGGTGATGCAGATCTCGGCGGCCTGCGCGCTGAGCCAGGCGCCGTAGCGGATCGCGAGGCCGCGCTCGGTGACCGCGGCCACGCCGTCGATGGCGGCGTCCACGCCCTGTCGCCCGCGACCGTGGCAGCCGAAGCAGTCGGCGAGGTTGCTGTAGACCTGCCCGACGAGCTCGGCGTTGCCGTCCCGCAGGCCGAGCGGCACGGCCTCCAACGCGTCCTCGATCGTCGACTCGTCCAGGTGCCGGACCGTGCACCGGATGATCAGCGCCCGCGCGATGGCCGCCGGGTCACCGGTCGCGCGCGCGGCGTCGACGGCCTCGTCGGCGAGCGGCTCCCAGCCGGCGCCGCCGCCGACCCAGTCGAGGACGTGCACCAGGCCCGAGACCACCACCGCACGGGCCGGCGACGGCGGCTCGGCCGGCACCAGGTCGACGGCGCGCCGAGCCGCCACCAGCGCCGCGTCCGAGCGACCGGCGTCGAGCAGGAACCGCGCGTACTGCGCCTCGAGGACGCCGATCCGCACCGGGTCGACGTCGGGGACGCCCTGCAGGCGCGACCGGGCCTGCTCCATGATCTCGATCGCGGTCACGTCGTGGTCGCAGATCGCGGCGATGTTGGCCGCCATCGCGTAGACGTCGACCGCCTCGAAGCCGACGAGGTCCTCGGCATCGGGCACCTGCGACCAGAGGCGGCGGACGCGGTCGTACTGCCGGTGCGCCTCGTCGTAGGCGTCGACCTCCTCCGCGGCCTTGGCGGCCCGGAAGGACCACAGCAGGGCGCGGCGCGCGTCGTTGGCGCGGTCGGCGTGCTCGGCGATCACCGCCGGGCGCCGGTCGACCTTCTCGTGCGCGTCGGCGAGCGACCCGTGGATCGAGCGCCGCTCCCCCGGCAGCAGGTCGGCGTAGAGCGCCTCGCCGAGAAGGGCGTGGCGCAGCGACACCACCCCGTCGGGCTCGACGACCAGCAGCTGGGCCTTGGTCGCCTCGTCGAGGGCGGCGTCGAGCTCGGCCGCTCTCAGCTGCACGTCGGCCGAGCCGCTGCGGGCGGCCACCACCTCGGCGAGCAGCGAGGGCGCGACCCGCTCGCCGGCCACGGCAACGATCCGCAGCAGCTCCGCCGCGCAGGGTCCGCAGTCGCGGGTGCGCCCGACCAGCACCTCGCGCAGGCTCGCCGGCAGGGTGTCGGCGTCGCCGGCGAGTGCGGCCCGCATCAGGGCTTCAGCGACGTACGGGTTCCCACCGGACCGGGCATGGATCCGCGCGACCAGGCCGGTGCCCAGGGCCTCCTGCGCATCGCCGCCGAGCAGGTCGCTGAGCTGCTCACGGATCTCGTCGTGGCTCAGCGGCCCGAGCGCGACCTCGATCACTCCGCGGGCCCGTCGGCGGTCGGCCAGCCACTCGCCCAGCAGGTCACGCGCCTCGTCGGGACGGTAGGCGACGACGACGGCGAGCCGCTGCTGGTCGAGCGCCGCGCAGAGGAAGGCCAGCATCTCGAGGGTCGCGACATCGGCGAAGTGCAGGTCGTCGACGACGAGCAGGGTGGGCCGCAGCTCGGCAGCCCGGTCGAAGACGGAGGACACCGACGCGATCAGCCGGGCCTGGTCGCTCGCCGTCTCGGACCGCGGGCCGAGCTCGGGGAGGAGCAGCGCCAGGTCGCTGGGGTCGGGGCCGAGGACCCGGGCGACGTCGTCCCGGGGCAGCCGGGCCAGCAGCGAGCGCAGCGCCGCGATGAGCGGCGCATAGGGGATCCGGCCGCCGAGGAAGCCCACGCCGGTGCCGCGGCAGACGATCGTGCGTCGCGGCACCCGGCCGACGAGCTCGTCGAGCAGCCGGGTCTTGCCGGCCCCTGCCTCGCCGCTGAGCAGGGCCAGCCCGGGGTTCCCGTCGGCGGCCAGCGTCACCAGGTCGGCGAGCCGGGAGAGCTCCCCCGCCCGCCCGACCAGACCCGGGAGCTTCGGCACGGGACCCACCGTTCCGGGCGGCGGGGTGCCGCGTCAACGGCCACCTGAGGTACCTGAGCCGGAAATCTGAGGTGGTCTGCCCCATGTGCCGCGCTGCGGCGTACCGCCATGATCATGGCCAGGGGAACGGGGAGCACGGGGGCGGTCGGTGCCCGACCACCGCAGGGGAGCGGTCGAGCACCGGGCCGTCGGGCGGCCGGGACGGGCTGGGGGGCCTGCACCGGCCGCCCTGCCGTGCGCCCCCCAGGAGTCCGTCGGGACGGCTCTGGGGTAGGACAGTCGCCATGACTGATGCAACGACGGGCTCGGGATCCACCGAAGGCACCGACGACTTCCGGCTCGAGCACGACTCGATGGGCGACGTGCGGGTCCCGCGCAGCGCGCTCTACCGGGCACAGACCCAACGAGCAGTGGAGAACTTCCCGGTCTCCGGGGTCCCGATCGAGCGGGCCCTGATCGGTGCGCTCGCCTCGGTCAAGGGCGCTGCGGCCGTGGTCAACGGCGAGCTCGGCGTGCTCGACGCGGACGTCGCCCGGGCCGTGCACGATGCCGCGGCCGAGGTCGCCCGTGGGCTGCACGACCGGCACTTCCCCATCGACGTCTTCCAGACCGGGTCGGGCACGTCGAGCAACATGAACGCCAACGAGGTCATCGCGACGCTGGCCCAGAACGGGCTCGGTCGCGACGTACACCCGAACGACCACGTCAACGCATCGCAGTCGTCCAACGACGTCTTCCCGACTGCGATCCACATCGCCGCCACGCGCGCCGTGGTGCGCGACCTGGTGCCGGCTCTGCGCCATCTCGAGGAGTCGCTGGCGCGCAAGGCCGCCGAGACCGCGACGGTGGTCAAGTCCGGACGCACCCACCTGATGGACGCGACGCCGGTGACGCTCGGGCAGGAGCTGGGTGGCTACGCGGCACAGGTCGCGCGCGGCATCGAGCGGGTCGAGGGGACGCTCCCGCGGGTCGGGGAGCTGCCCCTCGGCGGCACCGCTGTGGGCACCGGGATCAACATGCCACCGGGCTTCGCCGCCGCCGTGATCCAGCGGCTGGCCGACGACATGGGCCTGCCGCTGACCGAGGCCCGCGACCACTTCGAGGCACAGGGCGCGCGCGACGCCCTGGTCGAGCTCTCCGGACAGCTGCGCACGGTCGCGGTGTCGCTGACGAAGATCTGCAACGACATCCGCTGGATGGGCTCCGGCCCGCGCACCGGCCTGGCCGAGATCCGGCTGCCGGACCTGCAGCCCGGGTCGTCGATCATGCCGGGCAAGGTGAACCCGGTCATCCCCGAGGCGACGCTGATGGTGTGCGCACAGGTGGTCGGCAACGACGCGGCGGTGGCCTTCGCCGGGGCGTCCGGCGCGTTCGAGCTCAACGTGATGATGCCGGTGATGGCCCGCAACGTGCTCGAGTCGATCCGGTTGCTGGCCAACGTCTCGCGGCTGCTCGCCGACCGGTGCGTCGACGGGATCGAGCCCGACGTCGAGCGGTGCCGGGAGTACGCCGAGTCGTCGCCCTCGGTGGTCACACCGTTGAACCGCTACATCGGGTACGAGGCCGCGGCCAAGGTCGCCAAGCAGTCGTTGGCGCAGCGCCGCACGATCCGCGAGGTGGTCGTGGAGCTCGGCTACGTCGAGCGGGGCGACCTCACCGAGCAGCAGCTCGACGAGGCCCTCGACGTGCTCCGCATGACCCGCCCCTGACAGCACGGGTCAGCCGGTCAGTACCAGCCCTGGGACCGGAACTCCGACCACGCGCCGCACGGCGTGCCGTAGCTGCTGCGGATGTAGGCCAGGCCCCACTGGATCTGCGTGGTGGGGTTGTCGGCCCAGTCGCTGCCGTAGGCACCCATCTTCGAGCCGGGCAGCGCCTGCGGGATGCCGTAGGCACCGGACGAGGGGTTCTGGGCGTGCACGTCCCAGCCGGACTCCCGCGACCACAGCGAGTCGAGGCAGGAGAACTGGTCCGCGCCCCAGCCGTACTGGCTGGCCGCGATGCCCGCCGCGATTCCCCGCGGGTCACCGCCGTAGGCGCGCGACCGCGATGCCTGCTCCTGACGCTCCTCGCGGGCCTCCCGGGCGGCCCGCTCATGCGCGATGCGGGCGGCGCGCGCCGCCTGGCGACGGTGCTTGCGCTTGATCTCGCGCAGCCGCTCGCCCGCCGGCTTGTCCGACCGCGCGACCGACGCCTCGGCCGGCAGGTCGGCGATCCTGGTCACGGTCCGCTCGGGCGTCTCGGCACCCCACGCGCCGGCGTCGAGCGCAGCCACTCCGGTCAGCCCGGTCACTGCCACAGCCACCGTGGCGGCGGTAGCGGTTCCTCGGATCGATATCCGGTTCTTCACGTCATGGTCCTTCCGGCGTCGGCCGGCACCCTCATGCGGTTCCGGCAGGCGTCACCCCGGACTCGGGCTGATCGCTGACGGTGGACGTGCTGGTTTCGTCAGCGAGCGGCGCGGACCCCGGCGGGTGGATCCCGGCGCGATCGGCGCCGGCGGCTCGGGGCGGCGTGGGTGGCGACCGGTCCTCAGGTCACTCTGCGTCACAGATGGGTGACGGTCCCACGCGGGGTCTGTCCCATCGACCATGCCGCACCGACCGCCGGAAACCCAACTCCGGCAAGGGTGTCGTCCCTCACAGCACGCACAGCGACCGGCCGGACACGGCAGAGATCACAGAAGCGCCCGGTCACGCAATGTGACCGGGCGCCCGGTGGTGGCCGGTGGCCAGCCGCCGTCAGGCCGGCAGGTCCTCCAGCAGCTCGGTGACCAGCGCTGCGATCGGGGAGCGCTCCGACCGGGTCAGCGTCACGTGCGCGAAGAGCGGGTGCCCCTTCAGGGCCTCGATCACGGCAGCGACCCCGTCGTGCCGGCCCACGCGCAGGTTGTCGCGCTGGGCGACGTCATGGGTCAGCACGACCCGCGACCCCTGCCCGACCCGCGAGAGCACCGTCAGCAGCACGTTGCGCTCCAGCGACTGCGCCTCGTCGACGATGACGAACGCGTCGTGCAGCGACCGGCCGCGGATGTGCGTCAACGGCAGCACCTCGAGCATCCCGCGGTCCATGATCTCGTCGACCACGTCGCCGGTGACCAGGGCACCGAGGGTGTCGAAGACCGCCTGCGCCCAGGGGTTCATCTTCTCCGACTCGCTGCCCGGGAGGTATCCGAGGTCCTGTCCGCCGACGGCGTACAGCGGCCGGAAGACGACCACCTTGCGGTGCTGCCGGCGCTCCATGACCGCCTCGAGTCCGGCGCACAGCGCGAGCGCCGACTTGCCGGTGCCGGCGCGGCCGCCGAGCGACACGATGCCGACGTCGGGGTCGAGCAGGATCTCGAGCGCGACCCGCTGCTCCGCCGAGCGGCCGTGCAGCCCGAAGGCGTCGCGGTCGCCGCGGACCAGCCGCACCTGCTTCTCCGGCGTCACCCGTCCCAGGGCGCTGCCGCGCTCCGAGACGAGCACCAGCCCGGTGTGGCACGGCAGGTCGCGCGCCTCCACGAGGTCGGCGCGCTCTGACTCGTAGAGCGCGTCGACGAACTCCGCCGGCACCGAGACCTCGGCCATGCCGGTGAAGCCGGACTCGACGACGCCCTTGCCGCGGTACTCCTCCGCGGTCAGCCCGACCGACGACGCCTTGACCCGCATCGGCAGGTCCTTGCTCACCAGGGTCACGTCGGCACCCTCGGCCGCGAGGTTGCGCGCGACGGCGAGGATGCGCGAGTCGTTGTCACCCAGCCGGAATCCCGGGGGCAGGATCGACGCGTCGGTGTGGTTGAGCTCGACCCGCATCGTGCCGCCGAGGTCGCCGACCGGGATGGGCGCGTCGAGCCGGCCGTGCCGGACACGCAGGTCGTCGAGCAGCCGCAGGGCCTGGCGCGCGAAGTACCCCAGCTCCGGGTGCGCCCGCTTGCCCTCCAGCTCGATGATCACCACCACCGGCAGGACCACCTCGTGCTCGTCGAACCGCAGGACGGAGAGCGGATCGGCGAGCAGGACGCTGGTGTCGAGGACGAAGGTGCGCGGACGGGCGGCAGCTGCCACGGAGGGATCCCCTCAGGCTCGCACCCGGGCGTACGTCCGGAAGCAACCGGACCGGCACGGATGGGTGGTGATGACCGGGACCCGACCCTGGGGCCGAGCACCGGCCCCTCCCCCAGCGCCTTGGTGCAGCTCGCGCATCAGCACGGAGTGGGCCTCCCGAGCGTCCGGCGCGGATGCCGTCCGCCTCGTCGGACGGTACGCCGCGACGGCCGGTGTCCCGGGCCGACACGCGGGCGTTCACCCGGTCGTCACCCGGGTGGCGCTCACTCGCCGAAGCAACATCTCGGCTATTCGCCGAAGCGGCGCCCCCGTGCGGCGTAGGCGCGGATCGCCCGCAGGAAGTCCACCTTGCGGAAGTCCGGCCAGTAGGCCTCGCAGAAGTAGAACTCCGAGTGCGCGCTCTGCCACAGCAGGAAGCCCGACAGCCGCTGCTCGCCCGACGTGCGGATGACGAGGTCCGGGTCGGGCTGGCCCTTGGTGTAGAGGTGCTCGGCGATGTGCTCGACGTCGAGGAGCTGCGCCAGGTCCTCGATGGTGGTGCCCTTCGACGCGTGCTCCTGCAGCAGTGCCCGTACGGCGTCCGCGATCTCGCGGCGGCCCCCGTAGCCGACGGCCACGTTGACGTGCAGGCCCTGGACCCCGGACGTGCGGTCGGCGGCGTCCTTGAGCGAGCGAGCCGTGTCGGCGGGGAGCAGGTCCAGGGCACCGACGGGGTGCACCCGCCACCGGCCCGCGTCGGCGATGTCGTCGACCAGCCCCTCGATGATGGCCATCAGCGGCGTCAGCTCGGACGGCGGCCGGTTCAGGTTGTCGGTCGACAGCAGCCACAGCGTGACCACCTCGACCCCGACCTCCTCGCACCAGCCGAGCAGCTCCTGGACCTTGTCGGCGCCGGCCCGCCAGCCACGCGACTTGGGCGCCCCGGAGGCCTTGGCCCACCGCCGGTTGCCGTCGAGGATTACGCCGACGTGGCGCGGGATCTGGTCGCGGTCGAGTGCGGCCTCGAGGCGCCGGGCGTAGAAGCCGTACAGCAGGTCGCGCACGAGCAGCCACCCTAGTAGTCACCGAACCTACCGGTAGGTAACTTACGGATCCGTAGATTACCGTGGGCGGATGGCCCCCGACCCCCGCGCCGTCGTCGACGACCTCGAGAGCTTGGCCCGGTCGGTCAAGCCCAGGCTGCGCGGCTGGTTGCACGCCGGCACGTTCCCGGTGGCCGTGGCTGCCGGCATCGTGCTGGTAGTCCTCGCCGACGGCACGCGGGAGACGGTCGCCAACGCCGTCTACGCCGCGAGCGCAGCCCTGCTCTTCGGCATCAGCGCGCTCTACCACCGCGGCAACTGGAGCCCCGAGACCGAGATGCTGCTCAAGCGCCTCGACCACTCCAACATCTTCCTGATCATCGCCGGGACGTACACGCCCTTCAGCCTCATCCTGCTGCGCGACCACGGCGGCACGATGCTGTTGTGGATCGTCTGGACGGCCGCGCTGGGCGGCATCGCGTTCCGGGTGCTCTGGGTCGGCGCGCCGAGGTGGCTCTACACGCCGGTCTATCTCGGCCTCGGCTGGGTCGCGGTGTTCTACCTCGGCGACCTGCTCGACTCCGGTGGAGCAGCGGTGGTCGCGCTGCTCGCGGTCGGCGGCCTGCTCTACAGCGTCGGCGGTGTCGTCTATGCCATCAAGAAGCCGAACCCGTCACCTCGGTGGTTCGGCTTCCACGAGGTCTTCCACGCCCTGACCCTCGGGGCGTTCGCCGTGCACTACATCGCGGTGTCGCTCGCGACCTACTCCTGAGCCGGCGCGTCCTCGCCTGTGCTGTCGGGGCCCTTCGCCCGCACCCGCTCGACCTCTTCCATCGCCGAGCGCAGCTCGCGCAGCCACTCGTCGGCGTGCTGGCCGACCAGGCGCACCGACCAGGCCAGCGCCTCGGACCGCGACCGGGCCACGCCGGCGCCGACCAGGGTGTCGAGCACCTGGCGCTCGGGCTGCCGCAGCCGGGTCATCACCGGCACGGCGAGGTGGGTGAAGAGCACCCGCCGGTCGTCGACCTCGACACCCCAGGCGACCTTGCGGTCGAACCGGTGCTCGGCCTCCCGCGCGATCGCCATCCGCTGCTCGCGGGTGCTCTCGCGGAACTGCCGGACCCGGCCGTCGGCCGCCGCGGCCCGCTCGGCTTCGCTGGCGCCGTCGGACAGCCGGGGCGCGGCGATGACGCCGACCACCGTGATCTCCTCGCGGTCGACCTGCACGTCGATCGCGATCGCGTCGCCGTCGCCGGCGAACCAGTCCTGCGGCAGCCGGCCGGTGAACCAGCCGCGCACCGCGCCGGTGAGGTCGGCGGCGTCGGTGCCTGCGGATTCCCCGGCCCCGTGGCCCTCGTGGGAGCCGTGCGGGCCGTGCCCGTGGGGGTGATGTCCTCGTGTCATGCAAGCATGATTACCCGATTACAACGCAACCGCCAGGGTCGTTCACCCAGGGCGGACGGCCCGCTCCAGCACCACGTAGGTCTCGTCGCCCACCGGGTGGGTCCCCGTCCGCGCGAAGACAGCCCCGGTCCCGCGGCCGACCAGGTCCGGCCGCATCCCGACACCGACGTCCACCAGCCGGCCGTCTGAGTCGTAGACCGACCACGGCCCGTCGTAGGTCCAGGTCGCGATCTCGTCCAGGTCGTCTTCGGTGAGGTCCCGGACCCGGTAGCCCTCTGCCGTCACCGGCGGCTGCCGACCGCGGTTGCCAGCTCCCCCGCGTCGGTCGTCGGTGCGTCGCAGACGAAGTGCCGGCACACGTAGGCGGTCGGCTTCCCGTCGCGCAGCGGCCGGTCGATCAGCAGGGGTACGCCGTCAGCCCGGTCGTCCGGGTCGCCGACGACCACCGCTGCACCGGGCGCGGTGCCCAGCAGGGCCGTGCGGTGCAGGGCAGCAGTCGCCGGGTCGGCACGCCGGCCGACGACCGCTACCTCGCGCGGCCCGTCGGTGAGTGCCTCGGCGACGGCGAGGCCCCAGCCGGCGAAGCGGGCGTGGCCGGCAGCCAGCGGGGCGTAGACGGCGAGCGCGCGCTCGGCTGCCTCGCGATGGCGCACCGACCCGGTGTACGCGGCGTAGGTCAGCAGCGCCCCCGCGGCCGCCGCCTGGCCGGACGGGGTGGCGTTGTCGGTCGGGTCCTGCGGTCGGCGCATCGACGCCAGCCGCGGGTCGGCGCGGTCGTCCGCGGTGTCGTGGAAACCGCCGTCGTCGTCCGGGAAGCGGGTCAGCACGATGTCGAGCAGCTCGCCCGCGAGCTGCAGCCGGGCCGCGTCGCCGGTCACCGCGACGAGTGCGAGGAGGCCCTCGGCGAGGTCGGCGTAGTCCTCGAGCACTCCCGGGTGCGCACCGGCCACACCGTCCCGCGACACCCGCCGGAGCCGGCCGTCGACGAGGTGCACCGACCCGAGCAGGTCGGCCGTGGACGTCGCGGCGGCGATGAGATCAGGTCGGTCCAGCAGCGCGCCGGCCTCGGCAAGGGCCGCGACAGCCAGGCCGTTCCAGGCCGTGACGACCTTGTCGTCGCGCGCCGGCTGGGGGCGCTCGTCGCGCGCCGCGAGCAGCCGTCCCCGCACCGACTCCCAGCGCTTCCAGTCGTCGGGGTCGGTGCGCAGCTGCAGGGTCGACGCGCCGTCTTCGAAGGTCCCGCCCGCTGTGACGGTCAGCAGGTCCGCGGCCCATCGACCGTCGTCGTTGCCGAGCACCTCGACCAGCTGCGCCGGTGTCCAGACGTAGGTGAGCCCCTCGACGCCGTCGGTGTCCGCGTCGAGGGCCGAGGCGAAGCCGCCCTCGGTCGTGCGCAGCTCGCGCACCATCCAGTCCGCGGTGTCGAGAGCCACCCGGCGGGCCGGCTCGGATCCCGTCGCCCGCCACAGGTGCGCGTAGACCCGGACCAGCAGGGCGTTGTCGTAGAGCATCTTCTCGAAGTGCGGCACGACCCACCGGGCGTCGACCGAGTAGCGCGCGAAGCCACCACCGATCTGGTCGTACATCCCACCGCGCGCCATCGCGTCGCAGGTCGCCTCGACCAGTCGCAGTGCCTCCGCGTCACCGGTGCGCGCGTGATGACGCAGCAGCTGCTCGAGCACCATCGACGGCGGGAACTTCGGTGCGTCACCGAAGCCGCCGTTGGCGCGGTCGAAGGTCGCGGCGAGGTTGCGCACGGCGGCATCGAGGTCTGCAGGGCCAGGCGGCGCGGCCCCCGCCGGCGGGACCGCCGAGCGGGCGGCGAGTGCGGTGACGATGCGCTGGCCGGCCGCGAGCACGTCCTCGCGGCGCTCCCCCCAGGTCTGCGCCACGGAGGTCACGAGCTGCGGGAAGGACGGCATCCCGTGCCGCGGGGACGGCGGGAAGTACGTACCGCAGAAGAACGGCTCGCCGGTGGGCGTCGTGAAGACGGTCATCGGCCAGCCGCCCTGACCCGTCAGCGCCTGCGTGGCCTCCATGTAGACGGCGTCGACGTCCGGGCGCTCCTCCCGGTCGACCTTGACGGCGACGACGCTGTCGTTGACCAGCTGCGCCACGGCCGGGTCCTCGAAGGACTCGTGCGCCATCACGTGGCACCAGTGGCAGGCTGCGTAGCCGATCGAGACGAGCACGGGGACGTCGCGCCGCTGCGCCTCCGCGAAGGCCTCGTCGCCCCACGGCCACCAGTCGACCGGGTTGTCCTCGTGCTGCAGCAGGTAGGGCGACGTCGAGCCGGCCAGGCGGTTGGGCACAGCCTCACTCTCCCCTACGCCCACGGCCACGGCCCCGGACCCCTCGGGGTCTCGCCCTCGGAACGAAAGGGCAAACGGGCGGCAAAGTCCTGCCGCCACGTCTTGTCGCTGTCGGTGATCGAGCGCACCGTCAGAGCAACCGGAAGGCCTGGGGGGGCTGATGGCGCGCGACCGACCGTCCTGGCACGACGGCAGGAGCCGCGCCAAGGGGCGCCGCCCTGCCCGCCCGGGCGAGGTGAGCGCAGGAGGCCGCCATGGGCAGGACGGCGAAGCAGAAGTACGCGCACGTCCCCGCTGTCGTCGTCGGCGTGCAGGTCCTCGAGACACGACTGGACGTCGCCCTGGCCCAGGGCCTCGGTCCGGACCAGCGGGCGGCCGCTGACGGGGTGCGCCGCCTGCTGCGCATGGCCGAGGATGCGGCGTACGGGATCTCCCCTCCGACCAACGCCTTCGGCCGGTGGTGGCGAGGCACCCTCGTCGAGTCGGCGTTCCAGAACCTGCACGCGGCGCGCGCGCAGATGGTCGACGTCTACGCCGACGAGGAGATCGCGGCGGAGATCCCGGCGGCCTTGGCGAGGTCGCAGCAGGCGCTGCACGCGGGCGACCCGCGGCGGCTGATGAGCGAGGCGCTGACCAGGATGGCCCTGGGGCAGCAGCGAGCGTTCCTGCGGCGCGCGATCGAGGACTCGTACGACGCGATGGACAGCCAGCACGAGCGGCTGCGCAACTTCCGCAACATCATCCTGATGGCGGCGCTGTGCATCGTCGTGCTCGTGGGCGCGACCATCCTGATCGTCCGCGCCAACCCCACCTACATCCCCCTCTGCTTCCCGGCCAGCGGCGAGGGCACCGACGCCAACGCCAGCGCCTTCAACTGCCCGACCGGGAGCGACGTCAGCGCGTACCGCAGCAGCGACATCGTCGTGGTGGGGCTGCTCGGGCTGCTTGGCGGCGCACTTGCGGCCGCGGTCTCGATCCGGAACCTGCGCGGCACCTCGACGCCGTACGACGTGCCGGTGGCACTCGCTCTGCTGAAGGTCCCCCTCGGGGCGTTCACCGCGATCGTCGGCCTCGTCGCCCTCCAGGGCAGCTTCGTCCCTGGGCTGTCGGCTCTCGACTCGCAGCAGCAGATCCTCGCCTACGCCCTGGTGCTCGGCTACGCCCAGCAGGTCTTCACCTACACGCTCGACCGCAAGGCGCAGAGTCTTCTCGACGGCCTGCCGGCGAAGGACCCGACGGTCGCACCGAGCCAGACGAGCGACTCCCGACCGATGATCCCGCCGCCGGAGCCCGGCCCGGGACCCGGCGACGGGTTCCCCGAGGTACGGCAGCCCGGGGCGCCGCCGATGGAGGAGATAGACCTCCGGACGGATCTCGAGGTGCAGCCCGCCCCTCCCGACGTCGACGACGTCGTGCAGGACGATGGCAGCCGCCCGATGCCCAACGTCCCGGTCGGGGACCACCGCTGATGCGCAGCTACCCGCAGGCCAAGGACTTCGCACAGCAGCAGCACCGCACCGGGTCGACCTCCTGGCACAACCTCTGCCAGATGTTCTCCCGGCAGTGCGTCGGCGCAGCACCCTTCGGCGCGTCCGCCCGTGAGGCGTTCAACGCGACCCCGGGCGAGGACCGTCACGAGTCGAGCCCGCCACCCCCGGGCGCGATCGCCTACTACGGCTTCGCCGACCACGGCGCCGGCCACGCCGTCTTCGCAGTGCACGGCGGCTTCGTGTGGTCCAACGACATCCTGCGACCCGGCCGTATCGACCGCGTCCGCTGGGACGTCTTCCCGAACAGGTGGCGGCTTCCCTACCGCGGGTGGATCTCGCGGACACCCTCTGGCGAGCTGCCGATCCAGCGGTCGGCCGACCGGGGCGACCTGCCCGGCTACCGTCAGGGTCGCAAGGTCTACGCAAGCAGGATGCACCTCGAGCAGGACGACTCGGACAGCGTGTGGAACCTGCAGGTCGCCCTGATGGCCCGCGGCTTCGAGTTCGAGGACGGGCCAACCGCCTACTACGGACGGCATACCCGACGGTGCGTCGCCGCCTTCCAGACCCGCCGCGGGTGGACCGGGCGGGACGCGGACGGCATCGCCGGTCCGCAGACGATCGCCCGGCTCGGCCTCGTGTGGGTCGCGGAGTGACCAGCACCGTCGATCTCCGGGAGGGCTCCCGAGCCGAGCTCGAGCAGCTGCGGACGTCGGCGCGCGGCTGGCACGGTGCGCAGCTGGCGGTCCTTGGCTTCATCGGCCTGTGCGGCGCCCTGCACGACGCCGGAGACGCCACCGGGCCGCCCTGGCTTCAGCAGGTCGCCGCCGCACTCGTCCTGATGGCTCTCGCTGTCGCCTGCGTCGCGACCGTGCTCGTGGCCACGGAGGCGTGGCCGCTCCGCGGCGCATCGGGCACACCGGAGCTGCAGGCGCGGCACACCGTCGGCCATCTGCGCCTCGGCATCGGCCTCACGTTCGTAGCCGTGGGCATGGCGGCGCTCGCCACCAGCTCCTCCTGGTGGCCGGCAGACGTCGCCGACAGCCACCTGGTGACGGTCACGACGAGTCAGGGGACGCTGTGCGGCCGGCTGCTCGACGCGCAGGAGGGCGCCGTCGTGCTGGACGTGGCAGGACGACGGCTCGCGGTACCGCTCGACCAGGTGGCCGGCCTCGGGCCGGTGCAGCGCTGCCCCGGCTGAGCGTTCTGCCGGGTCAGGTCGACGCGGTCGCGAACTGCGCGAGGTGCGTCCGCCGGTGCGCCAGCCACTGGTCGAGCCAGCCGGCGAAGAGCGCCGGGGGCATCGGGCGCGCCACGAGATAGCCCTGCGCCTGGTGGCAGCCCGCGCCGGCGAGCTGGTGCCAGGCCTGCTCGGTCTCGACACCCTCGGCGACGACGACCAGCGAGAGGTTGCGGCCGAGATCGACGATGGACCGCACGATCATCAGGTCCTCGACGTCGCGGCCCAGGTCCTTCACGAAGCTCTTGTCCACCTTGAGCTCGTGCACGGGCAGGTGCCGCAGGTTGGACAGCGAGGAGTGCCCGATGCCGAAGTCGTCGATAGCGAGTCGCACCCCGAGAGCGCGCAGTGCGTGCAGCGACGCGATCGAGCGCGTGGGGTCGCTCATCACGGTGCTCTCGGTGATCTCGAGTGTCAGGAGCGGCGCGGGTACCTCGTGTCGCATCAGCAGGTCGGCGACCACTCCGGCCAGGGTGTCGTCGGCGAGCGACCGGGCCGACAGGTTGACGGCGACCCCCAGCGACAGCCCGTCGCGCAGCCACCCGGCGCAGGCGTCGAGGGCCAGGTCGAGCACGTGCTCGGTCAGCGCCTGCATGAGGCCCGCCTTCTCGGCGAGGGGGATGAAGTCGTCCGGGCCCAGGACGCCGTGTGACGGGTGGTCCCATCGCGCCAGCACCTCGACGCCGGCGACGCCACCCGTCGCCAGGTCGGCCTTCGGCTGGACATGGATGCTGATCTCGTGGTCGTCGATGGCCGCGCGCAGGTCGGTGACCAGGGCCAGCCGCGCCGGGCTCGAGGTGTCGAGGTCGGCGTCGAAGACGCGCACCCCGCCACCGGCCGACTTCGCGGCGTACATCGCGACGTCCGCCCGCTTCAGCAGGCCGCTCACGTCCGACGCCTGACCCGGCGCCAGCGACGCACCGATGGACGCGCCGACCTGCACGGGGATGCCGTCCAGGTCGGTCGGATGGCGCAGCGCCGAGAGGACGCGCTGGGCGACGGTGCGAGCATGCGCCGCGTCGACGCAGTCGGGCAGCAGCAGGGCGAACTCGTCGCCGCCGAGTCGGGCCACCGTCATCGACGGGTCGACCGCCTCGAGCATCCTCGCGGCCACCACCTTCAGCAGCTCGTCCCCGTGCTGGTGGCCGAGGGTGTCGTTGACGTCCTTGAAGCCGTCCAGGTCCATGATCATGACCGCGAACTGCGCCGTCCCGCCCTCGTTCATCAACGAGAGCTCCTCGTCGATGCGGCGCTGCAGCAGGACGCGGTTGGGCAGGCCGGTCAGCGCGTCGTGCAACGACTCGTGGCGGAGCTGGTCGATGAGACGACTGTTCTGCAGCGCGATGCCGGCGTGGTTGGCGACCGTCTCCAGCAGCCGCATGTCACTGACGTCGAAGGTGCGCACGTCCCCCAGCCGGTCTGCGACGGTGAGCGTCCCGATGACCCCGGCGTCGCCGCGCAGCGGGACCACGATCGCCTCCCGCCACCGGCGGGCGGCCAGGTGGGCGCGGGCCGTCAGGTCACGCGACCCACGCGGCATCAGGATGGGTCGCATGTCGACAACCGGGAGCAGCGTCGACGGGTCGTCCGGACGCAGCTGGAGGTTCTCCCGCATCAGCCGGCCGCTCGGGCTCAGCCCGATCCGCACCGAGCTCTCGCCGGAACCGAAGAACGTGATCTCGGCGTGCTCGCTGCGCAGCAGCTCCTTCGCCTCGGCCAGGACGCTGCCCAACGTCTCGGTGACCTCCGGCGTGCTGGTGACGGCCTGGCTGAAGCGGTAGAGCCGCTCCAGGCTGAGGTGGCGTTCGGAGAGTCGGGAGTACGCCCGGTAGCCGATGACGAGGAACGCGCCGGCACCTGCGGCCGGCAGCACGGCGATCGGGGAGGCGTCGAAGGCGTAGACACCCAGGACCGCGACCGTGGTGACGCCCATCGCCAGGGCCGGGTAGATGGCGATCTCCGCCAGCAGGCCACGGAGCGACAGGGAGCGCTCGTGCAGGCCGATCACGAGCTGGGTCGTCGCTGCGTCGAGCACGGCCGTGGCGGCAACCGCGAGGTAGACGGCGAGGATCCACTGCCAGCCGAAGTCGTCGGTGGGACCGTCGCCCAGGACGAGGGTGTAGAGCGTCACGGCGAGGATGCCGTCGGTCGCCTTCAGCGCCAGGTTGTAGGCGAGCTTCAACCCGCGCTGGTGCCGGTGGAAGAGGTAGGCCAGTGCGCCGCCGGTGACGAAACCGGCGACCAGCGCACCGGGAGCCGCGAAGGCGAGCCCCAGCACCAGCGGGATCTCGCTCAGGGCCAGCGTCTGGGCCTCGCGCTTCACCTGGACGTGCAGGACGAAGACCTCGGCCACGACTCCGAGCGCCGTCAGCACCAGGTAGCCGAGAACCTCCTCCCTGGTGACCGGCACGGGGACGACGCCGGCCAGGACCGCGAGCGTCCCGGAGAGAGCGACCAGGGCAGCCACCACCCCCGCGACGGCCCACCACTGCGGTGGCCGCGCGGAATGGACCCTGCGACGCCATCCGGCGACTGCCATGCCCCACCCCACTCAGCGTGTCTGCCCGTCACAGGTATCGGCCGCTGGGCCGGGACGTTGAGTCCCGGCCCAGCGGCGTCACGCTCCGTAGTCCCCGCCGGCACCCCTGACGGCGGGATCCCCGGTCATCCCCAGCTGCCCGTCGCCCACGACGAGCCGGCCCACGAGCTGCCCGCCCACGACGAGCCGGCCCATGACGAGCCGGCCCAGGAGCTGCCGGCCCACGAGCTACCGGCCCACGAGCTGACCCGCCCAGGACGAGCCGGCCCACGAGCTGCCGGCCCAGGACGAGCCGGCCCACTTGGTGCCCGCCCAGGACGAGCCGTTCCACAGGCCGCCGTTCCAGCTCGTCTCGCTGGCCTCCTGCACGGAACGGGTCGCCGTCGAGTAGGACTTGCCGAAGATGTCCTTCTCGCCGGTGAGGGTCACCCCGTTGAGCTCCACCCGCGCCGACCCGCGGGCAGCGTCGAGGCTGCCGGTGCCGGTCGACCGCACGAAGGTCTGCACGGCCAGCGGTGCCGGCGCCTGGCTGGCGGCGTACACGTCGACCAGACCGTTGCCCTGTGCCTGCGAGTTGGCTGCCGGCAGCGAGCGGGCGGTCCGGGTGAGCAGTGCCTTGACCTGGTCCGGGGTGAGCCACGGTCGCTGCTCGAGGAGCAGAGCCGCAGCACCGCTGACGACCGCGGCCGCCTGCGACGTACCGCTGCCCCGGAAGAACCGGTCCTCGATCGTCGCCGTCGCGCCGTAGGTGACGTCGACGAAGGAGCCGGGAACGCGCAGTCCCTGCAGCGAGGCGCCGGGGGCGACCAGATCGGGGTTGCGCGCCCCGTCACCGCGGGTCGAGAACTCCGGGATCGTGTCGTCGCTGATGGACGGCGTGCCCCGGCTGTCCTCCGCGCCCACGGCGAGCACGTACGGGTCCTGCGCCGGGTTGAGGAGCTTGCCGGTGCCGGTCCCGTCGTTGCCCGCCGAGACCACGACCACGACGCCCTTCAGCCAGGCCACCTCGGCGGCGTAGGCCAGCGGGTCGAGCACGTACCTCTGCATCGACGGGGTGCCGAACGACAGGTTGAGGACCCGGATGTTGAGGCCCGGGTCCTTGCGGTGCTGGACCACCCAGTCGATGGCGGCGATGACCTGCGAGACGTCGGTGCGCCCCAGGGCGTCAGCCACCTTGAGGCTGATCACCCGGGAACCGGGCGCCATCCCGGTGTAGGTCGCCGACGAGGTCAGGTTGCCCTCGTTGGACGCGATGATCCCGGCCATGAACGTGCCGTGGCCGAAGGTGTCCACGTAGCGGGTGTCCGAGCTCTGCGACTCGAAGGAGATGTCCGGTCCGTTGAGGACCTGGCCGGGCGCGTCGAGCCCTGCGACGGGTGCGACGCCGGAGTCGATCAGTGCCACGTCGACGCCCTTGCCGGTGACGCCGGAGCCCCACATCCGCTTCGCGCCCGTTACCTGGGCGACGTTGTACATCGAGCCGGAGTCGGTGTTGGCGTCGTACCGCGCGCCCTGCAGCCTGAGCGGCGCGTCCGGCGTGACGCCGAGCACCCCGGCCGACCGGCGCAGTCGGCTGACCGACTCGCCGGGCAGGGTCACGATCGCCGCGCCGAGCCCGTGCAGCTCCTTCTCGACGACTCCACCCAGTCGTGCCACCTCGTCGCCCACCGACCCCATGGCCCCGGTGGCGGTCCGCACGACGAAGCGCGCAGCCTCCCCGGAGACGGGCGACGGCGCCGCGGACGAGACGGACGACGTACCAGGCACGGCACAGACAGCCGCCGCGGCCAGGGCCGCGACGAGCATCCGGAGCCGGGCCGGGACGGCCGGCCGGGTCAGGTCCACGAACTCCCCCACGACGCCAGCGGCTGCGGGCGGCCCGAGGGCTGCGGCAGCCACGGCGGTGGCATGCATGTGCTCATGCGTTCTCCCGTGTGCTTTGGGTGCCGGGCGATTTCCCGACACAGTGAGTGAGTATCTAGATACGTTCCGTGTTGTTACAGCGGAGGGTCAAGACGTCACCCGGACGGCCCAGGACTTCGGCGACGTAGTGGACAGATCGGGCTGGTGACCGCCCGCCGTCGGCGGCGCAGCGTGACCGGCCAGACCAGGCAGCACGACGCCGGTCGGTCCGGCTGCTCGCATGGTCTGGAAAGGGTCAAGGCGCTTCAAGTCCCTCGTCAGCGCGCCGATAAGCCTCCTCATGGGGTGGACCAGGCGCGTCCCGGAGGTGACCTGATGCAGGCTGCCCTCTGGGCTGTCACCGGAGGCGGTGTCTCGCTGGCGCTCGTCGTCCTGACCCTGCGCAGCAAGGCCGCCGACCCCCTGCCAGGTCTCCTGCTCGCCGCGGGTGTGGCGCTGCTCTCCGCGGCCAACGCGGTGGCGCTGGTCGACGGGGGTTCGCCCTCGTACGCCGACGTGCCAGGCCTGCTCGCATATCCCGCGCTGGCGGCCGCCGTGACGGCGTTCCAGCGGGACCGGGTGCGCCGCGACCGGGACAGCCTCCTGGACGCCCTGGTCGTGACCGTCGCCGCCGCCCAGGTGGGCTGGCTGATCCTCCTCGAGCCCGTCCTCACCGACTCGTCGACCGGGCTGTCAACCACCGTGCTCACCGGTGCCTACGCCCTGTGCAACCTGCTCGTCCTCGGCGTCTCCGCCCGGCTCGGCTTCGCCCTGCTCGCGTCGCACGACGTGACGGGGCGCCTGCTCATCGCCGGCCTCCTGGTCGGCGTCGCGTCCGACGTCGCCGCCTCCCTGACCGACGTCCGAGCCTTCGAGCTGGGCTGGCTCGTCGCCTTCGCCCTCCTGGTGCTCGCCGTCCGCCAGCCCGGGATGGCGACCCCGGAGCTCCGCCCGGTGGTCGCGAACCCGGCCCGGTTGGCCACGGTATGGCGCTTCGTCGTGCTGCTGGCCCTGGCCTGCCTCGTCTCGCCGGTGCTCGTCCTGACCCACGCCACGACCGGCGGCGTGACCCAGGCGGCCGTGGTGCTCGGCGGCGCGGTCTTCCTCTTCGCCCTCGCACTGATCCGGATCGTCAGCCTGCTCTCGCGCCTGCGGCGCACCCTCCGCCGGGAGCACGTCCTGCGCGACGCCACCGGCGCGCTCGTCGGTGCCGCGAGCCGCGGCGGGGTCCGCGACGCCGCCCTCGACGCCGCCCTCGAGCTGGTCGACCAGCCGGGCAGCCGGGCCTGGCGGGTCGACGGGGACCCCGGCGGGACCGTGGCCCAGGCCTCCGACGACGAGGACGTCGCGACCTTCCTCGACTCCTCCGAGCTCGCGAGCTTCCCCGACCCCGACGAGGGCATCGGGCTGCTCGCCGGCCCGTCGCTCCTGCACGCCACGCTGGGCGTGCCGAGCGGGCACACCCTCGTGCTGGTCGCACTACCTGCCCGGGGGGCGGCGCGGGAGGCGGCGATCGTCGCCGTGGAGCACCCGCCGTCGCCGCGGACGATGGCCGCTTTGCAGTCCCTCGCCGCCACGATGCAGCTCGCCCTGGAGCGTCTGGACGTCGGCGAGATCATGGTCGAACGGCGCAGCGAGCGCCGCCTGCGGCTGATGCTGCAGTACGCGTCGGACGTCATCTGCATCCTCGACCACGACCTGACGATCGTGCACGTCACCCCTGCGATCGAGCCGATCGTGGGCATGCCCGCCCCGGAGCTGCTCGGCATGAACTGGCTCGACGTCGTCACCGAGGTCGACCGCGACGCGGCCCGCGACCTGGTCAGCCTCGCCCAGGGTGGTCGCCCGGCGCGTGGCGAGGTCCGCCTCAACACCGAGGAAGGCCTCACCCGGCATGTCGACGCCGTCGTCACCGAGGTCATCGACGAGGACCTGATGGGCTTCGTGGTCACCTGCCACGACATCACCGACCGCCACGAGCTCGAGCAGCAGCTCACCCACCAGGCCTTCCACGACGCGCTGACCGGCCTGGCCAACCGGGCGCTCTTCCGCGACCGCCTCGGGCACGCGATGGCCCGGGCCCGCGGTGCCGGCGGCTACGCCGTGCTCTTCATCGACCTCGACGACTTCAAGACGGTCAACGACAGCCTCGGGCACGCCGTGGGAGACGAGCTGCTGCGCGAGATGACGACCCGCCTCCGGACCTGCCTGCGCGAGGGGGACACCGCCGCGCGGCTCGGCGGCGACGAGTTCGCGATCCTGCTCGAGGACGTCACCGGCGACGACCACTGCACGGACATCGCCCGCCGCCTGGTCGAGGCGATGGCCCTGCCCTTCCACATCGGCGGCACCGAGGTCACCACTGGTGCGAGCATCGGCATCGCGGTCGGCAACGCGGCCAGCCCCGAGGACCTGATGCGCAACGCCGACCTGGCCCTCTACGACGCCAAGAACGCCGGCAAGAACCGCTACGCCGTCTTCGCGCCGACCATGCACGAGGCGGCCCTTGCCCGGCTGTCCCTCACCAGCGACCTGCGCCACGCCATCGAGCGATCCGAGCTCGTCGTGCACTACCAGCCGCTGGTGGCGCTCGCGTCCGGCGGGATCCTCGGCCTCGAGGCACTGGTCCGATGGCAGCACCCGGAGCTCGGGTTGCTCCCGCCCGGCCAGTTCATCGCCCTCGCGGAGGAGACCGGCCTGATCGTGCCGATCGGCCGCATGGTGCTCCAGACGGCCCTGCGCGACGCGGTGCGCTGGCAGCGGGCGTACGAGGAGCACGGCACCCTGCACATGGCCGTCAACGTGAGCGGCCGGCAGCTGCAGGACCCGGCCATCGTCGACGACGTCCGCACCGCGATCAAGGCGAGCGGGATCGACGCCTCGACCGTGGTGCTGGAGATCACCGAGAGCGTCCTGCTGCCCGGGGACGGGCTCGTCGTCGAGCGGTTGCATGCGCTCGCGGCCCTCGGCGTGCACCTCTACATCGACGACTTCGGGACGGGCTACTCGTCGCTGAGCTACCTGCAGGCCCTGCCGGTCGACGGGTTGAAGCTGGCGCAGGAGTTCGTCGAGTCGCTGCCCGGCTCCGAGACCGAGTCCGGCCTGGTGCGCACCATCCGCGACCTTGCCGAGACGCTGGGCCTGTCCGCCGTTGTCGCGGAGGGCATCGAGCGCGAGGAGCAGTGGAGCTCACTGCTGTCGCTCGGCTACAGCGTCGGCCAGGGCTTCCACCTCGCGGTGCCGATGCCGGCCGACCAGGTGCCCGGGTTCCTCACCGGCGTCTCGCGACCCGGCGACGGCGCGTGGGAGGCCTCCCTCGAGGCCGCCGCGCCGGCCGACTCGACCGGCGCCCGCGGCTAGCGCGGCGCCCGGTCGTCGCCGGCGGGCGGTACGTCCTCCTCGGGCGCGTCCTCCGACGTGCGTTCGCCCGGCAGGTCGATCCGCTTGATCTGCCGGTTCATCGAACGGATCAGCAGGTACGTCGCGACACCCAGCAGGGCCACCACCAAGAAGCCGAGCACTCCGGGCGACACCGCGCTGTCGTCGACGGCCAGAACGGCAGCGGCCGGGACGGCGAACGCGGCGCCGGTCACGCGTCGACCCCCAACCGCTCGCGCACCCCGGCGAACAGGTCGTCCTCGATGTCCTTGGTCGGGATGACGCTGCGCGCCAGCTCGAAGTCCTCGGTGGGCCAGGCCTCCGCCTGCAGGTCGCGGGGGCAGGCGAACCACGGGCCGTCCGGGTCGACCTGGGTGGCGTGCGCGATCAGTGCGCGGTCGCGCACCTCGAAGTAGTCGCTGCACGGCACCCGCGCCGTGACCTTGCGCTCGTCGCGGTCCTCCCAGCTCGTCAACCACTCCCCGTAGGGCGACTCGAGGCCGGCGGCCACCATGGCCTCGTGCAGCGCGGTCGTCCGCTCCTTCGAGAAGGTCTGGTTGTAGTAGAGCTTCAGGGGCTGCCACGGCTCCCCGGAGTCCGGGTAGCGGTCGGGGTCGCCCGCGGCGTCGAAGGCGTGCACCGAGATCTTGTGGCACATGATGTGGTCGGGGTGCGGGTAGCCCCCGTTCTCGTCGTACGTCGTCATCACGTGCGGGCGGAAGGACCGCACGAGTCGCACGAGCGGCTCGGCCGCGACCGCCACGTCCATCAACCCGAAGCAGCCCTCCGGCAACGGCGGCAGCGGGTCACCCTCGGGCAGCCCGGAGTCCACCCAGCCGAGCCAGTCCTGCCGCACGCCGAGGATCTCGCGGGCCGCGGCCATCTCCCGGCGGCGCACCTCGGCGAGGTTGGCCAGGACCGACTCGTCGTGCTCGAGCTTGGGGTTGAGCACCGACCCGCGCTCGCCGCCGGTGCAGGTGACGACGTGGACGTCGACGCCTTCCGAGACGTAGCGCGCCATGGTCGCCGCGCCCTTGCTCGACTCGTCGTCGGGGTGGGCGTGGACCGCCATCAGGCGCAGGGAGTCGGCAGCTGGCTGAGACGTCACGCGATAATCAAACCGCAGGGCCCCGACGAGATTCCCCCGAGGTGCGTGTGCCGTCACCGACTCCCGGCCGCGACCGGCCGGACGGTCGCTACGGCGACGCGACCCGCCGGCCGCGACCAGGTGCTGTCGCGGTCGTCGTCGTGCTCGCCACCGCGTTCATCGCCTGGGTGGTCTGGGCGGCCCTCGGCGCGACCGACAGCGGCCCCCGGGCGGAGGTCACCGGCTTCCGCATCGACTCCGCGGAGCGCATGCAGGTCCGGGTCCGCCTCACGGCCGGCACCGACGGTCGGGCGACCTGCACCGTGCAGGCGGTCGACCGCACCCGGGAGGTGGTCGGGGTCGCCCGGGTGGGCCTGGGGCCGCGCCGGCCCGAGCGCTGGATCCCGGTGCGCACACGCGACCGGGCGGTCTCGGCCACCGTCGTCGGGTGCCTGACCGGCTAGGTCGCCCAAAGGCGCTGGGTGGAGGGGCACTGTTGGAGAGGCGCTGGTTGGACGCGCCACCGGGGTGCATTGTTAGCCTCGAGGACTCCCCCGACGCCCGACGCGGCCGGGGACGCACCCAAGCACGTCCCAGCGATTTCCGTAGGAGTACGCCGTGACCGAGACCACCGAGAACGTCACCTGGCTGACCCAGGAGGCGTACGACCGTCTCAAGGAGGAGCTCGACTTCCTCTCCGGCGATGGCCGCACGGAGATCTCGCGGCGGATCGAGCAGGCCCGCGAGGAGGGGGACCTCCGGGAGAACGGCGGCTACCACGCGGCCAAGGAGGAGCAGGGCAAGCGCGAGGCCCGGATCCGCCAGCTGCAGCAGCTGCTCGAGTCCGCGCAGGTCGGCGAGGCGCCCAAGGCCCCCTCAGGTGTCGTCGCGCCCGGGACGATCGTCACGGCGAAGGTCGGTGGCGAGCAGATGCGCTTCCTGCTCGGCTCCCGCGAGGTCGCCGGCGACGGCGTCGAGGTCTACTCCGAGAAGTCACCGCTCGGTGAGGCCATCAACGGCCGGCACAAGGGCGAGTCGACCACCTACACCGCGCCGAACGGCAACACCGTGCCCGTCGAGATCCTCGACACCGAGCCGTTCGCGGGCTGACGCCACGAACAGAGCCGCCGACCCGCAGGTCGGCGGCTCTCGCTCGTCGAGGCACGTCAGGTGCGACCGGCGGTCCGGCCGTACTGGCGGGTGGACAGCGGGATGAAGACCGCCAGGATGATGCCGATCCAGATGATGGAGTAGGTCACCGGGTGCTGCATCGGCCAGACGTCCGCCGGCGGCATCTGCGCACTGGTGTTGCCGAACAGCTCGCGAGCGGCCTGGGTGACCGACGAGATCGGGTTCCAGTTGGCGAACGTCTCGAGCGGGGCGGGCAGGGTGTCGCTGGGCACGAACGTGTTGGCGACGTAGGTCAGCGGGAAGATGACGACGAAGCACGCGTTGTTGACGACCTCCGGGATCCGGACGAGCAGGGCGACGTACGCCGTGACCCAGGAGATCGCGTAGGCGAAGGCCAGGATCAGCAGGTAGGCGGCGATCGCCTCCAGGATCGACGTGTGGACCCGCCAGCCCACGATGAGCCCGGTCAGCGACATGATGGCCAGGCTGATCACGTTGGTCGCCACGTCGGAGATCGTGCGGCCGAACAGCACCGCCGACGGCGCCATCGGCAGGGAACGGAATCGGTCGATGATCCCCTTCTGCAGGTCCTCGGCGACGCTGTATCCGGTGAACGTCGCGCCGAACACGACGGTCTGGACGAAGATCCCGGCGATCAGGAACTCCCGGTAGCCGACGCCTGGGACGTCGATCGCGCCGCCGAAGACGTAGGCGAACAGCAGCACGAACATGATCGGCATCATGGTGGTCCAGACCACCAGGTCCGGCACCCGCTTGATCTTGATCAGGTTGCGCTTGGTGATGACCGACGCGTCGCTGGCGGCCTGGGTGAGGGCGCTCATCGGGCCGCCACCTCCTTCTCCTGCTCGAGATCGACGTCCGGGTCGCTGCTGTCGTCGGTGTCGGTGGTGGTGTCCACGTCCACCGGGCGGCCGGTCAGCGACAGGAAGACGTCGTCCAGGGTCGGCCGGCGCAGGGCGACGTCGTGCAGCGCGATGCCGACCGCGTCGAGCTCGCGCAGCGCGGCGATCAGGGTGCCCGAGCCGCCGTCGACGGGCACCGTCACGCGACGGGCCCGTCGCTCGACCTTCGGCTCGCCGGCGCCGAGGGGTGCAAGGACGCGGCACGCCTCGTCCAACCTGCCCGCGTCGACCACGACGAGCTCCAGTCGCTCACCGCCGACCTGTGCCTTGAGCTGGTCGGACGTTCCCTCGGCGATGACCCGGCCGTGGTCGATGACGGCGATCTTGTCGGCGAGGCGGTCGGCCTCCTCGAGGTACTGCGTGGTCAGCAGCAGGGTCGTGCCGTGCCTGACCAGCTGGGCGATGACGTCCCACATCCCGAGGCGGCTGCGCGGGTCGAGCCCGGTCGTCGGCTCGTCGAGGAAGAGCACCGGTGGGCGGGCGACCAGGGCGGCGGCCAGGTCCAGCCGGCGGCGCAGCCCTCCGGAGTAGCCCTTGACGACCCGGTCGCCCGCGTCGACGAGGTCGAAGGTCTCCAGCAGCTCCCTGGCCCGGGTCCGGCTCTCCGACCGGCCCAGGTGGTAGAGCCGGCCGACCATGTCGAGGTTCTCGAAGCCGGTCAGGTGCTCGTCGACCGCGGCGTACTGCCCGGACAGCCCGATGATCCGCCGCAACGCCCGCGCATCGGTGACGACGTCCAGGCCGGACACCGTCGCCCGGCCGGCGTCCGGCTTCATCAGGGTGCTCAGGATGCGCACGCAGGTCGTCTTGCCGGCCCCGTTGGGACCCAGCAGGCCGAGGATCGTGCCCTCGGGGACCCGCAGGTCGAGCCCGGTCAGTGCATGGACGTCGCCGAAGGACTTGGTCAGTCCCTCGGCCACGATGGCGTCAGTCATCTGCTTCTCCCGAGTGGTCACACAGCGTCACGCGCATGGGGGTCATCCTCGTCGTGAGGTCTGACAGATCTCGACCCGATTTCTCATCGCCGAGGAGTCTTCTGGTGTAACGCGATACATCGCGTTAAGAACACGATACATCGCGTTTGGCGTTCGTCAAGTGCCGCCGTCAGCCGAACACGAGCGGGTAGCCGGCGGCGCGCAGCCGGGCGAGCACGTCGTCGCAGTGCTCCTCGCCGCGGGTCTCGAGCTGCAGCCGCACCTCGACCTCGTCGACCCGCAGCCGAGGGTCGGTGCGCACGTGCTCCACCTCGAGCACGCTGGCGCCCGCCGCGGCGACCTCGGCGAGCAGCTCGACGAGGGCACCCGGCGAGTCGCTGATGCGGATCCGGAACGACAGGAACCGCCCGGCGACCGCGAGCCCGTGGCGCAGCACGCGCATCAGCAGCAGCGGGTCGATGTTGCCGCCGGAGAGCACCACGGCAACCGGCGGCTCGAAGGCCCGCGGGTCGTCCAGCACAGCGGCGACCCCGGCGGCACCGGCCGGCTCGACGACCAGCTTGGCCCGCTCCAGGCAGAGCAGCAGGGCGCGCGATATCGACTCCTCGGAGACGGTGAGCACCTCGTCGACGTACTTCTGAACGATCTCGAAGGGCACCGGCCCGGGACAGCCGACCGCGATGCCGTCGGCCATCGTCGACATCCGGTCGAGGACCACGGGTTGCCCGGCCGCGAGCGAGGCGGGGAAGGCGGCGGCCCGCTCGGCCTGCACGCCGACCACCCGCACGTCGGGCCGGGTCGACTTGACCGCGAGCGCGATGCCGGCGAGCAGCCCACCGCCACCGGTGCACACCACGACGGTGCGTACGTCCGGGACCTGCTCGAGGATCTCCAGCCCCACCGTGCCCTGCCCGGCCACGATGTCCGGATGGTCGAACGGGTGGACCAGGACGGCTCCGGTCTCCTCCGAGAAGGCCTTCGCCGCCGTCAGGGCATCGTCCACCGAGTGCCCGTGGAACTGCACCGTGGCGCCGTACGCCTTGGTCGCCTGCACCTTCGGGATCGGCGCGCCCTCCGGCATGAAGACCGTCGACGCGATGCCGCGCAGCGACGCCGCCAGGGCGACGCCCTGCGCGTGGTTGCCGGCACTGGCCGCGACCACACCGCGCGCCGACTCCTCCGGGGTGAGGCGGGCGATGCGGGTGTAGGCGCCGCGGATCTTGAAGGAGCCGGCCCGCTGGAGGTTCTCGCACTTGAGCCAGACCGGACCGCCGACCCGTTCCGAGAGCGGTCGCGACCCCTGGACCGGGGTGTCACGGATGACTCCCTCGAGCAGTGCGCGGGCCGCCTTCACGTCCTCGATCGAGACCGGCAGGGTGGCCATGCGCGTCAGTCTGGCAGGTCCGGGGCGGCGCTCACGAGGCGGTCGAAGGCGAGCCGGTCGAAGGCGAACAGGGACGCGGCCATGCTGTGCAGGTGGGTGCGTCCCGCGACCGGTCCGATCTCGCCTGCGGCGAGGAAACCCGCGACGGCCGGCCGGCCCCACGCGGCTCGCACCGCGCTGGCGTCGTGGTCGGACCGGGGGAAGAAGTCGGCGCCGCGGCCGGTGCAGGAGAAGAGCAGGGCGCCGGCGGGCAGGACGGCGTCGCCCGGATAGGCGCGCAGGAGCACCGAGCGCAGGTCGTCGGCGGCCGTGGCCGCGTCCCGGACCTGGAACTGCACGGTCCGACCGACCGGGATGACGTCGCCCACCACCAGAGAGCCGCGCGCCGGGTCCGCCCCGACCACACCGCGCACCAGGAAGCCGCCAGGCGCGTGCTCGTCGGCGTACTCGTCCATCGCGACACCGAGCAGCAGGCCGCCGGTCACCATCGCCTGCTCCTCCGGGGGCAGGGCCGCGACGAGTGCCTCCAGCTTGACCGTCGCGGGGACACCGGCGAGCCCGTGCAGCTCGTTCCCCTCCGCGGCCGTCACCGTCATGACCGGCCCCACGGGTCGGCAGCCGTGGCTGACCAGGGCTGTGGCGGCGTACCGGCCGCCGAAGGTCACCCCGACGGCGCCGCGGTCGTGCACGCGACCGTCGACGAGCAGCCGCGTCGAGCCCGCGCCGGTGGGCCCGGCGGCGAGCCCGCCGCTGACCGCGAGGCCCGGCAGGACCTCGACCGTCTGCTCGACGAACGAGTCGACCGGGAAGGAGTACGGATCGGCCAGCAGCAGCGCAGCGGTGTCGTCCGGCAGCTGCGGAGGCAGACCGAGGACTGCGATCGACTCCGACGTGCGCAGCACCTCCAGGTGGAAGGACCGCAGGTGCGCGCCGGGCAGGGCGGCGACCAGGACGCTGACGGCCGAGGCGTGCTCGACCGCCCGGCCGCCGCCGATGACGCCCGGCGCGTTGCAGCCGACCACGACACGCGCGCCGGTGAGGGTTGCGGCCCGCAGCAGGGCCGCCTCGGCATGGTCGGGGTCCGGCGAGCACGCGAAGATCGCGGCCAGGTCCGGTGGTGCCCCGCCCAGCGCCGGCAGCGCCGCCGCGACGGCCCGCTCGGCCGCGGCCAGCAGGTCGGCGTCCTCGCCGAGCCCGTCGCCGCACCGCACCTCGCCGCCGCCCGCTCCCACGCCCGCACCACGCACTCCCCCATCCTGACGACCGAATGTGCGCCGACACACCAGTTCGTCGGCGTGTCCGGTGTGTCATCGCACAATCGGGGCGCGGGGTGGCCGGAATCGGCTCTGGGTTTCGGCTGCGGCCGGACGTACGGTCGGGACCATGCAGCGACCGAGGACCCTGGGCGAGCTGCGGGCCTCGGGGCACGCACCGAAGTCCGTCAAGCAGGAGATCCGCGACAACCTGGTGGCCAGCCTGGCCTCCGGCGCGCCGCGCTTCGAGGGCATCGTCGGCTTCGACGAGACGGTGCTGCCGGCGCTGGAGCGGGCCCTGCTGGCCGGCCACGACCTGGTGCTGCTCGGCGAGCGCGGACAGGGCAAGACCCGGCTGATCCGCACCCTGGTGTCGCTGCTGGACGAGTGGACGCCGGTGGTCGACGGCTGCGAGATCAACGACCACCCGGAGGCCCCGGTCTGCGCGCGCTGCCGGCGGCTGCACGCCGAGCTCGGCGACGCACTGCCTGTCGGGTGGCGCCACCGCAGCGAGCGGTACGCCGAGAAGCTGGCCACCCCGGACACCAGCGTGGGTGACCTGATCGGCGACATCGACCCGGTCAAGGTCGCCGAGGGCCGCACGCTGGGCGACCCCGAGACGGTGCACTACGGCCTGGTCCCGCGCAGCAACCGCGGCATCTTCGCGATCAACGAGCTACCCGACCTCGCCGAGCGGATCCAGGTGTCGCTGCTCAACGTCCTGGAGGAGCGCGACATCCAGATCCGCGGCTACAACCTGCGGCTGCCGCTCGACGTGCTGCTGGTGGCCAGCGCGAACCCCGAGGACTACACGAACCGCGGCCGGATCATCACTCCGCTCAAGGACCGCTTCGGCGCCGAGATCCGCACCCACTACCCCGACCTGCTCGAGGACGAGGTCGACGTCATCCGGCAGGAGTCGCACCTGGGCGCGCTGGTGCCGGACTTCCTCCTCGAGGTGGCCGCGCGTTTCGCCCGCAACGTGCGCGAGTCGTCGTCGGTCGACCAGCGCTCAGGGGTCTCGGCGCGCTTCGGCATCGCAGCCGCCGAGACGGTGGCGGCGTCCGCGTTGCGCCGGTCGGCACTGACCGGCGAGCGGCCCGCCGTCGCGCGGGTCTGCGACCTGCCCGCGACGGTGGCGACCCTGCGCGGCAAGGTCGAGTTCGAGGTCGACGAGGAGGGCCGCGAGCTCGAGGTGCTGGCACACCTGCTCCGGCGGTCGACGGTGGAGACCTTCCGCGCGCACCTCGGTGCCTCCGACCTGCGCCCGCTGATCGAGAAGTTCGACGAGGGCCTGGCCGTGAACAGCGGCGACCTCGTGCCGGGGCGGCGACTGCTGGAGCAGGTCGGTCCGCTCCCCGGGCTGGCGCACGTGCTCGAGCGGCTGGGCGTCGACGAGGGGGCCGAGACCCCCGAGCTCGCCGCGAGCGGGCTGGAGTTCGCCCTCGAGGGCCTCTTCCTCAACCGGCGGATCAGCAAGGACGACAGCACCGACGGCGGCATCCGGTACGAGGCCTCGTGAGCCGAGGGGGTCGACGATGACGCGGCCGCGGGGCTACCGGTACGGCAGCTGGCACGAGGGGCCAGACCCGCTCGCCCCGCCCTACGACGTGCGGCGCGCCCTGGACCGCCTCGGTGACGACGTGCTCACCGGCTCCACGCCGCGCGACGCCCTGCGCCGGCTCCTGCGCCAGGGCATGGACGGCGACGGCCCGCGCGGTCTCGACGACATGCTCCGGCGGCTGCGCGAGCAGCGGAAGCGGCTGCGCGAGAGCGGCCGGCTGGACGGCACCCTGCAGGAGGTGCGCCGCCTGATCGACACCGCGGTCGGGCAGGAGCGGTCGGCGCTCTTCCCGGACCCCTCCGACGACGCGCGCTTCCGCGAGGCCACCCTCGACGCGCTGCCGTCGGACCCGGCCCGCGCCGTGCGCCAGCTGGACTCCTACGACTGGCGGTCGCCGGAGGCCGCGCAGACCTTCGAGCAGGTGAAGGACCTGCTGCGCCGCGAGGTGCTCGACACCCAGTTCCGGGGCATGAAGCAGGCTCTCGAGAATCCCGACCCGGCGGCCATGCAGCGCATCAAGGACATGCTGGCCGGCCTCAACGAGATGCTGGCGGCTGATGCCCGGGGTGAGCACACCCAGGAGCAGTTCGACGAGTTCATGGCGGCGTACGGCGACATGTTCCCGGAGGACCCGCGCGACCTCGAGGAGCTGGTCGACCTGCTCGCCCGCCGGGCCGCCGCGGCCGAGCGGATGATGCAGTCGCTCACGCCGCAGCAGCGCGACGAGCTGGCCGCCCTGATGGCCGGCGCGCTCGAGGACATGGACCTGGCCAGCCAGATGTCCCAGCTCGGCGAGGCGCTGCGCAGCCGGCGACCGGACCTGGACTGGAGCGGCCGGGAGCGGGTTCGCGGCGAGCAGCCGCTCGGCGCGGGTGACGCGACGAGCGCGGTGCAGGACCTCGCCGACCTCGAGGAGCTCGAGGCGGCGGTCGGCCAGGACTACCCCGGCGCCAGCCTGGAGGACGTCGACGAGGAGGCGGTGCGCCGCGCGCTCGGCCGCCGGGCCGCCGACGACCTCAGTGAGCTGCGGCGGCTGGAGCGCGAGCTCGAGGAGCAGGGCTACGTCAACCGGACCGGGCGGCCGGCTGCAGCTGACCGCGAAGGCGATCCGGCGGCTCGGGCAGACCGCGCTGCGCAAGGTCTTCGCCGACCTGCACGCGACGGCGCGAGGCGGCCATGACGTGAACGACGCCGGCCAGGCCGGTGAGGTCACCGGCGCGAGTCGCCAGTGGCAGTTCGGCGACGAGCAGCCGCTCGACGTCGTGCGCACTCTCACCAACGCGGTGCGGGCCGGGCGGGCCTCGATCGGCCCTGACGTCACCCGCCGCGGCATCCGGCTGCGGACAGACGACTTCGAGGTGGCCGAGACCGACCGGCGCACGTCGGCAGCCGTGTGCCTGCTCGTCGACCTCTCCTACTCGATGGTGCTGCGCGACACCTGGGGCGCGGCGAAGGCGACCGCGCTGGCGCTGCACTCACTGGTCAGCGGGCAGTTCCCGCAGGACGCGCTCACCATCATCGGCTTCTCGTCGTTCGCCCGGACGCTGTCGGCCACCGAGCTCGCCGAGATGGACGCCGACTACGTGCAGGGCACCAACCTGCAGCACGCGCTGATCCTCGCCGGCCGCTTCCTCGACGAGCACCCGCAGGCCGAGCCGGTGGTGCTCGTGGTGACCGACGGCGAGCCCACCGCGCACCTGCTCCCGGGCGGGCAGCCGTGGTTCGCCTGGCCGCCGGAGCCGGAGACGATCGAGCTCACCGTGGCCGAGGTCGACCGGATGACCCGACGCGGCGCGGCACTCAACGTCTTCGCCCTCGACGACGACCCGCGGCTGCTCGGTTTCATGCAGGAGCTCGCGCGCCGCAACGGCGGACGGGTCCTGCAGCCCGACCCGCGTCGCCTCGGGCAGTACGTCGTCAGCGACTACCTCTCGCGACGGTCCGGCGGGCGCCGGGGCCGTCGGGCCGGGTGACCGCCCCGCGGCTCTTCGGCGTCTCGGCCCGTGACGTTCCGGTGGTCGCCGTCATCCGCCGCGGACCGAGCAGCTGGTGCCAGCTCGGCCGCTGGACGGTCGGGGCGGAGCCGACGTACGAGCCGGGCTCCTGGCTGCGGGCGACGGTCTACCCGCAGCGCTGCGCGCTCTCACCGGACGGACGATGGCTGTCCTACTTCGCGCTCGGCGGTCCGGCCAGGTGGGCCGCCGGCGGCACGTACGTCGCCGTGTCCCGGCTGCCCTGGGCCCGCGCCCTGGCTGCGTGGGGCACCGGCGGCACCTGGACCCTCGGCGCGGAGTTCCGTGACGACCGGTCGGTGTGGGAGGTCGGTGACCCGGACGAGGGCGATCCCGCTGCCCTCCGGGAGCGCTACGGCTTGGGCTGGGTCCGTCCGGTGACGTACGCCGCGGAGCGCCGGGCCGGCTGGGTCGAGTCGCCGGCCTCCCCGCCCTACGACCCGGCCGACGTGTGGGAGATCCGCCGCGCCCCGCACATCGTCATGCAGCGGCCCCGGCCGGCCGGGCAGGAGGTCCTGTCGGTGCGCGGTGCGCTGGCCGCCTACCGCTCCGGCGACGCGCGGCGCTACGGGCCGCCGGACTACCGGCTCGACGACGAGCCGCTGCCCGGCGTCCAGTGGGCCGACTGGTCCCCCCACGGCGACCTGCTGGTGGCCACGACCGACGGCCGCCTGCAGGTCAGGCGGGTCGGGCAGGGCGACAAGGGCGGCAGCGGCGGCATCGGCGGCGCGGTCGGCTGGGAGACCGACCTGTCCGGGCTCGCGCCCGACCCGCAGCCGCCGCCTGCCGACGCCGACCGGTGGTGACGGCCAGAGGTTGACGGCCGGGCCCCGCGCGGAAGCCCTCAGGCCGACGGTCCGACCTGCCGAGTACACTGGTGAGCAGCAACCCACCCAGAGGTTGCCCGGAGCACGCCACGTTCGGCGTGCCCGGTCCGTTCACGGCGCAGCGTTGCGCCCAGCACAAAGGGCCCCCGAGGCGGAGCCGGCTATGGCCGGCCGAGCAGCCGCACCCCACCCGCACGGGTCGGGTTGCCTGGCCGGTGGTCCGGTGGGAGAGGAGACCGTCATGGTCGAGGACGACTACGGTCCTTGGGACGACTGACCCAGCCGCACGGCTGGTCGGTCCTCCGGGACAGACGACACGACGCCCCGTCCGGCACCTGCCGGGCGGGGCGTCCGTGCGTCCAGGCCGGCGTTGCCTGGGCGCGCGCGACGGCGCCGCTCAGAGACCCGGCAGCGAGATGGTCACCGACGGCAGCGGCGGGAGCGGCAGCGTCGGCCCATGCGACGGGTCGTCGGTCGGCTCGGTCGGCGCGGTCGGCTCGGTCGACGCCGTGGGCTCGGACGTCGCGCTGACAGTGGGGTCGCCGGTCGGCTGGGAGGTCGGCTGGGCCGACGAGTCGCCGGTCGACCCGCCCGAGGCGGTGACCGAACCCGATCTCGGCGAGGTCGCAGTGCCGCCGGCCGACCCGCTGCCACCGGCACCGGAGCCGACGCCAGCCGCACCGGCAGCGCTGGCAGAGTCGGGCTCGGCGGTGGGGACCGCGCTGGCCTCCGTCGTCGGCTGGGCCGACTCGGGGAAGCTCAGCAGCGTGGTGCGGCTCGGGCCGTCGGACCCGTGCGAGGTCGCCCCGGCGCTGCTCCCCGGACGACCGGTCCCGTCGCGCAGGGCGGCGCTGGTGAGCGGCCCGAGCAGGGCCACGGCGGCGACGGTGCCGCCCACGGCGAGCGGGACGGCTGCCTCGGCGGCCCGGGCGGGGCGCCCCCGGCGGCGGTGCCGGCCACGGCGGCCGGGCGTTGTGCTGGACACGCGCATTGCTCCTTCGAGCGCCACCGGACGTACGCCCGCGCTGACCGCGGCCCCCGACGCGCCCCCCGGTGGATGGGCAGGGAACGGGAGACGACCGTACCGAATCACCGCAAAACGGACAGCACCCGGTGTGTCGGGGACCGTCGCCCCGCCCTCCCAACGACCCCGTGTCCCCGCAGGTCACGCGGCCCCCCGTCCCCGCCGAGCCCGGTCCGGCCCCCACGAATAGCCTGTGCCCGATGTCACGGTTCTTCGGCTCGTTGCCCCGAGAGGTGACGGTGCTCACCGCCGTGGCGTTCGCCGTGGCGGTGGGGTTCGGCGTGGTGGCCCCGGCCATCCCGGTCTTCGCGCGCGACTTCGGGGTGGGCCGGACCGCGGCCGGGGCCGTCATCTCCGCGTTCGCGTTCATGCGCCTGGTCTCGGCACTGGCCAGCGGCCGTCTGGTCAACCGGGTCGGCGAGCGCGTCGTCCTCGCGACCGGCATCGGCATCGTGGCGGTCAGCAGCGCGCTCGCGGGCCTCGCGCAGTCCTACACCCAGCTGCTCCTGCTGCGCGGCGTGGGCGGCGTCGGCTCGGCGATGTTCACGGTGTCGGCCATCTCGCTGCTGCTGCGGGTCGTCGATGCCGACCAGCGCGGCCGGGCAATGAGCATGTGGCAGACCGGTTTCCTCCTCGGTGCGATCGCCGGCCCGGCGATCGGCGGCCCGCTGACCGACATCTCGCTGCGCGCGCCGTTCTTCGTGTACGCCGCGACGCTGGCCGTCGCGGGCGGGATCGGCATGCTCTTCCTCAGCCGCACGTCGCTGCACGACCGGGTCGACGCGACCTCTCCCGAGGACCACACGACGCTCGGTGCCGCCTTGCGCGTCTCCGGCTACCGGGCCGCCCTCACCGCGAGCCTGGGCAACGGGTGGGCGCTCTACGGCGTGCGGTCCTCGCTCATCCCGCTCTTCGTCACCGAGGGGATCGGCGCGTCCGGGACGTGGACCGGCATCGGCCTGCTGGTCTCCGCCGCCACGCAGGCCGGCGCGCTCCTGCTGGTCGGCAACTTCACCGACCGGGTCGGCCGCCGCCCCGGCATGATCGCCGGCGCCGCCCTCGGCATGCTCAGCCTCGGCGCCCTCGCCGTCCACGAGTCGCTGGGCGTCTACGCCGTCTCGATGGCGGTCTTCGGTGTCGCATCGGCCTTCCTCACGGTGGCCCCGAGCGCAACCGTCGGCGACGTGGTGTCCGGTCGAGGAGGCACGGTGGTGGCCGCCTTCCAGATGGCCGGCGACGTGGGCGCCGTCGTGGGGCCGCTGCTCGCCGGCTGGCTGGCCGACAGCTACTCCTTCTCGGCCGCGTGGGGGGTGACCGCCGGCATCATGGCGGCCGCGCTGGTCATGGCCTTGTTGTCCACCGAGACGCGCCACCGGCCCTCGACGGCATCGCCCGAACCGGCCGCCGGCACCACCGGCTGACCTGCTCCGCTCAGGCAGGCTGCTCCTCGAGGAAGTCGAGGACGACCGCAGCGAAGAGCGGCGAGACGCCGAGGTCGTAGTGGGTCGTGCCGGGGATGATCGCGAGGGCGTGACCGCCCTTGGGCCGGCCCTCCCCCGTCCACCCGCCGTCGCGCTGCCCGCCGTCGAGGAGCGCGAAGACCTCGACGTAGTGGCTGGGCGGCGCCATGTCGGCGTCGGCGGCGACGACCAGCGTCGGCACCTGCAGCCCGCGGACCTCCTCGGTGAGGTCGAAGTCGCGCGACATCGACTCGCCGATCTTGTCCAGCAGCCGAGGGAAGTCCTCGGGCCTCGGGGCCACGCGCTCGTAGAGCTCGTACATCGGTGTCCCCTTCAGGAACTCGGCGGCAGCCGCGTTGACCTGGCCCTGCTGCGCCAGCATCTCCGGGTAGATCGCATCCCGGCGGATGTTGGCCGAGGCCGACACCAGGCGACCGACCTTGTCGGGGTGGTGGATCGCGGTCATCATCGCCACGCCGCCGCCGAGGGAGTAGCCGACGACGTCCGGCCTGTCCAAGGCCAGGTGGTCGATCAGAGCGGCGATGTCGTCGGCCATCAGCCGCACGTCGATCGGCCGGTCGATGTCCGCGGTGCGGCCGTGGCCCTGCAGGTCCACAACGATGACCTGGTGCCGTTCGGACAGCGCGGGGAGCACCGGGCCGAACGTCTCCCCGGACATCAGTCCGCCGTGCAGCAGGACCAGCGGGCTGCCGGACCCGTAGGTCGCGACCCACAGGTTGATCCCGTTGACCTCGACGTACCTGCCGGAGCCCTGCGCGTCGGTCGCCTGGTCGGTGGTGGTCATCCCGTGCTCCTCAGGTCCAGTTGGTTGGTGCGCTGCCCGTCAGACCGTCGGGCCGGGCCGGACTCATCGGTCGGCGAGCTGCCGCACCAGACGCGCGGCGGTGCCGGGGTGGTCGGCGCTGAGGAGTCCGGCGGCGGCGAGCACGTAGTCGCTGTCGACGACGGTGCGCGCACCCTCGGGCACCGGCCAGCCGCCGGCCAGGTCGGCGGTCGCGGGTCGCAGCACCGCGGTGCGTGTCGCGTGGTCGGCATGGCGAAGCACGCCGCCCGACCCGACCACCAGCACGACCTCGCGCAGGTCCTTGCCGCCCCGGCCGTGCCGGCGGAGCGCGACGGTCACGGCCAGCTCGGCCAGCCGGGCGTCGACTGCGCGCTCCGCGTCGTCGGCCGGGAGGAAGCCGGTGTCGCGGGCACGGCGCTCTGCCGACGTACGCAGCGAACGTTCCTCGTCACCGGAGACGAGCCGCTCGGCGGCGGCCGCATCGACGACACCGACGGCGCTCCACCGCATCCCGAGGTCACCTTCGACGGTGCGGCTGCGCCACATCACCTCGACGACCTCGCGCCGGAGCACCGCGTCCTCGCCCTGCGGCGTCACCACCGAGTAGACGTCCGTCGTCGCACCGCCGACGTCGACGACGAGGACGTCACCGACGCCCGGCACGCCGTCCGCCCCGTCGGCGAGCACCTCGACACCGGAGAGCACGGCGTCCGGCGTCGCCGCGCGGACCAGCGCCGGGAAGTCGGCCCGGCGCGAGAGCCCCTTGCCGCCGATGACGTGGCGGATGAAGACGTCCCTGATCGCCGCGCGCGCGGGCTGCGGGTCGAGCCGGCCGATGACGGGCAGCACGTTGTCGGTCGCGACGACCGGCTTCCCGTTGCCGCGCAACAGGTCTGCGAGCTCGTCGCGCAGGTCCACGTTGCCGGCGAGCACGATCGGTACGTCGATCGTGGCGCCGGCGAGCACCCCCGCGTTGTGCGTCAGCACCTCGGCGTTGCCGCCGTCGGTCCCACCGACGAGCAGGAGTACGTCCGGGTCGGCCGCCTCGACCGCGGAGACGTCGTCGGGGGTGAGCCGGCCCGACGCGACGTGCACCACGCGCGACCCGGCCGACAGCCCGACCCGGTGGCCCGCCTCGGCTGTCACCTCGCGCTCGTAGCCGACGACGGCCAGCCGCAGACCGCCCCCGGCGCTGCTGCAGGCGAGCACCTCGACGTCGTCGCCGGCACCGAGCAGCGCCCGGCACTCGTCGACACCGTCCATCACGTCGGTGCCGATCGTGGTCGGGTGCGACGCCGTGCCGAGCAGCAGGCCGCTGCCGAGCTCGACGTGCGCTGCCTTCGTGAAGGTCGACCCGACGTCGACGCAGACGACGGTGCGCGACACCTAGCCGAGTGCCCGGGTCAGGTCCTCGACCAGGTCGTCCACCGACTCGATGCCGACCGACAGCCGCACCAGGTCGCCGGGCACCTCGAGCGGCGACCCCGCTACCGACGCGTGCGTCATCCGGCCAGGGTGCTCGATGAGCGACTCCACGCCGCCGAGGGACTCGCCGAGGATGAACACCTCGGTGCGCCCGCACACCGCGAGCGCCTCGTCCTCGCCGCCGGCCACCCGGAAGGACACCATCCCGCCGAACGACTTCATCTGCTTCGCGGCGACCTCGTGACCGGGGTGCTCGGGCAGCCCGGGGTAGTACGTCTCGATGACCTTCGGGTGGTTGGTCAGCACCTCGACGATCCGCTCGGCGTTGGCGCTGTGGCGGTCCATGCGCACCCCGAGCGTCTTGATGCCACGAAGGACCAGCCAGGAGTCGAAGGGGCCGGCGACGGCGCCCATGGCGTTCTGGTGGTAGGCGACCTGCTCGCCGAGCTCGTCGTCGCCGAGCACCAACGCCCCACCCACGACGTCGGAGTGGCCGCCCATGTACTTCGTCGTCGAGTGCACGACGGCGTCCGCCCCGAGCGACAGGGGCTGCTGCAGGTACGGCGACGCGAACGTGTTGTCCACGACGAGGATCGCGCCGGCGTCGTGGGCGAGCTCGGCCACGGCGGCGATGTCGGTGATGCCGAGCAGCGGGTTCGTCGGGGTCTCGACCCACACGACCTTGGTGGTGCCCGGACGGATGGCCGCGCGGTACGCGTCCACGCTGTCGCCGTCGGAGGGCGTGTAGTCCAGGCCCCAGCCCTCGAGCACCTTCGCGAAGAGGCGGTAGGTCCCGCCGTACGCATCGCCCGGGATGGCGACGTGGTCCCCCGGCCGGCACACCGAGCGCAGCAGGGTGTCCTCGGCGGCCAGCCCCGACGCGAAGGCCAACCCGCGCCGTCCACCCTCGATCGCGGCCAGGCACTCCTCGAGCGCGGCGCGCGTCGGGTTGCCGCTCCGGCTGTACTCGTAGCCGCCACGGAGCCCGCCGACGCCGTCCTGCTTGTACGTCGACACCTGGTAGATCGGCGGGACGACTGCCCCGGTGGTGGGGTCCGGCTCCTGGCCGGCATGGATCGCGAGGGTCTCGAACTGCATGCGCTGAGCGTAGGGGGCGAGTGTGCACCGGGCACGCCCCGGGCGATCCGGCCGGAGGACGCGGCGGGTGGCAGCATCTCGATCATGACGATCGCAGAGTTCGGTGTCCGCTCCATGTCAGCCGCCCTCCGACGGGTGCTGGTGGTGCGCCCGACGGGCACCGGCGACTTCGCCGGGGCCGGCTGGCGCGTCCCCGACACGGACGGCTTGCGGGAGGAGCACGAGGGCTTCGTCGAGCTGCTCGACGGCCTCGGCGTCGAGGTCGTCGTCGCCGACGCACCGGACGGCCTGGTCGACGCCTGCTACGCCTACGACCCGGTGTTCGTCACCGGCGTGGGTGCCGTCGAGCTGCAGATGCGCAAGCCGGTGAGGCAGCCGGAGCCGGCGTTCCTCGCGGCCGAGGTGGAGAAGGCCGGAGTGCCCGTCGTCGGCCGGCTCACCGGCCCGGCCACCGCCGACGGCGGCGACCTGTGCTGGCTGGACGAGTCGACGCTGGCGGTGGGTCGCGGCTACCGCACCAACGCCGCTGCGCACGAGCAGCTGCGCGAGATCCTCGGCCGGGAGGGTGTGACGGTCGAGCGGGCCGACCTGCCGCACCACCTCGGCCCCGACTACGTGATGCACCTGATGAGCGTCGTGTCACCCGTCGCACCCGACCTGGCCGTCGTCTTCGAGCCGCTCGCGCCGGTGCCCCTGCTCGAGATGCTCGCCGAGCGCGGCTACCGCACCGTCGCGTGCGACCCCGACGAGCTCGACGCCCAGGGCTGCAACGTGCTCGCCGTCCGGCCCGGCGTGGTCGTCACGGCCGACGGCGCTCCCCGCACCCGGGCCGCGCTCGAGGCCGTCGGGGTCGAGGTGCACACCTACGCCGCCGCCGAGACCAACAAGGGATCCGGCGGACCGACCTGCCTGACGCGGCCGTTGCTGCGCGCCTAGCAGAGCACGCCGCCGGAATCCCGGTACCGACCCCGTCGTTGGAAAGGGCACAGGAGGTCACACATGCTCTTCGGCAAGTCCAAGCACGAGCTCGTCACCGCGCAGGACGCCCTTCCGGGCCGTCAGCAGCGACCCTTCGACATCGCACCGCAGCACGTCGTCCTCGGCACCCCGCTGGAGGGCCCGTGGCCTGAGGGCCACGAGGTCATCACCTTCGGCATGGGCTGCTTCTGGGGGGCGGAGCGCATCTTCTGGGAGATTCCCGGCGTCCACGTGACAGCAGCGGGCTACCAGGGCGGGCACACTCCCCACCCCACCTACGAGGAGACCTGCACGGCGCAGACCGGGCACACCGAGGCAGTGCTCGTCGTCTACGACCCGGCCGCGGTCGACCTCGAGGTGCTGCTCAAGGCGTTCTGGGAGAACCACGACCCGACGACGCCCAACCGGCAGGGCTACGACGTCGGCACGCAGTACCGCTCCGCGATCTACCCGACCACCGACTCCCAGCTGGCCGCCGCGGAGGACTCCCGCTCGCGCTACCAGCAGGCGCTCAAGGAGGCGGGCTTCGGCGAGATCTCGACCGAGATCCGGCCGGCCGCCGAGGCCGGACCGTTCTACTACGCCGAGGACTACCACCAGGGCTACCTGGCCAAGAACCCGAGGGGCTACTGCAACCACGGCTTCTGCCAGGTGGCCTACAACCCGGCCGCGCACGGCCAGGACGCCCCCACCAAGGTCGAGCTGCCCGAGTCCTGACCGGGTCGTCGCGCACCTCGCAGCGCGCCCGGCTACCGCTTGCCCGCGATCACCGGCGTGACATTTTCGGCCTGACGATGTCGGATTGGCCGTTCGACGTTCGTTGACATGGTGACGGCAGACACCGGGTCCGCCCGAGCAAGGGGAGCAGACATGCCCGAGTACCTCATCTACTTCAACCAGCAGTGGGTGGGGGACCACACCGAGGAGTGGTTCCGCGGGCGCGGGCCGCTCGCGAAGGCGGTCGTGGACGAGATCAAGGCCGCCGGGGAGTACCTCTTCGCCGGGGGCCTGGAGGAGGACGGCCCGGTCTTCAGCGCCGACGCCACGAGCGGCACGCTGACGTTCACCGACGGGCCCTTCGTCGAGACCAAGGAGTTCCTGGGCGGTCTGACCGTGGTGGACGTGGCCGACGAGGAGGCTGCCAGGATGTGGGCCGGCAAGATCGCGGAAGCGTGCGGGTGGCCCCAGGAGGTTCGCCGGTTCGGGCGGCTGCCGGACGTCCCCACCGAGGTCGAGCCGCCCGAGTCCTGACCGGTCGTCGCGCACCTCGCAGCGCGCCCGGCTACCGCTTGCCCGCGATCACCGGCGTGACATTCTCGGCCTGACGATGTCGGATTGCCCGGTCGACGTTCGTTGACATGGTGACGGCAGACAGCGGGTCCGCCCGAGCAAGGGAGCAGACATGCCCGAGTACCTCATCTACTTCAACCAGCAGTGGGTGGGTGACCACACCGAGGAGTGGTTCCGCGGGCGCGGGCCTCTCGCGAAGGCGGTCGTGGACGAGATCAAGGCCGCGGGGGCGTACGTCTTCGCCGGGGGCCTGGAGGAAGAGGACGGGCCGGTCTTCAGCGCCGACGCCACGAGCGGCACGCTGACGTTCACCGACGGGCCCTTCGTCGAGACCAAGGAGTTCCTGGGCGGTCTGACCGTGGTGGACGTGACCGACGAGCAGGCTGCCAGGATGTGGGCCGGCAAGATCGCGGAAGCGTGCGGCTGGCCCCAGGAGGTCCGCCGGTTCAAGCCAGTCCCGAGATTCAGGGCTGAGTCGGCTCAGCCGACCTCGGTTACGTCCACCACCTCGTAGCGCGGCGGGTGCGCCTCGCGCATCGCGTGGCAGGTCAGCAGTCCCGGCCGCTCACCCGCCGTCGCCAGGACCGTGACGATCAGGTTCCTCGGGTAGTGGCGAAGGCGGACCTGCCACCGGCCGTCGCCGAGGTAGATGGTGCCGGCCGGGGTCAGTGCCTCGATGCGCATCTCCCCGAGCACACGTCGTGCGTGCGTCGTCGCGGCCTGCGCCGCCGGCGCCGTGGTCGTACGCCCTCGGAGCCGGTCGAGATAGACGTTGCCGGCCTCGTGGGACTCCACCAGGTCGACGACCTCGCCCGGCTCCACCCGGCCGTAGTACAGGCCGTGCGGCATGGCCAGCACGTTGGCGGCGAACCGGTCGCCGCCGACGTGCGAGCACTCCCAGGAGCGGCCGGGCCGCACCTTGTCCAGCGCCGCCGCGACCGGCCGGCCCTCGACGGCGCAGCAGGTGTCGTGCCGCCCGTGCGTGCACACCAGGAAGAACGGTTCCTCGGACCGGGCACCGGAGCTGCCGTCGAGGGGCAGGGTCAGCAGCTCGTCGTCCGTCCCGAAGTCACCCCACCAGGTCGCTTCCCGGCCCGGTCGTGACGACACGACCGCCCATCGGCGACGGTCCGGCGCCCGGTGCCGACCCGGGCGGCGGACCAGGAGGACCCGGAGACCCTGGGCGATCGCCCGGCCGGAGACCGCCCGGCCGACGTCGGGGTCGAGACGCGAGCTGGTCAGCGCCTGCCGTCCCCAGCCCCCGGGCTGCTCGAGGAGCAGGAAACCCGCGGCAGGAGCCGCGGTCCCGGCCATCGAGTCGGCACGCAGCCGGCTGGCCACCGAGCAGCGCAGCGGCGCCTCGTCGGCGACGGTCACCGGGTGACGTCGACCACGACGACACCCTCGCGCACCAGTCGCCGGGCGCAGGCCATGGCCTCGTCCGCTGTGAGGTCCGGCAGCTCCGCGACGCGCACGGCCGCGCCGTCCAGGAGGCGCTGCAGCGCCTTGCCCCACGCGCCGGGCAGCCGGACGGTGCGGCCGGACAGCGCCAGCACGAGGTCGCTGTCGCTGCCCTCGTCGCTGCGCACCAGGTGGTCGAGGTGCTCGCGGACGACGAGCACCGACTCCGTGGAGAGCCGGTCGAGGGCGGCGGCCTGCGCGAGCGGGCCCAGCGGGGCGGCACGGCGGCTGCCGAGGCTCCGCTCGGCGAGGGCGGTCGACACCTCCGCCGCCGTGATCGAGCGGACGCGGGTGAGCAGCGCCTCGACGGTCGCGTCGAGGTCCGCCTGGACCTCGGCCGGCTCGGCCAGGTCGATCCCGAGCGGCAGCGAGGTGCGCAGCGCGACGTCGTCGGCCGCCAGGTCCAGCAGCGTCGCCAGGACGGCGTGCCGGGTCACCGGGTGGATCCCGACGGTGAGGTGGCAGGTGACCCCGCCGAGGGCCACCGCCGAGTGCAGGAAGCCCCGCGGAAGGTAGAGGGAGTCACCGGGTCGGAGCGCGGTGTCGACGACCGGCGTCTCCTCGGCGCGGGCGGCCACCGCGGCGCGATGGTCCGTCCAGGGTTGGTCGCGAAGCGGCAGCTCGTGGACGGGCTCGTGCACCCGCCACTGCTTCTCGCCGGCCACCTGGAGCACGAACACGTCATGGACGTCGTAGTGGGCGGCGAACCCCTGCGACTGGCTCGGGGTGATGTAGGCGTTGACCTGGACCGGGTGACCGAGGTCGGTCATGAGCTGCCCGGCGAAGTCGACCAGCGGCGGCCAGATCCGATGCAGGCCCTGGAGGACGATGGTGTGCCCGTCGGCGAAGAGCTCGAGCAGGCGGTCGTCGACGACCTGGTCGGAGACCTGCGCACCCGTCCCGCCCGAGCGGGTGTAGCGGCTCGCCGGCACGACCGAGCCGCCCTTGGCCACCCGGACGAAGGGGGTCCGGAGGCCGCGCCGGGCGACCAGCTCGTCGACCGCCTCGAGCGAGAACAGGTCCGTGAAGCCGGCGGTCCCCAGGTCGGCCGCCGGCGTCAGCAGCGGCCGCCGGCCCCAGGTCTCGGCCGCGAAGTCGGCAGTGTCGAGGCTGTCGACCGCCAGCGCGCGCGCCAGGGCGGGGCGCGCGTCACCGCGCGCCCCGACCCCGGCAGTACGACTGTCAGCGGTCACGCGCAGGGCTCAGGCGCCGCTGTCCGCGCCACCATCGGCACCACTGTCAGCGCCGCCATCGGCACCGCCGTCCGCGCCACCGTCGGCGCCACCATCGGCGCCACCATCGGCACCGCCGTCGGCGCCACCATCGGCACCGCCGTCCGAGCCGGTGCCGGCACCTCCGTCAGCGGGGCCGTGCTCCTCAGGGGTCGTGGTCATGTCGTCGTCGAGCATGCGTTCCCTCCGTCTCGTCGTGCTGTCGTCCTGCAGGGATGGTGCTGTGATCGTCCTACCCGACGGACCTGGGAGAAACCAGGGCGCCCCTCAGCCGGCCGCGAGGAAGCTGAGCAGGTCCTGGCGGGTGAGCACGCCCGCCGGCTTGCCGTCCTCGTGGACGAGCAGTGCGTCGGACTTCTCGAGCGCTGCGATGGCGGCCGTGACCGGCTCGCCGGCGCCGACGATCGGCAACGGCTCCGACATGTGCCGCTCCACCGGGTCGGCCAGGTGGGCCCGTCCGCTGAAGAGCGCGTCCAGCAGCTCCTTCTCGATGACCGACCCGACCACTTCACCTGCTGTCACCGGCGGCTCGGCCTTGACGACGGGCATCTGCGAGACGGCGTACTCGCGCAGGATGTCGATCGCCTCGCGCACGGTCTCGTACGGGTGGACGTGCACCAGGCTCGGCACGTCCTCGCCCTTGCGCCGCATCACCTCGCCGACCGTCACCCCGCCGGCGGCGTCCTCGACGAAGCCGTAGTCCGCCATCCAGTCGTCGCTGAAGATCTTGCCGAGGTAGCCACGGCCGCCGTCGGGCAGCAGGACCACGACGACGTCGTCGGCGCTGGAGCGCTCGGCGACCTTCAGGGCGGCGACGACGGCCATCCCGCAGGAGCCGCCGACCAGCAGCCCCTCCTCGCGGGCCAGCCGCCGGGTCATGACGAAGGACTCGCGGTCCGACACGGCCACGATCTCGTCGGCGACGTCCCGGTCGTAGGCGTCCGGCCAGAAGTCCTCGCCGACACCCTCGACGAGGTAGGGACGCCCGGTGCCGCCGGAGTAGACCGATCCTTCCGGGTCGGCCCCGATGACCTGCACGCGGCCCTCGCTGACCTCCTTGAGGTAGCGCCCGGTGCCGCTGATGGTGCCGCCCGTGCCGACGCCGGCCACGAAGTGCGTGATCCGGCCGTCGGTCTGCGTCCACAGCTCGGGTCCGGTGGTCTCGTAGTGCGAGCGCGGGTTGTCGGGGTTGCTGTACTGGTCGGGCTTCCAGGCGCCGTCGATCTCACGGACCAGCCGGTCGCTGACGGAGTAGTACGAGCGCGGGTCCTCGGGCGCCACGGCGGTGGGACACACCTCGACTCGCGCGCCGTACGCCGTCAGGACGTTGATCTTGTCCTGGGACACCTTGTCGGGCAGCACGAAGACGCACTGGTAGCCACGCCGCTGGGCGACGAGCGCCAGGCCGACGCCGGTGTTGCCGGAGGTGGGCTCGACGATCGTGCCGCCCGGACGGAGCGCGCCCGACTTCTCGGCGGACTCCACCATCCGCAGCGCGATCCGGTCCTTCACCGAGCCGCCGGGGTTGAAGTACTCCACCTTGGCCAGCACGGTGGCCGGCACGTCGGCGGCGACAGAGGACAGCTTGACCAGCGGGGTGTTGCCGACCAGGTCGACCACCGACTCGTAGTACTGCATGGCGCGAAGCCTAGGACCAGGCACATCACGCCAGCTCAGCCGCCGCCCTACGCTGCCGACGCCCCGGGTCCGCTAGATTCCGACGGTGGCCAGCAGCCCTGCCGTGCAGCTCGCGCCCGGCGTGTGGCGCATCGCCACCGCGCCGCGAGACCTGGTCAGCTCCTTCGCCTTCGTCGAGGACGACGGGCAGGTCACGCTGGTGGACGCCGGGACCAAGCGGGCGCTGCGCCGGCTGCTCGCCGGCCTGGCCCACATGAACGTCTCCCCGTCGGACGTCACCAGGATCATCGCCACCCACGCGCACCCCGACCACGTCGGCGGCCTGTCGGCCATGCGCGGCCGCACCGGCGCGTCGGTCGCCGTGCACGAGCGCGACGCGGCGTACGTCCGCGAGGGCAAGGGACCGGTGCTCGACCGCTCGACGCTCGGCGGCCGTCTGCGACGGCACAACTCCGGGAGCACACCGACGCCCGTCGACGCCGAGCTCACCGACGGCGAGGTCCTCGACGTCGCCGGCGGCCTCCGGGTGCTGCACACACCCGGTCACACCCCCGGCCACGTGTCGCTGCTGCACGAGCCGACGCGAGTCCTGGTGACCGGGGACTCGATCTGGAACATGCGCGGCCGGATGACCTGGTCGGTGCCGATGTTCTGCACGGACGCGGCGATGGCCAAGGAGACGGCACACGTCCTGGGCGAGGTCGACTACGAGGTGGCGGCCTTCACCCACGGACCGGAGATCCGGGACGGCGCGCGCGAGGCAGTGCGAGGCTTCCTGCGGCACAAGCTGGCGGCGGACCGCGCGTGACGAAGGCACGGGTGGCGCGCCGGATCGCGATGGCGGCGGCGTACGGGGGCGGAGGCCTCGGCGTGCTGTCCGCGGGCGCCTTCGGGCTGATCCGCGCAGAGGCAGCGCTGGCGCGGCGCGCGATCGGGGAGCCGACCGGCGAGCCCCCGTCGGCCGCCGGCCTCTACGGTGCGCACCACGAGGCCGAGCCGATCACGCTGGCCCTGCTGGGCGACTCGAGCGCCGCCGGTCTCGGAGTGGCCATCCCCCACCAGGCGCCCGGCGCGATGCTGGCCGCGGGGCTCGCGGAGTGTGCCGACCGGCCGGTCCGGCTGGTCTGCCCGGCCGTGGTCGGCGCGAAGAGCAGCGACCTCGCGGTCCAGGTCGACGCCGTCGCGGAGGACGCCCCGGACGTCGCGGTCATCATGATCGGCGCCAACGACGTCACCCACCGGGTCAAGCCGCCCACGGCCGTGCGCCACCTCGACCACGCCGTGCGGGCGCTGCGCGAGCTCGGCGCGGAGGTCGTCGTCGGGACCTGTCCCGACCTCGGCACGGTGGAGCCCGTCGCCCAGCCGCTGCGCTGGATCGCCCGCCGGTCCAGCCGGCAGCTCGCCGCCGCCCAGACCATCGTCGTCGTCGAGGCCGGCGGCCGGACGGTGTCGCTCGGCGACATCCTCGGCCCGGAGTTCGCGTCGTCGCCGAAGGAGATGTTCGGACCGGACCGCTTCCACCCCTCGCCGGCCGGCTACGCCAGCGCGGCCGCCGCGCTGCTCCCGTCGGTGTGCGCATCGCTCGACGTCTGGTTCGGCGAGGAGGCCGAGCGGGTGCCGGACCTGACCCGCGGTGAGGGCGTACGCCCGATCGCCCTGGCCGCCGTCGAGGCAGCCGACGAGCCGGGCACCGAGGTCGCGGGCGCCCAGGTCGGCGGGCGCGACCGGGGGCCGCGCGGCCGCTGGGCCCTCCTGCGCCATCGCCCCGGCCGCGGCGGGCAGCAGGTCCTGTCCTCCGCGGAGTCGGACGACCCGCTGCGCTAGCAGGTTGGTTAGACTTGCGTTGTTACCGGCCAGTAGGTCCGGGCGGCGAGCGCCCGGCCGGCCCAGGTCTGTCAGGAGGACCTCGTGCCCGAGGCAGTCATCGTCGCCACGGCACGCACGCCGATCGGGCGCGCGTTCAAGGGATCCCTCAAGGACGTCCGCCCGGACGACCTGGCCACCACGATCGTGCAGGCCGTCCTGGACAAGGTGCCGTCGCTCGACCCGGCGACGCTGGACGACCTGATGCTCGGCTGTGCGGAGCCGGAGGCCAAGCAGGGCGTCAACATGGCCCGCCGGGTCGCGGTCGCGCTGGGCCACGACTCGCTGCCCGGCACGACCGTCAACCGGTTCTGCGCCTCGTCGGTGCAGACCTCGCGAATGGCGTTCCACGCCATCAAGGCCGGTGAGGGCCACGCCTTCGTCTCGGCGGGTGTGGAGTGCGTCTCGCAGTACCCCGCGTTCACCGGCGCCGGCGCCGGTCGCGAGGAGTTCCTCAACCCGCTCTTCGACGAGGCCCGTGCGCGCACCGACGCCACCGCGAAGAGCAACCAGGCATGGCACGACCCGCGCACCGACGGGCTGCTCCCCGACGTCTACATCTCGATGGGGCAGACCGCCGAGAACCTCGCCACGTCGATGGGCATCACCCGTGCCGACCAGGACGAGTTCGGCGTGCGGTCGCAGAACCTCGCCGAGAAGGCCATCGCCGACGGCTTCTTCGAGCGCGAGATCACCGCGGTGACGACGCCGGACGGCACGGTGGTGTCACGGGACGACGGCCCGCGCGCGGGCGTGACCCTGGACGGCGTCGCCGGCCTGCAGCCGGTCTTCCGCGAGCTGGGCACCGTCACCGCGGGCAACTGCTGCCCGCTCAACGACGGCGCGGCCGCGGTCGTGATCATGTCGGACACCCGAGCCGCCGAGCTCGGCATCACCCCGCTGGCCCGGATCGTCTCGACCGGCGTGTCCGGCCTGTCCCCCGAGGTCATGGGCCTCGGCCCGGTCGAGGCCTCGCGGCGGGCGCTCGCCCTGGCCGGCCTGACCATCGACGACATCGACCTGGTCGAGATCAACGAGGCCTTCGCCGCCCAGGTCATCCCGTCCTACCGCGAGCTCGGCATCGACGTCGACCGGCTCAACGTCAACGGCGGCGCCATCGCCCTGGGTCACCCCTTCGGCTCCACCGGCGCACGCATCACCACCACGCTGCTCAACGGCCTGCAGTCGCGGGACAAGGAGCTCGGGCTGGAGACCATGTGCGTCGGCGGGGGTCAGGGCATGGCAATGGTCGTCCAGCGCCTCAGCTGATCCCTGCCCCCGCCAGCCGGGGTCAGGTCAGAGGCGACGGCGTACGTCCGCCAGCGCCCGGCCCGCGTCCCGCACACCCTGCTCCGCCGCGGACGGCAGGCCCGCCACGGCCAGCGCGGCGAGCAGGTCGTGGCCGGTGACGGCCACCTGGTCACCGACGGCCAGGTCGGGCAGCACGGGCAGGGTGCGGCGCTCGGGGGCTACCGCCCCGGAGCTCGAGCCGGCCGCCTCGAGGTCCGCGGCCGCGTCGGCCAGCAGCTGGGCGGCGGCCCGCCCGGCCGCGGCCCGGGACGCGTGGTCCGGCCCGCCGTCCGGGGACGGACCAGGCGGTGCGGCCAGACGGGTCGCCGACAGGGTCCGCAGCCGCTCGCTGACCCGCCGCACGTCGGCCGCCAGCTCGTCACGGAACGCGGCCAGGTCCGGCGGGCGCGGGGGCGGCAGCTGGTCCGGCACGCCGGCGAGCGTAGCCGCCGGGGAGTTGGCGACCCGGGGTTGTGGAGCCGCCGGACGTACGGCAGGCTCGTGACATGGACCGCTGATCGGCACACTGGAGGCGCCAGATGTCCCTGAACCACTCCGAGGCCACGCACCAGCAGCTGCTCGACCGGGTGCCAACGGCAACCGGTCGTGACCTCCCCCAGTGGTTCGAGACCCTCGAGAACGGCCCTGGCCTGCTGCGGTTCGAGGAGCGCGTCAACTGGCTGCGCGACGAGCACGGCATCTCCCACGGACACGCGTCGGCGATCGTGCACGAGCACGACCTGCGGCGCGGCGCCCGGCGGCACGCCTGACCCCCGAGGCAGCTCGGGACTTCCTGCGCGCCAACCACCGCGCCGTCCTCGCGACGTTCCGCTCCGACGGCCGCCCGCAGCTCTCCCCGGTCGGTGCCGGCGTCGACGCCGCGGGCCGGGTCATCGTCTCCACACCCGGGACGACCGCGAAGGCCCGCAACCTGCGGCGGGACCCGCGCGTCAGCGTCTGTGCCTTCAGCGACGGCTTCTACGGCGGCTGGGTCCAGGTCGAGGGGACCGCGGAGATCGTCGAGCAGCCCGAGTCGGTCGAGCTGCTCGTCGACTACTACCGGCGGCTGGCCGGCGAGCACCCCGACTGGGACGAGTTCCGGACCGCGATGGTCGACGAGGGCCGTGTCCTGGTCCGCTTCGCTATCGAGCGCTGCTCCGGGCTGCTCGCCTAGTCGCCGAGGCGGCCGCCGGTACGACGACGAAGGCCGCCACCCGGTGCGGGTGACGGCCTTCGTGACGTACGGCGCTGGAGCCGGTCAGTCGCCGCGCAGGGCGGCGATCAGCCGCAGGAACTCGATGTAGAGCCAGACCAGGGTGACGACCAGGCCGAAGGCCGCGAGCCACGAATAGCGCTCGGGGAGTCCGTTCTTGACACCCTGCTCGGCGAAGTCGAAGTCCAGGATCAGCATGGCCGCAGCGATGGTGATCGCGATCAGGCCGATGAAGATGCCCATCGGTCCGCCGCGGAGGTCGTTGCCGGTGAAGAGCACGACCCCGAGGTTGACCAGGCTGAAGACCAGGTAGCCGCCGAGGGCGATCAGGACCCCGCGCTGGAACTTCGGGGTGGCGCGCACCCGGCCGCTCTTGTAGGCCCCCAGCGCCACCGCGAAGACCGCCAGCGTGCCCAGCACCGCCTGGGCGACGATGCCGTCGTAGAAGTCCTCGTAGACCCCGCTGATGCCGCCGACGAAGAGGCCCTCGAGCGCGGCGTAGCTGAGCATCAGAGCCGGGTTGGTCGACTGCTTGAACGAGATGATCAGAGCGACGACCAGGCCGGCGATCGCACCGCCGAAGGTGAGCGCGGGGTTCTTCAGGAAGAAGTTCACCGCCGCGAAGGGCACCAGCACGGCGAACATCAGACCGGTCTTGATGACGACGTCGTCCATCGTCATCCGGCCGGTTTGCACTCCGGTCGCCGTTGGGGCGTTGTACATCTCCTCGAGCGCGCCGGCGGAGGCCGTCGGCGTCTCGTTGAAGGTGGCGTAGCCGCGTCGTGAGAACGCGTCGCTACGGCCGAAGACCGGATTCCGGCTCTCCATGAGAAGTCCCTCCAAGGGCTTCTGGCCACGCAGTGGTGGCATGTCTCGTCCGACCACCATAACGGCGCGGCGGGCCCGCCCGTTCCCGGAACCCCTGCCCGAGATGCCCGATGTCACCCGATCGCCCGGCACCCGTCGCCGGCGCTGGTGCCCCCGGTGGGAGTCGAACCCACATATGACCCCGCTTTTAAGGCGGGCGCCTCGGCCAGTTGGGCTACAGGGGCGGCGGGACCGCCACGTCGAGGGTAGTGCTCAGAGGTAGACGCGGCGGGCGTGCAACGCATGCGCGCCGGCAACCCGGTCGAGGAAGAGCAGCCCGTCGAGGTGGTCGACCTCGTGCTGGACTGCGCGCGCCTCGAACGCGTCGGTCTCCAGGCGTACCGGGGCGCCGCTCCCGGGCGCCATGCCGACCACGACGAGGCGGGTCGCCCGCTTCACGTCGCCGGTGAGGTCCGGCACCGACAGGCAGCCCTCGCGACCACGCTCCCAGCGGGTCGCCGACTCGACGACCGGGTTGACCAGGACGAGCGTTCCGTGGCTGGTCCGTGCCTTGGGGTGGCCGGTGACGTCGAGGGAGAACACCCGCGCGCCCACGCCGATCTGGGGTGCCGCCAGGCCGACGCAGCCCGGCGACGACCGCTGGGTCGCGAGCAGGTCGGCGGCCAGCGTCACCACCTCCGGTGACCTCGGGTCGACCTCGACCGCGGGCCGCCCGAGGCCGGGCGCCGGCGCGCGCACGACCGGCCGGACCCGGCCCTCCGGGAGCTCCGGGCCGGGGCCGCTCACAGCAGGTCGGGCTCGAGCGGGCGCAGGGACACCTGCACCCCCAGCTCGTCGCCCACTGCCCGCAGCCGGCCGGTCAGGCCGCCGGCATCCGCGCCGGGCGGCAGGTCGACCTCGGCCACCAGGACGTAGAGGTCGCCGGTGAGGCGCGTCGTGAGGTCGGTGATGTTGCCGCCCGAGGCGGCCACCTCCGCCGTGACCGCCGACACGATCCCGGGCCGGTCGCCGCCGTGGACCGAGAGCAGGTAGCCGGGCCCGGCCGTGTCCGCGAGCGCCTCGACGGGGACCTGGCGGACCGTCACCGCCAGGGTCCCGTCGGCGGTGAGCGGCGTGAGCGCAGCCTCCACCTCGGCCGGCGCCGCGTCGGCGGAGGCGACCAGCACCATCGCGAAGTGCCCCCGGAGGCGGGTCATAGACGAGTCCTCGAGGTTGGCCCCCAGCGCGGCGAGCAGGCCGGTGGCCTCGGCGATGATCCCCGGCCGGTCGTGCCCGACGACGGTGACCGCCAGCAGGGCCACGTCAGGTGCCGAGCAGCAGGTCGCGGGTCCGCGGCAGGCCGCTCGCCCCGCCGGGACCCGGCCGCACCGCCAGGACCTGGTTGACCCCGATCCGGTTGGCCTCGAAGGAGAGCGCCGAGCCGGCCATGTAGAGCTGCCACACCCGCGCACGACCCTCGGACGTCAGCGCGACCGCCTGGTCCCACGACGACTGCAGGTTGGTGACCCAGCTCCGCAGGGTCAGGGCGTAGTGCTCCCGCAGCGCCTCGACGTCGCGGACCTCGAACCCCACGTCCTCGAGCACGCCCACCGTCGTCGCCAGGGGCAGCAGCTCGCCGTCGGGGAACACGTAGGCCTCGATGAAGGAGGTGCCGGCCCGCGAGGGTCCTGGCCGTCGGGAGATCTGGTGGTTGAGCAGCCGGCCACCGGGTGCAAGGAGCCCGTGCAGCCGCCGGGCGTACTCCGCGTAGCCGGCCTCGCCGACGTGCTCCGCCATCCCGATGCTGGAGATGACGTCGTAGGGGCCGTCGTCGACGTCCCGGTAGTCCTGGACGCGGATCTCGACCCGGTCCGCGACCCCGGCACCGGCCAGCCGCTCCCGGGCCAGCGCGGCCTGCGGCTCGGACAGCGTGATGCCGACGCCGCGGATGCCGTAGGTGGTCGCGGCGTGCAGCAGCATCGAGCCCCACCCGCAGCCGACGTCGAGCATCCGCTTGGAGCTCGCCGTCGACCTTCAGCCCGAGCTTGCGGCAGACCAGGTCGAGCTTGTCGCGCTGCGCCCCCTCGAGCCCGTCGCCGGGTCCGGACGCGCCTTCCTCGCGCCAGTAGGCGCAGGAGTAGACCATCGACTCCCCGAGCACGAGCCGGTAGAAGTCGTTGCCGACGTCGTAGTGGTGCGTGACCGACGAGCGGTCGCGGTCCCGGCTGTGGCGTCGCCCGGCGACGACTGCCTCTTCCGGCGGTGGTGCAGGTGCGCGGCCGATGCCGCCGAGGCGGGCCACGAGTGTGGTCAGCTCGGCCCGCTGCTTGACGGTCAGCGAGCGCGCGTGCGGACGGTCGCCGTCGTCGAGCGGCAGCGCGCGCAGGATGTCGTAGACGTCGCCCGCGAAGTGCAGGTCGCCACTGATGTACGCCCGGGCCAGGCCCAGCTCGTTGGGCTCGTGCGCCAGTCGCCGGACCGCGTCCGGCGACTCGACCTCGAGGAGCGGGAAGCTCTCATCACCAGCGGTCGAGCCGTCCCACGCCCGCAGGCGTAGCTGCGGCTGGGTGCCGAGCACGAGGGTCAGGATGCGAAGCAGGCTCGCCGCGACCGACGTGCTCTCGCCGGCCCGGCGCTGCCGACCGAGCCCGGTCTGTGTTCTCACCCTGCCGTCACCTCACCTTCACCTGGACGCCTCGCTGAACTCTTCACGTGGCCGTTGCAGTGATCCCAGCGACACGACGTCCCGGCGGAAGAACAATGCCAGGGTCCAGTCGAGGACGACGCGGATCTTGCGGTTCAGGGTCGGCAGCCGGCTCACGTGGTAGGTCCGGTGCATGAACCATGCGGGCCAGCCGCGCAGCTTGACGCCGTAGACCTGGGCCACGCCCTTGTACATCCCGAGGGACGCCACGGAACCGACGTGCTTGTGCGCGTAGGAGTCCGGGGTCCGGCCGCGCAGCACGAGGGCGATGTTGTCGCCGAGCCTCTTCGCCTGGCGCACCGCGTGCTGGGCACTCGGGCTGCAGATCGCACCCGGCGGACCGGTCAGGTCCGGGACGGCCGCGCCGTCGCCGGCCGACCAGGCGTCGGCGACGTTCTCGACGCGCAGGTCCGCGTGGCACCTGAGGCGCCCCTTGTCGTCGACGGGCAACCCGGTCGCAGCCAGCATCGGGTTCGCCTTGACACCTGCCGTCCAGACGACCGTCTCCGCGTCGAACTCCTCGCCGTCGGAGAGAACGATGTGACCACCGACGCAGGACTCCAGCCGCGTCTCCAGCCGGACGTCGATCTTGCGCTGCCGCAGCTGCTCGACCGTGTACCGACCGAGGTCCTCACCGACCTCGGGCAGGATCCGGTTCGACGCCTCGACGAGCACGAACCGGATGTCGCCCTTGGACAGGTCGGGGTAGTAGCGGGTCGCGTAGGTCGTCATGTCCTCGAGCTCGCCGAGAGCCTCGATACCGGCGTAGCCGCCCCCGACGAAGACGAAGGTCAGCAACGCACGGCGCGCGGCGTGGTCGGTCACCGAGGTGGCGATGTCGAGCTTCTCGAGCATCGTGTTGCGCAGCGCGATCGCTTCCTCGACCTGCTTGAAGCCGATGCCCAGCTCGGCGAGGCCGGGGATCGGCAGCGTCCGCGCGATGGAGCCGGGTGCCAGCACGACGACCTCGTAGGACAGGTCGTAGGCCTCGCCGCGGACCGGGTGGATCCGAGCCACCTTGCGGCCGTGGTCGACCGAGTCGACCCGGCCGGTGAGCACCTCGCACTTGTCCAGGACGCGGCGCAGCGGGACCACCACGTGCCGCGGCTCGACGTTGCCGGCCGCGGCCTCCGGCAGGAAGGGCTGGTAGGTCATGTACGACCGCGGGTCGACGACGATGACCTCGACCGTCTTCGCCTTCAGCTCCTTCTTCAACCGCTTCTGCAGACGCAAAGCGGTGTACATCCCGACGTATCCACCACCCACGACCAGGATCCGGGTGCGCTCCGGAGAGGACGCGGTGTTGACCATGGTCAGAGCGTAGAACCGCTCCCGCCTCGATGCTTCGCCAGATCCGCCGAGCGGCCCAGCACCTGGTCGAGCATCGGTGCCGTCAGTCGCCCGGTGAAGGTGTTCTGCTGGCTCGGATGGAAGGACCCGAGGACCACCAGGGGGCCGATGCGCACCTCTGCGCCGTGACCGAACCTGGGCCGCGGCCGGGGCACCGGGAGGCCGAGCTGCTGCAGCGTCGACAGCAGCGACTGCCAGGCGAAGGCGCCGAGCGCGACGGCCACCCGGAGACCCGGCAGCACCAGCTCGACCTCCCGGACCATCCACGGCGCGCAGGTGTCGCGCTCGGCCGGCGTCGGCTTGTTGTCCGGCGGCGCGCACCGGACAGCGGCCAGCATCCGGGTGCCGATCAGGGCCTGGCCGTCACCGACGTGGGTGCTGGTCTCCTGCACCGCGAGGCCGACGCGGTGCAGCGAGGCGAAGAGCCAGTCGCCGCTGCGGTCGCCGGTGAAGATGCGGCCGGTCCGGTTGCCGCCGTGCGCGGCAGGAGCCAGCCCGACGATGAGAACCGCCGGTTGCTCGGCACCCCAGCCAGGGATCGGCCGGCCCCAGTAGGTCTCGTCCGCGAAGGCCTTGCGCTTCTCGCTGGCCACCCGCTCGCGCCACTCGACCAGCCGCGGGCAGGCCCGGCACGCGGACACGGCGTCCTCGAGGTCACCCAGCCGACCGGCTGTGGCGGCGTACGACCGGACCTCGTCAGGACCGGACGCGACGGGCACGCCCACACGCGACCCCGGCCGGCTAGAGCCGGGACTTGAGCAGGTCGATCGTGCGCCGCCAGGCCTGCTGGCTGTGGTCGGCGTCGTGCACCTCGGGCCGCTGGTCGTTGAAGAACGCGTGGTGCGAGCCGGGGTAGTCGTAGACCTCGACGTCGCCGCCGGCCTCCTGGATGCCCTTGACGGCGGCCTGTACGCCGTCGGCGCGGGACGTCCCGTCCTCCTCCGACGCGTGGATCATCGCGGACTTGTTGGCGTAGCTGCCCCACGTCGGCGACATCTTCTCCCAGGGCACCGCCGGGTAGAAGCCGACGGCGACCTTGACCTCGTCGGCGAGCGCACCGCTCCACAGGGCCAGCGAGCCACCCATGCAGAACCCGACCGTTCCGACGCCGTTGCCGGTGGTCTCGCCGCGGCTGTCGAGGTACTGGGCGGCACCTTGGATGTCCTTGGCGGCGCGGTCCATCGCCAGGCCCATCAGCAGGCGCTGCGCCTCGTCGGGCTCGTCGGTCTTGGCGCCGTGGAAGAAGTCCGGCGCGAGGGCGACGAAGCCCTCGGCGGCGAAGCGGTCGGCCACGTCCTTGACGTGGTCGACGAGGCCCCACCACTCCTGGACCACGATGACGCCCGGGCCGCTCCCGGAGTCCGGCACGGCCAGGTAGCCGTCGCAGCTGTCACCGTTGCTCGGAAAGGTCACCATCTCGCCCACGGGCGGGCCTCCTCGTCGTCGCGCGGCCCGTCGACGCGGCGGGCACTGTCCGACCCTTCCACGCGGTGGCCCGGGCTACACCACGGGGTCAGCGCTTCCTGGTGCCTGAGGTCGTGGGCGACGGCGTGGGTGACTCGACGCGCGACGGCGGCTGGGGCCTCGACACCGACCAGCGGCGGCGCGTCCCCTGGCGCGGTCGAGCCGGCGCGTCCTACGGTGCTCGGCCGTGAGCCGAGTGCAGACGAGGGCCTTCGAGGCGGGCGACTCCGAGGCCGCGGGGGTGCTGCTCGGGGAGCGGCACGCTGCGCTGCGTCGGGCCGAGCCGCTCTTCGACCCGAAGTTCGAGGAGCCAGCCGTCGCGCGCGCCGAGGTCGAGGCGCTGCTTGCGGACGGGGCCACCGGGGCCGTCGCCCTCGAGGGCGGCGAGGTGACCGGCTACCTGCTCGGCCGGCACCGGGAGAACCAGCCCGGCTGGGGCGCCAACCTGTGGGTCGAGGCCGCCGGGCACGCGGTTCGCGACGCCGAGACGATCCGCGACCTCTTTGCCGAGGCCGCACCGTCCTGGGTGGAGCGCGGCTGGGACGCCCACTACGCGCTGGTGCCGGCGCACGACTCGGCTCTCGTGGACTCGTGGTTCCGGCTGGGCTTCGGCCAGTCGCACGTCCACGGCATCCGCGAGGTGCCGGCCGAGCCGTGGCAGCCCCCGGCGCACCTCGTGGTGCGGGGGCCGCGCCGCGAGGACGTCCGGGCCCTCGCCGAGCTGGACGTCGCGCTGCCTGACCACCAGCTGCTGGCCCCCACCTTCGCGGCGGGCGAGGCCTTCACGGTGGAGGAGGCCATGGCCGAGTGGGAGGAGTCCTTCGACTCCGGCGAGGACGACGGCTACCACCACGTCGTCGTCGAGCACGAGGGCCGGGTCGTCGGCGCCGCGACCGCGTGCGCCCTCGTGAAGTCGCCCGGGCACCAGGGCCTGACCCGGCCGCCGCATGCCGGTTTCCTCGGCTACGCCTCGGTCTTCCCGGACGCCCGCGGGCTCGGTGCCGGTCGCGCTCTCGGCGAGGCGACCCTGGACTGGATGCGGGAGGCCGGCTTCACCAGCGCAGTCAGCGACTGGCGGGCGACGAACCTGCTGTCGTCGCGGGCCTGGACCGCGCTCGGCTACCGGCCGTCCTTCTACCGGCTGCACCGCCGCATCGGCCACTGACCGCTCAGATGCCGAACCACGGACGGCAGGCGTCAACACCCTCGACCGAGATGCCGGCGCCCCCGCCGCTGGCAGCCCAGTCGTCCGCCGTCATGCGCAGGTGGACCAGCGTGTCGACACCGTCACCGCGCGCCAGGAAGGACTCACCGTTCGGCCGGTAGCCGAGCGACCGCGAGACGCCGAGCGACGCGTAGTTGTCGTGCCACGCCGAGGTGATCGCGGCCCGGGCACCGAGATGGTCGAACGCGAGGCTCAGCACCGCGCGGCGCATGGCCTTGCCGATGCCAGTGCCGCGTACCTCGGGTACCAGCCAGGACGACGTGTCGACGGTGCGCAGCGTCGGGAAGTCGTTGCCCTCGAGCTCCTGCAGCCCGATCAGGTCTCCGTCGCGACGCGCCGCCAGGTGGAACCGCCACGCGTGCGGGCTCCACGTGCCGTACGACCGCCAGTACTCCATGTGCACCACGACGGCCCGGTGCACGCCCTCCGGGATGTCGAACCTTGTCGCGTGCGGGTTGAGCTCCACATCGGCCGGCATCACCCGAACCACCTCGGCGAGGTCGGCCTCGACCAGCGGCCGGAGCTCGAGGTCGCCGGTCGTGATCTGCAGGTCCAGCAGCGGCCAGTGCGAGTTCGGCACCTACCTACCGTCCCACGGCCAGGCTGAAGGCGATGCCGTCGAGGATGTCGTGCTCGGAGACCAGGACCTCGTCGACCGGCACGTTCTCGAGGACGACGGCGAGCACCAGGGCGCCGGCGCCGATCACGTCCACCCGTCCCGGGTGCATGAACGGCAGCGCCGCCCGCTGGTCATGGGTCATCGCGAGCAGCGTGCGCGCCACGTCGTGCACGTCGGCGGCGGAGATGCGGGAGTGGTGGATCCGCTCCGGGTCGTACGCCGCCAGGCCGAGCGCCATGGCCGCCACCGTGGTGACCGAGCCGGCCAGGCCGACGAGGGTGCGCGCCTCGGCCAGCGGGACGGTCCGGGCGGCATCCCGCACGGCCTCCTCCACGTCGGCGCGCGCAGCGGCCACCTGCCCGGCGGTCGGCGGGTCGTCGTGCAGGTGCCGCTCGGTCATCCGCACGCAGCCGACGTCGACCGAGCGCGCTGCCGTCACGTCGCGATCGCCGAGCACCAGCTCGGTCGACCCGCCGCCGATGTCGACGACCAGGAAGGGCGTCGCGGCGTCGCCGCCGAGCAGCTCGCGGGTCGCGCCGGCGAACGACAGCCATGCCTCCTCGTCACCGGTGACGACCTCCGGCTCGACACCGAGCCGCTCCCGCACGCCGGCGACGAAGTCGTCGCGGTTCTCGACGTCGCGCGACGCGGACGTGGCCACGAAGCGCACCCGCTCGGCACCGGCCGCTCGGATCACCTCGGCGTAGGCGTCGCAGGCCGTGAAGGTCCGCTCCAGGGCGGCGGGCGACAGCCGCCCGGTGCGGTCCACGCCTTCACCCAGCCGGACGATCTCCATCCGCCGGTCGACCTCGCGCAACGGAGCTCCCTCGGCCTCGTCCACGTCGGCGACAAGCAGCCGGATCGAGTTGGTGCCGCAGTCGACCGCCGCGACCCGCGTCACACCTCGCCCCCGGCGGCTGCTCGGACACAGGATCCCGACCGCCACCACTCGGGCAAGGCAGCCAGTGCCTCGTCACCGAGCGGGTTCGCGCCCGGACCTTCGGCGAGCGAGTGCGCGACGAGCACGTGCAGGCACTTGACCCGGTCGGGCATCCCGCCCGCGGTCACGCCGGCGATCTCGGGCACCACCTCGACCGACTCCCGCGCGGCGAGATAGCCCTCGTGTGCCGAGCGGTACGCAGCCGCCAGGTCGGCGTCGGTCGCGAGCCGCTCGGTCATCTCGCGCATCATCCCGCCGGCCTCGAGGGTCCCGATCGCGCCGGCCGCCTTGGGACAGGTCAGGTAGTAGAGGGTCGGGAAGGGCGTGCCGTCGGGCAGCCGCGGGTCGGTCTCGACCACGTCCGGCGCGCCGCATGGGCAGCGATGGGCTACCCGTCGCACACCACGCGGATCACGGCCGAGCTGCTCGCCGACAGCAGCGAGGTCGGCGACTGTGGGGCTCGACCGGTCCGCACCCGCGGGGTCGGTCACGTCACTCCTTGCCGGCTGCCTCGACGCTGTGCCAGAGGTCGGTGAACCACGGCTTGCGGTCGACCTCCGCGGGCAGCTCGCGCACGACGCCGTCGGGGGGCGGCGCCTCGTCGGCACCGAGGACGACGTACGACGTCTCCCCCGGCATCACGTAGTGCAGCCGCTCCCGCGCCTGGGCCTCGACGTAGGCCGGGTCGTTCCACCGGGCCCGCGACTTCTCCAGGGCCGCGACCCGCTTCTCCTGCTGGCTGACCTCGGCGCGCAGGTGCCCGATGTCGCTGCGCTGCGACAGGTACTCACGCAGCGGGTAGGCCAGCGAGATCGCCAGCAGGCACACGACCAGCGCGAGCATCGCCGCCCGGCCCGTGAGGTTGGGCCGGTCGCGCGGCGCCTCGCCCTCCTCGGACGGGGGCCCGGCGTGAGCGCCCCGAAGGGTCGGGGGTCGGCGGGACGGCACCGGTCGGCGCGCCCTCAGCCGCCGTGCCGGGGGAAGGCCGCGCGACCCGCGTAGCGCGCCGCGTCGTCGAGCTCCTCCTCGATCCGCAGCAGCTGGTTGTACTTCGCCACCCGCTCGGACCGGGCCGGCGCGCCGGTCTTGATCTGCCCGCAGTCGGTCGCGACGGCGAGGTCGGCGATCGTCGTGTCCTCGGTCTCGCCGGAACGGTGGCTCATCATGCAGCGGTAGCCGTTGCGGTGCGCCATCTCGACCGCGTCCAGCGTCTCGGTGAGGGTGCCGATCTGGTTGACCTTCACGAGCAGCGCGTTGGCGGTGGACTCCGAGATGCCGCGTTGCAGCCGCTCCGGGTTGGTGACGAAGAGGTCGTCGCCGACGATCTGCACCCGGTCGCCGAGCTGGTCCGTCATGGCCTTCCAGCCGGGCCAGTCCTCCTCGCTCATCGGGTCCTCGATCGACACCAGCGGGTAGGCGTCCACCAGCTCGGCGTAGTACGCGGCCATCTCCTCGGAGGTCTTCTTCGCACCTTCGAAGGCGTACGTCGCGCCGGAGCTGTCGTAGAACTCCGTGGCGGCGACGTCGAGCGCGAGGCCGATGTCCTCGCCCAGCCGGAAGCCGGCCTTCTCGACGGCGACCCCGATGAGGTCGAGCGCGTCCCGGTTGCTGGGCAGGTCGGGAGCGAAGCCACCCTCGTCGCCCAGGCCGGTCGCCAGGCCCTTCTCCTTGAGCACCGACTTGAGCGCGTGGTAGACCTCCGCGCCCCACTGCAGCGACTCGCGGAACGTGCTCGCCCCGATCGGCGCCACCATGAACTCCTGGACGTCGACGCCGGTGTCGGCGTGCGCGCCCCCGTTGAGGATGTTCATCATCGGCACCGGCAGCAGGTGAGCGTTCGGCCCGCCGACGTAGCGGAAGAGCGGCAGCTGCGCCGACTCGGCGGCCGCGCGCGCGACCGCCAGCGAGACACCCAGCAGGGCGTTGGCCCCGAGCCGGGACTTGGTCGGGGTGCCGTCGAGGTCGATCAGCGCCTGGTCGACCAGTCGCTGCTCGCTGGCCTCCAGGCCGACCAGGGCCGGGCCGATCTCGTCGAGCACGCCGATGACGGCCTTCTCGACCCCCTTGCCGCCGTAGCGCTTCGAGTCACCGTCGCGCAGCTCGACGGCCTCGAACTGGCCGGTGCTCGCGCCGCTGGGGACGGCTGCACGCGCGATCGTCCCGTCGTCGAGGGCGACCTCGACCTCCACGGTGGGGTTGCCGCGCGAGTCCAGGATCTCGCGGGCGCCGACTGCGTCGATGCTCGCCACGGCCATGCTCCTTCGGGGGTCGTCCGATGACAGCCACGCTGCCCGCACGTCAGGCTACCGGCGCGGCCGCGTGACCAGCCGCAACGCCCACCAGGCGGGAGAGTCCCACCGGCAACCTGCGGGGTGTCGCCGGCGTCAGACCCCCAGCAGGGTGCGCAGGTGCCGCGGCGCCGGCGAGCCGTGGGCCAGCATCTCGTCGTGGCGCTCGCGCATCGACGACCCCGGACGGGCGGTCGCCAGGTCGCGGGCCAGGTCCCGCACCTCGACGTAGCCGACGAAGTAGGTCGAGAGCTGAGCGCTGGTCAGCTGCGCCCTGCGCCACTTCCCGGCCGCCTCGCCGTCCTCCTGGTGCCCGCGCTCCATCATCAGCCGCATCGCCTCGTCCTCGGTCATGCCGTGGGCGTGGACGCGGGCGTCGAGGATGGCGTTGATGGTCATCCGCAGCTGCATCTTGAGCTGCTGCATCCGCAGCGCGTCCGAGAGCCCCTCGGCGGCCCGGTAGCCCGAGTCGACCATCACCTCCTCGGCGTAGACTGCCCAGCCCTCGACGAACGAGCCGCTCCACAGTGCCTTGCGCACCTGCACCGGCGCCGAGTAGCGCGCATTGTGCGCGAGCTGCTGCACGTGGCCGGGCATCGCCTCGTGCACCGTCAGGTTCTGCAGCATGTGCGCGTTGTACTCGCGGAAGAACGACGCGACCCGGTCGGGCGACCAGTCGGACGGTGTCGGTGACACCGCGAAGTAGGTCGGGAGCTGGGTGCTCTCGAGCGGCCCCGGCGGGTTGCAGTAGGCGACTGCCACGCCGCGGTGGATCTCGGGCATCACGATGATCTCGACCGGGTCGTCGTGCACGGTCACCAGATCGTTGGCCCGGACGAACTCCGTCGTCTGCGCGAGCGCGCCCTCGCAGAGCCCGACGATCGTGTCGTCGTCGACCGACCCGTCGCGGGCCAGCGCATCCAGGACGCGGCGGACCCGGCCCTCCACCTGGGGGTCGTCGTCCAGCCGCGCGGCGGTCTCGGCGATCTGCTCCTCGATCGAGGCGAGCTCCGCCTCGGCGCGCGCCAGGACCGCGTCGGCGTCCGAGGCGGTGTCCAGGGTCAACGCCAGCTTGCGGGCGTAGGCAGCGGCCCCGAGACGCGGGTCGCGGTCTGCCGTGTCCAGCGCCGCCCGGAGCCAGTCGAGATGGCTGTCGATCGCGGCCAGTGCGCTCTCCCTGGCCGGCTCCACCTCGGCGCGGAGGCCGGGCTCCTCCCCCATGGCGCGCTCGAGCTCGGTCGCGAGCAGCGTGCGGGTGCCGGTGAACTGGCCGATCGCGGTCTCGACGTGCACGCGCGGCATGCCGTCCAGGGACGCCCGCGCGGTCTCCAGGGCGCCGGGCACGGCTGCCAGCCGGCCGGCCACCGACCGCAGCCGGTCGCCGAGCGGCGCGAAGTCGCGCGCCAGCAGGGTGTAGACCGCGGTGCCCGGGTTGGCGCTCAGCGGGTCCCACTCGTGCTCGCGCAGCTCCTCGAGCTCGAAGCGGCGCAGCTCGAGGGCGTTGACCAGGATGGCTGCGTCGACCTGCTCGGCCGGGCTCAACGAGCCGCCGGCCACCCCGCGCAGGTCGGCCAGCCGACGGCCCACCCACCGTGCCTCGTCATCGAGCGCGGACTCGCTTCGGTCGCCGAGCCGGTCGTCGTAGCGGTGGTCGCCGAGCACCGTGGCAGCCTCGGGGTGCCGTTCCAGCAGCTCGTCGAGCACCTGCCCGGCGAGGGCGGTGAACGTGTCGCTCGGTCCGGTGGGTGTCACGTCGCTCACCCCCGCGACCCTATGCCCGCGGCCCTGCCGGGATCACGCCTCTGCTGCGCGCACCCGGTCGGCGTAGCGGCGGGCAGCCGCCCGCAGCTCGGCCTCGGCGTCCAGGCCGGCGACCTGCGCCTCGGCCACCGCGAGCATCAGCCGGGAGCCGAGCCCGTCGTCGTCCGCGGGGTCCACCTCGACGCCGTGCGAGGCGGCGCGGTGCATCAGCTTGGCCGCCAGCGCCAGCGCGGGGAGAGCAGGCGGCACGCCCTCGACCGCGGACCCGCGACCCTTCTCCGCGGCCTTGCGGGCGTGCCAGGTCGCCTCGACGTCCGCGGCCGTCTCGACCGCTCCGGCACCGTCGCCATCCCCGGTGACCGCGAAGACGTGCGGGTGGCGGCGCACCAGCTTGGCGACGATGTCGCCCGCCACGTCGTCGACCGACCACGGGTCGGCCGGGTCCTCCTGGGCGATGCGTGAGTGGAAGACGACCTGCAGCAGCAGGTCGCCGAGCTCCTCGCGGAGGTGCTCGCGGTCTCCGGTCTCGATCGCCTCGAGGGTCTCGTAGGTCTCCTCGAGCAGGTACGTCGTCAGCGACTCGTGCGTCTGCTCCGCGTCCCACGGGCAACCGCCCGGCGACCGCAGCCGGTCCATGGTCGCGACCAGATCCAGCAGCGCGGCGCCGGGCAGGTCGTAAGACCCGGGCAGCATCTCGAGCGCGACGGGCACCCCGCTCTCGGCGAGCTCACCGAGCGCCCGTCCCAGGTCCGGGTCCCCGTGGTGACCGACGAGCCACACGGCTGTGCCGTCGGCCGCTGCCGCTAGCAGCCGGCCGGCCAGGGCGCGTGCGTCGGCGGCGCTCTCCGGACGTACGGCCACGTCCTGCTCGGCGAGGTAGGGCACCAGCGGATGACCCGGGTCGGCGAGCACCTGGTCGGCGGCGAGCAGCTCACGCCACGCCTGGCCGGAGAGCAGCCCGGTGGCTACCCGAGGGGACGTCGAGAGCAGGACCAGCCGGCCCGTCACGGCCGGCCCGCTCACGCGCCGGACTTCTTCAGCTCCGCCGCTGTCTTGGAGAGCCCGCCGCTCACGAGGGGAGTGATCCCCGACGTCGGGTCCCACTCGCCGTAGCGCGGGTTGATCTCGATGTCGAGGGAGTCGCCGGCTTCGGACAGCTGGTTCTGGACCTCCTCGAGGACCTGCTGCGACTCGGGCTCGGCGGTGTTGAGCGGGCCGCCGCCGATCTTCTCCGCGATCGCGTTGAAGAGCAGCCGGTCCTTGACCCAGTCCTCGACGTCATCGGGCGGCAGCACCGTCGGCTGGTCCTGGCTGTTGGCGAGGGTGCGCACCAGGCCGCGGCGACCGTTGAAGCTCTCGAAGAGGTTGTCCCGCTCGGCGGCGATGCGACCGGGGCGGACGTGCACGTCGTTCTGCCGGGCCACCTCCTCGAGGACCTCCGTGATGACGATCCGCTGCAGGATCGCGACCTGAGCGGCTCCGGCGTCGGCACCGGGCACGATCTTCAGGTAGTCGCGGGTGTCCTGCTGGAGCTCGTCGACCGTCGTCACGTTGCCGTTGACGACGGCGGCCGCGCCGAGCCTGGAGTCGCCGCCGCAGCCGGCGAGGCCGAGGGTGGCGACCAGCACCAGAGCCGACGTCCCGAGGACGCGGCGGACCCGGCGGTGTCCGGTAGTCGTCATTGCGGTCAGGCGTCCTTCGCAGTCGTCGCGGCGGCCGGCAGGTCCAGCAGCACCGCATCCACCAGGTCCCGGCACCAGTGGAGGAGCTCCACGTCGGCCAGCGGCCGACCACCGACCCGGGCGGTCGACGGTCTCGGCACCAGGATCGTACGGACCGCGGGCTTCAGGACGGTACCCGGGTAGAGGCGCTGCAGCCGCAGCTGCTGGCTCTCCCGCAGCTCGACCGGCGAGAACCGCACGTTGCGGCCGGCGACAGCGACCTCCCCCAGGCCGGCGCGGCGCGCCAGGCTCCGGAACCGCGCGACCTCGAGCAGGTTGAGCACCGGCACGGGGAGCTCGCCGTAGCGGTCCTCGAGCTCGGCGCGGATCGCGTCGAGGTCGTCGTCGGAGGCGACCGCGGCGATCTTGCGGTATGCCTCCAGTCGCAGCCGCTCGCCGGGGACGTACTCGTGCGGCAGGTGGGCGTCGACCGGGAGCTCGACCTTGACGTCCCGCAGTGCCTCCTGGCCCTCGCCCTTGAAGTCCGCGACGGCCTCGCCCACCAGCCGCACGTACAGGTCGAAGCCGACGGCCGCGATGTGCCCGGACTGCTCGCCGCCGAGCAGGTTGCCGGCGCCGCGGATCTCCAGGTCCTTCATGGCGATCCACATGCCGGAGCCCAGGTCGCTGTGGGCCGCCATGGTCGCGAGCCGGTCGTGGGCCGTCTCGGTCAGCGGCTTCTCGGGCGGGTAGAGCAGATAGGCGTACGCCCTCTCGCGGCTGCGGCCGACCCGGCCGCGGAGCTGGTGCAGCTGCGAGAGACCCATGACGTCGGCACGCTCGAGGATCAGCGTGTTGGCGTTGGAGATGTCCAGCCCGCTCTCCACGATCGTGGTGCAGACCAGGACGTCGAAGCGCTTCTCCCAGAAGTCCAGGACGACCTGCTCGAGCGCGTGCTCGTTCATCTGGCCGTGCGCGGTGGCCACGCGCGCCTCGGGCACCAGGTCACGCAGCCGTGCGGCGGCCCGGTCGATCGACTCGACCCGGTTGTGGATGAAGAAGATCTGACCCTCGCGCAGCAGCTCGCGACGTACCGCCGCGGCGATCTGCTTCTCGTCGTAGGGACCGACGAACGTCAGGACGGGGTGCCGCTCCTCCGGCGGCGTGAGGATCGTCGACATCTCGCGGATGCCGGTCACCGCCATCTCCAGCGTCCGCGGGATCGGCGTCGCCGACATCGTGAGGACGTCGACGTTGGTGCGCAGGTGCTTCAGCTGCTCCTTGTGCTCGACGCCGAAGCGCTGCTCCTCGTCGACGATGACCAGGCCGAGGTCCTTGAACTGCACCTCGGCCGAGAGCAGACGGTGCGTGCCGATGACGATGTCGACAGACCCGTCGATCAGCCCCGCCTTGACCTGGTTGGCCTCCTTGTCGCTCTGGAAGCGCGACAGGGCTCTCACGTTGACCGGGAAGCTGGCGTAGCGCTCGGCGAAGGTCGACAGGTGCTGGTTGACCAGCAGCGTCGTCGGCACGAGCACGGCGACCTGCTTGCCGTCCTGCACCGCCTTGAAGGCGGCCCGCACGGCGATCTCGGTCTTGCCGTAGCCCACGTCGCCGCAGACGATCCGGTCCATCGGGACGGTCTTCTCCATGTCTCCCTTGACCTCGTCGATCGCGCCGAGCTGGTCGGGCGTCTCGTGGTAGGGGAAGGCGTCCTCCAGCTCGCGCTGCCACGGGGTGTCCGGGCTGAACGCGAAACCCGGCGCCGAGGTGCGCGCGGCGTAGAGCCGGATCAGCTCGGCCGCGATCTCCTTGACGGCCTTGCGCGCGCGGCCCTTGGCCTTCTGCCAGTCGGCTCCGCCGAGGCGGTGCAGGGACGGCTGCTCGCCACCGACGTAGCGGGTCACCTGGTCGAGCTGGTCGGTCGGCACGAAGAGCCGGTCGCCGGGCTGACCGCGCTTGGAGGGGGCGTACTCGATGACGAGGTACTCGCGGGTGGCCTCCTGCACGGTCCGCTGCACCATCTCGACGTAGCGGCCCACGCCGTGCTGCTCGTGGACGATGTAGTCGCCCGCCTGCAGCTGCAGCGGGTCCACGGTGTCGCGGCGGCGGCTGGGCATCCGTCGCATGCCCTTGGTCGACGGGCCGGCCTGACCCATCAGGTCGGTCTCGGTGAGCACCGCCAGCCGCAGCGTCTCGCTGACGAAGCCGCGCGGCAGGCACGCGCAGGCGACGTGCACGACGTGGGCGTCCGGGACCGCGTCCAGCGACTCGTCGAGCCGCGCGGCGATGTCCTCGCCGGCCAGCACCTCGGTGATCCGCTGCGCCGAGCCGTGACCCTCGGTCAGCACCGCCACCCGGTAGCCCTCGCCCAGCCAGCCCTTGATGTCGGCCAGGGCGCGTGCGGTGTCACCGCGGTAGCCCTCCACGCCCTGGGCCGCGACGAGCGAGGTCTCCTCGTCGTCGGCGGCCTCGTCGGCGGCGAACGGGCTCATCGACCACCAGGGCATCCCGAGCCCGCTCGCGCTGGCGCGCACGTCGGCGAGGCTGCGGTAGGCGGCTGCGCCGAGGTCGATCGGGGTGGCTGCGCCCGCCGCGGCGTTGGCCCAGGAGGCCTCGAGGAACTCCTTGCTGGTGTCGACCAGGTCGTGCGAGCGGGTGCGGACCCGCTCGGGGTCCTGGACGACCACGACGGTGCCGGCCGGCATGGTGTCGAGCAGCAGCGCCATGTCGTCGACGAGGACCGGCGCGAGTGACTCCATGCCCTCGACGGCGATCCCCTCGGCGAGCTGGCCCAGGACGTCGGCCAGCCCGGGGATGCGCGCGGCCAGCTCGGCCGCCCGCTCGCGCACCTCGTCGGTCAGCAGGAGCTCCCGGCAGGGCGGCGCCCACAGCCCGCCCTGGGCCACCTCGAGCGACCGCTGGTCGGAGACCTTGAACCAGCGGACCTCCTCGACGGTGTCGCCCCACAGCTCGACGCGCAGCGGGTGCTCGTCGGTCGGGGGGAAGACGTCGACGATCCCGCCACGGACGGCGAACTCGCCGCGACGCTCCACGAGGTCGACGCGGGTGTAGGCAGCCGCGGCCAGTCGCTCGACGAGGTCGTCCAGGTCGACCTCGTCACCGGCCCGCAGAGCCACCGGCGCCAGGTCACCGAGACCGGCGACCATCGGCTGCAGCAGGGCGCGCACCGGCGCGACGACCACCTGCACCCGGCCGTGCTCGACGTCGCCGGCATCGGGGTGCGCCAGCCGGCGCAGGACGGCGAGCCGCCGGCCGACCGTGTCGCTGCGCGGGCTGAGCCGCTCGTGCGGCAGCGTCTCCCAGGCCGGGAAGTCGACGACGGCGTCCCCCGGCAGCAGGTCGCGCAGCGCGGTCGCCAGCTCCTCGGCCTCCCGGCCGGTCGCCGTGACGGCCAGCACCGGACGGCCGGCGCGGCCGGCGACCGCCGCCAGGGCGAAGGGCCGGACTCCGGGCGGTGCCGTCAGGTCGAGGTCGGCCCGGGCGCCGCTGCGGGCAGCCTCCAGGGCGGCCCGCAGCGCCGGGTCTCCACCGTCCTCGACGAGGACGTCGAGCAGGCCGGTCAGGCTCACGGGTTCTCCTGGTGCAGGCGTGCGGGGTGTCGGGCCGGGTGTGCGGGCAACGCAAGCAACCCCGGACCGCGAGGCGGGCGGGGGTGCCGTGGTGCTCCGGTCAGCCTACGTCCGGCCACCGACCAGCTCCGCCGACGCCGTCCGCGGCCCCGGTGCCGGGCACCAACCACCACCTCGGACGGGTCAAGACAGGGGTGCTGTCGCGTCGATGGAACAGGGTGCACCTTTCCTCCTCGGCCCGCGCCGCGCTGTCCGCCGTGACGAGCGTGCTGCTGGCGACAGTGGTCGTGGCAACGGCCAGCGCCCCGGCGGACGCCCGGGCACCTCGAGGGGGTGGCAAGTCGCACAAGCCGACGGCGAGTGCCACCGCGAGTCCGACGGCCAGCTCGTCGCCGAGCCCCAGCCCCACGGCCAGCCCGACGTCGTCCGACACCGCGACGCCAACTGCCTCAGCACCGACCAGCCCGGCCCCGAGCGGGAGGGTGACCGCCTGCGGCCGGGCCCTCTGCCTGGACGGGAGGGTGTGGCGCCTGCACGCCGCCTCGGTGCTCGGCGCGCTGGACCGACCGAGGGACACGGTGACGCTGGCCGTGCAGGCCCGGCTGAACACGGTCCGCGTCACGGACTGGCTCGACACGTCGGGAAGTCCGGCGACGGCGGCGTACGACGAGACCCGCTGGCGGCGTCTGGACGCGCTGGTGGCTGCGGCCGGCGACGGCGGCCTGCACGTGGTGCTCGACCTGTCGACCTACCGCAACCTGCTGGCGCGCAACGGCATCAACCCCTACACCTACGACTGGGCGCCCTTCCTCACCTGGGTGGCGGGCCGGACCAACACGGTGAGCGGTGTGCGCTACGGCACGGACCCGACCATCGCCCTGGTGAGCTTCGCCGGCGAGGTGGAGCCGCCCAACGGGTCTGACAACACTCTCGGTGTGACGACGACCCAGGTCACGACCTTCTTCGACAAGGTCTTCAGGCTGTGGGGCACGCTCAGTCCCGGGACGCTGCGGAGCACCGGCGGGCTGCTGCAGCTGGACTGGGGCTCCGGCGTCGACTGGAAGGCGATCATGGCACTGCCCGGCAGCGACGTGTGCGCCATCCACACCTACTCCGACGCGGACCGCCTGGTCACCCTGCCGGCGGTGAGCACGTACTGCGGCGCCCTGGGCCGGCCGTGGATCGACGAGGAGTTCGGCTTCGAGCTGGGGATGGGCGACGCCGCGCGGGCCACGGCGATGACGGACACCTACCGCCGGGTGGCCGCCGCGGACGGCGCCGGGGCAGGGATCTGGAACCTCGGCTTCCAGGTCACCAGCCCCACCTACGACGTCAACACGGCCACCCCGTTGGCCTTCGACGCCGTTCGCACGGCCGCTCCCTGACTCCTCAGCGCCGCGACGTGGTCCTCGGCGTGACCCGGTAGAGCCGCCAGTCCCGGCCTTCCACGACAGGGTTGCGGAACTCCTTGACGAGGGTCGCGATGCCGGCGCCGTCGGCGTAGAGGGACGGATGGGCGACGGTGAGCGCGTCGTAGCCGGCCTGCGCCGACACCAGCAGGTAGCGGACCCGGCCGAGCCGCGGGTCGGCGAGCAGCTTGGGGAAGTCCCGGTCCGGCGTGATCACGAACTGCCGGGCGTGGTCCGAGGCCAGGAAGATCTCGAAGCCGGAGGCCAGATCCATCAGGACGCTGCCCTCCGGCAGGTGGCGGGCGTCCAGGTATGCGGCGACCCTGCGGTCCGTGCCTGCCCACCCCAGCCGGCTGGTCGGTTCGTCGCGACCTTCGAGGCTGGCCAGCACGCTGCCGCCCTGCGGCACGTCTTCTGGGGCGAGCCGGGCGTCGGAGACCGCCCGCGGGACGGTCACCCACGGGGGCACCGCCACCGCGAGGACGGCGAGCGTGGCCGCGACGGGAGCGAGCAGCCGCAGCAGGCGACGACCGCGCAGTGGCCCTGGCAGCCCCTGGGCCAGGTGCCCGGCAGCGAGGACGCCGAGCGGGACGACGTAGACCTGGAACCGCAGCCAGCCGAAGGTCTGCCCGCTCAGGGCCAGGCCGGCAGAGATCGCCACGGTGCCACCGAGCACTGCCAGTGCGGCCGCGAAGCGGATGTCACGTCGGACCAGCGCGAGCAGCACCGCTGCCACGACGAGCGCCCAGGCGACCGGCTGCAAGGCCGCCATCTGGTCCAGCACCGGCGGCAGCGCACCTTCCCCGCCGTACATCGTCCGCTGGGCGGAGTTGCCGTACTGCGAGCTGAGCTGCTCGAAGGGGTGCCCCACGACGACGAAGCTGGTGACGGCGAACAGCACAGCCCCTACGACGGCCGGCAGCGCGACCACCAGCACATCGCACACCGCCGCATCGACACGGGCCCGCCGACGACCCGCCGTGCGGACGGCCGTGACGGTCGCGACGAGCAAGGTCGCTCCCGCGACCGCACCGACCGCCTCGTAGCGCGTGAGGTACGCGAGCGCGAGGGCGAGCCCGGCGTGGGCAAGGTCCGTCGAGTGGTCGTGGCGCAGCCACCGGGCGAGCGATTTGGTCGCAGCGAGAAGCCACAGGAGGAGCAGCGCCTCGGTCATGCCGTTGGCGCCGTACAGCAGCACGATAGGGGTGGGCCGCGAACGAGACCACCAGACCCCAACGCGCGGCCCTGGCCCACACCCAGGTCCTGGAGGTAGCCGCGGACGACGACCGCTCCGGCCGCCGCAGCCACCGCGCTCTGCAGGCTGATGACGAGGCCGGTTTCCATGATCCCCGGGACGACCCGCCCGACCAGCACGAGAGGCAGCAGCAGCAGCGACGGCAGGGGGCTCCACACGAAACCCAGGGCGGCGAGCTTGGGGTCCCGGCCGTCGAGGACCGCCTTGGCGTTGGCGACCCGGGAGACGCTGTCACCCATCAGCGAGTCGAATCCCACGACCAGCACGAGCGCGAGGACGAGCTCGACGGTGAGGACGGTCGCGAAGACCACCCACGGCTCCGTCCACCTTCGGCGACGGTGCTCCGCACCGGTGGTGCCGACAGGGCCCCGGTCGGGGACCTCCGCCTGGGGGGTCCTCGTCGGCAGCTGGAGCAGGGTCATCGCCGCTCCGCGGGGCTGGCGTGGTCGAGACCGTGCACCGTCTTCTCCCAGAACGACGGCGCCGTGACCATCTGCACCGCGGCCTTCGCCGCGGCCGCCGACATCAGCACCCAGTAGGCGGGCAGCAGCAGCAGGCTCCTGGCCAGCGATGCCCGACCGCACTCGCGGGCCGCGAGCAGCGAGCAGTAGACCGAGCCGGTGAGCCCGCCCAGCCAGACGAGCATCTCGAGGTGGTAGAGCGGGCTCGGGAAGATGGCTGCCAGCTGCGACGAGCCGGAGAGCAGGTAGAACAGGCTCAGCGTCCACAGCACCGGGTTCAGCAGCGCGAGCAGCGGCGTCCCGCCGACGAAGAGCAGGAAGCCGGCCGTCCCCCGCGGGCCGAGCTCGTCGACCAGACGACGGGGGTCGCGGGTGTGCACCAGCAGGGTCTGCAGATAGCCCTTGTACCAGCGACTGCGCTGCTTGACCCAGTTGACGACGTCGCTGTTCGCCTCCTCCAGCGTCACGCTGTCGAGCACCCGCACCCCGAAGCCCGCGCGGGCCAGCCGCACGCCGAGATCCGCGTCCTCGGTCACGTTGTACGGGTCCCAGGCGCCGATGCGCTCGAGCACCTTGCGGCGGATGTGGTTGGACGTGCCCCCCAACGGGATCGGGTGGCCGGCCCGGACGAGCCCGGGCAGCCAGAACCGGAACCACACGTCGTACTCGTTGGTGAACCAGCGGGTGAGCAGGTTCTGCTCGGCGTTGTGGTAGGCCAGCCGGGCCTGCAGGCAGGCCACGTGCGGCGGCAGCCTGCTGAAGGCGACGGCGGCGCGGCGCAGCTGCAGCGGGTCCGGCCGGTCCTCCGCGTCGTAGATCGTCACCAGCGAGCCGCGGGCGCACATCAGGCCGACGTTGCACGCCTTGGGTTTGGTCCGTGGCTCGCGGACGGCGATGCCGACGGGCGTGACGTAGGGCGGCAGGTCCAGGTCGACGAGAGCTTCGAACGTCTCCTCGTCGTCGTCCTCGACGAGGAGAAGCACCTCGAGACGGTTTCGTGGGTAACTGATGCGGTCGATCTCCTCGAGCACCCGGCCGACCATCGTGGGCTCGCGGTAGACCGGCACGAGCACCGTGTAGACGGGCAGGTTGCGTCGAGGGAAGCCGCGCGCTTCAGCGTCACTGACCGACTCCATCTCGACGCTGCGCAACGAGCCGGTGAAGAGCACGACTCGGTGCCACAGCACCGCGGCGTGGGCGGCGGTCACGAGTGCCACCAGCACGGTCGCGGTGGCGAGCGGCACGACGGCGAAGCCGATGAACAGGACAAGGCCGACGCAGACGACCGTCAGACGCTGCACGCGCGACCAGCCGCGCTGCGCGGACAGGCCGGGATTCCTGCGGTCGAGCGACTCGCTGGCCAGCTCGGCGATCGCATCCGGCGACAGCGAGCGGACTCCCCGGACCCGGGCCCGCGCCGGCGAGAGCCTCACGGACCGTCCGCCCGGAGCCGGACCACGCCGTCGCTGCTGACGGAACGGCTGTCCTGCAGGGTGACGAGCCCGCGACCTACCGTCGTCAGCAGCCGACCGACTGCCGCGACGCGGTCTCCGGTCGTGGCGTTGTGCGTCACGACCGACTTCACGACAGGTGAAGGGACACCGCCGGACGAGTCGAGCACCGGCACGACGCGCTGTCGGGTGTCGACCATCAGCAGGACCACGCGCTCGTACTCGGTGCGACCGTCGGCACTGGTGACCGGGCGTTCCCAGTGCAGTGCCGTCCAGTCCCTGCCGTCACGCGGGTCGAAGTACGAGAGCAGTGTGCCGCGGACGGCCGGGCTGAGCCGTACCTCGCGGGACGAGCGGACGTCGAAGCCGTGGAACGAGTAACACGCCTCGATGCTGTAGGTCCTCATCCGCAGCAGGCTCGGCGTGGTGACGACGTCCGTCAGGATCGAGGCGGACTGCCGGTCCCCGAGCAGCTCGCCGCTGATGGTGCCTGGCGACAGCGAGAGCAGACTGCGATGCCACGTGGACGCCGACCCGAAGTACTGGGTTGCCCACGGGATGGAGCCGAGCGCTGCAGTCGAGAAGCCGGGCAGAGCCACCGGCTGGTCCGCGTACGACGCGACGTCGGCGCCACCAACGGGGTCGCCGAGCCCGGCAACAGCTGCCAGCCTGCTGTTCGCTCCCGCGCCGACGACGACTCCCACGACCAGCACAGCTGCCCCTAAGACGGGCACCGGTCGCCGTGCCACCTGGCGCCGGGTGGCTGCAGGCGTCGCCGGCTCGCGCCGGCCGGCGAATGCGAGGCCGAAGTCTTCGCAGCCGCCAGAGCATCACCGCGATCCCGATGTTGCTGAGCACCAGCCCGAGCACTGGGTGCAGGACCTCCATGGCCGCTGCGAGTCCCCACTGCCCGGCGACGAGGAAGAGCACCAGGACCCGCAGCAGGTTCAGCATCCAGGCGAGCGCGGTACCGCAGATCAGCCAGCAGAGCTTCCGCCTGGCCGGCCCCTGGGTGAGGCCCATCAGCAGGGACCCGACCACCAGGTAGCTCACCGTGCCGTTGAGACCGGCACAGGCGCTCGCGACGCTGAGCCGGATCGCCTCCCCGCCGTGGTCCACGGTGAACAGCGAGCCGTCCGAACCGGCGGCCTGCTGGGCGAGCCCCAGCGGCGCGGCCAGTGCGGCGACCGCGGAGGTCGTGGCCGTGGCCACCTGGTCCTGGACCAGGGAGAGCAACCGGGACCAGGGCATCGGCCAGGCGAGGAACAGCATTGCGAGCCCGAAGCGGACACGCCACATGGTCCGCACCCCGAGAAGGACCGCCGTCGCGCCGGCCGCGAAGAGCGGCAGCAGCAGGAGATCGAGACGCAGCAGCCAGAAGGTGTCCCCGAGCCGGTGCTGCAGGACCAGCTGGCCGACGAGGGACACGGCGATCAGCGGGCCGCCGACGATCAGGTCCAGCTGACGGTCCTCGATGTCCGGCTCGTGCACGCGTCGCCGGGCGCGGACGGCTGCGATGACCACCGCCCCGCCCGGGACCAGCCCGAGGTAGGCGAGCGGCGAGTCGATGAGCAGGGCCTCGCCGAGCTGGCGGAGCGTGACGTGGAAGGCCACGACGCAGGCGAGGACCACAGCGGCTCCGAGAGCCGCCGGTCGCCAGGCCGGCTCGTCGCGCGCGGGCGTCCCGACAGCACCAGCTGTCGGGACGCCCGCTCCCTGGGGGGGACTCACTGGTCGCGGAACCCCTCGTCAGGCTGCGAGGGCCGGACCACCGCTGGCGCGGCGGCGCCAGAGGAAGAACCCGAGCGGCGACGAGAGCTCCCGAGACCGGAAGCAGGATCGCGATGGACGCCTCGGGAATGACCGGCGGCGACGAGATGTCGACGCACAGGATGTTGCTCTTGTCGGTGAAGCCGACCGCTGAGGCATCCGTTCCGGACACTGCTGCCCGGTCGCACACCGTGTCGTCCGGGCTCGCCTCGACGGTGAAGGTCGTCGTCCCCGACGAGCCGGTCCCGTCCGCGGTGAAGTCGACGTCCTTCTCGTCCGAGCCGACGAGCGTCTCGCCGTTGTAGGCGCCGTTGCCGTCGGAGTCGATCCAGATGCAGTCGCGGAGGCGGTACGAGCCGGGCGCCCGGTCGACGTAGACGGAGTACGTGAGCGTGTAGGTCCCGTCACCGTTGTCGACCAGGCTGACAAGACTCTTGTCGGCCAGGTTCTCCTCGCCGGCCTGGCCGGACAGGACGCCGGCGCAGGACGTGGTGGAGTCCTCGGCGCTGGCGGGTCCCGCCAGCAGGGTGGCGCTGCCCAGGACCGTGGCAAGCACGGCCAGCAGCGCGATGAGCAGTCGTCTCATCGAACCTCCTCAGTGTCGGCCGCGCCGGTGACTCGCAGCTATCGACCTGCAGCGACCACTTCGCGGTGTGTGTGACGGACTGTCCGCCGTGAGGAGGCGCGCGGACCATGCCCTGTTGGTACTGCCGGGACCAGTACGTACTAGTACGAACAACAACAGCCCGTCGTGACCGTTAGACGGATAGTGAAAGTTCGCATCTGTCCTGGTCAGGGCGGCTTTCTCGGGTGACACTGACGCAACGCGTTCGGGTCAGGCATCGGCCCACGGGTACCAACGGGGGCCCATGGGGGGGTAAACCGAGCATGAGACGCGCGACCGTCCGCTGTGTCGTCGCGGACGCTTCGCCGCTGGTCGTCGCCGGCCTGCGCACCGTCTTGGTCGAGCACGGGTTCGGCACGCCGGTCGCCGAGGCCGATCAGCCGCGACGCGCCGTCGAGGTGACCCGTCGGGTCAAGCCCGACATCCTCCTGTGCGGTCTCGGCCCGCTCGCCGCCACGTTCAGCATCGCCGAGCAGGTCGCCCCGGTCCCGGTCCTGGCGCTTGTCTGGACCTGCACCCGGTCGCGAGGCAGCGGAGGCCATCACCGCCGGAATCGGCGGACTGGCGCTCAAGGGCGCGCCGGTGCAGCACCTCGGTACGGCGATCGCCGCAGTGATGGGCGGAGCAACGCCTGTCCCACGGGCGGCGAGCTACGAGGCACCCGTCGAGCTCCGCGGCGTGCAGCGCCTCACGAGTCGCGAGGCCGCCGTCGTCGAGCTGGTGTCCAGCGGCCTGAGCAACACCCAGATCGCCGGCCGGCTGGGCATCGCGCCGCAGACCGTCAAGAACCACCTCCGCTCCGCGATGGGCAAGCTCGGCGCCCACAGCAGGGTCGAGGTGTGTCTCTGGACGGGCAAGCGGCCGGCCATGGAGCTCGCCTGACAGCCTGATCAACCATCTCGGATCGCGGGCGAAACGCGTCGGGCCGGACGTGAGCGACCTATCGTCGAGCCGTGGTGGGTGTCGACGAGCAGGCTGCGTCTCGCGGGAGCGAGCAAGCAGCGTTGCGCGAGAGCGAGCAGGCGGCGTTGCGCGCCGACGTGCGCCGCCTCGGCAACCTGCTCGGCGAGAGCCTGGTGCGCCAGGAGGGTCCCGAGCTCCTGGCGCTCGTCGAGGAGGTCCGGCACCTCAGCCGTGGCGACGTACCGGCTGGCGCGCAGCAGGGGGCAGGCCGTGGCGACCTGGCCGCACTCCTGGAGGGGGTCGACACCGCGACCGCGGCGCTGCTGGTGCGGGCGTTCGGGACCTACTTCCACCTGGCCAACGTGACCGAGCAGGTCCACCGGGCCCGGGCCATGCGCGACGAGCGGCGACTCAAGGGCGGCTGGCTGGCGCAGACCGCCGAACGCGTCCGCGCGGCCGGACTGCCCGCCGACGAGGTGGCCGACCTGGTGGCCCGCCTCGCCGTGCGGCCGGTCTTCACGGCGCACCCGACCGAGGCGGCCCGCCGGTCGATCCTGTCGAAGCGGCGGCGGGTCGCCGAGCTGCTCGACGCTCCCGACGACCCGCGGATCGACCGGCGGCTCGCCGAGGTCATCGACCTGCTCTGGCAGACCGCCGAGCTCCGCCTCGACCGGCCCGAGCCGCTCGACGAGGCGCGCAACGCCGCCTACTACCTCGACGAGCTGATGCTGCACACCGTCGGCGACGTGCTCGAGGACCTGGCCGACGAGCTGACCGGCCTCGGTGTGGACCTGCCGGCGACCGCGCGGCCGCTGCGCTTCGGCAGCTGGATAGGCGGCGACCGCGACGGCAACCCCAACGTCACACCCGACGTGACCCGTGACGTCCTGGTCCTGCAGCACGGCCACGCCATCCGCGACCTCCAGCAGGTCGTGACCGAGCTCCTCGAGGACCTGTCGTCGTCGCAGCGCATGATCGGCGCGAGCGACGCGCTGGTGGCCAGCATCGAGGCGGACCTGGCCGCGCTCCCCGAGCTGGACCCGAGGGTGCGCCGGATCAACGCGGACGAGCCCTACCGGCTCAAGGGCCGCTGCATCGGGCTGAAGCTGGAGAACACCCGGGTGCGCATCGCGGCCGGCGCCGAGCACCGGCCGGGTCGCGACTACCTCGGCAGCGAGTCACTCCTCGACGACCTGCTGGTGATGCGCGACTCGCTGGCCGAGCACAAGGGCCAGCTGCCGGCGACCGGCCGCCTGGACCGGGTGATCCGCGTGGTCGCCGCCTTCGGCCTGCACCTTGCCACCCTCGATGTCCGCGAGCACGCCGACGCGCACCACCACGCGCTGGCGCAGCTCTTCGACCGGCTCGGCGAGCTGTCGTGGCGCTACGCCGACCTGCCGCGCGGCGACCGCTTCGCGCTGCTCGGCCGCGAGCTCGCCAGCCGGCGTCCGCTGGGCTCCGGACCGGCGCAGCTCGACGACGCCGGTGCCCGCACGCTCGAGGTCTTCACGACCGTGCGCGACGCGATGGACACCTTCGGGCCGGAGGTGTGCGAGAGCTACATCGTGTCGATGACCCGGGGCGCCGACGACGTGCTGGCCGCGGTGGTCCTGGCGCGCGAGGCCGGGCTCGTCGACGTGCACCGCGACGTCGCGCACATCGGCTTCGTGCCGCTGCTGGAGACGGTCGGGGAGCTGCGGGAGGCCGGCCGGGTGCTCGACGAGCTGCTCTCCGACCCGTCCTACCGGCGGCTGGTGGCCGCGCGGGGCGACGTGCAGGAGGTGATGCTCGGCTACTCCGACTCCAACAAGGAGGCCGGGATCACGACGTCCCAGTGGGAGATCCACCGGGCCCAGCGACAGCTGCGCGACGTGGCCGGGTCCCACGGCGTACGCCTGCGCCTCTTCCACGGCCGAGGCGGGACGATCGGCCGCGGCGGCGGGCCGACGCACGACGCGATCCTCGCCCAGCCGTGGGGCACCCTCGACGGCGAGCTCAAGGTGACCGAGCAGGGCGAGGTGATCTCGGACAAGTACTCGCTGCCGGCGCTCGCCCGCGAGAACCTCGAGCTGACGCTCGCGGCCACCCTCGAGGCGACGCTGCTGCACCGCGAGCCACGGACGACCGGAGACGCGCTCCGGCGCTACGACGACGTCATGGACAGCCTGTCGTCGGCGGCGCAGGACGCCTACCGCGGGCTGGTGGAGCACCCCGACCTGCCGGCCTACTTCGTGCAGTCGACCCCGGTGGAGCTGCTGACCGACCTCAACATCGGGTCGCGCCCGTCGCGCCGGCCGGACAGCGGGACCGGGCTGTCCGGCCTGCGGGCGATCCCGTGGGTCTTCGGCTGGACCCAGTCCCGCCAGGTGGTGCCGGGGTGGTTCGGTGTCGGGTCCGGCCTGGCCGCCGTCCGCGCTGCCGGGCTCGGCGACACCCTCGACGAGATGTACGACGGCTGGCACTTCTTCCGGACGTTCCTGTCCAACGTCTCGATGACCCTGGCCAAGACCGACCTGCGCATCGCCGGCCACTACGTCGACACCCTGGTCGACCCGGACCTGCGGCACGTGTTCGACCTGGTGCGCCAGGAGCACGACGTGACGATCCGCGAGGTGCTCGCCGTGACCCGCGAGGGCTCGCTGCTCGGGTCCAACCCTCTGCTGGCGCGGACCCTCCAGGTCCGCGACGCCTACCTGGACCCGATCAGCTACCTGCAGGTGTCCCTGCTGCGCCGCTGGCGAGCCGGCGCCGCGACGGCGGAGCCGGACCCGCGGGTGCGCCAGGCCCTGCTGCTGACCGTCAACGGCATCGCCGCCGGCCTCCGCAACACCGGCTGACGCCGACGGCGGCGTGAACGCACGCGTCAGCCGGTGAGCACCGGGGTGGCGGGCAGTCCCAGCGGCCGCTCGGCGAACGCCTGCGCGTCGGCCACCGGGTAGCAGAGGTTCTCGCTGGAGTCTCCGAGGGTGGTGTCGACCCAGTCCTGGACGGCCTGGACGGAGTCCGACTCCCAGAGACACGTCACCTTCGACTGGTCCTGGCTCGGGTAGAACTGCAGGACCTGCACACCTGCCGGGGCACCGTCCCCCGAGATGAGCCGCTGCCCGCGCTGGAACGCGGTGTCCGGGTTCTTGATCTGGTGCTGCACGACGACGTACATGGCTCGGCCTCCTGTTGCGACGAATGGTGCGACGAAAGGGTGCTTCGCACGCTAGGTGGGTCACCGAGGTCGACGCCTCGCTCGGATCAACCATCTTCGCCGGCTGCCGATGGTGCCTCCTGACCACACGGCGCCGGGGTCAGACCAGGTGGTGCTCGTAGGCGAAGGCACCGGCGGCGGTCCGCGACTGAACGCCCACCTTGGCGAAGATGTTCTGAAGGTGCCGGGCCACGGTGTGCTCGCTCAGGACGAGCGCCGCCGCGATCTCCCGGTTGCTCTTCCCGGTGGCGACGAGACGGAGCACCTCGCACTCGCGGGGGCTGAGACCGTGCACCCGGGGAGCCGCCCGCGGGGGAAGGAGGGCGGCCACTTCGGCGAGGTCGGTCTGCGCGCCCAGACCGGCGAAGACCTCCGTCGCGGCTTCCAGCTCGAGCGCCGCCGTGTCGTCGTCACCGACGAGACTGCAGGCCCGGCCGATCAGCCATCGACACCGCGCCGCGTCGTACGGTGCCTCGAGCTGCTGCCAGGCGGTCAGCGCACGGCGGAGCTCGACGAGCGATGTCGTGAGGTCTCCCTCGGCAAGTGCGAGTGCGCCCCGCGCCTGCCACGACATCGCGTCGATCGCCTCGCTCGCCTGCCGGCCGGCGATCTCCGCCAGCTCGCGGCAGCCGCCTGCTGCGGCGTCGATGTCGCCCACCGCCAGCATGATCTCCACGTAGGCCGGCAGCAGTGACACCCGCGGCAGTCCGCGGGACGCCTCGGCCACGGCACGGCGGATGGTCGCGGCGGCCGAGTCCGATCTCCCCTGGGCGAGGCGCACCTTGGCCAGGCCGGGCTGCGGTTCGCGCCCTAGGGCGCTCGCCGTCCGGTACGACGCCTCCGCGAGCTCGAGCTCACCTCGAAGTCGGTGCACCTCCCCCTCGAGGTAGGCCGCGTCACCACCGGCCCGCTGGTTCAAGGCCCCTCGCCGCAGCTCGTCGCCGAGCAGTCGCAGCTCCACGAGCGCGTCGTCCCAGGCTCCGCCGAACGTCATGATCTCGGCTCGGTGCACCAGGCAGACGCCCGTGTGGGCCACCATGTCGGGCTGCCGAGCGCACCACCGTGTCAGAGCGGTGGTCCACTCCCGCACTCGGCGCAGCTCGTAGACGCTCCGGCAGAACGCGATCGTGTTGCAGTAGACGATCCCCGCGACGATCGGTGATGTCTCTCCGGACGTGACCGACACCATCGTCTCGTCGATGAGCCGCGTCCCCTCGGCCGACCGGCCCAACCGGACCAGGGCGTGGCCCTGTTCCATCATGCCGATGGCGACCAGGTCGCGGTCGCCGAACCGCTCGCCGATGTCGAGCACCTCTGTCGCCACGGCGAGCGAGCCCTGTGCGTCACCCTTGACCAGGTGCTCGAGCATCTCCGAGATCTTCACGTAGCCGCGCTCGACGACGTCGCCTTGCTCGCGGTCCATCCACCGCTGGGCTCGCGCGAACCAGCCGGAGGCCGGGCCCAGCTGTCCGCGAAAGAGCCAGCTGTGCCCGATCCAGAAGGCACACCTGACCGCCGGCAGGTGCTCCCCGACCTCGAGGTAGGCGCGATAGGCACCTTCGAGGGCAGTCACGTAGTCGTCGTCATGCCCGAGCATGTAGGCCGCGCGCCCGAGCAGCTCGAGGTCGGAAGCCCCGAGGGGGGTCTCCTCGTGCGCCGCGGTCAGTGCCTCGTAGGCATCCCGCCAGGCGGCCTCGCGGAAGGAACGGCGCCCGCGCGCCAGGTCTGGGACGGCAGCCACGGACCCTCCCATCGCCGAGGACGCACTCGGCCAGCGGGAACCGACGCGGCCATCATGGCACCGGGGTGGTCAGGTGTTGAAGGTGTTCTGGGCCCGCTCGAGACCCTGGGTGACCAGCGCCTCGACGGCGTCGGCGGCCCGGTCGACCTCGTAGTCCAGCTCCTTGCGCTCCGCGCCGCTGAAGTCGCGCAGCACGAAGGTCGCCGGGTCCATCCGGCCTGGCGGGCGGCCGATGCCGATGCGCACCCGGTTGAACTCCCCGGACCCGAGCGAGCGGCGGATCGCCTTCAGCCCGTTGTGACCGTTGTCGCCGCCCCCGAGCTTGAGCCGCAGCCCGTTGAACGGCAGGTCCAGCTCGTCGTGGACGACGACCATCCGGTCGAGGGGCACCTTGAAGAAGTCGAGGAGCGCCGAGACCGGGCCGCCGGAGTCGTTCATGTAGGACCGCGGCTTGGCGAGTACCACCCGCGAGCCGCCGAGGCGGCCCTCGACGATCTCGGCGCGCGTCTTGTGGGCCTTGAAGCGCCCCGACATGCGGCCGGCCAGCAGGTCGACGACCTGGAAGCCGACGTTGTGCCGGTTGCCGGCGTAGGCCGGGCCGGGGTTGCCGAGGCCGACGACCAGCCAGGCGCCGGTGTCGGAGGCGTCGTCCTGACCGCCCGCCGGCGCGCTGGCGCGCGACCGGCGGGGACGCAGCAGGCTCAGCTGTCGGCCTTGTCGCCCTCGGCCGACGCGCCCTCGGCACCCTCGGCGGACTCGCCCTCGCCACCAGCGCCCTCGGCGGCAGCCTCGGCCTCGGCGGCCTGCTCCTCCTCGGTGGGCTCGTGGACGATGCCGACCTCGGCCTCGGCCTCGGCGAGCTCGGCCTCGAGCTGCTCGGCGGTCGGGGCGGCGGTCACGTTGATGACCAGCGCGTTCGGGTCGGTCACCAGGGTGACGCCGGACGGCAGCGAGACGTCCTTGGCGTGGATCTGGTCACCGACGCCCAGGCCGTCGACCGAGACGTCGACGCCGGTCGGGATGTTGGTGGCCTCGGCCTCGACCGACAGGGTCGTGGTGTCGAGGTTGACCAGCGTCTCGGGAACGGCGTCACCGATGACGTGGATCGCGATCTCGACCGTGACCTTCTCACCGCGACGGACCACGACGAGGTCGACGTGCTCGAGGAAGCCCTTGATCGGGTCGCGCTGGACGTCCTTGGGGAGAGCGAGCTGGTCCTTGCCCTCGATGTCGAGGGTGAGCAGCACGTTGGCGGTCTTGAGGGCGAGCATCAGCTCGTGGCCAGGCAGCGAGATGTGCCGCGGCTCCGTGCCGTGCCCGTAGAGGACGGCCGGGACCTTGTCGTCCCGGCGGATGCGGCGGGCGGCGCCCTTGCCGAACTCGGTGCGCGACTCGGCGACGATACGGACCTCGGACACGGCGACTGACTCCTCGGGACGGCTTCGGGTGCTGCGGTGGTCGGCGCACGGCGGGGCGGCTCGAGACCACCGCGTCGATCACGGAGGCCTGTGGCCACTGTCAGGACAGGTTCCCTGTCGGGACAGCGGTCCGGGCTTCCCTCGCCGGGCAACTGCGGCAGTCTAGCCGCGCTCGCGGGCCGGGCCCAAACCGGTGGTACGTCCGGCTGCTGGGTCGCTCGTCACACCGTGTTCAGCAGCTGGTCGACCGGCCTTCCGGCGCCGGCGCCCTTGGTCAGCTGTGGCCGTCGAACAGGCTGGTGACCGAGCCGTCGTCGAACACCTCGCGGATGCCGCGGGCGATGAGCGGCGCGATCGAGAGGACGGTCAGCTTGTCGAAGCGCTGCTCCTCGTTGATCGGCAGCGTGTCGGTGACGACGATCTCGCTGATCCGGGAGTTCTTCAGCCGGTCGACGGCCGGGTCGGAGAGGACGGCGTGCGTCGCGGCCACGATCACGTCGGCGGCGCCGGCCTCGAAGAGCGCCTCGGCCGCCTTGGTGATCGTGCCGCCGGTGTCGATCATGTCGTCCTGCAGGATGCAGGTCTTGCCGGCGACCTCACCGACGACCCGGTTGGCCTTGGCCTCGTTCGGCACCAGCGGGTCGCGGGTCTTGTGGATGAACGCGATCGGCGCGCCGCCGAGGGTCTCCGACCAGCGCTCGGCGAGCCGCAGGCGTCCCGAGTCGGGGGAGACCACGGCGACGTTCTTGCGGTCGACCCGCCGGTTGACGTGCGACGCGAGCAGCGGCAGCGCGAAGAGGTGGTCGACCGGGCCGTCGAAGAAGCCCTGGATCTGCGCGGTGTGCAGGTCGACCGCCATCAGCCGGTCGGCACCGGCCGCCTTGAAGAAGTCGGCCATCAGGCGCGCGCTGATCGGCTCGCGGCCACGATGCTTCTTGTCCTGCCGGGCGTACCCGTAGAACGGGGTGACCACGGTGATGCGCTTCGCCGACGCGCGCTTGAGCGCGTCGGTCATGATGAACTGCTCCATCAGCCACTTGTTCAGCGGGAACGGGTGGCTCTGGATGACGAAGGCGTCGCAGCCGCGGACCGACTCCTTGTAGCGGACGAAGATCTCGCCGTTGGCGAAGTCGTAGGCAGTCGTCGGTGTCAGCTCGATGCCGAGCTCCTCCGCCACCGCCTCGGCGAGCTCGGGGTGAGCCCGGCCGGAGAAGAGCATCAGCTTCTTCTCCCCCGTGGTCTTGATGAAGCTCATGCGCCCGACCCCTTCTTGTCACCCGCGCGTGGATCCGCTGCCGCGGCCTCGGCAGCGGCCTGTGCCGCCTGAGCTGTGCGTGTGCCTGCCCGCCGGCGGGCAACCCAGCCCGCGACGTTGCGCTGCGTGCCCCGGGCGACCGCCAGCTCGCCCGGGCCGACCCGGTCGGTCACCGTGGAACCGGCCGCGACGTAGGAGCCGTCGGCGATCTCCAGGGGCGCGACGAGGACCGAGTCGCTGCCGACGAAGGAGTGCCGCCCGACCGTGGTGGCGCTCTTGGTGACCCCGTCGTAGTTGGCGAAGATCGTGCCGGCGCCGATGTTGGTGCCCTCGCCGATCGTCGCGTCCCCGACGTAGGACAGGTGCGGCACCTTGGCGTCGTCGCCGACGTCGGCCGCCTTCATCTCGACGAAGCCGCCCGCCTTGGCCCCGCGCCCCAGCCGGGTGCCCGGGCGCAGGTAGGTGTAGGGCCCGACGGTCGCGTCCGGTCCGACCACGGCGCCGTACGACGTCGTGTTGACGACCTCCGCGCCCGCACCCACCTGCGTGTCGACGAGCAGGCAGTTGGGTCCGACCTTGGCGCCGCCGGCGATGTGGGTGGTGCCGCGCAACAGGGTGTTGGGCTCGAGGACCGCGTCGGGCTCGACCGTGACGTCGGCATCGACCCAGGTGGTCGCGGGGTCGACGACGGCGACACCGGCGCGCATCAGCCGCTCCACCGTGCGGCGGTTCAGCTCGCGATGCAGGGCAGCCAGCTGCACCCGGTCGTTGGCGCCCTCGACGGCCCAGGTGTCGGCAACGGGGAGGGCACCGACGCGACGGCTGTCGGCGACCGCGTGCGCCACCACGTCGGTGAGGTAGAGCTCACCCTGCGCGTTGTCGGTGTCGAGCCGGGCGAGGCAGGCGCGCAGTGTCTCTGCGCCGAACGCGTAGACGCCGGAGTTGACCTCGCGGACCGCGGCCTGCTCCTCGGTGGCGTCCTTCTGCTCGACAACGGCGACGACCGCGGCGTCGTCGCCGCGCAGGACGCGGCCGTAGCCGGACGGGTCGTCGAGGTACGCCGTGAGGATGGTGACGTCGTTGCCCTGGACTTCGTGGGCGTCGAGCAGCCCCTGCAGCACGTCGGCGGTCAGCAGCGGTACGTCGCCATACGTGACCACGACGGTGCCGTCGAGGGGCGGGAGCGCCGCGAGCGCGACCTGGGTCGCGTGGCCCGTGCCGAGCTGGTCCTCCTGGACGACGGCGGCGGCCTTCGGGGCGACCTCGGCCAGGTGAGCCATGACCTCTTCGCGTCCGTGGCCGACCACGACGACCAGGTGGTCGGGGTCGAGGGCTCCGGCAGCGGCGACCGCGTGGTGGACCAGGGTCCGCCCGCCAACGGCGTGGAGCACCTTCGGGATCGACGACTTCATCCGCGTGCCCTCACCGGCGGCGAGGACGACCACGGCGGCCGGTCGGTCGGGGCTCACGCGCGGAGCGCTCCTCGGCGAGGCGGCGGACGGGACGTCTTGCGGTCCGAGGATACCCGCCGTTCAGGACCCGGATCCCCAGGCGTCGAACCCACAAGCTCCCGGGAGAGGACTCGAACCCCTATCTGACTGGACCAAAACCAGCTGTGTTGCCGTTACACCACCCGGGACGGATCGCTCAGGCTAGACGGTACGGATCTGCGGGTCGGGTGCGTGCCTTCCGGATCCGTTGCAGTTCACGGTGTTCCTGACCGGACGACGACACGTCGATCCGGAAGGGACGCACCGCCCGCCCCGGCCGGCGCGACGGTTCGACCGGTTACGGGTCCGTAGGTTACCTTCGCGTAGGTACGAGGAACCGAGCCGGAAGGCCGCCGAATGACCGCACCCGTGACCGACCGACCCACCCCCGACCTGCCCGCGGGCACGCTCGGCGGCGAGCGCAAGGGGCTGCTCGAGCAGGTGGCGCTGATCGCCTTCGTCGCCGTGCCGTTCGTGGCGATCCTGCTGGCGCTCCCGGTCGCCTGGGGCGGCTGGCTCGGCTGGTCGGACGTGGTGCTGTCCTTCGTCTTCTACGCCGTCGCGGGCCACGGCATCACGGTCGGCTTCCACCGCTACCTGACCCACGGGTCGTTCAAGGCCAAGCGGCCGCTGCGGGTCGGTCTCGCCGTCGCGGGCAGCCTGGCCATCGAGGGGCCGGCGATCCGGTGGGTCGCCGACCACCGCAAGCACCACAAGTTCTCCGACAAGGAGGGCGACCCGCACTCGCCGTGGCGCTACGGCGAGACGGTGCCCGCGCTGGTCAAGGGCCTCTGGTACGCCCACATGGGCTGGCTCTTCGACGTCGAGCAGACCCCTGCCCGGCAGTACGCCCCCGACCTGCTGGCCGACAAGGACATCGTCAAGGTCAGCCGGGCCTTCCCCGCCCTCGCACTCGCCTCGCTCGCTCTCCCGCCCGTGCTCGGCGGCCTGATGACCTGGTCCTGGCACGGTGCCCTGACCGCGTTCTTCTGGGCGAGCCTGGTCCGCGTCGGCCTGCTGCACCACGTCACCTGGTCGATCAACTCGATCTGCCACGCCATGGGCGAGCGACCGTTCGAGAGCCGCGACCGCGCAGGCAACGTCTGGTGGCTGGCCGTGCTGTCCATGGGCGAGTCGTGGCACAACCTGCACCACGCCGACCCGACGTGCGCGCGCACCGGCGTGCTGCGTGGCCAGGTCGACTCCGGCGCCCGGGTCATCCAGCTCTTCGAGGCGTGCGGCTGGGCGTACGACGTCCGGTGGCCCAAGCAGGAGCGACTCGACGCCCGACGGGCCGCCTGATGGCGACGACGGGGGACGCTCGCGGCACCCTGCCCGAGCAGGGCAAGCCGCGCCGCGACGGCCGGGCCGTCCGGATGACCGGCAAGGAGCGGCGCGAGCAGCTGCTCGACATCGGCCGCTCGCTCTTCGCCCAGAAGGGCTTCGACGCCACGTCCGTCGAGGAGATCGCGCAGAAGGCCGGCGTCTCCAAGCCGGTCGTCTACGAGCACTTCGGCGGCAAGGAGGGCCTCTACGCAGTCGTGGTCGACCGCGAGATGCGTGCCCTGCTCGACTCGATCACCGGTGCCCTCACCAGCCAGGGCCACCCGCGCGAGCTGCTCGAGCACGCGGCCTTCGCGCTCCTCGACTACGTCGAGTCGTCGACCGACGGCTTCCGGATCCTGGTGCGCGACTCGCCGGTGGCCCAGTCGACCGGCACCTTCGCCTCGCTGATCAGCGACGCCGCGACCCAGGTCGAGCACATCATGGTCAGCCAGTTCAAGATGCGCGGCTTCGAGCCGAAGTTCGCCCCGATGTACGCCCAGATGCTGGTCGGCATGGTCGCCCTCACCGGGCAGTGGTGGCTCGATGCCCGCAACCCCAAGAAGGCCGACGTGGCAGCGCACCTGGTCAACCTCGCGTGGAACGGGCTCTCCGGCCTCGAGGCGAAGCCGGAGCTGCGGGACACCTCCGAGGGCCGCTAGCGGGTCGGCGGCCCGGCGACCGGCTCGAGCAGCTCGACCCGGTTGCCGACGGGGTCGGTGACGTAGCACCGGCGGTAGCCCGGGAAGTCGCCGTCCCACTCCACCGCGATCCCGCCTGCGGCGAGCCGGGCCACCAGTCCGTCGAGGTCATCGACGAGGAGCCCCGGGTGCGCCTTGCGCGCCGGACGGAAGTCCTCCTCGACCCCCAGGTGGATCTCGACGCCGGCCGACCGGAACCACACCCCGCCGCGGGCGGCGAGGACCGGCGGCTTGGCCACCTCGGGGACGCCCAGCAGGTCGTCGTAGAACGCGCGGAGCACGTCCTCCGACCCGCCCGGCGCCGCGAGCTGCACGTGGTGCAACCCGGTCACCGGGCTCACGGCTCGCCCCGACGGGCCACGGCGAAGATCCGGCGGTACGGGAGCACGGTGCCCCACGGACGCTCCGGGTAGGCGGGCGCGACCAGGGCGCGGTACTCGGCCACGAAGTCGGCGCGCTCCGCGTCGTCCAGCGCACCGAGCACCGGCCGGAGCCCGGTGCCGCTGATCCAGCGAACAACTGCGTCCGGACCCTTCAGCACCTGCAGGTAGGTCGTCTCCCACACGTCGGCCGTGCAGCCGAGGCCGACCAGGGTCTCCAGGTAGACCGCCGGGTCCTCCGACGACGGCTGCTCGATCTCGAGGCCGGCCAGCCGTTCACGCCAGCACGGCGCGGCGCGCAGCTCGGCGATCGCGGTGTGGCTGCGCTCCCCGAAGTTGCCGGGCACCTGGAAGGCGAGCCAGCCACCCGGTCGCACCGCCGACACGAGCCGCTCCAGCAGGTCCAGGTGACCCGGCACCCACTGCAGGGTGGCGTTGCTCAGCAGCACGTCGACCGGCTCCTCCGGGGACCAGTCACGCAGGTCCCCGACCCGGAAGCGCAGCCGGTCGGTCTCTCCGTCGGAGGTCGCCCGCTCGACCATCTCCGGCGAGGAGTCGATGCCCTCGACCGCCGCATCGGGCCAGCGGCGGGACAGCAGCCGGGTCAGGTTGCCCGGCCCGCAGCCCAGGTCGACCACCCGGCGCGGCGCCTCGGCCGGGACCCTGGCCACCAGGTCGACGAACGCCCGACCGCGCTCGTCGCCGAACTGCAGGTACTCACCCGGGTCCCAGTGCATGCCGCTCACCTCGTCGATCCCGCGCCGATGTCTTGATGTCGAGATATCTTGGCGACGTACAATCTTGATGTCAAGAATCTTTGCATGGATACTCGACGCATCCCGTGAGCTGACGCGAGGAGGTCGGGGCGTGCAGGACGAGGTGGACCGGCTGGTCGCCGCGTGGGCCCGCGAGCGCCCGGACCTCGACGTGCGGCCGCTCGAGGTCCTCAGCCGGGTGACACGGCTCGCGCGGCACCTCGACCGCGCGCGGCGCACCGCCTTCGCCGCGCACGGGCTGGAGACCTGGGAGTTCGACGTGCTGGCCGCGTTGCGCCGCGAGGGCAAGCCCTACGTGCTCTCCCCCGGCCAGCTGATCAGCCAGACGATGGTCACGAGCGGCACGATGACCAACCGCATCGACCGCCTCGAGCACGCCGGCCTCGTCCAGCGCCTGCCGGACCCGCAGGACCGCAGGGGCGTGCACGTGCGGCTGACCCCGCGCGGCAAGGGCCGCGTCGACGCCGCGCTCGCCGACCTCCTGGAGCGCGAGCGCGATCTGCTCCAGGCCCTCGGCAAGGCCGACCGGGAGACCCTGTCCACCCTGCTTCGCCGCCTCGTCGTGCCGTTCGAGGAGTAGGCCCGGCCGTGGCTCAGACCGCGACGAACCGGCCCTCGACCAGCACCGGCACGACGTCGCTCGAGTCGACCTGCTCGGCGATCGTGACGTCCTCGGCGTAGCCCTTCTCGTGCAGCTCGATGCCGGACGGGCACTCCGCGAGCGGCCGCAGCCACCGGAAGGCCGCGGCCGCTGCCTCGGCCTCCGGGCTCAGCTCGACGCCCGGCTCCTCACCGGTGAGCCGCTCGATGACGGCACCCGCGCCGACCAGGTCCTCGTAGGCCGGCCGAAGCGACCCGTCACCCCACTGCTCGCCAGCGGGCACGATGCCGATCCGCTCGACGTCGCGCAGGTGCCGCGCCACGGCATGGGCGTTGCGCAGGCAGCCGGCCACCACGGGGAGCGACCCGTTCACCGCTGCAAAGGCGATCGACGACCCGTTCGGCGACGGCAGCACGAGTCGGGCCTCGGCGGGCAGACCCTGCAGGCTGGCCGGTGAGAGCGTGATGCCCTCGTGCGACGACCGGTTGCCGGCAAGCACGGCGTCGATGTCCCGAGCGAGCTGCCCGGCGCTCTCGCCGCCGGTGTGCGGCCACACCTTGGCGCCGCGCTCGACGGCGACCGTGAGAGCAGTGGAGAAGCTCAGGACGTCGACGACGACCAGCACGTCACAGGTTTCGGCGAGGGCCTTGGCGCCGGCCGGCCCCCACTCCAGGTCGACGCGCATGCGGCGAGGCTACGCGGATCAGGGCGGACCGGACAGGTCGTCCACCCGCTCGGCCACTTCGAGCCACTGCTCCTCCATGGCGGCCCGCTCGGCGGTCACCGCGCGCAGCCGCGCGTCCAGCGCGAGCACCTGCTCGTGGTCGGTCGCCGCGGCCGCCATCTCGTCGTGCAGCGCCGCCTCCTGCCGGCGCAGCCGCTCCAGCTGCCGGTCCAGCCTGGCCAGCTCCTTGCGCTCCGCCCGCAGCTGCGTCGCGTCGGCTGGCGACGCCGCTCGCGGGCCGGGCTCGTCCCGGGAGGAGGCGGGCCCACGAGGGCCGGACGAGTCGACCGCGGCGCGGCGGAGGGCCAGGTACTCGTCCACCCCGCCGGGCAGGTCGCGCAGCCGGCCGTCGCCGAGCAGCGCCACCGTCCGGTCACACACCCGCTCGAGGAAGTAGCGGTCGTGCGACACGACCAGCAGCGACCCCGGCCAGCCGTCGAGCAGGTCCTCCAGGGAGGTCAGGGTGTCGATGTCGAGGTCGTTGGTCGGCTCGTCGAGCAGCAGCACGTTGGGCTCGTCCATCAGCAGCCGCAGCAGCTGCAGCCGCCGCCGCTCGCCGCCGGACAGGTCACCGACCGGTGTCCACTGCGCGGTCCCGACGAAGCCGAAGCGGTCGCAGAGCTGGCTGGCAGTCATCACGCGACCCTTGCCGAGGTCGACCTGGCGACGTACCGCCTCGACGGCCTCCAGGACGCGCAGCGACGGGTCCAGCTCGACGACGTCCTGCGACAGGTAGGCCGGCCGGACCGTGACGCCGCGCACGACACGGCCCGCCGACGGGGAGAGGTCGCCGGTCAGCATCCGCAGCAGCGACGTCTTGCCGGACCCGTTGACGCCGGCGACGCCGATGCGGTCGCCGGGGCCGAGGTGCCAGGTGAGGTGGTCGAGCAGCACCCGGTCGCCGACGGCGAGGGTGGCGTCCTCGACGTCGTAGACGGTGCGGCCGAGCCGCGCCCCGGCGAAGCGCATCAGCTCCACGCCGTCGCGCGCCGGCGGCTCCTGCGCGATCAGCTCGTTGGCCGCGTCGACCCGGAAGCGCGGCTTGGACGTGCGCGCGGGCGGGCCCCGCCGCAGCCAGGCGAGCTCCTTGCGCACCAGGTTGGCGCGCCGGGCGTCCAGAGTCGCCTGCAGGCGGTCGCGCTCGGCGCGCGCGAGGACGTACGCCGAGTAGCCGCCCTCGTAGGCGTGCACCGAGCCGCCCTGCACCTCCCAGGTGACCGAGCAGACCTCGTCGAGGAACCACCGGTCGTGCGTGACGACCACGACCGCCTCGCGCCGGGCGGCCAGGTGGTGCGCGAGCCAGTCGATGCCCTCGACGTCGAGATGGTTCGTCGGCTCGTCGAGCACGAGCAGGTCGTGCTCGCCGACGAGGGCCCGGGCCAGCGCGACCCGCCGCCGCTCGCCGCCGGACATCGGCCCGACGGGCCGGTCGAGGAACGCGTCCAGCGACTTCCGGTCGCCGAAGAGCCCGGCCAGCACGTCGCGCACCCGCGCGTCGGACGCCCACTCGTGCGCCGGGCCGTGGCCGACGACGAGAGAGCGCACGGTGACCGCGGGGTCGAGGTCGTCACCCTGCGACACCGCGGTGACCCGCAGCCCGCTGGTGTGCGTCACCCGGCCGCCGTCGACCGGCTCACGACGGGTCAGGACCTGCAACAGCGTGGACTTGCCGCCGCCGTTGCGGCCGACGACGCCGACCCGGTCACCCTCGGCGACACCCAACGAGACGGCGTCGAGCAGAACGGTCGTCCCGAAGGCCTTGGTGACCGTCTCCAGGTTGACGAGGTTGCGGGACGCCGGCGGCACGTCAGGCCTCCCCGACGACGCGGGCTCCCGCGACCGGGCCGTGCGCGCGCTTCACCGCCCGGCAGGTACCGGTCGCGCTGAGCGCCACCGCGATGTCGATGGCGTGCTCCGGGCCGCGCGCCAGGAAGACCACCGTCGGGCCGCTCCCGGACACGATCGCCCCCAGCGCGCCGGCCTCCCGGCCGGTCTCCAGCGTCTGTCGCAGCTTGGGCCGCAAGGTGCAGGCAGCCTCCTGCAGGTCGTTGCGCAGCGCGGCGCCCAGCGCGTCGGCGTCACCGGCGCGCAGCGCGGCCATCAGGGCGTCGCCGACCCGCGGCTCGGGCACCGGCGTCTCACCGCGCAGCCGGTCGCACTCGGCGTAGACCGCCGGCGTCGAGAGCCCGCCGTCGGCGAGGGCCACGACCCACTGGAACGTCCCCCGGGCCAGCACCGGCGCGAGCACCTCGCCGCGCCCGGTCCCCATCGCCGTCCCGCCGAGCAGCGCGAATGGCACGTCGCTGCCCAGTCCGGCGGCCAGCCCGGCGATCTCGGCGCGCGGCAGCGCCGTGCCCCACAAGGCGTCGCACGCGACCAGCGCGGCAGCCGCGTCGGCACTGCCGCCTGCCATCCCCCCGGCGACCGGGATCCCCTTGGTGATGTGCAGCGCGACGTCGGGCGCGCGACCGACATGGCGCGCCAGGGCCATCGCGGCGGCCGCCGCCAGGTTGCTCGGGTCCTGCGGCACGTCCTCGACCGGCACGCCGGTGCCCGCGCTCACGCTGACGACGAGCCCGTCGGACTCGGTGGCGATGACCTCGTCGTAGAGCGAGACGGCGTGGTAGGCCGTGGCCACGTCGTGGAAGCCGTCGCTGCGCAGCGGTCCCACCGATAGGTCCAGGTTGATCTTCGCCGGCGCGCGAACGGTCACCGACGGCATGCGCGCCACCCTATGGACCCGACGCGGGTCGGTGCTCGGCGAGGCGGGCGAAGTCGGCCACCCCGATGGCCTCGCCCCGCGCTCCCGGATCGATGCCTGCGGCGCGCAGTGCGGTCTCCGCCGCGGGCGGCGACCCGGCCCAGCCCGTCAGCGCCGCGCGGAGCGTCTTGCGCCGCTGGGCGAAGGCCGCGTCGACGACCGCGAAGACCTCCTCGCGGGATGCCGTCGTCGCGGGCGGCTCCCGCCGGGTCATCGCGACCAGGCCGCTGTCCACGTTCGGCGCCGGCCAGAAGACGCTGCGACCCACGGCGCCGGCGCGACGTACGTCCGCGTACCACGCCGCCTTCACCGACGGCACGCCGTAGACCTTGGAGCCGGGCGGCGCGGCGAGCCGGTCGGCGACCTCGGCCTGCACCATCACGAGCACCCGCCGCACCGTCGGGAAGGTGGCGAGCAGGTGCAGCAGCACCGGCACCGCGACGTTGTAGGGCAGGTTGGCGACCAGCGCGGTGGGTGGCGGGCCGTCGAGCCGGGTGAGCCGCAGGGCGTCGGCGTTGACGACCGTGAGCACCCGGGCGTACGTCGCCGCACGGCTCGCGACGGTCACCTCGAGCTCGCCGGCCAGCACCGGATCGATCTCGACCGCGACCACCGAGGAGACCTCGGGGAGCAGGCCCAGCGTCAACGAGCCGAGCCCCGGGCCGACCTCGAGGACGACGTCGTCCGGCCGGACCTCGGCGGTGCGCACGATGCGTCGCACCGTGTTGGGGTCGATGACGAAGTTCTGCCCGAGCGTCTTGGTCGGGCGGCTGCCGAGGCGGCCCGCGATCTCACGGATCTCGGCGGGACCGAGCAGGGCAGGCTGCGACGCGGCGTCGGTCACCTACGTGAAGAGGTACTTGCCGCAGACCGGCCACTGCCCGGCACCGCTGCGGTTGTACAGGATCTGCGCGCGGTAGGTCTGCTCGGACGCGCTGTTCTCGGTGGGCAGCCCGGTGCCGCCGACCGACTCCCAGGTGGGCTGGGAGAACTGGTAGAGCCCGTAGTAAGGCCCGGCGCTGTTGACGGCCTGCGGGTTGCCACCGGACTCGCAGTCGGCGAGCGCGGCCCAGTTGAGCCCGTCGGCGGTCGGCGCGTTCTGCGGCATCGGCTTGGTGCCGACGAGGACGACCTGGGTGACCGGCTTCTTGGCGATCCGCTTCTCGACCAGCCTGCGGGAGTCGAGCTTGCCGTCGAGGTAGGTCTCGCGGAAGCGGCGGATCTCGATGCCGACCTTGCCGGCCTCGAGGATCCTCGTGTCGCCCTTGTAGAGCTCGCTGCTCTTCTTCTCGACGGTCTTGAAGCGGATCGGCCGCTGCTCCACGACGCGCTTGCCGTCGACGCGGGTGACGCCGACGACCTGCTCGGCGTAGGGCACCGCCGACAGGTCGCTGTTGACCCGGTCCTGGGTGCGCAGCTCGATGCCGGCCTCGGCCATGGCACTGCGCAACGTCGGCGCGGTGGTGGTGACCTCGTGACGGTCGCCGTCGGCGAGGAAGGTGACGTGGTGCGGCAGCCGGACGTCCAGCGACATGCCGCCGCGGCTGATCCGGCGGCTGCGCGAGGCCGACAGGTAGGCGCCGTCGGAGCGGACGCCGAGCATCAGCAGCGCCTCCGAGACGCTGCGCGCGGTGGTCCACACCGTGCGGGTCTCGCCGTCGACGGTCAGCAGCACCGGTCGCCCGAAGCGGACGACCACGGACTCGCCGTCCTTCAGTCGTTGCGACGGTGACGGGGACACCATGTCGTGCTCGAGGTCGACGCTCAGGTCCTGCGACTCGAGGAGGTCGGCGACCGTGCCGGAGAAGGTCCGGACGGTGTGCGACTGGCCGTCGACCGAGATGGTGACGTGCTTGTCGCGGGCCACGAAGGCGGTGGTGCCGGCCACGAGGCCGAGGACGAGCACGGCCTGCAGGACGAGTGCGGGCAGGCTTCGCAGGGCGGACCGGCTCGGTCCGCGGGAGTGCCGCCCAGCGCTCATAAGCCGACGACGGTAGCCAACCTCGGTGATCCGCAGCAACACGGGCACCGTTGGTCACACAGCGTCACCAGGGGCCGAAGGCGGCCTCGGTGTTGGCGGCGATCGCCGTGCACAGGGTCTCGAGGTCGGCGTCGAGCACCTCGGCCATCGCCCGCACGGTGTGCGGGACGAGGTAGGAGGCGTTGGGCCGGCCGCGGTAGGGCACCGGCGTCAGGTAGGGCGCGTCGGTCTCCACCAACAGCCGATCCAGCGGGGTGACGGCGAGCGCCTCACGCAGGGCTGCGGCGTTCTTGAAGGTGACCGGGCCGGCGAAGGACAGCCACCAGCCGCGGCTCGCGCAGAGCTCGGCCATGGCGGCGTCGCCGCTGAAGCAGTGGAAGACGACGCGCTCGGGCGGGCCGGCGTCGTCGAGCACGCGCAGCACGTCGTCGTGGGCGTCGCGGTCGTGGATGACCAGCACCTTGCCGTGCCGCTTGGCCAGCTCGATGTGCGCGCGGAAGGACGCCTCCTGCACGTCACGTCCGTCCGGCCCGGTGCGGAAGTGGTCGAGGCCGGTCTCGCCGACGGCGCGTACGTCGCTGCCGCCCGCCAGGGCGTCGATCTCGGCCAGGGCCTCGTCGAGCCGGCCGGCCGCGGCGAGCAGCGGAGCCTCGTTGGGGTGCAGCGCGACGCCAGCGACGATCGCGTCGTGCTGCCTGGCGGTCTCGACCGCCCAGCGGGCACCCGGCAGGTCGCAGCCGATCTGCACGATGCGCGGCACACCGACCGCGGCCGACCGGGACAGCGCGTCCTCGACCGACAGCCAGTCGTCGGGCGGGTCGGCGATGTCGAGGTGGCAGTGGCTGTCGGCGACCGGGACCGGCAGCGGCTCGGGCGCCGGCGGTCTCTCGCGCGGCCCGCTCACCCGCTGGCTGGTTCCTCGATGCGCGGGAAGAGCGGCTCGGACTTGGTCACGGTCGCTCCCCCGGGCAGCTGCCCCCACGTACCGGCGTCCTGGACGCGGGCACCACTGATCGGCCCGAGCGCGGCATCGGCGCCCAGCGACGACCAGAGCGTGCGGCACGCCTTCGGCATCACCGGGTTGAGCAGCACGGCGACGACGCGCAGCGCCTCGGCCGTCGCGTAGAGGATCCGGTCGAGGTCGGCGGCGCGCGACTCGTCCTTGGCGACCTGCCACGGCGCGTTGTCGGTGACGTAGTTGTTGATGACGCGGACGTAGTCCATCGCGGCCAGGATCGCGCCCTGCAGGTCGATCCGGTCGATGGCTGCCTCTGCCGTGGCGACAGCGGTGGCCGCCGCCTCGGAGAGCACCGGCTCGTCGGCCTTCTCCGGCAGCCGGCCGTCGCGGTAGCGGCCGACCATCGAGGTCAGCCGGGACGCGAGGTTGCCGAGCTGGTCGGCGAGCTCGGCCTTGTAGCGAGCGGCCATGTCCTCCCACGAGAAGGACCCGTCCTGGCCGAAGGGGATCGCGCGCATGAAGTAGTAGCGGAAAGCGTCCGAGCCGAAGACGTCGGTGATCTGGCGCGGCGGGATGCCGGTCAGCTTGGTCTTGCTCATCTTCTCGCCGCCGACCAGCAGCCAGCCGTTGGCGAAGACCTTGCGCGGCGGCTCGAGGCCGGCCGCCATCAGCATCGCCGGCCAGATGACGGCGTGGAAGCGCAGGATGTCCTTGCCGACGAGGTGCACGTCGGCCGGCCAGAGGTGCGCGAACCGCTCGGGATCGGTGCCGTAGCCCGCGGCGGTGGCGTAGTTGAGCAGCGCGTCGATCCACACGTAGAGGACGTGCGAGTCGTCCCACGGGACGGGGATGCCCCAGTCGAAGGTGCTGCGGGTGATCGACAGGTCCTGCAGGCCGCCGCGCACGAACGACAGGACCTCGTTGCGCGCCGACTCGGGCTGCACGAAGGTCGGGTTGGCCTCGTAGAAGGCCAGCAGCTTGTCGGCGTAGTCCGAGAGCCGGAAGAAGTAGTTCTTCTCGCTGAGCATCTCGACCGGGCGGCTGTGGATCGGGCAGAGCTTCTGGCCCTCGTAGTCGCCCTCGCCCTCGAGCAGCTCGCCGGGGAGCTTGAACTCCTCGCAGGCCACGCAGTAGGGGCCCTCGTACTGACCCTCGTAGACCTGCCCGGCGTCGTAGAGGGTCTGCCAGAACTCCCGGACCCGCTCCGAGTGACGCTGGTCGGTGGTCCGGATGAAGTCGTCGTTGGCGGCGTCGATGGTCTGGAGGACGGGCTTCCACTCGGTCTCGACGAGCCGGTCGGTCCACTCCTGGGGGCTCACGCCGCCGCGCTCGGCAGCCTGGAGGACCTTCTGGCCGTGCTCGTCGGTGCCGGTGAGGTACCAGACGTCCTCGCCGCGCTGCCGGTGCCAGCGGGTCAGGACGTCACCGGCGACGGTCGTGTAGGCGTGGCCGATGTGCGGGGCGTCGTTGACGTAGTAGATCGGCGTCGTGACGTAGTACGCCTTGCCGGCGCGAGACTCGGTGGGACCGTCGGGCATGGTCCTAGCCTACGGGCGCGGCGCCACCCGGTTTCGCCGCCGGCTGCCGGTCGCGAGGGCCTCAGCCGAGCTTGGGCAGGCCGCGCTTGAGCTGGCGGACGGCCTGGACGATCCGCTGCTCGTTCTCGATGAGCGCGAAGCGCACGAAGCCGTCGCCGCCCGGGCCGAAGCCGACGCCAGGTGACACCGCCACGTCGCAGTCGGTCACCAGCAGGGTGGCGAACTCGATCGACCCCATGTCGCGGTAGGCCTCGGGGATCGGCGCCCAGACGAACATCGTCCCCTTCGGCCGCTCGACCTCCCAGCCGATGCGGGCCAGCCCGTCGACCATCGCGTTGCGCCGCGACTCGTAGACCGCGTTGACCTCGGCCGGGTAGTCCGACGCCTCGTTCATCGTCACCGTCGCCGCGATCTGGATCGGCTGGAAGGTGCCGTAGTCGAGGTACGACTTCAGCTTGGTCAGCGCGGCGACGACCTCGGCGTTGCCGACGAGGAAGGCCACCCGCCAGCCGGCCATCGAGAAGGACTTGGTCATCGAGTAGAGCTCGACGGCGCAGTCCTTGGCGCCCTCGCACTGCAGGATCGACGGCGGCGTCCAGCCGTCGAAGGCCACGTCTGCGTAGGCGAAGTCGTGCACCAGCACCACGTCGCGCTCGCGGGCCCAGTCGACCAGCCGCTGCATGTCGGCCAGCTCGAGGGTCGCGGTCGTCGGGTTGTGCGGGAAGGACAGCACGACTACGCGTGGCTTCGGCCAGCCGAGCTCCCAGGCCTCCATCACGTTGGCGACGTAGTCCTCGCCGATGCCGACCGGGACCTGCCTCGCATCGGCACCGGCGAAGTAGGGGCCCCAGATGTGGATCGGGTAGGACGGGCTCGGCACCAGGGCCGCGTCGCCGGGCTGCAGCAGCACCCACATCAGGTGGCTGAAGCCCTCCTTGGCGCCGATCGTCGAGAGCACCTCGGTCTCCGGGTCGAGCTGCACGCCGAACTTGCGCTGGTAGAGCGCCGACACCGCCTGGCGCAGCTTGGGGATGCCGCGGCTGGCGGAGTAGCGGTGGTTGCGCGTGTTGCGGGCCGCCTCCGCCAGCTTCTCCACCGCGATCTCCGGCGAGGGCAGGTCCGGGTTGCCGAAGCCCAGGTCGATCACGTCCCGGCCGGCCCGCCGTGCCTCCTGCTTCAGCCCGTCGATGATCGTGAAGACGTACGGCGGCAGGCCCGGGATCCGGCGGAACTCCATCCACCCAGGCTAGTCAGGTCCCCGGGGTGGGGCGGCGGGCGGCGAGCACGGAGTCGTAGACCTCGCGTCGGCTGACGCCGTGCGCGGCCGCGACGGCTCCGGTGGCCTCCTTGAGACGTACGCCGCTGCTGACCAGTGCCTCGACCTCACCCACCAGGTCGGCCGGTGTGCTCACGGCCGCCACGACCGCACCGGCCACGACGACCGTGATCTCGCCGCGTACGCCGTCGGCCGACCACGCGGCCAGCTCGCCGAGCCCTGCGCGGCGTACCTCCTCGTAGGTCTTGGTGAGCTCGCGGCAGACGGCGGCCGGCCGCTCCGCGCCGAAGGCCTCGGCCATCGCCGACAGGGCAGCGGCCAGCCGGTGCGGGGCCTCGAAGAAGACCAGCGTGCGCGGCTCGGCGGCCAGGTCGGCCAGCCGGCGGGCCCGCTCCCCCGGCTTGCGCGGGAGGAAGCCCTCGAAGCAGAAGCGGTCGACCGGCAGCCCGGAGACGGCGAGGGCGGCGAGCACCGCCGACGGCCCGGGCACGGACGTCACCAGCACACCCGCCGCGACGGCGGCCGCAACAAGCCGGTAGCCCGGGTCGCTCACCGACGGCATGCCGGCGTCGGTCACAACGAGGACGCGTGACCCGGCGAGCAGGGCATCGACCAGCTCGCCGGTGCGGCTCGACTCGTTGGCGTCGTAGTAGGAGACGACGCGGCCGGCCGGCTCGACGCCGAGCTCGCGGGTCAGCCGGCGCAGCCGCCTGGTGTCCTCGGCCGCCACGACGTCGGCCGTCGCCAGCTCCCGCGCCAGCCGCGGCGACGCGTCGGCCGGGTCGCCGATCGGCGTCCCCGCGAGCACCAGCACACCGACCGCCACCGGCCCATCATGTCTGTTCCGTACGCTGTCCCGGTGCTGATGCCGGCCCGCGACCGAGCACGGGTGCGCGAGCAGCTGGCGCCCCCGATGCCCAGCGACGGCCTCTGGGGCTGGGTCGGGCCGTTGCTGGTGACCCTGGTGGCCGGCGTCCTGCGCTTCTGGGACCTGTCGCGTCCCAAGGCGTTCATGTTCGACGAGACCTACTACGCCAAGGACGCCTGGTCGCTGCTGCACTTCGGCGTCGAGCAGGACTACATCAAGGCGGCCGAGAAGGGCGACCCCGACCCGGCCAACGTGAAGATCCTGGCAGGGAACCTCGACAACCTCTGGACCGGCGACGCGTCCTACGTCGTGCACCCGCCGGGCGGCAAGTGGGTCATCGCCCTCGGCGAGCAGATGTTCGGCATGACGCCCTTCGGCTGGCGGTTCATGGTCGCGCTGACCGGGACCCTGGCCGTGCTGATCGTGGCGCGCACCGGCCGCCGGCTCTTCCGATCCACGCTGCTCGGCTGCACTGCCGGCCTGCTGCTGACCCTCGACGGCATGGCCTTCGTGCACAGCCGCACCGCCCTGCTCGACCCGCTGGTGATGTTCTGGGCGCTGGTGGCCTTCGCGGCCCTCGTGCTGGACCGCGACCGCGCGCGAGAGCGGCTGGCCGACCAGCTGGCCGCCGCGCAGACCGGTCGATTCGGCCCGGGTCTCGGGCTGCGCCCGTTGCGACTTGTCGCCGGCCTGGCGCTCGGCATGGCGTGCGCCACCAAGTGGAGCGGGCTGTGGTTCGTCGTCGCCTTCGGCCTGATGACGGTGCTCTGGGACATGGGTGCGCGCCGCGCCGCCGGCGTCCGCCGGCCGTGGATCGGCGCGCTGGTGCGCGATGCCGGTCCGGCCTTCGCCTCGATCGTGCTGGTCGCCTTCGTCGTCTACCTGGCCAGCTGGACCGGCTGGTTCCTGGGTGGCGACGACGCCTACTACCGCTACTGGGCACGGGACAACCCTGGGCCGCCGCTCGTGCCGGACGCGCTGTGGAGCCTCTGGCACTACCACCACGAGGCGTGGAACTTCCACACCGGGCTGGAGACCTACCACCCCTACCGGTCCAACCCGTGGGGCTGGCTGGTGCTCGCCCGGCCGGTGTCCTACTTCTACGAGGGCCCGACCATGGGCCAGGACGGCTGCACCGTCGACCAGTGCTCGCAGGCGGTCACCGCCCTCGGCACGCCGGCGATCTGGTGGGCGTCGTGCCTCGCGCTGCCGGTGCTGCTCTACCTGTGGGCGGGGCGGCGCGACTGGCGGGCCGGGGCGATCCTGTGCGGCGTCGCGGCCGGCTACCTGCCGTGGTTCCTCTACCAGCACCGCACGATCTACTCGTTCTACTCGGTGGCCTTCGTGCCCTACCTGTGCCTCGCGCTGGCCATGTGCCTCGGCCTGGTCCTGGGACGCCGGGACGCGTCACCGCTGCGCCGGCAGTGGGGCGCGGCCATCGCCGGGTGCTACCTGCTGCTCGTGGTCGCCAACTTCGCCTGGCTGCTGCCCGTCCTGTCGGCCGAAGTGATCCCCTACGCCGACTGGGCGCGCCGGATGTGGTGGCGGTCCTGGATCTGAGGCGGAGCTGCCGCACTGACTCAGGGCTCACCCGGGTCAACCGCCGGAATCGGGGCACGACACCTGCGGGCCTGGACGACGTCGGTCAGCTCAGGTCGCGGCGGCGCAGCGCCGCCAGGCCCGCGGCACCGAGCCCGCCGGCCACGAGCAGCAGCACGACGACCGGGAGCACCTCGAAGGCCTCGGCGGGCATGGTGGGCAGGTGCTCGAGCGGCGACAGGCCGACGGCCCAGCCGGGCAGCTGCAGTGCCTCACCGAAGAGCATGACCACCGCGCAGTACGCGAGGGCCAGCCAGCCGGCCAGCACGAGCCGGGGCCGGATGGCGTAGCCGAGCCACGCGACGGCTGCCAGGACGAGCACCGGTGCGACGTACGGCACGGTTGCGCCGAGCAGGCGACCGCCGGTCGACCAGTCGCCGGTCGAGAGCCCGAAGCCGACGGCGAGCCCCACGCCACCCGCGAGCACGACCGCCAGGGTCCCGGCGACGGTCACCGTGAGGTGGCTCAGGGCCCATCGGGTGCGGGTCACCGGGCCGGCGAGCAGCAGGTCGACCCGGCCGTCGCCCTCCTCCGACGCCGGCCGCCCGGCCGACGCGATCGCGAAGCCGGCCGCGAGCAGGGCGAGCATCACGACGAGGGTGGCGTAGAAGAGGTCGGTCGCGCCCGGGCCCGTCCCGCCGAAGAGGTCCTCGGCGAACTGCGAGTCGCCGACGATGTCGTCCGTGCTGTCGCCGATGGCGCCGTAGGACAGCCCGGTGGCCAGCAAGCCGACCGTCCAGCCGAGCACGGTCCCGCGCTGCAGCCGCCAGGCCAGGCCGAGTGTGCCGCGCAGGTCGCGGCCCGCCGTGGCAGGCCCGGGTCGGACGGCACGGATCCCGGCACCGTGGTCGCGCCGGTCGAGCAGCCGGACAGCTACGACACCGAGACCGCCGACAGCAGCCACCGACAGCAGCGCCGGCCACCAGCGTTCACCCGAGAAGGCGTGCATCGACTGCCCCCACCCGATCGGCGAGAGCCACGACAGCCCACCCCCGGTGACGTCACCGACCGCCCGGAGGACGTACGACGCCGCGATGACCGCACCGGTGATGCCGTAGGCCGCCCGTGCCGAGCCGGCGAGCTGCACCGCGACCAGCGCGACCGCACCGAAGACCAGCCCGGCGAGCGCTGCGGCGAGGCCGAGGCTGACCGAGCCGGCGACGGCGAGGCCGTAGCCCACGAGGCTGGCGGCGACGAGCCCGCCGAGCAGGACGTTGGCGACCAGCACGACGAGCGCCGCTGCGGCCGTCGGTGCGTGCCGCCCTACCGCGGTCGCCCGGACCAGCTCGTCGCGCCCGGTCTCCTCCTCGACGCGGGTGTGCCGGCCGACCAGGAACATGCTCATCAGGCCGGCGACGACCGCGCCGAAGGCCGACGCCTGCCAGGCGACCTGGCCGCCGAGGGTGTTGAGAGCCCGGGCGGGCCCGGCCAGTGCGACGAAGGCGGTGTTGTCGGCCATCGCCCGCGCGGCCTTGTCGAACTCCGCCTGCGTCGGGTAGAGCCCCTCGGTGCTGACCGCCTGCGACCAGTAGAGGACGACGACGCCGAGCACCCACCAGAGCAGCATCCAGCGGTCGCGGCGCAGGTCGAGACGCAGCAGGCGGCCGACGCCGGTGATGCTCACGGCTGGCTTCCGTAGTGCCGGAGGAAGAGCTCCTCCAGGGTGGGCGGCTGGCTGGTCAAGGACCTGATGCCGTACGTCGCCAGGCGCTCTATCGCGGCGCCGAGGTGGACGGTGTCGACGTCGAAGCGGGCCCGCCGGAGATGGTCGCCCTCGACGACCAGGTCGTGCACGCCCTCGAGCGAGTCGAGCCCGTGCGGCGTCCGGACGAGCTCCGCCGAGACCGACGTGCGGGTGAGGTGGCGCAGGTCGGAGAGCGTGCCGGTCTCGACGGTGCGCCCGGACCGGATGATGCTCACCCGGTCGCAGAGCCGCTCCACCTCCGCGAGGATGTGGCTGGAGAGCAGCACCGTCCGACCGTCGTCGCGGAATTCGTCGATGCACTGCTGGAAGACCGACTCCATCAGCGGGTCGAGCCCCGAGGTGGGCTCGTCGAGGACGAGCAGCTCGACGTCGGCGGCGAGTGCGGCCACCAGGGCCACCTTCTGCCGGTTGCCCTTCGAGTAGGCGCGACCCTTCTTCGTCGGGTCGAGCTCGAAGCGCTCGAGCAGCTCGTCGCGCCGCTTGGGGTCGAGGCTGCCGCGAAGGTGCCCGAGCAGGTCGATCACCTCGCCGCCGGTGAGGTTGGGCCAGAGGTTCACGTCGCCCGGCACGTAGGCGAGCCGCCGGTGCAGCCGCTCGGGCTCGCGCCACGGATCGCCGCCGAGCAGCCGGGCCGCACCGCTGTCGGCACGCAACAGGCCGAGCAGGACGCGGATGGTGGTGGACTTGCCGGCGCCGTTGGGGCCGAGGAAGCCATGCACCTCGCCGGCGCTCACTTCGAGGTCGAGCCCGTCGAGAGCGATGGTGCTGCCGAAGCGCTTGTGCAGGTCCCGGACCTCGATCACTGCGGTCACGTCCGGCACGCTAACCCGACCAGCTTGCCGAGCGGGCCCGCCGGAACCGTCGAGCCGGGGCTACTGTCGGCGATCAAGGACTCGAGGGACCACCGCTCAGGAGCCTGAACCATGGACGAGGCCGAGTCCCGGCCGTCCGCGGCGCTGCCGCCGCTGGCACGCGCACGCCTCGACGACCTGCTCGGCGAGGTGCTCACCCGGGTCGGTGACGTCCTCGACACCCAGGAACGGTTGCGCGTCCTCCTCGACGCCGTGGTCGGCCTGGCGGCGGACCTCGACCTCGACTCGGTGCTCGAGCGGATCGTGCGAGTGTCGTGCCAGCTCGCCGACGCGCGCTACGGGGCCCTGGGCGTCCTCGGCACGGGTCCTGACCGGCGGCTTAAGAAGTTCATCGCCCACGGCGTCACCGACGAGCAGCGGGCCGCGATCGGCGACCTGCCACGGGGCCACGGCATCCTCGGCGTCATCATCGACTCGCCCGAGCCGCTGCGGCTCGAGCGGCTCGCCGACCACCCGCGGTCCTACGGCTTCCCAGCGCACCACCCGCCGATGGAGACATTCCTCGGCGTCCCCGTCCGCATCCGGGACCAGGTCTTCGGCAACCTCTACCTGACCGAGAAGCGCTCCGGAGGCGGCTTCACCGTCGAGGACGAGGAGACCGTCACCGCCCTGGCAGCCGCCGCCGGCGTCCTCATCGAGAACGCGCGGCTCTACGACGAGTCGGCGCGTCGCCAACGCTGGCTGCAGGCTGCCGCTGAGATCACCGCCGCGCTGCTGGGCCGGGTCGAGCGCGAGAAGGCACTGGAGCTGGTGGCCGACCGGGCCCGCGAGGTGGCACATGGGGACGCCGCCGTGGTCCTGCTCAGCAACGAGTTCCGGCAGCTGGTCGTGGAGGTCAGCTCTGGCCAGGCGCCCGACGCAGCCGGGTCACTGGTCCCCGTCGATGGCACGGCGGTCCAGCCGGTCCTCGATGACGGGCGGACGGTCACGCTGACCGGAGCCACCGCCCCCGAGGACCTGGCGGCACTCGGCTTCGGCCCCGAGCACGGCTGGCCGGCGATCTCCCACGCTCTGCTGCTGCCGCTGCGCTCCGACGGACCTGCCAACGGCGTGCTCCTCCTGGGCTGGGTGGACGGCGACGAGCTCCGGGACAATGACACAGTCCTGCTCGAGGCGTTTGCCGAGCAGGTTGCCTTGTCGCTCCGCGTCGTCCAGGCGCAGGAGGACAAGGGCCGCCTCGCTGTCTTCGAGGACCGTGACCGGATCGCCCGCGACCTGCACGATCTCGTCATCCAGCGGCTCTTCGCGATCGGGCTCACGCTGGAGAACGTCTCCCGCATGACCGTGGGGCCGGAGGTCACCCAGCGCATCGCCGAGGCCGTCGACGACATCGACGCGACCATCAAGGACATCCGCCGAACCATCTTCGAGCTGTCGACGCCGGCCCGGTCGAGCGACCTCCGCGGCCAGCTGGCTGACGTCGTCGACGCCGCGACCCCCGCTCTGGGCTTCGCCGCGCAGCTGGTCACCGACGGACCGGTCGACTCCCTGGTCCCTGACGCGGTCCGGCCGCACCTGCTCGCGGTGGTCCGCGAGACGCTGTCCAACGCGGCCCGGCACGCGCAGGCGTCCGCCGTCGTGGTTCGGCTCGAGGTCACCGACGACGTGGTCCTGACCGTCACCGACGACGGCACCGGCTTCGTCGACACCGGACGGCGCAGTGGTCTGCGCAACATGACAGATCGGGCCGAGTCGCTCGGGGGCACCTTCGAGGTGCGCTCCTCCGGGCCGGGTGGCGGGACGGTCGCCGTCTGGCGGGTACCGGTCCGGCCCTGAGCCGGGCATGCGAAAGGCCGGGACCGTGGTCCCGGCCTCTGCGGTACGGGCTACTTGAGGAAGCCGTGGCGCTGCACGATCGGCAGTCGCTCCCACGTCGATCCGAAGCCGAGCGTGCGGCCGGCCGAGGTGAGCGCGAGCGTGACGAGCACCAGCGCGTAGATGATGTGGTCGTCGATGACCGGGTTGTTCTCCGGAGGGAGGACGACGGTCCACATCATCACGAGCAGCAGCGAGCCGGCAGCAGCCGCGAAGCGCATCCCGATGCCGAGGATGAGCGCGGTGCCGATGCCGAGGAGGCCGAGCATGAACAGCCAGTCCGCCCAGGCCGCGCCGGCGATGTCGTTGTAGAAGCCCTTGAACGGACCGTCCGCGCCGAAGGTCAGGAAGCCCTCGGTGGGGCTGCCTCCGTTGATCCACGCGGCGTCACCGAAGCGGTCGACCACGCCGGTCTCGCTGTCGCGGCCGGTGCCGAAGCCGAGGGCGAACATCTTGTCGAGGAAGGCCCAGAGGAAGACCCAGCCGAGCGAGATGCGGGTGACAGCGAGGACGTACCGGTACGCCCTGTGGCGTGGCGTCTCCTCGTGGACCGGCTCGGCGAGGAAGGCGTCGTCGGTGCTGAGTACCGGGTTCTTCGAGATGGGGCCGGCGTTGGTCATGGTGTCCTCCTGGGTCTGTGCCCTTTGTCCTGACACCTCGAGCATCGTCGGCGAGGTCACTTTCCCCCAGGGACCAAAGGCCCTCCAGATCGGCCGGACGTCGCGCGTTCCGCGGGACCCACGACTCACCAGAGACCGAGTGCGACTGCCTCTTCGCGCAGCTCCTCGCGGACGCGCGGGTGAGCCGCGTGCTCGACGAGCTGGTGGGCCTGGCGCTTCTCGTCGTTGCCGAAGATCTCGGCCACGCCCTGCTCGGTGACGACCGCCGTGTGCTGGAACGAGGTCACCGGCTCGTCGACGAGCGGGACGATCGTCGACACGTCGGCCTTGGGGTGCCAGGACCGCAGTGCCATCAGGGCCTGGCCCCCGTCCGAGTGCAGCGCACCGACGATGAAGTCGGTCTGGCCGCCGAAGCCGGAGTGGATGCGCGCCGAGATGCGAGACGCGTTCGCCTGACCGAACAGGTCGACCTGCAGCGCCGTGTTGATCGACGTCATCGCCCGGCAGGTGGCGATCCGAGCCGGCGAGTTCGTCGTCTCGGTACGCAGCACCTGGACCCGAGGGTTCCGGTCGACCCACGAGTACAGCTCGGGCGTGCCGTAGAGGAAGGAGGCTGTGAGCAGCTCCGACGCGTCGAGCGCACCCGCCCGGTCCAGCTCGAGGACACCGTCGGAGAACATCTCCGACCAAACGGCCAGCCCGCCTCGTGCCACCAGCCCGGGAAGGGTCGCGTCCGGGACGGTGCCGATGCCCATCTGCAGGGTCGCGCCATCGGGGACCAGAGCGGCCAGCCGTTCCCCGACGCCGCGGGCGGCCTCGTCCAGGACAGACGGGGGAGGCACGTCGAGAGGCGCGTCCGCGGCGAGCACGTAGTCGACGTCGTCCACGGCGAGCACGCCGTCGCCGTAGGTCCACGGCATGGACCCGTTGACCTGTGCGACGACCAGACCGCCGCGCGCCTTGCACGCCGCGATGGCGGCGGGCAGCACGTTGACCTCCGTCCCGAGCGAGAACGCGCCGTCGACCGGCGGCGCCACGGTCACCATCACGACGTCGGGTGGCAGGGTCGTTGCGAAGAGCCTCGGGACGAGCGACAGCCGCGCCGGCACGTAGGACAGCGTCGGACTTCGACGCATGCCCGGGCCGACGAAGCAGGTCTCGTGCACGATGCCCGGACGTGCCGGTATGCCGCGATGCGCGTTGAGCATGAACAGCCGGTAGTGCTCGACAGCTCCGTCCAGGACCGCCAGGGCCGCGCGTGGAGCAGCGGCGTTGCCGCCGGCCACGACTCGGGCGCCCGGCGGGACCTGGGCCAGGGCGGCAGCGAGGGTGCCCTCGTCGACAGCGCGCATCGTCGTCGGCGGACTGTTCCGGTTCAGGCCTGCGGGAGGTGCTTGATCGCGAAGACGGCCGCTTGGGTGCGCCGCTGGAGGCCGAGCTTGGACAGCAGGCTCGACACGTAGTTCTTCACGGTCTTCTCGGCGAGGAACATCCGCTCGCCGATCTGACGGTTCGTCAGCCCCTCGCCGATGAGCTCGAGGATCTTCAGCTCCTGGTCGGTGAGCGGGGCCAGCGCCTTGTCCTGGGGCGGTCCCTGCCGCAACCGCTCGAGCACCCGCGTCGTGACGGCGGGATCGAGCAGGGACTGGCCCGCGGCGACCCGACGCACCGCGTCGAGCAGGTCGTTGCCGCGGATCTGCTTGAGAACGTAGCCCGCTGCACCCGCCATGATCGCGGCGAACAGCGCCTCGTCGTCGTCGTACGACGTGAGGATGAGCGCCGCGATCTCCGGGTGGCTCGACCTGATGTCCCGGCACACGTCGATGCCCGAGCCATCGGGTAGCCGGCCGTCCAGGACGGCCACGTGCGGTCGCAGGGCAGGGATGCGCCTGCGTGCCTCGTCCGCGAGGCCGGACTCGCCGACCACCTCGATGTCGCCCTCGGACTCGAGCAGGTCCTTCAGCCCACGCCGGACGACTTCGTGGTCGTCGAGCAGGAAGACCCGGATCGGGTCCTTCGCAAGGGCTGGGTCAGCTGAGGCCGGGTCGGTCATGAGACCTGTGTACCGGACAGCCGTGACCAGCGCACTGCCGTGCGGCTCGGTAGCCCGGGCGGTACGACCCGTCCTGACCCGGACCTTGGTCCCGACCGGGCGGTCTGGCGCCCCACGCGGGACCCCCGGAGGGGCCCTTCTGCCCGTCGTTGCGGGCCTTCCGCATCTGCGGCGCACGGTCGTCGAGGGCCGACGCTCGGGCCAGGCACCGGAACGCGGTGTCGCGCACAGCACGGGAGACGCCATGAACACCACCGAGGAAGGCCAGCCGGTCGTCCACCATCCGCCGGTGACGCGCGACGAGGTCGTCGTCGGGATCGACGAGAGCCCGGCGGCCGCGGCCGCGCTGCGCTGGGCGGCCGGGCACAGCCGAGCCACCGGCCTGCCCCTGCGGCTGGTCCGCACCTGGCAGGTGTCGGTGCTCGCCTCGGCCGCCGCCACATCCGGTGCTGCCGAGTACCGGGAGGCAGCAGCCGCGGACGCCCGGGCCCGAGCCACCAAGTGGGTGCTCGACAGCCTCGGTGGGGACGCCGCCAACGTGCGCTGGACGCTCGAAGTCCATGAGGGCGGCGCCGGTCCCGTCCTGGTGGCGGTGTCGCGCGGGACCCGGCTGGTGGTCGTGGGCACCCGCGAGCACACCGGGCTCCGGCGGGCCGTCGCGGGCTCGATCAGCCACTACGTCCTGTCCCACGCCGACGTGCCCGTCGTCGCCGTCCCGGCCGCCGTCGCGCGACCGCTCGACGCGGACGGCAGGCATCCGGTGGTCCTCGGCCCGCTCTACTGAGAGAGGTTCGTCATGTCGACCACACACTCCCCGCACAGTCCGGAACCGGTCCTCGAACCGCACGACGTCCAGGTGCTCCTGCGCGCCGCGGTGCGGGCACCGTCGCTGCACAACACCCAGCCCTGGGCGTTCGGGGTCGGCGACCGGCATGTCGAGCTGTACGCCGACTCCAGCCGCCACCTCCCACAGGCGGATGCGACCGGTCGATCTCTGCTGATCTCATGCGGTGCGGCGCTGTTCAACCTCCGCGTGGCCGCGGCCCACCTGGGGATGCACCCGCGGGTGCGAGTCCTGCCTGACGAGGAGGACCCGACTCTGGTTGCGGTTGTCGAGACTCACCACCGGCACACCCGGTCCGGAAGTCTCGACGGCTACTACCCCGCCGTGTGGCTGCGGCGCACCAACCGGCTGCCCTTCCGCGACCGCCGCGTCCCTCCGTCGACCATCGGGCGGCTCGCCGAGGCGGCAGCTGTCGAAGGTGCAGTGCTTCGCGTCTACGACGACCAGGCCGAGGTGCAGCGAGTCGTGGACCTGCTGCATGACGCTGACCTCGAGGATCGCGCGGACCTGGCCCGGACGACCGAGCGTCAGGCGTGGATCGGCGGCCGCCAGCGCCGCGAAGGCATCCCGGTCCGTTCCCTTGGCCCGCGACCGGCCGGGCTGCGCGCCGCGTTCCGTGACCTGGGCCAAGGTGTATCGACGGTCCGCGAGTCGGCCGCGTTCGAGAGCACGCCCACCATCGCCGTGCTGTCCACCGTCCAGGACCGGCCGGTCGACTGGGTCCGCGCCGGCCAGGCGCTCGAGCGCGTGCTTCTCGAGGCAACCGTCTCCGGCTTGTCGGCGTCGTTCGTCAACCAGCCCTTGGAGCACTCGGACCTTCGCTGGCAGGTGCGCAACCCAATCACCGGCGTCGGGCACACCCACATGCTGCTGCGCATCGGGTACGGCGAGAAGGTCCCGCTGACGCCGCGTCGCCCACTCGAGGCGGCGCTCAGGGAGCCGCGACTGGGCCGGACGTTGGGCGAGGCGCCCAGTGGGTAGGTGAACGACGCAGCGCAGTACCGCGGCTGACGACGGAAGGAGTGGCGCGCATGCCCTCGAGCAGCATCAAGAACGAGAAGCAGTACGAGGCGCTCAAGGACAAGGGGATGTCGAAGGAGCGGGCTGCCCGCATCGCGAACTCTCCGGACGCCTCCAAGCACGGCGGGGAGCAGTCCGGCAAGGGCAGCGACTCCCACCAGGGCGGAAGCTCGGCCCAGAAGAAGGAGGCCGGCCGCAAGGGCGGCAAGGCAACCGCCCGGAAGAAGCGCTGACCGCCTGTCAGGCGACACTGGCCCTGCGCCGGCTCCCAAGGCAGTTGAGCACGCTCAGTCCTGGACCGACCCCTCCTGCGGCCCCTCGCCGACAGCCGTGCTGCTGTCCGGTCCGGCGGCATCCGCGTCGGGGGTGAGGGGCCGGGCGTGGTGGGCGGAGAGCCATGCGAGCCCGCGGCGGGACGCCTCCGACGCGGCTGCGCCGAGCACCGGGTCGCGCCAGACGACCCGGTCCTCTCCGACCGTGTCGAGCAACCCCGTCTTGACCAGGGCCTCGCGCTGGGAGGGGTCGATGTCGGCCAGCAGCACCACGTTACGGCCGTCGTGCAGCTTCTCGACCGCGGACTTGAGCCAGTCCACGCCGGTCAGGGAGTAGAAGAAGCGGTCCCGCAGCTGAAGCACGACAGCTGCGCCGGTGGTGTCCTGGTAGCCGGGCATCACCTGGTCCGCGCGGTAGGCGCTGGCGAAGTACGCCGACCCGGTCAGTGCCAGGACGGTGACCTCGCCGGACGGCAGCTCGGCCGGCGGCGGGATCTCTTCCCACGAGCCGTCGGCGCGGCGGGCCCAGGCGACGAGCCTGGCGCGGTCCCCCGCGCTGATCATGTACAGCAGCAGCGACAGAGCCACCCCGGTGAAGATCGCGACGGTGAGCTCGTCGACGACTCCGACCACGACGGTGACCAGGGCAGCTCCGACGTGGGGCCAGGACACCCACCGGGCCTGGACGAGGTGGCGCACCTCGTTGGTGAGCGCCTCGACGCCGATGACCATGAGGATTGCCGCCAACGTCGTCAGCGGGATCCGCTCGGCGAGCCGGCCGACGATCGCTACGAGCACGACCAGCAGCACGCCCGCAGACACCCCGGCCCAGCGGGACCGGGCGCCGGCCGACACGTTCACCCCGGTGCGCGACAGCGATCCGCCGGCCGGCAGAGCTCGGAACAGGCCGCCCGCGAGGTTCGCGGCACCTTGGGCGACGAAGTCGCGGTTCATGTCCGAGCGGGCGCCGTCCGGGTTGGGGTACGCAGCGCCCACGGTGGACGCCTCTGCGAGCCCGACGATGGCCGCCGCGACCGCGGCGGGCAGCAGTTCGGGGACCAGGCTGAGGTCGGGCCAGTGGGGGGTCGGGATGGCGTCCAGCCCGGTCGGGATGCTTGCGATGTCCCCGACGGTCTGCACCGAGTCCAGGCCCAGTCCGGACACCAGCGCGATGCCGAGGACCATCGCGACGATGTCGGCGTACGACCTCAGCCGGGTCCGTTTGGCCGCGACCAGCGCGATGATGCACGCGATGCCGACTGTCGTGGTCGCACCGTCCCACGACGCGGCGTGCGCGGTGATGTCGGCGGCCTTGACGACCTTCCCGCCGCCGAGCGCCACCGCGTCCGAGGAGTAGCCGACCAGCTCGTCGTACTGGCCGAGCACGATGAGCAAGGCGACCGCGGCGACCAGTCCGGCCTGGACCTCGGCGGAGATGAACCGCACCACCGACCCGAGGCGGGCCAGGCCGAGCCCGGCCATCACCGCTCCGACCAGCACCGTGAGGGTGAACAGCGCGGTCGCCGGGTCGACGTCATCGCCGAGTGCGCCGATGTGGTCGGCAGCCACCAGGGCGAGCGCGTTGGTGGCGGTGATGACCAACAAGCGCGAGGACGTCAGCAGGGACCCGACGAGCACGCTGACCGACCCGGCGTACAGGCCGTACACCGGGTCGACGCCGGCGACCACCGCGTACGCCATTCCCTCGGCGACGCTGACCAGCGCGACCGTGAGACCAGCCGACAGGTCCTTCGGCAGGTCCTGACGCCGCGGCCAGAACGGGCCGGAGGTCACAGCAGTCCGCCCAGTCCCTTGCCGACCAGCGTCACACCGATGACCAGGATCAGCACGGCCATCACCGTCGCGTTGTTGGCTTGCAGCCAGCCCCGGAGGTCCTCCAGCGGGTGGCGCATCCTGTTCTTCGCCACCAGGTAGGCCACGACCGGCAGCATGACTGTGCTCGCGGCGAGTGCCGTGAAGACCGCGACCGCGACGACCTGCTGGCCGGTGTCGAGCGCTCCGTCGGCGATCGTCACGCCAGCAGCCACGTTCATCAGCAGGTTCTTCGGGTTCACGGCCGAGAGTGCGACGCCGAGCCCCAGCGCCTTGAGAGGGGTGATGTGGTCGAGCGCGGCCATCCACGTCGGCAGCGCCACGTCCTGGCCTGGCTTGGGCCGACCGCGCCACTGCTTGACCCCGACCGCGAGCAGCGCCAGCCCGAGGAGCAGCTTCACCCACGACGCGCCCGTCGACGGGCCGGCGTCGTCACCCGCGACGTCGGAGCCATCCGCGAGTAGCAGTGTGAGCCAGGTGACGGCCACGATGCCCAGCACCCACCCGGTCGCGAACCCGACGCTCGCGGCACTGGCCCGCGGCGCGAGGAGCATCAGGATGACCGCGATGATCGGCACCGGGGAAACGGCGACGCCCACGGCCAGTGGCAGCAGGTCACCGAGGACAGGGCCCACCAGCTACCTCCCGATTGCCGGGGCGAGGTTCTGCAAGCCGGAGCCGTGCGTCGGGGCGGGACTAGGGGTGCTCATCAGGTCTCCTGCGGCCGGGTCGCGAGTCAGCCGTCGCTGGCGCAGCGGAACCCGACGTTTCCTGTCGGAGTGTCCGGCTCGCTGCCCATCCGAGCGGATGTGCGGTAGCGCCAGCAGTAGGACGCGTGACAGAGGTACGACCCGCCGCGCAGCACCCTTCGGTCGCCTTCGGGTGGACCGGTCGGGTTCGACGCGGGCGACGGTTGGTCGCGGTGCCACGTGGTCGACCAGCGGTCCGCGGTCCACTCCCACACGTTGCCGGTCATGTTGTGGAGGCCGAAACCGTTGGGTAGGAACGCTGCGACCGGGGCCGTTCCGGCGTACCCGTCCTTGACGGTGTTGTCGGCCGGGAACCGGCCCTGGAAGACGTTCATCCGGTGCTCGCCGCCGGGCGTCAGCGCACTCCCCCACGGGAAGCGCTGCTGCTCGAGGCCGCCGCGTGCGGCGTACTCCCACTCGGCTTCAGTGGGCAGTCGGAGCCCTGCCCAGCGGCAGAACGCGAGCGCGTCGTTCCAGGACACCTGGACGACGGGATGGTCGGTCCGGTCGTCCCATGCGGACTGCGGTCCTTCCGGGTGCGCCCAGTCGGCGCCCTCGACCTCGCGCCACCACGGGGCGTCCACGACGGCGCGGGTCGGTGGGAAGTCGTCGGGGAGGAAGCCCGCGAAGACGAACGCCGAGCCGACCGACTCCGCCTCGGTGGTGTACCCGGTGGCGGCCACGAAGCGGGCGAACCGCTCGTTGGACACGGCGTGACGGTCCAGCTGGAAGGAGTCCAGGTGGACCGGCCGGACCGGACCCTCCCCGTCCTCGGCGTATGCGCCCGGGTCCTCGCAGCCCATCGCGAACTCGCCGCCCGGAAGCGTCACCAGCTCGGCGGTGTCAACGGTGTGGGATCCCTGGTCGCCGCGCTCGCCGCTCACGGTCTCGCTGCCCGACGCCGGTGGCCGGCCGGCAACCGCAGTCCCGCGCTCGGTCAGCCTGCCCGGGGAGCAGCAGGCGCGCGCTGTCCCGACCGGCTGACCGTCGTCGTCGTGCACCGCGGCCACCTCCAGCGTCCCCACGTTGCCGGTCAGGACGAAGTCCCCTTGCGGCTACCACCATGCAGGGCGTCGCCGCCAGGACGCTAGGCGGGCGCAAACCCGTCCGCATCACCCCGTCCGGGGGAGGTATGACCCATCCGCCAGAGATGACGATCCCAACCAGACCTGAACAAGTCTGCGAGTGGTTGTTGCCGAGCTGTGCGCTGGGCGAGTGCGAGGAGGACGTCGTGTCGAAGCCGTTCAAGGGCAGGATCAACGTCGACATCCGGGACTCGGTCCCGGACTGGGAGCCGTTCGAACCGCCCCGGGCCCCGGATGGCGCGCCGAGCGTGGTGTACATCGTGCTGGACGACGTCGGCTTCTCGGCGATGGGCTGCTACGGCGGCCCGATCGAGACGCCGAACATCGACCGGATCGCCGCCAGGGGCGTGCGGTTCACCCAGTGGCACACGACCGCACTGTGCTCTCCGACGCGCTCGTGCCTGCTGACCGGGCGCAACCACACGCGCAACAGCATGGCGTGCATCACCGAGGCGGCGATCGGCTTCCCGAACGCCAGCGGCACGGTCCCGCCGGAGAACGGGATGCTCTCCGAGATCCTGGGCGAGCGGGGTTGGAACACGTACATGGTCGGCAAGTGGCACCTCTGCCCGACCGACGAGATGAACCTCGCCTCCACCCGACGCAACTGGCCGAGCGGCAGAGGCTTCGAGCGGTGGTACGGCTTCCTCGGCGCGGAGACCAACCAGTGGTATCCCGACCTCGTGTACGACAACCACCCGGTCGACCAGCCGCGGTCACCGGAGGACGGCTACCACCTCACCGACGACCTCACCGACAAGGCGATCGAGTTCATCCAGGACGCCAAAGCCATTGCGCCGGAGAAGCCGTTCTTCCTGTACTACGCGCCCGGCGCGTGCCATGCGCCGCACCACGCGCCGAAGGACTGGATCGACAAGTTCGCCGGCCGCTTCGACATGGGCTACGAGGCGATGCGGGAGGCGACGCTGGCCCACCAGAAGGAGCTCGGACTCGTCCCGCCGGACACCGAGCTGCCGCCGCTGAACCCGATCGGTACGCCCGACGCCCGCACCGGCCCGGACGGCCTGCCGTTCCCGGAGCTGGACTACACCCGACCCTGGGACTCCCTCAATGACCAGGAGAAGCGGCTGTTCGCCCGCATGGCCGAGGTCTACGCAGGGTTCCTCGCGCACGCCGACCACCACATCGGCCGCCTGCTGGACTACCTGGAGCAGACCGAGCAGCTGGAGAACACCCTCGTCGTGCTCGTATCCGACAACGGTGCGAGCGGTGAGGGCGGCCCGAACGGATCCGTCAACGAGATGAAGTTCGCGAACGGGGTCGCGGACGACCTGCAGGAGAACCTGGCGAAGCTCGACGAGCTCGGTGGTACCAGGACGTACAACCACTACCCGAACGGCTGGGCGATGGCGTTCAACACGCCGTTCAAGATGTGGAAGCGGTACGAGTTCAACGGCGGCACCGCCGACCCGTGCATCATCTCCTGGCCGGCCGGTCTGCAGCCACGCGGCGAGATCCGCGACCAGTACTACCACGCCATCGACCTGGTCCCGACGATCCTCGACGCCCTCGGCGTGGAGCCGCCCGAGACCATCAAGGGGCACACCCAGAGCGCCTTCGACGGGGTCAGCATGCGCGCCAGCATCGAGGACGCGAAGGACCCGTCCGGGCGAAGCACCCAGTTCTACTCGATGCTCGGCTCGCGCTCGATCTGGCACGAGGGTTGGAAGGCGGTCACCACCCACCCGACGATCGCCGGCTGGGGGCACTTCAACGACGACGAGTGGGAGCTGTACCACGTCGACGTCGACCGGTCGGAACTCGACAACCTGGCCGACAAGGAGCCAGAGAAGTTGCGCGAGATGGTCAACATCTGGTTCTCCGAGGCCGGCGCGAACGGGGCGTTCCCGCTCGACGACCGCTCGGCGGTGGAGATCCTGATCGACCCCACGGCCCCAGCTCACCGCGGCCAAGGACCGCTACGTCTACTACCCGGGCACCGCTCCCGTGCCGGAGTGGCAGGCCGTGAACACCCGCGGCCGCTCGTTCGTGATCGGCGCACTCGTCGACATCCCGGCACCGGGGGCCGAAGGTGTGCTGTTCGCGATCGGTGCCCGGTTCGGCGGGCACGCGCTGTACGTCAAGGACAACCGGCTGCACTACGTGAACAGCTTCGTCGGCAGCGAGGAGCAGATGGTCGTCGGGGACGAGGACATCCCGACCGGCACGAACCTGATCCTGTCGGCCTCGTTCGAGAAGGAGGGTCAGCAGCCCGACGCGACGACCGGGATGCTCTCGCTCTTCCACGGCGACAAGAAGGTCGGCCAGCAACGGATCAAGACCCAGCTCGGCGCGTTCGCCATCGCCGGGTCGGCTGCCTACGTCGGCCGGCACGCCGGTGAGCCGATCACCGACGACTACCCCGGCGAGCCGCCGTACACGTTCACCGGCGGCACCATCAACCGGGTCGCGATCGACGTCAGCGGTGAGGCGTACATCGACCTCGAGCGCGAGGCCGCCCTGATGCTCATGCGCGAATGAGCGCCCTGAGCGCCCGGCCGCCGGCGGACCTGCTCGCGTCCTGGAACGACACCACGACGCGAGCGGCGATCGTCGACTTCGTCGAGCGCGTCACCGACGAAGGCGGTGCGCACCACGTACCGCCGGCCGAGCGGATCGCGGTGTTCGACAACGACGGCACGCTGTGGTGCGAGAAACCGATGCCGATCGAGCTCGGCTTCATCCTCATGCGGCTGGCCGAGATGGCGGAGGCCGACGAGTCGCTCCGCGAAAGGCAGCCGTGGAAGGCGGCGCGCGAGAAGGACTACGCGTGGCTCAGTGCGGTGATCACGAAGCACTACAACGGCGATGACAGCGACGTGAAGGTGCTGATGGGCGGCATGCTCCAAGCCTTCGCCGGCCAGAGCGTCGAGCACTACTCGGGCGCGGCCGACGCGTTCCTGCGGGGTGGCAAGCACCCTACCCTCGGCCGTGCATTTCACGAGTGCGGCTACCTGCCGATGATCGAGCTCCTCCGCTATCTCGAGGCGAACGGGTTCACGAACTACATCGCCTCCGGTGGCGATCGCGACTTCATGCGACCCATCACCGAGGAGATCTATGGCATCCCGTCCCAGCGCGTGATCGGCAGCTCGAATGCGCTCGCGTACACCGACGACGAGCACGGCGGCACCGTCGCCTACGAGGCGACGCCGGACGTCTTCGACGACGGGCCGACCAAGCCGGTTCGGATCTGGAGTCGCATCGGCAAACGGCCGATCCTCGCCGGCGGCAACTCGAACGGTGACATCCCGATGCTCCGCTATGCCGGCGGCAAGGACAGGCCGGCTCTGCGTCTGCTCGTCCTGCATGACGACGACGAACGCGAGTTCGGCTACACCGCCGGTGCGGAGGAGTCGTTGGACCGGGCCCGCGACCACGGCTGGACCGTGGTCAGCATGAAGGACGACTGGTCGACGGTCTTCGCCGAAGCACCGCCGCCATAGGGGGCGCCGAACGCCGTGCGGATTCCGGGGCTTCCGTCGGCAGCCAACAAGTTGGCAGTTCCAACCTCAACGTTCTGGTGGAGCTGAGGGGACTCGAACCCCTGACCCCCTCGTTGCGAACGAGGTGCGCTACCAGCTGCGCTACAGCCCCAGTGGAAGAAGCGAGGTTACCAAACGCCGGGCCTCCCGCTGACCGCGGTGAGCCCCTCGCCGGCGCGTGCCGGAGGGCCGGTCAGTCGTTGACGGCGCGGCGGGTGATGATCGCGTCGAGCTCCTCGTCGGCCTCCGCGGCGTCGGCGAGCAGGTGGTCGAGCGCGGCTGTCGAGGGCGCGGGCTCGGCGTGCTGCACCTGGGCCGGGACCGTTGCCTCGGACGCCTCCGACGGCTCGGTGTGCGTGGTGCTCCAGGTCGACGGGTCCCCGAGGTCGATCGACGAGGCACGGCCGCCCTGGTAGCGGGCGACCGGCTTGCTGACGTAGGTCGGCAGCGGGACGGGGACCGGGCTCCAGCCGGCCTCGGCCTCGACCCGGCGGCGCTCCTCCTCCTCGCGCAAGCGCGCCTCGGCCGCCTCCGCCTCCTGCCAGCGGCGCTCCTCCTCGACGCGCTCCTCGGCCAGCTCCCGCCGTACGGTCATCAGCCGCTCGATCGCGTCGAAGCGCATCAGCCGCGACATCGAGCGCTTCTGCACCGCCGCCCGGGTGCGGGTGACCTGGTGACGGGTGCGGGCCTGCAGCCTGCAGTGCACCAGGTAGGCGAGCACGACGGTCACGGCGAGCACCGGCGCCCACCACGGGACCACGGTGAGCGGCACCAGCACGCTGACCACCAGGGTCACCAGCAGCAGCCCGGCCAGGATCCGGCGGCGCCGGAAGGTCACCGAGCTGACCGGGGCGACCGGCCGCGACGTACGGGCTGGTCGACCGCTCCGGGACCCCGCTGCCGCATCACGCGGACGGGGCGGCATGACGACGTAGCGCTTGTCCGGCGTCGCCTCGCGCCGGGAGAGGATCCGCATCGCGTTGTCGAACTTCTCGATCGAGCGCGACTCCGAGAGCTCGTCGTGCCGACGCAGCCAGCGCGGGATGAAGTAGACACCCCAGATCACGATGAGTCCCGCGTAGAGCAGCCCACTTCCCACGAGAAGGAACGCTAGGGCCGCCTGGGGCGGGGGACACGCACCGTGATCGGTGTGTCGCCCGGCTAGTTGTGTGGCTGGTGTGACTCGACGGACATAACCCCAGCGTCGTTCGTCGCCGTCGTCACCCGATCAGCTCTGCCAAAAATGATCACGCGGGCGTGGTCATTGGTGGCTGACCCAGGCAAATTTGCCGCGGTCTGCCTGCGTTGACCACGCGAGCGTGATCAATTCGCGGGCCGCTGACGGCAGAGCGTGGCGCGGTCAGGTGTGGTGGGACTGCTGGGAGCGCCAGCGGGCGAGCAGCCCCTCCGGGACCTCGTCGGCGGTCAGCGCGAAGGTGCGGTGGTCGCGCCACTGGCCGGCGATGTGCAGGTAGCCCCGCCGCAGGCCCTCGTCGCGGAAGCCGAGCTTCTCGACGACCCGGAGGGAGGCGGAGTTCTCGGGGCGGATGTTGACCTCGATGCGGTGCAGCCGCAGCACCAGGAAGCAGTGGTCGACCGCCAGCGCGACCGCGGTCGGCATGATGCCGCGCCCGGCCACCCGGGAGTCCACCCAGTAGCCCACGTGCGCCGAGCACAGCGAGCCGTAGGTGATGCCGCCGACGGTGAGCTGGCCGACCAGGGCGCCGTCGGAGGTGATGACGAAGGGGAGCTGCTGGCCGTGCCGGGCCTGCCCCCGCAGGGTGCGGACCATCGCGGCGAAGCTCACCGGCGGGCCCAGGTCGCGCGGCGGGGTCGCCTCCCAGGGCGCCAGCCAGTCACGGTTGATCGCGCGGACCCGCGTCCAGGCGTCGCGGTCCCGCCGGGTGATCGGGCGAAGCGTGATGCTGCCCTCCCGCAGGGTCACCGGCCAGCCCGTGCTCAGTGGTCGCTCCCCTGCACCTGCTCGACCGCGTGCACCAGCAGCGGTCCGAGCACCTCCAGCCCGTCACGGACCCCACCGGGCGAGCCGGGCAGGTTGACGACCAGGGTGGTCCCGGCCAGCCCGGCGAGACCGCGTGACAGGGCAGCGGTCGGCACCCCCTTGCCGATCCCGTGGGCGCGCACCGCCTCGGCGACGCCCGGCAGGCCGCGGTCGATCACGCGCGCCGTCATCTCGGGCGTCCGGTCGGTGGGCGTGATCCCGGTGCCGCCCGACGTGAGGACGACGTCGTACGCCGACGCCACCGCCTCGCGGAGGACCTCCTCCACGGGGTCGCCGTCCGGCACCACCTCGGGCCCGTCCACCTCGAAGCCAAGCACCTCCAGCCCCGCCACCAGCACGGGGCCGGTGCGGTCCTCGTAGACGCCGGCCGCGGCCCGGTTGGACACGCTGACCACCAGCGCCCTCATGGTGAGGACGCCGGGGGACCGTCGGCGGTTCGGCGCCACTCCCCCGAGCGACCGCCGCTCTTGGCAACCACCTGCACGTCGGTGATTGTCGCGGCGCGGTCCACCGCCTTCACCATGTCGACCAGGGTGAGGCCGGCGACGGCGACGCAGGTGAGCGCCTCCATCTCGACGCCGGTGCGGTCGGCGGTCCGCACGGTCGCGCTGATGTCGACCCCGTCGTCGGCGACGACCAGGTCGACCTCGACGCCGTGGATCGCGATCGGGTGGCACAGCGGCACCAGGTCGGGGGTCCGCTTGGCCGCCTGGATGCCGGCGATCCGCGCGACCGCGAGCGCGTCGCCCTTCGGCACGCCTGCCCCGCGCAGCAGCGCCACCACCGCCGGCGAGACCAGCACCCGGCCGGTCGCGGTCGCGGTGCGGACCGTGACGTCCTTGCCCGAGACGTCGACCATCCGCGCGGCCCCCGACGCGTCGACGTGGGTCAGCCGCGGCTCGCTCATGACAGCCGGCGCTCCAGCACCATGACCTCCACGGTGCCACCCTCGGGCACCTCGGTGACGTCCTCGGGCACCACGACCAGCGAGTTCGAGTGCGCCAGGTCGCCGACCAGGTGGGAGCCGTGACCGCCGACCGGCCGGACGACGTACCTCCCGTCGGCGACGTCGAGCCAGGCCCGGGCGAACTGGCGCTTGCCGGGCACCGAGGTCATCGCCTGCAGGCAGGTGGCGCGGACCACCGGGCGGTGCAGTGGCTCGACACCGAGCATCCGCCGGATGACCGGGCGGACGAACACCTCGAAGGAGACGAAGGACGACACCGGGTTGCCGGGCAACGTGATGATCGGGGTGTTGTCGGGGCCGACCGTCCCGAAGCCCTGGGGCTTGCCGGGCTGCATCGCGACCCGCTCGAAGCGCACCGTCCCCAGGCGGGAGAGCACCTCCTTGACGACGTCGTACGCCCCCACGCTGACCCCGCCGCTGGTGAGCACGAGGTCGGCGCGGATCAGCTGGTCCTCGATCGCGTTCATCAATGACCGGTCGTCGTCGGGGACGATGCCCACCCGGAAGGCGGTGGCGCCGGCCTCCCGGGCCGCGGTGGTGAGGATGTAGGAGTTCGACTCGTGGATCTGGCCCGGCTCGGTCGGCGAGCCGGGCTCGACGAGCTCGCTGCCGGTCGAGAGGATCACGACTCGCGGGCGGGGCCGGACGACGACCCGGTCGCGGCCCACCGCGGCGAGCAGGCCGAGCTGCCCCGGGCCGAGGCGGGTGCCGGCGTCGAGCACGACCTGCCCGGTCTTGACGTCCTCGCCCTGGCGGCGCACCGAGTTGCCCGCCTGCGGGGCCTGGGTGATGGTCACGGTCGCGATGCCGCCGTCGGTCCACTCGAGCGGCACCACGGCCTCCGCTCCGGGTGGCACCGGCGCGCCGGTCATGATCCGGACCGACATGCCTGGCTGCACGGTGTAGGTCGGGCGCGACCCGGCGGCGATGTCACCGACGACCGGGAGCTGCGCCGGGGTCGAGGGGCTGGCCTTCGCGACGTCGGCGAGCCGCACGGCGTAGCCGTCGACGGAGGAGTTGTCGAAGCGGGGCAGGTCGACGTCGGCGACGACCGACTCGGCGAGGATGCAGCCGTGCGCGTCGAGCAGCTGGAGGTCCAGCGGCGCGATCGGCCGGATCCCTGAGAGCACGTCGGCCAGGTGCTGGTCGACGCTCTTGAGAGCGTCCTCGGCGATGGGTGCGCTCACCGGGGCAGGCCGTCCACGAACTCGCGCAGCCAGCTGGTGAAGTCCGGACCGAGGTCGGCACGCTCGCTCGCCAGCCGGACGACGGTCTTGAGGTAGTCCAGCCGGTCGCCGGTGTCGTACCGGCGACCCTCGAAGACCACACCGTGCACCGGGCCGTGCTCGCCGGACTCGGCCATCGTCCGCAGCGCGTCGGTGATCTGGATCTCGCCACCCCGGCCGGGCTCGGTGGTGCGCAGCACGTCGAAGACGCCGGGGTCCAGGACGTAGCGCCCGATGATGGCCAGGTCGCTGGGCGCCTCCTCCAGCGGTGGCTTCTCTACCAGCCCGGTGACCTTGACGACGTCGGAGCCGTCGGCGTCCTCGATCGACGCGCAGCCGTAGAGGTGGATCTGCTCCTTGGGCACCCGCATCAGGGCGATGACGCTGCCGCCCTCGCGGTCGCGGATGTCGAGCATCCGCTGCAGCAGGGGGTCACGGGGGTCGATCAGGTCGTCGCCGAGGAGCACCGCGAACGGCTCCTGCCCGACGTGCCGCTCGGCGCAGCCGATCGCGTGGCCGAGTCCGCGCGGGTCGCCCTGGCGGGTGTAGTGCAGGTCCGCGATGACGGCGCTCTCCCGCACGCGGGCCAGCCGCTCGGTGTCACCCTTGGCCTCGAGGGCGGCCTCGAGCTCCCAGTTGTGGTCGAAGTGGTTCTCGATCGCGTTCTTGTTGCGGCCCGTGACGAGCAGGACGTCGTCCAGCCCCGCGGCCACGGCCTCCTCGACGACGTACTGGATCGCGGGCTTGTCGACGATCGGCAGCATCTCTTTGGGCGTGGCCTTGGTCGCCGGCAGGAACCGGGTGCCGAGACCGGCGACCGTGACGACGGCCTTGGTGACCTTGCTCATGCGAACGAACCCTAACGGGCGACCTCCTGGTCGGCGCCGGGCACGTGCCAGCGGTCGCGGCCGCCGTTCTTGGCGACGTAGAGCGCCTTGTCCGCGGCCCGCATCAGGGTCGCCGGGCTGGACCCGTGCTCGGGGAAGGCCGCTCCGCCGACGGACACGGTCACGTCCAGCGGCTCCTCGCCCTCCTGCCGGAAGGGTTCGCGTCGGACCGCCTGGCAGATGCGGTCGGCGAGCTGTGCGGCGCCCTCGACGGTGGTCTCCGGCAGGACCACGACGAACTCCTCGCCGCCGTAGCGCGCGAAGGTGTCCACCTCGCGGATCTGCTCCTGCACCCGGCTGGCCAGCTCGCGCAGCACGGTGTCGCCGCGCTGGTGGCCGTGGACGTCGTTGACCAGCTTGAAGTGGTCGAGGTCGAGCATCAGCACGGCCAGCGGCCGGTCGAACCGGGTGGACCGCTCGATCTCGCGGGCCAGGCTCATCGAGAGGTAGCGGAAGTTCCAGAGCCCGGTGAGCGGGTCGGTCGTGGACAGCCGCTGCGCCTCGTTGTGGAAGTGCACGTTGTCGATTGCGATGCTCGCCTGGCCGGCCAGCGTCGTCAGGGCCTCCTCGTCGGTGGTGTCGAAGGACCGGCGGTCGGTGCGGTCGTAGAGGGCGATGACGCCGACGGTCGAGCCCATGCTGACGAGCGGCACCGCCAGGACGTCACCGGCGGGCGGCTCGCCCGCGACGGGCGTCAGCAGGTCGCCGGTGCCGATCCGGCCGCGGACGGGGGTCCCGCGCGACACGACGCGGCCGAGCACGCCCTGCCCCGGCGGGATGACGGCGGGCGCGAGCATCCCGGCCTCGTGCAGCCCCTGCTCGGCCAGCAGCTCGAGCTGGTCGCCGCGGCGGTAGAGCACGACACCGGCCGTCGCACCGAGCGTCGCCGTCGCGGTCTCGAGGACGACGGAGAGCAGCCCGTCGAGGTCGTGCGTGCTTCGCAGCGCCTCGCCGATGCGCTCGAGGCTGTCGTGCAGGTCGGCACGGCTGCGCTCGAGCTCACCAAGGCTCTTTCGCAGCTCGCCGGTCATCTGGTTGAAGGCGCTGCCGAGCCGGCCGGCCTCGCCCTCGTCGCTCGCGGCGATCGAGGTGTCGAGGTCGCCCTGCGCGACCCGCTCGGCGGCCTCGGTGAGGTCGGTGAAGGGCTGGCTCAGGCCGCGGGCGACGACGCTGACGAGCAGCCCGGCCGCCAGTGCGCCGGCCAGCAGGATGGCGCCGACCAGCAACGCCGTTCGGCCGCTGCCGGTGTCCTCCACCGCGACGACCACGGTGAACGGAGCGCCACGCGCCGGACCCCGGACACCCAGGCTCCAGCCGTCGGCGTCGACGGAGCCGGTCCGGCCGTCCACTGCCGACGCCACCGCCTCGGCAGCGGTGCCCGACAGGCTGCTCGCCACGACCTGCCCGTCCGAGAGCAGGACGATCTCTCCGTCAGTGCCGGCGCGGCGGCGCAGGTCGCCCATGCCGTCGGCGTCGAGCCGGAGCGCGACGACGCTCGACGCGACGCCGTCGACACCGTCGACGGGGACGATGTCGGCGACGACCGCGGCCGAGACACCGGCACCCCGTGCTCGCGAGCAGCTCGGCAGCTGCGAGACGTCGAGCCCGGCCGGCAGCGTGCCGCTCTCGGCGACGACCTGGCCGCCCGGGCCGAGCAGCGCCGCGTAGTCGCCGTAGGACGGCGCGACCGCCGCGCCAACCGCCTGGTCGGGCGAGGTGCCGCCGGCCTCGAAGCCCACGTCGCGTGCCAGGAGGCCGGCGAGGGTGCAGTCGTCGGCCAGCTCCGCGGCCACCGCGTCGGTGGAGGCGTCGAGCGACGCCAGCCTGTCGTCGCCGGCGCCCATCACCACCGCGGTCACCACGAGGACACCCACGATGATCGGCACCAGGAAGAGGGCGCCGAGGACGAGCCAGAGCCGGGTGCGAAGGCTCATGATCGCCCCCCGACCGGTCCGACTGGGATGATCGCCCCCGTGGAGACGGCGGCGGCGGCAAAGGCGGGGTTACGGGCAGCCGTGCTCGCCGCCCGCCGCTCCGCCGGTGCGGAGCAGAGGGCGCGTGCGTCGGCGCAGCTCACCCGTCGCGTGCTGGACCTCCCGGTCGTCGAGGCGGCGCACTGCGTGGCCGCATATGTGTCTTTCGGCACGGAACCGTCGACCGCTGAGCTCCTGGCAGGGATCTCGTCGAGATCGGTCCCCGTGCTGCTTCCGGTCCTGCGTGCCGACCTCGACCTGGACTGGGCAATCTATGACGGAACGCACCACTTGACGCAAGGGCTTGGGGGGGTCAGGTCGCCGGACGGCCAGGCTCTCGGGCTGGACGCGCTGGCTCAGGCGGACGTCGTCGTGGTCCCTGCCCTGGCCGTCGACCGGCACGGGCACCGGCTCGGCCGCGGCGGCGGGTCCTACGACCGTGCCCTGGCGAGGGCCGCTCCCGGTGCGGTCGTGGTCGCCCCGGTCTACGAGGACGAGCTCCTCGACGACGTACCGGCGGAGGCCCACGACCGGCCCGTCCACCTCGCCGTGCTGCCCTCCGGCGTGCAGGACCTGCGGGACCGCCCACCACGGGACGGACCGGGCACGTGAGCATCGAGGAGCTCGACGTCCTGCTGCTCGTCGGGTCGGTCGTGCTGCTGGTCGCGATCGCCGCGGTCCGGCTCGCCGTGGGCAGCGGGCTGCCGACCCTGCTGCTCTACCTCGGCCTGGGCCTGCTGCTCGGCGAGGACGCGCTCGGCCTGGAGTTCGACGACGCCGAGCTGGCGCGGGCGATGGGCTACGCCGCTCTCGTGCTGATCCTGGCCGAGGGCGGTCTGACCACGCACTGGCGGGAGATCCGGCCGGCGGTCCCGGCCGCGGCGTCGCTGGCCGTCGTCGGCACCGGCATCTCGGTGGGGGTGGTCGGTCTCGCCTCGCACGTCCTGCTCGACCTCGGCTGGCGCGACGCGCTGCTGGTCGGTGCGGTGCTCTCGCCCACCGACTCGGCGGCCGTCTTCTCGGTGCTGCGCCGGGTGCCGCTGCCGCCGCGGCTCGGAGGCCTGCTCGAGGCCGAGTCGGGCTTCAACGACGCGCCGGTGATCATCCTGGTGGTCGCGCTCGCCGGGTCGGAGGCGCTGACCTGGTGGGAGCTCCTGGGCCTGATCGGCTACGAGCTGGCGCTCGGCGCCGTGGTGGGCGTCGCGGTCGGCTGGGCCGGGGCATGGGGGGTGCGGCGGATCGCGCTGCCGTCGTCGGGCCTCTACCCGCTGGCGGTGCTGACGCTGTGCGTGACGGCGTACGGCGCCGCGGCGGTCGCGCACGCCAGCGGCTTCCTCGCGGTGTACGTCGCGGCGCTCGTCCTGGGCAACTCGCGGCTGCCGCACCGGCCGGCGACCCGTGGCTTCGTGGAGGGCGTCGGCTGGCTGTCGCAGATCGGGCTCTTCGTGATGCTGGGGCTGCTGGCGACGCCGTCGGAGCTGGGTGGGTCGATCCTGCCGGCCCTCGGCGTGGGGCTCGTGCTGCTCGTGGTGGCCCGGCCGGTGTCGGTCCTGCTGTCGCTGCTGCCCTTCGGCTACCGGCGCCCGCCCTCCGACCCGACCGCCCTCGACCCGGTGGACGACGCGCCGGCTGACGGCGGACCCCGCTTCCTGTGGCGGCTGCCGACGAGCTGGCCGGAACGGGCGCTGCTCTCCTGGGCCGGCTTGCGGGGCGCGGTGCCGGTCGTCCTCGCCACGGTCCCGGCCGACGACGACGTCTTCAACCTGGTCTTCGTCCTGGTGGTCGTCTTCACGATCGTGCAGGCGCCGACGCTGCCCTGGGTGGCGCGGCGGCTCGGCGTGGCCGCGTCGGGCGAGATGCTGGAGCTCGACATCGAGTCCTCGCCGCTGACCCGGCTGGACGCCGACCTGCTGCAGGTGTCGGTGCAGCCGGGGTCGCGCCTGGTGGGTGTCGAGGTCTTCGAGCTCGCCCTGCCGGAGGGCGCGGCGGTGACGCTGGTGGTCCGCGAGGGCCGGGCCTTCGTGCCCCGTCCCTCCACGCCGCTGCGGGCCGGCGACGACCTCATCCTGGTGGCGACCGAGCAGGTGCGCGGTGATGTCGAGCGTCGGCTGCGGCTGGTGTCCCGCGGCGGCCGGCTGGCCGGCTGGCACCACCCCGGCCGCCGGCCCCGCCGCCGCCCCTGACCGGTCAGACCACCGCGCCGCTGCTGTCGCGCTGCACCCGTCGCTGCGACGGCGAGGGCTTCTGCGCCGGCGGCGGTGACGGGCTGCGCTTCTCCAGCTCGATGGCCAGCGGCGAGGCCGTGAACATCGAGGAGTAGGTCCCGACGCCGATGCCGATCAGCAGCGCCAGCGCGAAGTCGGTCAGCGAGTCGCCACCCAGCACCGCGAGCGCGGTCAGGATGAAGACCGCTCCCAGTCCGGTGTTGACCGTACGCGGCACCGTCTGCAGCACGGCAGAGTTGACCGTCCGGGCGAAGCCGTCCTTCCGACCGACGGCCCACAGCTCGCGCACCCGGTCGAAGACGACCACCGAGTCGTTGACCGAGTAGCCGATGACCGTCAGCAGGGCCGCGAGGAAGACGCCGTCGATCGGCTTGCCCAGCCACGCGAAGATGCCCACGAGCACGATCACGTCGTGCGCCATCGCGGCCACGGCCGACGCACCGAGCGTCCACCGGAAGCGGAACGCCAGGTAGAGCAGCTGCGCACCCAGCGCCACCGCCAGCGCGATCAGCGCCTTGTTGCGCAGCTCGTCGCCGAGGCTCGGCCCGATGAGCTCGTCGCGCTCCTTGGTCACCTCGCCACCCGAGGCGTCGCCGAGCGCCTGCTGGATCTCGACCACGTCGTCGTTGGTGAGCTCGCCGGTGCGCACCGAGATGTTGTCCTCGCCGCTCTCCTGCACGACCGCCCGCGGGAAGCCGGCGTCGGCCACCACCTCCCGGGCGGTGTCGACCGACAGCGGCGCCGTCGCGGAGTACTCCACCAGCCGGCCGCCGGTGAACTCCACACCGAGGTCGAGCCCGCGCCAGAAGATGCCCGCCCCGGCGAGCACCAGCACGACGGCCGACCCGGCGAGCAGCTTGCGGCCGTGCTTCATCAGGTCCGGGTCGTGCTCGGTGAGCCAGGTGCGCACCCGGCCGACGGACGCCATGCCGCTGACCTCCGGCCGGGTCGTGACCCAGCGCTTGGCGACCGCCCACTCGGCGAGCACCCGCGTCACGACCAGCGCCGAGACCATCGACGCGAGGACACCGATCGACAGCGTCACGCCGAAGCCACGCACCGGCCCGGAGGCCAGGAAGAAGAGCAGCCCCGCGGCCAGCAGGGTCGTCACGTTGGAGTCGAGGATCGCCGTCCACGCCTTGGCGAAACCGGTCGACAGCGCGGTCCGCAGGCCCTTCTTCGGCGCGGCGGCGTACTCCTCTCTGGCTCGTTCGAAGACCAGCACGTTGGCGTCGATCGCCATGCCGATCGCGAGCACGAAGCCGGCCAGGCCGGGCAGCGTCAGGGTCGCGCCGAGAGCGACGAGCGCGGCGTACGAGATCAGGGCGTAGCCGGCGAGGGCGATCGTCGCGAGACCGCCGAGCAACCGGTAGATGACGATGATGAAGAGCCCGGTGAGGGCGACACCGATGACGGCCGCCTTCGCGCTCGCGTCGATCGCCGCCTCGCCGAGGGTCGGGCCGACGGTCCGCTGCTCGATGACCTCGACCGGCACCGGCAGCGCACCGCCGCGGATCAGGACCGCGAGCTCCTTGGCCTCCTCGGTCGTGAACTGACCGGTGATCTGCGTCGAGCCGCCGACGATGCCGACGTCGCACGGGACGTCCTCGTTGACCTGCGGCGAGGAGATCACCTGGTCGTCGAGCATGATCGCGACGCGGCGCCGCGGGTCGCCGAAGGGCTGGCACGCGGCGTCACCCGTGATGCGCGCCCACTCGTCACCACCGTTGCCGCGGAAGTCGATCGTGACGTACCAGCCACCTCCGCCCTGGGCGTCGATGACCGCCTCGGCACCCTTCACCTGCTCGCCGGTGAGCGCGACCTTCCCGATCCGCACCGGCTGGCCGTCCTCGTCGTCGACGACGTTCTCGTCGGCCGTTGGTGACGGCGACGCGGACGGCGAGGGCGACTCGGACGCGTCCGTCGACGTCGGTGACGGCGACGGAGTCGGCTGTGCCGGGTCGGGCACCCCGAGCACCGGGTGGAAGGTCAGCTGCGCGGTGCGGCCGATGACCTCGGCGGCCTCGCGCGGGTCCTGCACGCCGGGCAGCTCGACGATGATCCGACGGTCGCCGGAGCGGGTCAGCGACGGCTCGGAGACACCGAGGGCGTCGACCCGTCGGCGCAGCACCTCGACCGCGCGGTCGGTGGCCTCCTTGGTCGCCTTGGTGGTCGGCGAGTCCTGGGTCTCGAGGACGATCTGGGTGCCGCCGCGCAGGTCGAGCCCGAGGCGGGCCGGCGTGGTCAGGGTGAAGTAGACGGAAGCGGCGAGGATGCCCAGCGCGACGAGCGCGCGGACGGCTGGTGCGGACATGGTGGTGCTCCGGGGCTGGGGTCGCGGCGCGGCGCGCGCGAAGGGCGGACGGTCGGCTCAGGCGCAGGCGGGAGCCGGGGGTCCGCGTCCGCTGCGGATCCCGGTCGTACGTCCGACAAGAGCTCTGTCCACGTGGTCGCGGCGGACCCACCAGGCCGCGGCGACCAGCAGCACCACCGCGGCCAGGGCGCCCACCGGGACGTGGCCCGGCCCGAGCTCTCCGGCGCGCTCCGAGGCGGCCGTGACGATGCCCTCGGTCTCGGAGCCGCCGTGCTGCCCCCGGCGGACCGCGGTGTCCCGCAGCTCCCGACCGGCGGTGACCCGGCCGGGCGGCGCCTGGCTCGTGGTCTGGGTCGCACCGGTGACCGCCTGCCGGGCCGCCACGGCCACCGAGCCCGCCACGGTCGCACCCAGGGGCGCGAGCAGCGCGGCGAGGGCGGCCAGCAGGGCCACCAGCGGCTGACGGGTGAGACGAGGCATCGGTCGGTCAGCCTACGCGGGCGCCGACCACTGGCAGGCCCAGATGTGCGCGTCTGCACCAGACACGCCGGCCGGGCGGTGTGTCAGCGCACAGTGGATCTAGTGCAGGCCGTGGGCGACGGCGTGGCCGCGACCGCGGCCGATCAGCCACCGGTTGACGGGGACGGTCACCACGAAGGCCACGGCCAGCGCGAAGGCCAGGCTGCCCCAGAACAGGAGGTTGTCGAGGCCGGCCTCCATGGCGCCCGGGACGGCGAGCATCACGGCGTTGTCCACGATCTCCATCACGAGGATCGAGACGGTGTCGGCGGCCAGGGCCACCTTCACCGCGGCCCCGAAGGACAGGCCCGATCGCAGCACCGGCCCGAACGTCAGCAGGTAGCCGAAGAAGAACGCGAGGACGACGGCGAGCCCGATGGTCGGCCAGTCGCCCCAGCCGAGCGCGGTACCGATCACCATGCCGAGGACCTCGCCGATCGCGCAGCCGGTGAGGCAGTGCAGCGTCGCCGACACCGCCAACCGGGTCAGCTCGGCCCCGGTCGCTGCCGGAGTCCCGGAGTGGTCAGCGTGCCCGGAGCGGTCGGCGTGGTCAGTCAACCGGCAGCCCTACCAGCGAGGCGAGGAGCCCGAGCGCAGCGCAGGCCCCCAGCGTCCGCAGCACGGTCCAGCGGAGACGGAAGAGCAGCAGGGCAGCGACCGCGGCGATGGCGACCGACGTCCAGCGCACCGACGAGAGGTCAGGCACCGCCACGTCGACGGGTCCCCACGACACCCGCGACGTCTCGGCGAAGATCGTGTGCAGTGCGAAGAAGACGGCCAGGTTCGCGATCACGCCGACCACGGCGGCCGTGATGCCGTTGAGGGCTGCTGACAGGGAGCGGTTGCCGCGAACCCGCTCGACGTAGGGCGCACCGAGGAAGATGAAGACGAAGCAGGGCACGAAGGTGACCCAGGTCGTCAGCAGCGCCGCGATGACCGCCGCGACCCACGGGTTCAGCGAGCCGGGCTCCCGGTAGGCACCGACGAAGGCCACGAACTGCACCACCATGATCAGCGGTCCCGGCGTCGTCTCGGCGAGGGCGAGTCCGCGCACCATCTCCCCCGGCCCCAGCCAGCCGTAGACCTCGACGGCCCGCTGCGCGACGTACGCCAGGACGGCGTAGGCGCCGCCGAACGTCACGAGCGCGGCCCCGGAGAAGAACAGGCTCTGCTCGGTGAGTACGCCCTCACCGCCGGTCAGCAGGGCCACCGCGGCCACCGGCACGCCCCACGCGACCAGACCGATGGCCAGCACGGTTGCGGCGTGCCGGGCCGAGGGACGCTCGACGTGCAACGCGTCGTCGGGGACCAGCGGCGGCGGACCGTCGTCCCCGTCGCCGTGCGCGGCCGGCCGGAAGGCACCTGGCACCCATCGGCCGAGCGCCCACCCGATGACAGCCGCGGCCGC
>CAVXNC010000002.1:0-10392 GCA_963762865.1 uncultured Actinomycetota bacterium
TCGCCGACGCGCGCCGCGTGCGCCGGCCGTGACGCACAGACAGCCGGTGCCCTGAGGGCACCGGCTGTCGTCTGTCGGGGTGGCGGGATTTGAACTCTCGCGAAGCGGTCCATGGCCGTCTACCAGCATCCGGCCCTGCAGGGATCTCTGCAGGTCAGAGGCAGCTGCCGGCCGTCGGCGTTCACAACGGCAAATGTTGTTCCGCATGTTCCTGTGACCATTCCTGTGACCAGGTATCGGCACCGGCGAGCCAGAGATGCAGTGCAACTCCTGCCGCCGCTAGCGCCCGTAGTCCGCGGCAAGGGGCACCCAGCTATTCGACTGCACCGAGTTCGGGCAGTTCGCCCTGGAGGTGGTCGACACCGTCCCTCGCCGCGAGTGACCCACCTCAGGTATGCAATGAGCCGCGCGCCCGTTGTGCGCCGCGCCGATAACCACAGCGACGCTCCAGCGGCCTAGACGACCATCAGCACCAGCATGTAGCCCATCGCCGAGGTCATCGCCAGCTCGCAACCGAGGCTCGGACCGCGGGTCCGCAACCAGCCGCCGGACCCGTGGGCACGGACGGACCCACCGAGCTCGCGGGCAAGACCGGCGCCGACCAGCGCCAGCACGGCGACCAGCGTCAGCGAGGCGAGGAACCCCGCCGACGACGCCGGGGTGCCGTGCCCGGCCACGTGCTCCACGTGCTCCATGTGCATGCCGGCCATGCCGGTCCCGTCGGTGGCCGCCGCCGAGGCTGCCGTGGACCCGCCCGCCACCAGCACCATGAACAGCATCGCCGCGGTCATGGCCAGCTGCCGCGCAGGCTGGCCCAGCGCCCGGACGCCCCCGGCCAGTGCCACGCCGAGCGTACGGAGGGCGAACCACGAGCACGGGACGGCGATCAGGAGCGCCCACGTGGTCGCCTGCCCGGCGCCGAACGGCAGCACCAGCATCGCGGCCATCGCAGTCGACATCACCAGGTGCGTCAGGTCGACGTCGTAGGGGTGCGGGCGCCGCGCCCGCCCGGCCGCCACTAGGCCGCCGGCGTGGAAGCCTGCCGAGGCGAGCATCAAGACGGCGAACAGCCAGCTCAGCCACGCTGGTCCGCTCACGGGGGGCAGCCTCCGGCCCCACGGGCGGGCTGTCAACGGCCACCTAAGGATTTACTTAACTTGCCGTTGACATCCCTCGGCAGCCCGCGCGGATACTGCGCGGGGAGCGGGGTCCACACTCAACCGGTGGGAGTGGCGGCATGCAGGTTCCGGCACCGTTCGAGTACGAGCGCGCGACGAGCGTCGACCAAGCCATCGGGTTGCTGGAACGCCTCGGTGACACGGCCCGACTGGTGGCCGGCGGCCACAGCCTCCTGCCGATGATGAAGCTGCGGCTGGCCAACCTTGAGTACCTCATCGACATCAACGACCTGCACGGCGAGCTGGGCCACATCACGGTCGAGCCGACCCAGATCCGGATCGGCGCCTTGATCCGGCACCGCGAGCTGCTCGAGTCCGGTGAACTGGCGACAGCCTTCCCGATCTTCCGTGACGCCGAGCAGGTGATCGCCGACCCCGTGGTGCGCAACCGCGGCACCCTCGGCGGCTCGCTCTGCCAGGCCGACCCGTCCGAGGACCTCTCCGCCGTCTGCACCACCCTCAACGCCAGCTGCGTGATCCGGGGCAGCGCGGGCGAGCGGGTCGTGACGATGGAGGAGTTCCACCGCGGCCCGTACGAGACGGCGGTCGGTGACGGCGAGATGCTCATCGAGGTGCGCATCCCGGTCCGGGAGAACGGGTCGAGCGCCTACGAGAAGGTCGAGCGCCGTGCCGGCGACTGGGCCGTGGTCTCCGCCGGGGCCGCGGTGTGGATGGACGGCGACGCGATCGCCGACGCCCGGGTCGGGCTGGCCGCGGTCGGCCCGAACACGACCGGCATCCCCGCGATCTCCGAGGCGCTGCGCGGCAAGGCCCCGTCCGAGGACCTATATGCCCAGGCCGGCGCCATCGCCGCCGAGAGCTGCAACCCGGTGACTGACCTACGCGGCAGCGTCGAGTACAAGCGCCACCTGGCGTCCGAGCTCACGAAGCGGGCGCTTCGTCGCTCGGTCGCCCGAATCACCGAGGAGAGCTGACCACCATGCAGGTGTCGATGACCGTCAACGGCGACGAGGTCTCCGGCGAGATCGAAGGCCGGCTGCTTCTCGTGCACTACCTGCGCGACCACCTCGGACTGACCGGTACGCACTGGGGCTGCGACACCAGCAACTGCGGGACGTGCGTCGTCTGGATGGACGGCGAACCGGTGAAGTCCTGCACGGTGCTGGCGGCGATGGCAGGCGGCCACGAGATCCGCACCGTCGAGGGGCTCGAGCAGGGCGGCGTCCTCGACCCGGTGCAGCAGGGCTTCATGGAGTGCCACGGCCTGCAGTGCGGCTTCTGCACCCCCGGGATGATGATGACCGCCCGGGCGCTGCTCGACCGGAACCCTGACCCCACCGACGGCGAGATCCGCGAGGCCATCTCCGGCCAGATCTGCCGGTGCACCGGCTACGCCACCATCGTCCGGTCGGTGCACTGGGCGGCCGACCACGAACGTGCTGCGGCGCTGGCCGCCGAGGGTGGTGGCGCAGCCGCCGAGGTCGGCGAGGTCGCCGACCCGTCCGGCGGCAGCGAAACCCCCGAGACCGTCGCCGCCGGGAGCGCGTCGTGACCAGCGTCGAGGACCGCCCGGCGAGGGTGTTCGACGACAACGACCAGAAGCCGGTCGGTCACGGCCGGATGCTGCGCAAGGAGGACCCGCGGTTCCTGCGCGGCAAGGGCCGCTACGTCGACGACGTACAGCTCAACGGGATGCTGCACCTGGCGATCCTGCGCGCCCCGGTCGCCCACGCGCGCCTCGTCAGCATCGACACCAGCGCCGCCGAGGCGCACCCCAAGGTGAAGGCCGTCGTCACCGGCGCGGCACTGGCCGAGCAGGGCCTGGCCTGGATGCCGACGCTGTCCAACGACGTGCAGGCCGTCCTGGTGACCGACAAGGTGCGGTTCCAGGGCCAGGAGGTCGCGTTCGTCGTCGCGGAGGACCGCTACTCCGCGCGCGACGCGCTCGAGCTGATCGACGTCGAGTACGAGATCCTTCCCCCGGTCATCGACTCGCGGCACGCGCTCGACCCGGACGCACCGGTGATCCGGGACGACCTCGAGGGCAAGACGGACAACCACTGCTTCGACTGGCAGACCGGCGACGAGGCCGCCACCGAGGCGGCGTTCGCCAAGGCTGACGTCGTGGTGAGCCAGGACATCGTCTATCCGCGGGTACACCCGGCGCCGATGGAGACCTGCGGCGCGGTCGCCGACTACGACCGGATCGACGGCAAGCTCACCCTCTGGTCGACCACCCAGGCGCCGCACGCCCACCGGACTCTCTACGCGATCGTCGCGGGCCTGCCGGAGCACAAGATCCGGGTCATCGCGCCGGACATCGGCGGCGGGTTCGGCAACAAGGTGCCGATCTACCCCGGCTACGTCTGCGCGATCGTCGCCTCGATCGTGACCGGCAAGCCGGTGAAGTGGGTCGAGGACCGCTCAGAGAACCTCATCAGCACCGGCTTCGCCCGCGACTACATCATGCGCGGCGAGATCGCGGCGACCAAGGAAGGCAGGATCCTCGCGATCCGCACCAACGTGCTTGCCGACCACGGTGCCTTCAACGGCACGGCGGCACCGGTCAAATACCCGGCCGGCTTCTTCGGCGTCTTCACCGGCAGCTACGACATCGAGGCTGCCTTCGCCAAGATGACCGCGGTCTACACGAACAAGGCGCCCGGCGGCGTCGCCTACGCCTGCTCGTTCCGCATCACCGAGGCCGTCTATCTGGTGGAGCGCATCGTCGACTGCCTCGCCGACGAGCTGAAGATGGATCCGGCCGAGCTGCGGCTGAAGAACCTGCTGCGGCCGGAGCAGTTCCCCTACACGTCCAAGACCGGCTGGGTCTACGACTCGGGCAACTACGAGCCCACATTGCGCAAGGCGATGGAGATCGCGGGCTACGACGAGCTGCGCCAGGAGCAGGCCGAGAAGCGCGAGCGCGGCGAGCTGATGGGCATCGGCGTCGCGTTCTTCACCGAAGCAGTCGGCGCCGGCCCGCGCAAGGACATGGACATCCTCGGTCTCGGCATGGCCGACGGCTGCGAGCTGCGGGTGCACCCGACCGGGAAAGCCGTCGTCCGCGTCTCGTGCATGAGCCAGGGTCAGGGCCACGAGACGACGTTCGCTCAGATCGTCGCCGAGGAGATCGGCATCCCGCCGGCAGACATCCAGGTCGTCAACGGCGACACCGACCAGACGCCGTTCGGCCTCGGCACCTACGGCAGCCGGTCGACGCCGGTGTCCGGTGCGGCCGCGGCACTCGTCGCCCGCAAGGTGCGCGACAAGGCCCGGATCATCGCGTCCGGGATGCTCGAGGTGTCCGTGGCTGACCTCGACTGGCAGAAGGGCGCGTTCCACGTCAAGGGCGACCCGACGAAGTCGGTGACAATCCAGGACATCGCGATGCGCGCCCACGGGGCCGGCGACTTGCCGGACGGCATCGAGGGCGGCCTGGAGGCGCAGATCTGCTATAACCCGTCGAACCTCACCTACCCCAACGGTGCCTACATCTGCGTCGTGGACGTCGACCCGGGGACCGCCGTGGTCAAGGTGCGTCGGTTCATCGCGGTCGACGACTGCGGCACCCGGATCAACCCGATGATCATCGAGGGCCAGGTGCACGGTGGCCTCACCGACGGCGTGGGCATGGCGCTGATGGAGATGATCGCCTTCGACGAGGACGGCAACTGCATCACCGGCTCGTTGATGGACTACCTGATCCCCACCGCGCTCGAGGTGCCCGACTGGGAGACCGGCTTCACGGTCACGCCGTCGCCGCACCACCCGATCGGCGCCAAGGGTGTGGGCGAGTCGGCAACCGTCGGGTCACCACCGGCCATCGTCAACGCGGTCGTGGACGCACTCAAGCCGTTCGGTCTGCGGCACGCCGACATGCCGCTGACGCCGTCGCGGGTGTGGGACGCGATGCAGGGTCACCCCACCCCATCGGTCTGACCGGCTGTCGGGGCGTAGGTTCGAGGCAGGAGGCCACGTGTCGCACCGGATGTCGGCCCGGGTCGCCGAGCTGACCTCGGCGCGGGTGCCGTTCGTGCACGCCACTGTCGTCCGGTCGCAGGAGCCGTCATCGGCCCGGCCGGGCGACGACGCGGTGATCCTCGGCGACGGGCGGATCGAGGGCTTCGTCGGCGGCCAGTGCGCCGAGGAGTCGGTGCGGGTCGCGGCGCTGGACACGCTCGCGTCCGGCGAATCGCTGCTGCTCCGGGTGCTCCCCGACGGCGGCGAGCACTTCCCCGAGTCGCCGAGCGCACGCGTGGTGGTGAACCCGTGCCTGTCGGGAGGCGCCCTGGAGATCTTCCTCGAGCCGACGCTGCCGGCGCCACTGGTCGCGGTCGTCGGCAGCACCCCGATCACCGACGCGTTGGTGATGATGGCCGGCCCACTGGGCTTCGTCGGGCGTCAGCACGGGCCCGGCGTAGTCCCGCCGGGAGCGACCGCGGTGGTCATCGGCACCCACGGGCACGGCGAGGCCGAGTCGATCCGGGCCGCCCTCGACGCCGGGGTCGGCTTCGTCGGGCTGGTCGCCAGCCCGAAGCGCGGCAAGGAGGTGCTGGCCTCGATCGAGCTCACCGACAAGGAGCGGGCAAAGGTTCACACCCCGGTGGGGCTGGACATCGGTGCCCGCACGCCGGAGGAGATCGCGCTGTCGATCCTGGCCGAGCTGGTGCAGGCGGTACGCCGGGAGGGGCTCACCGCCCCGGCTGGCGAGCCCGCCGACGTACCGCAGCAGGTCGTCGACCCGGTCTGCGGCATGACCGTGGTGGTCGGCCCGGAGACGCCGAGCTACCGCGACGCCGACGGCGACCACTGGTTCTGCGCGATCGGCTGCCGGGACGCGTACGCGGCGGCGCACCCGGCGTGATGCGCGACTCCGAGGAGGTACGCCGGCGGCTGGACGAGCTCGACTACCTGGTCGACGACGGGCTGGCGACGGCGCTGTACTTGGCGATGACCCTGGAGCAACCACTGCTGCTTGAAGGCGAGCCGGGAGTCGGCAAGACCGCGGCCGCGAAGGCGCTGGCGAAGGCGCTGGGAGGCCCGCTGATCCGGCTGCAGTGCTACGAGGGGCTGTCCGCGAGCGAGGCGCTCTACGAGTGGAACTACCAGCGCCAGCTGCTCGCGATCCGGCTGGCCGAGGCGCGGCACGAGTCGCTCGCCGACGCCGACCTGTTCACCGAGGAGTTCCTGCAGGAGCGGGCGATCCTCAAGGCGGTGCGCGCCACCGGGCCGGTCGCGCCGGTGCTGCTCATCGACGAGATCGACCGGGCCGACGACGAGTTCGAGGCGCTGCTGTTCGAGTTCCTCGGCGAGACCTCGATCACCGTCCCGGAGATCGGCACCTTCGTCGCCGAGCGCCGTCCGGTGGTGGTGCTCACGTCCAACCGCAGCCGCGAGCTGCACGACGCGCTGCGCCGCCGCTGCCTCTACCACTGGATCGACTTCCCCGCGCCGGAACGGGCGGCCGAGATCCTGCGCCGCTCGGTGCCCGCGGCCAACGAGTACCTCATCACGTCGGTGACGCAGTTCGTCGGGCGGGTCCGCAGGCTCGACCTCGACAAGTCGCCGGGGATGGCCGAGACGATCGACTGGGTAGCGGCGCTGAGCGCACTGCGGGCCGCCGACCTGGCCGGGCCCGAGGTGCTGCGCACCCTGAGCGCGCTCGCCAAGACCCCGGACGACCGCGCGACCGTCGTGGCCGCCCTCGACGAGCTCACCTCCACCGGATAGGACCTCATGCGCATCGACAACGAGTTCACCGTCAGCGTCCCGTTGGAGCGCGCCTGGGACGTGCTCACCGACCTCGCGGGCATCGCGCCGTGCATGCCCGGCGCGCGACTGACCGGCGTCGACGGGGACGTGTACAGCGGCGAGGTGAAGGTGAAGGTCGGCCCGGTCGTGTCGCAGTACGCCGGCACCGCCACCTTCGCGGCGAAGGACGACGCCGCGCATCGAGCCGTGATCGACGCCAAGGGCAAGGACTCCCGGGGCTCGGGCAACGCGTCGGCGCTGATCACCGCGCAACTGCGCGCCGACGGCGACAGCCACACGGTTGTCACCGTCGAGACCGACCTCACCATCTCCGGCAAGATCGCCCAGCTCGGCGGCGGCATGATCAAGGAGGTGTCTACCAAGCTGCTCGGGCAGTTCGTCCAGTGCCTGGAGCAGCGGTTGGCGACCGACGTACCGGAGCCCGCTCCGACGGCGGAGGCGGCGTCACCCGGCGACTCCGTGACCGCGGCACCTGCGGTCGCCGTTGCTGCGCCCGCAGCCGCGCGGCCCGTGGCCCTTGCCGCTTCCCGGAGCCGCTGGACCTGATGAGCCTCGCCGGCGGGTCGATGGCCAGGCGCCTGCTGCCGGTGGCGGTCGGCGTGGCGGTGGTGGCGGTCGTGGTCTATGTCTTCAGACGCTGACCGGCGCGCGCCGGCCGCGCTGCTGCGCGGGGTGGACCGGGCGGCGTTCGCGGTGTCGCTCGCAGTGCGGCTGCGACAGAGTGGCGTGCCGGTCGGGCTGACCGGGATCGAGGACTTCACCCGCGCGCTGGCCGTCTCGGCGCCGGACACGGTGCCGTCTCTCTACTGGACGGCTCGGGTCGCGCTGGTGCGGCGTCGGTCCGAGCTGGCGGCGTTCGACGAGGTCTTCGACGCGGTGTTCCGGGACGCGACCTTCGAGGTCGACCCAGTCGCGCGGCGCGGTGCAGGCCCGGCGCCGGGCGCGTCCGACACGCACCTCTCGGTGCCGAAGGTGGGCGCCGAGTCCGCGCCCGGGGACGGTCTGCCGTGGGCGACCCTGCCGCCGGCGGTGGCCACGGCAGCGGACGACGACGGCAGCCTCGAGCTCCCGACGCGCTGGGCCAGCGGCCTGGCGGCGGTGGCCCACCTGCCGTTCGAGCAGCTCAGCGAGGCTGAGCTGGCGGGGCTGGGGCGGTGGCTTGAGGAGGCGCTCCGGCACTGGCCGACCCGCCGGTCGCGGCGCCGCTCGCCGAGCCCGAGCGGCGGCCAGGTCGCGCTGCGCCCGACGCTCGCCAGGGCCCGGCGTACCGGCTGGGAGCCGGTCTACCTGGTGCGGGTGGCGCCGGTCCGGCGGCCGCGCAAGGTGGTGATGCTGTGCGACGTCAGCCAGTCGATGCAGCCGCAGGTGCCGGCGTACTTCCACCTGATGCGGGCCCTCGCGACGGTCGCAGGCGGCGAGACGTTCGCGTTCGCGACCACGTTGACCCGGCTCACGCCGGTGCTGCGGCACCGGTCGGCCGAGGTCGCGGTGCGGCTGGCGACCGAGCGGGTGACCGACCGGTTCGGCGGCACCCGGATCGCGACTGCCGTCACCGAGGTACTGGCCTCGCACCACGGCAGCGCCGTGCGCGGTGGCATCGTCGTGATTGCGTCCGACGGCTGGGACAGCGAGCCGCCGGCCGAGCTGGCCCGGGCGATGGCCCGGTTGCGGCGGCGGGCGCACCGGGTGATCTGGGTCAACCCGCGGGCCGGCGCGCCGGGCTTCGCTCCGCTGGTCGGCACGATGGCGGCCGCCCTGCCGTACTGCGACGCCCTACTCCCGGCCGACGACGTGCGGTCCCTGGCCGCGGTGGTCACCGAGCTGTGCCGCGCCGACGCCGTGCCTCACGTATCCCGAGCCAGCTGACGCCAGTCAGCTCCAGAGCGTGACGTGCACCGACGGCTTGAAGTGGCCGACGTTGACCCCGGAGCCACGCAGCATCGCCTGGGTCGCGCGGGGGGTGCTGACGAAGCGCTTGAGCTCGGCCACCGCCGTACCGGCCGCCTGGTCGGGCATCGTGAGCGCGCTCCACACGCCGTCCGCCTGCAGGGTGGGGCCGGCCAGCTTGACCAGCCGACCCTCGGCCACGTCCTGGGCGACGACGAAGGACGGCGCCAGCGAGACTCCACTGCCGCGCTGGGTCTCCTCCAGCGCCGCCGCCCCGCTCTGGAAGATCCGCTGGTGGTCTTCGGGCACCCGCAGTCGGCGCAGCATCTGGGGCACGACGCCAACCTCGGCCGCACCCGCGGGACCGAGAAGCCAGGTCTGGTCGCGCAGTTGGTCGAGGGAGACGCGTCCGTGGCGCAGCGGGTGTCCAGCGCCGACGAGGGTCACCACCTGGTACTTGAGGACCGGCGTGCGCACCAGCGACGCGTCGACGTCCGACGCCACCGGCCCGATCGCGACATCCACCGAGCGAGTGAGCAGCAAAGTGTCGAACTTTGCTGGACCGGCCACGCTCAGCTCGACGTCGAGGTCGTCGGCGCGACTGGTGAACAGCTCGATCAGCCCAGGTGCGGCGTGCTCGGCGAACAGGCTCGACGCGGCCACCCGCAGCAGCCGCCGCCCGCCGCCCGCCTGGGTGACCTCGCGGATCGTGCGGTCCTGAAGCCCCAGCATCTCGGCCGCGCGGCTGGCCAGCCGCAGCCCGCCGGGGGTGAACGCCAGCCCGGACGACGTGCGCACGAACAACGGGTCGCCGAGCTCCTTGCGTAGCTGAGCGACGTGCAGCGAGATCGCCGCGTCCGAAACGCCCAGCTCGACGCTGGCCTCCTTGACCGACCCCCGCCGCGCGACAGCCGCGAAGGCTCGCAGCTGCGTCGGCGTCACGCCTCGAACGCTAGTCGATGAGCCGGGTGCGTCTTGGTGTTGACGGTAAACACCCCGCCGGGGCCGATGACGACGTGGTCGATGTCGGATCCGCGGTCGCCGACCGGGACAGCGTGCAGCACGTGCCATCCGTGCTTCACCAGCTTGTCGAGCCGACCGCCGACGGTCTCCTCGCCGCCTGCGCCCACCCGCCAAGCCCGCTCGTCGGTCTTCATGTCGAAGCTCCGGGCAAGGAAGGTGCCAACCCGGGACCGCTCATTCATCGCGGCGAGCTCTGCGTCTGCCAGCTCACGGACACCCTGACCTGGCCGATTGGTAGCGAGGTCCACCCATGCCGGCTCCGGACTTGGACGAGGGGACGGGAGAGTCGGGAGAGGCGGCGCCATGGTGGCGACCGAGTCGGCAACGTCGGTCGCGGCTCCAGCGCGGTGAGCAGCGACCACCGCATGGAAGGCGTCGGTCAGCTCCCGGTTCTCGATCGTGACCTGGCCGGTGAGCAGGTCGACCCACCCGATCCGAAGACCGGCCTCATCGTTGACGTAGAGCCGGTCCTTGCCGTACTTGCGCCAGCGCACCACCTGCAGGGCCCCCATGCCGGTGAGTATCGCGACTCAGATCTCGGCACTTGACCGCGCAGGTGTACGTCCGT
>CAVXNC010000003.1:0-475956 GCA_963762865.1 uncultured Actinomycetota bacterium
CGACCCTAGAGGTCGGCCCGGCGCGGGCCCTAGACGTGCGAGACGCAACGGAAACCGATGTGGCTCATCCCTGTGTCGACAGCTTGGGCCCGTCGAGCCGCCGGTCGGTAGCGAAGGCAGTAGCTGTCGGCGCAGAGATACGACCCACCCTTGATCACCTTTCGCGGGACCGGAAGGGCCGGCTGGCGCGGGTCGACGCTCTCTTCCGAGGTGCCGCCGCGCGGATTCCGTGGCACGCAGCAGGGTGCGGCATCTGTGAACCGCTGCTGCTGGAACCAGTCCGAGGTCCACTCCCACACGTTGCCTGCCATGTCGTACAACCCGTAGTCGTTGGCCGGGTAGGACCCGACTGGGCTTGTGGTGCCGTAGCCGAGCTCGGCCCGCCAGGGAAAATCCCCGTGCCAATAGTTCGCGCGACGCTCGCCCGCGGACTCGGGCTGGTCGCCCCAGGTGTAGGTCCGGGCAGTGCCGCCCTGGGCCGCGTGCTCCCATTCGGCCTCGGTCGGCAAGCTCAGCCCCGCCCATACGACGTAGGCCTCGGCATCCTCGTGGGCGACGTGGACCACTGGATGATCATCGCGGCCGTCCAGGTCCGAGCCGGAGCCCTCCGGGTGTCGCCAGGAAGCCCCCGGAGTCCAGGCCCACCACTGGCTGAGGTGGCGGAGATCGACCGGGCCCGGCGTGCCGGTGAACACCATCGATCCGGGCTGCAGGTTCTCGGCAGGGGCTCCCGGGAAGTCGGCCGGGTCCAGCGGTCGCTCGGCCACGGTGCGGTAGCCGGTGGCATCGACGAAGGCGGCGAAGTCCGCGTTGGTGACCTGGGTTGGTGACACCAGGACTGCTCCGACTTCGACGCCGCGCGCCGGCCGCTCCTCGGGGTAGTGCTCGTCAGAGCCCATCTGGAATGTCCCGCCCGGGATGAGAACCAACGTCGGCGAGCCTCTCACGTGGGCAGCATGCCTGAAACCGGTCGGCGCATGGCCGGGATCGGGCCACCCCGTCCCAGTGGCGCGTGTCCCGTCACGCGCTCGGCAGGCCGGCCTCGAGCTTGGCGAGCACCTGGTCGATGCCAAAGCTGGCCGGTTTCTGCCGCGGTGGGAAGAGCGCGAGCGACTGGGCCATCTGCGCCACGTATCCCTGCATCGGCACGCAGATCCACGCATGGTCTAGCACCCAGTCGTAGTAGGTGTTCGACGTGGTGTCGGCGCGCTCGTACGGGTCGGTGCGGAGGTTGAACATCTTCGGCACCCGCAACGGGACGAACGGATCCGCCCACACTGCCAGGGTGCCGACCGTGCGCTGCTCGAGGAAGACCAGCTTCCAGTTGTCAAACCGGACCGCGGTGACGTCGCCGTCGTCATTGACGTAGAAGAAGTGCTTGCGCGGGCTCTCGTCGGTCTCGCCGGTGAGGTATGGGAGCTGGTTGTGCCCGTCGAGGTGCACCCGGTAGGTCTCGCCGCCAAGGTCGGTGCCGGCCTCCAACTGGGCGGCGATGTCCGGCACGCCGGCTGCCGCCAGAAATGTCGGGAACCAGTCGTTGTGGCCGACGATGCCGTTCAGTACGGTCCCCGCATCGATGCGCTCGGGCCAGCGGACCATCGCTGGGACCCGGTAGGCGCCCTCCCAGTTGGTGTTCTTCTCCCCGCGGAAAGGCGTCATCCCGGCGTCCGGCCAGGAGTTCATGTGCGGCCCGTTGTCAGTGGAGTAGATGACGATCGTGTCCTCGGCGATGCCGAGCTCGTCGACCAGCCCGAGTAGGTCGCCGACCAGTGCATCGTGGTCGATCATCGTGTCGTGGTAGTCCGACTGCCACCGGCCGGCCTGGCCCTTGCTCTCAGGCTTCACGTGGGTGCGGAAGTGCATATGGGTGGCGTTGAACCACACGAAGAACGGCTGCTCGTCGGCCACCTTGTCCCGGATGAAGGTGGATGCTGCGACGGCGAACTCGTCGTCGACAGTCTCCATCCGTTTCTTGGTCAGCGGCCCGGTGTCCTCGATCCGCTGGGTCCCGTCGTCGTTGACCCATGAGTGGATGACGCCTCGCGGTCCGAACCGCTCGCGGAAGTTTGGGAAGTCCTCGGGCGTCGGGTAGTCGTCGAGCTCCGGCTCCTCCTCAGCGTTGAGGTGGTAGAGGTTGCCGAAGAACTCGTCGAACCCATGAGCGGTCGGCAGGTGCTCGTCGCGATCCCCGAGATGGTTCTTGCCGAACTGCCCGGTCGCGTATCCCTGTGCTCTCAGCGCGGTGGCGATGGTTGGGTCCTCCGGCTGCAACCCCAGGGTTGCCCCTGGCATACCGACCTTGGTGAGCCCAGTTCGTAGTGGGTTCTGACCGCAGATGAAGGCGGCCCGGCCCGCGGTGCAGCTCTGTTCACCGTAGTAGTCGGTGAATCGGGCGCCTTCCTCCGCGATGCGATCGATGTTCGGCGTTCGATAGCCCATCACCCCGTCGCTGTAGCAGCTCAGGTTCGAGATGCCGATGTCGTCACCCCAGATGACCAGAATGTTCGGTCGGCCGTCAGGCATGATGTCCTCCGCTCAGCCGCTCCCGGTCCGCACGCTTCAGTGAACGGTCGGCCGCCAGGGCCGGGCATCACCCGTTCTGGATGAGGGATGGGCGCAGCTGGAACGAAGGCGAAGCCAGGTCGCAGAGGCGACGATTGATCACGTGAGTCGGCCGCGGTCGACCATGTCAGCTGCCTATCACCGACAAACAGAATCCGAGCGCGGTAGCTGCGCCGGCGAGTTGCCCTCCGCGCTCGAGGCGAGGACGACGAGCAGCCAGAGCCTGCCGAGGCGTCGCCAGTTCCAGCCGCTTGCTGCGAGGTCGGCCGATGGTGCAATCGCTTGGGGGAAGTTCGAGATGAACACCGCGGCCACGAAGCTGAGGCTGATCGTGGCTCCGGTGCCGACCTGAACGCCGAGGATCGCGGATTCGGGTACGCCGTCAACGACGGAGCCGACGATGATGCCCATCGCGCCGCCGGCGCCCTGGGAGCCGAAGCGCCGTTCGACGAGTTGGTGGCTACCCGGAAGACGACGAGACCCGGACGGTCGGTAACCGTCATCCCACGTGGGTGAGATCGGGCCGGGCCAAGGCAGTTCGTCATCCTCGAGTGACGGCGGTCATCGCGAATACGGCGGAATACCGAACCGCCGACCACCGCGGCGCTCGCACCGATGATCCAGGCGACCGAACCGCCCCCATCGGGGCCGCGCAGACGCCTCGATCACGCGTTGATCGCACTGGGACAGCAAGAGGCATCGCTCAGAGGTCGTGACCGACGACGTGCTGGCGCACCCAGGTGTGCATGGCGATCGCGGCGGCCGCGCCGGCGTTGATGGAACGGGTTGACCCGAACTGGGCGATCGAGCAGACCAGGTCGAGCCCGTCTCGTGCCTCGGCCGAGAGCCCCGGGCCCTCCTGCCCGAGCAGCAGGACGCAGGCACGGGGCAGACGCGTCTCCTCCAGGGGCACCGAGCCGGGGAGGTTGTCGATGCCGACCACGGGCAGTCCCTCGCCCCCGGCCCACGCCAGCAACCCGGCGATGTCGTCGTGGTGCCGGACGTGCTGGTAGCGCTCGGTCACCATCGCACCGCGCCGGTTCCAGCGCCGCCGACCGACGACGTGCACCTCACGCACCAGGAAGGCGTTCGCGGTGCGAACCACCGAGCCGATGTTGAAGTCGTGCTGGAAGTTCTCGACGGCAACGTGCAGGTCGTGCCGCCGGGTGTCCAGGTCGGCGACCACCGCCTCGCGACGCCAGTAGCGGTAGCGATCGACCACGTTGCGCCGATCCCCGTGCTCGAGCAGCTCGGGGTCGTAGCGCGGGTCGTCCGGCCAGGCACCCGGCCACGGCCCGACACCCACCTCGTCACCGACGGGTGCCGCGTCGCCCACGACGTCGCGTTCGCCGTCGCCGTCGGCACCGTTCACGTCACCGTCGGCTGCCACCCACGCAGCCTAGAGTTGCGCGGTGCCGCCCGACCTCTCCCCGGACCTCGGGACGCTGACGGCCGGTGCGGTCTATGCGGTGGTGCTCGGCTTCGTCTTCGTCGAGTCCGGGCTGCTCGTCGGCTTCTTCCTGCCCGGCGACTCGATCCTGTTCGCGGCCGGGCTCGTCAGCGCCGAGCCGTCCTCCGGCGTCGACCTCGGCTGGCTGGTGGCCGGCGCCTTCACCGCCGCGGTCCTGGGCGACTCCGTGGGCTACCTGACCGGGTCGCGGCTCGGTCGGGCCTGGCTCGAGCGACGCATCGACAGCGGACGGCTGGACCCGCAGCACCTCCGGCGGGCCGAGGCGTTCTACCAGCGCTTCGGTTGGTGGGCCGTCGTCATCGCCCGGTGGATCCCGTGGGTGCGGACGTTCACGCCGGTGCTCGCCGGCACCAGCCGGATGGGCTACGCGCGGTTCTTCTCGGCCAACGTGGTCGGCGCCTTCGCGTGGGCCGTCGGCCTTCCCGTCCTGGGGCACTACGCCGCGGCCGACCCGGGGCTGCGCTACGCGTCGTACGCCGTCGCTGGTGTCTTCGTCGCCGCCTCGGCGGTGCTGGGTGTCGCGGCCTGGGTCCGCCGTCGGCGCGCTCCTGCGCGATAGCGTCCGGACGTGGGCCGTCACACCCAGCCGGGCACGGGGACGCCAGAACCGGACACCGGCTTCTGGATGCGGCTCGTGGCCGGCGCGGTCGTGGTCCTGCTCGTCGGCGGGTGGTGGCTGGTCTTCCGCGACGACGACCCGGTGCGCACCGCGAACCCCGGCGGGTCGGGCGGCAGCAGCGGACCGTCATCGACATCCGCGTCGAGCAGCCCGACACCTGCGACCACCTCGGCCAGCCCGTCGCCGTCGCCCTCCTCGACGAAACGGCCGCCGACGCTGCAGTTCGTGGTGAAGCGCAAGAGCTACATCACCGTCCGGGTGCCGGGAGGGGTCACCCTGGTGTCGCGACTCTTCACGCCCGGAAGCCGGCGCAGCTTCGACAACAAGGTGCTCGAGGTCGTCAACGGCCGGCCCACCGCGGTCACCTTCACGGTCAACGGCAAGCCGCACAAGCCGGGCCCCGCGGACCAGCCCGAGACCTTCACCGTCCGGCGGCGCTGACGCCCCCGGTTAGCCTTCTCCGGTGCCTGTCACCGCGCTCGGCCCGTCCTGGCTCGACCCGAACAACCTGGTCGACACCTTCGGGCTGCTCGGCATCCTGGTCGTCGTCTTCGCGGAGTGCGGCCTGCTGATCGGCTTCTTCCTGCCCGGCGACTCGCTGCTCTTCACCGCCGGGCTGCTGGTGAAGCAAGGCGCCATGAGCCAGCCCATCTGGCTGGTCTGCTTGCTCATCACGATCGCCGCGATCGCCGGCAACCAGGTCGGATACATGATCGGACGCAAGGCCGGTCCCGCCATCTTCAGCCGTCCTGAGTCGCGGTTCTTCAAGCAGGAGCACGTCGACAAGTCCTACGCCTTCTTCGACAAGTACGGCGCCCGGGCGATCGTCCTGGCCCGCTTCGTGCCGATCGTGCGCACCTTCATCACCGTCACGGCCGGCGTCGGGCGGATGCACTACCGCACCTACCTGATCTACACAGTCATCGGCGGAGTGCTCTGGGGCACTGGGGTGACGATGCTCGGCTACGCACTCGGCGGGGTCGACTTCGTCGCCGACCACATCGAGCTGATCCTGCTCGGCATCGTCGCGGTCTCGGTCATCCCGGTGGGGTTCGAGCTGATGCGCGCCCGGTCCCGGTCTCGCGACGAGCGCTACGACGAGGCCGCCGAACGCGAGCGGGTCGAGCAGGAGCGGCTCAACCCGGACGCCTGACCCGGTCCTGAGTGATCATTCCGACCGCTGCGCCGGAGCCTTGCGGCTGATCTCGTAGTGGAGGACGAGGAACGCGAAGCCGAAGACCCAGAAGGCGTGCTCCGCGCGAAGTGCGCCGTCACGGACGTAGACGTCGAGCTGCTCGTCGAACCCAGGGACGCTGAGCGCGGTCAGTTCGGCCGACTCCGGATCGATGTAGGTCAGGTAGTGGCCGGGCTGGTCGAGCTCGCTCCGGCTGGTGAGGACCAGGCCGCCTCCGGGGCGGGCGCGCGGGGAGAGGGTGGCCGTGAAGCTCGCCTGGGGCAGCGGGAAGCCGACGCTCACATAGCCGCGGCCGTGTCGCCGGTAGGTCGTGTAGATGCCGACGTAGATCGGCTCGTCGTTGTCGGCGAACGACCGGATCCAGCCGCGAACCGATGCCGCGCCGGCCGTGTCGTCCGGGTCCGGGTCGATCATGTCGATGCGGCTGCGGACGCCGCGGAGTGCCTCTCGCTGGTTCATCGGGACGCTGGCTTGACCCAGCGGTCGGGCGACCAAGGTGCGGTAGAGCAGGTATCCGGGGCGTACCCAGAGCCGCCACTCCGGCACGATGTCCAGGCTGAACCGAGTGGTGTGCTCGTAGAACTCCCGGACCAGGGGATCGACTCTCGACGGGTCGAGCTCCGGGCCGACAAGCTCGTCCAGTGAGGCGAGGATCCCGGTGTCTGCGACGTCGGCCCGGTAGGTGCCGCCGATCGCCGCGGCCAGGTCCTGGACGTAGCCGGTGCCGACGTAGCGAGTGCGGGAAGCTCGGGGCACGACGAAGGGCAGCTCGGCTGCATCCACGCGCTCGGCGAGCAGGCTGACCTGGGCGTCCCGGAAGACAGCCGCCGACAGCACCCGGAACGCCAGCACGGTGCTGGCTGCGACGACCGAGCCCGGCGCCCCGCGCCTGGTGAGCGACTGACCCACGGCGAGCCCTACCAATGGCCCGAGCACCACCTTCTGCGGCCGGATGCCGAGCAGCCCCGCGACCGCACCGGTCGTGACGCCGACGGCGCGTGGGCCGGCGCCGGCCACGCGACCGACTGACCAGCCGGCAGGCGCCGCCAGCGCCGCACTGGTGACGATCCGGGCCCACAGGGCGGGGATCTCGTTCGGGCGCTGCCGGGCACGGGCAACAGCGTCGGCGACTGCAAGGGCGACGGCGCCAGCAGCAGCGCCGGCCGCGGCCTGCCGCGCGCCGCGGTGGCTCCTCAGCGTCAGGCCGGCAAGGCCACCGATGGCCGCGGCGAAGGCAGCGGCACCGGGCCGGCTGGTCGCCGGTGGCTTCCGCTCCACGATCGCAACGTACCCGCAGCCGGCGTGTCCCCCGACCGCCCCGCATAGCCCGGGTCAGGTGTCAGCGCAGCAGGAACGAGCGCAGCGCCTCCCGGCCGCGCCCACCCTGGCGGACGACCGAGTGGCCGGCGCCCTCGACGACCACGAGCTGGCCGGACGGCGCCAACTGTGCCTCGCGCTGCGCCCACTCCAGCGGCGTCGACAGGTCGTGGGTCCCCGCGAGAAGCAGCGTCGGTACGTCCGGAAGCCGGCCGCGGCGGTCCAGCGGTGCGTCGGGCACCGGTGCCCAGGGCAGGCACTGCCGGACGAAGCCGTTGCCAGAGGCGGTCCGGGCGTCGAACGGCACCAGATCGGGCTCCGGCACGGCCGCCACCGCCTCCTGGACCGCCGCGTCCCGTCCGTCGAGCGGCGCCGCTGACGTCCCCCACGGGAAGGTCCAGTCCGAGCAGAGGGCACTGGCGTGCAGCCCCTGGCTGAGCTCGTCGGCCGGGCCCTGGAAGCCCTCGCGGTAGCCGCGCACCGTCTCGTCCAGGTCGCCGGTCGACCCGAGAGCCGCGGAGTGCAGCGCGCTCAGCAGGGACTCGAACGTCGGATCGACGACGCTGACCATCGTGACGAGGTCGAGCAGGGTTGCGCCGTCGTACCCATCGGCGACGACGCGGGCAAGGTCCTGCACCGGGTCACCTGGGCAACCGACCGCCGCACACGCGGCCGGCAGCACCCGGCGCGCAGCCCCGAAGACGTCGACGGCGAGCGGGTCGATCCCGGTGTGCGGGACCACGGAGTCGAGCACGAGAGCCGCAGTGCGCTCCGGATGGAGCAGCGCGTACTGCTCGGCGACGAAGGTGCCGTAGGACGTCCCGTAGATCGTCATCCGGTCGGCCCCGAGGGTGCTGCGCAGCTGGTCGAGGTCGGCCACGACGTCGTCGGTCGAGTAGAGCTCGCGATCGGGGCCGAGGCGCCGCGCGCAGTCCCGCACCGCTGTCGCGGTGGGCGGCGTCAGGTCCGAGAAGCCCATCGCGCGCTGAAGCGGCGGGCAGTCCAGGGCGGTCTGCCCGGTGCCGCGCTGGTCGAGCACCACGATGCGGTAGGCGCGCGCCGCGTCCGGCCCCACCAACTCCACGATCCGGTCCTTGAGCGCGACACCTGCCTGGCCGGGCCCTCCCGCGAGGACCAGCAGGACGCCGCGCGGTGCGTCGGCCCGACCACGGACGCCGACCGGCAGCCGAAGGGTGTCCTGCCCGCCGGCCCGGTCCAGGGGCACCTCGAGGACGCTGCAGACGAAGCCATGGCCGCAGGGCGCTCCCTCGTCGAGGGCCGGGACGGAGGTCGAGGAGCGCGCCCCACCCGACGAGGGACGCGGGTCGGCTCCACCTCGGTCGCTGCCGCTTCCGCTGTCGCCGCCGGTGCACGAGGCCAAGACTGCGACCGCCAGCACCCCCGCGCCGAGGGCCAGACGCAGATCGCTGGGCATGAGCCCTCTCTCTGCGCCGGCCGGGTCAGGAGAAGTCGACGGTCGGGGCTGAGCGCACCTGCTCGTCCTCGACCTCGAAGTACTCCTCCTTGTGGAAGCCGAAGATGCCGGCGACAACGTTGGAGGGGACCGACTCGACCCGGGTGTTCAGGGCGCGGACGTTGGCGTTGTAGAACCGGCGGCCGGCGGCGATCCGGTCCTCGGTCTCGGTCAGCTCACGCTGCAGCTCGAGGAAGTTCGTGCTCGCCTTGAGGTCCGGATAGGCCTCGGCGACCGCGAAGAGGCGGCCCAGCGCCTGCCCGAGGATCCCCTCCTGCTGTGCCTGCTGCGCGGGGGACGAGCCGGGCGCCGCGGCCTGGGCACGTGCCCGCGTGACGGCGTCGAAGACCTCGCGCTCGTGCGTCGCGTAGCCCTTGACAGTCTCGACCAGGTTGGGGATCAGGTCGTGTCGCCGCTTGAGCTCGACGTCGATCTGTCGCCAGGACTCCTGGACGAGGTTCCGCTGGCGGACGAAGCGGTTGTACGAGACGGCGACCGCGATCGCCAGCACCACCACGACCCCGAGGACGATCCACAGGACGGTCATGAGGCCGGATCGTATCCACCGGAGAGCCCCGCGTCCCGCCACACGAAAGACGGGATGCCGTCGATCACCCGGTCGAGCACGGCGCAGGTGCGCACGACGTCGGCGGGCTCGAGGCGGCCGTCCCGCCAGGCGATCAGGTGCCCCGCCTGCAGCCGGAAGGACGGCACCGTGTCGTCGGGCAGCCCGACGAGGTAGTCCATCGTGCGCGGCGGCAGCACGTCACTGGCCAGCTTGGCGTTGCGCGCGCGGACCCGGAAGCGCCGGTTGAAGTCCTCGCTCTCCAGGTCGATGTCGCTCGCCATGCCCGCGGCGCCGGCCGCCCGGGTGAGGAGGTTCTCGGGCAGGACCGACACGACGCCGAGCGCGGTCGGCAGCGGCACGACGCAGACCGCGTAGCGGTGCGTCGTGGTGCGGCGGCCCTTCGAGGTGTTGGTGTGGGTCTGGTAGCTGTAGTCGAAGGCCACGAAGCCCCGGCCGGACTCCTGGCCGGACAGGACGCTGCGCGCCCGCCGGTTGTCGCCTTCCCCGAACGGCTCGCCCGGCCAGGCATCCACCAGCGACGGGTCCTCGCCGTCGTACCGCCAGGCGCGACCGAGGGCATAGGCCAGCACCCGGTCGCGCCGCTTCTGCTCCAGGTGGAAGCCCACGACGGCGATCACCACGACGACGACCACGCCGAGGGCGAAGAGCACCATCACGCTCACGGCAGCGCCTCAGGCCAGGCCGAGGTCCGCGAGGTCGTACGCCGCGAGGTACTCGAGTCCCTGGTCGCGCACGGCCCGGGCCGCGCCCCGCTCGACGACCACGGCCACCCCGACCACCTCGGCACCGGCCTCGCGAAGGGCGTCGACCGCCGTCAGGACCGACCCTCCGGTGGTGGACGTGTCCTCGACGGCGAGGACCCGGCGGCCCGCGACGTCGGGGCCCTCGATGCGCCGTTGCAGGCCGTGCGCCTTGCCTTCCTTGCGGACCACGAAGGCGTCCAGCCGGCGACCGCGGGCGGCCGCGGCGTGCAGCATCGCGGCCGCGACCGGGTCGGCGCCGAGCGTGAGCCCACCGACCGCGTCGAAGTCCAGGCCCGCGGTCGTGTCGAGCATGACCTCGCCGACCAGTGGCGCGGCCGCGGCGTCGAGGGTCACCCGGCGGAGGTCGACGTACCAGTCGGCCTCCCGGCCGGACGAGAGGACCACCCGGCCGTGCACGACCGCCTTCTGCTTGATCTCGTCGGCCAGCCGGCTGCGCGCGTCCGCTTCGGTGCTCGTGCTCATGCGTTCGAGCCTAGGGCAGGCTGTGCGGGGTGACCGTCGACGCGCCCGTCACCGTCCTGGCGCACAGCCCGCTCGTCGGGCCGGCGTCGTGGGGCGCCTTGCCGGAGGTGCTGCGCGCCCGCGGCCAGGACGTGGTCGTCGTCGACGTGACTGATGACGACCGGGCCCCCTACGCCAGCCGGTACGTCGCCCGGGCCGCCCTGCAGGTGCGCGACGCGGTGGGTGCCACACCCGTCGTGCTCGTCGGCCACTCGGGGGCGGGCTACCTGCTGCCGCTGCTCGGTGCCGCCCGGCGTGCCCTGCGCAGCCCCGTGGCGGCGTACGTCTTCTGCGACGCCGGCCTGCCACCCGCCCGCCCGATGTCCCGCCTCGACCTGCTGGCGCTCGAGATGACACCCGAAGACGTCCGTGACTTCACCGCGCACCTCGACTCTGGCGGCCGCTACCCGGACTGGACCGACGACGACCTGCGCGAGCTGGTGCCCGAGGACGAGGTGCGGGCGGCGCTGGTCGCGTCGCTGCGGCCGCGGGCAGCCGACTTCTACCGCGAGCAGCTGCCGGTCGCGCCGGACTGGCCGGACGCACCGTGCGGCTTCGTGCAGCTGTCGGCGGGCTACGACCAGCCCGCGCGGTCGGCGGCGTCTCGCGGCTGGCCGGTCGTCACCGCCGAGCCCGCGGGCATCGCCGGTGGGCACTTCGCGCCGTGCGTCGAGCCGGAGCGGGTGGCAGGTCTGCTCGCCGAGGTCCGCGGCCAGCTCTAGCCAGGCAGGCCCCCGCTCACCTCGGCGGTGCATGCGTCACCGAGCACGTTCTCCCTGCGGATCGCCGCGACCTGGCCGAGCGTGGCGTACGACGAGACGTAGGCATCGACGATCAGGGCCTGGACCTCGTGGTCGCTGGTGCACTTCTCTGCCAGTGCGCGTCCCATGCCCGACGCGATCCTGCCGAACACGCCCACCACCTTGAGTGGCACCAGCCCGGTCAGCATCACGCGGGAGGCGATGCGCTGGCGCCAGGGGATCACGCCCCTCCTTCCGGCTCGCTCCCAGCCCGCGCCGGTCGTACGCGACCACCCGGTACGTTGCGGCGAGGGACGGCAGGCACCAGACGGTCCAGCGCGCGCAGCTGCGGGTCGTCCATGCTCAGCCGGCGAGTCGGTGGTGCTCGGCGAGGATGCGCGCCTCCTTGTCGGGGTCGATGCCGTGCGGGTCGAGGTAGCGGCGCGGGGGCTGTGCCGGCTGAACGCCGCCCGCCTCCTGCAGCCAGGTCCAGGTGTCATGCACCGTCTCGGTGACCGGGCGGCTGCGCAGCCCGAGCCGCTCGGCCTCGGCGGTGTCGGAGTCCCACACGTGGTCGGCCTCCTGGCCCGGCGGCATCCACAGCGGCAGCTCGGTCCACGGCTCGACCTCGTGCGCGAGCAGCAGGTCGTCGGCGACCCAGGTCAGGGTCGCACCGGAGCCGGTGGCGGTGACGCAGTCGGCGAGCCAGCTGCCCATCGTCGCGTTGCCGCGCGGCCCGGTCGCGTTGACGGTGCCGCCGGTCCCGGCCAGCGCGGCGTCGAGCATGAAGGCGGCGAGGTCGCGAGCGTCGACCAGCTGCATGGGCACGTCGGGGTCGCCGGGGGCGAGCACCTCGCCGCCGCGCGCGATGCGGGTGAGCCACCACGGCAGGCGACCGACGTTCTCGTGCGGTCCGATGATCAGGCCGGAGCGCACGACGAGCGCGCGGTCGCCGAACGTCTCGGTCACGGCTCGCTCGCAGCCGGCCTTGAGCTTGCCGTAGTCGCCGTCGTCCGGCCCGGCGTCGGACGGACAGTCCTGTCCGGGCGCGTTGTCCGGAGTGGTCGCGACCGGCCACGTCGTGGTCGCCGACATGCTCGAGACGTACGCGTAGAAGGCGCCCGAGTCGCGGAGCACGGCCGCCGAGCGGCCGACGACCTCGGGGACGAAGCCGCAGGTGTCGACCACGGCGTCGAACTCCCGGCCGGCTAGCCGCGCCAGGTCATCGTCGGACGAGCGGTCGCCGCGCACCGCCTCGACACCGTCGACATCCGCGTCGCTGAGGCCGCGGTTGAAGGTCGTGACGGAGTCGCCGCGGCGCAACGCCTCCTCGGCCGTGGCCCGCCCGAGGAAGGAGGAGCCACCGATGATCAGCAGTCGCATGCCACGACCCTGACGGTCTCGAGCCCCGAGCGCCAGGGTCGTTCGCTGCGGGCTGATCAGCCGCGCGGCCGGACCAGCAGCCTCCAGATAACGATGAGCAGCACCGCGGCGCCCACCACTGGCAGCAGCCGCTTGAGGACGGGAACACCGGCCGCGTCGAGCAGGTCCACGGCGTCGTCGTTGGTCGCCGGGACGCGCCGCAGCGGCGGCGGCGGCCTGGTGGCCTGCGGCCTGGGCGACGAGGTCGCCGCGGCCACGTCCTTCGCGGCGGCCGCCGACTGCTCCCCCGGTGCCGCGCCGCTGGCGGCGGGTGCCGCCGGGGCGCCCGCCGCCGGCTCGGGCGCGCTCGTCGCCGCCGTGGGTGCCGCCGCCTGAGCCGCCACCCCACCGGCGCCGAGCTCCTCCGCGAGGCAGTCGGCGAACTTGCCGACCAGCTTGTTGCCGACCTCGACCATCACGCCGCGGCCGAACTGCGCGGGCCTGCCGGTGATCTGCAGGTCCGTCGTCACGATGACGTCGGTCGTCTGACCGCTGCCGGTCAGGACAGCGGTGATCGTCGCGTCCGCCGTGCCGGGGCCTCGCGCCTCGTTGGCCGAGGCCTCGATGACGGCCTTGCGGGCGGCCTCGTCCTTCTCGGTGAACTTCGCCGTGCCCGTGTAGGTGACCTGGATCGGTCCCACCTTCACCTTGACCCTGCCCTCGATGGTCTCCCCGTCGTACGACTCGACTGTCGCCCCCGGCATGCACGGCGCGATCCGCTCGACATCGAGCAGCACGTCCCACGCCTGCGCGACGGGAACGGGCACCGTGAACTGGTGCTCGAGCTGCATCTGGTTACCCCCCAGCTGCTGCGGCCAGGGCTCTCCCGATGAGAACCCGTGCCTGCTGCTCACGGTAGTCGGCCGTCGGCCGTTGAGATCACTAATCGCGATCATGCCTCCACCGCGCGGCTGCTGGTCAGGACAGGCCATGGACAGCCCCGCACCCGAGGCCTAGCGTCGCGGGCACTCGGTGTCTCCAGTGGGGTGGTTGGCGTGCGCCCAGCAGCAGTCCTGGTCGTCCCGGCCACCCTCGTCCCGCTGCTGCTCGTGCCGCTTGCCGGCGGCGCCGCCGCGACTGGGACGCAGGAGCGCACATCGGTCGTGGTGCGCGGCCTCGCGGTCGCAGCCGCCCGCGTCCAGGTGGGCGACCTGGCGGTCCGGCACCGACTGCCGATCGTTGACGGGTTCTCGGCCCGAGTGTCGGCCGGCCAGGCGCAGGCGCTGCGGCGGATCCCCGGCGTCCGGGTGGACGCCGTCCGCACGGTGTCCGTCGCCGACACGGCGACCGACAGCGACTTCGGTGCGCTGCTGGCCCGCCAGACCTTCTCCGTGACCGGCGTCGGCGTCGGCATCTGCGTCGTCGACACCGGCATCGACGCGGGTCACGAGCAGATCGCTCCGCGCAGCGTCACCTTCCGCGACTTCATCGGCGGCTCCGCGACGGCGTACGACGACCACGGGCACGGCACACACGTCGCGTCGATCGCAGCCGGCGACGGGAACTCCATCACCGGTGGGTCGTCGGCGGGCGCGGCCGCGCACATCGGGGTCGCGCCGGGCGCCTCGCTGTACGCCGCCAAGGTGCTCGACGCGGGCGGCTCGGGGCCGGACGACGGGGTCATGGCAGGCATCCAGTGGTGCGCCGCGCAGCCGGGCGTCCGGGTGATCTCGATGAGCCTTGGTGACAGTGTCCCCTCGGACGGCGCCGACCCGATGAGCGGCGCGGTCGACGCCGCCACCGCGGCCGGCAAGGTCGTCGTGGTGGCGGCCGGCAACGCGGGCGACGCCCCGAGCACGATCCCGTCTCCGGGCGCGGCCCGGACGGCTGTCACGGTCGGCGCTGTGAGCGACTGGTCCGCGCCCGCCGGTGCCGACTACCAGGATGCGGGCATCGCGCTGGCCCCGTTCTCGTCCCGAGGGCCGATCCTGAACCCGGGTGGCTCCTACGCCAAGCCGGACGTCACCGCCCCCGGCGTCACCGTCTCGGCCGCCGACGCCGGGACGACCAGCGGCTACGTCGCGATGTCCGGCACGTCGATGGCCACGCCGTACGTCGCGGGGGTCGCCGCGCTCACGCTGCAGGCAGCCCCTGCGGCCTCACCGGCGGCCGTGAAGGCCGCCATCGAGTCGACCGCCCGGGACCGTGGCCCGGCGGGCAAGGACGACGAGTGGGGATCTGGTCTCGTCGACGCCGAGGCCGCTGTCCAGGCTGCGTCGGGCACCACCAACACGGTGACGACCGGCTACCCGACGGCGTCGCGGATCAGCGGTTCGGTGCCGACCGGCGGGTCCACCACCGTCGCGGTCCCGGTGACGGCGACCGGCGTGCCGCTCGCGGTGACGCTGACCATCACCAGCGGCAGCCAGAGCTGCCTCCTGTACTGGCCGGGGCAGGGTTGCGCGTGGCCGGGCGAGTGGAGCCCGGACCTCGACGCCGAGCTGCGCAGCCCGTCGGGCGCGGTCGTCGCGACCAGCTCGTGCGCGCTGTCCGGCTGGCTCTGCACCGCGGTCGGCCGGCAGGAGACGCTGCTGGTGCAGTCGCCGGTCGCGGGCACCTACTCGCTACGGGTCCTCGCATGGAACGGCGGCCCCGGCGGCACGTTCGCCGCCGACGTGTCGGCCGGACCTGTCGCCGGGTCGGGCGGGTCGCCCCCGGCACCGGCCAACAACCCGCCCGTCGTCGGCGCCGGACCGGACCAGGCCCTGGTGCTGCCGAGGGGCGCCAAGACGGTGAGCGTGGCGCTGACCGGCACCGCGACCGACAGCGACGGCTCGATCGTCAGCCGCCAGTGGACGCAGGGCTCGAGCACGACCGTGCTCAGCACCTCGTCGACCCTGAGCAGGACGCTGGGCCCGGGGACGTACGACTTCACCTTCCGCGCGACCGACGACGGCGGGGCGAGCGCGAGCGACACGGTCCGGGTGACGGTGAAACGGAAGTGACTCTGCCCGCCTAGGGTCGAGGGGTGACCAGACAGGGCACCGCTCGCCGGCTCGACGGGCTCGGCACCACGATCTTCGCCGAGATGTCCGCGCTCGCGCTGGCCACCGGGTCGGTGAACCTCGGCCAGGGCTTCCCGGACACCGACGGCCCGTCCGAGGTGTCCGAGGCTGCTGTCCGGGCGATCCGCGACGGGGTGAACCAGTACCCGCCGGGTCCCGGCTTCCCCGACCTCCGGCTGGCAGTCGCCGAGCACCAGAAGCGGTTCTACGCGATCGACCTCGACCCCGACACCGAGGTCGTCGTCACGACCGGCGCGACCGAGGCGATCGCCGCTGCGCTGCTGGGACTGGTGGACCCCGGCGACGAGGTGGTGGCCCTCGAGCCGTTCTACGACTCCTACACCGCGTGCATCCAGCTGGCCGGGGGTGTCCGGGTCCCGGTGACACTGCGCGCGCCGGACTTCCGGCTCGACGTCGACCGGCTGCGGGCAGCGGTCACCGACCGCACCCGGTTGATCCTGCTGAACACGCCGCACAACCCCACCGGGACCGTGCTCACCGAGGCCGAGCTGGCGGCGGTGGCCGACCTGGCTGTGGAGCGCGACCTCGTCGTGGTGACCGACGAGGTCTACGAGCACATGAGCTACGAGACGCCGCACCGGCCGCTCGCGACCTTCCCCGGCATGGCCGAGCGGACGCTGACGATCAGCTCGGGAGGCAAGACCTTCTCGTTCACCGGGTGGAAGGTCGGCTGGGCGACCGGGCCCGCCTACCTGGTGCGGGCGGTGCTGATGGCCAAGCAGTTCATGACCTTCGTCTCCGGCGCACCGTTGCAGCCGGCAATCGCGGCCGGGCTGCGGCTGCCGGACGACTACTTCGTCGGGCTGCGCGACGGGTTGCGGGCCAAGCGGGACCGGCTGGTCGACGGGCTGCGGAGCGCCGGCTTCGCGACGTACGTCCCGCAAGGCACCTACTTCGTGACGGCCGACGTGCGACCGCTCGGCTACGACGACGGCCTGGCCTTCTGCCGCGACCTCCCGCACCGGGTAGGTGTGGTCGCCATCCCGCACCAGGTGTTCTACGACGACGTCGAGGCGGGCCGGCCGCTGGTGCGCTTCGCCTTCTGCAAGCGCGACGAGGTGCTCGACGAGGCGGTCAGCCGGCTCGCTCGGCTGAGCTGACCTCCGGCACGTCGGGCACCTCGGGCCGGCGGGTGCCCGGGCGGCGCCCGCGCTGGCGCAGCTGGCGCAAGACCCCGCTCCAGGCGCGCTGCGGCAGGTGCCGGGCGAGCGCGACGATGGTCTTGTACTGGGCGCCGGGCACATGGACGACGACGCCGCGGGCAAGAGCGGCGAACGCGCCGTCGACGACCTCCTCGGCGTCCAGCCAGAGCCAGTCCGGGGTGCGACGCATGTCGACGCCGGCCCGCTCGTGGAGCTCGGTCTGCGTGTAGCCGGGGCAGAGCGCCAGGACGCGCACGCCGGTGCCGGCGAGGTCACCAGCCAGGCCCTGGGTGAAGCTCGTGACCCACGCCTTGGCGGCGCTGTAGGTGCTCTGGGGAAGGAAGCCGGCGACCGACGAGACGTTGATGACCGCGCCGTGGCGGCGCTCGAGCATGCCGGGGACCGCGGCACGGGTGAGCCGGAGGACGGCCCGGACGAGGACCCGCAGCATGCGCTCCTCGTCGTCGATGTCGCCGGTCACGAACCGCTTGTGCACCGTGAAGCCGGCATTGTTGACCAGGACGTCGACCGGGCGGTCCCGGTCGGCCAGTCGCGCCTCGACACGTCGGCAGCCGTCGTCCTCGGCGAGGTCGGCGGCCAGCACCTCGACCGCGACGCCGTTCGCGGCGCGGAGCTCGGTGGCCAGCGCCTCCAGCCGGGCCTGGTCGCGGGAGACGAGGACGAGGTCGTAGCGGTCCTTGGCGAGGCGGCGGACGAAGGCGTTGCCGATGCCGGCTGTCGCGCCGGTGACGAGTGCGGTGCTCACCTGATCCATCCTCGCAAACGCGCCGGACCCCCATCCCGGTGCGGGGTGGGGGTCCGGCGGTCAGTGCCTGCCTGCCTGCCGACCGTGGTTCGGTCGGCGTCGACGTCAGGCGGGGACGGGGGTGCGCTCGTCCTCGTCGTGGACGGCGACGCCCTCGTCGAAGGCAGCGCGCTCCTCGGCGCTGTCGCGGCGCAGGCCGCGCACCGAGATCGAGATCGCGATCGCCCAGACGGCGAAGAGCGTCACGTAGATCGCGGCGCGCGGGGCGCCATCGATCTCGAAGGACGACATCAGCGTGCGGGCGTTGGTGATGATGATGATGCCGCCGACCAGCGAGCCGAGCAGCCGGCCAGGGATGTGCCGGACGAGGTAAGCCGCGATCGGGGCCGCGACCACACCGCCGATGAGCAGACCGGCGACGGTGGTGAAGTTGATGGCCTCGCTGCCGATCCCGATGATGAAGCCGAGGCTGGCGGCCAACGCCACCAGGAACTCGCTGGTGTCGACGGTGCCGATCACCTTGCGCGGGATCATCCGGCCGCTGGAGATGAGGGTCGGGGTGGCCACCGGACCCCAGCCGCCGCCGCCCGTCGCGTCGACGAAACCCGCGAACAGACCGAGCGGGGCGAGGAAGCGCTTCTTCGGGGGCGCGTCGAGCCGCAGCGTCGGGAGCTTCGTCGCGAAGCGCAGCAGGATGTAGACGCCGAGGGCGAGCAGGATGCCCGCCATCCAGGGCGCCGCCGCGTCGGTGGTGAGCGAGCTCAGGAAGGTCGCTCCGGCGAAGGCACCGATGGCGCCCGGGACGCCGATCTTGAGGACGACCGGCCACTCGACGTTGCCGAAGCGCCAGTGCGACGCGCCGGAGGCCAGCGTGGTGCCGATCTCGGCGAGGTGGACGGCTGCCGAGGCCGCCGCGGGGGCGTAGCCGGCGGCGAGCAGCAGCGTGGTGCTGGTCACCCCGTAGGCCATGCCGAGGGTGCCGTCGACGAGCTGGGCACCGAGCCCGACAAGCGCGTAGGTGATCAGAGTCTTCATGATTTCTCCCTATTGACAATCATGTCGATAGAGAAACCTTCTCAGACTGACAACGTTTAGTCCACCCCGGCGTGTCGCTCCGGCGTGTCGCCGGTCTGGGGCAAGCGGCCCGAGGCTCAGGCCGTGGCGGGCGGCGTGACGCCGGTGACGGTGAGCGTGCCGGCGTCCTCGGCCAGGTCGACCCGGACGGTGTCGCCGTCGCGGATCTCACCGGCCAGCAGGGCCCGGGCGAGCGGGTCGCCGATGGCCGACTGGACCAGCCGCCGGAGCGGGCGGGCGCCGTAGGCAGGGTCGTAGCCGGTCTTCGCCAGCCAGACCCGCGCGTCGGGCGTCACGGCCAGCTCGAGCCGGCGGGCCGCGAGCCGCTGTCGCAGCAGGTCGACCTGGAGGTCGACGATCCGGGCCAGGTCGTCGGTGGACAGCGCGTCGAAGACCACGATCTCGTCGAGCCGGTTCAGGAACTCCGGCTTGAAGGCGTCGCGCACCACACCGAGGACCAGGTCCTTCCGGGCGTCGGCCGTCATGCTCGGGTCGACCAGGAACGCGGACCCGAGGTTGGACGTCAGCACCAGGATCGTGTTGCGGAAGTCGACCGTCCGGCCCTGCCCGTCCGTGAGCCGCCCGTCGTCGAGCACCTGAAGCAGCACGTCGAACACCTCGGGGTGGGCCTTCTCGACCTCGTCCAGCAGCACGACGGTGTAGGGGCGCCGGCGCACCGCCTCGGTGAGCTGCCCGCCCTCCTCGTAGCCGACGTAGCCGGGAGGGGCGCCGACCAGGCGGGCGACCGAGTGCTTCTCGCCGTACTCGCTCATGTCGACGCGGACCATCGCCCGCTCGTCGTCGAAGAGGAAGTCGGCCAGCGCCTTGGCCAGCTCGGTCTTGCCGACTCCGGTCGGGCCGAGGAAGAGGAACGAGCCGGTCGGCCGGTCGGGGTCGGAGATGCCCGCGCGGGCGCGACGTACGGCGTCGGACACCGCCCGCACGGCCTCGGCCTGTCCCACCAGACGGCGACCGAGCTCGGTCTCCATCCGCAGGAGCTTCTCGGTCTCGCCCTCGAGCAGCCGCCCGGCGGGGATGCCGGTCCACGACGCGACGACCTCGGCCACGTCGTCGGGCCCGACCTCCTCCTTCACCATCGCCTCACGGCTCTCGCTCGCCGCACGTGCCTCCTCGAGCTCGCGCTCGACCGTCTTGATGTCGGCGTAGCGCAGCCGGGACGCGGTCTCCAGGTCGCCGGAGGACTCGGCGAGGGCGGCCTGGTTGCGCAGCTCGTCCAGCCGCGAGTTGAGGTCGCCGACGAGATTGAGCCCGGCCTTCTCGGCCTCCCACCGCGAGGTCAGCGCGGCGAGCTCCTCCTGCTTGTCGGCCAGGTCCTGGCGCAGCACCGTGAGCCGCTCCTGGGACGCCGCGTCCGTGACAACGGTCGCGCTCTGCGCTCCGCTCGTCCCTCGCTCCGCGTTTCGCCGCTCGACCTCCTTCTCCAGCGCCAGCTCCTCCATCAGCAGGCGGTCGACCTGGCGCTGCAGCACGTCGACCTCGACCGGGCGGCTGTCGATCTCCATCCGCAGCCGGGAGGCGGCCTCGTCCACCAGGTCGATCGCCTTGTCGGGCAGGAACCGCGAGGTGATGTAGCGGTCGGAGAGCGTGGCGGCCGCGACCAGCGCGGCGTCGCTGATCTCCACCTTGTGGTGCGCCTGGTAGCGGTCCTTGAGGCCGCGCAGGATCGCGACGGTGTCCGGGACCGACGGCTCGCCGACCAGCACCGGCTGGAAGCGCCGCTCCAGGGCGGGGTCCTTCTCGACGTGCTCGCGGAACTCGTCGAGCGTCGTCGCGCCGACCATCCGCAGCTCGCCGCGGGCGAGCATCGGCTTGAGCATGTTGGACGCGTCCATCGCGCCCTCGCCGGTCGCGCCGGCGCCGACCACGGTGTGCATCTCGTCGATGAACGTGACGACCTGCCCGTCGCTCGACTTGATCTCGTCGAGCACCGCGCGCAGCCGCTCCTCGAACTCACCGCGGTACTTCGCACCCGCCACCATCGCGCCCAGGTCGAGCGACACCAGCCGCTTGTTGCGCAGGGAGTCCGGTACGTCGCCCGCGACGATGCGCTGGGCGAGACCTTCGACGACCGCGGTCTTGCCGACACCCGGCTCGCCGATCAGCACGGGGTTGTTCTTGGTGCGCCGGGACAGGACCTGGACCACCCGGCGGATCTCGTTGTCCCGGCCGATGACCGGGTCGAGCGCCCCTTCGCGGGCCCGGGCGGTCAGGTCGACGCCGTACTTCTCCAACGCGTCGAAGGTCGACTCCGGGTCGGCGGAGGCGACCTTCGCACCGCCACGGACCTGGTCGACCGCACCGATCACGGCCGCCTCGGTCACGCCGCGGTCGGTCAGCAGCTCGGCAGCGCGACCCCCCGCCGCGACCAGCGCGACCAGCAGCACATCGGTCGAGACGTGCGAGTCACCCCGCCGGGTGGCCTCCTCGACCGCCGCGGCCAGCACGCGCTTCCACCCTGCCGACTCGAGCGGTGCGGACACCGACGAGCCGCTGGCGCGCGGCAGGCTGGCGACTGCCTTCTCCGCGTCGTCGCGCACGACCGCTCGCTGCAGGCCCAGTGACTCGAGCACGGCCACCGGCAGCCCGGTGTCGTCCTGCACGAGCGCCCAGAGCAGGTGCTCGGGCTCCAACGCCGGGTTGCCGTCGCGCAGCGCGCGCCGGGACGCGGCGGCGACCGCCTCGGCGGCCTTCTGGGTGGGCTGGGTGACGTCCATCGTCATGCCTTCTCGTCGCTCATGTCGTCCTGGGTCGATCAGGTCGGTCGCTTCGCTGAGGGTGCTGGGGTCGCCAGACCACCAGCGCGGTTGGGGGCTGCGCGGCTGCTGCCGCGCGTGCCTCCTCGAGGTCGGCCTGCAGCTCGCGGACCCGCATCTGCAGCGCCTGCACCTGGTTCTCGAGGTCCAGCACGAGCTTCACGCCCTCCAGCCCGAGGCCGAGGGAGCTCAGTCGCACGACCTCGCGCAGCACCGCGATGTCGTGCCGGGAATAGCGGCGGCCGCCGCCGCTGGTCCGGCCGGGCGAGACCAGGCCGAGCCGGTCGTACTGCCGGAGTGTCTGCGCGTGCAGCCCGCTGAGCTCCGCGGCGACCGAGATGACGAAGACCGGCGTGAACTCGTCGCTCTCCCACGCCCCGTCGCGTCCTGCGGTGAACGGCATGTCAGCCTCCCGTCCGCGCGTCGTCGATCAGGCCGGCTCGCGGGTCCTCCCCCGCGGTGGCGTCGCGGAAGGCCTCGACCGCTGCCTTGGCCTCGGCGTTGAGCTTCGTCGGGACGGCGACCTGCACGGTGACCAGCAGGTCGCCGCGGGTGCCGTCCTTGCGGGTCGCGCCCTTGCCGCGCACCCGGAAGGTGCGCCCGTTGGTCGTGCCGCTGGGCAGCCGCAGCGTCACCGGTGGCCCGTCCAGCGTCGGCACCTTCACCTCGGCACCGAGCGCCGCCTCGGCGAAGGTCACCGGCACCGCGAGGGTCAAGTTGTCCGCGGTGCGCCCGAACACGCGGTGCGGCTTGACGTGCACGACGACGAAGAGGTCGCCGGGCGGACCGCCACGCTCGCCCGGGCTGCCCTTGCCCTTGAGCCGGATGCGCTGGCCGTCGCGGACACCCGCCGGGATGCGCACGGTCAGCGTCCGCTGCCCCATCGCCCGGCCGCTGCCGCTGCAGTCGGGGCACGGGTCGTCCACGACCATTCCCCGGCCACGGCACTCGCGGCACGGCTCGGCGAACGCGAAGCCGCCCTGGTTGCGACTCGTCTGGCCGGTGCCCAGGCAGGCCGGGCACTGGTGCGGCAGCGCGCCGCCGCGACCACCTGTTCCCCGGCACGTGGGGCAGGCCTGCTCGCTGGCCATCCGCAGCGGCAGGGTCACGCCGGACACCGCGTCGGAGAAGGACAGGGTCACCTGCGACTCGATGTCGGCACCCCGTCGGGCGCCGGTCGCGCGCGGCCCACCACGGTTGCCGAAGAGACCGCCGAGCACATCGCCGAGACCGCCCCCGCCGGCACCGAACATGTCGCCGAGGTCGAAGGGCACCCCACCCGTCCCGCCGCCGGCAGACCCGGGCGCGCGGAACCGGCCGCCACCGGACCCGAAGAGCGACCGGGCCTCGTCGTACTCCGTCCGGCGCTTGGTGTCGGACAGGACGTCGTAGGCCTCGGAGATCTCCTTGAACTTCTCCTCGGCCGCTTCGTCGCCCTTGTTGGCGTCGGGGTGGAACTTGCGCGCCAGCTTGCGATAGGCCTTCTTGATGTCGTCGGCCGTCGCGTCCTTCGGGACGCCGAGCGTCTTGTAGAAGTCCTTGTCGAGGAAGTCTCGAGTGCTCACCCGGCGCCCCTCCCCTCTGTCGTCCCGTGCTCGTTCGTGCTGGTGGTCCCGGTCGTGCTGGCCGTGCCGGTCGTGCTGGCCCGTACGTCGCTGCTACTGCTCGGGGTCGGCGACCGCGACCCGGGCCGGCCGGACGACCCGGTCCCCGAGCCGGTAGCCGGGCTGGAAGACCTCGACGCAGGTCGGCTCGGTGACGTCGGCCGAGTGCGCATGGGTCAGTGCCTCGTGCACCACCGGGTCGAACGGGTCCCCGGCCGCGCCGTAGCGCTCCAGGCCGAGCCGCTCGACCATCTGCTCGAGCGCCTCGCCGACGGACTTGAAGCCGCCTTCGAGCTCGCCGTGGTCGCGAGCCCGGCCGATGTCGTCGAGCACCGGCAGCAGGTTGGAGAGCACGTTGGCCACCGCCGTCTCGCGCACGACCTCGCGGTCCCTGTCGACCCGCCGCCGGTAGTTGGCGTACTCCGCCTGCAGCCGCTGCAGGTCAGCGGTCCGCTCGGCGAGCGCCGTGACGGTCTCGTCCTCGGCGGGCCCCTCGCCGGCACCGGCGGCCGCTGCCGCCGGGCCGTCGTCCGGCCCGGCGGGAGCCGATCCTGCCGGCGCCGCCGCCGGCTGCCGCACCTGCCCGGTCTCCGGGTCCAGGCGCCGCTTGTCGCGGATCACCGGACCCTCCGGCTCGGAGCCCTCGCGAGGGTCGGTCACTTCGAGTCGTCCTCGTCGACGATCTCCGCGTCCACGACGTCGTCGTCTGCACCGGTCGCACCGTCGCCGGCAGCACCGGTCGCGCCGTCGCCGGCGGGCGCACCCGCGGCCTGCTGCTCGGCGTAGAGAGCCGCGCCGAGCTTCTGGGAGACCTGCGCCACCTTGTCGGTCGCGTCCTTGATGGCCGGCACCCCGGACTCGGAGGTGTCCTCGAGCGCCTTCTTCAGCTCGGCGACGGCCTCCTCGACCTCGGCCCGGGTTGCCGCGGCGTCGCCCTCGGCGAACTTGTCGGCGTTGTCGGCCAGGAACTTCTCGGTCTGGTAGACGAGCTGGTCGCCGGTGTTGCGGACCTCGGCCTCCTCGCGGCGGCGCTTGTCCTCCTCCGCGTGCGCCTCGGCGTCCTTCATCATCCGCTCGATGTCGTCCTTCGGCAGCGCCGAGCCGCCGGTGATTGTCATCGACTGCTCCTTGCCGGTGCCGAGGTCCTTGGCGTTGACGTGCACGATGCCGTTGGCGTCGATGTCGAAGCCGACCTCGATCTGTGGCACTCCTCGCGGCGCCGGCGGCAGCCCGGTCAGCTCGAACATCCCGAGCTTCTTGTTGTAGGACGCCATCTCCCGCTCGCCCTGGTAGACCTGGATCTGCACCGAGGGCTGGTTGTCGTCGGCCGTGGTGAAGATCTCCGAGCGCTTCGTCGGGATCGTCGTGTTGCGCTCGATCAGCTTGGTCATCACACCGCCCTTGGTCTCGATGCCGAGGGACAGCGGGGTGACGTCGAGGAGCAGCACGTCCTTGACCTCGCCCTTGAGGACACCGGCCTGCAGGCTGGCGCCGATGGCGACGACCTCGTCGGGGTTGACGCCCTTGTTGGGCTCCTTGCCGCCGGTCAGCTCCTTGACCAGCTCGACGACGGCCGGCATCCGGGTGGACCCGCCGACGAGGACCACGTGGTCGATGGCCGACACGTTGATGCCCGCGTCACGAAGCACCGACTGGAAGGGCGCCTTCGTGCGGTCGAGCAGGTCCGAGGTCATCTGCTGGAACTGCGACCGGGTGAGCTTCTCGTCCAGGTGCAGCGGGCCCGCGTCGGAGGCGGTGACGTAGGGCAGGTTGATCGTCGTCTCGGTCGACGACGACAGCTCGATCTTGGCCTTCTCGGCGGCCTCGCGGAGCCGCTGGAGCGCCATCTTGTCCTTGGACAGGTCGACGCCGTGGCCGTTCTGGAACTGCTTGACCAGGTGGTCGACGACCCGCTGGTCCCAGTCGTCACCACCGAGGTGGTTGTCGCCGCTGGTCGCCTTGACCTCGACCACGCCCTCGCCGATCTCGAGCAGCGACACGTCGAAGGTGCCGCCGCCGAGGTCGAAGACCAGGATCGTCTGGTCCTTCTCGCCCTTGTCGAGGCCGTAGGCCAGTGCGGCGGCGGTCGGCTCGTTGACGATGCGCAGGACGTTGAGCCCGGCGATCTCACCGGCCTCCTTGGTGGCCTGGCGCTGGGCGTCCTCGAAGTAGGCCGGCACCGTGATGACCGCGTCGGTGATGGTCTCGCCGAGGTAGGACTCGGCGTCGCGCTTGAGCTTCATCAGCACCCGCGCGGACATCTCCTGCGCGGTGTACTTCTTGCCGTCGACGTCGACGGACCAGTCGGTGCCCATGTGGCGCTTGACCGACCGGATCGTGCGGTCGACGTTGGTGACCGCCTGCCGCTTGGCGACCTCACCGACGAGCACCTCGCCGTTCTTGGCGAAGGCGACGACGGACGGCGTGGTCCGCTGGCCCTCGGCGTTGGCGATGACGGTGGGCTCGCCACCCTCCAGGACCGAGACCACCGAGTTGGTGGTCCCGAGGTCGATACCGACCGCACGTGCCATGGCTGCTGGTTCCTCACTGCTGATGACTGGGTGCGCCGACCAGGTTGAGTCGGCCTGGCTCAAGTATGCAGACGCGGTCGCGGCGTACGCAAGAAAGTTGAGTCGAGGTGACTCAAGTCACGCCCGGCCATCACTCCGGTCAGGGCACCCGCAGGGTGACCTCGCGCGAGATCCCGGCCGCCAGCGGGCTGCGCGGCGGTGCGGCGACCCAGACCCGCCACACCGAGGGCTCGCGACCGGGCATCCGGACCGTCAGGCGGTAGCCGCTGGAGCCGTCGAGCCGGCCGTGGCGGACGGTCCGCCAGGACCCGTCGGGCGCCTGCCGCTGCAGCCGGACCGGGCCGCCGGTCCGGGCGGGTGCCACGGTGCCTCGGAAGACGGCGGTGGCACCGACCCGCAGCGTCGGGTCGACGGTCAGGCTGACCCGCTGCCGGAGCGGCAGCACGTGGGCCGGGGTGCGGTCGCCGAGCTGGCGGCGGGTGCCGTCGTAGACGACCGCGTAGGTCGCGGTGCCCGACGGCCGCGACTGCAGGACGAAGGCCCCCGTCGACCCGGCGGCGTCCGACGCGACGGCCTGCCAGCGGCCGCCGGCCCTCGGCCGGCGCAGGAGGTGGACGGTGCGGCCGGCCAGGCCGTGGCCGTCGGCGTCGACGAGCCGGCCGTGCAGGCGCAGGCTGGTGCCGTAGGCCGCTCCCGACGGCCAGTCCACCCTCAGCTGCGAGCCGGAGATGGTCCGGACCACCGCCGGGGAGGTGCCGTCCGACGTCACCGCCACCAGGCCGATCGCGTAGTCGCGGCCCGGGGTCAGCCCGCCGACGACCACCGACCGCGCGGCCGGCTCGACGGGCACGAAGTCGCTGCCCTGCACGGCCGGGTGGACCTGCACGGCATAGGAGCTCAGCGGCGAGGACCCCTGTGACGCGGGTCGGTCCCAGGTCAGCCGCACCGAGCGCACGCCGGCCTCGAAGGTGACGTTGCGCGGCGCCGACGGCCCCTCCCACCGGGTGAGTCCGGTGGCAGTGGTGGCCGCCTGCACCGTGGCGCAGTCCGCCGCGGAGATGCCCGCGGCCCCGGTCCCGGCCAGGTTGGCGCAGGACTGGGTGAGGACCGCCGCGAGGTCGGCGAAGTCGGAGCCGGGGGTCAGCGTGCGCATCACGGTCCAGTAGAGGACGGCGGTCTTGTCGGGGCCGATGCCGACGAAGGACTGGCCGTTGAAGGTGCCGCCGGGTTCGGCGGTCGTGCCGTCCACGATCAGGTAGGCCGTCTTGTTGGCGACCCCGCTGTTGGTGTGCACGCCACCGTTGTCGGCGTAGTCGAACGCGGGCTCGTAGAGGTGGCTCGCGGTGTGGTCGGGCTGGCCGTACGCCGTCGGGTCGGACATGTCGCGCGCGATGCCGCCGGCGCGCGGCGGCAGGTCCTCGCCCAGCTGCCACCGGGTCGGGTCGGTGTCGTTGCCGGTCCCGTCGGTGAGATCGACCAGCTCGCCGATGACGTCGGACATCGACTCGTTGATCGCACCGGACTGGAACCAGTACATGAGGCCCGAGGTCTGCTGCGTGACACCGTGCCCCAGCTCGTGGGCGACGACGTCGTCCGCGACCGTGTAGCCCTCGCCGTAGACCATCTGGTCGCCGGTCCACGCGGCGTTGTCGAAGGGACAGCCGGAGGACGGGCAGTATCGCGTGGTCGAGCGCAACCGGCGGCCGTCGCCGCGGTCGTAGCCGATGAGGTCGGTCAGGTCGACGCCCAAGCGGGTCGCGAACCAGGTGGCCGTCGCGCCGGTGTTGTCGAACGCCTGGTCGGCGTCGGCGATGCCGATCGGCCCCTGGCCCTCGACGCGGTCGTAGCGCCCGGCCTTGCACACGTAGGCGTCGGCCGGGACGTCGGCGCTGTCGCAGACGACCCGGTCGAGAGCGTGCGCGACCTGGTCCACCTGCAGCGCCACGGCTCCCGTCACCGCGTCGACGAGCACCAGCTCGCGCACGTCCAGCCGCGAGGACGAGGTCACCTCGACCCGCCACACGGCATGGGCCCCGGGCGGTCCGCCCGGCTGCACCAGGCTGGCGTCGTACAGCCAACGACCGGGTCGCGTCGCGCGCAGGGTGCGGACGGGCAGGTGGTGGGCTCGCGCGGTCACCAGGCGTGCGGTCCGCGCAGCCTTTCCGGCCGTACGTCCGAACACTGCCGAGACGACGCCCGCCGTCCCCTCGCCCGAGACGGACAGCAGCGCGTCGTCGCGCAACACGGTGACCAGCTGCCCACCGACGACCGGCACCCCGTCGACGGTCTGCTGGAAGCGCACGACGTCCTGGCGGCCGGCGGCCCGGGTGGTGCCGAGGGACCGCAGCCCGGACCCACGCGCGAGGCCGAACTGCGCGCGCAGGGCCCCACGGTCGGCCGTCAGGTGGGCATGCGCAGCCGCCACCGGACCGTCGCCGGCGCGCGCGGCAGCCAGCACCGTGCCGGCTGGGGCACCCACGAGCCGGGTCCGCCCCGAGGGGTCGGTGACCTGGCTGCGGGTGTGGAGCGCGGCTTCCGCTGGCCGCTCCACCGACGCGGCCGCCGCGACGGGCGCGCCACCGACCAGCGGCAGCGAGACCACCGCCACGGTCAGGACGTGGGTGAGAAGCGACGGGCGGCGGTGCACGGGCGACGCTCCTGGGCCGGCACACGCGGTGCGTGGTGGGTGGTTCGCGACGATTCGTCAGGCTAGTGCCGCATCGGCATCCAGGGAGGCGAACTTCACGTTCGCCACCCGGACGTCGGGTGGTTGGCCGGAGCCACCTGGGGCATGGTCGTGAGGTGGCAGTGAACCCCTCGATCGGCTGGCGGCTCCTCGGCACCCTCTCGGCGATGCTCGCCGGGATCGCGACCCGCAAGCTGATGGTGAAGGGCTGGCGAGCGACCACCGGCCACAACCCGCCGGCCAACCCGGCCGCGCCGGGAACCGAGTGGCGTGAGGCGATCTCCTACGCGATCGCCAGCGGGGCGGCGATGGGCCTGGCCCGGATGCTCGCGACCCGCAAGGCGGCCGGCTACTACCGCAAGTCCACCGGGCACCTCCCGCCCGGCATGGAAGAGGTCACCTGACGTATTGCGGTGCTTCATCCCGGCTTGAGAGGGTCGCCAGATGAGCCATCGCCCCCGCGTCCTGACCCGACCCGCCCGCCTCGCCGGCGCCGCCGTCGCCGTGCTCGCCCTGACGGCGGTCCCGATGACGACCGGCGGGGTCCCGGCCGGGGCGGTGAGCGAACGGGCCCGCCAGCCGGCCCTGTCCTTCGCCGGTGAGTCGACGCTGGCGGCAGGTCTGTCGTTCGAGGGCACCGTCGTCGGCGGGCTGTCCAGCCTGACCTACGACGCGGCGCGCAACGTCTACTACGCGATCTCGGACTCCGAGCCCGGCCTGGCCGCGGCGCCGGGCCCCGTCCGGGTCTACACCCTCACCGTGGACACTGCGGACGGGTCTCTCGGCGCGGGTGACGTCCGCGTGGTCGGTGTGACCCTGCTGACCGACGCCGCCGGCGTGCCGCTGCCGGCCGGCACGGTCGACCCGGAGGGACTCACCCTCACCCCGCAGGACACCTGGATCGTGACGTCCGAGGGGTTCGCGACGGCCTCCCCGCCGGTGTCGCCCTTCGTGCGCGAGTTCACGCTCGCCGGCCGGCAGGTGCGGGAGATCGACCTGCCTGCCTACGTCGACCCGGACGGCGCGACCACCGGCGTCCGGCAGAACCTCGGCCTGGAGAGCGCCGCGGTCACGCCGGACGGTCGCCACCTGGTCACCGGCTTCGAGAACGCGCTCGTCCAGGACGGCCTCACCAGCACCCTCACCACGACCAGCGCGTCGCGGCTCCTCGACATCGAGCTGGCGAGCGGTGCGGTCCGCAGCGAGTACGTCTACCGCGACGAGGTGGTGGCGGAGGCACCGGTGCCCGCGGGCGCGTTCACCGTCAACGGGCTCGTCGAGCTGCTGCCCTTCAACCGGCGGTTCGGTCTGGCGATGGAGCGCTCGTTCTCCGTCGGGGCGGGCAACACCATCCGTCTCTACCGGTACGCCCTGGCCGGTGCCGACGACGTCTCCGGGGTCGACGGCCTCGACAGCGTCGCCCCGGTCCGGGAGGCGAGCAAGCAGCTGGTCCTCGACCTCGACGCCCTCCACCTGACGCTGGACAACATCGAGGGCATGACGCTCGGTCCCCGCCTGCCCGACGGCGGACGGGCCCTGATCCTGATGAGCGACAACAACTTCACCCCCGGCCAGGTCAGCCAGTTCCTGCTCTTCTCGGCGCACGGCGTGGGGCCGGCGGCATAGTCTCGACGCGTGCTCCCGGCCCTTCGCGACAACCGCGGCAAGCCGTCGACTCCGCTGCGGCTGGTCGCCGCGCTCGTCGTGCTCGGCATGCTGACGTTGGCTGCCCCGGTGCTCATCCCGCTGATGCGCTGGGCCTCGGACGCCCTGCTCTAGCCAGATCCGCCGACCTGCCGAGCTCGAGGGGGACATGACCGCATCCACCGCTCGAACCGACAAGCCCGCCTGGGACGGCGCGCTGCCGGATGTCGTCGGGCGGACCGACGAGCTCTCGCGCATCGCCGACTTCGTCACGGGTCGCGAGCCCGGCACCCAGGTGCTCGTCCTCGACGGTGCCCCCGGCGTCGGCAAGACCACGCTGTGGGAGGCGGGCGTCGGCCTCGCCCGGAAGAACGGCATGCGCGTGCTGACGGCACGGTCCAGCGGCGCGGAGACCGCGCTGTGCTTCGCGGCCGTTGTCGACCTCTTCGACGAGGTGTCTCTCGACGACCTGGTCACCCTGCCCCAGCCGCAGCGGCGCGCGCTCGGAGTCGCACTGCTGCGCGCGGACCCGGGGGACGAGCCGACCGGCCCCCACGCGATCGGCCTCGGCCTCCTCGGAGCGCTGCGCGAGCTCGCCGGGGAGAACGGACTGCTCGTCGCCCTGGACGACGCACAGTGGATCGACGCCGGTTCAGCCGAGGTCCTCGCCTTCGCCATGCGGCGGCCCGGCGCGGCGCGGGTGCGGGTGCTGCACGCGCGGCGCCGCGGCGAGGTGCCCGACTGGCAGCGGGGTCTCGTCCCCGACCAGGCCACCCGCGTGGAGGTGGGGGCGCAGAGCCTCGGCGCCACCCGGCAGCTCCTCGCGCAGCGGCTCGGCCTCCGGCTCTCCCGCCACGACCTGCGGCAGGTCCACGAGCTGACCCAGGGCAACCCGCTCTTCGCGCTCGCGGTGGGTCGCACGATCGTGGAGCAGCAGGCCACCGGTGACCACCTCCCGGTGCCCAGTGACGTCGAGGAGCTGCTCGGCATGCGGTTGTCGGCCCGGCCACCGGCGGTCCGGCGACTCCTGCTCGCGCTCGCCCTGGACGGCGACCTGCGGGCCGACGACCTACACCGGCTGTCCGGTGAGGACGTGCTGACCGAGGCGGTCGAGTCCGGCCTGGTGGTGGTCGAGCGGGATCGCGTCCGACCCGCCCACCCCCTGCTCGCCGCCGCGGCCCGGTCGCTGGCCACCGAGCTGGAGGTCGACACCCTGCACATGGAGCTGGCGGACGTGCTGGGCGACCAGCAGCAGTGCGCGGTCCACGTCGCCCTGGGGTCCCGGGACCCGGACGACGACAAGTCCGCGATCGTGTCGGCGGCGGCCGGTCGGGCCGGCGCCCGGGGTGCCACCCGGGAGGCCGCGGTCCTCGCCGGGCACGCCCTGCGGCTGACGCCGCGGACCGCGGCGCAGTGGCCGGAGCGCGTGCTCGACCTTGCCGACCGGCTGCGGGTCGTCGGCGACAAGACGGAGATGACGACCCTGGTCACCGACTCGCTCGACCCGTCGTGGACGCCGGCGCAGCGGGTCCGCGGGCACCTCCTGCTGACGAGCGGTGACATCGAGCACAGCGACGACGTACGCCAGCATCTCGACCGGGCGCTCGCCGCGGCCGGCGACGACCCGACCCTGCAGGCACCGGTTCTCGCCCGGATGGTCGACAACGAGGCAGTCGTCCGCCTGCAGAACGTGCCGCAGGCGCACGAGTGGGCGCTCCAGGGTGTCGCTGCGGTTCTCGACCGTGCGGACCAGCGGATGCTCGTCCGGCACGCCCTGGCGTGGACCCAGGCGCTGCAAGGGCACCCCGTGGACGTCCCGACGGACGCACCGGGCACCGTCGGGTTCGTCCACACCTGGACGCCGGACCGCATCGCCGGCCAACGGCTGGTGTGGCGAGGTGAGGTCGACCAGGCTCGGACCGTCCTGGCCGGGCTGCTGCGCACCGCCGACGATCAAGGGGCGCCGTGGGCCTACGCGATCCAGCGCCTGCATCTGTGCGAGCTCGAGCTGCGGACCGGTCGCTGGGCGGCTGCCGGGGAGCTGCTCGACGAGTGGGCCGACTCGCTGGACAGCAGGCTCCTGCACTGGCCGATGTACGAGCGGTGCCGCGCCCTGGCCGCGGCCGGAACCGGCTTGGTCGACGAGGCCCGTCGCTGGGCGGACGAGGCCATCAGCCGCGCGGATGCGACGGGAGTCCGGTGGGACCGGTTCGAGGCACAGCGGGCCCGCGGCTCGGTGGCCTTGCTGCGGCACGACCCCGCGGCGGCCGTGCCGGACCTGCTCCCGGTGTGGGAGCACTGCCAGGAGCACGGCATCCAGGACCCCGGCGTCTTCCCGGTCGCACCCGACCTGGTCGAGGCCCTGGTCGAGACAGGGGACCTGGACCCCGCCGCGGACGTGACCGAGCGGCTGCGGGTGCTCGGGGTGGAGCAGGACCATCCCTGGGCGCGGGTGACCGCGCAGCGGGCCGCGGCGACGGTGCGCCTCGCCGGCGGCACGACGGACGAGGGCGCGAGCGCTGACCTTCTCGAGGCCGCCGACCGGCTCGGCTCGCTCGGCCTGCCGTACGACGCGGCGCGCGCCCTCCTCACCCTCGGCCGGGCCATGCGCCGGGCCCGCCGGTGGGGCGCCGCGCGCGAGGCGCTCGATGCTGCGGCGGCCGCGTTCGACGACATGGGCTCCACCGGCTGGGCCGCGGATGCGCGCGCCGAGCTCTCCCGGGTCGGTGCCCGGAAGCCGTCGACCGACGGGGAGCTCACCCCGACCGAGCGCCGGGTGGCCGAGCTGGCGGCGGCCGGGATGGCCAACAAGGAGATCGCAGCGGCGCTGGTCGTGACGGTCAACACCGTGGAGTTCCACCTGCGCAACACCTACGCCAAGCTCGGCATCAGGTCCCGGTCCCAGCTCGCCGGCCGGCTGCCGGCATCCCGACCCGAGGACCCGTAACCCCAGGACCCGCAACCCCAGGACCCGGACCTGCCGACCCTGGGGTCGACGACCTAAGACTCGGGGTTTCCGTAGTTTCGCCGCTCGGCGCGCGACCGCACCGTGGACGCATGACCGAGTACCTCGTCGAGCTCTACCGCTCGCAGACCGAGGCCGCCGCAGCCGCCGCAGACGGTGAGCGGGCCCGGGTGGCCGCCGAGACCCTCGCCGGGTCCGGCCGCGCCGTCCGCCTGGTGCGCTCCTTCTTCGTCCCCGACGACGAGACCTGCTTCCTGCTCTACGAGGCCGAGTCGGCGGACGCCGTCCGCACCGCCATGGCGCTCGCCGGCCTGCCCTGCGACGAGATCCACCAGACCGCCGGGGAGACCCCGGCCCGACCTCACCCACGGAGAAGCCTGATGTCCCGACTGTCCGCACTTGCCAACCGTCCCGTCGCCCGGCGGAGGGCAGTGACCGCCTCCATGGCGGCCCTGATCGCCGCGCCCGTCGCCGGCGCCACACCGGCCCTTGCCGGTCCCGCTGCCCCAGAGGTGCCGTCCACGATCGCCGTCGTCGGTGACTTCAAGCCCTACCTCGTCGGCCACGCCGTCGGCTGGCAGGTGCACACCTGCCTGCCCACAGCCACCGGCTACGCCTGGTCCTTCCAGGGTCCCGTGGCGACGCTCCACGACGACCAGGGGAAGCTGCTCGCCTCGCACTCCGCCGGTCCCACCTGGACTGCCCGCGACGGCAGCTCGGTCGTCGCCGACCTCGTGGACCGCGCGACCGTGTCACCGACCGCCATCCCCTGGCTGCTGCTCCGTACGCGCACCGCGACCAGCGGTCCGGACGGCGGCCGCCTCGCGGCCACCACCCACGTCCAGCGCATCGCGACCACCGGCGGCCTGACCCCAGCGGCCTCCGAGTGCACCGCCGACAACGTCGGCGAGACGCGGTCCGTCCCCTACACCGCGGACTACGTCTTCTGGAAGGCGACCGGCGCAGCGGTGGTCTGACCCGCCACCGCCCCGAGTCCATCCCCAGCACACCAACCCAACAACCGGGGCCCCATGCGCTCCGGTGAACACCCACCACCACAGGAAGGCACCACCATGTCCGTCACCACCACGTCGACCGACACCGCCGTCACCGTCACGCCGGACCTCGCGGCCGTCAAGGCCAAGCAGCAGCAGACCTGGTCCAGCGGCGACTTCCACGTGATCGCAGCGCTCATCCAGTCCACCGCCGAGCAGCTCGTCGACTCCGCCGACCTGCACGCCGGCATGCGGGTGCTCGACGTCGCGACCGGCAGCGGCAACGCCGCGATCGCCGCGGCGCGCCTCGGCTGCACCGTCGAGGGTGCCGACTACGTGCCGGCGCTCCTCGAGCGCGGCCGCCTCCGGGCGGCGGCCGAGGGCTTCGACATCAAGTTCGTCGAGGGCGACGCCGAGGCGCTGCCCTACGCGGACGGCGAGTTCGACGCCGTCACGACGATCTTCGGCTCGATGTTCGCGCCGGACCACCAGAAGGCGGCCGCCGAGCTGCTGCGGGTGACCCGCCCGGGCGGCACCGTCGCCGTCGCGAGCTGGACCCCGGACGGCTTCATCGGCCAGCTGTTCAAGACGGTCGGCCGGCACGTGCCCCCGCCGGCGGGCGTCGCCTCGCCGATCCTGTGGGGGACCGAGGCCCACCTGCGCGAGATCTTCGGTGAGGGCGTCTCGTCCCTGTCGGTGACCGAGCGCACCTTCACCTGGCGCTTCACCTCGGCGCACGAGCTCGTCGACACCTTCCGCACCTGGTACGGCCCGACCCTCAAGGCGTTCGCCGCCCTGGGCGAGGCCGGTGCCGATGCCCAGGCCGCACTCGAGGCCGACATCGTCGCGCTGGCCACCACCTTCGACCGGCTCGGCACCGGCGACGCCATCGCGGTCCCCGCGACGTACCTCGAGGCCATCGCCGTCCGGCGGTGACCGTCACCCACGCACGGATCCGACCACCACCACACCACCCAGGAGACAGCAATGAACGACACACTGCTCGACATGTGGGCCTCGAGCCCGCGTCAGACCGCACACCTGAACTCGGCCCAGCCGGACGCTCCCGTGATCGCGCCGCGCCGCGGCGGAGTACGCCAGGCGGCCACCAAGGTCATGGGGCGCGCCGGCAGACATCGGACCGCGACCGCCCTCCTGCTCGCCGTGCTCGTCCTGAGCGTCGGTCTGGGCGGGACGGCTGCCGCCGTGTCCCTCGTCACCGGCAAGCAGATCAAGGACGGCTCGGTCCGCGGCCGCGACATCGGCAACGGGTCCCTGACCGGCAGCGACGTCGCCGACAAGTCGCTGACCCCGGCCGACTTCAGCGGCTCCGTCCAGGGACCCGCCGGCCCGCAGGGTCCGGCCGGGCCCCAAGGCCCCGCCGGTGCCCAGGGGCAGCAGGGCCTCAAGGGTGAGGCCGGCGCCACCGGCCCGCAGGGACCGGCCGGCCTCGGCGACGTGCAGTACGCGGTCGGTGAAGGTAGCTCGGTGGCCGCCGGCTCCTGGAAGGGACTCCTCGTCTACTGCGACGGCGGCCGGAAGGTCGTCGGCGGTGGCGTCTCCACAGACCCCGACACCGACAAGGCGCGCATGGTGCAGAGCGCACCGCTCGACGGCGGCGTCGGCTGGTACGTCAAGGTGCGCAACGAGGGCACCAGTGCCTTCACCGCATACGGCTGGGCGATCTGCGCGTCGGTGTCGTCATGACGCGCATCGTCCACAGCCACCGGCTGACCACCGCCCTGCTCGCGGTGCTCGTGCTGAGCATCGGGCTGGGAGGCACCGCAGCCGCCGTAACGCTCGTCACCGGCAAGCAGATCAAGGACGGCAGCGTCCGCGGCCGTGACGTGGGCAACGGCTCGCTCACCGGCGCCGACGTCGCGGACAAGTCACTGAGTCCCAGCGACTTCAGCGGCTCCGTCCAGGGACCGGCCGGCCCGCAGGGCCCGGCAGGGCCGCAAGGCCCGAAGGGCGACCAAGGTCTACCCGGCGCCGCTGGTCCGCAGGGGCCGAAGGGCGACAAGGGCGCGACTGGCGACACGGGCTCGCCTGGCCCTCAGGGCCAACCCGGCCCCCCAGGTCCACAAGGTCTGCAGGGGACAGCCGGCATCAGTGGGTTGCAGTACGTGGTGAGTGGCGCCAAGGTCCTGCCGGCGTACAACTACGGCGACTGGTGGATCGCCTGCCCTGAGGGGAAGAAGGCCATCGCGGGCGGTCTGAGCACGTCCTCCGCGAAGATCTGGGCTCCGAAGCTCGCCGAGAGCGCGCCGGATCTTGACGGGACCAAGTGGTACGTCACGGTTCTCAACGAGGCGGACAGCTCGATCACAGTCTACGGCTGGGCGGTCTGTGCCATCGCCTGACGGCTCGATCGCGGAGGGGAGGGGCCGGCGTCCGGTGACGGGCGCCGGCCTCCTGCGTGCCCAGGGAGTCGGTCGGGCGCCGGCTACCAGCCGGTGGCCGCCGACACTCGCGACCAGGTGACCGACGCGAGAGCTGCCTGACCCGACGTGTTGGGGTGGAAGTAGTCCCAGGTGCTGACCTGGCTCAGCGAGAACTGGTAGCCGAAGACCGCGTTGCCGTCGAAGACGCAGCCGGCGACCGCGGCGCACTCCTGGGAGAGCACCGTGTTGTAGTCGACGACCCGCGCCCGTACCTGGGCGCGGCGGTCGACGTCGGCCTGCTGCGTGGACGTCGGGTTCTTCAGCATCGACTGGCAGATCCCGAACGCCGCCCAGGCCGTCCGCGCCGACGAGCTCGACTTCCCGACCTGCCACAGCTGGTAGACGTTCGGCACCGACGAGACGAAGACCGTCGACACGCCACCGTTCGCGAGCGTCTGCAGCCCGGAGCGGATGCTGGCCCGGAAGCTGTCGACGCTGGTCATCGTGCTGACCGACGACGTGCAGGCGTCGTTCGCGCCGATCAGCACTGTCGCGTACTTCGCCCCCTGGGAGACCGCGGTGCCCGCCTGCACAGGCAGCGCGTTCGCCTTCGCCCCCGTCTTAGCGGCGTTGTACGTCGTCAGCGACCGCACGGCGGCCAACCGCCGGTAGTGACTGTTGACGGCCGAGTCGCCACCCGTCGACCAGGACCGGCTGGTGCAGTCGAAGAACCAGCCGCAGGCGTTGAAGCCGCGGGTGATGGAGTCGCCCAGCGACGCCATCCGGGTGGGTCGCTCGACCGCGGCCTGCGCCGGCCCGGCGGGCGCGACGCCCAGACCGAGCAGCACCGCGGCGACGGCGACGACTGCGAGCAGCTTGCGGATCAGCGCCTTGCCGAGCATGAGGCCTCCCGTGGCGGTCCGGTCGAACCTAAGCCGCTCGCAGGCGCGCCGACAAGGGCCTGCCCCGACGGGGCAGACCGCGTGACCCCGGGCCGACCGGGCCGTTGTTACCGGTGAGTAGCATCGGGCGGGCCCTACGCTGACCCAGCGTCGGGGGGACGGATCAGGAGGACTCCTTGGTACGGCTCGTGCTCGGCCTGGCCATGACCGTCGCGGCGCTGGCGATCGCCGGCCGGCGGGTGCACTACCTCTACCGGCTGATCTCCTCCGGGCAGGCTGCGCCGGGACGGCTCGACGGCATCGGGCAGCGCGCCAAGGACCAGATGCGGGAGGTCTTCGGTCAGCGCAGGCTGCTGAAGTGGTCGGTGCCCGGGGCAGCGCACTTCATGACGTTCTGGGCCTTCATCGTGCTGGCCGCCACGATCCTCGAGGCCTACGGCGCGCTCTTCGACCGCGACTTCGCGATCCCGGTCATCGGGCACTGGGCGCTGCTCGGCTTCCTCGAGGACTTCTTCGCCGTCGCCGTGCTGGTGTCGCTCGCGACGTTCAGCATCATCCGGCTCCTCCAGTCACCGGCCCGCAAGGAGCGATCGTCACGCTTCTACGGCTCGCACACCGGCGCGGCCTGGCTCGTGCTCTTCATGATCTTCAATGTGATCTGGACGCTGCTGCTCTACCGGGGCGCGCAGGTCAACACCGGCGTCTTCCCGTTCGGTGAGGAGGCGTTCGCCTCACAGGCCGTGGCCGACCTGCTCGAACCCCTGGGCGAGGACACCAACGAGGCACTGGAGACCATCGGGATCCTGCTGCAGATCGCGGTGGTCCTCGGCTTCCTCGTGCTGGTCGTCTACTCCAAGCACCTGCACATCTTCGTCGCGCCGCTCAACGTGCTGACCAAGCGAGAGCCCAATGCGCTCGGCCCGCTGCTGCCGATGATGGTCGACGGCACGCCGATCGACTTCGAGAACGTCGACGAGCTGGACGAGGACACCGCCTTCGGCCGCGGCAAGGTCGAGGACTTCACCTGGAAGGGGATGCTCGACTTCGCGACCTGCACCGAGTGTGGCCGCTGCCAGTCGCAGTGCCCGGCGTGGAACACCGGCAAGCCGCTCTCGCCCAAGCTGCTGATCATGGACCTGCGGGACCACCTCTTCGCCAAGGGCGCGGGTGACGCCGGTGAGGCCGACCGGCCGCTGGTCGGCACGGCCGAGATGGGCGGCGTCATCGACCCGGACGTGCTCTGGTCGTGCACGACCTGCGGTGCGTGCGTCGAGCAGTGCCCGGTCGACATCGAGCACGTCGACCACATCCTCGACATGCGCCGCTTCCAGGTGCTGGTCGAGTCGTCGTTCCCGAGCGAGGCCGGGACGATGCTGAAGAACCTGGAGAACAAGGGCAACCCCTGGGGCATGGGCGCCAAGGCCCGCCTGGACTGGACGCAGGGACTGCCGTTCGACGTGCCGGTCTTCGGTGCGGACGTCGAGGACCTCGGTGAGGTCGACTACCTCTACTGGGTCGGCTGCGCAGGTGCGCTGGAGGACCGGGCCAAGAAGACGACCCGCGCCTTCGCCGAGCTGCTGCACATCGCCGGGGTGAGGTTCGCCGTGCTCGGGGAGAACGAGTCGTGCACCGGGGACCCGGCCCGCCGGCTGGGCAACGAGTTCGTCTTCCAGATGCTCGCGCAGCAGAACGTCGAGGTGCTCAACGAGGCCGGTGCGCAACGGACCGTCATCGTCGCCACCTGTCCGCACTGCTTCAACTCGCTCTCCCGCGAGTACCCCCAGCTCGGCGGCGACTACGAGGTGGTGCACCACACCCAGCTGCTCAACCACCTGGTCGAGGAGGGCCGGCTGACTCCCGTCACCCCGATCGACCAGCTGGTGACCTACCACGACCCCTGCTACCTCGGCCGGCACAACCAGGTCTACACGCCGCCGCGCGAGATCCTCGCCAACGTCCCGGGCCTGCGCACCGAGGAGATGCACCGGTGCAAGGAGCGCGGCTTCTGCTGCGGCGCCGGCGGCGCGCGGATGTGGATGGAGGAGAAGATCGGCAAGCGGGTCAACGTGGAGCGCGTCGACGAGGCGCTGGCGCTGGACCCCGACGTGGTGTCGACCGCATGCCCGTTCTGCCTCGTCATGCTCGGGGACGCCGTGACGGCGAAGAAGCAGGACGGCTCGGCCCGCGAGGACGTGCAGGTGCTCGACGTCTCGCAGCTGCTGCTGCAGTCGGTGCACCGCAACATCACGGTCGTGCCCGTCGGGGCCGGCGAGGACACCGTCACCACCTGACGGTCGGCAAGGGGGTGCTAGCACCCCCTTGCGCTCTCCGGTCAGCACCGTGGCCGCGTACGACTGCTGGCGGGACCGTGGAGGTCGTCGCCTGGGGAACCCCGGCGATCGATCTCGACAGGAGTCCCCCACCATGACCACCACCGCTCTCCCCGAGCCCCGCTCGACAGCGAGTGGCCGGATGCACCCGGCCGTCCGCACCGTCGACGTCGTCAAGACGTACGGTGCCGGCGACTCGGCCGTGCACGCCCTGCAGTCCGTGTCGGTCGACTTCGCCGCCGGCGAGTTCACCGCCGTGATGGGCCCGTCGGGCTCCGGAAAGTCGACCCTGATGCACGTCGCGGCCGGCCTCGACACCGTGACCGCGGGCCAGGTGCTGATCGGCGACACCGAGGTGACCGGGCTGAACGACAAGGCGCTGACCCGCCTGCGTCGCGACCGCATCGGCTTCGTCTTCCAGCAGTTCAACCTGGTCCCGACCTTGAGCGCCGCCGAGAACATCGAGCTGCCGATGCGCCTCGCCGGCCGCCGCCCCGACCAGGAGTGGCTGGACCGCATCATCGACGTCGTTGGCCTGCGCGACCGGCTCTCCCACCGGCCGGCCGAGCTCTCCGGCGGGCAGCAGCAGCGGGTCGCCGTCGCGCGCGCCCTCGCCGGGCGCCCCGAGGTGGTCTTCGCCGACGAGCCGACCGGCAACCTCGACTCCCGCTCCGGCGCCGAGGTGCTGTCCTTCCTGCGCCGCTCGGTCGACGAGACCAAGCAGACCATCGTGATGGTCACGCACGACCCCGTCGCCGCGGGTCACGCCGACCGCGTGGTCTTCCTCGCCGACGGCCGGGTCGTCGGCGACATGACCGCCCCGACCGCCGAGCGGGTCCTCGACCGTATGAAGAACCTGGAGGGCTGACCGGTGCTCGCGCTCACCCTGCGTGGCCTCGCCACGCACAAGCGACGGCTGGTCTCCACCGTCATCGCCATCCTGCTCGGCGTGGCCTTCATGGCCGGCTCGATGGTCTTCACCGACACGATGCGGGCGACGCTCTCCGGGGTCTACACCGACGCCGAGCAGGGCACCGACGCGTTGGTCCGCGGGCCGTCCACCATCGAGAGCTTCGCAGGCACGCTGCACGAGCCGGTGCCCGAGTCCGTGGCGGACGAGGTCGCCGCGGTGCCAGGCGTCGCGCGCGTCGCGCCGCGGGTCGAGGGCTACGCGCAGGTGGTCGACGCCGACGGCAAGACCCTCGACGACATCAGCATGGGCGCCGCGCCGGCCGGCATGGCCTGGACCGACGCCGCCGAGCTGAACCCCTTCGAGCTGACCACCGGCCGCGGCCCGCGCGCTGACGACGAGGTCGTCGTGGACAAGAGCCTCGCCGACGAGGCCGCCCTGGCACCAGGCGCCTCCACCACCGTGCTGACCGCCGCCGGCCCGACCGACGTGACGGTCGTGGGCGTCGCCCGGTTCGGCTCCGCGGACAACCGCGCCGGCAACCGCACAGTGCTCTTCACGCTCGATACCGCGCAGCGGCTCCTCGGTCGCGACGGCCAGGTCGACAGCATCGCCGTGCAGGCAGCCTCCGGCGTCAGCCAGGCCGAGGTCGCCTCGGCGATCCGCGCCCGGCTCGGCACAGGTGCCGACGGCCTCGACGTCGTCACCGGCACCGCGCTCGACGCGGAGAACGCCAACCGCAACAACGAGGACGCCGACTTCTTCGCGATCTTCATGCAGGTCTTCGCCGGCGTGGCCCTGCTCGTCGGTGCCTTCATCATCAACAACACCTTCGTGATCCTGGTCGCCCAGCGCACCCGCGAGCTCGCGCTGCTGCGGGCCATCGGCGCGAGCGCCAAGCAGGTGCGGCGCAGCGTCGCCCTCGAGGCGTTGGTCATCGGCGGGCTGGCGTCGGCGCTCGGCCTGCTGGCTGGTGTCGGGGTCGCCCAGGGCATCCAGGCGCTGTGGCGCAGCGCAGGCGTCACCCTGCCGGAGGGCCCGCTGGTCGTGAAGGCATCGTCGCTCGGCATCGCCTTCGCCCTTGGTGTCGGCGTAACACTGCTGTCGGCGCTGCTGCCCGCGCGACGCGCGGCGAAGGTCGCGCCCGTGGCTGTCATGCGGTCGGTCGCGGTGGAGCGGACCCGGCCGTCGAAGGTGCGCGTCGGCATCGGCGTCCTGCTCGCGGCCGTCAGTGCCGTCGCACTCGTCGCGGGCTTCGTCGGCGGCGAGCTGCCGCTGGTGCTCGTCGGGACGCTCGCCGGTTTCGTCGGCACCACCGTCCTCAGCCCGGTGCTCGCCCGGCCGGTCGTGCGGGTCATCTCCGCACCGCTGCCCCGGCTCGCCGGGATGCGCGGCCGGCTGGCCAGGGAGAACGCACTGCGCAACCCGCGGCGCACCGCGGCCACCGCGTCGGCGCTGATGATCGGGGTCGCCCTGGTCGGCGGCATCACGGTCTTCGCGGCGTCGGGCAAGTGGTCGGTCAGCCACTCCTTCGACAAGGAGTTCCGCGGCGACCTGGTCGCCGACACGGGTGCCTGGATCTACGGCGGAGCCAGCCCGCGGATGGCCGCGGACCTCGGTGCGCTGCCGGAGGTCGCGGCCGCCGTGCCGACCCAGATGACCGAGGCCAAGGTGGGTGACTCGGTGACCCAGCTCGGGGGCTGGCCGGCGGCCACGGTCGACCGGGCCTTCGACATCGGCGTCTCGTCCGGCTCGCTCGCCGGGCTCGGCGCCGACGGCATGGCGCTCGGCTCACGCTGGGCCGAGGGCCACGACCTCGCCATCGGCGACGAGCTGCCCGTCGTCTTCCCGGGCGGCGCGAAGCAGACCTTCACGGTCCGCGCGCTCTTCGACCACCCCGACTGGACCGGCCCGGTCTGGGTCGACCGGGCGGCCTTCGCTGCCGCCCAGCCCGACCAGCTGGACACCCGCGTCTACGTCACCGGGGCCGACGGGGTGGGCGCCCCCGACCTGAGATCCGCCGTCGAGGCGGTCACCGCGGCGTACGCCTCGGTGGAGGTGCAGGACCGTGAAGAGGTCAGGCAGTCGGTGGTCGACGACTTCAACTCGATGCTCGGTGTGGTCTACGCGCTGCTCGCCCTGGCGATCGTCATCGCATTGGTCGGCATCGGCAACACCATCGCGCTGTCGGTCGTGGAGCGGACCCGCGAGCTCGGGCTGCTGCGAGCCGTCGGGATGTCCCGGGCGCACCTGCGGGGCATGGTCCGCTGGGAGGCCGCGCTGATCGCGGTCTACGGCACGGTTCTCGGGCTGCTGATCGGGCTGGGCATCGGGCGGGCCCTGGTCTACGCGATCAAGGCGTCGGGGATCGAGACCGCCGAGACCGTCGTGCCGGTCGGCCAGCTGGCGGCGATCGTGGCGCTGGCGGGCGCCAGCGGGGTGGTCGCGGCGCTGCTGCCGGCCCGCCGGGCGGCCAGGCTCGACGTGCTGGACGCGGTCTCGAGCACCTGAGGTCGGGGTTCGCCCTCGCGAGTCGCTCAGGTCGCGGTGCGGTGGAAGTTCTGGAACGACCTCGAGGGCGTGGGGCCGCGCTGTCCCTGGTAGCGCGAGCCCTGCGCCCCCGAGCCGTACGGCGCCTCGGCCGGACTGGTGAGCCGGAAGAAGCAGAGCTGGCCGATCTTCATGCCCGGCCACAGCTTGATCGGCAGGGTGGCCACGTTGGACAGCTCGAGCGTCACGTGGCCGGAGAAGCCGGCGTCGATGAAGCCGGCGGTGGAGTGAGTGAGGAGCCCGAGCCTCCCCAAACTACTTTTGCCTTCTAAGCGAGCTGACACGTCGTCGGGCAGGGACACGACCTCGTAGGTGGAGCCCAGGACGAACTCGCCCGGGTGCAGGATGAACGGCTCGTCGCCGTCCGGCTCCACCAGCCGGGTCAGCTCGGCCTGCTCGACAGACGGGTCGATGTGCGGGTAGCGATGGTTCTCGAAGACCCGGAAGTAGCGGTCGATCCGCACGTCGACGCTGGACGGCTGCACCATCTCCGCGTCGTACGGCTCGATCATGACCCGGCCGGCAGTGATCGCGGCGCGGATGTCCCTGTCCGAGAGCAGCACGGGGCGACCCTATCGACGCGGGTGGACACAATCAGGCGGACACGGCAAGGCGCTACGATGCTGCCGGTCGGGGCGCTCGCCGCCCTGCGCGGGTGTAGTTCAATGGCAGAACATCAGCTTCCCAAGCTGACAGTGCGAGTTCGATTCTCGTCACCCGCTCCAGCTATTTGCCCAGGTCAGAGCCCCTCGCGCGATGCATTCCGCCTCGCCGCCTTCCAGGGGCACCAGCAGGCGTGCCAGCCGCCGTCTCCGCGGCGGTCCTCCCCCCAGGCAGTGCGGGCGGCCACCTGACCGTCCGCTCCGCGGGTTCCTAGCGTCGAAGCATGACGACCACAGCTAGTGCGCCCACTCGACCGACGACCGTTGCGGCACCCGCCTCGACGACGTGGCGACTGCGCGACGAGCGCTCACTGTTCCTGCTCGCCTCGGCTCTCGTCGCAGTGCACGTGGCTGACGACAACTTCCTGCAGCCTCCTGCGGGCACATCTGCGGCCGACCACCTGGCCGGCGGGCTGGTACCGATCGCGCTGCTTGGCGCGGCCGCCTGGGGCTACGGGCGGGTGCGTGCCGGCTGGCGCGGCCTGCTGGCGCTGGTCGTGGGCGTCTTCGGCGTGGGCATCGGCGCCCTCGAGGCCGGCTACTACACGATCGCTGTCGGCCCGTCCGGGGACGACTTCACCGGCCTGCTGGCGATCCCCGCCGGCCTGCTGCTGGTTGGACTCGGTGCCGTGGCCCTGTTCCGGTCGCGACGCCGCGACGGCACCATGCTCCGGCGGGTCATCCGCCGCACTCTGCTCGTCGTCGCCGGAGCCCTGGCCGCCTTCTTCGTCGCACAGTCGGTGCTGTTCGCCTACGCCATCACGCACGTCGCGCGTGCCGATGTGCCTGTGAACAAGCTGGGCGTCGCGCACGAGGACGTCAGCTTCACGACCTCCGATGGGCTGCGGCTGCACGGCTGGTACATCCCGTCACGCAACGGCGCGGCCATCGTCGACTTCCCCGGACGCCTCGGCACCCAGGCCCATGCCCGGATGCTGGCCCAGAACGGGTACGGCGTGCTGCTGTTCGACCGTCGCGGCGAGGGCCGCAGCGAAGGCGCCGGGAACATGCTCGGCTGGGGAGGCGACAAGGACATCATTGCCGCCGTCGACTGGCTGAAGAAGCGACCGGACGTCGACCCGCGACGGATCGGCGGCATCGGCTTCTCGGTGGGTGGCGAGCTGATGCTCGAGGCAGCCGCGAAGGACCCAGACCTCGCCGCAGTCGTTTCCGACGGCGCCGGCGCACGGCAGCTGCATGAGGACAAGAAGGCTTTCAGCGGCCGCGATTTCTGGACCATGAGCCCAGCCTTCGCCGTCATGACCGGGGCGGTCACTGTCTTCTCCGACACGGCACCGCCGGCCACCCTCACCGATCTCGTCCCGCGAATCGCGCCGCGCCCGCTGCTGTTCATCTGGGCCCCCGATGGCGGCAACGCGACCGAGGTCCTGACACCGGAGTACCACCGCGTCGCGGGACCGAACGCATCACTGTGGGCCATCCCGCACGCCAAGCACATCAAGGGGATCGAGGCGCAGCCACGTGCCTACGAGCGCCGCGTCGTCGCGTTCTTCGACGATGCGCTGCTCGGTCGCTGAGGCCTACAGCTGCGGGTGACACAGTGGTAGAGCGCCGCGGCCTAACCGCGTCTTGCTGTTCTGGGTCGTTCAGCGCACTGTTTGCGCCTTCGAGCCGTGCTGGTTGATGGCTGCGAGGAAGGCCCGGCCGGCGGCCTCCACCACGTCCGTGGACGACGCTGTGACCGCTACCCGGCGGCCCGGCATCTCTACGTCGAGCTCGACTTCGCCGACGGCCTCGCTTCCAGGGCCGACCGAGTATGCGCGGAACGCGACTACTCGCGCCGCCACCCCTGTGGCCTTTGAGATCGAGTCGCAGACGGCGTCGATAAGCCCATTACCGGACCCCTCGGCGTGCACTTGCTCCCCTTGGCGGGTCAGCTGCACGCTGGCCCGCGGCCCGTCCTGCGATCCCCCGGCGTACGTGATCGTGTCGAACTGCCAGCTGGTCGATGGTTCGGTCATGCGGGCTCCTGGGTCGAGCGGAGCGTCGGCTCGGTTCATGGCAGCATAAGGCGCCGTCGATCGGTCGGGGGAGCCCGGTCACGCCGGCGGCAGGCTGCTCATGAGCTGCGCGGCGTCGTCGTTCTCGGGGTCGAGGTCGAGGGCGCGTCGAAGGACACTCCTCGCCAGGTCGAGCTCCCCGTCCACCTGATGGGCCCATCCGGTAGCCGTCAGGGCGACGGATGAGTCCGGACGCAACGCTGCCCACAGTTGCAGGAGGGGCCAGACCAAGCTCGTCCGGTGCAGCTCGATCGCTCCCCACACGGCGTCGACGAACCCTTCGTCGTCGAGGTCGAACTCGGCCGGCTCGACCGCGGCCAGTCGGTGGAACGCCGCCGCTGCGGCGTCCGGCCCCGACGTCGTCAACGTCTCGGCGACCGGGCCGGCGACCGGAGGCAGCAAGGTGTGCAGTGCCGGCACGCCCTCGCCCAGGTCCTCGGGCTTCTCACCGGAGGTCACCGCGAGGTCGGGGTCGTTGAGGGCGATGTCGAGTGCTGCCGCGGCGATAGCGGAGGTGGGGACGGTGTTGGAGTTGGCCAGCACGACGACCCCGGTCCGCTGCTCAGGCACCAGCACGAGCTTCGACCCGAACCCCGGGTCCGCACCGCCGTGGCTCAGCGTCCGGTGCCCGCGGTAGCTGCCCACGGCCCAGCCGAGCGCCATGGCCTCCTCCCACGGGGGGCGACCCACGGGCACGACCGGCTGCCACATCAGGTCGATCAGCCCGGAGTCCAGCCGTGCCCACTGCCCGCCGGCACCCGCCGCCGCCTCTGCCGGTTCGAAGTGGGCCACCATCCAGCGACACATCTCGACCAGGTTGGAGTGCAGAGTCGAGCTGGGGGCATGGCGCCTGGTGTACGGATACGCGCCCTCGGGCACCGACAGAGGCATCCCCACGTGCGGTGAGGCAGCCAGCTCCGCTGGCACCTCGCCGCGCAGGAACGTGCTGTTCCGCATCCCGAGTGGGGTCAGGACCTGCTGCCGCATGGCGTCCTCGAACGTCGCGCCCGTGACTCTGGACAGCAGCAGCCCGAGAAGCTCGAACCCGGCATTGGAGTAGGAGAACGCCGCGCCGGGCTCCGCCTTCAGCCGCCAGCCCGACAGGCTGCCCGCGAACTCGCTGAGGGCGTCGTCGCCCATCTGAGGGTCGTGCCAGCCGTAGTCCATGACGTCGGGGAGACCGCTCGAGTGGGTCAACAGACGCCGGGCTGTGACCTCCGCTGCCCGGCCGTCGGCCAGCGTGAACTCAGGCACCCAGTCGGTGATCGGAGCATCCAGATCGAGCACTGGTTCACCCGCGCCACGAGCGGTCGCCAGTGACACGATCGCGGTCGCGACGAAGGGCTTGGACACCGACGCCAGGTGGAACATCGTCTCGGGTGTGACCGACGCACCGTTCCCGACGTCACGGACGCCGAACCCACGCGAGACGACCTCCTCCTCGCGCACCACCGCAACGGCCAGGCCTGCCACGTCGTGCGAGCCGAGGAAGGTCTCGACCAGGGGCCACAAGCCTTCCTCAACACGCCCCCGAAGGCGCCCCGTACCCCGGTCCACGTCGCGACCCTACGCCGACCAGGAGTCGTTCCCTCGACGCGCGCGACCCCCAAGCAGCTATCGACTGCGCCTGGTGCTCCCGCCGCGGTCGCGCTTGACCCGGTGACCACTGACGGCGGCGAGCGTCGCCTCGAGCGCCGCTCGCGTCTCGGCGGTGGTCTGCTGGGCGACCCCGACGAACATGAAGTCGACCAGGGTCAGCTGCGCCAGGCGGCTCGCCATCGCGCCACTGCGGAACGTCGTCTCGCGCACGGCCGTGGTGAGCACGTGGTCAGCCATCTCGACGATGGGAGAGCGCGGGAAGTTGGTGAGGGCGACGGTGGTCGCTCCGCTCCGGCGGGCCTGAGCGAGCGCGTCGATGGTGTCGGAGGTGACACCGGTGTGCGAGATGCCGATCGCCACGTCGCCTGGCTGCAGCAGGGCGGCACTGGTCAGGGCGATGTGAGTGTCGGACCAGGCAAAGGCGATCTGGCCGATGCGGTGCAGCTTCTGCTGGAAGTCCATCGCCACGAACGCGCTGGCCCCTACGCCGTACACATCGATGCGGCGGGCGGCGACGAGGGCGTCGACCACTGCCTGCAACGCCGCGACGTCCAGGTGGGCGGCCGTCTCCTCGACCGCCCTCGCATCGGCGAAGGCGATCTTCTCGACGATCGCCGCGAGGTCGTCCCCCGGGCCGATGTCGCTGCCGACCACTCTCACGCCGTTGTCCGCACGGCCGGACTCGGTGGCCAGGGTCAGACGGAGCTGCGGGTAGCCGGACAGGCCGAGGGTCCGGCAGAACCGGATGACCGTGGTCTCCGAGGTGCCGCACCTCTGCGCGAGCTCGGTGATCGTGCTGGCGGCGACCGCCCGCGGGTCCTCGAGCACCTCCTGCGCCACCCGCCGCTCGGAGCGCGACAGGGACGGCAGGATGGCGCGGAGCCGCACGGCCAGCGACGCGGGACCCTGGCCGTCAGGGATCGACGGAGTGGCGTCGACCTTCGCGGCTCCGGGCATGAAGGAAAATTACCTCGGTCAGGTAGCCGACGCAGACCAACCGGCGAGCTGCACCGCATCGGCGTCCCGCTGTCGGGAGTCGTCGAAGAGGACGCCGCCTGGTGAGGTCACGCGGATGCCGTCGACGTACACACCGCGGCCCTGGTACAGCGCGTCGGAGGCGTACCTCCACCGCAGGGTGACGGCACCGTCGAGCGCACCGAGGTTCACCGACTGGGAGCCCCACTGCTTGCCGGACCAGCCGGACCAGCGCTGCAGCTCCTGCCAGGTGCTGCCGCCGTCCGACGAGGCCTCCAGCGTCACGACGTCGGTCTGCTCGGTGTCGTACCAGAGGTCGAAGGTCAGGCGGGACGGTGCACTGCTGAGCTGCACGGGCGTCGACAGCGTGACTGTGCGGGCATCGCCCACACCGGAGAACCAGGCCGTCTGACCCTCCCGCGGCCGCACCGGTAGAGCGAGCGCCATGTCCCGGGCGACCGCGCGCCGGGCCGGGTTGTTGCTGCCCCAGGTGCGGCTCGGGTGCACGCGGTTCGTGAGCAGGATGACGAACGACCGGCTCGCCCGGTCGATGACGATCGAGGTGCCGGTGTACCCGGTGTGACCGGCTGTCTCGGGGCCAGAGAGCCCGTCCATGTACCACATCTGGTCGAGCTCGAAGCCGAGCCCGTGCGAGTTCCCCGGGAAGCCTGCGTTCTCGTTGTGCAGCAGGGCGTCGACCGAGTCCTCGGTGAGGATGCGCGTGTCGCCGTACGACCCGCCGTTGATGATCGTCTGGGCGAGGACGGCGAGGTCGTCTGCCGTGGAGAAGACCCCGGCATGCCCCGCGACGCCGTTCAGCGCCCAGGCGTTCTCGTCGTGCACACTGCCGCGGACCATGCCGCGTGGCGGCGCGGTCTGGTACTCCGTCGCGGCGATCCGGTCGAGCTCGGACGCCGGCGGGTTGTAGCCGGTGTCGCGCATCCCGAGCGGCCCGGTTACCCGGTCGTGGACCACGCGGTCCAGGGGTTGGCCGGTGGCGAGCTCGACCAGCTTGCCGGCCGTGATCATGTTCAGATCGGAGTAGAGGTACTTGCTGCCCGGCGGGTTCACCAGGTTCGCCTCGTACACCGCCTGGATGCGTTCCTCCGGCGTCGGGTACTTGCTCCACAGCGGGAGCCAGGCAGGAAATCCCGAGGTGTGGGTGAGCAGCTGGCGCACGGTCACGGCCTGCTTGCCGTTGGTGGCGAAAGCCGGGATGTACGACGCGACCGTACGGTCCAGGTCGATCGTGCCCGCCTCGACCTGCTGTACGAGGGCGATGGCGGTGAACAGCTTCGACACCGACGCGAGGTCGAAGATGGTGTCGGTGCGGGCGGGTACCCACTGGTCACGCGGCAGCTCTGTGCCGTCACCGTCGGCATAGCGCAGGGCATAGCCCGCAGCCGCCCGTTGCACCACGTAGCCGTCGTGCCCGGCCAGCACCACCCCGCCGGCGTAGAGCGGCCGGGTCGGCGATGGGTTCAGGTACGACCGGAGGTCGGTCTCCATGGCGTCGATGGGCGCCGTCACCAGTCCGGCCTGCTGCGGCGTCCCGTCCCGGAGCACCCTCGAGATCGGGTCGCCGGCAGTCGACCCGCCCGCCGTGGTGACTGTCAGGGTCGACGCTAGGAGCGTCGCCGTGACGAGAGCGACGGCGCGTGTTGCCCCCGACCTCATCACTGTGGCCCGTCGTACCCGTACAGCAGGTGCTCTCGACGTTTGCGGTCGAACGCGGCCAGCTCGCCCCGCCAGGCCGCCACGACCTCTCCGGCCGACGCGCCGGCGTCGACCATCGTCCGGAACCTCGTCGAGCCGGTCAGCTTGTCGATCCAGTTGTCCGAGCGCCAGGCGAAGGCAGATCCGTAGATCTTCTTGGCCGCCACGATCATCGCGGTGCCGGTGCGCAGGGCGTCGAAGGAGGACGGGTCGGTCGCCTGCAGCTGCACGCCGGCGCACGCGGTGTTGACGTGCTTGGAGAACGTCGGCGTGAAGTAGGCCTCCCGGATCAGCACTCCCGGATGTGCCTGGTCGCGCAGCTCCTCCGCCCACCGCTCGTCGACGTACGGTGCGCCGACCAGCTCGAACGGGCGAGTCGTTCCCCGGCCCTCGGACAGGTTGGTGCCTTCGAACATGCAGGTGCCGGGGTAGACCAGCGCGGTGTCGGGGGTCGGCATGTTGGGCGACGGCAGGACCCAGGGCAGCCCGGTGTCGGCGTACGCCTGCCGGCGGTCCCAACCACGCATCCGCACCACGTCGACCTGCAGCGGCTGGTCCGTCTCGTCCGGGAGGTACTCGGCGGCGAAGAGCAGAGCCAGCTCGCCGACGGTCATGGCGTGCTGCTGGCAGATCTCGCGACGCCCGACGAACGTCGCGAACGCCCGGTCGAGCACCGGGCCACGCGGCGTGCGTCCGGTTGTCGGGTTGGGCCGGTCCAGCACGACGAAGCGCTTGCCGGTCACGGCAGCCGCGACCATGCAGTCGTACATCGTCCAGATGTAGGTGTAGAACCGCGCACCGGCGTCCTGGATGTCGAAGACCATCGTGTCCACGCCGGATCGACGGACGATGTCGGCCAGCGCATCACCGCTCTTCAGATAGGTGTCCCAGACCGTCAGCCCGGTGCGCTCGTCGACGTAGCTGCCCTCAGAGCCGCCGGCCTGGGCCGTGCCGCGGAAGCCGTGCTCCGGTCCGAAGACGGCCACCAGGTCGACCTGGTCCGACGCCGCCATCACGTCGACCTCGTGGGTGAAGTCGGGCAGGACCCCGGTCGGGTTGGTGACGATGCCCACCTTCTGCCCGCGGAGCACGTCGTAGCCGCTGGCGATCAGCTCCTGGATCCCGGTACGCACCGGCCCGCCGGCGCTGGGCACGGTGGCCGCTGCGGCCCTTCCGGCCAGTGTCGGGCCGGCGGCAACTCCTGCGGCCGCGGCACCGAGGGCGCCGAGGAAGCCCCTGCGGCCGAGGCCGAGCGGCCGGGCGTCCGTGTCGGTCGGGTCGGTCATGTCGTGCTCCTGACTCATGACGTGGTCGTGAGGCCGTGGCCGAACGGGTACAGCGTCGCGCCCGGGTCAGCGGCGGTCGGGACGGAGACGGGCAACAGGCCCGCGGGCTGGACCTCGCCGAAGAGCACCCGGGTGAGCGACTCGACGGAGATCGCGGTGGTGGAGTACGTCGCGAGATAGGTCGGCGCGTCGGTGAAGTACGCGATGTCGTACGGGTCGCGCACGGCCACCACGACGACCGGCTTCCCGGTGGCCAGCAGCTGCGTGACCAGCTCCTGCTGGCCGGTACTCGTCCAGGCCTTGTTGGTCGCGACGACGACCTGGTCGCTGGCCTGCGCCTGCGCCACGGCAGCGGCGATGGTCGTGTCAGTCGGCGCAGTCCCGGTGTTGTACGCCGTCGCGGCCGGCCCGCGGGCGGAGATCCGCTCGGCAAGGCCGGGAGTGACGCTGGCACCAGTGACGAGGATCTTCTGGGCGCCCTTGGCGAGCGGCAGCGCGTCGGCGTCGTCCTTGACCAGCGTGACAGTGGCGTCGGTGATCTCCTGGGCCCGCTGCTGGTGCGCATCGGTGCCCACCACGGAGCTGATCGCGGACCCGTCGACGAACACGTTCTTCGGCTTGAAGAGACCGCGCGACATCTTCAGCTGCAGCACCCGCTGCACCGACTCGTCGATGCGCTCCTCGGTGAGCTCACCGTCGCGCACGGCCTTGAGCACGGCGTTGTAGGCGATGTCCAGCTGGCCGGGGGCCGGCATCAGCAGCTGGTCGACACCGGCCTTCAGCGCCAGCACCGGGATGCGGGCGTCGCCGAAGCCGGCGCGCACGCCCTGCATGGTCAGCGCGTCGGTGATGACCACACCGTCGTAGCCCATCTCGCCCCGCAGGATGTCCGTGATGATCGGCTTCGAGAGGGTGGCCGGCACCCCCGACGGGTCGAGCGCCGGGACGACGATGTGCGCCGTCATGATCGTGTCGATGCCACGGTTGATCGCGGCCCGGAACGGCGGGGCGTCGATGCTCTCCCACTCCGCGCGGGTGTGGTTGATGATCGGCACGCCGTAGTGGCTGTCGGTCGCCGTGTCGCCGTGGCCCGGGAAGTGCTTCGCGGTGGCCGCCACGTCGGCGCTCTGGTAGCCGTCGACGCTCGCCGACACCATGTCGGACACCAGCGTCGGGTCGGATCCGAACGACCGCACACCGATGACCGGGTTCTGCGCGTTCACGTTGACGTCGGCCACGGGTGCGAAGTTCTGGTTGATGCCCAGCGCCCGCAGCTCCTGGCCGCTGATCTGGGCCGCGTCGTAGGCGTTGGGCACGCTGCGTCCCGCGCCCAGCGCCATGTTGCCGGGCAGCTGGGTGGCCGGCGGTCCGACCCGGGTGACTACTCCGTGCTCCTGGTCCGTGCTGATCAGCAGGGGGATGCCGGACGGCTGCGAGGTCGCCACCTGCTGCAGGCCGTTGGACAGTCCCGCGATCTGCTCGGGGTTCGCGACGTTGTTCGACCAGGCGAAATAGATGACGCCACCGACGTGGTACTTCTCGATCAGCTCCTGGCCGTTCGCGACGCCGAGATCCTGCTCGTTGTGCGCGACGTCGACCGGGTCGGTCGTGTCGGCGGTCTGCCCGTAGGCGTAGGTGACGAAGAGCTGCCCGACCTTCTCCTCCAGCGTCATCCGGTTGATGATCTGGTCGATCCGGTCGCTGCTGCTGGCCGCCGCCGGTCCACCCAGAGAGGTCACAGCGACCGAACAGGCAACGAGCAGCAGGAGCAGCGGTCGGAGTCGGGCGCGGATCTCGGGCAAGGGTGCCTCCAGGAGCGAGGGGAGCGCGCCGGACGGCGCGAGTCATCGACGACGACGGGCGGGCCTCTCCGAAACCCAGCAACGGAATCTCGACGCGAAACGAAACTTAGCTACGTACGGCGACCGGGGTCAACGGTCAAATCGTCAAGAAAGGGAGAAATCAGACCTGGCCGAGCGCCCGGTAGGATTGTTTGTAGTACATACGAACCACGGAGTCCGCAACGGGTGGCTCCACGTCGGCCGGCAGCCGGCACTGCTCGCAGCGACGAAGGGCAACGCAGATGGGCGATGTTTCTGCCGAAGCGATGGCGGCTTCGCGCGCTAGCGGCTTCGCGGTTGCTCCTCGGCAGATCCCTCAACCCGGTCGGACCCGTGGGTCGGCGCGCCAGTCGGCGATGCTGTCCTCCTCCCGGGCCGGCGAGGTCAACCGCGCTCGGGTGCTGAAGACGCTCTACGCCAACGGCCCGTTGGCCCGGCCGGAGCTCGCGCGGCTGACCGGCTCCACCCGGGCGACGATCGGTCAGATCGTCCAGCCGTTTCTCGATGAAGGGCTGCTCGAGGAGCAGGCACCGCTGGCCAGCGGGGCACGTGGTGGCAAGCGGGCGAGACCGGTCTGGTTCTCCAGCGCCGGATGGCCGGTCGGCGCAGTTCTCATGCTCCCTGACGGCGCGGAGGCTGCCGTGGTCACGGCCGGCGGGGAGGTCACGTCGAGGGCCGCCATCCGGGTTCGCCCGACCAAGAAGAACCACGACCTGATCGCCGGTCGGTTGACCAGCCTGTTGCGGGAGGTCACGGCGAACGCCGCATCGCCTCTGCGCGGCATCGGCATCGCCGTCGCCGGGATGGTCGACACGGAGACGGGCCAGATCGTGCGGTCGGACCACGCTCCAGGGTTCAACGGCCTCGCGGTAGGCCCGCTGATTGCAGAGAGTCTCGGCGTGCCGACCTTCGTCGACCTGCAACCTCGCGCCCAGGCGCTCGGAGACATGCTGTTCGGTGCGGGCCGAGGCGAGTCGTCGTACTGCTCGCTCTACGTCGGGGAAGGCATCGGCGCCGGGTTCATCTTCGACGGCGCCCTGCACCGCGGAGCTCGGGGCGCCGGGGGCGAGGTCGGCCACACGATCATCGACCGAGACGGCCCTCCCTGCGAGTGTGGGCTCACCGGGTGCTGGGAGGCGTTGGCCGCAACCAGATGGCTTCGCGAGGAGGCCGCCGTACGAGGCCTACCTCAGGCGAAGACCATCGGAGCGGCACGGCTGTCGGCTCTTGCACCACAGAACACGGCCGCCGCGGCACTGCTCGAGGACTACGCGGCGAACATCGGCGTCGGGATCGCGAACCTGCAACAGATTCTCGGCATCGGGCTGTTCATCGTGCACGGTGAGCCGGTCGGCGGTGGCGAAGCACTGCGATCCGCGATCGAGAACCACGTTCGCCGCCAGGCTTTCGCTCACCCGGGCGGGGAACCGCACGTCGTGTTCGCCGACCCCGACGACTACGCGACACTGCGGGGCGCCGCGAGCATCGTGCTCTCCCGGTCGCTCGACGTGGCCTTCTGACCGCTCCCCCGCAGGTCGAGAACGGCCTCCCACCGCGGCCCGGCCTGGCTGAGACCTATTGACCCACCTGCGTTCGCATGTAAGTCTTACAAACATCGAAAATCCATTCCGGACCGTGGTCGACGGTCACCCCAGCCACGAACGCCCCCCACTGACGTCGTCAGGAGCACAGCCGGGCGTGCGTCTCACGGGTGGCCAGTGCCGGGTCGAGCGCTGCGAGTGCCAACCAGGCGGCCCCGCCCACCCCGGTGCGGGCCGGCAGGACAGCGCCGGCGAACCGGGCCGCGAGAAGCGTTCGCAGCTCGGCCCCCACCGGGGACGCGTCGCCGGCCAGACTTCCCGCGAGGACGATCGGCGTGCTCTCGGCCGGGTCTCGGATCAGCCCGAGGGTCGCCTCCAGAGCCGCCGCGGCGCGTTCGACGATGGAGTGCGCCTGCGGGTCGCCCATCCGGTACGCGGCAGTGACCAGCGGGGCCAGTGCCGACAACCGGACGCCAGGCCCCGAGTTCACCGCTTGGATCACCCGGTCGCGCTGGCGCTCGGTCGCTCGCCGGGCCGAGGGCGCAGTCAGATCACCCACGGTCCGGTCAGCCTCCAGCTCGCGGAGCACGGCGTCGACCAGAGCACCGGGGCTTCCTCCCGCCTCAAGTGTCCGCAAGGTGGCGCGGACGGCTTCGCGTCCGAGCCAGAACCCCGAGCCGTCGTCACCGAGCAGCCAGCCGTGGCCGTCCGCGGTCCGCGTCAGCCGACGGTCGATAAGCGATCCCGCGGCCGCGCCGGTGCCGGCGACCAGCACCGCGCCGTCGGCCTCGGGCGTACCGCTCGCGAAGGCCACCTCGAGGTCGGGGACGTAGCCCGGGCTGCAGGTCAGGCCAGCCTCGGTCCACACCCGATCGAAGTGCGTGGCCACTGCCGGGGTTCGCAGCGCCGAGCCCCCCGCGACGCCGACAACCGATGCCTTCACCCGGGCGCCGTCAACACCGGACAGCGCGGCGCGCAGGGCGTCGCCGAACGCTGCGGCAGCGCCGGCGGGATCGGTCGTCGGGTTGCCGCCGCCGGTGATACCGCGGCCGTGCTCGCGACCGTCCGGTCCCACCACGACGATGCGCGTCGACGTGCCGCCGAGGTCGCCGCCGAGGGCCAAGATCTCCGAACGCACAGGCACTCCGATCCAGGCGGCTATCGGTTAGTGTCGCACCGATTCGCCACGGCACACGTTCCCCGCGGCGCATCGCGCGCTCACGTCACAGGAGGCTACGACTCCGATGGTTGACACGTTCAGTGCGGCCGAAACGGGCGGCGACTCCGGTGCGGCCGCGACCACGGTCAGCGCCCAGGCCTACCTCGCCGCGCTCACGCCGATCATGGCCAAGGTCGCCGAGCAGTCCGACGGTCCCGTGCAGGAGGCGGCCGACCTCATCGTGGCGTCGTTGCGCGCCGGCGGCGTCGTCCAGGCGTTCGGCTCCGGCCACTCCGAGGCGTTGGCGATGGAGATCGCCGGTCGCGCGGGTGGGCTGGTGCCGACCAACCGGATCGCCCTGCGGGACGTCGTCACCGTCGGAGGCGATTCGCCCGACGTGCTCGGCAACAAGCACCTCGAGCGCGACCCGTCGATCGCCCACCGGCTGTACGACCTCGCCAACGTGTCCGAGTCCGACATCTTCGTGGTCGCGTCGAACTCCGGCGTGAACGGTTCCATCGTCGAGCTCGCGCAGCTGGTGAAGCAACGTGGGCACCGGCTGATCGCCATCACGTCGTTCACCCAGACCGCGGGGGTCGACTCACGGCACCCGTCCGGTACGAAGCTGGTCGACCACGCCGACGTCGCTCTGGACAACGGCGCGCCGTACGGAGACGCCGTGCTGCCGTTGCCCGGAGGCGGCACCGTGTGCGCGGTCTCGTCGATCACCGGCGCACTGCTCGCTCAGCTGATCGGCGCGGAAGTCGTCCGGCGGCTGACCGAGGCGGGGGAGACCCCGCCCGTCTACCTGTCGGCCAACGTCCCCGGCGGGGACGAGCACAACAGCAGCCTCGAAGCCCGCTACACCGGCCGGATCCGACGGACGGCCTGACTCGGTAGTTCACCACCAAGGAGAGAGAGCACCCCGAACGTTTCTCCGCTGACTGTTCCTGCAGCACATCAACCGGAAGGCAGACCCATGACCACCGAGAAGAAGGCAGTCGACCGCCGCAGCTTCATGAAGGGCGCACTAGCGACGGCGGCGGTCGTTCCGTTCAGCGGCGTGCTTGCCGCGTGCGCGGGAGACAGCGGCGACTCTACCGATGACAAGCAGCAGGGCGGCAATGTCAGCGAGAAGAACCCGTTCGGTATGGCGGACAAGTCCACGGTCGACGCGGTCATCTTCGACGGTGGCTACGGCACCGACTACGTCGCCTTCGCCGCCTCCCTGATGGAGAAGAACCACGCCGGGTCGTCGGTGAAGGTCTCGGCCACGACCAAGATCGCCCAGGAGCTGCAGCCGCGCTTCGTCGGTGGCAACCCGCCCGACCTGATCGACAACTCCGGTGCGGACGCGATCGGGTTCAACACGATCCTCGAGCAGATCGAGGACCTGTCCGACGTCCTCGACGCGAACAACCTCGAGGGGACGCCGATCCGGGACACCCTGTTCGGTGGCGTCGAGGAGCCGGGCACGTACGACGGCAAGCTGGCCGCGCTCAACTACGTGTTGACGGTCTATGCGGTCTGGTACTCCGCGAGCCTGTTCGAGGAGAACGGCTGGACCCCGCCGAAGACGTGGGACGAGGCGATGGACCTGGGTGCCCAGGCCAAGTCGAAGGACAAGTACCTGTTCTTGTGGGGCAAGGAGGCGGCGACGTACTACCAGACCCTTGCGATCGGATCGGCGATCAAGGAGGGCGGTGACGAGGTCCGGCTCGCACTGGAGAACCTGGAAGCGAACTGTTGGTCGCACCCGGCCGTCCAGGGCGTCCTCAAGGGCATGGGCGAGGTCGTCAAGGCCGGCTACATGAAGCCCGGCGGAGCGGGCACCCAGTTCACCGCCGCTCAGGCCCAGTGGAGCAACAACCAGGACGCCCTGCTGTACCCGTCGGGGTCCTGGATCGAGAACGAGATGAAGGACACCACCAAGCCCGACTTCAAGATGACCGGATTCCAGGAGATGACGGTGTCGGCGGACTCCTCGATGCCCTACGAGGCGCTGCACAGCGCGTCCGGTGAGCCGTTCGTGATCCCGTCACAGGGCAAGAACGTGGCTGGTGGCAAGGAGCTGCTTCGGACGATGCTCTCCAAGGAGGCCGCCACGAACTTCGCCAAGACCAAGCTCGCGCCGACCATCGTCCAGGACACGGTTCCGGCGGACGGTTTCGGCTCGACCGCCCTGGTCTCGCAGAACGATCTGCTCAGCGCCGCCGGGTCCGACGTCTTCACCTGGAAGTTCGTCGACCTGTACGGCATGAACACCGCCCAGCTCGTCATCTGGAACAGCTTCCTGGCCGGCAAGGCCGACGTCGCGGAGCTGACCTCGGGACTGCAGGAGATCACCGACAAGGTGCGTGAGGACGACTCGATCAACAAGATCCAGGTCACGTGATCGATCCGGCATCCGTGCTCGCCACGGAAGAAGCCCCGGTCGTGCGTCGCAAGAAGGCGCGCCGCAAGCTGACGTTCGACCGGGTCAGCTTCTTCGTGGTGTTCCTCGGACTGCCGCTGGCGATCTTCCTGCTGTTCGTGGTGTGGCCGTTCGTTCAGGCCTTCTACTACTCCTTGACCGACTGGTCAGGCTTCACGCCCGACATGAACTTCATCGGTCTGGAGAACTACAAGAAACTGCTCGACGACGACGTCTTCGTGACCGCGTTCTGGAACAACATCCTGCTGGCGGTCGTGGTGCCCCTGGTGACCGTCGTGCTCAGCTTCGTGCTGGCCACGATGGTCACCGTGGGGGGCACCTCACACGGGGCAGCGCGCGGGATCCGGAACTCCAACTTCTACCGGGTCATCTCGTTCTTCCCCTACACGATCCCGGCGATCATCATCGGCATCCTGTGGAGCCAGATGTTCGACCCGTCCGCCGGCCTGCTGAACGGCATCCTCGTCAAGCTAGGGCTCGACCAGTTCGCCAGCTTCCCCTGGCTCGGGGACACCCGCACCGCCATGCCGGCCTCGATGTTCGTGATCATCTGGGGTTTCGTGGGCTTCTACATGGTGCTGTTCGTCGCAGCGATCAAGGGGATCCCGTCGGACTACTACGACGCGATCCGGCTGGACGGCGCCGGCCGGATCCGGACGGCGGTCTCGGTCACGATCCCGTTGATCCGCGACAACATCCAGACCGCCTACATCTACCTGGGCATCCTGGCGCTCGACGCGTTCGTCTACATGCAGGCGCTCAACCCCGGCGGGGGGCCGGACAACTCGACCCTGGTCATGCCGCAACACCTGCTCACCACCGCCTTCTCGAAGGGCCAGTTCGGCCTCGCCAGCGCGATGGGCGTGGTCCTGGCCCTCGCGACCCTCACCTTCGCCGCGCTCGTCTTCGCGGTGAACTGGCTGACCGGCGGACGCGAGCAGAAGGTCAAGCGATGACGACCACGACACCAGCCGCGTCGAGCACCACCGGGCAGAAGGCCGTCAGCACCGTCTCTCATCTCGTCCTCAGCGTGTGGACAGTCCTGATCATCGTCCCGCTGCTGTGGACCCTGATGTCGTCGTTCAAGACGAGCAAGGAGATCTTCGCCTCGCCGTTCACGCTGCCGGCGCAGTGGAACTTCGACAACTACGTCTCCGCGTGGACCACGGCCGGCATCGGCAGGTACTTCGCCAACACCGTCATCGTGGTCGGGTTCGCCCTGGTCATCGTCATGGTGCTGGGATCGATGTGCGCCTACGTGCTCGCCCGCTTCACCTTCATCGGCAGCAGGGTCATCTACTACCTGATGCTCGCCGGCCTGACGTTCCCGGTCTTCCTCGCTATCGTCCCGCTGTTCTTCGTGCTCAAGGACGTCGGTCTGCTGAACACCCTCCCCGGCCTCATCGTCACCTACGTGGCGTTCGCGCTCCCGTTCACGGTGTTCTTCCTGTTCCCGTTCTTCAGAGCGCTTCCCGACGAGATCGCCGAAGCCGCGGAGATCGACGGGGCCGGCGAGTGGCGCAAGTTCTTCCAAGTCATGCTGCCCATGGCCAAGCCGGGGATGGCTTCGGTCGCCATCTTCAACTTCCTCGGCCTGTGGAACCAGTTCCTGCTGCCGGTCGCCCTGAACACCAACCGCGACAACTACGTCCTGTCCCAGGGCATGGCCTCGTTCGCCTCGCAGGCGGGCTACAACGTCGACTTCGGCCGGTTGTTCGCCGCCGTCGTGATCACCGTCGTCCCCGTCCTGATCGTCTACGCCATCTTCCAACGACAGCTCCAGGGCTCGGTCACCGCGGGAACCATGAAGTAGCTGCCACTCGATGCGTCGATGACCGAGCTGCGTCTCGAGACGCTGACGATGCCGACCGCCGACGTCGGTCCGGTCAACGCGTTGCCGCCGTTGTTCTCCACCGCTGACCTGCACACGGTCGCCGACCCGGGCGAGGCCGACGCGGAGATGCGTCACAACATCGGCTACGGCCGGGTCCACTCGGTGCTGCCGTACCTCGTCCAGGACGGTTACGGCCGCGAGCGCCGGCAGGTCGAGCACAAGGTCGCCGTGCTGGAGAACGAGGTCCTGCGAGCCACCTTTCTCCTCGACCTCGGCGGCCGGCTGTGGTCGCTGGTGCACAAGCCCACCGGGCGCGAGCTGCTCTACCGGAACCCGGTCTTCCAGCCGGCGAACCTCGCCCTGCGGAACGCGTGGTTCGCCGGTGGTGTCGAGTGGAACATCGGAACCATCGGCCACTCACCCACGACGTGCGAGCCGCTGCACGCCGCCCGGGTGCTGAAGCCGGACGGCACGCCTGTCCTACGGATGTACGAGTTCGAGCGGTTGCGTGAGGTCGTGTTCCAGGTCGACGCCTCGCTGCCCTCGGGCTCCCCCGTGCTGCTGGTCCACGTCCGGATCGTCAACCCGAACGACGTCGAGACGCCGATGTACTGGTGGTCCAACGCCGCGGTGCCCCAGGCGGACGACATCCGGGTCCTCGCCCCCGCCGACGAGGCCTGGGAGTTCCCCTACGACGACCCACTGCGACGGGTGCCGATCCCGGTCCACGACAGCGAGGACCGGACGTACACCACCCGAGCGGCGGAGGCCGCCGACTACTTCTTCGCGATCGCCGACGACCAGCGGCGCTGGGTCACTGCCCTGGACGGCCGCGGCACGGGACTGGTGCAGACCTCCACCGACCGGCTCCGCGGCCGCAAGCTGTTCCTGTGGGGGAAGAGCCCGGGCGGCAGCCACTGGCAGGAGTGGCTCGCGCAGCCCGGTCAGGAGTACCTCGAGATCCAGGCCGGTCTGGCCCGGACCCAGCTGGAGCACCTGCCCATGCCGGCACGGGCGTCGTGGTCGTGGGTCGAGGCGTACGGCCTGCTCCAGAGCGACCCGGACGCCGTCCACGGCGACGACTGGACGCTGGCACGAGCGGTCGTGTCGCGTGACCTGGAGGAGCTGATCCCCCGGGCCCAGCTCGACGAGGTGCTGACCGCCGCGGCTGCCTGGGCCGACGCCGCCCCGGTCGAGGTGCTGAACGTCGGGTCGGGATGGGGAGCGCTCGAGCGCAGGTTGCGGGAGCGGGACGGTGACGACGCGCTGTCGCTGCCCGGCACGCCGTTCGGCGACGAGGCGCTCGGGCTCGAGCAGGAGGCCTGGGTCGAGCTCCTGCGGACCGGCCAGATGCCTGCGCCACCGGCACAGCAGCCACCGCCCTCCTACCAGACGAGCCGACGGTGGGTTCCGCTGCTGGAGGCGGCGGACGGCTGGTTGCCGAAGCTGCACCTCGGAGTGGCGCTCGCCGGCGCCGGGGATCTAGCAGGGGCTGAAGACGCCTGGGTCCGCTCGCTCGCGGACGAGCCGACGGCCTCGGCCTGGCGCAACCTGGCGACCCTGGCCCGGGCCGGTGGCGACCATGCGCTCGCGGTCAGCCGCTACCGATCTGCGGTCGCACTTCGCGGGGACCTGGCGCCGCTGAGGCGTGAGCTGGTCGACGTGCTCCTGGCCGCCGGCGATGGCGCGCAGGCACTCGCGGTGATCGAAGCCGCACCCGCCGACCAACGCTCGCCTCGGCCGCTTCCGGCTCGCCGAGGTCCGCGCGGCGCTGCTGACCGGTGACCTCGACCGTGCCGGCCGGATCCTCCAGGAGGGCGTGGTGCTACCCGACGTACGGGAAGGTGAGCCGGCGCTGCACGAGGTGTGGTTCGACTACCAGGTGTCGCTCGCCGCGCGAGAGCAGCGTCGCCCGGTCGATGCCGACCTCACAGCGCAGGTGCGGTCGGCCGTGACGGTCCCGCGGGACCTCGACTTCCGGATGTAGTGGCACCGACCAGCTCGGCTTGCCCACGCCGCCGGGTGCGCATACTGACGCCATGGAGGTCGTCATCGTTCCGGATGCCGCCACGATCGGCGAGCTTGGTGCCGACGCGGTCGTCGCCCTGCTGGCCCGAAAGCCGACGGCTGTCCTCGGTCTGGCCACCGGGTCCAGCCCCTTGGTGCTGTATGCCGAGCTGATCCGTCGGTACGACGCCGGCGAGGTGAGCTTCGCGCGCAGTCGCGGGTTCCTGCTGGACGAGTACATCGGACTGCCCGCCGGGCATCCGCAGCGCTACCGGTCGGTGATTCGCCGCGAGCTGGAGGAGCGGGTCGACTTCCCCCCTGACGCGATCGCCGGACCGGACGGCCTGGCCGACGACCTCCCCGCGCAGTGCGCCGACTACGAGCGGGCGATCACCGACGCGGGAGGTGTCGACCTGCAGGTGCTGGGCGTCGGGTCGGACGGCCACGTGGCCTTCAACGAGCCGGGCTCCTCGCTGAGCTCGCGGACCCGGATCAAGACCCTGACTGCTCGCACCCGCGCCGACAACGAACGGTTCTTCGAGCCGCCGGACGAGGTGCCGCACCACGTGCTCACCCAGGGTCTGGGGACCATCCTCGACGCCCGCCACCTCGTGCTGATCGCGCGAGGTTCCGGGAAGGCGTCGGCCGTGCATCAGCTGGTCGAGGGCCCGGTGTCCGCGTTCTGCCCGGCCTCTGTCCTGCAGCTGCACCCGCACGCGACCGTTCTGCTGGACGACGACGCGGCGAGCGAGCTCCGACTCGCCGACTACTACCGGGAGACCTACGCCAACAAGCCCCGTTGGCAGGGGCTGTAGCCCGCTGCCCCGGTTGTCGCCGCGTGGTCCCGCTCGGTCCGGGCTCCATGCGATGCAGGTCAGCGGCGCTCGTCGACCGGTGTCGAGGCCGGCCAGACCTCCATCGTCGACAGGAAGGCCTCGAGGAGCCGCTGAGAACCGCCGTAGCGCGCCACGGACGGGCCGTCCTCGGGCCGCCACACCGCGACGACGGTCATGGCCTCGGCGTCGTAGATCCCACCGCTGAAGAACGCCTGGACGTCCTCCTTGAACGGCACGAGCAGGCCGGGATGGCAGTCCCACTTCTCGAGGCAGAGCTCGACGGCGCGCTCGTGGATCCCGGTGCACGGGGTGTTCTTGGCGGCCCGGCAGTAGTTCTCGACCCAGGCCTCGATGTCCGCGGTCGAAGTGATGCGGGTGCCGGGGTCGAGCGGCGCGGACCAGACTCCGACCGTCACGTCACCCTCCGGCGAATGGGCCGACATGGAACGTCTCGTGCGCGGCGCTCAGGTGGTCGATCGAGTCGGCGCCGGACCGCCAGCGCATGGTGGCCGGGTCCGCGGTCCAGCCCGCGGGAGGCCGACCTCGAAGCCGTACGTGCTCGACGTGTAGGTCGTCCAGCTCGCCGTGTCGGTCAGATCGGTCGCCCGGCCGTCGACGTGGACGGCGTCGGGCTGGCAGAAGACGGTGCGACCGGCGAGATGTCGTCGGCCCGGTCCCGACCGACGGCGGTGACCCCGGACGCGACCAGGCCACAGACGGCAGCCACCGCGCACACGCCGATCGCCGCGCGGCGGCGCGACTGCGCCCTCGCTGCCGACCGGATCACCGACAGGTCGGTGCGCGCGGGCGGCAGGGACTCGGTCTTGGCCCGCAGGGCCGTCGTCACGCGCTCCTCGAGCCTCATCTCAGCTCGCCCCCTTCGGGCCGTCGCCAGCAGTGACGGTCGACTCGGTGTCGGCCAGCGCGGTGCGCAGATGCGCCATCGCCGCCGACGCCTGCGACTTGACCGTCCCGGGCCTGATGCCCAGGTTCTCCGCGATGTCCGCTTCTGACATCCCCTCGTAGTAGCGCAGCACGATCACGGCGCGCTGCCGCGGGGGCAGCCCACCCACCGCGGACCAGACCAGCTGGTGCTCCACCACGTCGTCCTCGTGGGAGGCCCGGCTCGGTTCGATGTGCCCGATCGAGCAACGCACTCGTGCTCCACGACTTCCGGCGGCGCCAGCTCAGCAGCTGGTTCACCACCATCTTCCGCAGGTACGCCTCCGAGCTGTCGACGTCTCGCACCCGGGGCCAGGTCCGGTAGGCCGAGACCATCGCTGACTGCACGGCGTCCTCCGCCAACGGGCGGTCGCCGCAGACGGCATAGGCGAGGCGGTTCAGCCGGGGCGACATGGCGAACACGAGCTGGGCGAACTCCGCCTCGTCCTGGGCCCGCATGGTGCCTCCTCGCCAGTTGTCCGACCAACCTTGACCCGTTAGACGCCGCGAGTGGCACCACCGGTTCGTCGCGCGGCTCGATCGACCCCCTAGCCCACCACCACGCAGCAGCGGTCGGGGTGCGGGTCCAGTCGCGGCGCGAGGCGCTCGTCCAGCCGGTCTGCCGCGGCGGTCACGAGGGCGAGGTTCATCCCGCACACCAGGTCCGTGTGGTCACGGGCGAGCGTGTCGAACGGGCAGTTCCGCAGCGTGACGACGTCGTCGTCCACGCGGGGCTCGTATCCACAGGTGGCCAGCGCGCCGCACAGCTCAGCGCGCGTCGCGTCGACGGGCCTTCGCGCAGTCCGACCAGCGCGGGCCTGCTCGCCCAAGGACGCCCCGAACGAGGCAGCCGCCCGGTCGAGCGCCTCGCGGACCGGTGTCCCCTGCGCGGCGGTCTCCTCGATCGCGGTTGCCAGGAGCCGGCCGGCCAGGTCGTACCGCCGCTCCGGCAGGGACACGACCACCTCCCCGGGCGCCCGCCGGTAGAGCTTGGCCGGCCGGCCGGCACCCGGGCCCTGCCGGCCGGTCAGCCGGCGGAACTCGGTGACCAGCAGACCCTCCTCGACCAGCCTGTCGAGGTGGAACTTCGCGGTGTGCCGCGCGACCCCGACACCCTCGGCCGCCTGGTCCCGACCGACCGGCTCCGGCTGGGCGGCCACGTAGAGGTACAGGTCGCGACGCACCGGCTCGGCCAGGGCCGCCACACCGGCGACCTGGTCCGCGAAGTGCTTCTCGGCCACCCGTCCGCCCTTCTAAGAGACACGGTTGTTGACGAAATCCCGATCCACGGTCTAGCGTCCATCCTAGTGTCCTTTACAGATGGAGGCAACGTCATGACCACGCTCCGCCCCGCGCCCCGGCGCCCGCTCGACGACGTCCGCGGCGACCCCGGGCGCCAGGCGTTCCTGCTGCTCCGAACCGTCTTCACCATCGCCCCGATCGCCTTCGGGCTGGACAAGTTCGCGGACCTGCTCACCGACTGGCAGGGCTACCTGGCGCCCACAGTGAACGATCTGGTGCCGGGGAGCGCGCACCAGGCCATGCTCGCCGTCGGTGTGGTCGAGGTCGCCGCCGGCGTGCTCGTCGCCGTCCGTCCTCGTCTCGGCGGCTACGTCGTGGCCGCCTGGCTGGCGGGGATCATCGGCAACCTGCTGCTGCTCCAGGACTTCTACGACGTCGCGCTGCGTGACTTCGGGCTCCTGGTCGCGGCGCTCGCCCTGGCCCGGCTGGCCACCGTCGACCACGTCGACGGTGCGCGTCCCCGCCACGAGCCGCCGGCATGACAGTCCTGGCAGAGGGTGACGTCGCCTACCCGGACGCCGCGCCGCCGGAGCTCCGGGTGGTGCACGACACCGGCACGTTCGACCTGGCCGCGGCCGAGCTCGCCGCAGCGACCTTCCTGGCCGCGCTCGGGCTGCCCCTCGACACGGCCGGGATGTCGGGCACCCCGGGACGGATGGCTCGGGCGTACGCCGAGATGTTCACGCCGCGACCGTTCGACCTGACGACCTTCCCGAACGACGAGGGGTACGACGAGCTCGTGCTGGCCCGTGGCATCCCGGTCCACTCGGTGTGCGAGCACCACCTGCTGCCGTTCGTCGGCGTCGCTCATGTCGGTTACCTGCCGGGGGACCGGATCCTCGGACTGTCCAAGCTGGCCCGGGTCGTCGAGATGTTCTCCCGTCGCCCTCAGGTCCAGGAGCGGCTGACCCAGCAGGTCGCGGACTGGCTCGGGGAGCACCTCGCGCCGCGCGGCGTCGGCGTCGTCGTCGAGGCCGAGCACCTGTGCATGACGATGCGCGGGGTCCGCGCCGGCGGCGCCAGCACCGTCACCTCGGCAGTCCTCGGGCAGCTCCGCGACGACGGCCGGTCGCGCGCCGAGTTCTTCGCCCTGGCGGCGAACCGTCCCGAAGGGGCCTGACCGGGGGAACGCGGAACCGGTCGGCGAGCCGAGCGCCCGGGCCGGGCCTAGCCTGAGGTCGTCCCAGCCGTGGAGGTGCGGATGAGCCGGGACGAGATCGGCGGTCGCGGCGACCGGGAGCCGTTCGTGCCGCGCGGCGGAGGCATCGCTCTCGCTCTCGGCGCTGTCGTCCTCGCGACCGCCGTGGGCGCCCTCCGGCTCGCCGACCAGTTCACCGCCGGAGCCGGCCGACCCGACCCCGTCCGCAAGCCCGACCGCCGCAGCCCCGACCGGCTCCCCGGCGCCGGACCGCTCCGCCGCCCGGGTGGCCTTCATCGGCCTGCCACCCGACGGAGCCGCGCCCAGCAGCCCGCGCCGCGGTGAGCTCGTCGTCGCGGTCCGGACCCGGCTCGCCCGCGCCTGGCTCTACGCCGACGGCCGCCTCATCACGCTCCACTACGAGGACCGACCCGGGGGCGCCAACCCGGTCTCGACCGGCCTGCTCGAGCAGCGGCTCACGGTGGGCGCGGTCGAGCGGATGCGGTCCTACGTCGCCCGATCGGGCACCGGCCTCGGCCCGGCCCCGACCCGTCCGGCGACCGGTCCGGCGAACCCTCTCGTCCGGGTCGGCGGTCGGCTCCGCGTCGTCGACCCGCCGTCGACGGCCTGCGACGCCCGCAGCTGCACCCGGATCACCGAGCCTGAGACGTGGCTGCCGCCGCGGGCCTGGCAGACGCGGCAGCTGAGGGCGTACGTCCCCTCGAGGTTCGCGGTCTGCTACGGCCTGCGGGGGTCGGGGGACACCGCCGACGTCGAGGACGCCCCCGCCGTCCCCGACGCGAGCCTCTTCGGGCGCACGGCCGCTGCCGACCGCCGCCTGCCGGCGGACTGGCCGTGCTCGGTGGTCACCACGCCGCGGGCCACCCGGATCGTCGAGGCCCTCCGTGGTGCCCGTGTGCTGCGCGACTCCGACGGTCGGGTCGAGGATCCTGGCGTACGTCGTCGACGTCCGCTCGCCCGTCCCGGGGAGCCCGCCGCGCGAGGCCCGGCTCTTCTTCGAGCCGCTCCTGCCGGACTACAGCTGGCCCTGCACCGGTTGCGCCTGAGCCAGGTCGCCGGCCAGACCCGGCACGCTTGCCGACGGCGCGGCGCGGGCACAGACCCGACATGGCGGAGTACGAGGTCAACACGGTGGCGGTCGAGCGGTGCCGGGCGCTGATCGAGTCCAGGCAGTACGTCCTCGACAGCGACTGGGGCGACGTACAGCCCAGTGCGGCGGAGCAGAACACCTTCCTCGAGAACCACGACTGGGACGACTACGCGGCCTGGCACCTCGGGCTGACGAAGGGCGCGACGGACCACACCAAGGCGCGGTACGCCTTCGTGTTCGGCGACTTCCGGCGGGTGCACCGGACCGGGCTGATCGCCTGCGTCTACCGGGCCGCCGAGTGGCGGCACAAGGACGTCGAGCGGGCGGCCTACGATCTGCTGCAGCGCCTCGACGAGCGCTGAGCGGGCGACGGGGAGAGAGGCGAGGGGGCAATCGTGGCCGGTCCGCACAGGCACCCGAGCGCCGAGGACCTGGCCGGGGTGCCGTTGCTGGCCGACCTGCCGCCGGAGATCCGCGAGGTTCTTGCGGAGCGCTTCGAGGTGCAGGACTTCGGGGTGGGGCAGCGCCTGGTCGCGGCGGGGCGCCGGGCCTTCTCGTTCTATGTCCTCGCCGCCGGCGAGGCATCGGTCGAGCAGGACGGCTCGAGAGTGCGGACGCTCGGCCCGGGCGACTTCTTCGGCGAGATCGCCATCCTCGGCAGCGAGCGCCGCACCGCGACGGTCAGCGCCACCACGGCGGGCACCGCGTGGACGCTGCTGGGCACCCACTTCCACGAGCTGCGCGCGGAACGTCCGGACGTCGCCCAGGCACTCGAGCGCGCGATGCGTGACCGGCTCGGCGCCGACGAAGCCCCGGTGGACGAACAACCATCTGACGAGCGATGACATCCGGCCCTTCGACGGGTCGACACTGAGGACAACCGATCCCGACGGGAGGACATCCCATGCTCGGCACGTCCGCAGCCTTCGCCAGCTTCGCCGTCGACGACATCGACGCGGCTCGCACCTTCTACGCGGAGACCCTGGGTCTGAAGGTCGACGAGATCCCCATGCCCGGTGGTCTGCTCTCGATCACCCTGGCCGGCGGTGGCAACGTCATGGTCTACCCCAAGCCGGACTACACGCCCGCCACCTTCACCGTCCTGAGCTTCCCGGTCGACGACCTCGATGCGACCGTGGACGCGCTCACCGCCGCAGGCGTCGAGATGACCCGCTACGACGGCTTCGACCAGGACGAGAAGGGGATCGCCCGCGGCGGCCCCGGTCCGGCGATCGCGTGGTTCACCGACCCCGCGGGCAACATCCTCGCCGTCCTCGAGCCGGTCTGAGTCCAACGGCCCGAGCGGTCAGACGACCTCGACGCCGGCGGCCTCGGCGACCAGCACGGCCTGGGCGACGTCCAGCTTCGAGCCGTGCCACTCCAGCCCGGTGAGGTCGACGCCGGTCAGGTCCGCCCCGACCAGGTCGGTCTTGTCGAAGCGCGCCGCTCGCAGGGTGGCCCGCGTCAGGTCGGCGTCGCGCAGCACCGCGCCGCGCAGGTCCGCCTCCGAGAGGTCGGCCTCGACCAGCCGTAGCCCGGACAGGTCCACGCCACTGAGGTCTGCACCGCGCAGGGCGACGTACGACCAGTTGCCGCCCTCGACGGTGAGCTGGCGCAGCCGCGACTCGACGAACGTGGTCCCGACGAGCTTGCAGCCGCGCAGCGTCGCGGCGAAGAACGACGTGCGGTTGAAGCGGCAGCCGGTGAAGGAGGACCCGTCGTGCGTCGACGCGTTGAGCTGGCCGCCGCGGAACTCGCAGTCCTCGAAGCGCGCGCCGCGAGAGGTGACCTCGGTGAGGTCGGCGTCGATGAAGAGACACGAGACGAAGGCGCGGTCGCCGACGTCCTCGGCGTACCAGTCGATGTCCCGGAAGGTCTCTCCCTCGGTCACCGAGGCAGGCATAGTGCTCTTCCGGTCCGGCGGCGTGCGGTCCTGCATCGTCGTTGCACCTCCCCTGCGAGGTCCCGAGGACGCTACCTGACGAGGTGCCGGCGCTTCTCGCGCAGGACGTCGGCGGCGTGCACGGTCAGCCCCTCCAGTGCGGCGATCGCGGCGTGCGCCTCCGGGGCGGGCACGGCGACGTTGCCGTAGAGGATCCGCTGGACGGTGCGCAGCGCCGCCGCGACCGCAACCGGGTCGGGCAGCCCACCGGGCCATCGGGCCTGCAGCGAGCGCAGCAGCTCCTCGACCGAGCTGTCGGGCGCCCGGGCCAGCGAGGTGCCGGCAAGGGCACGTTCCAGTCCGGCGAAGGCTGCCACGACGCGAGCGTTCAGCGGTGCCCGCCGAGCGCGCGCCGCGGCCCGCCGGGCTGCCGTCCTGCGCGCGAGCACGACGACCGCGGCGGCGACCACCAGCACCAGCAGGAGCACCAGGCCGAGCAGCGGGCCGTGGTCGCGCAGGAACGCCAGGACCGAGCGCCCCGCGCTGCGATCCTCAGCAAGGGTTGCCCCAGCGGTGGGGTCGGTCCAGAACCACCGGTCACCGCCGGCACTCACCTGGACCCAGGCATGCGCGTCCTTCCCGCGCATGACCCGGAGGTCCCCCTGCACGGTGCCACCGGCGAAGCCGGTCACCAGCCGGGTGGGCACGCCGACGGCACGCAGCAGCACCGCTTCGGCGGCCGCGAAGTGCTCGCAGAAACCCTCCCGGGACTCGAACAGGAAGTCGTCGACCGCGTCCTCGTCGTCGTCCGGCACCGGCGAGTCCAGCCGGTAGCGCATCGTGGCGTGCAGGTGGTCCTCGATGGCCGCGACCTTGTCGCGGGTCGTGGCGGCGTCGCGGGTCAGGCGCCGGGCGAGGTCGCGGACGCGGGCCGGAAGCGTGCCGGGCAGCGCGGTGTCCGCCGGTGTCACCGGGTCGACGAGGTCGGTGCGGCTGCCGATGACGTAGGCCCGACCCCTCGCGACGGGGAAGAGCAAGCTGTCCCCGGCGATCCCGACCCGGTCGTCGATGCGCACCGACACCGGCTGACCCGGTGAGAGCAGCGGCAGGAAGACACCGGGGTCGAGCGGCCGGACCAGGTCGGAGCGGTCCACGACGCTGGGCGACGCCCCGGGCACCGCCCCGCGACGCAGGTCGTAGTCGCCCGAGGCGTCCCTCGGCGCGAGCCGCGTGGACCGGATCGCCCTGGCCGGTCCCCAGCTGCGGCCGGTGTAGGTCACCAGCTCGGTCGACGCCCACAGGGCGGGGCTCTCGGCGGGCACGGCGACAACCGGCGAGTCGGGGAGCTCGCCGCGCGCGTCGAGGTCCATGGTCGGGGAGACGTAGTTCTGCGGGCTGCGTCCGGCGGCACCGGCCGCCGCGGTCGAGCCGTCGCCGAGGCCGCTCGCCTCGCCGGCGAGGTTCTCCGGCCGGATCCCGTCCGGCTGGGGCAGCAGCAGCGCTGCCAGGCCGACGGCTACCGACCCGGCCACCAGCGCCACCGGGACGCGCACGGCCGGTCGGCGCCCGCCAGGCATGACGTGCTGGGCGCGCAGCCGATCCTTGGCGCCGTGCATCAGCCACAGGGTGCCGACGGCAGCCGGCCAGCCGATCGCCAGGCACAGCCCGAGCCCGGACACCAGGTCCATGCTCGAGCCGTCCGGCGCCGTACCGACTGCGAGCAGGACGGCGAGCAGCGCCGCGACCAGCACCACGCCGATGTGTCGCAGGGTCACCGCGGCTGCCAGCTGCAGCACGAGGAGAGCCGCGAGCGGGTAGGACATGGTCGCCCCGATCCCCTCGATCAGCGCCGACGGGTCGCGCTCCGCGTCCCGGACACGCCCGAGCAGCACCACGAGCGACGCCACGCCGCAGCCGAGCACCACCGGCTGGGCGAGCCGGTAGCGCAGCTGCGCGGCCGGGCCGGACGGCCAGAGCACCGGCCCGGCAGCCGCCAGCCCCAGGAGCAGGACGGCCAGCACAGCGACCGGCGCGGGAAGCAGGTCGCGCACGCCGAGGACCGCGACCGCCGAGGCGGCCGTGACGGCAGCGCCGGCCGTGACGAGCACCGTCTCGGCGGGCTCCGTCTCCTGGGCGCGCACGGCCTCGGTCCCCGGCACGCTCACCGGAGCCCCTCCGGCGTCCTCAGCAGCAACCCGGCACTGTTCGCGGCCGCGGCGGCCAGCCAGTCACGGTCCGCGTCGGGCGGCCCGACCACCAGCACGGCGCCGGCGCCGAAGCCGGCCGCCAGCTGGCGGCCGAAGGGCACCGGATGGGGAAGCACGGTGTCGCGGACGGCGGACCACCAGTCCAGCAGGTGCAGCCGCGACTCGGCGACAGCCAGGACCGGGCCGTCGCGGTGCCAGGCGACGGCGGAGACGGTCGCGCCGGCGGCCATGGCGGCGTCGCAGACCGACGCTGCCAGGGCGACCGCCTCCTCGAAACCCGGTCGGTCGTCGGCGCCGACGAGCACCAGTCGCAGGTCGCGCTTCTCCACCAGTCCCCTCTCGAGCGTCGTGGGCCGCCGGGTGCGCGCCGTGCTGCGCCAGTGCACCCGGCCGCGGTCGTCGCCCGAGCGCCATTCGCGGGGCCCGAGGACCTCCGGCCCGGCGCCGACCAGCACTCGGCCGTCCCCGTCGTCGCCGGGGCCGGGTGTGGGTGGCGCCTCCGGCACGGCGCGCAGAGCGGGGTGCACGACCGCGTGGTCGGCGACCAGGAGCTCGCTCTCGGCGGCAACGAAGCCGAGTGCGGGGCGGGACACCACGTGCCCGGTGGTCCCGTCGGCCACCGAGCGCGCGACAGCCAGCCGCTCGACGGTCAGGCTGGTGGCGGTGCCCGGCTCGAGGCGGCCGAGGGCGACCACGACGTCCGCCAGGCCCGAGGTGTGCAAGCACAGCTGGCACTCGCTGCTAGTCCGGCGCCCGACGTTCCTGACGCTGATCCGCACCGGCAGCAGCCCGCCGATCGTGACCCGCGCAGGGTGCGTGACCTCGACCTGCAGCCCGTCGAGCCTGGCCCGGGTGACGAGGCCGACCCCCAGCAGTCCGGCGGTGGCGCCGGCGAGCAGGACGAACCACGAGCTGCCGGTCACGACGGCCAGGTTGGCCAGGCCGATGACGAGGAGCCCGGCCGCCAAGGTGCGGCCCGTCGGGCGGTGCCTCGTCGCGGCCGGAGAAGTCACCGACGCACGGGCACCGGGACGCGAGTCAGCACGTCGCGCACCACGTCGACGGCACCGTGCCCAGGTCCGCCGACGACCGAGAGCCGGTGCGCCAGGCACGGCACCGCGGTGTGCTTGACGTCGTCGGGCAGCACGAAGTCGCGGCCCCGCAGCACGGCGAGCGACTGAGCCAGGCGGACCAGCATCAACCCGGCGCGGGTGCTCGCCCCGATCGCGACGCGCGGGTCGGACCGAGTCGCCTGCACGACGGCGAGCGCGTAGTCGAGCACCTCGTCCGAGACGTGCGTGGCGCGGACCCGCTCGCGGGCGCCGAGCAGCTGGGGGATGTCGACGACCGGCTGCAGGGCGTCGACGGTCGGCCCGCCGAGCTGTTCCTGGACGACGACCCGCTCGTAGGCCGGAGCCAGCGGGCCGAGGTGCAGCCGCACGGCGAAGCGGTCCAGCTGGCCTTCGGGCAGGGAGTACGTGCCGTGCTGGTCGTGCGGGTTCTGGGTCGCGACCAGGGTGAAGGGCTCGGGCAGGGGACAGCGTCGCCCGTCGACGGTCACGGCGGACTCGTCCATCGCCTCGAGCAGGCCGGACTGGGTCCGCGGCGATGCCCGGTTGAGCTCGTCGACGAGCACCACGTTGGCGAAGATCGGGCCGGGCACCACCTCGAAGGCGAAGCGCTCCGGGTTCCACACCGCCGACCCGGTCACGTCCGCCGGCAACAGGTCCGAGGTCGCCTGGATCCGGGCGAACGAGCCACCGAGGCTGCGAGCCACCGCCCGCGCGAGCGTCGTCTTCCCGCTGCCGGGGACGTCCTCGACCAGGACGTGGCCGCCTGCCATGACGGCGACCACGACCATCTCGACGGCCGGGTCGTGGCCGCGCAGCACGCTGCCGATGCTCGACACGAGCGCCTGGCCGACCGAGGCCGGGTGCCAGGCGTCGGCGAGCGGTGCACGCTCCCGTGGTTCGCCGACCGCGCTCTCGAGCACCGCCCCGTCCTCTCCCGTGGGTCCGGCCACGGGCGTGGCTCGGCGAGCGGCGGGCGGCCGAGGCCGGCCCGTCCCTCGTCTTTTCGGCCTGCCCGCCCCGCGCCTTGATCGCTGGCACCTGGTCGCCGGTCCCAGAACCGGTGGCGCGGGCCGCCACCTGCTGACACGCTGCCTCGCGCCATGACCTCCGAGACCCGGCCCCCGGCCCCGCGCCGCAGCCGGCGGCCGCGGTTGCCGGCCGTGCTGCGCGACGAGCCGCAGTACCGGCTGCTCTTCGCCGGGCAGGTGCTCTCGATCCTCGGCGACCGGGTGACGATGGTCGTCCTGCCGTTCGCGGTGCTCGCGGTCGGCGGCGGGGTGGCCGACGTCGCCCTCGTGTCGGTGGCCCAGTTCATCCCGTTCGCGGTACTCGCTCTGCCGGCCGGGGTCTGGGCGGACCGGTACGACCGCAAGCGCATCCTCATCACCTCGGACGTGGCGCGCTTCGCCTGCCAGCTGATCGCGGGGCTGCTGCTCGTCACCGAGCAGGCACATGTCGCCCACCTGGTGGTGCTGGCCGCTGTCTACGGGGCCGCCGACGCGTTCTTCGCACCCGCGTTCACCGGCCTGCTGCCCGGCACGGTCGCGCCGGTGAACCTGCAGCCGGCCAACGCGCTGCGCGGCCTGAGCTACTCGACCGGTTCGATCGTCGGCCCGGTGCTCGGCGGCCTGCTCGTCGCCTTCGCCGGAGGCCCTGGTGGGGCGATGCTCTTCGACGCCGCGACCTTCGCCGTCTCCGTCGCCTGCCTGGTGCCGCTGCGCCCACGCGTCGTCGCCGAGACGCTCGCCGGTGAGGACCCGGAGGCAACCACGACGCACTTCCTCACCAGCCTGCGTAAGGGCTGGCGCGAGGTACGCAGCCGGCCGTGGGTGCTCGCCTTCCTGGGCGGCTCGATCTCGTACCACGTGTTCGTGCTGCCCGCGATCTTCGTGCTCGGCCCGGTGCTCGCCGCCGAGGAGCTGGACGGTGCCCGTTCCTGGGCGGTCATCACCGCCGGCTTCGGGGTCGGCTGTGTCGTCGGTGACCTCCTGCTGCTGCGCTGGCGGCCGCGGTTCGCCCTGCGCGTCTCCTCGCTGATGCTCCTCGGTGCCTCGTGCCAGGCGGCGTTCATCGGCAGCGGACTGGGCACGTGGGGCATCGCCGGCCTCGAGGTCCTGGCCGGCGTCTGCGTCACCGGGTACTTCACGCTCTGGGAGACCTCGCTCCAGGAGCACGTCCCGCAGCACGCGCTGTCCCGGGTCGCCAGCTACGACTACCTCACCAGCGCCGGCATGATCCCCGTCGGCAACATCGTGCTGGGCACCGTCAGCGCCACGGCCGGGCTGCACGAGACGCTGTTCGTGATGACCGTCGTGGGCGTCACCGCCGCGGCCGCCGTCGCCGCTCTGCCGGTCGTCCGCCACCTGCCTCGCGGGACGGCGGACCAGGGCACCGGCGCCGCCTGAGCGGGAAGGTCTCGCGACGCGCGGCCGTTGCACAGCCATGGCGACCGACACCGCGAGCAGTGAGACCTTCGACGAGCTGATCGAGAGCGACGGCATCGTGCTCGTCGACTTCTGGGCCGCCTGGTGCGGCCCGTGCCGGCAGTTCGCGCCGGTCTTCGAGGCGGCCTCGGAGGTGCACACCGACATCAAGTTCTACAAGGTCGACACCGAGGAGGAGCGCGAGCTCGCGGCCCGCGCGGCGATCACCTCGATCCCCACGCTGATGGCCTTCCGTGACGGGATCCTCGTCTACGCCCGCCCAGGCGCGCTGCCCGCACCGATGCTCGAGCAGCTCATCGAGGGCGTGCGCGGCCTCGACATGGACGACGTACGCCGTCAGGTGGCCGCCTCCGAAGCCTCCGAGGCCTCCGCGGGCTGACCGGCCGCGCGACGTACCTCCGTCGAGCGGGCAGTCAGTTCGCGGGCCGGTCAGAACGGCAGGACACGCCCGGACGGCGTGCGGCGGTCCAGGGTCGTCGACGGCACCGGGCGGGCCGGGCGGCGGATCTGCAGCTGGGTCATCGGGGTCTCCTTCCGTCTGCCCGGACGGTAGGAAGCGACCTGGTGACCCGTCGTCACCACAGGTGGTGAGCGCCCTGGTGATTTCCGGTGCGCCGCGCGCGTCGGCGGGCCGCATCCGGGTGTTCCCCTTGCGGAACGTTACTCGCGAGTAGCATTATCGTTGTTACCGATGAGTAGCAACCTCGCGACGACGACCCGGCGTACCGGAAGGAACCACCCGATGGGCCACTACAAGTCCAACCTTCGCGACATCGAGTTCAACCTGTTCGAGGTCTTCGGCCGCCAGCAGGTCCTCGGGAGCGGCCCCTACGCGGAGGTCGACGAGGAGACCGCGCGCAGCATCCTCGAGGAGGTCGAGCGGCTGGCCACCCACGAGCTGGCCGAGTCGCTGCTGGACTCCGACCGCAACCCGCCGGTCTACGACCCGGCGGCCAGGACGGTCACGATGCCCGCGGGCTTCGCGAAGTCCTTCCAGGCCTACATGGACGCCGAGTGGTGGCGGCTGGACCTGCCCGAGGAGCTGGGCGGCACCGTCGCCCCGCCGAGCCTGCGCTGGGCGGTCGCCGAGCTGGTCCTGGGCTCCAACCCCGCCGTGCACATGTACGCCTCGGGCATGGCCTTCGCCCACGTGATCTACCGGCTGGGCACCGAGGAGCAGCGCAAGGTCGCCCAGCGGATGGTCGACGGCAGGTGGGGCGCGACGATGGTCCTCACCGAGCCCGACGCCGGCTCGGACGTCGGCGCCGGCCGCTCCCGGGCCGTGCCGCAGGCCGACGGCACCTGGCACATCGAGGGCGTGAAGCGCTTCATCACCTCGGCCGAGCACGACATGTCCGACAACATCGTCCACCTGGTCCTCGCCCGTCCGGAGGGCGCCGGCCCGGGCACCAAGGGGCTGTCCCTCTTCATCGTCCCGAAGTACCACTTCGACTGGGACTCCGGCGAGCTCGGCGAGCGCAACGGCGTCTACGTCACCAACGTCGAGCACAAGATGGGACTCAAGGCGTCGACGACCTGCGAGCTCACCTTCGGCGAGAACGAGCCGGCGATCGGCTGGCTGGTGGGCGACGTCCACGACGGCATCGCGCAGATGTTCAAGGTCATCGAGTTCGCCCGGATGATGGTCGGCACCAAGGCGATCGCCACCCTGTCGACCGGCTACCTCAACGCGCTGGACTACGCCAAGACGCGGCTGCAGGGGCCGGACCTCACGAAGTTGACCGACAAGTCGGCGCCGCGGGTCGCCATCACCAACCATCCGGACGTACGCCGCTCGCTGATGCTCCAGAAGGCCTACGCCGAAGGGATGCGCGCGCTCGTCCTCTACACCGCCACCGTGCAGGACGAGGTCGCACTGGCCGAGGCGGCGGGTGACGACGACGCCGCCCACGACCTCGCGGTCCGGCTCAACGACCTGCTCCTCCCGATCGTCAAGGGCTTCGGGTCGGAGAAGTCCTACGAGCTGCTCGGGTCGCAGTCACTGCAGACCTACGGCGGCTCCGGCTACCTGCAGGACTACCCGATCGAGCAGTACATCCGGGATGCCAAGATCGACACCCTCTACGAGGGCACGACGGCCATCCAGGGCATGGACTTCTTCTTCCGCAAGATCGTGCGGGACAAGGGCCAGGCACTGACCAAGCTGATGACCGACGTGCAGGAGTTCGCCAAGGGCGACGAGGGCAACGGCTCGCTGCGCGCCGAGCGCGACCTGCTCGCCAAGGCCCTCGAGGACGTGCAGGGCATCGTCGGCACGATGGTCGGTGCGCTCACGTCGTCCGCGGAGGACGTCACCAACGTCTACAAGGTCGGCCAGAACACCACCCGGCTGCTGCTCGCCTGCGGCGACCTGGTCACCGCCTGGCTGCTGCTCCGCCAGGCGGTCGTCGCCCAGGCGGCGCTGGACGCCGGCGCCATCGGCCGCGACAAGGCGTTCTACGAGGGCAAGGTCGCCGCGGCGAAGTTCTTCGCCCGCCAGGCCCTGCCGCTGCTCGCCGCCCACCGCGCCGTGGCCGAGGCTGTGGACAACTCCCTCATGGAGGTGCCGGAGGCGGCCTTCTGACGAGCGGGGCGAGGTGGCAGGCCGGTTCGACCTGTCCGGGTTCGTCCCGCTACGGTCGGAAGTCCCCGTCAGCCGATCGGGTGGCTGCTGGTTGCTGCTCGGTAGGCCGGGGTAGAGCCATCGTGCAGGCGGCAACCGCCACCTGCACCCGGCCGGCCCGCCCGGTCGTCCGTCAGCTCAACCGGGAGGTTCTCCAATGGGCATCGGGGTCAGCATCTTCCTGATCGCCGTCGGCGCGATCCTGGCTTTCGCCGTCAACTTCGACGTCTCCGGCGTGGACATCGCCGTCGTCGGCTACATCCTCATGATCGTCGGCCTCGTCGGTCTGATCATGACCGCGTTCATCTGGGGCCCGCGCAACCGGAGCCGCAGTGATGTGGTCGAGGAGCGCCGGGTCTACGACGACCGGGTCTAGAACTGCACGCTTGACTTGTGGGGCCGGTGACCCTCTCGGGGGTCGCCGGCCTCCGTCGTGTGCCACCCGGTCGCCCGGGCGGGCGCCTGACGACCGTACGGAAGGACAGTCCTCATGAGCAGTCCCCGCTTCGGGCGCGCGTCGGTCGGCACCGCCGTCGTCCTGATGGCGGTCGGGGGCGTGATCGCCTTCGCCGTCGACATCCCCGCACAGATCGAGGAGTACGTCGACGTGCTCGACCTGGGTCTGATCCTCATCTGGGCCGGGGTGCTGCTGCTCGTGATGCAGGTCGTGGTGCACCGGCCGCGCGGGCCGAAGCGCCCGCCCCGGCGGGAGCGCATCTACGACGACCGCACGGACCAGTGGTATGAGAACGACGTGCATCGTCCCGGCTACGCCGGCGAGACCCGGCGGCTGCCGACGATCCGCGAGCGGTAGCCGGACTCAGTCGGCGTCGGCGAGCAGGCGGTCCTTCGCGAACGCGTAGGACACCATCCAGTGCGGCTGCACCCGCAGGTAGACGATGTCGGGGCCCCAGCTGCGCGGGCTCGAGCCGTAGTGCCCGACCAGGTGCTCCTCGATCTCCGGGAAGTCCGGGTGCGTGGCCGGGTCGATGAACTCGGCCCGCCCGTGGCAGAAGATGCCCAGGTCGTCGCCGACGATGTGCGCTGCCGACACCGCCGGCCGGGCCCGGAGGTGCCTGGCCTTCACCGCGGTCCCCGAGGTCGTGAAGACCCAACGGGCGTGCAGGAAGTGGCCGTCCTCGCCGCTGATCCGTGGCTCACCTGACGCGGTGACGGTGGACACCGCCAGCGTGCGCATCCCGGTCAGCACCGCGGCGGTCTGCGCGGCGTCCAGGGTGCGCTCCCCCTCGGTGACGATGCTGCGCAGGTGCTCGCTCGAGCCACGCAGGGATGCCGCTAGCAGGTCGTCGAGCCACCCGAGCTCGTCCGCGGTCTCGTACATGCCGGCCAGCGTGGCACGGACCGGTGACGGACCGCGAGGCCGGCGGGATCAACCGGCGAGGTGCAGCACGAGGGTCCGCGGGGCGCCCTCGACGATGCGGACCGGCACGCCCCAGTCCTGCTGGTGCACGTGGCAGGCAGGGAACTCGACGCCCTCCCCCGGCTGGTCGCACGAGGCTGCCCGGGCCGCGACGTGCACCACCCCGTCGCCGACGTGCGCGTCGAGGGTGAGCCGCCGGGTCAGGTCGGTACCACTGCCGTCGCCCTCTTTGAGCAGGCCGGGCGGCGTGGCCGAGACGACCAGCCGGGTGGCCGGGCCGTAGCGGTCGTCGAGCTTCTGGCCGGCGGGCGGGGTGAAGACCACCTCGAGGTCGACCTCGCCCGGCGCGACCTCGGTGACCGGCCGGTGGGTGCGCTGCGCGACCCCGTCGACCACCAGGGCCTCGTCGGGCAGCCGGAGGCGGGTCAGCCGGTGGGCGGCCGACTCGACGACGAGCAGGTCGTCGCCGTCGACAAGTGCGGCACTGGGCTCGGCCAGCCCGGTGAGCAGGGTGGAGACGCGCCTCGTGGCCGGGTCGTAGCGGCGTACGGCGCCGTTGTAGGTGTCGCTCACCGCGACCGAGCCGTCGGGCAGGACCGTGACGCCCAGCGGGTGCTGGAGCAGCGCGTCCTCAGCGGCACCGTCGACGTGGCCGAAGTCGAAGAGCCCGCGTCCGACCGCGGTGCTGACGACACCGTCCTCGACCGCCCGCAGCGAGGACGTCTCGGAGTCGGCCAGCCACAGCCGCGGGCCGTCGGCGGCGAGCCCGGATGGCTGCGCGAACCAGGCGTCACCGAGGGGACCGTCGACCAGGCCCTCGCTGGAGGTGCCGGCCCACACGCTGATCGACGGCGGGACCGGGTCGAAGCGCCACAGCTGGTGGATGCCGGCCATTGCGACGACGACGCCGCGCAGCACGGGTGACCAGGCGACGTCCCACGGCGACGACAGCGGGGTCCGCGGGTCGCCCTCGACCGGCTGCGGGTCGCCCTGCATCCACTGCGCGCCCGTCCCGGCCACGGTGGTGACCTCACCGGTGTCGAGGCGGACGCCGCGCAGGACGTGGTTGGCGGTGTCCGCGACGACGACGGCGTAGCCGACGTCACCGGCGACGTCCGGCGGGAGAAGGCAGAGGCCCTGGGGCTCGGCGAACCGGGCAGCTGTCGCGGCGCCGTCGGTGAGTCCGCGGTCCCCCGAGCCGATGCGCCGCAGCACGGTCTCGGCGTCGTCGGCGAGCTCCACGAGCGAGTGGTGACCGCTGTCGCTGACCAGCAGTGTCCCGCCCGGCAGCCGGACGGCCTTGCCCGGGAACCGCAGCTCCGTCGCCGGCGGCGGTGGGGCGACGTACGGGCCGTCACCGCGGTGGAGGGTGCCCTTGGCCTCGTGCTCGGCGACCAGGTCGGCGACAAGCCGGTCGAGGGCATGGGCGTGGCCCTCACCGGAGAGCTGCGCGACGACGTAGCCCTCCGGGTCGACCACGACGAGCGTCGGCCAGGCCCGGGCGGTGTAGGCCTGCCAGGTCGTGAGGTCGGGGTCGTCGAGGACGGGGTGATGGACCTCGTAGCGCTCGACGGCCGCGGCGAGGGCGTCCGGGTCGGCCTCGTGCTCGAACTTCGGGGAGTGCACGCCGACCGTCACCAGGACGTCGGCGTACTTCTCCTCCAGGGGGCGCAGCTCGTCGAGCACGTGCAGGCAGTTGATGCAGCAGAAGGTCCAGAAGTCGAGCAGCACGACCTTGCCGCGCAGGTCGGCGAGCGTCACCGGCCGGCCGCCGGTGTTGAGCCAGCCGCGCCCGACCAGCTCGGGGGCTCGAACGCGAGACACCCGGCGCTGACGGGTGGCTGCTGCAGGCGGTGGAGTCGGCGTCACGGCAGCCATTCTCGCCTGTGGACAGAGCTGGCAGAAATTGCTACTTGACCGGTACAGATGCCCGGGTTACTTTAGCGGTACAGAACTTGAGCGGTAAAGAGGCCGCTCACCACCGGAAAGGACTCGTCATGACCACCATCCCGATCGGCACCGTCGTCATCGCCCAGCAGGCCACCCGTGACGAGCTGCACAGTGCTCGCCCGCACGCCCCCGTGGTGACCGGTCCACCGCGCCAGGAGCCCCGGCTGCGGCGTACCCGACTGGTGACCGCCTCCGTGCTGCACCGCGCCGCCGCCCGGGTCTCCCCCGCCTGATGGTGCCTCCCGGGCCGAGGCTGCCTAGGGTGACCCCCGTGGGCCGCGTGACGTTGCAGACCGTTGCCGACAAGGTCGGCGTGAGCCGGATGACGGTCTCCAACGCCTTCTCCAAGCCCGACCAGCTCTCCGCACCGCTGCGCACGAAGATCCTCGACGCGGCCCAGGCGCTCGGCTACGCCGGTCCCGACCCGGCGGCCCGGGCCCTGGTCCGCGGCACGTCCGGGTCGGTCGGCGTGCTCATGACCGACTCGCTGAGCTACGCCTTCACCGACGAGGTGGCCACCGGGTTCCTCAGCGCGATCACCGAGGAGCTCGAGCCCACCGGCATGGCCCTGACGCTGCTGACCTCGACCTCGCAGGGCGACGCGGTGCCCGCGCGCGACGTGCCCATGGACGGGGCGCTCGTCTACTCGTGCGACGGCTTCTCGGCCGCCGTCGAGTGGCTCGTGCGACGGGACCTTCCTCTGGTGTTCGTCGACCAGGCGCCGATCGACGACCGGCCCAGCGTCAACGTGGACGACCGGGCGGGAGCCCGGGCCGCCGCCCAGCACCTGCTCGACCTCGGTCACCGGCGGATCGGCATCCTGACCGGCGAGCTGGCCGAGCCGCACGGCTTCGTCGACGCGGACGAGGCGAGCGACCACTACGTCTCCCGGCAGCGGATGCTCGGCTGGACCGACGCGCTGCGCGCCGCCGGGATCGAGCCGGTGGTCGTGCGCGAGCCGCTCTCACCGGAGGACGCCGCCTACCGAGGCGGGCGGCTGCTTCTCGAGACCGAGGACCGCCCCACCGGCATCCTGTGCTTCTCCGACGTCATGGCGCACTGGGTCGTGCGGGCCGCCGAGGACCTCGGGATCGCGGTCCCGGACGACCTCTCGGTCGTCGGTTTCGACGACAACCCGCTCGCCCGCCGCCTGCGGCCCAGCCTCACGACGGTGCGTCAGCCGATCGCCGAGAAGGGCCGGGTGGCCGCCGCCGCCCTCACGGCCGCGATCGAGGCCGGCCGGAGCGGCCGCCCCGTCGAGCCCGAGCACGTCGTGCTGCCGACCGAGCTCGTCGTCCGGGAGAGCACCGGCCCGGTGCCGGCCTGACCACGGTCCTCAGCGGACGCGGTCCGGTCCGACCACGATCTCGGTGAGCACGTCGCGGAACTCCGCGTAGCGGTCCTCCCCGACCCGGCGCGCCCACGTGCGCTCGATCCGCCGGATGCGGGCGGTCACGGCCCGGTTCGTACGGTCGCCCAGAGCCGTCCTCGTGATGACCCGCAGGCGCCGGTCGGCCGGGTCGGCCTGGGTCTCGAGGTGCCCGCTGCCCTCGAGCTGCGTCACGAACTGCCCGGCCGCCTGCTTCGTCATCCCGAGCCGCTCCGCGAGGTCGGTCACCGTGATGCCCTGCGGCGGCACCAGGGCCAGCAGCCGGAAGTGCGACTGCCGGAGCCCGTCCCAGTCCTCGCCGGCGAAGACCTCCCGGATCTCTGACATCAGCCGGCCCGCGAGCACGGCCACGTGGAGGTCGACATGGTCCGGCACCGGCGGCAGCAACGGAGGCTTGACGCGGGTCATAAAGCCACCTTACCTTCTTGCTAGAAGGAAAGCAGCCTTACTACCTGTCCTGTCTCTGGGGGTTCGATGTCCGACCGCTCGCTGCTCGAGGACGCGGACGTCGACGACGCCGAGCTCGCGGCCATGGTCGCGGCCCAGCTCGGCGAGGACCACGTCACTGTGGAGTCCAGTGCGGCCGTGGTGGCTGACTACGACCTCGAGGCGCTGACGACAGCCGGCCGCTACTGGGTCGACGGCACCGCCCGAACCCCGAGCGGACAGCGTGCCGACTTCAGGTTCTTCGTGAAGGTCGTGCAGTCCTGGGAGCGGTCGCCGGTCTTCCAGGAGGTCCCCGAAGAGATGCGGGCGGAGGCGCTCGCGATGATCCCCTGGCGTCGCGAGCCGGAGGTCTACGCGTCCGACCTCGGCGACCGGCTGCCCGCCGGGCTGTCGATGCCGGCCGCCCGGCACATCCGTGACCTGGACGACCTGTCGGCCGTGCTCTGGCTGGACGCGGTCGACGCCCGGCCGGTCACCTGGGACGCCGCACGCTTCGCCGCCGCCGCACGGCTGCTCGGGAGGCTCGCCGCGAGCCCTGCGGTCGCACCGCTCAACGAGATCGGGGCGGTCGGCAACGTTCCACGGCGCTACGCAGAAGGGCGGCTCGCCGGGCAGGTCGTGCCCGCGCTGCACGACGACGGCCTCTGGCAGCACCCGCTGCTGGCGCTGCCCTTCGGCGACCGGCTGCGCGACGACCTGCGGGCCGCGGCGGCCGCCGTGCCCGGCTACCTCGACGAGCTCGACACCGTCCCGCTGGGCACGCTGCACGGCGATGCCTGCACCCGCAACCTGCTCGTCCGCGCGGGCGCACCCGACGGCGAGTTCGTGCTCATCGACTTCGGCTTCTGGAGCCGCGGGCCGCTGGGCTTCGACCTGGGCCAGCTGCTGATCGGCGAGGTGCAGACCGGCGAGCGCCCGGCCGCCGACCTCCCCGCGATCGAGGCCGTCTGTGTACCGGCCTACACGGCGGGGCTGGCGGAAGAGGGGTGCGACCTCGCGGAGGATGTCGTCGCCCGGTCGCACGCGCTGCTCCTGCTGCTCTTCGCCGGCCTCTCGGCGATCCCCTTCGAGCTGCTGGCGGGGCCGGTCACCGACGAGGCGATGCGAGTCGCCGGCGAGCGCGCGGCGGCAGCCCGCTTCTCCCTCGACCTGGTGGCCGACACCAAGCCGCTGCTGTAGCGCTCAGAGGCGCCGGTCGGCCAGCACCGGGAACGACGACCGGGTGCTGCGCACCGAGTCCAGGTCGAGGTCCACCACCAGGACCTCCTCGCCGTCGCCGGCCTCCGCGAGCACGGCTCCCCACGGGTCGACGACCATCGAGTGCGCACCCATCGGCACCCCCGCGTGGGTGCCCGCCGTGTTGCAGGCGAGGACGTACGACTGGTTCTCGACGGCTCGGGCCTGCACGAGCAGCCGCCAGTGCGCCACCCGCTTCGCCGGCCAGGCCGCGACGAGCAGGACGACCTCGGCACCGCCGTCGAGCAGCAACCGGAACTGCTCGGGGAAGCGCAGGTCGTAGCAGGTCGCCAGGCCGAACGTCTCGTGCACCACGGCACCGTCGCCGGCGGTCATCAGCTTGGGCTCGCCGTCACCGAAGCCGAAGAGGTGGACCTTGCGGTACGTCGTCAGGATGCTCCCGTCGGGCCCGACAAGGACCGAGGTGTTGAAGAGCCGACCCCCCTCGTCGCGCTCGACGAGGGAACCCATGTGCAAGGTCACCGCCGCGTCGCGCGCCGCGTCCCGCATCGCCTCGACCACGGGACCGTCGATCGACTCGGCCTCGGTCTCCCAGGAGTCGTAGGAGAAGCCGCCCTGCGGCCACAGCTCGGGGAGCAGGACGAGGTCGGCGCCCCGCTGCGCACGCACTAGTGCGGCGACCCGGTCGGTGCGGTCGGCGACGGACTCGCCGTCGCCGTAGGCGAGCTGGATGACGTGTGCGCGCACCCGCCCAGCCTCGCACGCCATGAGCCTCACGGGGTCGCCGGCCAGCACGCCGTGCGCACCCGCTGGGGTCAGCTGCGCGGATCCGTCGGCAGCCGGAGGTGGGCCACTCCGCCGGCCAGGTCCACCCGGCTACGTGGCGGGGCGCCCTCGCCCTCCTCGTCCCGCACCAGCTCCACGGTGTGCCGCTCGTCGAGCTGGGCCTGCTTCCCCGGCGAGAGTGCGGCGTGCAGCAGGTCGAAGCCGGTCGACGACACCACTCGGTCGCTGCGCCATGGCACGATCCCGCGGCCGCGCAGCCGGAGCATCGCGTAGTCGACCGCCGCCAGGGCCAGCAGCGCGAGCACCAGGCCGGGCAGGGTCAGCGCGAAGACGAGGCCCACACCGGCACGCTACGCGCGGGCCGGCCCGGAACGGCCGGGATCCGACATGGCGACGCCCGCCAGCAGGACGGCTGCTGCGAGGACGGCGAGCCAGCGGAGGTGGGCGCTCTCCCAGCCTGGGCCGGGCGGCACGACGATCGCGGCCCATCTCGGGAGCTGCGGCAGAACGAGTCCCAGCGCGACGACCACGGGTGCGGTGAGTGCGCCCGGGTCGGTGACGTCCCGCCAGCGGCACAGCGACAGGGCCAGGGCCGTCGACGAGGCGCCGAGCGCGAGCGCCTCGAGAGTGAGACCGCCGACCGGGACGTCTGCTCCCGGACGGGACACGACCCAGCAGGCCACGGCCCACACCAAGGACGCCGGCAGGACCACAAGGAGCAGCGGACCGGCGGTGCGCGACGACAGCGGTGTCGGGGACGCAGCGAGCGTGGCCCGCGAGCCGTCGTCGAGCCCGAAGGGCAGGGCGGCGGCCAGCATCAGGGCCAGGCCGCGCAGCAGCCAGATGGCCACGGTCGCGTCCTCGAGGTCGCCCCACTGCCACCAGAGCAGGAGTGCGGTGAGCCCGGCGACCACCAGCACCGGCTGCCAGCGGACCGCCCGCACGAGCGGCTCGGCGGCGGCCCGCAGCTGTCGGCCGCGCACCCCCGCGAGGGCCGGGCTCACAGCTGCAGTGCGCCGGCGACGAGCGCGACCGCCGCGCAGACCCCGCCGCCCACGAAGGGCAGCCACCGCCGGGTGGCGTCCCGGAGCAGCGCGCCGCACGCGGCCAGCCCCACCAGGGCGACCAGGTAGACCAGGTGCCAGCCCGGCGAGCCCGGGTTCATCGCCGGGACCGCGTCGGTGCCGGTCCACACGGCGAAGTCGACGTAGAGCCCCAGGTAGGGGTAGTGGTCGTTGGTCCAGACGTTGGCGGCGACCAGGCCGACCATCACGACGAGCGGGGCACCCGGCCACGGCAGCAGCCGGGCCACGGCCACGCCGAGCACCGCCGCACCAAGGACCGCGACCGGGACGGTGGCGACGTGCGCCCAGCGCAGAGCCGGCCCGACCTGACCGGGCCCGCTGACGGCGATGAGCAGCAGGTCCAGGACGAGCGCTGCGGCGGCGGCCGCGACTCCGGAGAGCAGCAGCGCCGACGTCCGCCGCAGGGGAGGCATCGGCAGCGCGGGCGTCCAGTCGTCGGCCCCGCTGCGACGCTCCGAGGTAGCGACCAGGTTCGAGGCGAAGAAGGTGGACGGACCGGCGAGGAAGATGAGCAGCCCGGTCGCCGCCGAGTAGCGCTCGTACGGGGTGTCCGGAAGAGCGAACCCGACCCCGGCGAGCAGCCAGCCGAGGCTGAGGAGCATGGCAGGGTGCCGCAGGATCCGTCGGGACTGCACGCGCGCCAGGTCGATGACGTTCTCGAGGCTGCTGGCTGTCGACAGCCTCGCCCGCGGCCCGGCCTCGGGTCGCGCGCCGAGCACGTCGTGCGCCGTGCTCACGCGGCCACATCCGTCGCCGCGCCTTCGCCGACGAGCAGCAGGTAGGCGTCCTCCAGCGTCGGGCGCAGCGGGCGCGCGCCGGTTGGCACCTCGTCGCCGATGTTGCGTACGTCGCCGTCGGCGGTCCGCCAGGCCAGCCGGGCGGCCGGTGACCGCTCGGCCGACAGCCACACGTGGCCCTCCGCAGTGCTGGTCAGCCCGGCCGGTGTGCCGTCGAAGACCGTGCGGCCGGCGTCGAGGACCACGACGTGCGGGCAGAGCGCCGCCACGTCCTCCGTCTGGTGCGTCGAGAGGATCACGGTGCGCCCCTCGCCGATCCGGGACACCAGGTCGCGGAAGCGCAGCCGCTGCTCCGGGTCCAGCCCGGCCGTCGGCTCGTCGAGCACGACGAGCTCCGGATCACCGAGCAGCGCCTGCGCGACCCCCACCCGGCGACGCATGCCGCCGGAGAGCGCTCGGATCTTGCGGTCCGCCACGGCGGTGAGGCCGACCAGGTCGACGACCCGGCGCACCTCGTCGCGACGCTCGCGCCGGCCGGTCATCTCCTTGAGGATCGCGACGTAGTCGACGAACTCGGTGACGGTGAACCCGCGGTGGAAGCCCGGCTCCTGCGGCAGGTACCCGAGCCTGCGCCGGATCTCCAGGCGGTCCTGGGCGTCGCGTGGGTCGCGGCCGAGCAGCCGGACCCGCCCGGAGCCCGGGGACGTGACGGTGGCGAGGATCCGCAGCAGCGTCGTCTTGCCGGCGCCGTTGGGTCCGAGCAGGCCGGTGACGCCGGTGCCTGCTGAGAACGTCGCCCCGGCGAGGGCAGTGGTGCGGCCGTAGGTCTTGGCGACCTCGTCCGCGATGACGCCGGTCATGCGGTCCTCCTCGAGTCGAACGCGAAGGTGTGCCGCTGGAGGACCAGCAGCGTGAGACAGACGACGGTGACGGTCACGGCGACCACCTGCCCGGCCTCGCCGAAGGCGGCCAGCCGGGAACCGGTCGACTGCCAGGCGATCCCGACGCCGCCGACCCAGGTCCCCAGCACGCCGGCAGCTGCCCAGACGGGTGTGAGCCGGGTCGACAGGAGCAGGGTCGCCGCAGTCAGGGCAGCGGCCGGGAGCAGCCAGCCGGCAGCCGCCCAGCCGTGGTCGGCGAGCAGCAGGCCGGCCAGACCGGTCAGGACGATGGTCGCCGCGACGACCGTGAGGCTGCGCAGCAGGAGCAGCCGCAGCATCGAGTAGGGCGAGGCGACCGCGATCTCGTGCGCCGGGTCGGCGTCGCGCCCGTACGCCGCTGCGACACCCGCGACGGGCAGCATCGGGGCCAGGGTCAGGAAGGCGAAGAGGCCCCGGCTGGACGCGTCCGCGGCGACCGCCGCGAAGACGGCCGAGGCCGCGACCGCCGCCAGCCAGGGCACGGTGAGGGACGGGGTGGCGGCCAACAGCCGCGCGGTGTCCTCGCCCATGCCGAGCCGGACCAGGGCCCGCTCGAACAGGGGAAGGGACAGGGTGTCCACCCGGTCGTCGACCTCGTCCCAGATCGCGTCGAGCCGCTCGACGGGGACGGCAGGAGCCAGCCGCGAGCGGCACGCCGAGCAGGTCGTGAGGTGCGCTTCGGCCGAGGCAGCGACAGCGGCGCTGACCCGGCCGGTCGCGTAGCGGGAGAGCGCGTCGTCCTCGAGGTGCCAGGCCTGCGCCTCGTCGTCGAGGGGCAGGTCGTGCCCCGAGCCGGTGCCGGTCATGCCAGTGCCTCCCGCATCTGCGCCTTCGCGCGCATCATCCGTGTCTTGACCGTCCCGGAGGGGATGCCGAGCAGCCGGCCGGCCTCCTTGGTGGTCAGCCCGTCGAGCACCGTGGCCTGCACGACCGCCCGCAGCTCGGGTGAGAGCCGCTCGAGCGCACCGGCCAGGTCGCCGTACTCCACCCCCACGAGCACCCGGTCCTCGGCCGACGGCTCGGCGTCGTGCGTCACCCCTCCGGTGAGCTCCGCCGTCGGCCGGGGAGCCCGTCGCAGCTGGTCGATCAGCCGCCGGATCCCGATCCCCCACACCCACGCCGCGACCTCGCCCCGGCCGTCCCAGCGACGGGCGCCCTGCCACACCGCCACGAACGTGTCCTGCACGGCCTCGTCCACGAGGTGCCGGTCGTTGCAGCGCCTCGTCAGCCGGAGCACAAGCCACGGCGCGTGCCGCTCGTAGAGCACCTCGAGGGCCCGGCGGTCGCCATCAGCGACCGCGCGGACGAGCGCCGCGTCATCGCGCTCGGCGGTCCCGGTCACCATCACGGTCATCACTGTGGTCCTCGGCAGGGTCGTCGTGGGCACGAGTCGGTCAGAACGGGACGGTGACGCAGGCGAGCCGGCCGCCGGCAAGTCCGCTCGTCGGATCGGTCGCCAGGGCATGCACGACGATCGACATCGGGCGGTCTCCGGACGGAATGCTGTCGGACCGCAGGGCCACCGACTTCGCGTAGCCCTGTTCGTCGGTGGTCACGTCGAGCCAGATCTCGCGCTGCTCGAGGGAGTCTCCCTCGGTCCCCGGGAAGTGCCAGTGCCCGCCGGCCCCGGTCGGTGCGTCCGAGCAGGCCCCGACATGGGCATGTGCGCCGTACGTCCGGAAGGCAGCCAGACCGCGCAGCTCCAGGGTGACCGCGGTCGAGCCGTCACCGAGGTAGAAGGCCTCCACGGACGCCATGGCGCCCTGCGGGACCCCGTTCTCGTCGTACGTGAACGCCGTGGTGGCCGACGAGACCGGCTGGAAGGCGCGGTGCGTGCTCACGTCCGGCGTCGCGGTGCGCATCGCGGCGACCGCCGGAGCGGCGACCAGGAGCGAGCAGATGACAGCGGCGAGCGCGAGAGCTCGGCGGCGGGCGGCCATGGCGGTTCCTTCCGGCAAGAGGTGCGTCATCCCCTTGTCGGACGGCGGCCCCGAACCGGTTCACGCCGGGGGGCCCCACGCAGGACGCCCGGTCCCGCAGACCTGCGGGGACCGGGCGTCGTCGGGCGAGCGAAAGGTCAGCGACGCCAGCGTCGGCGGTGTCCGCGGACCTGGTGACGGACCTCGTCCTGGCGCAGGCGGACGAGCTCGAGGGCGATGCTGGTGGAGTGCGGGTTCACGACGGGCTCCTCTCGGGGGGACGGTGGTCGTCCCTTCGAGGAGCATGCGTCGGTCCGGTCGCGCGGTCGTCGGCCCGCGGGCTGGGGTTTCGTCGTCCGCCGGTCGGACCGGCGCGTCATCCCTGCGGACGACTCCTCACCAGAGCAGCGCGGTCGCCGGGTCCTCCAGCACACGGGCGATGTCGGCCAGGAACATCGAGCCGAGCTGGCCGTCGACGAGCCGGTGGTCGAAGGACAGCGAGACCTGCGTGACCTGCCGGACCGCGAGCTCGCCGTCGACGACCCACGGCATCTCGCGCACCTGGCCGAAGCACAGGATCGCCGACTCGCCGGGGTTGATGATCGGGGTGCCCGAGTCCACGCCGAAGACGCCGACGTTGGTGATGGTCATGGTCCCGCCGGACATGTCGGCCGGCTGGGTGCGACCGGCGCGCGCCGTCTCGACCAGCCCGCCGAGGGCGTCGGCGAGCTCACGCAGCGACATCTGGTCGGCGTCCTTGATGTTGGGGACGACGAGGCCACGCGGGGTGGCTGCGGCGATGCCGAGGTTCACGTAGTGCTTGACCACGATCTCCTGGGCGGCCTCGTCCCATGCCGCGTTGATGTCCGGATTGCGCTTCACCGCGAGGAGCAGGGCCTTCATCACGACGAGCAGCGGGCTGACCTTGACATCCCGGAAGTCGCGGTCGGTGCGCAGCCGCTCGACGAGCTCCATGGTCCGTGTCACGTCGACGGTGACCCACTCGGTGACGTGCGGTGCGGTGAACGCGGACTGCACCATCGCCTGCGCGGTCATCTTGCGCACGCCCTTGACCGGCACCCGTGTCTCGCGCTGCCCAGCGGCAGCCGGCGCCCGGTGCGCACCGCCTGCCGGCTGCGCGGGGGCGCCCGCGGCGGCCTCGACGTCGGCGCGGGTGACCACGCCTCCCTCGCCCGACGGGGTCACCGTTCCGAGGTCGACACCGAGGTCCTTGGCCAGCTTGCGCACCGGCGGCTTGGCCAGCACCCGCACGCCGTTGCCGGCCACCGGGTCGCCGACGGTGTGCGCCGGCGCCGACTCGGCGGCGTGCTCGAGCTCGGGCTCCCGGACCGGCGTCGGCGTGGTCATCATCGACGTCTGCACGGCCTGCTGCGCCGCGGCGGCGGACGCGGCCGCCGGCGTCGCGCCGGGTGCCCCCGCGCCCTTGCGCGGGCGGCGGGTCGCCGAGGTGGTGCGCGGTCCGTAGCCGACCAGCACGGACGTCCGCCCGCCAGGAGCCGGTCCCCCGATCAGGCCGGGCTCGACCGCCTCGTCCTCACGCGGCGTGTCGATCATCGAGGGGTCGGTCGGGTCCTCCGGGACAGGCGGTGCCATGTCGTCGCGCGGCGGCGCTGCCGGCGCCGGTGGCGCCGCCGCACCGCTGCCGTCGTCGACGGTGATGATCGGGGTGCCGACGTCGACGGTCGTGCCCTCGGGCACGAGCAGGTCGGTCACGGTGCCCGCGAAGGGGCACGGCAGCTCGACGAGCGACTTGGCGGTCTCGATCTCGACGATGATCTCGTTGACCTTGACCGTGTCGCCGGGCTTGACCTTCCAGGACACGATCTCGGCCTCGGTCAGACCCTCACCGACGTCGGGGAGCTTGAACTGCTTCATCGCTTGACCTGCTTCATCGGGACGAGGCTCTCCTAGAACGCGAGGGAACGGTCGACGGCGTCGAGGATGCGGTCGAGGTCGGGGAGGTAGTCCTCCTCCACCCGGCTCGGCGGGTAGGGCGTGTCGAAGCCGCCGACTCGCATCACCGGCGCCTCGAGCGAGTAGAAGCACGCCTCGGTCACGCGGGCGGACACCTCGGCACCGAGCCCGCCGAAGACCGGGGCCTCGTGGACGACCACCATGCGCCCGGTCTTCTCGACCGACGCGCGCAGGACGGGCATGTCGAGCGGCGAGAGCGAGCGGAGGTCGATGACCTCGAGCGAGGTGCCTTCCTCCCCGGCAGCCGTCGCCGCCTCGATGGCGGTCTTCACCATCGGGCCGTACGCCACCACGGTGACGTCGGTGCCTTCCCGGATCACCCGCGCCGCGGACATCGGCAGCGCCTCGTCCAGCGACATCGACTCGTCGAGCTCGGCCTTCTCCCAGTAGCGGCGCTTGGGCTCGTACAGGATGACCGGGTCGTCGGAGGCGATCGCCTGCTGGATCATGACGTAGGCGTCCACCGGGTTGGAGCAGGCGACGACCCGCAGGCCGGCAGTGTGCGCGAAGTAGGCCTCGTTGGACTCGCTGTGGTGCTCGACAGCGCCGATGCCGCCGCCGACCGGGATGCGGATGACCACCGGCAGCGACACCTTGCCGAGCGCGCGGGCGCGCATCTTGGCCAGCTGGCTGACGATCTGGTCGAATGCCGGGTAGACGAAGCCGTCGAACTGGATCTCGCACACCGGGCGGTAGCCACGAAGGGCCAGGCCGATCGCGGTGCCGACGATGCCCGACTCGGCGAGCGGGGTGTCGATGACCCGGTCCTCACCGAAGTCCTTCTGCAGTCCGTCGGTGACCCGGAAGACGCCGCCGAGCTTGCCGACGTCCTCGCCCATGACGAGCACCTTGGGGTCGTTCTCCATGGCCTTGCGCAGGCCCATGGTGATGCCCTTGGCGAGAGTGATCTGCGCCATCAGTGCGCCTCCTCGAAGGTGGCCAGGTAGGCGGCGAACTGCTCGCGCTCCTCCTCGACGAGCGAGTGCTCGTCGGCATAGACGTGGTCGAAGATCGACAGCGGCTCCGGGTCGACCATCTCGAGGCAGCCCTTGCGGACGTGGGCCGCGAGCTCGTCGGACTCGACCTCGAGCGCGTCGAAGTAGGCCTGGTCGGCCTTGCCGGTCCGCACCAGGTAGGCCTTCACGCGCTCGATCGGGTCCTTGAGCTTCCACGACTCGAGCTCGTCGGTCAGCCGGTAGCGCGTCGGGTCGTCGGACGTCGTGTGCGCGCCCATCCGGTAGGTGTAGGCCTCGACGAGGGTCGGACCGCTGCCCTCTCGCGCGTTCTGCAGCGCGGCCCTCGTGACCGCGAGGCAGGCGAGCACGTCGTTGCCGTCGACGCGGACGCCGGGGAAGCCGAAGCCCATCGCCCGCTGGTAGAGCGGGATGCGGGTCTGCCGCTCGATCGGCTCGGAGATGGCCCACTGGTTGTTCTGGCAGAAGAACACGACGGGTGCGTTGAAGACGCTGGCGTAGATGAACGCCTCGTTCACGTCACCCTGGCTGGTGGCGCCGTCGCCGAAGTAGGCGATGACCGCGCCGTCGGCGCCGTCCTTCTGCATGCCCATCGCGTAGCCGGTCGCGTGCAGCGTCTGGGCGCCGATGACGATCGTGTAGAGGTGGAAGTTCTTCTCGTTCGGGTCCCAGCCGCCGTGGTTGACCCCGCGGAAGAGCCCCAACAGGTTCAGCGGGTCGACACCGCGGCACCAGGCGACGCCGTGCTCGCGGTAGGTCGGGAAGGCGTAGTCGTCGGGCGCGAGCGCGCGGCCGGAGCCGACCTGGGCGGCCTCCTGGCCGAGCAGGCTGGCCCAGATGCCGAGCTCGCCCTGGCGCTGCAGCGCGGTGGCCTCGGCGTCGACGCGGCGGACCAGCACCAGGTCGCGGTAGAGCCCGCGGAGCTCTTCGTCGCTCAGGTCCAGGGAGTACGTCGGGTGCTCGACCCGCTCGCCCTCCGGGGTGAGCAGCTGGACGAGCTCGGGCTCGGCGGGCTGGGACAGCTGGGTCACTGGCACTCCTCGTCGGCTCGAGCCGGCGCCACGGGGTCACCGTGTCCGTCGGCGTCGGGCTCGTCGTCCCGGCGGGCGCTGGTCGAGCGTCCGTCCGGGAGGGGTCGGGCTGATGCTGATCGAGAGCTGAGGTGCTGTGCAGCGCCGCACACCGTGGCGCGTCGGACAACGGTACCGGCGGAACAGCCCTGGCGACGAACCGGCCCGACTGCGCCCGCTGCTGCGCCCCTCGAGCTGTCGCGTCAGCGGTCGGCGAGGCCCTTGGCCAACCCGGGCGGGCCACCTGCGGGCGGACCGCCGGCGGACGGGGCCGCCAGGGCGGTGGCTGCCGGCGTGGGCACGACCAGTGGCGGGACCGTGGGCGTGACCCTTCGCTGTGCCTTGGCCTCCGAACCGTTCCCGCGCGCCTTGCCCGCGTGGGCGAGGCGCCCGGGGGCGGCCGCACCGGGGGCCGGACTGGCCGTGGCGGCGACGGCCGGGGCCGGGGCCGACGCGAAGACGACGGCCGGCCGGTCGTCGGTCTTGGTGGTCGTAGCGGGCGCGGTCGCCGGCGCGGCGGACGGCGCCTTGCCGGGGGCACGCCCGTCGGCGGCATTGCTCAGCGGCTGCGGCGACTTGGTGTGCCCCGGCGCGACGGCTGACCGGCCGCGCGCCATCACCATCCGCAGGCCGGGGTCGACCGGGGGCGCCAGCACGACGTCCGGGGTCGGGTCGGCCGGTGGGGGAGTCGGTCACCGGGGTGTCCGTCGACGGCGAGACAGCGGGACCGCCGACGCCCGCAGTGGTGGGCAGGTCGTTGGAGATGTCGGCGGGCAGCGGCGGCACGAGCGTCGGCCCGCTGCCGGGGCCCTGCTGGCCGGCGCCCTGCCCGCCGCCGGACCCGCGCGAGCCGCCGGAACCGCCGGGGTCCTTGCCAGCCACGACGACCTTGCCGGGCGGCTGCGGGGCCGCGCCCTGGCCCAGGCCGAAGCCGCCCGGGAACCCGCCCGAGATCTCGCCGGCGGTCACCAGGCCCAGGGTGGCGAGCGCCCCGGCACTGAGCAGCGCAAGGACAGCCGTCGCCGCGCCGGTCGCGCTGCCGGCGTCGGCGGCCCCCCGGCGTCGCCGGGTGCCGGTGCGCATCATGATGTCCCTGCTCGCCCGTGATCACGTGCCGTAATGACGACACCACTATATGTATCAGAACGGACAGCCCATAGACCCGTTCCGGTGAAAAATCGGACCGGCCGTAACGCCGGCTTGCCAGATCTTGACCATTTGCGACCTCAGGGCTTGCGACACGCCGTACCCGCGGCGTGTCCGGCCCCCAGACGTCGCGAACGATCTTCGGGCGGGTCGGTGCGGGCACACCTGCGGCTGGGTCGTTCCAGCGGCTGGAACGCGCTCGCCGTCCCCCTGATCGTCGTCTAGCGTGACAGCAGCGAAGGGGGTTGATGCTCGTGACAGGCGAGACCGGGCGGCGGCCGAGCGTGCTGGCCGTGTGGGTCGCCCTTGTCACCGTCTACCTGGTCTGGGGCTCGACCTACCTGGCGATCCGGGTGGTCGTGGAGACCGTCCCACCGCTGCTGGCGATGGGAGCCCGCTTCCTGCTCGCCGGCCTGCTGCTCGGCACCGTGATCGCGGTGCGCAAGGGTCCTCGCGCGCTGCGGATCCGTCCGCGGCAGCTCGGAGCAGCGGCGACCGTCGGGCTCCTGCTCCTCCTCGGCGGCAACGGCGGCGTCGCAGTGGCCGAGCAGACCGTCCCGTCGGGGATCGCGGCGCTGCTCGTGGCCGCGACCCCGCTGTGGCTGGTCTGCCTGCGCTTCGCCGCGCGTGACCGGCCGGCAGCGCTGAGCCTGCTCGGCACCGTCGTCGGCTTCGTCGGCATCGCCGTCCTGGTGCGCCCGGGCGCCTCGCTCGGCGACGGGGTCGAGACGTGGGGGCTCATCACCGTCGTGGGCGCTGCCGCCTCGTGGGCCCTGGGCTCCTTCCTGTCCTCGCGGATCCCGGTCCCGGGCGACGCCTTCGTCGCGACGACCTGGGAGATGCTCACGGGTGGGCTCGCGCTGCTGGTCGTGGGTGTCGCGTCCGGCGAGGGCAGCGACCTCGCGCTCGGTGACGTCGCGGGCGAGGCCTGGGCCTGGCTGGCCTACCTGGTCCTGATCGGCTCGATCGTCGCCTTCTCGGCCTACGTGTGGCTGCTGCAGCACGCCCCGATCTCGCTGACGGCCACCTACGCCTACGTCAACCCGGTCGTGGCGGTCGCGCTCGGTGCCCTCGTGCTGTCCGAGCCGATCACGGCATCGGTGGTGATGGGTGGTGCCGTCGTCGTGCTCGGCGTCGGGCTGGTCGTCACGGCCGAGCGTCCGCGCCGGGACACCCCGGTGCCGCCGGCGTCAGGAACCGCCTCGCCCCTCGACGCCCGGGTTGCGCCGGACGAACGGGTGGTAGACCTTCCGACATGACGCAGCTGGTGCTCGGCCCGCTCCTGCGCCATGTCGGACACACCGACGCAACCGTCTGGGTCGAGACCGACGGCTCCTGCACGGTCGAGGTGCTCGGCCACACCGAGGACACCTTCCTGGTGGCCGGGCACCACTACGCGCTGGTCTGCATCGAGGGGCTCGAGCCGGGCTCCTCGACGGCGTACGACGTCAAGCTGGACGGCACGACGGTCTGGCCGCTGCCCGCGGGCGCCGACGCCGGCCGGCGGCCGCCCTCGCGCATCCGGACGATCAGCGAGGAGGACTCGCTCCGGGTGCTCTTCGGGTCCTGCCGCTACGCGCGCCCCGACGCGGTCGCCGACGACGACAAGTTCGAGGCGGACGCGCTGGACACCTACGCCAAGCGGATGCCGACGCTGCCCGAGTCGGAGTGGCCGGACGCGTTGCTGCTGCTGGGTGACCAGGTCTACGCCGACGAGACGTCGGACCGGACGAAGGCGCGCATCCGCGCCCGACGCGACGTCAGCCAGGAGCCGGGCGAGCAGATCAAGGACTTCGAGGAGTACACCTGGCTCTACGAGGAGTCCTGGACCGACCCCGACGTGCGGTGGCTGCTGTCGACGATCCCGTCGTCGATGATCTTCGACGACCACGACATCGCCGACGACTGGAACACCTCGGCCGAGTGGCGCGCCGACATGAAGCAGACCTCCTGGTGGCAGGAGCGCGTGGTCGGTGGGCTGTCGTCCTACTGGGTCTACCAGCACATCGGCAACCTCTCGCCGGAGGCGCTGGCGGACGACGGGCTCTACCAGAAGGTGCGCGAGCACGACGGTGACTGCGAGCCGATGCTGCGCGACTTCGCAACCGCGGCCGACAAGGAGGCCGACGGGCGCAAGGGCGCGCAGTGGTCCTACCGCCGCGACCTCGGCGACGTGCGGCTGCTGGTCATCGACTCGCGGTGCGGGCGGATGCTCGACGAGGGCAACCGCCAGATGATCTCCGACCGCGAGTTCGAGTGGGTCGAGGCGCAGGTCGAGGGCGAGTACAACCACCTGCTGGTCGGCACCTCGCTGCCGTGGCTGCTCGCGCGCGCCCTGCACGACATCGAGGCCTGGAACGAGACCCTCGCCGCGGGCAGGCGGGGGCCGCGGATGGCACGGATCGCGGAGAAGTTCCGCCGGGCCGCCGACCTCGAGCACTGGGCGGCCTTCCGCAAGTCCTTCGACCGGCTCGCGGAGCTCTTCGCCGGCGTCGGCCGGGGGGACCACGCCGGCTCCGGCGGCCAGCCGCCGGCCACGGTGTGCGTCCTGTCCGGCGACGTGCATCACGCGTACGCCGCGCAGGCCGACTACCACGACGACTCGGTCCGGTCGTCGGTCTACCAGCTGACCTGCTCGCCGGTGCACAACTACGTGCCCAAGGCCATGAAGGTGGCCTTCCGGGTGTCCTGGAGCCGGGCGGCCGAGAAGACGACGCGGTTCCTGCTCGACCGGGTCGCCCGGCTGCCGCACCAGCCGCTGGACTGGTCCAAGCTGGCCGGCCCGTTCTACGGCAACGAGATCGCGACCCTGACCCTGCACGGCCGGTCCGCCGAGCTGGTCATCGAGCGGGCCCGGGTCGACGCCACCGGCACCGCCCGCCTGCGGCCGGTCGTGGAGCTCCCGCTCGCCCGCTGATCAGCGGCAGAGGTGCGAGGGGTTGCACGACTCCTTTCGAAAGAGTACGTTCGAAAGGTGCCTATCGATGACTCGCTGCCCGAGCCCGGCGACCTCGGCGTGCCGCAGCGCGACCTCGGCGACGACCCGCTGGCCATGCGCGCGCTGGCTCACCCGCTGCGGCTCCGGCTGCTCGAGGAGCTCACGCTGCGCGGGCCGCTGACCGCCACCCAGTGCGCCGACCTGGTGGGGGAGTCGCCCTCGTCGTGCTCGTTCCACCTGCGGACGCTGGCGAAGTACGGCTTCGTCGAGGAGGCCGAGGGCGGCACCGGACGGCAGCGGCCGTGGCGGACGGTCGCACTGGGCAACCGCTGGCGGACCGGCCCGGGCGTCTCGCCGGCTGTGCAGACCGCCGGCGCGGCCCTCGCCGCCCAGGTGCGCCGGCGCGACCGAGAGCTGCTCGACGAGCATGTCGCCCGCGAGGCCGAGCTGCCGGCGGAGTGGGTCGAGGCCAGCATCCACAGCAACTTCGGCAGCTGGCTGACCGTCGAGGAGCTGGCCGAGCTGGGAGAGGCGCTCACCGACCTGTGGCGGCCCTACCTCGCGAGGCTGCGAGACCCGGAGAGCCGGCCCTCGGACGCCCGGCTGGTGCACATGTTCGCCCACGCGTTCCCCCGTCCCGAAGGCGCTGCCGACCATGCGTGACCTGTTGCGCAACCGCGACTTCCGGCTGCTCTTCGCCGGCCAGACGCTGTCGATGTTCGGCGACATGGCGATGCTGATCGTGCTCGCGATGTGGGCCAAGGACCTCACGGGGTCCAACGGCATCGCCGGGTCGGTCTTCGCCGCGCTGGCCGTGCCGAGCCTGCTGGCGCCGCTCGCCGGCGTGGTCATCGACCGCTTCCGCCGACGCACCGTGATGATCGTGACGGACATCGCGACGGCAGCCGTCGTCCTGCTGCTGCTCCTCGTCGACGGCCGCGAGGACCTCTGGCTGCTCTACGTCGTCGCCTTCCTCTACGGCGCCTCGTTGGTCGCCTTCAGCAGCGCCCGCTCGGCGCTGCTGCCGGCGATGGTCGACGAAGAGATGCTCGGCCAGGCCAACGGCTCGCTCGGCACCGGCCGCGAGGCGCTGCGTCTCGTGGCACCGCTCGCGGGCGCGGCGCTCTACGCCGGCTTCGGCGGCCCGGCGGTCGCGATCCTCGACGCGGCGACCTTCCTGGTCTCCGCCGCGGCCCTGCTCGCGCTGCGGGTCGACGAGCCGGCGCCCGAGCCCCACGGCGGCCGCTTCACCGTCGAGGCTGCGGCCGGCGGGCGTCACCTGCTGGGCGACCCCGTGCTGCGCACCACCGTCGTCGCCACCGTCATCTGCATGCTGGCGCTCGGGATCAGCGAGTCGGCCTACTTCGCGATCGTCGACGACGGTCTCGGTCGGCCGGTGGAGTTCGTCGGCGTGCTCAGTGCCGTGCAGGGCGTCGGAGCGATCCTGGCCGGCGTCGCCATCACCGGGATCATCCGGCGCACCGGCGAGCTCCGTCCGATGGCGTGGGGCTTCGCGTCACTCGCCGTCGGGGTCGCCCTGACGACGACCGGCCAGCTCGTCCCGGTGGCGGCCGGGGTGCTGCTCTTCGGCGCCGGCCTGCCGATCCTCATCGTCTGCATGACGACTGCGATCCATCACCGGACCCCGACCGGGCTGCAGGGCCGGGCGTTCACGGCCTTCGAGCTCTTCGCCGGCGTCCCGCAGCTGCTGTCGATCCTCGGCGGCGCGGTGGCGGTGACCCTTGTCGACTACCGCATCCCGCTCACGGTGATGGGCCTCGGCCTGGCTGCGGCCGGGGTCTACTCGTGGCGGCAGCTGCGCGAGGAACCGGTCCCGGCGGGCAGCGGCGAGTCAGTCCTCGCGGACCCGGCCGGCGTCGACGTGCACGTGCCGATCGGTGCGGACGTGGTCCAGCAGGCGCCGGTCGTGGGTCACGAGCAGGACGGTCCCGTCGTACGTGGCTAACGCCTCCTCCAGCTGCTCGATGGCCATCAGGTCCAGATGGTTCGTCGGTTCGTCGAGCACCAGCAGGTTGGCCCGTCGAGCCATCAGCAGCGCGAGGTCGGCGCGGGTGCGTTCGCCGGGGGAGAGGGTCCCGACCGGGCGCAGCACGTCGTCGGCGCCGAGGCCGAACTTCGCCAGCAGCGTCCGGGCGTCGGCCTCGTCCTGACCGGTCGCGGTACGGAACGCGGCCCCCAACGGCTCTCCGGTGTCGAAGGTCCGGCGAACCTGGTCGACCTCTCCGACGACGACGCTGCGGCCGAGCCACGCCTGGCCGCTGGTCAGCGCCACCCTGCCGAGCAGGGCGCCGAGCAGCGTCGACTTGCCCGACCCGTTGGGACCGGTCACGGCGACCCGGTCGCCGCGGTGCACGGTGAGGTCCACCGGACCGAGCCGGAAGTCGCCGCGCGCCACCACGGCGCCGGCCAGCCCGGCCACGTCCTCGGGTCCTCGCGTGGCAGGGTCGAGCGCGAGCCGCAGCTCCCACGGCTCGCGCGGGTCGTCCACCTCGTCGAGCCGGTCGAGCTCCCGGAGCGTTCGCGCAGCGGCCGCACCCCGGCCCTCCGCGCTGGCCACGTTCGCGTGCCGGATGAACTTGTCCGGCTCGGCCGATCGCGCCTTCGCGCTCGTCGCCCGACCGACGCCCTGGCGGGCCCACTCCTTGTCACGGCGGGCCCGGTCTGCGAGGGCCGAGCGCTTCGCGTCGTACGCCTCGAAGGCCGCTTTCGCCGCCGCCCGCGCCCGGTCGCGCTCCTCGAGGTACGCCGCGAAGCCACCGCCGAAGACCGTGCCCCGCCGGGTGAACTCGTCGATCTCCAGCACCTCGGTCGCGACCCGCTCGAGGAAGGCGCGGTCGTGCGACACGACGACGAGGGCGCCGCGGCGACCGGCGAGGAAGGACTCGAGCGCCGTCAACCCGTCGACGTCGAGGTCGTTCGTCGGCTCGTCGAGGAGCAGCACGTCGACCTGGGTGAGCAGCACCGCCGCCAGCCCGCAGCGCGCCAGCTGGCCGCCGGAGAGCGTGGCGATCTCGCGGTCGAGCACCGCGGCGTCGAGACCGAGCCGGTCGAGCACCGCGGGAGCGCGGGTGTCGAGGTCGGCGCCGCCCAGCGCGAGCCACCGGTCCAGGGCGGCGGCGTAGGCGTCGTCCGCCCCCGCGGCGCCGGCGGCCAGGTCGTCGGCGGCCGCGGTCATCGCACGGTCCGCCGACGCCACGCCGGTACGTCGCGCGAGGTAGCTGCGCAGGGTCTCGCTGGGACGCCGGTCGCGCTCCTGCGGGAGCAGCACGACCGTTGCGCCCGGCGGCGACAGCGCGACGGTGCCCGACTCGGGCACGAGGTCGCCGGCGACCAGCCCGAGCAGGGTCGACTTGCCGACGCCGTTGGGGCCGACCACCGCCAGCCGCGAAGCCGGCCCGACGGTCACCGTCACGTCGGCGAGCACGGTGCGCGGACCGTGCGCGAACCCGACGGCGCGCAGGTCGACCTCGGCATCGGACACAACCGTCGAGGCTAGGCGCCGGCCGGTGGGACGGCGACCCCGTTCGGGCTGTCAGTCGAGGCGGACGAGGCCGTTGTGCGCCGTGTCGAAGTAGACCGCGGTGAGGCCGGGCTCGTCGGCCTCGACCCAGTCGACCCGGAAGTCGATCCCGTCCAGCGGCTCGCCCAGCCAGTCGATGACCTTGTCGCGGTCGCCGCAGATCTCGACCTGGTCGATCTTCGGCCCGTCGCCGTCCGGCCGGTCGATGCTCGGGTGCAGGTCCGGTGTGGTCTCCCACTGGACGAAGAACGGCAGCGCCGGGTCGTCGAGCAGGTCGAGGACACCGATCTGCCGCCACGACAGGTCGACACCGTCCGGGCGCCGCCGGTGGCCGTGCACGGCGGCCCGGCCGAGCCGGCTCGCCACCGGCTCGATGTCGTCCACCGCGACGACCCACGCGAGCCAGCCGCCACCGGACTCGGAGCGCGACTTCACCGCCTGGCCGAAGGGCGCCTTGTCGGCCGCCGGGTGGTCGAGCGCACCGACCACCTCGAGGTAGACCCCGCCCGCGAGGGGCAGCACGAAGTTGCGGGTGCCGAAGCGCGGGTGCAGCCCGCCGTCGCGGAACGCGGCACCGAGAGCCGACCCGAGCCGCTGGACGCAGGCCCCGAGACCCTCGGGTCCGGCCGCGTACGAGAGGTGGTCGAGGCGCACGTGTCGACCCTCTCACCCGCCGCGCGGGCGGCCCAAACCGGGTGTGTCGACGTCGATCCCCGGACGACGTCCAGCCGCTGTCAGTCGGCGACGAACCCCTTCGCCACCCGCAGGAAGAGGTCGTTGGCCTCGGGCTCGCCGATCGACACCCGGGCACCCTCACCGGCGAAGGGCCGCACCACGACACCCGCCTCCTCGCACGCCGCGGCGAACTCCTCGGTGCGGTCGCCGAGACGCAGCCACACGAAGTTGGCCTCCGACACCGGCACCCGCGACCAGCCTTGCTCACGCAGCGCGGTCTGCACGCGGGTCCGCTCCTCGACGAGGGCGGCGACCCGCTCGAGCAGCTCGCTCTCGGCGGCGAGCGATGCGACCGCCGCCGTCTGGGCCAGCCCGCTCACCCCGAACGGGACCGCCGTCTTGCGCAAGGCGTCGGCGACCGGCTCGTGCGCCACCGCGAAGCCCACCCGCAGGCCGGCGAGGCCGTAGGCCTTGGAGAAGGTCCGCAGCACCGCCACGTTGGGGCGCGCGCGGTAGACATCGATCGCGTCGGGCACGTCTGCGTCGCGCACGAACTCGCGGTAGGCCTCGTCGATCACGACGAGCACGTGCGGCGGGATGCGGTCGAGGAACCGCTCGAGGGAGTCGCGGCGGACCGCGGTGCCGGTCGGGTTGTTGGGCGAGCACACCAGCACCAGGCGCGTCCGGTCGGTGACCGCGCCCGCCATCGCGTCGAGGTCGTGGTGCTCGTCGGGCAGGAGCGGGACCCGCACCGACCGGGCCCCGGAGACCTGCACCACGATCGGGTAGGCCTCGAACGAACGCCAGGCGTAGACGACCTCGTCGCCCTCGGTCGCCGTGGACTGCACGACCTGCTGCAGCACACCCACCGACCCCGTCCCGGTCGCGACGTGCGTCACCGGCACGTCGAAGCGCTCGGCGATCGCAGCCGTGAGGCCGGTCGCGAACATGTCGGGGTAACGGTTGAACGACTCCGCGCCCTCGCGCACCGTTGCGAGCACCGACGGCAGCGGCGGGTAGGGGTTCTCGTTGGACGACAGCTTGTAGGCCGGCGCTCCGTCGCGCGCCGCCGCGGGGCGACCCGGCCGGTAGGTGGGGATCCCGTCCAGCGCGCCGCGCAGCCGCGGTGCGGCCTCGTTGCCGTCGTCCATGGGCCACACCCTAGGCCGCGGCCCGCGGGGTCGCTGACGGACTAGCGGCCGGCCTCGAGAGCGACGAGGCAGGCACTCGGGTCCTGGTGGTAGCGGGCGACCAGCTCGGCGGTCGCTCGGTCGAGTCGCTTGTGGAGCGCCTCCCGGTAGGACGAGAGGACGCTCTCGGCGGAGGTGAGCCTGGCGAAGAGCTTCGCGCGCTCCTCCGGGTCGGTGCCGTTCGCGCCGCTGGCCCACAGCTCGGGCAGGTGCGGGAGGATCGGCATGCCGCCGTCCGGGTGCAGCGACAGGATGACCTGCCGGCCGACGGTGCCACGCTGCTCGGTGAGGGCGTCCGCCAGGGCGATGCGGTCGCCGAGCGCCGAGTCGGCGCGCAGCAGGTCGCGACGTGCCTGGATGAGCCGGCGCCAGTAGGACGTTCGCAGCTCCTCCTCGAGCAGCGTGCGCCGGTAGGTGCGCAGCCGCTTGAGATCCAGGTGGGCGAGCTCCGGGACGCGCTGCGGTGGGGGACGCAGCGTCGTCGCCGGCACCGACCTGCCCTGTGGCGCGGCGGGCGCAGGGACCGGCCGAGCCGCGTCCGCCGGACGCTGCTCGTCGATCGCGGCCACCTGGCCCACAACGGTCATGTCCGGGTCATCGACGGGACCGGCCGCTTGCTTGACGCGTCTCACCCGCTTGGATGAGGCCACGATGGTCGCCGGCGGTGAGCGTGGCGAGCCGGGACGTCCCTTCGGAGGTCGAGATGGCGTACGACGCGGAGCTGGCCGGCCGGGCCAGCGCGATGCTGCAGGACGTGGTGGGCGACAACCCCGAGGTCGTCGAGAAGCGGCTGTTCGGCGGCGTCGGGCTCATGCTCGCCGGCAACATGGCGGTCGGCGTGCAGAAGGAGTCGCTGCTGGTCCGGCTGCCACCAGACGACGTGGCGCAGGCGCTGACCGAGCCGGGTGCCCGGCCCTTCGAGATGGGCGGGCGCACGTCGAAGGGCTGGCTGCTCGTCGACGCACCGGGGATCTCGTCCGACGCCGACCTGCGCACCTGGGTGGAGCGCGGCGCGGCCTTCGCCCTGTCGCTGCCGCCGAAGTAGCCGGTCCGGTCAGTCGGCGGTGGCCAGCGCGCGACCGACGGCACGCGCCTCGAGGCCGATCTCGCGCAGCAGGCCCGACAGCTCGGCCTTGATGCCGACGAAGTGCAGCCCGCGGGCGGACGGCAGGTCGTCGGCACCGTGCACCAAGGGGACGCCGCGCCGGTCGAGGACATCGAGGTGCCCGACGACCGGCTCGAGGCCGGTGGTGAAGCCGGTCGCCGCGACCACGGCGTCGGGTCGGACGGTGGCGCCGTCGGCGAGGTGCACGTCAGGTCCGTCGATCGACTCGGTCGCTGCGACGACGGGGATGCGGCCGGTCCGCACCGCGTCGACGATGCCGGTGTCGAGGATCGGCACCGTTCCCGACTGGCGGAACTGCGTATACGGGTTCGCCGCCGCGGGCAGCCCCTGAGCCGAGAGGTCCGGCACGCTGATCCGCCGCAGGGTCGCGGTGAGCGGGTTCATGAGGCGCTCCGGCACCCGCTTCATCGCGATGCCGAAGACCTGGCTCGGGACACCGAGGGTGTCGCGTCGCACGATGTTGGGCGGCGTGCGGACCGACAGGGTGACCCGGGCGCCGGCACCCAGCAGGTCGAGGGCGATCTCGGTGGCCGAGTTGCCGGCGCCGACGACGAGGACGTGCTTGCCCGCATAGGCCGACGGCTCGCGGTAGTCGGCCGAGTGGCGCAGGTCGCCGGTGAAGGTCTCGACGCCCGGCCAGGTCGGGCGCCGCGGCGTGTGGCTGTAGCCGGTCGCCATCACCACCCGGCTCGCGGCCCGGTCGCCGTCCTCGGTGCGCACCAGCCACCCGGACCCGGTGTCGGTGCGGTCGATGCGCTCCACGGTGGTGCCGAGCTCGGGCTCGAGCGAGCCCTTCCGGGCGTACGTCGTCAGGTAGCTGACCAGGTCGTCGCGCGCCACCCACTTGCCGTAGCGCCGCGGGATCGCCAGCCCCGGCAGGCCGGAGAGCCAGCGGACGGTGTGCAGCTGCAGGCTGTCGTAGCGCGCCGCCCACGCCGCCCCGACCCGGTCGGCGCGCTCGAGCACCTGGACGTCGCGACCGTGCTCGCGCAGTGCCGCTGCGGTTGCCAGCCCCGCCGCACCCGCTCCGACCACGACGATCGGTGCCGAGGTCACCGGTGGAGGGTGTCACACAGCCGGCAACGGCTCGGTCGAGCTGTCACCCGTCAGCGTCGCGCAGGTGCGCTCAGTCTGCGAGCTGGGCGCGGATCTCCCCGCCGGGGTAGAGGCTGGAGTGCACGTTGACGTAGGTGACCTCCGACCGGATTGCCTTCACCAGCTCGGAGAACTGTCCGGCGGTGATGCCCTGAGCAGTGGGCGCGGCACCCGGCCCGATGACGTCGGCCGGCCGGAGAACGCCGGTGATGGTGGCGGGCGCCGCCGGGCAGGGCTGCGTGCCGGCTGGGCCGTTGCCGAGGTTGGTGCAGAGGAAGACGCTGATCCCGCCGCTCTGCGCACGCTGGCCCAGGTGGATGTGCGCCTGCAGGACGTTCCCCTCCAGGCCTGAGTAGCTGAGCCGGTAGTGGATCTCCTGTGTCGCCGTGTTCACCGTGGCGGCGAACCGGCCAGTGCCCGTCGTCGAGAGGGTCAGCGGGTCCTCCTGGTAGCCACTGAGTCGCTCCCTGATGGAACTGCTGTCGCCGTCTGCGCCGGCGTTCGCCACCGTTGTCGTTGCGGCGGCGGCGAGCAACACCGCACCGCCGATGCCGCTGCTACGAGTCGTGCACGCAATGCGTTCACGGTCCACGCCTCCGAATAGGTCGAGGGCGGCGTCGCACCGTCCTCGCCACCGTGACCGGCGCCGCCTGGTCCGGCCCGCAGGATCGACTGCCTTCGGACGGCTGCCCTTCCTTCATGCGCCCGGCAGAGCCCCCTGTCAATGCCGCCCGCCGCCGCGGTCCGCCTCGGGCTTCGTCAGGATGTCGTTGGTCGCCAGCATCTCGAGATCGGCGTCGCCAGGAAAGCCGCGACTCGACCCAGACGCTCCCTGCTCGGCCCGTGCTTCCACATCGTGCTGCCGGAGAACCGGGTGCCGAGCGCGGCTGCGAACTCCCGGTGGCTCATGCCCTTCTCTACCAGCGCAATGCGGACCCGCGACCAGACGTCGTCTGGGACCGTGTCGACGTTGGGGTTGCCCTTCGTCGTCCGCACGATCTCCAGCAGGCGCTCGAGCACCTGGACGTCGCGACCGTGCTCGCGCAGTGCCGCTGCGGTTGCCAGCCCCGCCGCACCCGCTCCGACAACGACGACGGGTGCCTCGGCCACGGACCGAAGGGTGGCACAGGTCGTGGGCCCTGCCGCCTCAGCCCTCGTGGCCGCGCTCGATGCCGAGGGTGGCTAGCAGGTCCTCGTGGAGCTCGAACCAGACGGTGTGGCACGAGTCGATGCCGATCCCGTCGACCCAGCCGTGCTCACCGCGCTCGACGCGCTCTATCGCCGCGGAGTAGCGCTGCGCGTAGCCCGTGAACCGGGCGAGCACGTCGCCCAACGCGGTGTCGAGCGGGACGAGCCGGCGACCGAGCACCGCGAGCGCGTCGACGACCCGGTCGTCCCAGCGGTGGTCGGTGTGGTCGTTGCGTGCCAGGTCGTCTCCGGGCATCGGACGGACCTGCCAGCGCGTGACCGTCTCCTGGAAGTGCGCGTTGAGCGGCCCGAAGGCGGCGTGCACCCTCGTGACCGCGCCCCGGCCGCCGCAGTCGGCCAGCTCGGTCGCGAGCTGCCGCTCGTCCTCCGCCTTGCCATTGCCGGTCAACGTCCAGCCGCCGGTGCCGGCGAACTCGGCACGGTAGGCCCAGCCGTAAGCCTCGAAGTCGAGGAGCAGCTCGTCGACCTGGTCGCGGTCCAGGGTGAACCGGCGCGCGACGGCCGCAGGCTCGGCGACGCCCTTGATGCGGAGGGCGTGCAGGGTCAGCAGCTCCGGTGCGGACGGATGCGGTGGCACCGGGTCATCCTCGCCAGGCCCCGCTAACTGCACTGGAGGATGACCCAGCAGTGCTCGAACCTGCCGGCCCGCAGGTCCTGGTCGCGGATCCAGAAGTAGATCCGTCCCGCATCGCCCCACATCATGTCCGCCGCGTCGTCCGAGTCGACCTGGAGCAGCAGACGCCAGTCGTCCGCGCCGGGTCCGAGGTCGAGCGCACGCGGGTCGCGATATCCCTCGGGTCCGCCGACGAACACGCCGTTCGACGCGAGCTGGCACTCCAGCTGCATCTCGCCCTGGACGGGGTCGGGGTGGCCCAGCGCGCGATGGATCGCCTCGTCACCGGCCTCGAGCAGGTCGCCGTATGCATCCAGCTCCTCTGTGGACATGCCTAGCCGCTCGACGAGGCGCGACTCGAAAGGCATGGCGCACAGCTCGGCGCGCGGTCGCCAGCCGACCCCCTTCAGCCGGCCCCTCGCTTCCAGGTCCTCCGGCGCGGGCGTCCGCCGCAGCTGCTGCCCCGCCGGCAGGTGCCGGACGTCCCACGAGCCACGGTCGGCCGGGTCGAACCCCCACGCCTCCTGCGTGGTGGCGTCGTAGAAGAACGACAGCAGCCCGTCGCTCGGCAGGACCCCTTCGTCGTCAAGGCGCGCGACCTCGCCCAGGTCGAGCTGCCCCACGAAGCTCAGGGGCGCTCCGTTCTTGCGTGGCCACTCCGAACCCGGCGGCAAGTCGGGGTCACCACCGAGGTGGCTGGCGCCGACCGCCTGGTGGTCGAGGCTCACATCGACCTCGAGCCGGATGCCGGGCCGCGCCGCGCCGACGAGCGCGTCCGCGTACTGCCCGAGGCCGGTGCCGACCAGCCTCGCCCGGTACCCGGCCACGTCCATTCGGTCAGCTCTGCGCCATGTCGACGAAGCGTGAGTAGTGGCCCTGGAAGGCGACCGTGATCGTCGCGGTCGGGCCGTTGCGGTGCTTGGCGACGATGAAGTCGGCCTCGCCGGCACGCGGCGACTCCCGCTCGTAGAGCTCCTCGCGGTGCAGCAGCACGACCATATCGGCGTCCTGCTCGATACTGCCCGATTCACGCAAATCGGACATCTGCGGCTTCTTGTCGGTGCGCTGCTCGGGACCACGGTTGAGCTGCGAGATCGCGACGACCGGCACCTCGAGCTCCTTGGCGAGCAGCTTGAGCGCTCGCGAGAACTCCGACACCTCCTGCTGGCGGCTCTCGACACGCTTGCCGCTCTGCATCAGCTGGAGGTAGTCGATGATGACGAGCTTGAGGTCGTGGCGCTGCTTGAGCCGGCGGCACTTGGCCCGGATCTCCATCATCGACATGTTGGGCGAGTCGTCGATGAAGAGCGGCGCGTTGGAGACCTCGCCCATCCGGCGGGCCAGCCGGGTCCAGTCGTCGTCGGTCAGCTTGCCGGTGCGCATGTGGTGCAGCGCGACCCGGGCCTCGGCCGACAGCAGTCGCATGGTGATCTCGTTGCGGCTCATCTCCAGGGAGAAGACGCAGGTCGCCATGTTGTGCTTGATGGCCGCGGCGCGGGCGATGTCGAGACCGAGCGTCGAGTTGTGGGTCGGCACCATCGTCGGGCCGGCGAGGTAGAGCGAGTCGGCCGCGTCGACCTGCACGCAGCGCACCGGCACGCTGGCGACCCGACGCACATCGACGACGGCACGGGAACCGGTCGCGGGCGGCCGCAGCGCCCGCCGCTCCTTGTGCGCCAGTCGCCTGCCCTCGACCCGGAAGACATCCTCGTTGGCGCAGAACGCGAGCACCCGCCGGACCGCACCGTCGAGGCCACCGGGACAGGCGGAGGACCCGCACTCGTAGCCGAGGCTGACGACCAGCTCGCGCACGTCGTCGGCCAGCCCGGTCGGCAGCCCAGGCAGCTGGACGCACCCACTGACGGTCACCACACCGGCCCGGTCCAGCAGGCCGGCGAGCAACGCGCGGCGCTGGCCCTCGGACGCGCGCAGGTAGTCACCGGGCACGCGGAGGTCGTCGCGCAGGCCCAGACCCGCCACCGCCGGCTCCACGAGCGAGGGGTCCAGCTCCGACTCGACGTACATCGCGACCTCGGCGACCGCGGGCTCGCCCGCGACCCGCGCACCGAGCCAGGACCCGAGCACGTAGGGCGGCACCGCCAGCGCGGCCTGGGGCAGCTCGAGGGCCTCGGCGCCCGGGACGACGTGTGCGAGCCGACGGTCCGCGCCGTCCCCGACCCACAGCGTGGCCGCGAGCTCGCGGGTGGTGCGGACCGCGGTGCCACCGGTCGACGTCGTCGTGCACCACTGGTGCTCGGCGTCGGCGACGACGACCGACCCGTCGGAGAGCTCGACCTCGAAGCACGGCCGGCCGGTCATCACCTCGGTGGCCGCGACCACCCGGGTGGGCCGCCCGTCAGCGCCGACGAGCAGGTCGCCGACGGCCACGGCGCCCATCGAGGTCCAGCCGGTCGGCGTGGGCAGCACGGTGTCGAGGGCGAGCGCCTTGCCCACCGCGGGACGGGCGGCCACCACGATCATCTGGCCTGGGTGCAGGCCGTTGGTCAGCTCGTCGAAGTCGGCGAAGCCGGTGGGCACCCCGACCATCTCGCCGCCGCGGGAGCCGATCGCCTCGATCTCGTCGAGCGCGCCCTCCATGATCGCCGACAGCGGGAGGTAGTCCTCCGACGTGCGCTTGTCGGTGACCCCGTAGACCTCGGCCTGCGCGGCGTCGACGATGTCGTCGGCGTCGCCGTCGCCCGCGTAGCCGAGCTGCACGATCTTGGTGCCGGCCTCGATCAGCCGGCGCAGGATCGCGGTCTCGCGCACGATGCGCGCGTAGTAGCCGGCGTTGGCCGCCGTCGGCACCGACTGCAGGAGCGTGTGGAGGTACGGCGCCCCGCCGACCCGGCCCATCTCGCCGCGCTTGACCAGCTCCGCGGAGACCGTGACCGCGTCGGCCGGCTCGCCGCGACCGTAGAGGTCGAGGATCGCCTCGAAGACCAGCTCGTGGGCGGGCCGGTAGAAGTCGTGGCCGCGCAGCACCTCGACGACGTCGGCGATGGCGTCCTTGGACAGCAGCATGCCGCCGAGCACCGACTGCTCGGCCGCGAGGTCCTGGGGCGGGGTCCGGACCAGAGCACCTGCCGACGCGGAGCCGGGGAGCTCGACGATGCTCACTGTCCGCCCCTCTCCGCCCTCCCGGGCACTGTGGTGTCGACGCGTCAGCACCCGCAGGTCCCGACCACTGACCCCATTGACCTCGTGGGGTTGGACAGAACTCTCCCGACTCGCCGCGCGGACGTTAGGCAACTCCGCCGAACCGACCAACTCGAGGTGTGCACAGCAGGTGGAGGGTGCTGTGGACTGCGGGCCGGATCGTGTGCACGCGCTGTGGACGACGTGTGGACGCCGCGGCCCGCGGTGCTGTGGACAGGCCGGTGGCGTGCGCGGATCTCGTGCACCGGCTGTGGACCGCAGAAAAGTCGGGCAGTTGTCTACGATGCGGACAGTGCGACCGACATCCGGACGGCAGTCGGAGCGCGGCAGCCTCCTTCGGCACCCGCACGACCGCGAGATCCTCCGCCTCGCCGTCCCGGCTTTCGGCGCCCTGGTGGCCGAGCCGCTCTTCCTGCTCGCCGACTCGGCGATCGTCGGCCACCTCGGCACCCCGCAGCTGGCCGGTGTCGCGATCGCCGGTGGGCTGCTGGCCACCGCCATCTCGCTGTGCGTGTTCCTGGCCTACGGCACCACCGCCTCGGTGGCTCGCCGGGTCGGTGCCGGCGACCTGCGTGCCGCCGTCGCCCAGGGCGTCGACGGCATCTGGCTGGCGCTCGGCCTCGGGGCGCTGCTGGCCGCTGCCGGCCTGCTCGCCGCTGAGCCGCTGGTCGCCGCGTTCGATCCGTCCGCTGCGGTCACGGAGCACGCGCTCACCTACCTGCGCGTCTCCCTCCCGGGCCTGCCCGCGATGCTCGTCGTGCTCGCCGCGACCGGCGTGCTGCGCGGGCTGCAGGACACCCGCACACCGCTCGTCGTCGCCGCGACCGGCGCGGTCGTCAACGTCGTCCTCAACGTCGTCCTGGTCTACGGGCTCGACCTGGGCGTCGCCGGCTCGGCGCTCGGCACGGTGCTCGCACAGTTCGGGATGGCGGCCGCATTCGTCGCCGTCGTGCTGCGCGGTGCGCGCCGCCACCACGCGCCACTGCGACCGGACCTGCCCGGCATCAGGGCGGCCGCCAGCGCCGGTGTCCCTCTGGTGGTCCGCACCGCGACGTTGCGCGCCGCGCTGCTGCTGACGACGTACGTCGCGACGTCGATCGGCACGGCGGCGGTGGCCGCCCACCAGGTCGCCTTCACCATCTGGCTCTTCCTGTCGCTGGCGCTCGACGCCGTGGCGATCGCCGGGCAGGCCATCGTCGGGCGCTACCTCGGCGCCGGTGACGCCGAGGGTGCGCGCTCGGCCACCCGCCGGATGGTGGAGTGGGGCGCCGCGGCCGGTGTACTGCTCGGGCTGGTGGTGGTCGCGTTGCGCGCGCTCTACGTGCCCTTCTTCACCGCCGACGCCGACGTCCGGGAGCTGCTCACGTCGGTCCTCGTCGTTGCCGCGCTCTGCCAGCCGGTGTGCGGTGTCGTCTTCGCCCTCGACGGCGTCCTCATCGGTGCCGGCGACGGGCGCTACCTCGCGTGGGCCGGGGTGCTCACGTTGGCGACGTACGTCCCGCTGGCGCTCCTCGTGCAGGCCGCGGACGGCGGGCTGGTCGCGCTGTGGTGGGCGTTCAACGCGTTCATGCTCGCGCGGTTGGTGACCCTGGTCGTTCGCTGGCGTGGCGACCGCTGGCTGGTCACCGGCGCCGCGGTGCCGCGCCGGACGTGACGACGGTCAGCCACTCACCGGTAAGAGTGCCGTCAGTCGCCGGTGCTGCCGTCCACCGCCTCGCGCAGCAGGTCGGCATGGCCGTTGTGCCGCGCGTACTCCTCGATCATGTGCAGCGCGAGCGCCCGGATGTCGATGGTGTCCTCGCCCCGCCGGTGCTCGTAGGTGAAGGTGTCGTCGTAGTCCCGCGACGCCAGGATCGCCCTGGCCGCCTCGACCTCCGCGGCGTACGTCGCGAAGTCCGCCGCCGCGTGGGCCGGGTCGAGGTCGTCGAAGTCGACGCCCCACTCACCGTAGATGCGCGGGACCTCCTCGCCGGCCACCCGCTGGCGGAACCAGCTCCGCTCGACCTCTGCCATGTGCCTGACCAGGCCGAGCAGCGAGAGCGTCGAGGGCGGGCACGCCCGTCGTGCCAGCTGCTCGCCGGTCAGGCCGCCGCACTTCCACAGCAGGGTCGCCCGGTGGTACTCCAGCAGCTCCTCGACCGCCTGCCGCTCCGGCGCGATGTTCGCCCCGCCGGGCCGCTCCACCTCAGGTGCCGTCCACTCGCTCATGACGCAGCAACCTATCCGGGCGTGCGCGACAGCCCCCGCTGCCCGGAGGTGGCGGGGGCTGTCGGACGTACGTCGCGAAAGGTCGGTGCGACCTCAGGCCGGGACGATCTCGACCGACACCGCGGCCGTGACCTCGGGGTGCACCCGGACGGTCACCGTGTGGGCGCCGACCGTCTTGATCGGCTGGCCGATCTCGATGCGCCGCTTGTCGACCTGCGGGCCGCCGGCCTTGCTGACGGCCTCGACGATGTCGGCGACCGTGACGGCGCCGAAGAGGCGTCCGCCGCCGCCGGCGCGGACCGGGATCTTCACCGACAGCGCCTCGAGCTCGCGCTTGATGTCGGTCGCGTGGCTCTGGTCGCGGACCTCGCGGACCTCACGACCACGCCGGATCGAGGTGATCTGCTTCTCGCCGCCCCGCGTCCAGCGGATCGCGGCACCGCGCGGCATCAGGTAGTTGCGGCCGTAGCCGTCCTTGACCTCGACGATGTCGCCGGGGCCACCGAGGCCGGAGACCTCCTGGGTGAGGATGAGCTTCATCGGTGTCGCTCCCCTCAGCGCGCGGTGCTGGTGTAGGGCAGCAGCGCCATCTCGCGGCTGTTCTTGACAGCCGTCGCGACGTCACGCTGGTGCTGCGTGCAGTTGCCGGTGACCCGACGGGCGCGGATCTTGCCGCGGTCGGAGATGAACTTCCGCAGCAGCCCGGTGTCCTTGTAGTCCACGTAGGAGACCTTCTCCTTGCAGAACTGACAGACCTTCTTCTTGGGCTTGCGGGGTGGTGGCTTGGCCATCGTGGTGCTCCAGATCCTGGATGCCCGGCTCGGTGGCCGGGATGGTCAATCGGACTAGGGATGCGCGCCGCCGGAGCGACGCGGGTGGATCAGAAGGGGGGCTCGTCGGAGGTGCCGGGTGCGTTCCACCCGCCGCCACCGCCGCCGCCCGCGCCGCTGCTGGCCGGCGCCGATGAAGCCGGTGCCGCCGAGGCCCACGGGTCGTTGTCGACGGCACCGCCGCCGAAGCCGCCGCCACCGCCGCCGCGCTGGGTCTTGTTGACCTTCGCGGTGGCGCTGCGCAGGCTCGGGCCGACCTCGTCGACCTCGACCTCGTAGACGGTGCGCTTCTCGCCCTCCTTGGTCTCGTACGACCGCTGCTTGAGGCGGCCCTGCACGATGACCCGCATGCCGCGCTGGAGCGACTCGGCGACGTTCTCCGCCGCCTGGCGCCAGACGTTGCACGTGAGGAAGAGGCTCTCGCCGTCCTTCCACTCGTTGGTGGTCTTGTCGAGGTACCGCGGGGTCGAGGCCATGCGGAACTTGGCCACGGCCGCGCCACTGGGGGTGAAGCGCAGCTCGGGGTCGTCGACGAGGTTGCCGACGAGGGTGATGACGGTGTCGCCTGCAGCCATGTTCGGTTGGCTCCTTCGCTCAGCGCTGGTCGGGGCGGATGACCTTGGTGCGCAGCACGGCCTCGTTGAGGTTCAGCTGCCGGTCGAGCTCCTTGACGGTCGCGGGCTCGGCCTGGAGGTCGACGACCGCGTAGATGCCCTCGCTCTTCTTGGCGATCTCGAAGGACATCCGGCGACGTCCCCAGATGTCGACCTTCTCGACGTTGCCACCGTCCTTCTTCACGACGGACAGGAACTGGTCGAGAGCGGGAGCGACGGTGCGCTCCTCGACGTCGGGGTCGAGGATCACCATCAGTTCGTAGTGACGCATGCGGACAACCCACCTCCTCTGGACTCGAGCGGCCACGGTCTCTCCGTGGCAGGAGGGCTACTGCGTCGGCCGGTGGCACTGATACGGGCACCAGGGCCGCCGACCAGGTGCAGAGACTACCGGCCCGCAGCGACAGCGCCGAATCGTCGTCCACAGCCACCGCTGCCCGTGGACGCCCATCAACCCCGCGGTTCCATGATCGTGAACCTTGGGGTCACCTCTTGCTGACCGGAACGTTCATGATCATGAAAGACAGGTGGTCGTACGTCCTCAGCGGCTGTCCGGGGGCGGTCGTAGGGTCGGTTCCATGACCGGACTGCGCATCGGAGCCCACGTCGACCAGGCCGACCCGCTCGCCGAGGCGACCGCCCGGAAGGCCGACCTGGTGCAGACCTTCCTCGGCGACCCGCAGGGGTGGAAGGCCCCCACGGTCGCCTACGCAGGAGGGCCTGCCGGCCTGCGCGCCGATGCGGCCGCCGCGGGGGTGGACCTCTACATCCATGCGCCGTACGTCCTCAACGTGGCCACCAGCAACAACCGGATCCGGATCCCCAGCCGCAAGCTGCTCGAGCAGCACGCCGCGCTGGCCGCCGAGTGCGGCGCCGAGGGGCTGATCGTGCACGGGGGGCACGTGCTCAGGGACGACGACCCGGAGGGCGGCTTCGACAACTGGGCCAAGACCTTCGAGCGCTTCGACCCGCCGCTTCCCGTGCTGATCGAGAACACCGCCGGCGGAGGCAACGCGATGGCCCGCCGGCTGGACCGGGTGGCCCGGCTGTGGGAGGTCCTCGAGGACCGGGTCGAGGCGGACGTCCTGGCCAAGGTGGGGTTCTGCCTCGACACCTGCCACGCGCACGCCGGCGGGGAGGAGCTCGCCGGGGTCGTCGACCGGGTCAAGGCGATCACCGGGCGCATCGACCTGGTGCACGCCAACGACTCGCGGGACGCCTTCGACTCCGGGGCCGACCGGCACGCCAACTTCGGCTCGGGCTCGATCGACGGCGACGACATCGTCGCGGTCGTGGCGGCCGCGGGCGCACCGGTGGTCGTGGAGACCCCGGGCGGTGCGGCGGGTCAGGGCGCCGACATCGCCTTCCTGCGCGAGCGCCTGCCTGGCTGACCCTCGCTGCGACCTCGACGCCGGCCTGGGCTCAGAGGCAGCCGGGGGAGAGCGGTCCCGCGCTGCCCGCCGTGGCGCAGGGCACGACGTGGTCGCGCACCCGGCGCAGGGCCTGCACGAACGTCGCGAGCGACTCGTCGCCCCCGGCCCGCAGCGGCTGGAGCAGCCAGGTCTCGATGAAGTCCAGGTGGGCCGGGAGGATCTCCGCGAGGAGGGCCTGGCCGCGCTCGGTCACGACCGCGTACGTCGTCCGCCGGTCGGTGTCGCAGGCCTGGCGCACCACGAGCCCGCGGTCGCAGAGGCGGTCGACCACGCGGGTCACACCGCTGCTGGTCAGCGTCGTCTGGGCGGTCAGGTCGGTCATCCGCAGCAGCCCGGCCGGGGAGCGCGCCAGGCGCAGCAGCACCTCGAACTCCACCGACGACAGCCCGAACCCGCCCAGCTGGGCCGCGCCGCGGGCCGCCAGCCCGGAGAACGTCTCGGCGAGCAGGCCCATGACCGTCAGCCGCTCGTCCGTGAGGCCGGGGGCCGCTGGGGCACCTGGGGCACCGGGGGCACCGGGGGCACTGGCGACGTCAGCAGGCTCAGCGTGCTGGACGTCGAGCGTCGCGGTGGGCTGGTCGGTCACCGCACCATCGTACCGGAACTTGACATCGGGAATGTTGAGCAGGCAATGTTTGCTTCAGCAGACATCGCAGATCTGCCGGCCGACCTCCCGACCGGTACCACCCGCTGGAAAGGACAAACACCCACAATGACCACCACCCCAGAGACCGCCCGCGACATCGCCGTCGAGCAGGCCACCGAGAACGCAGCCGGCGCCGTCCGCGTCGTCGACGGTGTGGCGCTGCCGGCCGCCGGCACCTACGTGCTCGACCCGACCCACACCCGCGTCGGCTTCGTCGCCCGCCACCTCATGGTCACCAAGGTCCGCGGCAGCTTCACCCAGTTCGAGGGCTCGATCACCGTCGGCGACGACGTGACGGCCTCCGGCGCGGAGGCGACCATCCAGACCGCGTCGATCGAGACCGGCACCCCGGACCGTGACGCGCATCTGCGCTCGGGCGACTTCCTCGAGGCCGAGAAGTACCCGACGATCACCTTCGGGAACGCCAGGATCACCAAGCAGAAGGGCACCAAGTTCGCGGTCGTGGGTGACCTGACCATCAAGGACACCACCCGCCAGGTCGAGCTGGACGTCGAGCTCGACGGCGTCGTGAAGGACCCCTTCGGCAACGAGAAGATCGCCGTGACCGCGAGCACCGAGATCGACCGCGAGGACTTCGGGATGACGTGGAACGTCGCCCTCGAGACCGGCGGCGTCCTGGTCTCCAAGAAGGTCGTCATCGAGATCGAGGCGCAGGCCGTCCGCCAGGCCTGATCCGCTGACTCCCCGGGAGCCCCGCAACCCCCTCGTGGGTCGCGGGGCTCCCGCGTTGTCTCTCGCGGTGGGTGGTGCGGGTGCGGGGAGGCGGGCGCTCCGCCCATCCGGCCTCGCAAGCTCGGCCTCCCGCCAGACCCGACCACGCTCCGCGCCCGCCTCCCCGCTCCCGCTTTCTCGACTGCCGCGACTGACCGCGAGCGTCGACGGCCGGTGGCCTGGGTAGCCTCACCGCCCATGGCCCCGCTCACCGTTCGCGAGATCTCGCGCGACGAGCACCTCGCGTTCGTGACCGCCCGATCCCGCGAGACGTCGGTGAGCTTCCTGCAGTGCCCGTCGTGGGCGGCGGTCAAGTCGGAGTGGGGGTCGCAGAGCCTCGGCTGGTACGCCGCCGACGGCACCCTGGTCGGCGCCGGCCTGGTGCTGCTGCGCCAGGTGCCGAAGGTCAAGAAGTTCCTCGCCTACCTGCCCGAAGGTCCCGTCATCGACTGGGCGGCCGACGACCTGGCCGGGTGGCTCACGCCGATGACCGAGCACCTCAAGGGCACCGGCGCCTTCGGCATCAAGATGGGCCCGCTGGTCACCCGGCGCCGCTGGTCGGCCGCCGCGGTCAAGGCAGCCGTGGCCGACGGCTCGGCCAAGCGCCTCGGCGACGTACCGCCGGACAGCGAGGACCCGACGGCGGAGCAGGTGGCGACCACCCTCACGCGTCTCGGGTGGCGAGCACCTGCCAGCGACGAGGGGTTCGCCGCGGGGCAGCCGCAGTACGTCTTCCAGGTGCCGCTCGCCGGCCGCAGCGAGGAGGAGCTTCTCAAGGGGTTCAACCAGCTGTGGCGCCGCAACGTGAAGAAGGCCGACAAGGCAGGCGTCGAGGTGACGCTGGGCACTGAGGCCGACCTGCCGGACTTCCACCGGCTCTACCTGGAGACCGCGGAGCGCGACCACTTCACCGGCCGGCCGCTCGCCTACTTCCAGACGATGTGGTCGGCCATGCGCGCCGAGGACGAGGACCGCATCCGGCTCTACCTCGCGCGCCACGAGGGCGACCTGGTGGCCGCCACCACGCTCGTGCAGGTCGGGCGGCACGCGTGGTACTCCTACGGCGCCTCGTCGACGGCCAAGCGCGAGGTGCGTGGCTCCAACGCCGTGCAGTGGCGGATGCTGCGCGACGCGGCGGCGTCCGGCGCCGAGGTCTACGACCTGCGGGGCATCACCGACACGCTCTCCGAGGACGACCCGCACTTCGGCCTGATCCAGTTCAAGCTCGGCACCGGCGGCGAGGCGGTCGAGTACCTCGGCGAGTGGGACCTGCCGCTGAACAAGGTGCTCTTCAAGGCGTTCGAGGTCTACATGGCGCGTCGTGGCTGACCGGCGGGCAGGGGATCGATGACCTTCTCGCTGTACGTCGACGAGGACCGGTGGCGCACGCACCTGTCGTCGGTGGTCGCGGCGACGCCGGGCATCGTGCCGGTCATCAAGGGCAACGGCTACGGCCTGGGCAACGCCCGGCTGGCGGCCGAGGCCGCACGCCTCGGCGTTCCCGCGGTGGCAGTCGGGACGACCGACGAGCTGCCCGATGTGCGCGAGCACTTCGACGGCGACGTGCTGGTGATGAGCCCGTCCTACCCGCGGTGCGAGGACGACCCGACCGGGCGGGTGATCCGGACGGTCGCGCACCTCGAGACGCTGCGGGCCGGCGGGGGTGCTCGGGTGGTCGTCGAGGGGATGACCACGATGCGGCGCCACGGCCTGCCGGCCGGCGACGTGGCGTCGGTGACCGGGCTCCTCGACGGCGTACGCCTGGCAGGTCTCGCCTTCCACCTGCCGATGGACCGGCACGGCGGCTACCAGCCCGCCGGGGAGGTGGCCGTCTGGCTGGAGCGCTTCGCAGCCGCGGGCGTGCCGACCGACGTCGCCTGGGTGTCGCACCTGACGGCGGCCGAGCTGGCGGGGCTGCGAACGCGCTTCCCGGCGACGACCTTCCGGCCGCGCATCGGCACGTCGCTGTGGCTCGGCGACCGCGGCGCGCTCGTCGCCAAGGGGACCGTGCTCGACGTGCACCCGCTGGCGCGCGGCGAGCACTACGGCTACCGGCGACGGCGGGCGCTGCGCGACTCGCAGCTCGTGGTGGTGAGTGGTGGGACGGCGCACGGCGTCGCCCTCGAGGCGCCCCGGACGGTGCGCGGGCCGGTCGGCCGTGGCAAGGCGCTGGCGGTCGGCGGGCTGGCAGCGGCCAACCGCAACCTGTCGCCCTTCACCTGGGACGGGCACCAGCGGTGGTTCGCCGAGCCGCCGCACATGCACGTGTCGCTGCTGATGCTGCCGGCGTCCGTCGCTCCGCCGGCCATCGGTGACGAGCTGGTCTGCGACGTCCGGCTGACGACCCTGCACCCCGACCGCGTGGCCCCCGCCTGACCCGCGGCGCTCAGCCGCTCAGCCGCGTGCGGCCGGGTTCAGGTCGCGGCGCGCGGCACCAGGCGCAGGGCGTCGTCGGCCCCGTCGAGGACGCCGCCGGCCGGATCGTCGGCGACCGCGCGGCCGCGGGACGTGCGCACCGGGTCGTGCTCGGGCCGCAGCACGTCACGCACCACCATGGCGCACAACCACAGCGTCCCGGCGACATGGGCGAGCACGGTGACGCCGTAGCCGTCGGCACCGAGCGCCCGGTCGGCGTTGCCCGGCGGGTAGCCCGCGATCAGCAGCCAGATACCGACGAAGTGCACCACCTCGCCGGCCTGCCAGATCAGCACGTCGCGCCAGCGAGGCCGGGCCAGGGCTGCCAGGGGCAGCAGCCAGAGCAGGTACTGCGGCGAGTAGACCTTGTTCGTCAGCAGGAACGCAGCCACGACGAGGAACACCAGCTGCGGCAGTCGCGGGCGACGGGAGGCGCTGAGCGCGAGCACCGCGATGCCGACGCAGCACGCCACGAAGAGGCCGCCGGCCAGGGTGTTCAGCGCGTCCTCAGGGACGCCGTGGCCCTGCTGGTCGAGCACGAACCAGATCGAGCTGAAGCCGGCGTCGCGCTCCCGGCTGAGCCGGTAGAACTTGGCCCACCCGTCGAAGTCGGCCAGCATGACCGGCACGTTGACAGCGGCCCACGCGCACGCAGCCGCCACCAGCGTCGCGCCGTACTCCCGCATCCGGCCGGCGCGCAGGCACAGCAGCAGCAACGGACCGAGGACGAAGAGCGGGTAGAACTTCGCGGCCGCGGCGAGCCCGATCAGGACACCCGCGGCCACGGGTCTGGCCCGGGCCCACATCAGCATCCCGACCGCGAGCAGCGCCACGGCGTACAGGTCCCAGTTGATGGTGCCCGCCAGCGCGAGCCCGGGAGCCAGCGCGACGATCGCGGCGTCCCACGGCCGTCGACCGGCCGTCCGCGCGGTCGCCCAGACCGCGACTGCCGCGCACACCGCCAGCGCGAGCGCGTTGATGTCGAAGTACCGCAACGAGCGCTGCGCGGGGTCCAGCCCCTCCGGCACCAGCCGGGCCGTCAGCCACATGGCGGCGCCCGTCAGCACCGGGTACTCGACGGTCCGGTCATCGGTCTGGTTGATGTAAGGGACCTCGCCCTCCGCCAGGCCACGGCCGTAGTAGAGCGGTGTGATGTCGGTGTAGCAGCCGTGCGTGTAGTTGCCCGGAGAGGCCCAGCCGTGGTCGCGGCACCAGTCCTTCTGCACGAGACCGACACCGCAGGTGAGGAAGGTCAGCGCCAGCAGGACGCGGACCGGCGTCCACCAGCTGCGACCGGCGGCGGCCCGACGGCCGAGCGGCCCGCCGACGACCTCGCTGCCGGCGCGCACCACCGGGTCGTCGCGCGACGGCGCGACCACGACCGGGTCGTCGGCGTCGTCCGACGACATGACCGGGTCGTCGTCCGACGACATGACCGTCCCCGAGCCCTCGGTCACGTCATCAGCCACCCGGCGACGGTGACTCCTGTGCCACCGAGATGGTCACCGTCGGGGACGACGTGTCCTGTCCCGGCGGTGTGCTCGGCGGCCCGGGCGTGTTGGTGTCGGTGGGGGTCGGTGGGGCGGAGGTCGTCGTCGGTGTCGGTGACTCGCTGGACTCGGTCGGCGACGGCTTCGGTGGCGGCGGCGGGTTGACGGTCTCACCGACGTAGGCCGGCTCCGGGAACTCCTCGACAGCCATGCCCTGCATCGCGCCGGTCATGAAGGCGGTCCAGATCCGCGCGGGGTACTCGCCGCCGAAGAAGGTCGACAGGCCGCCGACGCCGTCGAGGTCGGCGCGCCCGGTGCCCTTGTAGAACGACACCGCTGCGGAGATCTGCGGCGTGTAGCCGACGAACCACGCCGAGGTCGTGGTGTCCGGCCGCAGCGCCGCGGTTCCGGTCTTGCCGGCAGCGGGGCGGCCGAGCGACTGGGCCTCGGTGCCGGTGCCGCTCTCGACCACCTGCTGCAGCGCGTAGCTCACGTCGGCCATCACGTCCTTGTCGAACACGCGGTCCGGCCGGGCGTCGGCCTTGTAGCGGGTGCCGCCGTTGGCGCCCTTCACCTCGTCGAGGACGTGCCACGGCGTGGCCTCGCCCTGCGCGGCGAAGGTCGCGTAGGCGTTGGCCATGTCGATGTTGTGCACCGACGCGGTGCCCAGCGGGATGACCGCGTTCGGCTCGAGGCCCGGAGTGTCCTCCGGGATGCCGGCGTCGACGGCAGCCTCCAGCACCTGGCGGGGACCGATCTCGAGCGTCAGGTCGACGTAAGCCGTGTTGATGCTGTCCTCGGTGGCCTTGATGAGGTCGACCGACGAGCCGTAGTCGAGGTCGAACTCGTTGTTGACCTCCTTGTCGGTCCCCGGCAGCTCCTGCGGCGAGTTGCCGTTGAACCGGCTGCGCAGGCCGACGTCGTCGCGCAGTGCCCCCGTCAGCGCGAACGGCTTGAACGACGAACCCGGCTGCACCCGGGCCTGGGTCGCCTCGTTGAGCTCGCCGGCGTTGGACCCGCCGTACATCGCGAGGACCGCACCGGTGCCGGGCTGCACGGCGGAGAGCCCGATGTGCACGTTGCGCGCGTTCTCCCGCGGCCGCTCCTGGCGGACCGCCCGCACGGCGGAGCGCTGCGCCTTGCGGTCGAAGGTGGTGATGACGCGCAGGCCACCGAGGTCGATGTCCTGGTCGCTGAAGCCCTGCTCCTTGAGCTCGCGCCGGACGGAGTCGAGCAGGTAGTAGTTCTGCCCGCCCTTCGGCTTCTTCGCGTCGGCCGTCTTCGGCACCTGCATGCCGGCACGGTCACCGGCCGGAAGCCAGTTCTTGGCGACCATTCCGTCGAGCACGTAGTTGAAGCGGTTCTCCAGCGCCTCAGCGTCGTCTTCCGGGTCGTAGTTGGCCGGTGACCTGATGACCGACGCGAGCACCGCGCCCTGCTCGACCGTGAGCCGCGAGGCGGGCACGCCGAAGTAGGTCTGCGCGGCCGTCTCGATGCCGTAGGCCCCACGGCCGAAGTAGATGGTGTTCAGGTAGTCCTCGAGGATCTTGTCCTTGTCGTCGCGGCGGGCCAGCTTCACCGCGATGAAGAACTCCTTGAACTTCCGGGTGTACGTCCGCTCCTGCGACAGGTAGGCGTTCTTCGCGTACTGCTGGGTGATCGTCGACCCGCCCTGGGTGGCATTGCCACGCAGGTTGCTCCAGAAGGCCCGGGCGATGCCGGTCGGCGAGATGCCGCGGTTCTCGTAGAACGACCGGTCCTCGGCGGCGAGCACCGCCTTCTGGACGTGGTCCGGGACCTCGTCGAGCGGGACGATGATCCGGTTCTGCTCACCGAAGCGGCCGATCTCGGTCTTGCCGTTGTCGTAGTAGACGATCGTGGTCTGCGCGCTGATCAGGTCGTTCGGCTGCGGGATCGGCGTCATCGCGTAGGCGACGCCGACCAGCGCCATCAGGCAGAGGAAACCCACTCCGGTGACGGCGAGCAGCTGTCGCCAGGAGGGCAGCCACCGGCGGAAGCCGTCATGGTCCTGGCGGGGGTAGTCGACTCTCACGGGGTCCTGGTTCGTCAGTGGGCGTGTCAAGGGGCAGTCAGGGCGGCGGCGCGTGGGCAGCGGCGGCCAGCGTAACGACCCTCGTCGTGGAGGCTCGCGGACCGTTCGCTAGTGACTGGCCGCCCGGCGCCGTCGCGGCACGCCGTCCCCGAGGACGTACGACTGCACGAGATGGTTCCAGCCGCAACCGCTGCCGGACCCCACGCTTCCCTCCGGCGACCCGGCGCACACCTCGACGACGTAGACCCGGAACTCACCGTGCTCGTGGGCCATCTCCTCGAGCTCCTGCGGGCTCTTGACCCGGCCGGAGTACTGGCCGAGCTCGTCGCCGTAGACGTAGCTGACCTCGACGAGCCCGTGGGCCCGGCACACCGGGCAGTCCCGGTCCGCCGGGTTGCCGTGGTAGCGGGCCGCCCGGAGCAGGTAGGGGTGGGCGTCGCAGACGTCCTCGCGGGAGGTCGAACCGGTCCCGCGCAGCGCGGTCAGGGCTGCCCGGCGCGCCAGCCCGTAGTCGACGACGGAGCGCTGCGACCACACGCAGTCGAGCGTACGACGCTGGCCGGCTGGTCCCGGTCTCGTCCACAGGACGGCTGGCCCGTCGGGCCGGTGCCGGGCCGCCGGGCCGGCCCGGTTCCGGGGTGACCGCCGGAAGCTCTGGCTTGCACCCGGCCCAGCCGCGGCATATCGTGCCGATGTATCGACTCGATACATCGCGTCGAGGGCTCGCCCGGGTCAGTCGCACAGTACGGCAGACCGGGTCGGGACCGGAAGACGGACGACCAGGACGACGAGGACGGGAGGGATCGGGATGGCCAAGCGCGCGGACGTCCTCGAGCTCGCCGTCCTCGGCCTGCTCCAGGAGAGCCCCCTGCACGGCTACGAGCTGCGCAAGCGCCTGAGCACCGTGCTCGGGTCGATGCGGGCTCTGTCCTACGGGTCGCTCTACCCCTGCCTCAAGCAGCTGCTGGGCGCCGGCCTGATCACCCAGGACACCTCGGCCGAGCAGGCCCTCGGCGCCGGCAGCAACCGGCGGTCGAAGATCGTCTACAAGCTGACGGCCGAGGGCAAGGAGCACCTGCAGGACCTGCTCGCCGAGAGCGGCCCCTCCGCCTGGGAGGACGACGGCTTCGGCGTGCACTTCGCCTTCTTCGGGCGGACGGACGCCGCGACCCGGCTGCGGATCCTGGAAGGCCGGCGCTCGCGGCTCGAGGAGCGGATGGACGGCTTCCGGGCAGCCTTCTCGCGCACCCGCGAGCGTCTCGACAGCTACACCCTCGAGCTGCACAAGCACGGCCTGGAGAGCGTCGAGCGCGAGGTGCGCTGGCTCTCCGAGCTCATCGCTGACGAGCGCCGGCGCGAGTCGCCGACGACCGGGTCGGGCCAGACCCCCCCGACCACCCAGGCAGCACACACCCCCCAGACGCCGGGGGCCGGCCAGCCGGCCGGTGCCCCGGTAGACACCGAGAAGCAATCATGAAGGAGCACCCCATGGGTTCGGTACGCGTGGCCATCGTCGGCGTGGGCAACTGCGCCGCGTCCCTGGTCCAGGGCGTGGAGTACTACAAGGACGCGGACCCGCAGAGCCGGGTGCCCGGCCTGATGCACGTCCAGTTCGGTGAGTACCACGTCCGTGACGTGGAGTTCGTGGCGGCGTTCGACGTCGACGCGAAGAAGGTCGGCCAGGACCTCAGCGACGCCATCAAGGCGAGCGAGAACAACACCATCAAGATCTGCGACGTGCCGCCGAGCGGCGTCACGGTGCAGCGCGGCCACACGCTCGACGGCCTCGGCAAGTACTACCGCGAGACCATCACCGAGTCCGACGAGGAGCCGGTGGACGTCGTGACGGCCCTGCGCCAGGCGAAGGTCGACGTGCTCGTCTGCTACCTGCCCGTCGGCTCGGAGGACGCCGCGAAGTTCTACGCGCAGTGCGCGATCGACGCGGGCGTCGGCTTCGTCAACGCGCTTCCGGTCTTCATCGCCGGTACCCCCGAGTGGGCGAAGAAGTTCGAGGACGCCGGCGTGCCGATCGTCGGTGACGACATCAAGTCGCAGGTCGGTGCCACCATCACGCACCGCGTGCTGGCCAAGCTGTTCGAGGACCGCGGCGTGATCCTGGACCGCACCTACCAGCTCAACGTCGGCGGCAACATGGACTTCAAGAACATGCTCGAGCGCGACCGCCTCGAGTCGAAGAAGATCTCGAAGACCCAGGCCGTCACCAGCAACATGGAGAACAAGCTCTCCGCACGCAACGTGCACATCGGCCCGTCGGACTACGTGCAGTGGCTCGACGACCGCAAGTGGGCCTACGTCCGGCTCGAGGGCCGCAACTTCGGCGACGTGCCGCTGAACCTCGAGTACAAGCTCGAGGTCTGGGACTCCCCGAACTCGGCCGGCGTGATCATCGACGCACTGCGCTGCGCGAAGATCGCGATGGACCGCGGCATCGGCGGCCCGATCCTGTCGGCGTCGTCCTACTTCATGAAGTCGCCGCCCGAGCAGCACGACGACGACATGGCCCGCGACCTCGTCGAGCAGTTCATCGCCGGCGAGATCGAGCGCTAGGCACGCAGCACCGCTGCCCTGCCGGTCGTGAGGCCCGGTTCCCGTCGATGCTGTCGATGGAACCGGGCCTCACTGCGTCCGGCCGTACCCTGACGCCGTGTCCTACGCCGGCGACTTCCGAGCCGTCGTGCGGCACCGGGACTTCCGCCGGCTCTTCGGGACGCGACTCACGTCGCAGGCCGCCGACGGCGCCTTCCAGGCCGCACTCGCGAGCGTCTTCTTCTTCTCGCCGGAGCGGCAGACGTCGGCGAGCAGCGTGGCCGGGGCGTTCGCGGTGCTGCTGCTGCCGTACTCGGTCGTCGGTCCGTTCGCCGGCGTGCTCCTCGACCGCTGGCGGCGCCGGCAGATCCTGGTCGTCTCCAACCTGATCCGCACGGGGATGGTCCTCGCGGTGGCGGCGCTCACGGCCCTGCACGTCGTCGGGATCCCGTTGTACGTCGCGGTGCTCGCCTGCCTGTCGGTCAACCGGTTCTTCCTGGCCGGGCTGTCGGCCGCCCTGCCGCACGTCGTGACGAGAGCCGAGCTGGTCATGGCCAACTCGGTCTCGACGACGACCGGCACGATCGTCGCCATCCTCGGCGGCGGCGCCGGGTTCGGGCTCAAGAAGCTCCTCGGCGACGGCGACGCCGCCGACGCGCAGGTGATCGTGGTGGCCGGCCTCGCGTACCTGGTCTCCGCCGCGCTGGCCGCCCGGATGGACCGCGACCTGCTCGGTCCGGACTTCGCGGCCGACCGGCCGCAGACCCGCGAGGCGGTGCGGCACGTCGCCCGCGGGCTGGTCGACGGCGCGCGGCACGTGTGGTCGCACCGGCCGGCCGGCCACGCGCTGGCGGCCATCGGGTCGCACCGGTTCTTCTACGGGATCTCGACGATCAGCGGCATCCTGCTCTTCCGCAGCCACTTCAACGACCCGGACGACGTCGACGCCGGGCTGGCCGGACTGGCGACCGCGTTCGCCGCGTCGGGCATCGGGTTCTTCCTCGCAGCCGTGGTGACACCCGAGGTGACGCGGCACTGGCGCAAGCAGACCTGGATCGTGGTGTGCTTCGCCGGCGCAGCCGTGGCCGAGGCCTTCTTCGTGGTGTGGCTGAGCGAGGCCGGTCTGCTGGTCGGCGCCTTCGTGGTCGGCGTCGCCGCCCAGGGCTCGAAGATCTGCGTCGACACGATCGTCCAGGAGTCGGTGGACGACGCGTACCGCGGTCGCGTCTTCTCCTTCTACGACGTCATCTTCAACATCGCGTTCGTGTCGGCCGCGGCCTTCGCCGCCCTGGCGCTGCCGGCTGATGGAGCGTCGCCGGCCGTGTTCGCGGTCATCTCCGTCGGCTACGCGGTCACCGCGGCGACGTACGGCCTCGCGACCCGCCGCCTCGCCACCCACCCAACGACCCCGCGCCCCCTCCCCGCGCGTTGACCATGCTTAGCGGTCTAAGCGCGGCCTCGGGGCGGCAACGATTGGGGTGCGGTCTACCCGGCCGCGGCAGATGACTGCTGACAGAGGCAAATTTCCCCCGGTCAGCCAGCAATGACCACGCTCGCGTGATCAATTCGGCCAGCGGCGGCTGGGCGGCTACTGCTGGGCGGCCCACCAGGCACGGAGCTCGGCCTCTGCCTCGTCGCGGGACATCGGCCCGCGGTCCAGCCGCAGCTCCTTGAGATGCGCCCACGCCTTGCCGACGACCGGCCCGGGCGGCACGCCGAGGATGTCCATGATCGCGTTGCCGTCCAGGTCGGGCCGGATCGCGTCGAGCTCCTCCTGCTCGCGCAGCCGGGCGATCCGCTCCTCGAGGTCGTCGTACGTCCGGCGCAGCGCCTCGGCCTTGCGACGGTTGCGCGTGGTGCAGTCGGAGCGGGTCAGCAGGTGCAGCCGCTCGAGCAGCGGTCCCGCGTCGGCGACGTAGCGGCGGACCGCGGAGTCGGTCCACGCCCCGCTGCCGTAGCCGTGGAAGCGCAGGTGCAGCTCGACCAGCCTGGACACGTCGTCGACGACGTCCTTGGGGAAGCGCAGGGCCTGCAGTCGCTTGCGGGTCAGCTTGGCCCCGACCACCTCGTGGTGGTGGAAGGAGACCCCGCCACCCTTCTCGAAGCGCCGGGTCTTCGGCTTGCCGACGTCGTGCATCAGCGCCGCGAGGCGCAGCACCAGGTCCGGCTCGCCGGCACCGTCGGTGGACTCGAGGACGATCGCCTGCTCGAGCACCGTGAGGGTGTGCTCGTAGACGTCCTTGTGCCGATGGTGCTCGTCGATCTCCAGTGCCAGCCGCGGCAGCTCCGGCAGCACGCGCTCGGCCAGCCCGGTCGACACCAGCAGCGCCAGCCCGGCCCGCGGTGCCGGCGTGCAGAGCAGCTTGACCAGCTCGTCGCGCACCCGCTCGGCCGAGACGATCTCGATGCGCTCGGCCATCGCGGTCATCGCCTCGACAACCGCGGGGTCGACGGAGAAGCCGAGCTGCGCCGCGAAGCGCGCCACCCGCATCATCCGCAGCGGGTCGTCGGCGAAGGAGTCCTCGGGTCGTCCGGGCGTCCGAAGCAGTCCCGCGGCCAGGTCGTCCAGCCCGCCGTACGGGTCGACGAACTGCTTGCCCGGCAGCGTCACCGCCATCGCGTTGACCGAGAGGTCGCGCCGGCGCAGGTCCTCGTCCAGCGACTCGCCGTAGGTCACGTCCGGCTTGCGGGAGTCGGAGCGATAGACCTCGTCGCGGTACGTCGTCACCTCGATCACGACGTCGCCCTTGCGGGCACCCACGGTGCCGAAGGCGATGCCGACCTCCCACCAGGCGTCGGCCCAGCCCTTCACCAGCTCCACCACCTGCTCGGGGCGGGCGTCGGTCGCGAAGTCGAGGTCCTGGCCGAGCCGGCCGAGCAGGGCGTCCCGCACCGAGCCCCCCACCAGGGCCAAGGCGTGCCCGGCCGCCGCGAAGCGCGCGCCCAGCTCGTCGGCCACCGGGGCGACCCTCAGCAGCTCGGCGATCAGCCGGCGCTGGGCGGCGCCCAGCGCTCCGGGCGCCGGGCTGCTCGGGACGGTGTCGGACACGGGCGCCAAGCGTACGGGCGCCCACCGGCCGCCAGCGCCCACCGGCCGGCGAGCAGGGCGCCCGGCGGGCGTCCGCAGGGCCACGCGCCTGCCGAGGAGCCGCCGGCGGGCCTGGCTACGATCGACAGATGCCCCGCCCCGCGATGCCCCGACGACCCCGACGGGCGGGCGGGCGGGGCCGGCGGGGGCTGCGGAAGGTCGAGGAGACCTCCGCCGGCGGCCTCGTGGTGGACCGCAGCGGCGACACCCCGGTCGTCGCACTGATCGGTCGTCTCGACCGGCGTGGCCGGCTGCTCTGGTCGCTGCCCAAGGGGCACCTGGAGGCTGGTGAGACCGCCGAGGACGCCGCCATCCGGGAGGTCGAGGAGGAGACCGGCATCCGGGGGCGGCTGATGGCACCGCTGGGCACCATCGACTACTGGTTCGTCGCCGAGGACCGCCGGATCCACAAGACCGTCCACCACTACCTGCTCGAGGCTGCCGGGGGCGAGCTCAGCGACGCCGACCTCGAGGTCGACGAGGTGGCCTGGGTCCCGCTCGGGGAGCTCGCGGCGCGCCTGGCCTACGCCGGTGAGCGGCGGCTGGCCGAGACGGCGGCCGGTCTGCTCGCGGACACTGCATGACCCGACCGGCCCTGCTGCGGGTCGCGACGCTCACGCTGCTCGTCGCCCTGCTGGCGGTCTCGCAGGTCGGAGGCCTGCTCAGCGGGCTGTCCCGCGGTGTGCTCGGTGCCGGGCAGCCGTCGGCCCAGGCGGCACCGGCCCCGGCGTCGATCACGCTCTCCGGCGTGTCACCGGACATCGCGACCGCCGGCGACGTGCTGAGAGTGACCGGCGCGGTCACCAACACCAGCCAGTCCGACCTGCGCGACGTCGAGGTCCGGCTGCGGCTCTCAGAGACGCGGCTGGGCAGCCGGGCCGAGCTCGCCGCTGTCGCGGCCGGTCGCACGTCCAGCCGCGACGGCCAGGCGGTGGTCACCGGCAACCTGCCGGACCTGCCGCCCGGCCAGTCGCAGACCTTCGAGCTCACCTCGGAGCTCGACGAGCTCCCGGCACTGACCGGCTTCGGGGTCTACGTGCTCGGGGTGGAAGTGCTCGCGGCCCGGCGCAGCGGCTTCGGCCGCGTCGACATCGTGCGCACGCTGCTGCCCTGGGTGCCGCGCCAGCCCGACTTCCTGCCGACCGGGTTCAGCTGGATGTGGCCGCTGGTGTCGCACCCGACCCGGCTGGCCGACGGCACCTTCGCCGACGACTCGCTGGCCGCCGAGATGGACGCCGACGGCCGGCTCAGCCGACTGCTCGACGCTGGCGCCGGCATGCAGGACACCGCCGCCCTCACGTGGGTCGTGGACCCTGCCGTGCTCGACGCGGCTGCCGACATGGCAGACGGCTACCGGGTGCGCGCCGCGGACGGCTCGGTGGTCGCAGGCGGCGGCTCCGGGCTGGCCGGCCTGTGGCTCGACCGGCTGAGGACGGTCACCGCCGGGCAGCCCGTCCTGGCCCTGCCGTTCGGCGATCCCGACCTCGTCGCCCTCGACCGGCACGGACGCGCGGGTGACCTGGTGCGCGCCTCCGAGACGTCCGCCACGGTCCTCGCCGACGTGCTGCCGCTGGCCAGCCCGGTCACCGACATCGCCTGGCCGGTCGACGGCTACGTCAACCGGCCCACCCTGGGCGCGCTGCGCCGCACCGGCAGCGCAGCGGTCGTGCTGGACGGCCGCGCCGTGCCCCCCGAGCTCGACCTCAGCTACACCCCGGGCGGCCGGGCAGACCTCCTGACGCCCTCCGGTGGCATCGCGGCGCTGCTCGCCGACCCCACGCTCGCCGACCTCCTGCGCCGCCCCGGACCGGACCCGTTCCTGGCGGCCCAGCGCTTCCTCGCCGAGATGGCGATGATCACCTCCGAGCTGCCGAGCACCGGCACCGAGCGGACGATCCTCGTGATGCCACCACACCGATGGAACCCGGACCAGGTGTTCCTCGACCGGCTGGTCGCGGTCGCGGGCCGCGCGCCGTGGACCGCGGCCGCGCCGCTCGGGTCGCTGGCCAAGTCCTCGCCCCCCGAGGTGGACCGGCAGCCGCTGCACTACCCGCGTGCCGAGCGCCGGCTCGAGCTGCCCCGCGACTACCTGCGCGCCCTGGACACCATGCACGCCAGCATCGCTCTGCTCTCGGCCGTCCTCGAGGACCCCGACGCGACCGACCTGGTCGAGGACTTCCAGCGATCGGTGCTCCTGCTCGAGTCCACCTGGTGGCGTGGCCGCGACGCCGCTCGCGCCAACCGCCTGGACCGCGAGAAGCTCACCCTCAAGGAGACCCGCGAGTCGGTGCGGGTCCAACCCGGGAACTTCACGTTCAGCAGCCGCAGCGGCACGATCCCGGTGACCATCGCCAACGAGCTGACCCAGCCGGTGCAGGTGCTGCTCCGGCTCGACCCGCAGACCCCGCGGCTGCGCATCGAGCCCGTCGAGCCGCTCACCATCGGCCCGCAGTCAAAGCTGCAGGTGCCGGTGCCTGCCACCGCGGTCGCCGGCGGCCCCGTCATCGTCGACGCGCAGCTGCGGACCGTCGGCGGGGCGCCCTACGGCCAGCCGGTGCCGCTGCGGATCACCATCACGCAGTACGGCACGGTGGCGCTCTACATCACCGCGGTCGCGGCGGCCGTGCTCTTCCTGGCGGCCGGTGTGCGGGTGCTCCGTCGCATCCTGGCCGCGCGCCGGCGCAAGCCGGCCCCCCCTGGCCAGACCGATCCCGGGGAACCCGGCGACCCCACCGACCCCGCCGACCCCGCCGACGACGACGACCCGGTCCACGACGCGGCCGGCCGGGACGAGCAGGAGTCGCTGCCGTGACCTCGCCCGACGCCGTGCCGGGTCAGCTGGCGCGCAACAGCGCGCTCATGGCGGCCGGGACGACCGTCTCCCGTGCCCTCGGCTTCGTGCGCAGCGCGGTGCTGGCCGCGGCCCTGGGCAGCAAGCTGACCGCTGACGCGTTCAACGTCGCCAACACGGTGCCCAACATCGTCTACATCCTGCTGGCTGGCGGGGTGCTCAACGCCGTCTTCGTCCCGCAGCTGGTGCGCGCGATGAGGAACGGCGCCGAGCGCGAGCGGGCCTACACCGACCGGCTGCTGACCCTCGCGGGGCTGGTCCTGCTCGTCATCAGCGTCGCCGCGACCCTGGCCGCACCACTCATCATCGGTCTCTACACGGACAACAGCTGGACCAGTGCCGACACGACGGTGTCGGTCACCTTCGCCGTGTGGTGCCTGCCGCAGATCTTCTTCTACGGCGTCTACACGATGCTCGGCCAGGTCCTCAACGCCCGCGGCAGCTTCGGGCCGATGATGTGGGCGCCGATCGTCAACAACCTGGTCGTCATCGTCACCGGCCTGGTGTTCATGGCCGTCTTCACCGTCGACCCGGTCCGTCCCGACTCGCTGACCACGGGCGCGATCGCCCTCCTCGGTGCCGGTTCGACTCTCGGCGTCGCGCTGCAGGCGCTGGTCCTCGTGCCGGTGCTCCGGCGGACCGGCTTCGGCTACCGGCCGCGGTTCGACTTCCGTGGCGTGGGCCTCGGCAAGGCCGGCGAGCTCGCCCGGTGGACCCTGCTCTTCGTCCTGGTCAACCAGCTGGCGTACGTCGTCATCGTCAACCTCGCCACCCGGGCGCAGGCGGCCGCCAAGGACGTCCTCGACTACGGCGTCGGCTTCACCGCTTACTCATACGCCTACCTGATCTTCATCCTGCCGCACTCGATCATCACGGTGTCGGTGGTGACGGGCGTGCTCCCGCAGCTGAGCCGGGATGCCGCCGAAGGCCGGCTGGCGGAGGTCCGGCGCAACCTCTCGGCCGCCTGGCGGCTGTCCGGCGTCGGCATCGTCGCGGCGGCCGCCGCCCTGGTCGCGCTGGCACCTGACCTGACGGGGGTCCTCTACGCCGGCATCGAGGGAGGTCCGGACGACGCGCACTACATCGGGCTGCTCGCCGCGGCCTTCGCCCTGGGGCTACCGGCCTTCTCCGCGCAGTACGTCGCCCTGCGCGGCTTCTACGCCTTCGAGGACACCCGGACGCCCTTCGTCCTGCAGGTCGTGATCGCCTCGGTCAACGTCGGCCTCGCGCTGGTCGCCTACGAGGTCCTGCCCCTCGAGCTGAAGATGATCGGTGTCGCGGTCGCCTACGCAGTCACCTACGTCGTCGGGCTAGCCCTCACGACGGCGGTCCTGCGGCGCCGGACCGGTGGGCTCGACGGTCCGCGGGTCATCCGGACGTACGTCCGCCTGCTGGTCGCAGGAGTCGTCGCCGGTGGGCTCGCCTGGACGGCGTCCCACCTGGTGTCGCGGCCGATGGAGGCCGGCGGCCTGGCGTCGCTGGCCGGCCTGACGGCCGGCGGACTGGTCCTCTTGGTGGTCTACGTGGGCCTCGCGCGGGCCCTGCGGGTCGAGGAGCTGACCGATCTGCTGGACACCGTGCGCCGCCGGATTCGCCGCTGAGGTCGATCGGAGTCCTCGGACCCGCTCAAGACAGGCGGCGGGCCGGCCGATGCCCTCTCCATGCGTCTCGCCCGTGCCCTGACCTCACCGTCGCGTGCCCTGTCCCGCGTCGGCTCGGGAACGGCCGACAGGGACCGCGGCGACATCGTCCTCGGCTGGCTCACCCGGATCGTGGTCGTGCTCGGCATCGCCGGGCTCGGACTCTTCGACGCCATCTCCGTGGGGACCACCGCGGTCAGCCTCAGCGACCAGGGCAACTTCGCCGCCCGGGAAGCGTCCGAGGTCTGGCAGACGACCGACGACGTGCAGGCCGCCTACGACGCCGCGGTGGCATCGGCGACCGACGCCAACCCGCAGAACGTCGTCGACCCGAAGACCTTCACCATCGACGCCGACAACACCGTGCACCTGACGGTCTCCCGGACGGCCACGACCATCGTGCTCTACCACTGGGGCCGCACGGCGGAGTGGGCAGAGATCACCCGCGACGGCCAAGGGCGCTCCGTCTCCTGACCGCGGCCGCGGGGTGGGACGCGCCAGGGCGCAGGACTGGGTCGCCCGCCACGGGGTAGGGCCCGGCTTAGCATGAGTCGTGGCGCGGGTGGGTGAGCCCGCTCGCCGTGCACCGCACCCGACTGTCTGACTGTCCGCCGGAGGAGTCCTGTGCCCGAGGTCGTCGAGCCGGGAACCCGGCTCGTGGAGCGCTACCGCCTCGAGGAGCGGCTCGACGGCGCGGCCGGCCACGACGGCACGACCTACTGGCGGGCCGAGGACGAGCTGCTGGCCCGCCCGGTCGGCGTCTGCCTGATCGACCTCGGGTCGGAGGACGACCCGCGGGCCGCCGAGGTCCTCGCCGCCGCCCGCCGGGCAGCCGCCCTGCCGGACTCCCGCTTCCTCCGGGTGCTCGACGCCAGCCAGGTGGACGGCCATGTCTACGTGGTGAGCGAGTGGGTGGCCGCCACGGACCTGGCCGGCCTGGTGAGAGACGGCCCACTCCCGGCGGCCGAGGCGCGTGCCCTGGCGGCGGACCTCGCCGCAGCCATGACGGCGGCCCACGCGGAGGGCCTGGCGCACCTGTGCCTCGGCCCCGACAACGTCCTTCGGACGCCGCACGGGCAGCTCAAGCTCGCCGGTCTGGCCGTCGACGCGGCTGCCCGCGGCGAGCAGCTGACGGGGAACGGGACGACAGCCCGCAGCGACGTCCACGGGATCGGCGCCGTCCTCTACGCAGCCCTGACCGGCCGGTGGCCCGGTCACCAGCAGACGGCGCTCCCACCGGCCCCGCTGGCCGACGACGCCGTCTGCACGCCCCGGCAGGTGCGGGCCGGAGTGCCGCACGACCTCGACGAGATCGCCTGCCGGGCGCTCGGCCTGCCCGCCCGGCGCACGGACGCCTTCCGTACCCCTGGCGAGATGCTCGCCGCCCTGGAGTCGGCCGGGCACACCTCCAGGCTGCCCGCCGTCACGCGTGAACCGGCGCCAGAGCGACGCGACGACTACCGGTCCGGCGCCGTGGCACCGTACGGCGACGGCGACGGAGACGGGTCCACCGACACCGAGGACGGCTCCCGCTCCCGCGCCGTCTGGGCCGCGTGGGTCCTGGCGGCCATCGTGCTGGTGACCGGTCTGTCGCTCTTCGGGGGGCAGGTCGTGATGACCGCGCTCGACGGCGGCGACGAGCAGGGGCAGGCGGCCAGCGGCGACGAGGGTGGCGGCGGGGACGACGCCGAAGGTCCTCCGGTGCGGCGGCTCGACGTGACCCGGGTCCGCTCCTTCGACCCGCCACCGGGCGACGGCGAGGAGCACGACGAGCAGGCACCCCTCGTCGTGGACGGCGACACGTCGACCGCCTGGACGACGATGACGTACTTCGACCCGATCAACCTTCTCAAGCCCGGCGTCGGGCTGGTGCTGGACCTCGGGACGGCGGCCGACGTCTCCGAGGTCGTCATCCGCGCTGACGGCGGCCCTACCAACCTCGAGGTGCGGGTGGCGGAGCGCCGCCAGACCACCCTGGACGGGTTCACCGAGTTCGACCGGACCAGCAGCGCGACAGGGAAGACCGAGCTGCGGGTGACCGAGCCCGTCCGCGCCCGCTACCTGCTCGTATGGCTGACCGGCCTGCCCAAGGTCGGCAGCGACTACGTCGGCGAGATCAGCGAGATCACTGTCCGCGGCACCGCCGCCTCCGGCGGCTGACGGCGACCTGGCAGCGCCGACGCGCCGCCCGCGCTTGAGTCGAGGCGGCCGGGTGCCGACCTAGGCTGGGTGCGAACCACCGGCAGGACGACGGTCGGCGAGCGCGGAGGGAGCCACCGAGTGGATGGCGAAGGTGGCGAGGTCCCTACCCGCACCGACGCCGCCGACCGCTCCGACACCGAGCTGCTGACCGCCCACGCGGCCGGTGACCCGGACGCCTTCGGCGAGGTGGTCCGCCGCCACCGCGACCGGCTGTGGGCAGTCGCGCTGCGAACGCTCGGCGACCGTGAGGAGGCCGCCGACGCGGTGCAGGACGCGCTCGTCTCCGCCTTCCGCTCCGGCCGCAGCGGCTCGGCGGCGTTCCGGGGCGAGTCGGCCGTCACCACTTGGCTGCACCGGATCGTGGTCAACGCCTGCCTCGACCGGGTCCGCCGGTCCGCTGCCCGGCCCGCCGACCCCCTGCCCGAGCGGGACCTGCCGGCCGGCGGCGACGCCGTCGGCTCCCGCGAGACCGCCCTCGACGTCGAGTCGGCACTGGCGCAGCTGCCCGCCGAGCAGCGGGCCGCCCTGGTCCTGGTCGACATGTACGGCTGGTCGGTCGAGGACGCCGCCGAGGTGCTCGAGTGCCCGACCGGGACGGTCAAGAGCCGTTGCGCACGCGGGCGGGCCCGGCTGCGGCCGCTGCTCGAGGGGAACCCGCCGGACGGCGACCGCGTCCCACCCCTGACGGCAGCGACGAGCCCGACGAGCACGACGAGCCCGACCACGAGCTCGACGACGACCACCGAGGGAGGTGAGCGCGGATGACCGACACACCAGGACACGGCCAGCACCCGGATCTCGACGCGCTCGCCGACCTGCACGCGGACGCCCCGGAGGCGACCGAGACCGCACGTGCTCACGTGGCCGGTTGCGCGCAGTGCGCCACGGAGCTGGCGCGGCTCGACCGCGTCCCCGCACTGCTCGCCGCGGCCGGTGCAGTGGGCCCGATGCCGGTCGAGGTCGTCACCGCCGTCGACGCGGCCCTCGCCGCCGAGGCAGGTGCGGCAGACGCGGCGCCCGAGTCGTTGACGGCCGGCCGCACCGTCACACCGCTTCCGACCGGCCGGGACAGGTCCCCGGTGACGATGCGGCTGCTGCAGGCGGCCGCTGTCGTCGTGCTGCTGCTCGCCGGGCTCGGGATCGGCATCTCCGCGCTCGGCGGCGGCGGTGACAGTGACAGCAGCAGCGCAGGTGGCGCCGACAGCGCGACGGCCGACAAGGCTGCCGAGAGCGGCGCCTACCCGCTCACCGCGAGCGGCCGGGACTGGACCGCGGACGCGGTCACGCTGGACGCCCTGAAGCTGCTCGACGGCAGCCTCGCGGCCCCGGTGGCAGCGAACACCCTCCGCGAGCAGTTCTCGGCGCAGGCTGAGGACGACGCCGGCTCCGGCGGCGGCACCGACCCCACGGCCTCGGCGCCGGCCCGGGCGGCGCCCGAGTCGGCGGCGCGGCTGGCCAGCGGCCCGGCCCTCGCCCAATGCGTCGCTGAGCTGGCCGGCCGCCCGGTGACACCCCTCGCCGTCGACATCTCCACCTGGCAGCAGCAGCCGGCGGCCGTGATCGTGCTGCCCGCGCCGGGCGAACCTTCCCGGGTCGAGGTGTGGGTCGTCGCGCCGAGCTGCTCGACCGCGGACGCCAAGCTGCTGTACTACGCCAACCTGCCCCGCTGACCGCGCGCCCCTGGCTCCCAGGGAATCCGCAGCACCTACCATCGGTTGTGCCAGCACCGGTCCCGGGTAGGTGACCGGTACGCCACGGCAGATCCAGGAAGGTTGCTCGGCGAGTGGACGACGTACGTAACCTGATCATCATCGGCTCCGGTCCCGCGGGCTACACCGCGGCCATCTACGCCGCCCGAGCGGACCTGTTGCCCCTCGTGTTCGAGGGCTCGGTGACCGCCGGCGGTGCGCTGATGAACACCACCGACGTGGAGAACTTCCCCGGCTTCCCGGACGGCGTCATGGGCCCGGACCTGATGGACCACCTGCGCAAGCAGGCCGAGCGCTTCGGCGCGGAGCTGGTCACCGACGACGTCACCGCCGTCGACCTCAGCGGTCCGGTCAAGGTCGTCACCGACGGCGCCGGCACCGAGCACCGGGCGCGCGCCGTCATCATCGCCACCGGGTCCGGCTACCGCGAGCTCGGTGTGCCGCACGAGAAGCAGCTCTCCGGCCGCGGCGTCTCGTGGTGCGCCACCTGTGACGGGTTCTTCTTCCGCGACCAGGACATCGCGGTGGTCGGTGGTGGCGACACGGCGATGGAGGAGGCCACCTTCCTCACCCGCTTCGCGCGTTCGGTCACCGTCGTGCACCGCCGCGACAGCCTGCGGGCCTCGAAGATCATGCAAGAGCGGGCCTTCGCCAACGAGAAGATCCGCTTCCTCTGGGACAGCGAGGTCGTCGACGTCCTCGGCGAGAACAAGGTGAGCGGGGTCCGGGTCCGCAACACGCGCACCGGCGAGGAGTCCGAGCTCGAGGTGACCGGGCTCTTCGTGGCGATCGGTCACGACCCGCGCAGCGAGCTCTTCGCCCACCAGGTGCGCCGCGACGACGAGGGCTACATCCTCGTCGACGCCCCGACGACGCACACCAACCTCGCCGGTGTCTTCGCGTGCGGCGACGTGGTCGACCACACCTACCGACAGGCTGTCACGGCGGCCGGCACCGGCTGCTCCGCGGCCCTCGACGCCGAGCGCTACCTGACGTCGCTGGAGGACGTGGCCACGACCGGCGACCCGGCGCAAGCGGTCCAGGCCGTGGTCGCCGGCTGAGCACCAGGGGAATCCGTCCGACCCGCATGCTGTTCTAGGAACTGACCGACCGACGCGACGTACGCCCTCGACAACGGTGCATCGCCGACGTCGAACCGACTCGAGAGGAAGACCGTGGGAGCCAACACCAAGACAGTGACCGACGACAGCTTCAGCGCCGACGTCCTGTCCGCGGACAAGCCGGTAGTCGTCGACTTCTGGGCCGAGTGGTGCGGCCCGTGCCGCCAGGTCTCCCCGATCCTCGACGAGATCGCCGGTGAGCACGCCGACAAGATCTCCGTGGTGAAGATGAACGTCGACGAGAACCCGCGCGTGGCCGCGGAGTACGGGATCATCTCGATCCCGACGATGAACGTCTACCAGGGCGGCGAGGTCGTGAAGACGATCGTCGGCGCCAAGCCGAAGGCGATGATCCTGCGCGACCTCGAGGCCTTCCTGTAGGGCCTGCCCGGCGACTCGCGTGACGGCTCGCCCGACCGTCTGACTGCTGGCCCCGACCCTGCCCACTGCGCGGGGGTCGGGGCTTCGTCACGTGGGTAGGCTGGTGCGCACCGACCCGTCGGCGCGTTCGGCGGTCGGAGGCTGCGGCCACCCTCCCCGTCCCGGCGACGGGACCCGACCCCTCCCGAGGAGCGCCCGCCATGTCGCTCGACCGGACCGGTGACCCGGCCTCCCGGCCGCCTGCGCAGCGCGCCTACCGTCGCGGCGACGAGGGACCGGCGATCGCCGAGATCCGCACCAAGCTGACCGCGGTCGGCCTGCTCGCCGACGACTCCGCCACCGTCGCGACGGGGGTGCTCGGTCCCCTGTCCGCCGTCTTCGACGAGGACACCGACCGGGCGGTCCGGGAGTTCCAGCAGCAGCGCGGGCTCCCGGTGGACGGCATCGTGGGCCGGCACACGTACCACGCGCTGGACGAGGCCCGGTGGCACCTGGGCGACCGGATCCTCTTCTACGTCCCGGCCCGGCTGCAGGCCGGCGACGACGTCGCAGCGCTGCAGCAGCGGCTCCTCGACATGGGCTTCGACTGCGGCCGCGTGGACGGTCTGTTCGGCGTCGAGACCGACGAGGCCCTGCGCGACTTCCAGCGCAACGTGGGCCTGGTCGCCGACGGCACCTGCGGCCCGGCGACCTTCAAGGCGCTCAACCAGCTCTCCCGCACCGTCGTCGGCGGCCGCCCCCACGAGATGCGCGACTCCGAGGCGATCAACCGCGCCGGGCCGACGCTGTCCGACAAGCTCGTCATCGTCGACCCGGGTCGACCCGCCCACGACGCGACGCCGACCGGGGACGCGATCCAGGACGGCGACCTGGTCTACGACCTCGCGGCGCGCATCGAGGGTCGGCTCACCGCGACCGGCTGCGCCGCGTTCCTCACCCGCGGCCCGGACATGCACCCGGACGACCCGGCCGCCGAGGAGGTCGACCGCGCGGGCTTCGCCAACGCGGCCGGCGCCGACCTGCTGATCTCGCTGCACGCGGAGGCGCACCGGAACCCGGACGCCTCAGGGGTGGCTACCTACTACTACGGCAGCGACCGCTACGGGCACTACTCCTCCATCGGTGCGCGGTTCGCCGGCCTGGTGCAGCGCGAGATCTGCGCCCGCACCGACCTGGTGGACCTGCGGACCCACCAGATGAACTGGGACATCCTGCGCCGCACCAGGATGCCGGCGGTCCGGATCGAGGTCGGCTACCTGACCAACGCCGGCGACGCCGCCCGGCTGGCCGACCCGGCGTTCCGCGACGTGCTCGCCGAGGCCGTCGTGGCGGCCGTCCAGCGGCTCTACCTGCCGCCGGACCAGGACGCCGACACCGGCTTCCTGCGTATCCCCGTCCTGCACTCCTGACCCCGGTCGGCGCTCGGCAGCCGCGGTCGGCGATGCTCAGACCGGCCGGAAGGCCGGCTCGGGGCTCATCGAGCCCAGCAGCCTCTCCAGGGCGACCTCCACGTCGGCGCGCCAGGACACGGCCGTGCGCAGGTCGAGCCGCAGCCGCGGGAACCGGTGGTGCGGCCGGACGGTCTTGAAGCCCACCGCGAGCAGGAAGTCCGCGGGCACCACGCAGGTCGAACGGGTCGTCCGGCCGTGCTGGAAACGGCCGGCGCCTCGGCCGCCGTCGGTCGGGTCGAGCTCGTCCTCCAGATCCGCCAGGTCACCGGGATCGCCGCCCCGCACCGGAGCGCGGTCGATGCGGCCGAACGCCTCGACGGCCCGCACACCTCGGCGGGTGAGGTCCTTGGCGGCCGTCTGGACCAGCATCCGCCCGAGCCCGATGCCGGCGAACTCCGGCAGCACGGTCCCGGTCATCAGCAGCACCGCGTCCCCCGAGACCGGCGAGGTCGGGAAGGCGAGGCTGCGCGGGACGTGGGTAGGCGGGGCGTAGGTGAGGTATCCCGCGGGGAGCGAGTCGACGTAGACGATCTTCCCGCAGGACCCCCAGTCGAGCAGGGTCGCGGAGAGCCAGGCCTCCTTCTCCAGGGCCAGGTCGCCGGCTTCGGCCGCGGCCTGCCCGGCCACCGGGTCGAGCTCCCAGAAGACACAGGTCCGGCAGCGGACCGGCAGGTCGCTCAGGTTGTCCAGCGTGAGGTTGGCGACGCGTCGCGACACCGGCGCCCCCTCGGACAACCCAGGAACAGCGAGGAACAGCTCGAGCCCCGCCGGGCCGGGTCCGGCGCTCCGGGGACCGTCGGCGGGCAGGCGGCAGGTTAGCGCGGGCCGGGCGCCAGGCGCCAGACCCGTGTCGACAAGTCGCCTGTCCGGTCCAGCGTCCCCGTCATGCCGATCGACACGAGGTGGATCGACAAACCGACATGTTGGTACGTCGCCATACCGTGCCGCCGACAAGTTGCTCCGTCGAGAAGTCGATACATCGGTACGTCGCCACGCCGACAGCACGGGAAGGTCGACATGTCGGCAGATCGGTGTGTCGGCACAACGACAAGTCGGGTTGTCGGCGTCTCACCAGCCTCGCCAGTCACAGCCGCCCCGCGGTTGCCGGATCAGGCCAGGCGAGACGGAACCGTGGCACCGGCGTGGCGGTCAGCCGTCGGGTCTGTCAGCCGTCGGATCCAGTCAGGTCCGCCGGGATCTGGGCCTCCGGGTCCATCACCGCGACGATCCGCTCGAGGTCGTCCAGCGACGCGAACTCCACGACGATCCGGCCCTTGGACCGGCCGAGGTCGACCCGCACCCGGGTCTCGAACCGGTCTGCGAGCCGGTCCGCCAGGACGGCCAGCTTGGGGGCGACGGGTCGCTTCGTCGTCCGGGTCGTCCCCGTGGCCGGAGCCTCGTCGCCGCCGAGGGCGACGATCTCCTCGACGGTCCGGACCGACAGGCCCTCGGCCACGATGCGCTGCGCGAGCCGCTCCTGGCCGGCCGCGTCGGCCAGTCCGAGCAGCGCCCGCGCGTGACCGGCCGAGAGCACCCCGGCCGCGACCCGGCGCTGGACGAGGGGCGGGAGCTTGAGGAGTCGGAGGGTGTTCGAGATCTGCGGGCGCGAGCGACCGATCCGGCCGGCAAGCTCGTCGTGCGTGCACCCGAAGTCTTGGAGCAGCTGGTCGTAGGCCGCCGCCTCTTCGAGGGGGTTCAGCTGGGAGCGGTGCAGGTTCTCCAGCAGCGCGTCCCGGAGCATGTCGTTGTCGCCGGTGTCTCGGACGATCGCCGGGATCGTGGTGAAGCCGGCCTCCCGGGCGGCCCGCCAGCGCCGCTCGCCCATGATCAGCTCGTAGCGCCCGGCCTCGGGGTCGGCAGCGTCCCCGAGTCGCCGGACCACGACCGGCTGCAGCAGGCCGACCTCTCGAAGAGAGTGCACCAGCTCGGCCAGCGACTCCTCGTCGAAGACGGTCCGGGGCTGGCGCGGGTTCGGCGTGATGGCGTCCAGCGGGAGCTCGGCGAAGTGCGCGCCGTCCACCGGCACCGGGCCGTCCGCGGTTGTCGTCGATGCGGTGGGCCGGCCGTCCCCGGTCTCGGCGACCAAGGTTGTGGAGTCGCGGCCCGGGATCAGGACGTCGACCGGTGAGGGTCCCGACGGCGCAGCCTCTGACTTGCCCGGAGCCGCCGGGATCAGGGCGCCGAGGCCTCGGCCCAGTCCGCGTCGGCGATCAGTCATGCGTGCTCCTCCTCGGTCCCGCCCTGCGGCGACTCCGGGGTCCCACCGTGCGAGGGTGCGGCCGCCGGCTCGACCGGCGGCACCACCACCGGCGCCTCGGTCGCTGGCAGCGTAATGGGTGAGGTCGCCGCTCCCCGTAAGGCCATCTCGCGCGCCGCCTCGAGATACGACAGCGCACCGGTCGAGCCGGGGTCGTAGGTCATCACGGTCTGCCCGTAGCTCGGCGCCTCCGAGATCCGGACGGATCGCGGCACCGAGGTGCGCAGGACGGTCTCCGGAAAATGCGTCCGGACCTCGTCGGCCACCTGGGCGGCCAACCGGGTCCGGGCGTCGTACATCGTGAGCAGGACGGTCGACACGTGCAGGTCCGGGTTGAGATGCGCCTTGACCAGCTCGATGTTGCGGAGCAGCTGCCCGACCCCTTCCAGCGCGTAGTACTCGCACTGGATCGGGATCAGGACCTCGGGCGCGGCCACCAACGCGTTCACCGTGAGCAGCCCCAGGCTCGGGGGGCAGTCGATCAGCACGTAGTCCAGCCGCCGGGTCCGGTTCTCGCCGGCCCACACCGCGTAGCCCGCCAGCGCCTTGGCCAGCCGTGACTCCCGGGCGACGAGGCTGACCAGCTCGATCTCCGCACCTGCCAGGTCGATGGTGGCCGGCGCGCACGCCAGCCCGTCGATCCCGTCGACCGGGACGACGACCTCGTGCATTGGGCGGCCCTCGATCAGTACGTCATAGATCGACGGGACCTCGGCATGGTGGTCGACCCCCAGGGCTGTTGAGGCGTTGCCTTGCGGGTCCAGGTCGATGACCAGGACCTCTGCGCCCTGCAGCGCGAGGGCAGCGGCCAGGTTCACCGTCGTCGTCGTCTTGCCGACGCCGCCCTTCTGGTTCGCCACCGTGAGCACCCGGGTAGCCGCTGGTCGGGGCAGCGGGTCCCCGACTCGGCCGGCAAGCACTCGCAGCGCGGTCTCGGCCGCCCGGGCGATCGGCGTGTCGTCGTCGTGCGCCGCCAGGCCGCCGCCGGGGTCGTCGATCACCGCGATGTCTCCTGCCGTTGATGCGCCGCCGAGGCGACCCAGCTGGTCGATGGGGTGCGCGTCGAGGGGCGCCGGTGTTTCACGTGGAACATGAGAGCTGGTGTCGCCGGGCGATGTTTCACGTGAAACGGCCGCCGCGCCGGGAGCCGTTGAGTCGTTCGACGCATCGGCAACCGTTGTTTCACGTGAAACGGTGGGTAGGTCGATCCGGATCGGGGCCTCGAGAACCCGGCCGGCGACCTCACCCCCCGGCGACCGGACAGCGGTCCCTGGGGTGGCGGCCGGTGCTGGGGCTGACGCCGCTTCGCTCGTCGTCTGGTCCGCCGTCGCCCGGTCCGCAGCCGCCCGGCCTGCAGCCGCCCGGTCTGCCTGCGCACCTTCCGCGCCCGGCTGGTCGGCTGCCGGCGACGCGGCGGCGCCCTGGCCGGCCGCATCGTGCCCCTCGGGCCGCCGACCCTCGATGTCCAGGGTCGTCGGGCGACGGCCAGCCCAGGCCGCTGCGGCCGGATCGGTCCGGTGACGCTGCGTCACCGGGAACGCCAGGGGGTGGCGGCTCTGCCGGCCATCCCAGCCCGGACCCGTCGGTCGGTCGGTCGCGGACTGCCTGCTCTGCCGCCGAGCTCATCGTCGTCAGTTCCTCATCCTCTGCTTGCACCCGAAGCGCGGCCGGACTCCTCCCGACCCCTGCACCGTCCCCCCGCGACCGGTCATCCAGCCGGGGATACCGCGACCCACTCACCGCGCCGGGCCGACCCGGGACTGCCGGAGCGAGGACGGCGCGTCCCATGGCCAGAGTGTGGTCGGCTGGGCCACCGCTCCCCGTCGCCCAGAGTTCCCGCATCCAATCGATCCCTGGTCCCGCACGGGACTCCGCCGGTGACGTTGCTGGTGCCGGGAGCGACCCTATGGTGGGCCGGACAGGACACGCCAGTCGTGTCCACATCCGGCTGCCGAAACCGGCGGTGGAAGTGCCGCCGGTGACCCGGCTGAGTCAGTTCGCGACCCGTGGCCGGTCGGACCCGGGGGCCCGCCGCCGCCTGTTCGGAGGAACCGCTCAGCCGTCTGCCGCCCTCGTGACCCGCACCACCCTGACCGGTCCGGGGAGCACCGGCGACTCGAGCGACTCGACCGACCCGCCGGCGGCCCCCCACGCCGCGAGACGCCCCCGCGCTGCCGCGAGCTCCCCATCGGCACGGTCTCCCTTCAGGGCCAGCACCTGCCCGCCGGGCCGGAGCAGCCCGAGGCTCCAGGGGACCAGCCGGTCCAGCGGGGCGACCGCCCGGGACACGACGACGTCAGCCGGCGGTAAGGCCTGGCTGCCGTCCTCGGCCCGCCCGCGGTAGACCGTCACCCGGTCGCCGAGGTCCAGCCGGTCGACGACCTCGGCGAGGAACCGGGTCCGCCGCAGGAGCGGCTCCAGCAGGACGACCTCGAGGTCCGGTCGCGCGATCGCGATCGGCAGCCCCGGCAACCCGGCGCCACTGCCCAGGTCGACGACCCGGGACCCCGGCGGCACCAGCACAGCCAGCACCGCCGAGTTCAGCAGGTGCCGCTCCCAGATCCGATGAGCCTCGCGGGGCCCGACCAGCCCCCGGTCGATCCCGTCGCTCACCAGGATCGCGGCATAGGCCCGGGCAGCCGGGTACCCCACCCCGAAGAGCTGCCGGACCGCTGTTTCACGTGAAACATCGGCGGCCGGATCATCGTCGCGCCCGCCGGTCACCGCGCCCGTCCCGGCCGCGCCGGCAGGTCCGCGGGACAGCCGTTCAGGCGGGCAGCACCACGACGTAGCGGCGCGGCTCCTCGCCCTCGGACTCGCTGCGCAGGCCGGCGGCCGCGACGGCGTCGTGCACGATCTTGCGCTCGAAGGGGCTCATCGGCTCCAGCCGGGCAGGCTCGCCGGAGTCCTGGACCGCCTTCGCCGTGGTCTGCCCCAGCTCCGTCAGCACCGCGCGTCGTCCGGCCCGATACCCGCCGATGTCCAGCATCAGCCTGCTGCGCTGGCCGGTCGCCGTCAGCACGGCCAGCCGAGTCAGCTCCTGGATGGCCTCGAGGACCACCCCCTCCCGGCCCACCAGGTGGTCCAGGTCGCCACCCACGACCGACACGATGGCCCGGTCGCGCTCGACGTCCATGTCGATGTCACCGTCGAGGTCGGCGATGTCGAGGAGCTCCTCGAGGTAGTCGGCCGCGATCTCGCCCTCCCGCTCCAGGCTCTCCGGATCGGTCGCGGTCGCCCGACGCGAGTGCCCCGGTGCCGCCGCCGTGGACTCGGCGCTGCTGTCGCCATCGGCATCGGCGGCGAGCTCAGCAGCCTGGTCCTCCGGAGCGATCTCGGTCGGGTTGGTCGCGTTGCTCATGGTGTCCTTCGTCGGTGGGTGGGTCCGGGGTCGTCGACGGCCACGGCGGCAGCAGCGGCCGCCACGGTCTTGCGCTACTTCTTCTTCTTGGTCCGCTTCGGCTGCTGCCGCTGGCCCGGCCGGGGGGTGCCGCCGTCCGGACCGCCGCCGGGCCCGGCCGGGTCCGGGTCGGGACCCGAGCCGTTGGACCCGGCGCTGCCCTGGATCGCTTTCGGCGCCTTGGCCGCCTTGGCAGCCCGACGTCGCTCGAGCGCCTCGAAGGCCGGCGATCCGGGCGAGGGGTTGCGGCGGATGACGTAGAACTGCTGACCCATCGACCAGAGGTTCGTGGTCAGCCAGTAGAGCAGCACGCCGATCGGGAAGTTCACCCCGCTGACCGCGAAGACCAGTGGGAAGACGTAGAGCAGGATCTTCTGCTGCTGGGCGAACGGGTTGTTCATCGCGTCAGCCGGCATGTTCTTGCTCATCAGCTGCTTCTGCGTGAGGAACGTCGTCGCCGACATCAGCACGATCATCACCGCGGTGACGATCTGGACGGTCAGCGTCTCCGCCCCGAGGAACTTGTCCGAGATCGGAGCCCCGAAGATCGTCGCCTCGGCGGCCTGCTTGGCCATCGTGTCGGTGAGGAAGCCCTTGCCCTGGGGCGGGTCCTTCCCGATGCCGTTCAGCACGTGGAAGAGCGCGAAGAAGATCGGGGCCTGCAGGATGATCGGCAGGCAGCTCGCGAGCGGGTTGGTCCCGTTGTCGCGGTAGAGCTTCATCATCTCTTGCTGCTGCTTCTGCCGACTCTCCGGGTCGGTCTTGCCCTTGTACTTGGCCTGCAGCTTCTTGATCTCCGGCTGCAGGATCTGCAGACCGCGCTGCGCCTTGATCTGCTTGACGAAGAGCGGGATCAGCAGGATGCGGATCACCACCACCAGGCCGACGATCGCACCGCCCCACGCCAGCCCGCTGGTCGGATCGATGCCGATCGACTCGAAGAAGGTATGGAACGCCACCATGATCGCGGTGACGACCGCGTAGAGCGGCTCCAAAAGCTGGGCGGTCACAGTCCGGCTCCCTGCGCTACAGCGTGGTCAGGAGCAGCGGTCCGGCTGACGGCCGGTGGCTCCGGGCGAGTGGTCTGGGGTTGGGGGACGGGGTCGTTGCCCCCCGGGTTCCAGGGATGGCAGCGAAGCAACCGACGGGCGGCCAGCCAGGTTCCCCGGAGGGGGCCGTGGACCTGCAGCGCCTCGACGGCGTACGCCGAGCAGGAGGGGTAGAACCGGCACCGCGGCCCGAGCAGCGGGGAGATGGCGACCTGGTAGGCGCGGATCGGCAGCACGAGCAGCCAGACGATGGTGCGGCGCAGGGCACGCGGGCCGGCGATCACGCCGCCACCGCGCGGTCCAGCGCGCCCTGCAGCGCCGCAGCGAGCTGGTCGTACGTCGCCCCGGCGCTCGCCGGCAGGGCACGCACGACGACCCGGCTGCCCGGCGGGAGCCGGTCGAGCTGGCCGACCGCCAGGTGCCGCAGACGGCGGCGCACCCGGTTGCGGACGACCGCCGCGCCCACGGACCGCGACACGACGAAGCCGACCCGCGTCGGGACCGCCACGGCCGCCTCGGGTCGGGCGACGTGGACCACGAGCAGCCCGGCCGCACGCGTTCCTCGCGCCGAGCGCAGGGTGGCGACGAAGTCCGCGCGGCGCCGCAGCCGGGAGCCGGCTGGCAGCACCGGTCAGGCCGACAGGCGGGTGCGGCCCTTGGAGCGCCGAGCAGCCAGGATCGACCGACCGGCCCTGGTGCGCATCCGCAGACGGAAGCCGTGGGTCTTGGCCCGACGGCGGTTGTTCGGCTGGAAGGTGCGCTTGCTCACTCGGGGGCTCCTGGACCTGCGTCGGATGGGTGGGCTGCTCGGGGGCTTGACGGGCGCAGGTGCGAGCACCGCAGCACAGGCGTCAGCGCGACCGCCACGGTACGGTCGGCCGCCGCCGCGGGTCAAACTCGGGACCCGTGTCCAGCGCGACCCGCCGAGGACGCCAAGAAATGTCTGCGGGTTGTGGACAACCGCTTGCTGCCCGCCATCGGACGTTGTTAGCGTCTCGCGGGTCGCCGGCCCCTTCCCCTAGGGTCCGCCGTCCGAGCGCCTTCGCGGTGCCGGTCGGTGGCTTCCGCAGACCGTCGGCCGGCCGCCGTCCTGACACGCCTTCTCCGGGTGCAGCACCCTTCCCGACCCGGGGTGCGGTGCCCGTCGGGCTCGACGACCGGGACGAAAGGTGACGGATCCGGATATTCGTCGGCCAACCGATGTACACAGGCTGTGGACGACCATGTGGACGCCGTTCCCGCCGAGGTGCCGGCCGAGCGTGCGCAGCCACGACGAGAGGCGACAGGGTGACCGACGAGACCGTGACCGAGACCGACCAGGCGCTCCGCCTCGACCCGGCCCCGGACGCGACGACTGACGCCGAGGCGGTGGCCGAGCAGCCCGAGCTGGCGTGGTCCCGGGTCCGGGCGCAGCTCGAGGAGACGGTCAGCCCCCAGCATCGGGCCTTCATCGGGCTCAGCCGGCTCGACGGCGTGGTCGGCGACACGGCCCTGCTCTCGGTGCCTCACCAGTTCGCGAAGGACGTCATCGAGCAGCGGCTGCGCGACACGATCACCGCCGCGCTGACCAGCGAGCTCGGCCGGGACCTGCGGATCGCCGTCGTCGTCGACCCGAGCCTGGACGCTTCCGGCGCCCCGGTCGACCGGGTCGACGAGGTGGACCGGCGTATCGAGGACCACCCACCGGCCCCCGCGCCTCATCGCTCGGAGGCAGGACCAGGCACCGCGACCCACGTCGACGCGGAGGCGGCCGATCCCGGCGCCTCGGACCCCGGGCGGGAGCCGGCGGGCACCGGTCGGGAACCGGGTGGCCGCCGCGAGTCCGAGCCGACCCGGCTCAACCCTCGCTACCTGTTCGAGACCTTCGTCATCGGCTCGAGCAACCGCTTTGCCCACGCGGCCGCGGTCGCTGTCGCGGAGGCACCGGCGAAGGCGTACAACCCGCTGTTCATCTACGGCGACTCCGGCCTGGGCAAGACCCACCTGCTGCACGCCATCGGCCACTACGGCATGAGCCTCTACCAGGGCGTCCGAGTGCGCTACGTGAGCTCCGAGGAGTTCACCAACGACTTCATCAACTCCATCCGGGACGGCCGCGCGGAAGGGTTCCGCCGCCGCTACCGGGACGTCGACATCCTGCTCGTGGACGACATCCAGTTCCTGGAGAACAAGGAGCAGACGCAGGAGGAGTTCTTCCACACCTTCAACACGCTGCACAACGCCAACAAGCAGATCGTCATCTCCAGCGACCGTCCTCCCCAGCAGCTGGTCACGCTGGAGGACCGACTGCGCAACCGCTTCCACTGGGGCCTGATCACCGACGTCCAGCCGCCGGAGCTCGAGACCCGGATCGCGATCCTGCGCAAGAAGGCGGCCCAGGAGCGCCTCAACGCCCCGCCCGAGGTCCTGGAGTTCATCGCCAGCAAGATCTCGACCAACATCCGCGAGCTCGAGGGTGCGCTGATCCGGGTGACGGCCTTCGCGAGCCTCAACCGGCAGGGCGTCGACCTCGCGCTCGCCGAGATCGTGCTCAAGGACCTGATCCCCGACAACACCCAGCCCGAGATCACGGCGGCGACGATCATGGCCCAGACGGCCGCCTACTTCGGCCAGTCGATGGAGGAGCTGTGCGGCTCCTCCCGCTCACGGGTGCTGGTCAACGCCCGGCAGATCGCGATGTACCTCTGCCGTGAGCTGACCGACCTCTCGCTGCCCAAGATCGGCCAGCAGTTCGGCGGCCGCGACCACACCACGGTCATGCATGCGGACAAGAAGATCCGCCAGCTGATGGCCGAACGCCGCAGCGTCTACAACCAGGTCACCGAGCTCACCAACCGGATCAAGTCGCAGGCACGGGCCAGCTGATGGCCGAGAAGCACCTTTCACACCATGGGGACAAGCCTGTGGACAGCCGGCACGGGACTCGGGGACAGGGTGTGGACGCCGGGGGACGGCGCGCGCTCTGCACAGGGCACGGGGTGTCGTCCGCAGCGCTTCCCACCGACTGTCCCCACCCCCGTCTAGCCTCTGACCTGCAGCGACGCCGGTCGTCCCCAGGATCCACCACACCTGAGGAGACCATGACACCTCATCATGGGATTGGATCTGATCGAGCCACCATGGACCGGACGACCTGGGGACGACCTGACGATCCGGCCCATTCCGACACTGGGCGCCGGGCGCCCGGATCGGTCATGGCCGGGGCGGGTGCGCGGTCCGACGCGGCAGGCGATGTACTTCGGGGTGACGACGTGGCAGGAGGCGGTGTCCGGTGAAGTTCCGGGTGGAGCGAGACGTGCTGGCGGAGGCGGTGGCCTGGGCTGCCCGCAGCCTGCCGGCGCGGCCGCCGGTCCCCGTCCTGGCCGGGCTGATGCTCGACGCCCGGGACGGCCGGCTGGTGCTCTCGAGCTTCGACTACGAGGTCTCCGCCCGCGTGGAGGTCGCGGCTGACATCGCCGAGCCGGGGGTCGCGCTGGTCAGCGGCCGCCTGCTCGCCGACATCTCCCGCAGCCTGCCGGGCCGCCCGGTCGACGTGGCCACCGACGCCGCCAAGGTGGTCGTGACCTGCGGGTCCTCGCGGTTCACCCTGCTGACGCTGCCGGTCGAGGACTACCCCGCGCTGCCCGAGATGCCCGGGGCGTCCGGGTCGCTGCGTGGTGACGTCTTCGCGGCCGCGGTGGCGCAGGTCTCGGTGGCCGCCGGGCGCGACGACACGCTGCCCGTCCTGACCGGGGTGCGCCTCGAGATCGAGGGCGAGAAGATCACGATGGCGGCCACCGACCGCTACCGCCTGGCGGTGCGCGACCTGGCCTGGACCCCGGAGCAGTCCGGGCTGTCGGCGATCGCGCTGGTCCCGGCCCGCACCTTGTCCGACACCGCGAAGGCCCTGGCCGCGGCCGACAAGGTGACCGTCGCGCTGGCCGGCACCAACGGGGCGGAGGGCCTGGTCGGCTTCGAGGGCGGCGGCCGGCGCACCACCTCGCGGCTCCTCGACGGCGAGTTCCCGAAGTACAAGTCCCTGCTCCCCTCGGAGTCGGCCAGCGTGGCGACCGTCGAGACCGCCTCGCTCGTCGAGTCGGTGCGCCGCGTGGCGCTGGTGGCCGAGCGCAACACGCCGATCCGCCTCAGCTTCAGTGCCGGCGAGCTCACCCTCGAGGCCGGCACCGGCGACGAGGCCCAGGCGTCCGAGTCGCTGGACGCGGCCCTCGACGGTGACGACATCTCGATCGCCTTCAACCCCGCGTACCTGCTCGACGGGCTCGGCGCCCTGGACGCGCCCCAGGCGGAGCTGCGGTTCACCTCGTCCACCCGCCCGGCTGTGCTGGCGGGCAAGGAGACGCCGGAGGACACTGCCGGCGACGACTACCGCTACCTGCTGATGCCCGTCCGCCTGTCCGGCTGACCGAGCCCGTAGCGACAGTCGGGTCAGGCACGACCGGGAGGGAAGGGCGGCAGCATGGAGATCGGACTGGTCGGGCTGGGCCGCATGGGCGGCAACATGCGCGAGCGGCTGCGCCGCGGCGGCCACACCGTCGTCGGCTACGACCGGAACCAGGACATCAGCGACTCCACCTCGCTGGCCGACATGGTGGAGAAGCTGCCGGAGCCGCGGGTGGTCTGGGTGATGGTCCCGGCGGGCGACATCACCCGCGGCACCATCGAGGAGCTGCGCGGACTCCTGGGCAGTGGCGACGTCGTGGTCGACGGCGGCAACTCGCGGTGGACCGACGACAAGGAGCACGCCGCGATGCTCGGCAAGACCGGCATCGGTTTCGTCGACGCCGGTGTCTCCGGCGGCGTGTGGGGACTGGAGAACGGCTACGCCCTGATGGTCGGTGGCGACGAGGCGAACGTCACGAAGGTGCAGCCGGCCTTCGACACCCTCAAGCCCGAGGGCGAGTCAGGCTTCGTCCATGCCGGTCCCGTCGGCGCCGGCCACTTCGCCAAGATGGTGCACAACGGCATCGAGTACGGCCTGATGCAGGCCTACGCCGAGGGCTACGAGCTGCTCGAGGCAGCCGATGTCGTCGACGACGTCCCCGGCGTGATCCGGTCGTGGACCCAGGGGACCGTCATCCGGTCCTGGTTGCTCGACCTGCTGGTGCTCGCCCTGGACGAGGACCCGAAGCTCGCCGAGATCCGCGGCTACGTCGAGGACTCCGGCGAAGGCCGGTGGACCATCGAGGAAGCCATCAACCACGCCGTCCCCGCTCCGGTGATGACCGCGGCGCTCTACGCCCGGTTCGCCTCCCGCCAGGACGACTCCCCCGCGATGAAGGCCGTCGCGGCGCTGCGCAACCAGTTCGGCGGGCACGCGGTGACCAAGATCGCGAAGCAGGAGGTCGAGAAGCCGGCCTGACCTTCGCGGTCGACCGACCCACCGGACCCCCATGCACCTCCGCCACCTGTCCCTGCGGGACTTCCGCTCGTACGCCGAGGTCGAGCTGGGCCTCGACCCGGGGGTGACCTCGTTCGTCGGGCCCAACGGGCAGGGCAAGACCAACCTGGTCGAGGCGGTCGGCTACCTCGCGACTCTGGGCTCCCACCGGGTGGCGCAGGACGCGCCTCTCGTCCGCCTCGGTGCCGAGCGGGCCGTCGTCCGCGGCCAAGTGGTCCGCGAGGACCGCTCGCTCCTGGTCGAGGTCGAGATCACCCCGGGACGCGCCAACCGGGCGCGGGTCAACCGCTCGCCGGTCTCGCGCCCCCGCGAGGTTCTCGGCATCCTGCGCAGCGTGCTCTTCGCGCCCGAGGATCTGGCCCTCGTCAAGGGGGACCCGGCCGAGCGCCGCCGCTTCCTCGACGACCTGCTCGTGCTGCGGGCGCCGCGCTACGCCGGCGTCCGCGCTGACTACGACCGCGTGCTGCGCCAACGCAACGCGCTGCTCAAGTCGGCCGGCGCGGCGCGGCGCGGGCGGGCTGCACCGGAGGACCTCGCAACCCTCGACGTGTGGGACGCCCACCTGGCGGCCGCCGGCGCCGAGCTGCTCGCCGGCCGCCTCGAGCTGGTCGACAGTCTCCGCCCCTTGGTGGCCGCCGCCTACGCGGCGGTGGCCGAGCCGGACGGGGCCACCGTGACCGGGCCGGCGGAGCTCGGCTACCGGAGCAGCGTCGACCCCGATCCCTCGCCGGCGGCCGACGGCGCCGCCCTGACCGGTGGGTCGCTTCCCGACCGCGCCGGCCTCGCGGAGCGGATCCTGCAGGCCCTGTCGGACGTACGCCGTCAAGAGCTGGACCGAGGGATCTCCCTCGTCGGGCCGCACCGTGACGAGCTGGTGCTGACCCTGGGACCGTTGCCTGCCAAGGGGTATGCCAGCCACGGCGAGTCGTGGTCGTTCGCCCTCGCGCTCCGGTTGGCGGCCTATGACCTGCTGCGCGGCGAGACCGACGGGTCCGGACCCGGTGGCGAGCCGGTGCTGGTGCTCGACGACGTCTTCGCCGAGCTCGACGACAGCCGGCGCGCGCGGCTCGCGACCCTCGTCGCCGGTGCGGAACAGGTGCTGGTGACCGCGGCCGTGCCGGGTGACGTCCCAGACGAGCTCCGAGGTGCGCGCGTCGACGTGCTCGGTGCCGAGGTCCGGCGGGTCGCGTGAGCGACGAGCCGCGCTCCGGGCTCGACGTGGCCAGGCAGGCGCTGGCGGCCGCGCGGGCGGAGGCCAAGCGCCGCGGCCTGGCCCCTGGCCGGGTGCCGGCGCCGGACCCGCGCCGCGACCCGGGTGCGGCGGGCGCCGACCGGTCGCGCGTGCGCTGGCGGCGGCCGGTCACCGACGAGCGCAGCGGTGCCCACCCGGACGACCGCGACCCCCAGCTGCTCGGGCCGACCCTGGACCGGCTGGTCGCCGACCAGGGGTGGGAGACCGACGCGGCGGTGGGCGGGGTGATGGGCCGCTGGTCCGAGATCGTCGGCGCCGAGGTGGCCGCGCACGCCGAGCCGGTGTCCTGGGCCGACGGCGAGCTGGTCGTGCAGGCCGACTCGACCGCGTGGGCCACCCAGATCCGGCTGCTGGCCCCCACCCTGCTCGCCCGGCTGGCCACCGAGCTCGGCGCCGGCGCGGTGCGCTCGGTCACCGTGCACGGGCCGTCGGCACCGTCCTGGAAGAAGGGCCTCCGGAGCGTCCGGGGCCGCGGCCCGAGAGACACCTACGGCTGAGGATCCGCGACCTGAGGCCGTCCCGGAGCCCGGTCCGGTGGGGGGATCCATCCCCACCCGCGTTCGCGCGCCACGGCCGTCCCCAGGCGCCCCTGACAGCCATTTCTGGTGCCTCGGACAGGTAGGATGACGGCCGTACGCACGCCAGGTGCCGTCCTCGGCCCACGAGCGCCCCCCTGCTGGGTCTGCCCGTCGAGACGGCTCCGGCGCGCCCCGACGAAAGGTGACCCGTGACCCAGCCGGCGCAGCCGTCCGAGCCCACTGGATCCTCCCCCACCCTCGCGTCCCCCGTCGCGGTCGTCACGCCGGCCCCACCGGCCGCGCCGCTGCCCGGCGACTACGACGCCAGCAACATCCAGGTGCTGGAGGGCCTCGAGGCGGTGCGCAAGCGGCCGGGCATGTACATCGGCTCGACCGGCGAGCGCGGCCTGCACCACCTGGTCTACGAGGTCGTGGACAACTCGGTCGACGAGGCGCTGGCCGGGCACTGTGACCGCATCGAGGTCGTCCTGCTGCCCCAGGGCGGCGTCCGGGTGAGCGACAACGGCCGCGGCATCCCGGTCGACGAGGTCGCGAGCGAGGGCAAGTCGGCCGTCGAGGTCGTGCTCACCGTCCTGCACGCCGGTGGCAAGTTCGGCGGCGGCGGCTACAAGGTGTCCGGCGGCCTGCACGGCGTCGGTGTCTCGGTGGTCAACGCCCTCTCGTCGCGGCTCGACGTGGACATCCACCGCGAGGGCCACGTCTTCACCCAGTCCTACGCGGTCGGCGTGCCGCTGGCGCCGCTGGCCAAGGGCGGTGCCGTCGACGACACCGGGACGACGATCACCTTCTGGGCCTCGGACGACATCTTCGAGACGACGCACTACAGCTTCGAGACGCTGTCCAACCGGCTGCGCGAGATGGCGTTCCTCAACAGGGGCCTGACCATCGTGCTGCGCGACGAGCGCCCGGCCACGGCCGAGGAGAAGGAGCACGACGAGGTCGAGGAGACGACGCAGACGGAGGTCGTCTACAAGTACGACGGCGGCCTGGTGGACTACGTCAACTTCCTCGGTGCCCACAAGGATGCGGTCCATCGCACCGTCGTGTCGTTCGAGGCCGAGTCGGAGTACATCGACGGCGGCCTGTCGCTCGACGTGGCGATGCAGTGGAACACCGGCTTCACCGAGTCGGTGCACACCTTCGCGAACACCATCAACACCCACGAGGGCGGCACGCACGAGGAGGGCTTCCGGGCGGCGCTGACCACGCTGGTCAACAAGTTCGCCCGCGACTGGGGGATCCTCAAGGAGAAGGACGCCAACCTCACCGGCGACGACGTCCGCGAGGGCCTCACCGCGATCGTCAGCGTCAAGCTGGCCGAGCCGCAGTTCGAGGGGCAGACCAAGACCAAGCTCGGCAACACCGAGGCCAAGTCGTTCGTGCAGAAGATCGTCAACGACAAGCTCGGCGAGTGGTTCGAGAAGAACCCGAGCGAGGGCAAGGACATCGCGCGCAAGGCGCAGGGCGCAGCCGTGGCCCGGCTCGCCGCCCGCAAGGCCCGCGATGCCGCACGGAGCCGCAAGGGCCTGCTCGGTGGCGGCTCGCTGCCGGGCAAGCTCGCCGACTGCCAGTCGACCGACCCCGAGGAGTGCGAGCTCTTCATCGTCGAGGGTGACTCGGCCGGGGGCCCCGCGAAGCAGGGTCGCGACCAGCGGACCCAGGCGATCCTCCCGATCCGCGGCAAGATCCTCAACGTCGAGCGGGCCCGGCTGGACCGCGTCCTGGGCAACCAGGAGGTGCAGGCCATCATCTCGGCACTGGGCACCGGCATCCAGGGAGACGAGTTCGACCTGGCCCGGCTGCGTTACCACAAGGTCGTGCTGATGGCCGACGCCGATGTCGACGGCCAGCACATCCGCACCCTGCTGCTCACGCTGTTGTTCCGCTTCATGCCCGAGGTGGTCGAGCAGGGACACGTGTTCCTCGCGCAGCCGCCGCTCTACAAGCTCAAGTGGGCGCGGCCCGCGGAGGCCGAGTACGCCTACTCCGACCGCGAGCGGGATGCCCTCATCGAGGCGGGCCAGGCCGAGGGCAAGAAGCTGCTCAAGGACGACGGGGTGCAGCGCTACAAGGGTCTCGGCGAGATGAACAACGACGAGCTCTGGGACACGACGATGGACCCGGCGAGGCGGATCCTGCTGCAGGTGACCCTCGAGAACGCGGCTCTCGCCGACGTCCTCTTCACCGAGCTCATGGGTGAGGACGTCGAGAGTCGCCGCAAGTTCATCCAGCGCAACGCGAAGGACGTCCGGTTCCTCGACATCTGAGCCCGACCTGGCCTGCCGGGTCGAGCCGCTTGACGACGTACGACTGCATCTCTCAAGGAGAACCCTTCCGTGACTGACACCACCGACGTCCCGCCGGTCGGACCGCACGGCCGCATCGAGCCGGTCGACCTGCAGGTCGAGATGCAGCGGTCGTACCTCGACTACGCGATGAGCGTCATCGTGCAGCGCGCGCTGCCCGACGTGCGGGACGGCTTGAAGCCGGTGCACCGTCGGGTGCTCTACGCGATGTACGACGGTGGCTACCGGCCGGACCGCGGCTTCTCCAAGTGCTCGCGCGTCGTCGGCGACGTGATGGGTCAGTACCACCCGCACGGGGACACCGCGATCTACGACACGTTGGTGCGGCTCGGGCAGCCGTGGTCCCTGCGCTACCCGCTGGTGCAGAGCCAGGGCAACTTCGGCTCGCCGGGCGACGACCGCCAGGCGGCCATGCGCTACTGCCTGACTGGTGACGCCGAGGTGACGCTGGTCGACGGATCTACTGTTCGACTCGACCACATCGCCGAGGATCTGGTTCCCAACTCGGAACGCGACATCGAGCTGAAGGTCCGAGGACTCGGCGGTGCGCCGGCCGTGGCGACTCGGGTCTTCCATTCAGGGACTCACCACACCAGGCGGATCGAGACCCCGGCGTGTGAGGTGACCGCATCGCTCAACCACCCGCTCCTCGTGCATTGCTTGGTGGACGGAGCCCGGGCTCTGCGCTGGAAGCTGGTCGGCGAAATCGAGCCGGGTGACGTCCTTGCCTTCGACGGAGACGCTTCCGCGGAAACGTCATACCGGCTCCACGACGGCGCGCACCTGACTCCGGTCGAGGGCGGCTGTGCACCGGACCCTGATCTGTACGGCGCGGCAGCTGTCACGACGGTCTCGGACGCGGGGCCGAAGGTGGTGTACAGCCTCCGGGTCGACGCCGACGACCACGCTTTCGTCTCCAACGGCTTTGTCAGTCACAACACCGAGTGCCGCCTCGCGCCGCTCGCCATGGAGATGGTGCGCGACATCGACCACGACACGGTCGACTTCTCGCCCAACTACGACGGCCGCCAGCAGGAGCCGTCTGTCTTGCCGGCGCGCTTCCCCAACCTGCTCGTCAACGGGTCCGGCGGCATCGCGGTCGGCATGGCGACGAACATCCCGCCGCACAACCTGCGTGAGGTCGCGTCGGGAGTGCAGTGGCACCTCGACCACCCGGAGGCATCGCACGAGGAGCTGCTCACGGCACTGCTCGAGCGCATCAAGGGCCCGGACTTCCCGACCAAGGGCCTGATCGTCGGCACCAACGGCATCCGCGACGCCTACACGACCGGCCGTGGCTCGGTCACGATGCGCGCGGTCGTCGAGGTCGAGGAGGACAGCCGCGGCCGGACGGTCCTGGTCATCACCGAGCTGCCCTACCAGGTCAACCCGGACGCGCTGGCCCGCAAGATCGCCGAGCTCGCCGACAGCGGCAAGGTGCAGGGCATCGCCGACCTGCGCGACGACTCGTCGTCGCGCACCGGTATGCGGCTGGTCGTCGTCCTCAAGCGCGACGCGGTCGCCAGCGTCGTGCGCAACAACCTCTACAAGCACACCCAGCTGCAGGACACGTTCGGCTGCAACATGCTCGCCCTCGTCGACGGCGTGCCGCGCACCCTCGCGCTCGACGCGTTCATCCGGCACTGGACGACCCACCAGATCGAGGTCATCGTCCGGCGCACCCGCTTCCTGCTGCGCCGAGCCGAGGAGCGCGCGCACATCCTGCGCGGTCTGCTCAAGGCGCTGGAGCGCATCGAGGAGGTGATCGCCCTGATCCGGGCAAGCGCTTCAGCCGAGGCGGCGCGCGACGGGCTGATCGGGCTGCTCGAGATCGACGAGATCCAGGCCGTCGAGATCCTCAACATGCAGCTGCGCCGGTTGGCCGCCCTGGAGCGCCAGGAGATCGAGGACCGATACGCCGAGCTGATGCGTGCGATCGAGGAGTACACCGCGATCCTCGCGTCGGAGGAGCGCCAGCGGCAGATCGTCCGCGACGAGCTCGCCGAGATCGTGGAGAAGTACGGCGACGAGCGCCGCACCCAGCTGGTGCCCTACGAGGGCGACATGTCCGCCGAGGACTTCATCCCGGAGGAGGACGTGGTCGTCACCATCACCCGTGGTGGCTACGCGAAGCGGACGCGCACCGACCTCTACCGGGCGCAGCGACGCGGCGGCAAGGGCGTACGTGGCGCACAGCTGAGGCAGGACGACCTCGTCGAGCACTTCTTCGTGACGACGACCCATCACTGGATCCTGTTCTTCACCAACAAGGGGCGGGTCTACCGGGCCAAGGCCTACCAGCTGCCCGACGCCGGCCGCGACGCCCGCGGCCAGCACGTCGCCAACCTGCTCGCCTTCCAGCCCGACGAGACGATCGCCCAGATCATCGACCTCAAGGACTACGAGGTCGCACCCTTCCTGGTGCTCGCGACCAAGCGAGGCCTGGTGAAGAAGACGCGACTCACCGAGTACGACTCGAACCGCACCGGCGGCCTGATCGCCATCAACCTGCGCGAGGACGAGGACGGTGTCGGCGACGAGCTCATCTCGGCGCGGCTGGTGTCCGAGGAGAACGACCTGTTGCTGGTGAGCCGCCGAGCGATGTCGGTGCGCTTCACCGCGACCGACGACGCCCTCCGCCCGATGGGCCGGGCCACCTCCGGCGTCAAGGGCATGTCGTTCAAGGGCGACGACGAGCTGCTCGTCATGGAGGTCGCCCGCCCCGGCGGGACGGTCTTCACGGTCACCGACGCCGGCTTCGCCAAGCGGAGCGACCTCTCGGAGTACCGCGTCCAGGGCCGCGGCGGGCTGGGCATCCAGGCCATGAAGTTCTCCGAGGCCCGCGGCGCCCTGGTGGGTGCTCTGGTCGTGGACGAGGCCGACGAGGTCTTCACGATCAAGGCCAGCGGGGGTGTCACCCGCGTGTCGGTGGGTGAGGTGAACCCGACTGGTCGTGTCACCATGGGCGTACGGTTCGTCTCCCTGGGGGAGAATGACACCGTGGTGGCGATCGCCCGGAACGCCGAGCGGGCAGTCGTCGATGATGGGGACGAGATCGACCAGAGCGACGAGTCTGACCTTCCCGCCGAGCCGGCCGACGGCGAGACGGACGGGTCACCGGGTGAAGAGGGGTCCGACGAGTGAGCACGCCCAACGCACCAGGCGAGGCCTGGCGTAGTGGCGGCGGCCAGCCCACGGCCACCATGCCACCCGTCCGTGACATGACCTCGCCCGCCACATCGTCGCGGCCGGTCGGCCGCCCGCGGGCCCGGCGCGCCCGCCTGGTGCTCGCCCGCGTCGACCCGTGGTCAGTGATGAAGCTGTCCTTCCTGCTGGCGATCGCGCTGGCGGTCGTCGCCCTGGTGGCGGTCTTCGTCATCTGGACCGTGCTGGACACCATGGGTGTCTTCGACTCGGTCGGGAGCACCGTCGAGAGCATCACCCGCTCGAGCGACAACTCGCAGGGCGTCGACATCCTCGACTACGTGGGCCTGAGCCGGGTGCTGTCGCTGACCATCGTGCTGGCCGGCGTCAACGTGGTGCTGATGACGGCGCTCGCGACGCTGGGGGCCTTCCTGTACAACATGGCCGCCAGCCTGGTCGGAGGTCTGAACGTGACCTTCACCGAGGACGTCTGAGAGGTCCGCCGAGGCGGGCGGGACGGCCGTGATCTGGTTGGGTCGCGCTCCCGAGCGTGGGGTACTCTTTCGCGGCGCGCCCGGGCCTATAGCTCAGTTGGTTAGAGCGCTGCCCTGATAAGGCAGAGGTCAGTGGTTCAAGTCCACTTAGGCCCACTCTCCCGCCGACCCGGTCCCGCCGGTGCGGCGGGCAACCGCGGACAGGGGAGACCAGATGTCCAAGAAGCTGCTCGTCGCGGTGATCGCCGCTGTCGGCGGTGTCGTCGCCTACCGCAAGGTCGTGGCCGACCGCGAGGCGGAGCAGGACCTCTGGGCAGAGGTGACCGACCGGCCGTGAACCCGGCGCGCAGCGCCTGGAGCGCGCGGCGCCACCCGGGGACGTAGCTCAACTGGCAGAGCACCGCCTTTGCAAGGCGGGGGTTAGGGGTTCAAGTCCCCTCGTCTCCACTTACGCGTGACGGCCGAACCGGCCGCCAGCGAGGGCTTGAAGTCAGCCGGGTCGGCGACGTCGAGGACGGGAACGCTGTCAGCCGGCTAGAGCCGGGCGAGGAAGTCGAGCACCCGCTGGCTGAGCAGAGCGCTCGCCTCGGCGTCGTACGTCGCCAAGGAGCTGTCGGCGAAGAGATGCCGGTCGCCCGGGTAGGTGAAGAGCTCCCCGTCCTTCGCCTCGCCGACCAGCGCGCGGGCGGCGTCGATGTCGCCCTCGCCGGCGAAGAAGGGGTCGGCGTCCATCCCGTGCACCTGGACGGGCACCTCGCCGGGCCAGGGCCCGCCGAACTCCGAGGTCGGGACGCAGGACTCGAAGAGCAGGGCGCCCCGGGCCCCCGGGCGGTTCTGGGCCAGCTGCTGGGCGGCCATCACGCCGAGCGAGAACCCGGCGTAGACGAGATCGGCCGGGAGCGTCTCGGCGGCCTGGACGCCGCGGCCGATCACCGTGTCGAAGCCGCTCGCGCGCGCGTAGCCGAGGCCCTCGTCCAGCGTCGCGAACACGTTCCCCTCGTAGAAGTCCGGGGTGTGGACGGTGTGCCCGGCCGCCCGTAGCCGGTCGGCGAAGGCGACGACGCCCTCGGTCAGTCCCTGCGCGTGGTGGAACAGCAGCACCTCAGCCATGTCGGGTGGCTCCCCTCATCGGTGATCGTCTCGGTGATCCGCTAGTGCCGGAGCAATCTACGGCGGTTTCCGGACGGTCTCGGTCCGGAACTGGGCGGGGGCTGGCGTAACGCCGGGGCCACACGCCACGATCTGCAGGTACGCGGTGCCAGTCCGGGGCGTCCGGGTCGTCGCCGCTGGGGGGTGTTATGAACGGTCGTCCCGGGCCGTACGCCCGGCTGCTCGCCCACGGCCGGCTGGCCGCCCTCGTAGCGCTGTCGGTGGTGGCCGGTGGGGTGGGCGGCGCCTGGGCGGTGGCCGGCGCGCCGGGGCTGGACCGGGTGACGGTCATGACGGTGTCGGCCGACGCTGACGACACGGCCGCCGAGAAGTCGGCCGAGCCGCAGAAGTCCAAGGCGCCCAAGGCTGAGAAGTCCGATCGGCCCTCCGGTGCCGGCAAGCCCTCCGGTGCCGGCAAGCCCTCGAAGGCCCCGAAGTCGACCGGGCCGGGCGCCTCTGCAACCGGCGCGAAGGGCGTGCACGGCCGGTGCGTCTCCAAGGTGGCCACCAGTGACGCCACCGCCGGGCCGAACGACAACCACGGCGGCGCGGTCTCCGCGGCAGCCAAGTCCTGCCCGCATCCCACCCCGGCCGCATCCGCAACCAACTGACAGTCGCGGGGGGCTTGCGGGGTCAGCTGGGCTTGCTGGTGCCCTTCGAGGCGGCGTCGGAGACCTTCCGGGCGTTCTTGGGCGTGACCGGCTCGGTCGCCGACGTGACCTTCGTCGAGGCGTCGTCAGCAGCGGTGGCCTCGTCGACGGCGTCAGCCAGGGCCTCGTCCGGACCGGCGCCGGCCGGGTCGTCGGTGGTGGGGCGGACCGGCGTCACGGTGCTCATCGACGTGTCCGACGAGGGGCTCGGCGTCGCCCACGGCGAGGTGGGGTCGTCGTTCTGCTGCTGTGCGACCCACGCCTTCCAGCCGGCGTAGGCGGCGCCGACCACGGAGGCGAGCAGGAGGAGCTTGCGGATGCGGTGCTTCTTCTGCTTGGGGGGAGCGACCTCGCCCTTGAGGGCGGCGATCGCAGCCGTGCCGCGGGTGGCCGCCTCGGAGCGGGCCGGCTCGGTCGCGGCGAGGGCCGCCGTGACAGCGCCCGCGACCGCGGGGAGCACGTCGCTCTTCATCTTGTCGACGGCTGGCTCGACCCGCGGAGCCGCCCAGTCCTTGGCGGCGCCCGCCTTGGGAGCCGCCCAGTCCCGCGCGGTCTCGACCTTGGGAGCCGCCCAGTCCTTCGTCGCGCCGGCATAGGCGGCGGGACGGCTCGGCTTCTTGCGCAGCATGAGGGTGCGGGACACGGAGGAACCTCCGGTGGAAGAAATGTCGGAATCTGTCGGCCTACGGTTCGTCCTGCCCCGCATGCCCGTGGTGAAACCGGGACTCCCGCTCAGGCCCGACCCCTCCCCGCGTGCGAGGATGGCCGTCCGGCCAGGGTACGACCGGTCCGGGGTCCGCACCAGGTGCGACCCGGCCGACCCCAGCCCGATCACTGTCCGCCCGTGTCCGCACAGCTGTCGAAAGAGGGATGTCCCGTGGCCGACGAGCTCTACGCCACCCTGAAGACCAACCACGGCGACATCGAGGTGAAGCTCTTTCCCAACCACGCGCCGAAGACGGTCGCCAACTTCACCGAGCTCGCCGAAGGCAAGCGTGAGTGGGTCGACCCTCGCAGTGGCCAGAAGTCGAGCGACCGGCTCTACGACGGCACGATCTTCCACCGGGTCATCTCCGGCTTCATGATCCAGGGCGGCGACCCGCTGGGCACCGGCACCGGCGGCCCGGGCTACCGGTTCGCCGACGAGTTCCACCCCGAGCTGCAGTTCGACCGGCCCTACCTGCTGGCGATGGCCAACGCCGGGCCGGGCACCAACGGCTCGCAGTTCTTCATCACCGTGGGCCCGACGCCGCACCTCAACCGGCGGCACACCATCTTCGGCGAGGTCGCCGACGGCGGCAGCCGCGCGGTCGTCGACAAGATCGCCGGGATCACGACCGGCGGCATGGACCGGCCGGTCGAGGACGTCGTCATCGAGGCCGTCGAGGTCGAGCACCGCGACGCCTGACCCCGAGGCCGAGGGACCCAGCGCAACGCCACCACGGACACCGACACCGACGTGACCCAGCCACCCCAGCCACCGACCGAGGGTGAGCCGGCTGCCGAGCAGCCGGCTGACGCGCCATCGTCGGCCGAGCCGGCGACCTGCTACCGGCACCCCGACCGCGAGGCATACGTCCGGTGCGTCCGGTGCGAGCGACGGATCTGCCCCGACTGCATGATCCCGGCGTCGGTCGGCTTCCAGTGCCCGGAGTGCGTCAAGGCGGGCAACCGGGACGTCCGCGAGGCGCGGACCGTGTTCGGCGGCAAGGTGGCGACCGACCCGGGCTGGGTCAGCAAGGTCCTCATCGCGGTCAACGTCGTGATGTACGGCCTGCAGCTGGGTGTGGGTCGGACGTTCGAGCACTACCTGTGGCTGATCGGCGGCCCGGCGTTCGACCCTGTCGTCAACGAGGTCGTCGGTGTGGCAGACGGCGAGTACTACCGGCTGCTGACCGCCGCCTTCCTGCACGGCGGCGTGGTGCACCTGCTGCTCAACATGTACGCCCTCTACATGTTCGGCCCGCTGCTCGAGGGTGCCCTCGGCAGGCTCCGGTTCACCGTCCTCTACCTGGTCTCCGCGCTCGGCGGCAGCGCGGTGTCCTACACGTTCAGCAACCCGGGAACACCGTCACTCGGAGCCTCCGGCGCCGTCTTCGGGCTGCTCGGCGCCTTCCTCGTGGTCAACCGTCGGCTCGGTCGCGACAACTCCTCCATCATGGTCCTGCTGGCGATCAACCTCGGCTACGGCTTCCTGGTGCCGCAGATCGACTGGCGGGCGCATCTCGGCGGGCTGGTGACCGGAGCGCTCGTCGCGGCAGCGATCGCCTACGCACCGAGCAGGCACAGGCTGCTGGTGCAGACAGCGGGAACGGTCGCGACCCTGCTGGTCGTGCTCGCTCTGGTCCTGTGGCGCACGGCCGATCTGGGCGGTCTGTGAGGTGAGCCCGGCGCGCGACGCCGTCGTGGTCGACGCGGTGCGGTCGCCGGTGGGGCGCCGCGGCGGCGGGCTGTCGGGGGTCCACCCCGTCGACCTGTCGGCCCACGTCCTGACCTCGCTGGTTGCCCGCACCGGCCTGGATCCGGCTGCCGTGGACGACGTGGTCTGGGGCTGTGTGTCGCAGACCGGTGAGCAGGCGGTCAACGTCGCCCGCAACGCGGTGCTCGCTGCCGGCTGGCCGGAGGACGTGGTCGGCATGACCATCGACCGGCAGTGCGGCTCGTCGCAGCAGGCCGTCCACGTCGCCGCCGCGGGGGTCATCGCCGGGCACTACGACATCGCGGTCGCCGGCGGCGTCGAGTCGATGAGCCGCGTCCCCATGCTCAGCACCATGACACAGGGTCCGGGCGTGCCGTTCGGGCCGGCCATGCTCGCCCGCTACCCCGACGGCCTGGTGCCGCAGGGTGTCAGCGCCGAGATCCTCGCCGAGCGCTGGCGGCTGTCACGCACCGATGTCGACGAGATCGCCGTACGCTCCCACGCCCGGGCGGCCGCGGCCACCGAGGCCGGCGCCTTCGCGGCGGAGCTCGCCCCGGTCGCCGGCGTGGTCGCCGACGAGGGCATCCGCGCCGGGACGGACCTGGACACGCTGGCCGGGCTGCGTACGGTCTTCAAGGACGACGGCGTGGTGACCGCCGGCAACTCCTCGCAGATCTCGGACGGCGCCGCGGCGCTGCTGGTCACGACCAGCGACGTCGCCGCGCGGCACGGCTGGCGCCCGCTGGCCCGGGTCCACGCGGTGGCGCGGGCCGGCGTCGACCCGGTGACCATGCTGACCGGACCGATCGCGGCCACCGCGCGGGTGCTGGAGCGGGCCGGTCTGGGACTGCACGAGATCGACGCCTTCGAGGTCAACGAGGCCTTCGCGTCGGTGGTCGGCGCCTGGCTCGCGGAGACCGGGGCAGCCGTGGACCGGGTGAACCCGCACGGTGGGGCGATCGCGCTCGGCCACCCGCTCGGCGGCTCGGGTGCCCGGCTGATGACCACGCTGGTGCACCACCTGGCCGCCACCGGCGGCCGCTGGGGGCTGCAGACGATGTGCGAGGGCGGCGGGATGTCCGACGCAACCGTCCTCGAGCGGCTCTGACCGCCCGGCCGAGCGTGCCGCCGACCCAGTTGTCCACACTGGGGATAACTGGTGTGGACGACTTACACGGGTGTGTTTCCGCTGGTTAGGGCCCTGTCAACCTGCTGGACGCGCCCCGTTCACGTCCGGGCGGCTCGCCCTCCCCGGGCCGGGCCGGCTACTTCCAGCGCGTCGACAGGGCGAACCCGACGATGATCAGGCCGAAGCCGATCGCCATGTTCCACAGCCCGATGCCGCCGATCGGGTAGTCGGTCTGGGTGACGTAGTAGACGACCACCCACAGGAGGCCGATCACGAAGCAGGCGACCATCACCGGCGCCAGCCAGCGGGGGCTGCCGATGCGCACCGCGTCGGACCGCTCCTTCGGCGGCGTGAACGCGAAGCGGCGGCGGATGCGGGACTTGGGCACCGGAGCTCTCTCCTTCGGGCGGGACCAGCGTGAACGGGAGGCCGCCACCCGGGTGGTGTGGCGGGCAGGCACCAACGGCGGCGCCCGTTCGTCGGTTAGCGTACGGGCGCGGGTGCTGCGCGCGTAAGCGCAGGTCCGCGTCGCGCGTCGAGTGGCGTGTCGGAGAGTCGGGACAGACAGTCTGGATGGCCCTCGGGCCGGGCGGAGGTGGTGGATGGCCGCGCTGTGGCGGGTCGCTGCGCCGCTGGCCTTCGCGACCGCCGGCATCCTGTTCGCCACCAGCGCCGGGGCCTCGCGCGGGGCCGACCTGCGCGGTGGTGCCCGCAGCGACCTGCCCGACCTCATCCGGGCGGAGCAGCGCCGCGCCGACGAGACGTCCCAACGGGTCGACCGGCTGCGCGCGGAGATCGAGGCCGGGACCGCCCGCGCGGGCGCGACCGACCGGCGGGTCGCCGCCGAGCAGCGGCGGTCGGAGTCGCTGGGGCTGGCCGCCGGGACCGTGCCCGTGAGCGGGCCAGGCCTGCAGGTGACGCTGTCCGACGCGCCACGGTCCTCGGACCGGGTCCTGCCCGAGAACGCCACACCGGATGACCTGGTCGTGCACCAGCAGGACGTGCAGGCGGTGGTCAACGCGCTGTGGACGGGCGGCGCCGAGGCGATGCAGATCATGGACCAGCGCGTGATCACCACGAGCGCCGTCCGCTGCGTCGGCAACACGCTGATCCTGCAGGGCAGGGTCTACTCGCCACCGTTCCGGATCACCGCGATCGGTGACCCGCAGCGCCTGAGCGATGCGCTGGACGCCGCCCCCGGCGTGCAGACCTTCCGCTACTACGTCGACACGTTCGGGCTCGCCTACGAGGTCGAGCGGCGATCGGACGTGCGGCTGCCCGCCTACGACGGGTCGCTGGACCTCCTGCACGTGGATGCCGCATGAGCCACGACTCGCCGCCCGACTACGTTCCGCCGCCGGAGTACGCACCCCCGCGCCCCGCGCGACCCAGGCAGCCTGCGCGGTCCCGGCGGGCCGCCCCGGCCGGCGCGGGTCCCGCTCGCACGGCGGTCCGCGGCACCGGCGAGCTGCTGATCACGGCCGGCCTCGTCCTGCTGCTCTTCGTGGCCTACCAGCTGGTCTGGACCAACTTCGAGGCCCATCGCGCGCAGGGTGGCGTCGCCGACCAGATCCGCGACGACTGGCAGCGCCCGCCCACGACCCCCTCGGCCGGCGAGGAGCCGAAGGGACCGCGCGCGGTGGACTTCGGCAAGGGTTTCGCCTTCATGCACATCCCGCGCCTGGGCAAGAACTACGCGGTGCCGGTGGTGCAGGGCGTGGGGCTGGACGACCTGGCGCGCGGCATCGGCCACTACCCACGCACCGTGATGCCCGGCCACGTCGGCAACTTCGCCGTCGCCGGGCACCGGGCCACGCACGGCGAGCCCTTCGCCTACCTCGACAAGCTCGGCAAGGGCGACCTGGTGATCGTCGAGACCCGCACCGACTGGTTCGTCTACCGCATGGACCGGGTCAGGATCGTGCAGCCGACCGACACCTGGGTGATCGACCCGGTCCCCGGCAAGCAGGACGCCCGGCCCACCCAGCAGCTGATCACCCTCACGACCTGCAACCCGCGCTGGGCGTCGACCGAGCGGCTGATCGTGTTCGGGCACCTGGAGAGCCGTCAGGACAAGGCGGACGGCCCGCCGCCACAGCTGCAGAGGAGGGCCTAGGTGTACGCCTGGATCTGGCGGCACCTGCCGGGGCCGACCCCCGTGCGGCTGCTGGCCGCTGCGGTGCTGGTCGCGGGGATCGTGCTGCTGCTCTTCAGCACGGTGTTCCCGTGGGCCGAGGACTCGCTGCCCTTCCTGAAGGTGACGGTGGACCAGTGAGCGCCCGGTGAGCAGGATCCTGGTCGTCGACAACTACGACAGCTTCGTCTTCAACCTGGTCCAGTACCTCTCCCAGCTGGGTGCGGACTGCACCGTGCGGCGCAACGACGAGGTCGGTCCGGAGGAGGCCGTGACCTTCGACGGCGTGCTGCTCAGCCCCGGTCCTGGGACACCCGAGCGCGCCGGGGCCTGCATCGACATCGTGCGCGGGTGCGCAGGCACCGTTCCGGTGCTGGGTGTGTGCCTCGGGCACCAGGCGATCGCCGCGGCCTACGGCGGCGTGGTCGAGCAGGCGCCGGAGCTGCTGCATGGCAAGACCAGCGCCGTGCTGCACGACGGGGCCGGTGTGCTGACAGGGCTGCCGAGCCCCTTCACCGCGACCCGCTACCACTCGCTGTCGGTCCGCCCCGAGAGCGTGCCGGCCGAGCTGGAGGTCACCGGCCGGACCGAGGGCGGGGTCGTGATGGCGCTGCGGCACCGCGACGTACCCCTCGAGGGTGTGCAGTTCCACCCTGAGTCGGTGCTGACCGAGGGCGGGCACCGGCTGCTCGCGAACTGGCTGGTGACCTGCGGGGACCCGGACGCCGTCGAGCGCTCCGCGGGACTCGGCCCGGTCGTCCGCTCAGCCTGACGTGCCCTGGCCGGGCGTCAGGGGACGAGGGTCTCCGTCGGCGCGGGGGTGCTCTCGGTCGGCGTGGGCGTCGGTGTCGGGGTCTCGCTCGGCGGTGGCTCCTCGGCGACGACGTACGTCACCTGCGACCCGAGCCGTCGCGTCTCGTCGGCACCCGGGCTCTGGGAGACGACCGTGCCGGGTGGCGCCTCGGCGGTCTGCTCGGTGCTGCGGTTCGGTGTGAAGCCGGCGTCCTCGATCGTGGCGACGGCCTCCGACTCGGACATGCCGGTGACGTCGGGCACCCGGTTCTTGCCGCTCGCGTAGCGGACGTCGACCTTGGTGCCGACCGGCACCGTCTCGCCCTCTCTCGGGTTGACCCTCTGCACCGTCCCCTGCGGGTCCTCCGAGGGCACCGGCGTGGTGTCGCCCAGGTCCAGGTCGTTCTCGCGGAGGGTCTGGGTGGCCTCGTCGAGGCTCAGGCCCTCCAGGTTGGGCACCGTGGTCTCAGCCCGGCCGGACGACACGGTGATGTCGACCGCGCTGTCCTGCTCCACCTCGGTGGCCGCCTCGGGCGACTGGTCGATGATGCTGCCCTTGGGGACCCGGTCGTCGTTCTGCTCCTCGACCTGGCCGAGGACGAGGTTCTCCTGCTGCAGCGACTGCCGGGCCTCGGTGAGCGTGAGGCCGGTGATGTCGGGCACCCGGGTCGTCTCGGCGCCGCCGCCGGCGAAGAGCTCGCGGCCCAGGATGGCCGCCAGCACGAAGATCGCGATGACCGCGAGACCGAGCAGGGCGTAGCCGAACGCGCGGCCGCCCTTGCTCTCCCGCCGATCGGTCTCGGTCGCCGCCGGGTAGCCGCTCGTGCCCGCCAGCACGGTGTTGCGGTCGATGGCCTGGGTGGCGTCCATCGGCACCGCCGGCGGGACGATGGTCCGCCCGGCTTGCGCGGCCGCGATGTCGCGGCGCATCTCGTCGGCGGTCTGGTAGCGGTTCTCGCGGTCCTTCGTCAGCGCCTTGAGGACGATCGCGTCGGCGTTGCGCGGTACGTCCGGGTCGATGCGCGACGGCGGGACCGGCTCCTCGCGGACGTGCTGGTAGGCCACCGAGACCGGCGAGTCGCCGACGAAGGGCGGCCGGCCGGTGAGCAGCTCGTAGAGCAGGCAGCCCGTGGAGTAGAGGTCGCTGCGGGCGTCGACCTGCTCGCCGCGCGCCTGCTCGGGCGAGAGGTACTGCGCCGTGCCGATCACCGCGGAGGTCTGCGTCATCGTGGCGCCGGTGTCGGCGACCGCGCGGGCGATGCCGAAGTCCATCACCTTCACGTCGCCGGACCGGGTGAGCATCACGTTGGCCGGCTTGATGTCGCGATGGACGATGCCCTGCTGGTGGCTGTAGGCGAGCGCGGCCAGCACCCCGTCGGTGATCTCCATCGCCCGCTCCGGCACCAGCCGGTTGCCCGAGGAGAGCAGCTCGCGCAGCGTCGACCCCTCGACGTACTCCATCACGATGTAGGGCACCGGGTTCCCGGCGAACTCGTCCTCGCCGGTGTCGTAGACCGCGACCACGGCCGGGTGGTTCAGCGACGCGGCGGAGTGCGCCTCACGCCGGAACCGCGCCTGGAACGACGGGTCCCGGGCCATGTCCGGACGCAACATCTTGACGGCGACGGTGCGTCCCAGCCGGCTGTCCCGGCCGATGTGCACCTCCGCCATGCCGCCGCGTCCCAGCAGCTCGCCGATCTCGTATCGACCGCCCAGCTGCGCCGGCACTGCGGTGCTCACTCGTCGCCCTTCCCTTTGCCGTGTCCGTTGCCCTTGCCGGGCTTGTCCTTGGGGTCCTTCTCAGCGGGAGGGGGAGTCGCCGCGGCGACTGCCTCCAGCGTCACCAGGCTGCCCGCTTCCACGGTGCCGGTAGGGCTCACGCCTTTCACGGTACCGACCGCGCCCCCGCCAGCCGTGCGTTGGACGTCGACCTGCAGCCCGAGTCCCTCGAGCTCGGTCTCGACATCGGGGACCGGCCGGCCGAGGTAGTCGCTGGCCACCACGTCCACGCTGGTCGGTGCTGTCGCCTCGCTCGAGGACGGGCTGCCGCTCCTGCTGCCCGTCGTCCCGACCTCGTCTGCGGGGGCGCAGGCGCGCGCCACGAGGAGCAGCAGGACCGCCACGCCGGCCAGCGCGAGCGCTGCCGGCAGCCAGCGCGGGAGACGGGAAGGGTCCGGGAGGTGGAAGCCAGGGTTGGTGTCCACGTCGCCCGGGCGTGGCGGGGCCACGACGACGGTCGTCCTCTCGGGGTCGGTGTCGACGTCGCCGGTGGCCGCGCCGGGGACGTCCGGCAGGGCGCCGGCCGGCATCATCCGCGTCGCCGCCGTCTGGTCGGGTCCGGGTGCGGCGGTGGCCGCCGCCGCTCGGATCGCCAGCGCCTCACGGCCGACGTCGCCCGCGGCGGCGGGCCGCTGACCGGGCTCCTTGGCGAGCATGCGCATCACCAGGTCGCGCACGGGCGGCGGCAGGGTCTGCGGCAACGCGGGCGGCTCGTCGCGCACCTGCGCCAGCGCCACGCTGACCGGTGTGTTCCCCGCGAACGGCCGGCGGCCGGTGAGGCACTCGTAGGCCACGATCCCCAGCGAGTAGATGTCGCTCGCCGGGGTCACGGCGCCACCGCTGGCCTGCTCCGGGGAGATGTAGTAGGCGGTGCCCATGATGGCGCCGGTCTGGGTGAGCGGGACCGAGTTGGTCGCCCGCGCGATGCCGAAGTCGGTGATCTTCACGTCGCCGGTCGGCGTCACGAGGATGTTGCCCGGCTTCACGTCGCGGTGGATGACGCCCGCGTCGTGAGCCGCCTGCAGGCCGAGCGCAGCCTGCCCGACCACGTCCATGGTGCGGTCCGGGTCCAGCCGGCCCTCGCGGCTGACGATCGTCGAGAGCGGGTCGCCCGGCACGTGCTCCATGACGAGGAAGGGACTGCCCGCCTCACCGGGCTGCGCGGGGTCGCCCTCGCCGAAGTCGTAGACAGCAGCGATGTTGGGGTGCGAGAGGTTGGCCGTGTGCCGGGCCTCGGCCTGGAAGCGCGCGAGGAACGTGGGGTCGTCGACGTACTCACGGCGCAGGATCTTGACCGCCACCTCGCGGCCCAGGACGTCGTCCGTCGCGCGCCACACCTCGCCCATCCCGCCGCCGGCGATCCGCGAGGTCAGCCGGTAGCGCTGGCCCAGCACGAGGTCACGGAGATCGACCACCTGCGTCACTTGTCCAAGACCGCGCGCATGACGGCCTGCGCGATCGGAGCCGCGAGCTGGTTGCCGCTGACCTCGGCCGCCCCGCCGCCGTCCTCGAGGACGACCGCCACGGCGACCTTCGACTCGGTGTCCGACGGAGCGAAGGACACGAACCACGCGTGCGGCTTGCGGCCGGCCCCCTGCTGGGCGGTGCCGGTCTTGCCGGCCACCTTGACGCCGGGGATCTGGGCGTTGGTGCCGGTGCCGTCGTCGACGACGGCGGTCATCATCTGCGCTATCGACGCCGCGGTCTGCGGGCTCACAGCGGTGCCCAGCTCGCGGGGCCGGGCGCTGTCGATGACCGACAGGTCGGGTGCCTGCACCTCCTGGACGAGGTAGGGGGCCATCAGGACACCGCGGTTGGCGATGGCAGCCGCAACCATCGCCATCTGCAGGGGCGTCGCCCGGACGTCGAACTGCCCGATGGCTGCCTGAGCCGTCTGCGGCAGGTTCGGGTCCTCCGGGAAGCGGCTCGCGACGCTGCGCATCGGCACCTCGAAGGCCTGGTTGAACCCGAACTTCTCGGCCTGCGCTCGCAGGGCATCGTCACCGAGGACGAGACCGATCTTGCCGAAGGCGGCGTTGCAGGACTTCTTGAGCGCGTCGGTGAGCGTCGCCGTCCCCGCGGGGTTGCAGGGCAGCCCGTCGTAGTTCGGCAAGGGCACGTCGGTCTGCGGCAGATCCAGCTGCGCGCCGTTCTCGACCTGGGAGTCGGGCGTGAACTCCCCGCTCTCCAGTGCGGCCGCGGTCGTCACGATCTTGAAGGTCGAGCCCGGCGGGTAGGTCTGACGCAGGGCGCGGTTGAGCATGGGTCGCCTCTTCGCCTCGTCGAGGCGGTTGTAGTTCTTCCGCACCTCGGCGGGCGAGTGCGATGCCAGCAGGTTCGGGTCGTACGACGGGGAGCTGACCATGGCCAGGATCGCGCCCGTGCCCGGGTCGATCGCGACCACGGCCCCCCGGCGGCCCGCGAGACCGTCATAGGCAGCCTTCTGGGCCTTCGGGTCCAGAGTGAGCGCCACGCTGCCGCCCTTGGGCGCTGTGCCGGTCAGCAGGTCGATCACGCGGCGCACGAAGAGGCTGTCGTCGGTGCCGGCCAGCACCGAGTTCTCCTCCTGCTCGATGCCGCTCGCCCCGTAGACCAGCGAGTAGAAGCCAGTCGCCGGCGCGTAGAGCTTCCCGTCGGAGTACTGCCGCAGGTACTTCAGGCGGTCGTCCGTCTCCCGGCTGGAGGCCACCGGCTTGCCGGCGACCAGGATCGGGCCGCGCTCGCGGGAGTACTCCTCGGCGATGAGCCGCGGGTTGTTGCTGTCGTGGTGCAGCGCCTCGGCGCGCACCACCTGCAGGTAGTTGGCGTTGAGCAGCAGCAGGCCGAAGAGCAGCATCACGGCGACGGAGAGCTTGCGCAGCGGGGCGTTCATCGGGCGCTCACAACCGGACGACCTGGGTCTTTGCGTCCTGGAGGGACGGGACAGGTGGCGGTGCCGGCCGCCGCGCGGCGTCACTGATCCGCAGCAGCAGGGCGATGATCGCCCAGTTGGCGACCAGCGACGAGCCGCCGTAGGACAGGAAGGGCATCGTCAGTCCGGTCAGCGGGATCAGCCGGGTCACTCCCCCGACCACCACGAAGACCTGCAGCGCGATCGAGAAGGCGAGCCCGGCGGCGAGCAGCTTGCCGAAGGAGTCACGGACCGCGATGGCGGTCCGGAGGCCGCGCTGCACCACGATGGCGTAGACGATCAGCACGCCCATCAGCCCGGTGAGCCCGAGCTCCTCCCCGATCGCGGCGACGATGAAGTCGGTCTGCGCGTAGGGCACGATGTCCGGCCGGCCCTGGCCGAGCCCCTTGCCCAGGAGACCGCCGGTGCCCATGCCGAAGAGACCTTGGACCAGCTGGTAGCTGTCGTCCGACACGTTGCGCGGCGCGAATGCGTTGAGCCAGATGTCGACCCGCTCGCGGACGTGGCCGAAGAACGTCCAGGCGAGGAACGACCCGGACAGGAAGAGCGCCAACCCGATCAGCAGCCAGGACAGCCGCTCCGTGGCGACGTACAGCATCGCGATGAAGACACCGAAGAAGAGCAGCGACGTGCCGAGGTCGCGCTCGAAGACGAGCACACCGAGACTTGCCGCCCACGCGACGATGACCGGACCGAGGTCGCGGGCGCGCGGCAGGTCGATTCCGACGACCCGCCGGGAGGCCAGCGCGAGGACGTCGCGCTTGACGACCAGGTAGCCGGCGAAGAAGACCAGCAGCACGATCTTGGCGAGCTCGCCGGGCTGGAAGGAGAAGCCCAGCAGCCGGATCCAGATCCGCGCGCCGTTGATCGTGGTGCCGATCAGCGGTAGCAGCGGGAGGAGCAGCAGCCCGAGGCCGATCACCATCGCCGTGTAGGTGAAGCGCTGCAGGACCCGGTGGTCGCGCACCAGGAGCAGCACCGCGACGAAGAACACGATGCCGACGGCGGTCCAGGTGAGCTGGGCCGGTGCCGCGGGCGAGGGTACGTCGGTGCCGAACTGCTCGGCACGGTCGGCGTAGGCCAGGTCGAGCCGGTGGATGACCGCCAGGCCGAGGCCGTTGATGGCGGTGACGGCGGGCAGCATCACGGGATCCGCGTAGGGCGCGAACCGCCGGATCACCAGGTGGGCGACGCCGAAGAGCACCGCGAGACCGGCGCCGTAGCCGAGCATCCCCGTCGGGAGCGCGCCGTCGTGCGCGAGACCGACGGAGGCGTACGCCGCCATGGAGATCGCCAGGGAGAAGGCCAGCAGGACGAGCTCGGTGCCACGGCGGGTGGGCACGCCGTCTCGGGGGCTCACGAGCCGTCTCCGCAGTCCGATGCGGACACCCCGGCGTCGCCGGTGCCGGTCGGGCTCGGCGACGGGCTCGGCGACGGTGAGGGGGTGGCCGTCCCTTCCGACGCGCTGCCGGAGGGACTGGGTGACGGGCTCGGCGACGGGCTGGCCGCCAGCTCGCGACACAGGGCAGCCTGGTCGCGCAGCGTGCCAACGATCCGCTGGGCGTCGCTGAGCCCGTTGGTCGGTATGTCGGCGCGGACCCGCTCCTGCTGGTAGGTCGGCAGGTCGGCGAGCGGGATGCCCTCGTCGGAGTAGAGCTTCGAGGTGCTCACCGGCCCCACGTCCTGGCTCAGCCCGCGGAAGATCACGACGGTGCCGCCCTCCGCGCCGACGTAGTACTGCGTCTGCGACCAGCGGTAGGCGCCGTAGCCGCCGGCACCCAGGAGGACGAGCAGCAGCAGGAGCAGCAGGAGGGTGAGGCCGCGACGGCGGGGCGGCTCGTCGTGGTCGTCGGGCTCGTCGTCGGCGTCCTCGACGACCGGCGGACGCAGCGCTGCGGCCTTGCCGGCCGGGGTGTCGTCGGGGCTGCGCTGCGCGACTCCTTCGGCGGCGGCGCCGACGGTGATCGGCACGGCCGACGGCGGCTTGGTCTCGACGTCGACGACGTCGGCGACGATCGCCGTGATGTTGTCGGGTCCCCCGCCCTTGAGCGCCAGGTCGACGAGCCGCTCGACGACCACGTCGGCGTCGGCTTCGCCGAGGAGCGTGTCGCGCAGGGTCTCCTCGCTCACGACGCCGGACAGGCCGTCGCTGCAGAGCAGGTAGCGGTCCCCGGCGCGGGTCTCGCGCACCGACAGGTCGAGGTCGATGTCCTCCCGGCCGTCCAGGGAGTTGGTGATCAGGTTCCGCTGCGGGTGGTGGTCGGCCTCCTCGGCCGTGATGCGGCCCTCGTCGACGAGGGCCTGCACGAAGGTGTGGTCGTGCGTCAGCTGCTGCAGGCTCTCGCCTCTCAGCAGGTAGGCACGGGAGTCACCGACGTGCACGAGGCCGAAGCGGGACCCGGCGCGGAGCAAGGCGGTGAGCGTCGTGCCCATCCCCTTGAGGTCGGGGTCGCCCTGCACCATGTCGCGCAGGTGCTGGTTGGCGCTGGTGACCGCGTTGGAGAGAAGCTCGAGCAGGTCCCCGCCGGGCGAGTCCTCGTCGAGCGTTGCCATTGAGGCCACGGCCACCGAGCTGGCGACCTCCCCAGCGGCGTGGCCGCCGACACCGTCGGCGATGACGAGCAGCCGTGGACCGGCGTAGCCGGAGTCCTCGTTGATCGCGCGGATCAGGCCGGTGTCCGACCGGGCGGCATAGCGGAGGGCGAGAGCCATCAGGTGGCTACTTCCTCAGCTCGACGACGGTCTTGCCGATGCGCACCGGCACCCCGATCTTGACCGGCGTCGCGGCGGTGACCTTCGTCCGGTCCAGGTAGGTGCCGTTGGTGGAGCCCATGTCCTCCACGAGCCACTGCCCGTCGCGCTGGTAGAAGCGCGCGTGCCGGCCCGAGACGTAGTCGTCGTCGAGGACGATGGTCGACTCCTGCGACCGGCCCAGGGTGACCGGCTGGTCGCCGAGCCGGACCGTCGTGCCGGACAGGGCGCCCTGGGTGACGACGAGGGTGCTGGGCATGCCGCGGCGGCCCTTGGCCGGCTTGGGCGGCTTCTCGCGGCGGGCGGCCGGCTGCGGCGAAGGGGCCGCGGCGGCCCGCCTGGGCTGCGGCCGCGCGGCGGTGCGGCGGCCGAAGAGGTCGGAGCGCATGACGCTGACGGTCGTCAGCACGAACATCCACAGGACTGCCAGGAAACCGAGGCGGATGATCGTGAGCGTCAGCTCGGACATCTCGCTCACCCGCGGCCCCCAGGTCGCTGCTCGTGGAAGATCAGCGTCGTCGACCCGAGCTGGATCCGGGAGCCGTCCCGCAGCCGCGCCTGTGCGACGCGGTCGCCGTCGACGACCACGCCGTTCGTCGAGCCGAGGTCGACCACGGTCACGTCACCTCCGGAGCGGCGGAGCTCGGCGTGCTCGCGGGAGATGCCGGGGTCGTCGATCCGCAGGTCCGCCTCCGAGCCCCGCCCGATGCGCGTGGTGGGCCGCGCGAGGGCGTACGTCGTCGAACCGACCTCGACCCACGGCGTGGCCGCGCCGGCGTGGCTGACGGTGTCCTGGTTGCGGCCGGTCGCGCCGGCGACCGCAGCGCTGCGCACGTTGAACCGGCCGGTGTCGAGCTCGTCGTCGCGCTCGATCGCGACCGACACCGGACCGATGAAGGCGTAGCCCTGCTCCTCGGCGTGCTCGCTGACCATGTCGGCCAGCTCGGCGCTGAGCGCCTCGCGGTAGACGTCGAGGCGGGCGTGGTCGTGCTCGCCGAGGGTCACTCTGAACTGGTTGGGCACCATCGTGCGGCCCCGGGCGACGATCGCCGCCCGGTCGTCGAGCTCGCGCTGCAGCGCGCTGGCGATCTCGACGGGCTGCACCTCGGCCTTGAACGCCCGGGCGAACGGCCGGTTGACCAGCTCCTCGATGCGGCGCTCGAAGCGCTGCAGCACACCCATCGGTCCTGGTCACCTCCGTCCGCTCGTTTGGGGCAGGTCATGGGCAGGGGTCGTGCACGCCGCACATGCCCGGACACCGACTTGCCCGGCGACGCGATCGTAGCCGGGCCCGTTGACGCCCTCGTTCCCCGCAGCCGCGGGCCCTACTCCTGCTCAACGGCGCTGCGGCCGCGCACGGCGCCCGCACGCCCGGTGTTAACCTGTGTGACCTCGCGCGAGTGGCGGAATAGGCAGACGCGCACGGTTCAGGTCCGTGTGCCCGAAAGGGTGTGGGGGTTCAACTCCCCCCTCGCGCACCCATCGACAGCCCACCGGACCTCGGACCCGGGGCTTTGTCCATTCCGAGGGCAGCCGCACGTCGGCCCGCGCTCGTCGCGTGACGACCCACCACGAGTGGTCCCTGACCTACTGCAGTCGCGGGTCGAGCAAGAAGTCGATCACGCGCTGGTCCAGCTCTGCGCCGACCGCCTCCTCGTCCGCTTTCACCACGAGGCCCTCCGATACGACCACGGTGTGCCGGGGCCCGACGTACACGAACACGCGACTGGTGGCCCGGGAGTTCTTCGGGCAACAGTCCGCCCAGTCCTCCTCGTCCCAGGCACCGACGAACACCGTGGTCGGGTCGTCCGCGCCGAACACCCGACGCTCGACGCACTCGGTGAGCCAGCTGCGCCCGCACGTCGGAGGTCCTCCGGCGGGCCACACCTGCACGCCGAGTCCGAGGCGTCCCAGGCTCCCTCCCGCCTGCCCGTACCCCGGGTGCTCCGTCGCGAAAGAGTCTGGCTGCCGGCCCGGTAGTCCTGGAAGTGGTCCACGAGCACCGACTCGACGGTTCGGTCCGACGGGACTGCGAACGCCGACTCGGGAAGGGTGAGTCGCGGGTCGGCGGCGACAGCGGCCATGGCAGCAGGAGTGAACGGGTTGAAGTCAGGCGTGCCGCGCCCGTCCACGACGACGTAGCCGATGAGGCCGTCACGGCGCTCGACCGCCACCGCGACCCTGAAGTCACCGCAGGTCGCGTATGTCGACCCCGACCCGGGGCGGGCGTCGTCGCCCTCGCGCCCGGGGTCCCATGAACCGCACAGGCGCTGGTAGCGGGAGATCCTGGCGCGCTCGCCGGCCGGCCCCGCGATCCGCTCCGCGCTGCACGACACGGTCCCGTTGGAGGGATCCGGCCCCTTCCTGAGGTAGCGGCACCCGTCGAACGGGTCCAGGGCACTGCGGTCGACGATCAGCCCCACCCGTCCGGAGGTGGAGTAGATCGACCCCTCGACGGGCTGCCGGGTGAACTCTCCTCCCCATGCGAGACCGTCGGAGGGTTCGAGGTGTCCTCCCTGCGGGTCGAGGTGATCGGCCGCGAGCTCGAACCATGCCTTCCGGGCCGTGTCCAGGGGGTCCGGGACATCCCATCCGTATCCGTCCGCCGCGCCGACCGTGGTGTCGACCCAGGTCTGAGGTGACTGCGACTTCGCCGGCGTCGGACTCGGCGTCGGCGAGTTGACCGCCGGCGCCGGGCCGGCGTGCCGGTCCCCGCCGGTGATCAGCGAGGAGGTCAGCACGACGCCGGCGACGCCTGCCGCGATCGCGCCGGTGACGATCCCTCGGTTGCGGCGAACTCGCCTGCGCCCACGACGTACGTCGTCGGCGACGGGGACCATGGGCGGCGCGATGTGGTCGTGGTAGTCCACCAGCCGGTTCAGGACCTCGAGGTCGTCGGTCATCGGTCCTCCCCCGTCCCGAGCGCGATCCCGAAGGCTGGGGCCAGGGTCTTGCGGAGCGCGGCGACGGCGGCGGCGCTCTGGCTCTTCACCGTTCCCGTGCTGATCCGCAGCTCTTCGGCGGTCTCCTCGATGGTCAGGTTCCAGATGTGGCGCAGCACGATCACGCGGCGCTGTCCGGGTGGCAGGGCCCGGAGCGCGGCCCTGATCGCGTCGGCGTCCTCGGCCGGGAAACCCGGGTCGAGGGGTACGTCGCGAGGCTCAGCGGCCCGCTCGCGACGCCACGGCCGGCGCCGATCGCTGTAGTCGGCGTTGACGATGATCCGGCGTACGTAGCCGTCGATGTTGTCCATCCGGGCGACCCGGTCCCAGGCGGCGTACAGCCGGACGAGGGCGTCCTGGACGACGTCCTCCGCACGATGCGGGTCGCCGCACAGCAGGCATGCCGTGCGGAACAGCCGCGGCCGCCTTGCCGCCACGTAGGCGCTGAACGCCGCCTCGGTCGCCATGGCGCCCTCCCTTCGGGCCCATAACGCAGCAGGATGGCCGAACTGTTGGGTCTCTGGGGGCGGTTTTCGCCGCCGTGCCCTCCGGCACCCCGGGTCAGAAGGCCTTGGCGAGCTGGCGGGTCTCCTGCCGGGCGACCTCCCGCATCGCGTCCGGGTCGGCGGTGGCGATGTTGGGGTGGAAGGCGACCTCGCGGACGTCCCGCGACCCCCGCCCACTCCAGCCAGTCCCGGAAGAACGGTGCCTGGAAGTCCGAGCCGAAGGCCGGCCCTCTCCCCTCGCCGTAGATCGCGCCGGTGTAGAGCACCGCAGCCTTGCGGCCGCTGAGCAGGCCGGTGTAGCCCTCGACCGGGTCGAAGCTGAAGACCATGCCCGGCTGGCTGACCACGTCGATCAGCTGCTTGAGCTTGTAGGGCACCGAGGCGTTCCACATCGGGACGCTGAAGAGGTACTCGTCGGCCGCGGCGAAACGCTCGTAGGCGGCGGTGACGCCGCGCCAGGCCGTGGCGGCCGGACCGTCCAGGTCGATGCCGGCGAAGGTGTTCATCTTGCCCTCGACGGCGGAGGCGTCGAACTCGGGCACCGAGCCGTCCCAGATGTCCCACTCCTCGACGGTCACCTCGGGGTGCTCCCGGGCGTACGTCTCGAGGAAGAGGTCGGCGAGCGCGCGGGACTCGGACTTCGGGCCGCGGGGTGAGCCGGCGACGTGCAGCAGCGTGGTCATGATGGATGTGCTCCTTCTGGACGGTGATAAATGCGTGCGCACGCACATAATGACGCTAGGGAGCCACGTTGTCAAGGTGCGTGCCCACGCACACAGAACGCGGTACGGTGCGCCGATGGTCGACGAACCGGACGGCACGGCGGCCTGGGCGGCGCTGCTGCGCGCTCATGCCGCGGTGGTCCCGAAGCTCGAGAGACGGCTCGCGGAGACCGGGCTGCCGCTGTCCTGGTACGACGTGCTGCTCGTGCTCAACTCGGCACCGGGACGGCGGCTGCGGATGTCCGAGCTGGGCAGTCGAGCGGTGCTCAGCCGGGAGCGGGTCAGCCGGGTCGTCACCGAGCTGGAGCGCGCCGGGCTGGTGCGGCGGGAGGCCAACCCCGAGGACGGCAGGTCGTCCTTCGCCGCGGTGACCCCCGAGGGACGCACCCGGTTGCGGCAGGCGGCCCCGGTCTACCTGTCCGGGATCGAGGAGCACTTCCTGCGCCATCTCGGCACGGGGGACGTGCGGGCGCTGGTCCGCGCCCTCGGCCGGGTGGTGGCCGCCGAGGAGGGCTGACTAGCCGCCGTCGGCAGCGTCGGCGGTGTCGACCGACCGGTCGCCGCGGGCGGCCAGGCCGGCGACCAGGTCGTTGACGAGATACGGCACCTGGTCGGGGGCGAGCCGGAAGGTCGCCACGCAGGCGTCCCCGCGCCAGAGGCTCAGCACCACCAGGTCGGCCTCGTCGTGCCAGGTGACCCGCATCCAGCGGTCGCCGCCGCGGGCGTCACGCAGGATCTCGCCGCTCACGGGCAGGGCGACCACCTCGGCAGCGGTGCCCTCCGGCTCGGTCACGCGCTCAGTGTCACCCCTGCGGGGCCCGCGGCGGAAGGGCCGAACGGGTTCGGGCTACCCGTCCGTGGGCGCGAGGTCGGTCCGCGTGGTCAGGACACCACGGACCGCCTCACCGATGATCCGAGCACCCTCTGCCGAGGGACGGACCCCGTCCGAGCTCAGTCCCTTGCGGTAGCGGCAGTCGGCGCGGACGACCGCGGAGCCGGCGTCGACGAACGACCAGTCGTGCCGATAGGCGATCTTGGCGAGCAGCTCGTTGAAGTCCGCTGTCTTCTGCGGTTGGTCGTCGATCGGCGGGATCGACGAGATGAGCACCCGGTCGACGCCGGCAGCGGCGACGATGCGCGTCAGGCCGAGCTCGACCTCGTCGCCCGCCGAGCACGTGGTCGAGGTCGTTCGTCCCGCGAGGACCACCAGCACGTCCGCGTCCGTCGGGTCCACCGCCGCGGCGAGGTCGCGTACCTCGCGCGTCGCGGTCGACCCAGGAGCGGGTCAGCCGGACGCCGTGCCCTGTGGCGTAGGTGGCCCACGAGGTGGTCCGGTCGTCGGGCGGGGTCCAGGACGTCACGAGGTCGCCGACGATCGCGATGTCCATCGGCCGGTGCGCCCCGACGGCGGGTTCGTAGGCGTCCGCGCAGCGGGTCGACGCCGGGTCCACGACCTTCGGTGGAGGCGGTGGGTCCTCGAGACCCTCCTTGACCGCCTGGCCGGAGGCCAGGACGCCGGCCACGACGATCACCGAAGCGATCACGACCTCGGCCCGCATGATGCGCCAGCGTACGGGGCGGTCTGCCCGCGCATGGGAACGGCGCCGGTCGCGGGCCCCTCCTCCCACGACCGGCGCCGTTGCTCAGGGGTGCCAGCCGATGTCGGCGTGTGCCGACCGGCGTCTGTCCTTGGTGCGCTAGAAGAGGCGCGCCCAGGTGTGCCGGCCGACGTTGCCGCGGCCCCGCCAGCCCAGGGACTTCTGGAAGCGGGAGACAGCCGACCGGGTGTAGCTGCCGTAGTAGCCGGTGGTGCTCACCCCGAGGCGGGCCTGCACCTTCTTGACGGCCGAGCCGGAGCTGCCGTAGGTCAGCTTGCCGGGGAAGCCGCTGGTCGTCTTGACCGAGCTGGTGGTCACCCGCATCGGGCGGCGGAAGACCTCGGCGACCCAGACGCGGTCGCCGACCACCACAGCGCCGACGCCGACCTCGGAGTAGTCGCGGTCGAGGATGTTGGCCCGGTGGCCGGGGGAGTTCATGAAGGCGACGTGCACGGTCAGGGCGTCCGGCCCGTAGCCGACGTTCTCGCCCACGTAGCGCCAGTTGCTGACGGCCGAGGTGAGCCTGGGGTTGTGGTAGAGCTTCGACTGGCTGGCCATGGTGGCGGCCCAGTTCCGGGCCACCGAGACCAGCGTGCTGCGGGTCGTCAGCTTGGGGATCCCGCGGGCGGCCCGCGCCTGGTTCATCTTGGTGGTGAAGACGTCCTCGACGCTGGTGGCGCCGGCGGGGCCGGCCGAGACGGCGGCGCCCCCGACCAGGGCGGTCAGGACTACGGCGATGGCGACCAGTGCGGCGGCCAGGCGGCGGCGGCCCGGAGCGTCTGCGTGCTCGGGGGAGACGGCCACGCGGGGGAGGGAGTTGTCCACGGTCGGGCGTCCTTGGTTCGGAGGGGCCGGCGCTGGGCGGGCCCCGGGCGGTTCTGCTTGCCCTTTAGTCGTCGGCCCCGCGGGGGAAGCGCTGGACTCTGCCAATCGGGTGACGTCCGGTGCGGCAGACTTGACAGGTGCCCGAGCTGCCTGAAGTGGAGGCGCTGGTCGGCTTCCTGACCGAGCGCGCGGTCGGCCGCGTCGTGGCCCGGGTCGACCTCGCTGCGATCAGCGTCCTGAAGACCTACGACCCGCCGGTGACGTCCTTGCAGGGGCTGGAGATCGTCGGGGTGGCCAGGCACGGGAAGTTCCTCGACCTCGACGTCTCGGGGTTGCACCTGGTGACCCACCTGGCACGGGCGGGCTGGCTCCGCTGGTCGGACGCGCTTCCGGCGGCGCCTCCCCGGCCGGGGAAGAACCCGCTGGCCGCCCGCGTGCACCTGGACGACGGCTCCGGCTTCGACCTCACCGAGGCCGGGACGCAGAAGCGCCTGGCGCTCTACGTGGTCCACTCGCCCTACGACGTCCCGGGCATCGCCCGCCTGGGGCCGGATCCGCTCGCGCCGGGCTTCGGGCCGGCGGACCTGGCCGCGATCCTGGCCGGCTCCCGGACCCAGCTCAAGGGGCTGCTCAAGGACCAGTCGGTGCTCGCCGGCGTGGGCAACGCCTACTCCGACGAGATCCTGCACGCGGCCAAGCTGTCCCCTTTCCGGCTCGCCGGATCGCTCACGGAGGGGGACGTCGTCGTGCTGTACGACGCACTCCACGAGATCCTCGAAGGAGCCGTGGAACGGGCCAGAGGTCTGGCCGCCAAGGACCTGAAGGCCGAGAAGAAGACGTCCATGCGGGTGCACGGCCGCACCGGCAAGCCGTGCCCGGTCTGCGGCGATACGGTGCGCGAGGTCTCCTTCGCCGACTCGTCGCTGCAGTACTGCCCCACCTGCCAGACCGGCGGCAAGCCGCTGGCCGACCGCCGGCTGTCCCGCCTGCTGAAGTGAGAGTGACAGCCGTCACACCCCCGGCCGCGACCGAACCGGCCGGCCCGCCGGCGCGTCTAGACTCTCGGGGCCGTGTCTGTCCGGCTCTCGACAGCCGCCGCCCCTACCCAGGACAACTGCCTCGTGACTTCCACCGTTGACCGCTCCGCGCCCGACGAGGCGCCCGAGCGCTCACCCCGGTGGTGGGAGCGGTGGTGGCACCGCCTCCAGCGCCGCCTGCCGCACGGCCGGATGCGCTGGGTGGCCCTCGCGGCGCTGGGCCTGCTGGCCGTCCTGGCCGTGACCGTCGCTGTCTACGCCTGGTGGCTCGGCGGCGGCTTGCTGAGCGTCTACAACACCGCGCAGGACAAGGCCGACATCGCGCAGAAGCAGCTGACGAAGTTCCAGAAGAGCGTCGAGGCCGGGGACCGCGAGGGCGCAGCGCGGCACCTACGTATCGCGGAGCGGGCGGTCGACGAGGCCGAGGACGCGGCCAAGAAGCCCCAGGTGCGGGTCGCCAAGTGGCTGCCGTACACCCGCGGGACCGTCGCCGACCTCGACCACCTGCTGAACGCCGCCTCGGTGGTCATCGACTCGGCGGGCGACGTCTTCACCGTCTACACCCAGTTCGCCGGGGAGGACTCCAAGCTCTTCGACAACGGCAAGATCGACACCCAGGCGCTGCTCGACGGTCGCGAGGCGTTCCGCAACGTGCGGGAGTCGCTCGCGACCGCCAAGGACGAGCTGCGGCGCGGTCAAGGGCACCGGTCCGCTTGGCGACGACGCGCTGGAGCACCGCAAGACCGGTCTCAAGCAGATCCGCACGCTGCAGGCCAAGATCAAGCCCTACGCGCCGGTGGTCGAGGCGATGCCCGGCGCCCTCGGCGCCGAGGGCACCTCGCCGCTACCTGGTCACGGTGATGAACCCGGCCGAGATGCGCGGTGCGGGCGGTGCGCCGCTCAGCGTCGCGATGGTGGTCATCAAGGACGGCAAGATCACCGTGCCGGTCAAGGGCACGACCTCGCGGGTGACGCTCGGGGCCGACACCCGGCCGCTGGGCACCAACCCGTTCCTGGTCTGGCCGCGCGTCAAGGGGGACCCCTTCCAGCCGCCTCTTGGCAAGCCGCAGCGCTTCGTCAACGCGACCTTCAACCCGGACTTCCGGGTCTCCGGCGAGCAGATGGTGCGCGCGACCCCGAAGTTCTTCGGCAAGAAGACCGACGGCGTCATCGCGATCGACGTCGTCGGGCTCGCCAAGCTGCTCGAGGTGATCGGTCCGATCCAGTCCGACTACGGCGAGCTCACGCTCGGACAACCTCGTGCAGGAGCTGCTCGTCAAGGCCTACACGGAGAACAGCGCCGACGTCGTCGGGCCGCCAGGAGCGCAACGAGGCGCTGATGTCGACGATGCTGTCCTCGCTCATGGAGGGCGGGCAGCTCAAGGCGAAGACCAACGCCCTGCTCTCGGTGGCTCCCTCGCGGCACGTGCAGATGTACTTCCGCGACGACCGCCTGCAGAAGCTCGTCGAGGACCGCGGCCTGGCCGGGGCCGTGCCCACCCCGGACGTCGGCAACATGACGGCGGTCTTCACCCAGAACGGCAACGGCAGCAAGGTCGACGTCTTCCAGCAGCGCACCATCAACCAGACGGTCGTCGTCCACGAGGACGGGTCGGCCACCGTCGGCCGCACCGTCGAGATCCGAACAACGTGACTCCGCCCTACGTCGGCGACCGGCGCCGGACCCGAAGTTCGGCTACGACACCCGCTGGGCCACGAACCTCGTCATCAACCTGATGCCGCCGGGTGCCAAGGTCGTCGCGAGCGCCGAAGGTCGAGTGCCGTGCAACGTCAGGCAAGGCGTGGACCAGGCAGGGCCGCACCTTCGCGCAGGCCGCGGTAGCACGCCGCCGGGTGGCAGCGTCCAGGTCAGCTGGACCTACACGATCGCCCAAGGCAGCGATCAAGGTCGGTGACGCCTGGCGGGTGCAGGACCTCGTCGTCCCGCAGAACACGGTCAACACCGAGGCGTCTGTCGACGACGGTCATCGCGCCCGGAGGGCTGGACCGCTCAGACGGGTCGACGACGCAGCTCTGGTACCTCGACGGCGAACTCGGCGAACCTGCAGATCCCGGTCGACGGCCCGACGATGCTGCAGCTCGACGCTGGTCCCGCCCGCGTCCTGACCGGGCGCTCAGTCCTGCGCGCGCCGTCGCGGTACCACGCCAGGCAGTCGTCGTAGGACGGCAGCAGGCCCGGCTCGACGGCCGCGTCCAGCGTCGGCGCCGCGGCGTCCTTCGGGGAGAGCAGCGGCGTCGACATCCGCCGGCCACTCGATGCCGAGCGCCGGGTCCAGCGGGTGGATGCCGTGCTCGCTGGCCGGGCCGGTAGCCCTCGGAGCAGAGGTAGAGCAGCGTCGCGTCGTCGGTCAGGGACAGGAAGGCGTGCCCGAGCCCTTCGGCGACGTACACCGCTCGACGGTCCGTCTCGTCGAGGGCGACGGCGTCCCAGGTCCCGAACGTCGGCGAGCCGACCCGGATGTCGACGACGACGTCGAGGCCGGCGCCGCGCACGCAGGTGACGTACTTCGCCTGGCCGGTGGCACGTCGGCGAAGTGGACCCCGCGCAGGGTCCCTCGGCGCTGACCGAGCAGTTGGCCTGCACCAGGTCGAGCGCGGTGCCCGGGCGCCTCGTCGAGCACGGTCGGCGCGGAAGTACTCGAGGAACGTGCCGCGGTCGTCGGCGTGCTGCTGGGGCGTGAACTCGAACGCGTCTGGGACTGCGAGCTCGCGGACCTTCACGGCTCGGCTCCCTCGCGCCTCGGCGAGGACGTCGAGCAGGTAGTCGCCGTAGCCGCTCTGCGCAGGGGCTCGGCCAGCCGGCGCAGCTGGTCGGCGTCGATGAGGCCCTCGCGGTAGGCGACCTCCTCGATACAGCCGATCTTGATGCCCTGGCGCTCCTCGACGGCCTGCACGAAGGCGCCGGCCTGCATCAGCGACGCGAAGGTGCCGGTGTCCAGCCACGCGGTGCCGCGGTCCAGGACGGTGACGTGCAGGGCTCCGCGCCGCAGGTACTCGTCGTTGACGGCGGTGATCTCCAGCTCGCCCCGCGTCGCTCGGCTGCGAGGGCCTGCGCGATGCTCGACGACCTCGTTGTCGTAGAAGTAGAGGCCCGGGACGGCGTAGCGGCTCCGCGGCTGCTCGGCTTCTCCTCGATCGGACGACCGGTCTGCCGTCGGCGTCGAACTCGACCACGCCGTAGGCGGACGGGTCGGCGACCCGGTAGGCGAAGATGCGACCTCCGACGGGGTCGGCGTGCTCCTTCAGCGCACCGCCCGAGCCCGGCGCCGTAGAAGATGTTGTCGCCGAGGACCAGCGCGACCGGCCTCGTCGCCGATGAAGTCGGCGCCGATCAGGAAGGCCTGCGCCAGGCCATCCGGGCGCGGCTGGACGGCGTAGCTCGAGCTCGATGCCGAGGTGCGCTGCCGTCACCGAGCAGCCGGCGGAACTGCGCCTGGTCCTCGGGTGTGGTGATGACGCAGCATCTCGCGGATGCCGGCCATCATCAGCGTGCTCAGCGGGTAGTAGATCATCGGCTTGTCGTAGACCGGCATGAGCTGCTTGCTGATGCCGCGGGTGATCGGGTAGAGCCGGGTGCCCGAGCCCCCCGCCAGGATGATCCCTCGCATGTGGCGGGAGGCTACCCTCACGTCCGTGCCGCCGCCCCGCCCTGAGTCCGAGGGCGTGCGCCGATGGCTCGTGACCGGCGCCGGCGGGATGCTCGGCTCGGACGCCGTCGACGTGCTCGGGCGCGCGGGAGAGCAGGTCGTCGCCCTTGTCGCGCGCTGACCTGGACGTGCGCGACGCCGCGGCCTGCCTGGCGGCTATCGACGGACGGTGACGTGGTCCTCAACGCCGCGGCCTGGACGGACGTCGACGGCGCCGAGGGCCACGAGGCGGAGGCCTTCGCCGTCAATGCTGTCGGCGCCGCGAACCTGGCCCGGCGCGTGCGCCAGACACGGCGCCGTTCTCGTGCACGTCTCCACCGACTACGTCTTCGACGGGGCTGCGAAGGCGCCGTACCCCGTCGACGCGCCGGTGGCGCCGCTCGGTGCCTACGGGCGGAGCAAGGCCGCCGGCGAGTGGGCGGTCGCGGGCACGATGCCCCCGGGCGTACGTGGTCCGGACCGCCTGGCTGTACGGCGAGCACGGCCGCAGCTTCCCGGACACGATGCTGCGCCTGGCCGGCGAGCGGGAGGTCCTCCGGGTCGTCGACGACCAGCAGGGGCAGCCGACCTGGACGCGAGACCTCGCTGAGTGCCTGCGGGCCCTCGTCGAATCGGGCTGCGCGCGTTCGGGACCTACCACGCCGCCTCGTCGGGGGACACGACGTGGTTCGGGTTCGCCCGGGAGACGTTCCGGCTGGCCGGCCTGGACCCCGACCGCGTACGCCCGACGACGAGTGCGGACTTCGGAGCCGCAGCGCCACGGCCGGCGTACAGCGTCCTTGGAGACGCGCTGCCGATGCCGGCGTGGCAGGACGGGCTGGCCCGGTTCCTGTCAGGGCGGTCCGACACGGTGAGGCGATCCCGAGCGAACGTTACGCTCGCACCCGATGGTTCAGCTGCGGACGGATGGACGACGTGAGCGCGCATCGACGGAGCGTGCTGCCGTCACCGGTGCCGGGCCCGTCGAGCGCCGCATGAGGGTCCGTTACGACGACCAGATCTTCACCCTCCAGCCGCGAGGTGGCATCTCGCGGTACTTCGTCGAGCTGATGCGCTGCTACGTCGCGGACCCCTCGCTGGGGGTCCGGCCGGAGCCGCGGCGGATGTGGACGCGCAACCAGCACCTGGTGGACGCCGGCCGCGGGTGCCGGCTGCAGATCCCGCTGGGAGATCGCCGCCGGGCGCTTGCTTCCGCCAACGCCGCTCGACCTCGGCGGCCGGGCGCCTCCGTGGTGCACCACACCTACTACGACGTGCGGTACCTGCGGCGTGGGATCGGTGGTGCGCGGCGGGCGGTGACCGTCTACGACATGGTGCCGGAGATCTTCCCGGAGCTCTTCCCCAGCGGGAACCCGCACCTTGCCAAGCGTGACTTCGTGGCGGCGGCGGACGTCGTGTTCTGCATCTCCGAGGCCACCCGGGACGACCTCGTGGCGCACTACGGCCGGCCCGCGGCACCCATCGTGGTCACTCCGCTCGGCGTCGATCCGGCGTTCGGTCCGGACCAGCCCCCGGCGGCCGGCCTGCCGGAGCGATACCTGCTCCATGTCGGCAACCGGGCTGCCTACAAGGACTTCCCTGTCCTCGTCCGTGCATTGGGGGCGGCCGGGCTGCCCAACGACGTCCGGCTCGTCGTGACCGGGGGTGGGCCGCTCACGTCGGAGGAGCACGAGCTCCTGGCCGAGCAGGGATGGGCCCAGCGCACGGTCAAGCGCGACCTGTCGGACACTGACCTCGCGCGGGCCTACGCGCACGCGCTGTGCTTCGTCTTCCCCTCTCGCTACGAGGGTTTCGGGCTGCCGACGGTCGAGGCGATGGCGTCGGGCTGCCCCGCCGTCCTGGCGGACTCCTCGTCCCACCCAGAGGTGGGTGGGGACGCGGCCGTCTACTTCCCGCCCGGCGACGTCGACGCGCTCGCGGGCGCGCTGCGTCGGGTCGTCGACGATGTGGCCACCCGCACCGAGCTGAGCATCGCCGGCCTCGCTCGCGCGTCCCGGTTCACCTGGGCGCGGACGGCCGAGCTGACGGCCGAGGCCTACCAGGCGCTCGGCGCCGTGGCCCGATGACCGAGCGGTCAGCGCTCATCACCGGCGCTGCGGGACAGGACGGCATCTTGTTGTCCGAGCTGCTCGTCTCGGCGGGGTACCGCGTGTGGGGAATGGTGCGCGAGGGGTCGTCCGGGCTGCCCCTCCTGCGCGAGCGGGTTCCCGCCGTCTCCGTGCTCACCGGGGACATCCGCGACTCTGCAGTCCTGGCGGAGGCGTTGCGCGTCGCTGAGCCGGACGAGGTCTACAACCTGGCAGCCTTCAGCTCCGTCGGCCGGTCATGGGCGCAGGCCAGGACCGTCGTCGAGATGAACACCCTCGCGGTCGTTGGGCTGCTCGACGAGATCCGGAGCTTCATCGGAGGCCGCGGTCGCGAGGTTCGCTTCTACCAGGCGTCGTCGTCGGAGATGTTCGGGTCCGCGGCGCAGACCCCGCAGACAGAGGAGACGCCCTTCCACCCGCGGTCGCCGTACGGAGTCGCCAAGAGCGCGGCGCACTTCCTGACGGTGAACTACCGCGAGTCGTACGACATGTTCGCGTGCTCGGGCATCCTGTACAACCACGAGAGCCCGTTGCGCCCCGCGCACTTCGTGACCCGGAAGATCTCCTTGGGCGTCGCGGCGATCGCCGCCGGTCGCACCGACCACCTCCAGCTCGGGTCCATGGACGTTGCGCGGGACTGGGGCTATGCGCCCGACTACGTGCGCGCGATGTGGCTGATGCTCCAGCAGGACGAACCCGCCGACTACATCGTGGCCAGCGGCCGGAGCCGGACACTGAGCGAGTTCCTGACCGCCGCCTTCACGTGTGTCGGCATCGACGACTGGTCCGGCTTCGTTCGCAGCGATACCGAGACACGTGCGACCTGCCGAGGTCATCGGTCTCGTCGGGGACGCCACCAAGGCGCGCACCAGGCTCGGGTGGCACGCGTCGACGACCTTCGAGGACATCGTGGCGGAGATGGTCGACCACGACCTCCGGTGCTCGGTCAGGACGTCGAGACTGGCCGGGCCATGACAGCCTTGGTCAGCCTGGCCATCCCGACTCGCAACGGCGCACCCACGCTCGAGCGGAGCATCATTTCGGCGCTGGCCCAGGGCGAGTACGTCACGACCTTCGTCTTCGACAACGCGTCGACGGACGAGACACGTGCCGTCGCGCGACGGCACCTCCCCGACCGTCAGATCAGGGGTACCGAAGTCAACCTCGGCGCCGTCGCGAACTTCGCGCGCGCCTTCACCGAGACGGACGGCGAGTACTTCCTCTGGTTGGCGGACGACGACTGGTTGAACCCGGGCTTCGTTGGGGGGGCTATCGCTGCCCTGGACGCCGACCCGCGGGCGGTAGGTGCGCTGCCGACCATGCACATGGTGGACGTTCAGGGGCGCCTCGTCGAAGCGGTCTCGCCGAATCTGCGGCTGGCCACCGACCGGACGTGGCGGCGGCTTCTCGGGTTCCTCGACCAGACCCGGTGGAGTGAGACCTATGCCGTGTACCGTCGGGCGTCCCTTGCCTCCGCGATGCCGATGGCGGAGTGCTATGGCGGCGACGTGGTGCTCACCTGGCGGGTCCTCCTGAGGGGCCGCTTCTGCCTCTCGCCAACGTCCGTCCTGAGCTACACCGTCGACCAGGAGAAGACTCCCGAACAGCTGGCCGAGACGACGGCGGCTCCGGGAAGGCCGCAGCAGCTGCGATGGGCCAAGTCGCGTCTGTGGTGCCGGCTCTGGGCGGAGACATCACAGGCGGACGTGCCAACGCGTGTCCGGTTCGCCGCTCGTTTCGCCTTGGTGGCCGTACTCCCCAGACGAACCGCACGTGGACATCTCGCGGAGGATCTGCGGGAGCGACTGGGCGTGTTGGTTCCGGGCCCCGCCGTCCGAAGGACCGCACAACGCCTGGTGACCTACGCCCTGCTTCCCGGCTCCGCCGTCACGGCGGTGCGTAGCCGCGTCCGGGGCTAGCCGTCGTGGAGCGCCTCGGCCGGGGGAGCGCGACGGCACGGAAGACGCTGTGGGGGTACCCGGCGTCGAAGGATCAGGCGAGCTCGGCGCGGCGTCGCATGTCGCCGACTTCAAGGTCAAGGCCGTCAAGGGCACGGCGATCCTCATCGCGCGGGGGATGGCGCTACGGGCGCTGGGGCTCCTAGGGATGGTGCTCCTCGCGAAGAGACTCGTCCCCAGCGACTACGGAGCGGTTGCGCTCGGCTTGACGATCATGGCCGCTGGGACCCTGATGGTCGACGGTGGGCTCGGAGCTGCGCTCATCCGTCGACCCGAGGCACCTACGCGCGACGAGCTTCGGGCGCTCACCGGGCTTCAGCTGGTGATCGCCACGGCGGTGGCCGTGGCGGTGACGGCCGTCGGCCCGTTCCTCGGGCAGACCGGCATCGTGTGCGCCGTCATGATCTGGGCTCTCCCGCTCACTGCATTGCAGATCCCAGGCGGCGTCCTGCTGGAGCGTGAGCTCGACTTCGGCAGGCGCATCCGCGTCGAGCTCGCGGAGTCCCTGACCTACTTCCTCTGGGCGGTCCCCATCGTCTGGGCCGGCGGCGGGGTGATGGGTATGGCCACGGCATCCCTGGCCCGGGCAGTCGCCGGCGTCGTGGTCATGCGCGCCGTCTCCCCGGTCGGGATCCTGCGGCCCGCGTTCTCGATGAGCCGCGTGCGGGGCCTGCTCGGGTTCGGCTTCCGCTTCCAGCTCGTCTCGGTCGTCAACGTCTTGCGCGACCAAGGGGTGAACTTCATCGTGGCCGGCGTCGCCGGGGTGGCGGTGCTCGGTCTCTGGAGCGTCGCCTACCGGGCGTTGCTCGTTCCGTTCCTGCTGTTCGAGGCGCTGTGGCGGGTGTCGTACCCCGCGATGTCGCAGCTCGTCCAGAGCGGCGAGGATCCGGCGCCCTCGCTCCGTAAGGCGATGAGCGTCGGTTCGGTCGGGGCGTGTCTCGCGCTCACACCTTTGGCGGCCAGCGCACCGGCACTGTTCGAGCTCCTGCTGGGTACGGAATGGACGCAGGCTGCTGACGCTGTCGCGCCCTCGGCCCTGGGGCTGCTCGTGGCAGCGCCGATCTCCGTGACGGCGGCTGGGTACACGTACGCCGTCGGGAACACCCGACGGGTCATGGCCGCGGCGATCGCGCACGCGGTGGCCTGGGTGGTCGTCATGGCGCCCCTGCTGGGGCCGCTCGGTGTGCGCGCCGTCGGCATCGGCTGGCTGGCCTCCGGCCTGGTCGACGCGGCCTTCTTCGTCCCGGTGCTCCGGGGTGCCGGCGTCCGGCTGCTCGGGGTGCTCCTGCCCGTCTGGCTGGCGGGCCTGTGCGGGTACGGCGCAGGTGCGGCTGTGCTGGCCGTCTGGGGTGTCAGCTGGTGGACGCTGATGGGCTCGGTCACGTCGTCGCTGCTCGTGCTGGTGGGGGTCCTGCTGGTGCTCCGACCCGATGGCTTGACCGACTCGTTCAGACTTCTCAGATCGGCGTCGCCGCGGCTGACTCGGCGGCAACGGCGGGGAGCCTGACCGCTGTCGCCGGGGAGGTGCCGGTCAACCTTGCCACGATGGTCGACATAATGGCGGCTGTGACGACGCCCTTCGATGCGACCGAGTCAGTCGTGCATGAGCCCGGGTGGGCGACGACATGAAGGTGGTCATCCTCGCCGGCGGCCGGGGCACCCGGCTCTCCGAGGAGACGCATGCAATCCCCAAGCCGATGGTGGCCATCGGTGGACGGCCGATCCTGTGGCACATCATGCGGCACTACGCGTCGTACGGGCTCACCGACTTCGTCGTCGCGCTGGGCTACAAGGGCTACGTCATCAAGGAGTACTTCGCCAACTACGTGACCCACATGAGTGACCTGTCGGTGGACCTCTCGACCGGGTCGGTCGAGGTGCTGTCGCAGCATCAGGAGCGCTGGCGGGTCACGCTCGTGGACACAGGCGAGTCGACGATGACGGGCGGCCGGCTCCAGCGGTTGGCACCCATGCTCACGAGCCGTTCCTGCTGACCTACGGCGACGGGCTCTCGGACGTCCCGGTGGACAAGCTGGTTGCCTACCACGTCGAGAAGGGCGCCGTCGCGACCGTGACCGCCGTCCACCCCCCGCCGCGGTTCGGCTCCCTGGAGAGCAGGACGGCATGGTCGACCGGTTCCGGGAGAAGCCGAAGGACTCCCAGGACCGCATCAACGGCGGGTTCTTCGTCATGGAGCCCGAGGTCCTGGACCTGCTCGACGGCGCGGGCTGCGGCTTGAGGCCGGCCCGCTCGCGACGCTCGCGAGCCGGCGGCAGCTCGCGGCGTACGAGCACAACGGGTTCTGGATGCCGATGGACACCCTGCGTGACCGGGACGAGCTGAACCGGCTGTGGGAGGCCGGCGACGCACCCTGGGCGCCGACGTGACCGCACGATCGACCTGGCCTGACGCGCAGTTCTGGACGGGCCGTCGGGTCCTCCTCACCGGGCACACCGGGTTCAAGGGGTCCTGGCTGACCTGGTGGCTGCAGAAGCTCGGCGCCGAGGTCATGGGGGTGTCGCTCCCCGAGCCGCCGACGCGCCTTCCCTGTGGGACCAGCTGCCCTGACGGAGTGCCCGACGAGCGCGCGGATGTCGCCCCGCGGGGTGGCCGACGCAGGCGGCCGCGTTCGCGCCGGAGGTCGTGCTGCACCTGGCCGCCCAGCCGCTGGTGTCGGTCGGCTACGACGAGCCGGCCGGACGTTCGACACCAACGTCTGGGGACCGTGCGCGTCCTCGAGCTGCTCGGCGGCCTGGACCGGTCGACGCGACCCTGGTCATCACGACCGACAAGGTCTACGACCCGGCAGCCGCGCCGCACGACGAAGGTCACCACTCGGCGGCCGGGAGCCGTACTCCGCAAGCAAGGCTGCCGCGGAGATCGTGGTGCACGCGTGGCCCGGCCACCGCGCGCCGTCGCCACCGCGCGGGCCGGCAACGTCATCGGCGGCGGCGACTGGGCCGGGACCGGCTGCTGCCCGACCTGGTGCGGGCCTGGTCGCAGGGTCGCCCGTGACGCTGCGCCGGCCGCCGGGCGTCCGGCCGTGGCAGCACGTCCTGGAGCCGCTGCGCGGCTACCTGCTCTACGTCGAGGCGCTCGCTGCCGGGCGACGTGCCGCCCGCCCTGAACTTCGGTCCCCCGGGAGCAGGCGGTCAGCGTCTCGGAGCTCGTCGCCTACGCGGCCAGGAGTGGGCGCGGCTCGGCGGCCGCTGCCGGCCCGCGCCTGGACGGCGGTGCGACCCCGGCTATGCCGAGACCGCCGAGCTGACCCTGGACTCGGCGCTGGCCCGACCGAGCTGGGCTGGGTGAGCGTGCTGGACTGGCAGACGGCCGTCAGCCTGACCCTGGACTGGTATCGCGGGCGAGCAGACGGCGGCCCGGCCGCGAGCTCGTCGGGCGCCAGCTCGCGACCTACTCCGCGATCGTCGAGGGAGCAGCAGCGTGACAGACAACACCGCGAGCTCCCGGCCCGCGGGCTGCACGATCTGCCGCGGGTGCGGCGCGCGACGACTCGTCTCGGTCCTCGACCTGGGCGTCCAGCCGCTCGCCAACGAGCTGCTCGCCACGCCGACGCCGCCGACGCGTTCTTCCCGCTGCACCTGCGCATCTGCCCGACCTGCGGTCTCGGGCAGGTCGGCGAGTTCGTGCGGCCCGAGCGGATCTTCGGGGACTACCCCTACCTGTCCTCGGTCAGCTCGTCGTGGCTGGCGCACGCCAAGGCGTACGCCGAGGCATGGACGCGAGCTCGAGCTCCGCGAGCGGACGGCGTCGTCGAGGTCGCCAGCAACGACGGCTACCTGCTGCGCGAGTTCGCGGCGCTCGGGCGTCCGCGTCCTCGGCGTGGAGCCGGCAGCGAACGTCGCGGCCATCGCGTCGGCTGCCGGCGTCCCGACGATCACCGCGTTCTTCGGGCGGCGCACGGCCGAGGAGGTCGTCGAGGAGCACGGGCACCCCGCCTGGTCGTGGCCAACAACGTGCTGGCGCACGTCCCGGACCTGGACGACTTCGTCGGAGGGCTCGCGATGCTCTGCGAGCCCTCGACGGTGGTGACCGTGGAGAATCCGTCCTTCGTGACGCTGCTCGCGGAGACCCAGTTCGACACGATCTACCACGAGCACTACTCCTACCTCTCGGCGCACGCGGTCAGCCGCCTGGTGGCGAGGCACGGTCTCGAGCTGGTGCGGGTCGACGGCTGCCCACCCATGGCGGGTCGTACCGGTACTGGATCGCTCCCCGCGGGCAGCGCACCGTGGAAGCCTCCGTGGACGACGCCGTCGCCACCGAGCTGGCGGAGGGCCTGCTCGGCTCGACAGCTGGGAAGCCTTCGCGGGGCGCAGCCGGGAGCCATCGACGGGTTGCGGGACTGGCTGCGACAGCAGGGCCCGGGGCTTGTCCGTCGCGGGCTACGGCGCCGCCGCCAAGGGCAACACGCTGCTCAACGCCGCCGGCGTCGGCGACGGCGACATCACCGTGGTGGCCGACGGCAGCGGCGAGAAGCAGGGCAGGTTGCTTCCCGGCAGCCGGATTCCGGTGGTGCACCCGGACGCACTCGCAGGTGCCGGGCCCGACCGCGTCCTGATCCTGCCGTGGAACATCGCGCCCGAGGTCGTGCCGATGCTCGGCAGGCTGACTCCGGACGCGACCCCGTGGCGCGCGATGCCGGAGATGCGGAACCTCGCTTCGTGAGGGCCGAGCCGCTGCGGATCGCGGGCGCCATGCTCCTCGTGCCCGAGGTGCACGAGGACGACCGGGGCAGGTTCCGCCGGGTCGTCGCCGTCGACGAGCTCGCCGCCCTGGGGCTGGACCCGCCGTCGACCAGGTGTCGGTGGCCACGAACCGTCGCGCCGGCACCGTTCGCGGGATGCATTACCAGGCGGCCCCGCACGAGGAGTCCAAGACGCTGTGGTGCTCCGCCGGGGCGGTCTTCGACGTGCTGGTTGACCTGCGCGCCGACCAGCCGACCTACGGCGAGTGGGTGTCGGTCCGGCTGTCGGCCGACGAGCCGGCGGGTTGCACGTCCCGCCCGGGGTGGCGCACGGCTACCAGACGCTCGAGGACGGCGCCGAGATGGCGTACCTGATCAGCCGCCCGCACGTGCCGGCGAGCGCGCGCAGCCTCAGCTGGCGGGACCCGACGCTGGGCATCGACTGGCCCTTGCCGGTGACTGTCGTCTCCGAGCGCGACCGGGAGGCACCGCCGTGGCCGCCACAGCCCTGATCACCGGCTCGTCCGGCCTGCTCGGTGCGCACGTCCGGCGGCTCTGGGGCGACGTACTGCCGGACCTGGTGCCGGTCTTCCACCAGCGCGCGGACGGGGACCTGCTGTCGCCGGGGGTCCCGAGCTCCCTCGTCGCGTCGGTGCGGCCGGTGGCCGTCCTGCACCTTGCGTGGTCGGCCAGCGGTAGGCCGGGCTACCGGACCACGCCCGACAACGACCGGTGGGTCGACGCGTCGCTGGAGCTGCGGCAAGCCTGCCGGGACCACCGGGCGCGGCTGGTCCTCACTGGCACGTCTCTGGACGACCAGCCCGCCGGGGACGCCTACTCCGCGAGCAAGGTCCGACTGCGCGCCGCCGTGGCCGAGGACATCCGCGAGGCCGGGGTCGCCTGGCTCCGGCCGTACTACGTCGTGGACCCGGCACGCGGCCGGCCCGCGCTGGTCCGTGACGCCAACGACGCCATCGCCGCGGGGCGGCCGGTGGAGCTCCGAACACCTGACGACGAGCACGACTTCATCCATGCTGCAGACGTCGCTGTCGCGGCGCTCGCCGTCGTCAGGTCCGGCATCGGCGGGGAGGTCCCCGTCGGATCCGGCACGTTGCGCCCGGTGCGCGACCTCGTCCGCGCCCTGGGCGCCACCTGGCGGCAGGCCGACCCGCAGGTGACCACCGGGCCGCACCACCACGAGCCCGCGGATACTAGGCGGCTGGCCGACCTCGGCTGGTCGGCGACCTACACAGAGGAGCTGTTCTCCGGTGACTGACCCCCGTTCGTCCGAGACGCGGACGTCGCACGACGAGGTCGTGCCCGACGCCGACGACTTCGCTGCGCGCCGGCAGGAGTGGCGGCAGGCCGTGGCAGCCGACGGGGCGCTGCGCCAGCAGGCGGTGGACCTGCAGCGACAGGCCGAGGAGCACAGCTTCACCTACACCTGGGAGTGGCTGGGCACCCCGATCATCCGGCTGCCCGACGACATCGTCGTGCTCCAGGAGATCTTCTGGGCGTACCGGCCGCAGCGGGTGGTCGAGACGGGCGTCGCCCGCGGGGGCAGCATGCTGCTGGACGCCAGCCTGATGCGGCTGTGCGGCGAGGAGCCTGCTGTGCTCGGCATCGACATCAAGATCTTCGAGCACACGCACGACGCCCTGGCCGGGCACCCCGCGGCCGAAGGCGTGCGCCTGCTCGAGGCCGACTCGACGTCGCCCGAGGCCGGCGAGGCGACTGAGGCATTCCTGGCCGGCGCCGAGCGGGCGGTGCTCGTCCTCGACAGCAACCACACCCACGACCACGTGCTGGCCGAGCTGAGACTCCTGGCGCCGCTGCTGCCCGTCGGGAGCCTGGTGCTCGTGGCCGACACACTGGTGGAGGAGTTCCCGGCGGGCTACTACGCCAACCGGCCCTGGGACAAGGGTGACAACCCGGCCACCGCCGTCCGCGAGTTCCTCGCGGAGCGGAGCGACTTCGAGATGGCGCAGGACTGGTCCCGGCGCGCCCTGGTGACCGAGTTCAGGGACGGCGTGATCCGCCGGCTGCGGTGAGCCGCCCTCTGGCTGCGCGACGGGCGGCGGGCAGGTTGCGCACCGCGTGCCCCACGAACACCGAGTTGCCGACCAGGTAGCGGCGCCACAGCCGCCGCGGCTCGGTCGCCAGCCGGAAGACCCACTCGAGCCCGGTCCGGTGCAGGATTCCGGGCGCCTCGGCCTTGCGGCCCGAGAGGAAGTCGAACGCGGCACCTACCCCGACGGCGACTGCGCCGGTCCGGCCGGTCAACTGGCTGACCACGACGTCCTGGCGCGGCGTGCCGAGCCCGACCCACAGGACGTTCGCCGCGGAGTCGCGCACCGCGGCGGCCCACGTCGACAGGTCGTCCTCCGTGGGGTCGCCGAACGCGGGGGCGACCGGCCGGCCACCTCGCCCCGGGGAAGTCGCGGCCGACGACCGCGCACAGGTCGTCGAGCGACTCGGGGGTGCCGCCGAGGAGGAAGTGACGCAACCCCGGTGCGGCCAGCGTCGCTCGCATGAGCTCCGGCCCGCGCACCGGACCGCGGGCGCTGCCGCTGCGGGCGAGGGAGTGGAACCAGGTCACGGGGGTGCCGTCGGGAAGGTTCACCGCGCCGGGGTGCTGGAGGACGGCGCGGTAACCGCCGTCCCGCATGGCTAGCGCCAGCGTGTAGGCGTTGCAGAGGTGCACCCCGTGCGCCGCGCCGTTCTCGGCGGCCGCCGACAGGGCGCGCACGGCACCGGCGACGTCGGTGTCGAGCAGGTCGACGTCACCGAAGCTGAACGGCTCGGCATCGGCCCAGTGGGTGGGAGCGACTGGCACCCGCGGGATGCTACCTGCGTGCGCAGGCCCTCCTGGCGACGGGAGGGCGTGGGCGGACGGTAGGGTGGTAGCCCGTGACGGACAAGACGGCGCTCATCACCGGGATCACCGGGCAGGACGGTTCGTACCTGGCCGAGCTGCTGCTCGAGAAGGGCTACGAGGTGCACGGCATCATCCGCCGGGCGTCGACCTTCAACACCGACCGCATCGACCACATCTACCAGGACCCGCACGACGAGACCCGCGGCTGGTCCTGCACCACGGCGACCTGTCCGACGGCGTGATGCTGGTCAACCTGATGCGCGACATCGAGCCGGACGAGGTCTACCACCTCGGCGCGCAGAGCCACGTCAAGGTGTCGCTTCGAGATGCCGGAGTACACCGGCGACGTGACCGGCGTCGGCACCATCCGGCTGCTCGAGGCGATCCGTGCGTCGGGCGTCGAGACCCGCTTCTACCAGGCGAGCTCGTCGGAGATGTTCGGCTCGACGCCGCCGCCGCAGAACGAGGACGACGCCCTTCCACCCGCGCAGCCCGTACGGCGTGCGCGAAGGTCTACGCCTACTGGGCGACGGTGAACTACCGCGAGGCCTACGGCATGTACGCCGCCAACGGCATCCTCTTCAACCACGAGAGCCCGCGGCGCGGCGAGACCTTCGTGACCCGCAAGATCACCCGCGCCGTCGCGCGCATCGCGGCCGGGCTGCAGGACGAGCTGTACCTCGGCAACCTCGACGCCGTGCGCGACTGGGGCTACGCCAAGGAGTACGTCGAGGCGCAGTGGCTGATGCTGCAGCAGCCGACGGGCGACGACTACGTCATCGCGACCGGGGAGGCCGCACGGTGCGCGAGTTCTGCGAGGTGGCGTTCGGCCGCGCCGGGCTCGACTGGGAGAAGCACGTGCGGACCGACGCGCGGTACGAGCGGCCGGCGAGGTGGACGCCCTGATCGGTGACGCCTCCAAGGCCGCGCGGCGCTGGGCTGGAAGGCGACGACCGGCTGGCGCGAGCTGGCCGAGCTCATGGTCGACGCGGACCGGAAGCTGCTCGACGACGAGCTCTCGGGCAGACTCGTCCGCATCGACCATTGACCGGCGCGAGCACTCACACGTGAGTGGCCTGCTGGTCGCCGTCAGCAACCACGGTGGCGGCATCGCCCGGCATCTGTCGCTGACCCGGCACGCCGTTGACCTCGAACGCCCTCCGTTGCTCGACCTGCCGGAGACGACGGCGCTCGGCACCAAGGTCCGGCGCGTGCGGCGGGAGCTGCGGTCCGGTGGCTCGTCGAGGGTCGTCACTCACGGCGTCGCCGCGGGCCTGAGTGCCCGGCTTCGCGGCCGGGGGCTGCGCGGAGTCCGACACGCGAGTTCTGGCACGGGGACCCGTTCTTCGGCTCGCCCAGGAGGCGGGCGGCGTCCGGGCGCTAGCCGCCGCCGGCCGTTCGCCCGAGGTGCAGGTCTTCACCCACGAGTGGCTCGTTGGCGACTACGGCGACCCGCGGTCGGAGCAGATCGTGCTCCCCAACGCGGTCCCCGTGCAGGGACGCCGGGACGGTGGCGAGCGAACAGACGGCGACGGGCTGCTGGCGGTCTTCCTCGGTCGCTTCTCACCCGAGAAGGGCCTGTCCGACCTGCTCGCAGCGTGGCCGGACGAATCCGCGCAGCGCGGGTGGCGACTCGAGCTCTACGGAGACGAGGAACTGGACGTCGACCTGCCACCCGGTGTCGCGGTCCGCGGGCATGCTCCGGACCCCTTCGACGTCCTCGCCCGCGCCGACCTCGTCGTGGTGCCGAGCCGGAGCGAGACCGGGCCGTACGTCGCGCTGGAAGCTGCTTCCGTGTCAGCGCCCTTCGTCGGCACCAGGGTCGGCGACATGACCGCCATGGTCGAGCAGGCCCGGTGCGGTTGGCTGGCCGACCCGGCGGACCCGGCGTCCCTCCGGTCGGCCCTCGCGCACGCGCAGACAGCCGGCCGTTCCGAACGCCTGGCTGCGGGGTCACGCGGGAGCGGAGTGGCTGCGGGAGCGTCGTCCCTTCGACGCGTGGTGCCGCCGGTCGAGGAGCTGTACCGCACATGAGCGACCTGACCGGTGCACCGACCGTGCTCGTGGTGATCCCCACGCTCGGCGAGCGGCCTGACTACATCGCCAGGGCTTTCGACTCGCTCGACGCACAGTCCGACGTCGCGCTGACGGTGGCCGTGGTTGCCCCGGCAGCCGCGCTCGACCTGCGGGCCGAGTGCGAGCGCCGCGGCTACCGCTTCGTAACCCAGACTGGCCGGGGCATGAGCAACGCGATCAACGAGGGCTGGACGGCGTACGGCTCGACGTCGGACTACTGGGCCTGGCTCGGCGACGACGACGAGCTGACTCCGGACAGCCTGAGGGCGTCGACGGTCCACCTAATGCGGCGGTCCCGCTCGTCGATGGTGTACGGCCGCTGCCGCTACGTCGACGGTAAGGGCGCGTTGCTCTTCGAGGCCAGGCCGGGCCGACTCGCGACCGCCCTGCTCCGCTGGGGACCCGACCTCATCCCGCAACCCGGGTCCGTCGCTCGAGCCACCAGCGTTCGCGCGGCGGGCCTGCTGGACGAGAGCCTCCGCTACGCGATGGACCTCGATCTCTTCCTCCGGCTGAAGGACCACGGCCGGATCGACTACCTGCCCGTCGCCCTGGCGTCGTTCCGATGGCACGAGGGCTCCACGACCGTCGCCGGCCTGCACACCTCGGCCTCCGAGGCCCGAATGGTGCGACAGCGCACCTGGGTCGGGCGCCGGAGGGTGGGCCCGCTCGTCGAACCGGTCGCCATGGCGGCCGGCCGGGTGCTGCACCGGGTCCAGAGGCGCAAGGCTGACCGGCGCGGCAGTCTGCCGTCGTATGTCAGTCCGACGTCGCCCCGGGGGTGGTCCGTGCCGACTCACGCCCACGATCAGCTGTCCGCCATCCACGCGAAGGGCACGGCTCCGAACGGAGACTCCAGCACGACACCGAGCAGGCTGGTCAGCAGCAAGGTGGCCGTCGTCAGCACGTACGTGAGTGACAACGTGTCCGAGCGGCCGCTCGACACGACGGCCCACGAGGCGCGGAGCCAGGGCACCAGCAGAGCGAGGAAGAGGGTCAACCCCACCAGGCCGAGGCGGGCGTAGTAGCTGAGGAAGATGTTGTGCGGGACCCGGATGTCGCCCTGGTGGACCTGCCCGAAGTAGCGCCTCGCCCCGGAGTCCACCAGGAAGTCCGGTCCCGGACCGACCCCGAAGACTGCGCGCACCGGCGAACTCGACGTGTACTCCAGGACGTGGACCCAGGCTTCCTCGCGGGCGGACGTCGTCCCCGCTGCGCTGTTGACTCCCGCGGCGTCGGCGCCGGTGAGCCGCCCGTAGAGGCTGGTCTGCGGCAACGCCACGGCGATGACCGCCAGGACCAGGCCGATTCCACGAGCAGCTGGGTCCGGCTCACCGGGATGCTCCGCAGCATGGACAGTGCCGACAGCAGGACCGCGACCACGAGTGCCAGCCCCCCTGCGCGACTGCCGGTCTGGAAGATCAGGTAGGGGCACGCGAACATGATGAAAGCGGCCGGCACGCGCTCCCAGAGCCGCCGGGCCCGGACCACCCTCTGCAGGCTCAGCGCGGCGAGGACGGCCAGCATCGCGCAGTCGAAGTCGGAGCGGATCTCGAAGACGTACAGCAGCCCGCCGGACAGCGGGTAGCGGGTCTCGATGTCCAGGTATGTGGACGCGGCGACCCACACCGCGTGCAGGACGAGGGCGACCTCCAGCACCACGAGCGTGCGCCGTCGCGCGTCCCGGCTCACGTCGACCAGCGCGACCAGGCCGACTAGCACGTAGACGAACGGTGCCAGGTCGCGCAGCGCCTCCTGGTCGACCTGCCAGTTCACGACGAGACGCGCCAAGGCCCAGGCGGGGATGAGCACGAACGGGGCGAGCAGCACCCACCGAGCGCGATCCCAGCGCATCGCGGAGCGGTGCCGCAGCAGGCCCCAGGCGGCGGTGACGACGAGGGCGATGTCCGTGACGTAGATGCCTTGCTGCCACCACCCGAAGTGGCTGCCCCACCGACCAGTGGCCATCAGATAAGCCACCAGGAGCGTGCCCGGCACGACGTAGGGCCCCGACCGAGTTGGCTCAGTCCCGGTTTCCTCGTCGGTCGGCGACATCGGGTGTGTGGTCCGACTCATCCGGCGGCTACCTGGCCACTCCGGAGCACGTCGCGGTAGATGTCGACGAGCCGCTGGGTGATCACGTCGGGACGGTAGGTCTCGTCGTACGTGGCGCGGGCGCCCTTGCTCCAGCCCTCGAGCAGGTCGGGGTGCCTGGCCAGCTCCTCGAGACCACGTGAGATCGAGTCGGCCCCGACGGGAACGACCCGACCGGAGGCCGGGCCGACCAGCCCGGGCAGCGCACCCCGGTCGGTGACCAGCAGCGGCCGCGCCGCCGCCATGGCCTCGAGCACGACGAGTCCGAGGGGCTCCTCCCACGCGAAGGCACCACGACCGCGGATGTGCGCCGCAGCACCTCCTGCACGCCGGCCGGATCCAGTCGGCCGAGCGCCTCGACGTCGGTCCGGCGGGCGGCGAGCCGGCGGACCGCGTCGGCCAGGGCCCGTCACCCACGACTGTGAGAGGGCCGAAGGCACCGTCCGGGTGGCGGTCCCAGGCCTACAGGAGATCGGCGACGCCCTTCTCCGGCGACAGCCGCCCGATGTAGGCGAACCCCTCTCCGAGCGGACCTGCCGGCCCGGGGTCGGGCACCGCGTTGGGCTTGACCACGATGCGGTCGGCGTCGATCCCTGCGTCGATCAGGCTGTCGCGCACCACGTCCGAGATGGCGACGAAGCGGCTCACGGACGCCGCGGTCGATCGGTGCCGGAGCAGCGCGGCCGCCATGACCGCGCTCTGGGCGCGGAGCCGCGGTAGCAGCCGTGCAGCACCCCGGGCAGCGGTGTCCGCGCCGGAGGCAGTCGGTGCAGCGCCGCCCGTCGCGCTGGTAGGTGCCCTTCATGCAGGTGTGCCGGTGGTTGTGGACGGTCTGCACCACGGGGACGCCGGCGCGGCCCGCGGCGCGGACGACGGACATCGAGACCAGCGGGTACGGGTTGTGCAGGTGCAGGACGTCGGGCCGGTCGTCGTGCAGCAGCCTGTCCACGTCGCGCACCGCGGTCCGCGAGTGCACCGGCGACGGAGCGGCGGCCAGCTTGCCGGCGAGCGACATGGCAGCCAGCTCGTCACTGGTCCGCAGGTACGTGGTCACCCTGTGCCCGGCCGCCCGCAAGGCCTGGATCTCCTGGTCGACCACGACGTTCTCGCCGGAGGGACTGGTCGACCGGTAGCGGTTGTGGACGACCAGGATGTGCACGCGCTCACGCTACCCGCTGAGCAGGAATGCGCTGCCCGCCGCCTTGTTAGAGTCGGTCCGACGGCCTACTAGGAACGGGCACCATGACGGCATTCACCACCGAGCTCCCTCTCGACGCGCGGGTCTACGTCGCCGGCCACCGGGGGCTCGTGGGCTCGGCGGTCTGGCGGCACCTGGAGCAGCGGGGCCACACCGCACTGATCGGTCGTACGTCCGACGAGCTCGACCTCCGGGACCGCGATGCCGTGGACCGCTTCTTCGACGACCAGCGACCGGACTACGTCGTCTTGGCGGCAGCCAAGGTCGGCGGGATCCTGGCCAACAGCACCTTCCCGGCGGACTTCCTCAGCGACAACCTGCGCATCCAGCTCAACGTGCTCGACGCCGCGCAGCGGACCGGGGTCGCGCGGCTGCTCTTCCTCGGGTCGAGCTGCATCTACCCCAAGCTTGCGGAGCAGCCGATCCGCGAGGACAGCCTGCTGACGGGTCCTCTCGAGCCGACGAACGACGCCTACGCGATCGCCAAGATCGCCGGCGTTCTGCACGTCCAGGCGCTCCGGCGCCAGCACGGCGCGTCGTTCGTCTCGGCGATGCCGACGAACCTTTACGGTCCCGGTGACAACTTCGACCTCCCGACCTCGCACGTGCTCCCCGCCCTGATCCGCAAGTTCCATGAAGCCCGCGAGACGGGGAGGGACGAGGTCGTCGTCTGGGGCTCGGGTACGCCACTGAGGGAGTTCCTGCACGTCGACGACCTCGCTCGTGCCTGCGTGGTCCTGCTGGAGCGCTACGACCAGCCGGAGCCGATCAACGTGGGTGTAGGTGAGGACCTCACCATCCGCGAGCTCGCCGAGCTGGTGGCCTCGGTGGTCGGCTTCAGCGGACGGTTGAGCTTCGACGCGTCGAAGCCCGATGGCACGCCGCGCAAGCTGCTCGACGTCGGCCGAGTCACGGGTCTGGGCTGGAAGCCGGAGATCGACCTCCGGCACGGCATCGCGAGCACCTACGAGTGGTACTTGGCCAACAGGTAGCCACCAGCCGGGTCGCTGCGTTCGGCGTTCGGCGCCGAGAGGCGCCAGCGAGCGCGAGCGCGGCAAGCATCACCGGCAGGACCACGCTGGCCTGCTCGGGCCAGTCGAGCAGGGTGCCGCCGGCCAGGATGCCGCCGGCGAACAGGGGGTCCCCCACGCAGCGGGAGTCCGGAGCGCACGGCGCGAGCCGAACGGCGCGACAAGCGCCCAGAAGCCGGCGAGCAGACTGCTGCGTAGAGGAGGCCACCCAGGGTCCCCAGGTCGCCCCAGATGCCCAGGACGCTGCTCTGCGCGTCCCGGAACTTGATGGCGTCACTGCCGGTCAGCAGCTCGGTCGCCAGCGGCCCGGGCGCCGGGAGGCTGACGCCGTTCTGCGTGCCCTGCGCGAGCACCTCGGCGGCGTGCGACGTGGAGTTGCCGGGCCCGAGGCCGAGGATCAGCTCCCTCGGTCCGCGACGTGAGCTCGTCGGCGACCTGGGGGAGGGCCTCCCGCAGGGTCGGTGCCGACGCGTCGCCCTCGTCGCCCGCCACGGCGAACTGCTCGAGCGTGGTCGAGTGGCCGACGAAGACCCGCCAGGTGCCCTGGACGGACGGGGTCCACCAGAGGCCGATCGATGACGGCCAGCACGGCAGCCGCCACCACCCCGACGCGGCCGCGGTGTCCAGGCCGAGCGTCAAATCCGTCGCCGGTGCCGGCGCAGCGCCTGCCACCCGTGGGCGCCGAGGAGGAGCGCCATGATCGGCAACCAGACGATCAGCGCAGCCTTGGCCTCGGAGTAGACCGCCAGGAGCGTCACGACGACGGGCCAGAGGATGCGCCACCGGTCACGGCCGCTCAGGACGAGTGCAGCGCTCGCCGGCAGCGCGAACACCGGCCAGAAGTTGTGCGAGGTGGTGCCGTCGACCAGGTCGGCCCCGAGCGGTGCCTTCTGCGCGACCGACAGGGCGACGTACTGCACGAGGCCGACGAGGAGCTGCAGCAGGACCATCAGGACGAGCGGTCTGCCGGACGACCGGCGGGACCGGGGCGGCCGTGGCCATCACGACGAGGTAGAGCGCCAGCGGCAGCAGCACGAGCATCGACGCGCCCAGGGCGAGGCTGACGAGGGACGGCGCGTCGCCTGTCGACCACGACAGCAGCAGGGACAGCGCGAGCAGCGCGACGAGGACGCGTCACGACCCGGTGCGGACGGGGCAGCGCCGACCAGCCCAGAACGGCCACGACGAAGACTGCCGCGGCCGCGAGCGGAGTCAGCAGCGCGTCGAGGTTGACCAGGAAGCGCGGCAGGCCGGTGACCTCGACGAGCGGCCGGATCGTCACGCTCGTCAGCGCGAGACCGACGAGGGCCCAGCACGCGGTCTGCGCCGTGCGCGCCAACTGCGCCCCCTCCCGATCGTCCGTGACCGCGTCATGCCCGGGTTGGTTGGCCAACCGGGTGGCGGTCATGAACGGGACTCCTCGGGATGGCGGCACGCGTCGAGCCGGTGACCCGGACGGCGGGTTCCAAGCCTACGGGCAGCCTGGATCGTCACCGGCTCGACGCGTGCCCTCAGCCTCCCTGGACCATGATCGGCAGCGCGCCGACCTGCAGCTGGTCGCCGGCCTGCGCGTCCTGCGCCTTCCGGCCGACCTGCTGCGTCGACGAGGCGCCGTCCGGCAGGGTGACGGACGCGTGGTCTCGGGATTCCAGTACACCGTGCGGGCGCCGTCGGGGTGCTCGAGCTCGCAGGTCCACGTCTCTTCCGGCGTCCTGCTCGCAGGAGACCGACGTCGCGCCGATCATCCAGTCGTGCACGGTGCGGAACGCCTTGCCGGCCGGGCGTGACCGTCGCCCCGTCCGGCTCCACCATCAGCGTCCCGACGATGGTCTGCTGGTCCCAGCCGTACCAGTAGACCCTCTCGACGCCGTTCGCCGCGTTGAGCAGGTAGGTGGCGACCACGTTCATCACCTGCTCGTCCTTCGGGGCGGGCGGCACCTCGAGACCGGTCAGGCCGTAGTTGATCTCGGTGTTCCAGATCGGCTGGTCGACGCCGTTCTCGGTGAGGACGGCTCGCACCTGCTCGAGGAGCTCCATGGACGTCTCCGGCGTCCCCTCGGCCTTCGGGTAGAGCTGCAGCGAGACGACGTCGAAGAACTCGGCGACCGACTGGCCTTCGACCGTGCTGCCGTAGAACCGCTTCGAGCCACTTCTGCTGGCTGGGCAGCCGGGTCACCATCGCGGGCGAGACCAGCGTCGGGCGCGGCGACACGTCAGCGATGGCGTCGTACGCCGCCTTGGTCAGCTTGGCCATCTCCACGGGGGAGCCGCTCCAGAAACCGTCGACATTGGCCTCGTTCCAGACCTGCAGGATCACCGGCTTGCCGGCGTACCGCTCGGCGACGGCCTGGACGTAGGCCGTCCACGCCTCCAGCTTCGGCGGCGACGCCGCGCCCTCGCCGTAGAAGCTCTCCGCCGAGGGGTCCTTGGCGTGGAATGCCGGGGTCTGCCCGAGCACGAGGAGCACGTCGGACTCGTGCTCCTCGGCGGCCTCGACGATCGAGTCGAGGCGGTCGAAGTTGTACTCGCCCGGCGCGGTCTCGATCTCCCGCCACGTGACGCCGGCGTCCCAGGCGCGCAACGAGCCGACCGGCGCGTCCGGCCAGCCACCTGCGTCCGGCTCGCCGAGGGGCTCGTGGTCGTGGACGCCGAAGAACGTGCCCGCGATCCCCTCCCCGGCGGCGGCGGGCTCTCGGACCCGCTGGCCTTGGGGGCCGGCCGGGCTTGGGCTCGTCGTCGGCGCAGCCGGCCAGGCTCACGGCCAGCGCGGCGCAGAGGAGGAGGGCGGTGGGAAACGGGCGTGGGTTCGTGTGTCGGAGTCGGCGCACGGTCAACGTATAAGAAGTAGGTAGGGGACATCGTCGTGGGTTGGGTCGGATCTGGCGGGCGACACGGCTAGTCTTGCGCGGAGTGGTCACTGAGGGGGAGGCTCGCGCGCAGATGACTAGGCGGCCCCGCTGCGCATGAGACTGCGTGAGATGGTCCACGAGCTGGCGAAGTACGGCGTAGTCGGTCTGGTAGCACTCGCTGTAGACGTAGGACTTGTTCAACGCGCTGCAGTACGCGGGAGACGAGGGCACACTGCACGGAAAGCCGTCTGCTAGCCAGATCGTCTCGGTGGTCGTGGAAGAGACAGTTGCCTTCTTCGGTAACAGGCTACTGGACGTTCAGTGGAAGGGGGGGAGCGAAGCTGCACCGGGAGTACGCGCTGTTCTTAGTCTTCAAAGCCGTCGGCCTGGCGATAGCACTCGCCTGACTGTGGGTGTAGCACTACCTACTGGGGCTGACAGACAAGGTCGCGGACAATGTCGCGGCCAAGTAGTGGGGCTGGGGCTGGCGACAGCTTTCAGGTTCTGGTAGTACAGCACTTAGTGTTCACAGCGCGGGAGCAGTCAGACGTCAGCTCGGTGGTGTGACGAGTGACAGAACGGTAGTGTAACGTTCCACGACGGACGACGACAGCTCCTCGAGAGGTTCCTCACATGAAGCTCTCGATCCTCATGCCCGTCTACAACGAGGCAGAGACTCTCGACTCGGCTATCAAGCGGGTACTGTCCGTGGACGTACCCGTGCGAGATCGAGCTAGTGCTCGTAGATGACGGCAGCACGAGACGGGACGGACGCGGTACTGCCGCCGTGCAGGACGACCGGGTGATACAGCACGGACACGCGAGGAACAAGGGAAAGGGCGCGGCGATCCGGACGGCGTACGAGCTGAGCGACAGGCGACTACATGATCATCTGTGACGCCGACCTGGAGTACTCACCAGAGGAGATCCCGTCGCTGCTCGCGCCAGTGCTCGAACGGCGAGGCGAAGATCGTCTACGGCACGCGGACGTTCGGCAGCCACACGGCCTACTCCTTCTGGTACGTCATGGGCAACAAGGCCGTGACGATGTGGGCGAACGTACTCTACAACTCGTGGATCAGTGACCTGGAAACCTGCTTCAAGCTGTTGCCTCTCGACCTCTACAGGGCTCTGGACATCCGGTCGGCAGGCTTCGGGATGGAGGCCGAGGTCACGGCGAAGCTCCTCGGGCCGGGCACCGGCCTACGAGGTGCCGATCTCGTACACCGCGCGTCGCGCGAAGAGGGGAAGAAGCTCACCTGGCGGGACGGTGTCGAGGCCTTGTGGATCCTCGCGAGGCTTCGGATCCGCACTCGTTGACAGGCGCTGATCTAACCCAAGCGGATGAGACGCACGCCACCTCGAGGGGCGGAGCCACGCGCAAGACGTCGCTGATGCACACACGGGGGAACGGGTGAGGGTGGTCGCGGCCGCGTTGCTCTTCGCGGGCTGCGGTGTAGGCTGGTTCATCGCACTGGCGGCCGAGTAGAGAAGCCTGCGGATCGGCGCTGCAAGCTTTCCTGGTCATGGGCATGGCAGTGCTGGTCCTTGCCGAGACACTGTCCGCGACTAGCATGCTCACGGTCGCCGGGTGCGTTGTCTGTGGGTACTAGTCAACTCGGCAGGCTGGGAGCTAGAGTTACGACGGCTGAGTGAGATGGGTACTCTCCTCAGACGGGCACGATAGGTAGAGTACGGGCAGTGCACTGGCTGCCTTAGTCGAAGTGGACGCAATACAGACGTTCCTGAGTGTCTACGTGTCCCAGAACAACTGGGACTAGATGACCTACCACCTCGAGCGCATAGAGCACTGGGTCTCGCAGGGCTCGGTCTCCTTCTACTAGACGAACATAGACAGACAGCTGTGGTACTCACCGTTGGCAGAGTACGGCGCACTGCATGCGCGACTGCTCACTGATGGTGACCAGCTAGCCAACTGCCTGCAGCTCTCGGACTGGGTAGTGGCTGCAGCGGGTGTCTCACTGCTCGTCCGCGATATCGGCTACGGTCTGCGCGTACAGGGCGCCGCAGCACTGCTTGCTCTCACGATGCCTGCCGCGATCACGCAGGCAACGACAACGCAGAACGATCTCATCGCCGCCGCGCTGGTAGTGAGCTGTGTCTGGGGCCTGATGACCATGATCAGGGCCGAAGGTCAGGTGGCGGGCCACGTACTCGCTATGACCGCGGGCAGTGCGGCGCTGGCCGTGGCTACGAAGCTCACGGCGGTGATGTTCCTCGCGCAGTTCGCCGTGTGGTGGTTAGTGGTCGCGGCTCGGCGAGGACCTCGACGGGCCCTGGCGCAGGCGGCGATACTCGCTCTACCCGTGCTGCTACTGAACGCTCCGCACTGGGTGCGAACAGCTGCAGTGTTCGGCTCGCCGCTCGGGCGCGGACGTGAGTACACGGCAAAAGAGCAGTACGGGCTCGGTGTACTCGTAGAGAACATGGCGAGGAACGAGGCCGGTGCATTCGCGGCGCCGGTCGTGTCGGAAGGTGATCCCGGTGCGACCTGGAACGATCTGCTCTCTCGGGGGGTCGTCCACGTTCTTGCCGCGCTCCGCCTTGACGCGAACGACAAGGTGAGCACGACTACTGGGGAGGGATTCGTCGTCGGCTTCGACTGGCAGGAGGACTTGACGAGCAACCTGCACCACCTGGTACTGCTCGTAGCGGCCGTAGAGGTGCTTCTCCGATCTAAGCGCGACACGCGGCGGCAGGAGATCGGGTTCGCGATAGCCGTTGACGCTGGCTTCGTCGTCTTCTCGGCTCTTCTCAGATGGCAGCAATGGGGCATCCGCCTGCTCGTGCCGCTGCTCATGCTGAGCCTCGTCCCGACTCGGCATTGCTCGGGCGACTCCCACGACGGGTGATGACGGGCGTCGTCGTTGGTGGCCGTCCTGGGTGCGTCGCGTGGCTTGCTCTTCAACCGAAGCGAAGCCTGATGTCGGACCTGGCGCCATGGATCGTCAACGACACGATCTGGCAAGCGGGTCGCGTGAGAGGACTACTTCCTCTACCGCGCAGAGCTGCGGGAGCAGTACGAGTTAGCGGCTCGGCGGGTGGTCGACGAGCGGTAGAGATGACGTGGCGCTGATCCAGGGTCCGGATGACTGGGAGTACCCCCTGTGGGTCCTTCTCAGGGAGACGGGCTCGACTGCGCGGCTCAGGGGCATCAGGGTCGCCAACTCGTCGGAGGAGCTGGAGTCGGCGGCCAAGCCCGACATGATCATCTGCACGGTGCGTTGTGGAACGCCGCTCGGGTGGCGCCGAAGCTAGAACGGAACGGTCACGGTGGCGTGGCTGGCGCAGGCTCGGTGAGGCGGACTCGGAGGACGGTTACCTTGCTGACAGCTCGCGGAAGTACCGAACCGTCTCCGCGAGTCCTTCTTGGAGGCGGACCCGGGGGGACCAGCCGAGGTGCTCGTTCGCGACTCCGATCGCGGGTCGGCGGCGAGCTGGGTCGTCCAGGGGCAACGGGCGGAAGACAGGTGCAGCGGAGTCCCGCATCCGGTCTCCACCATTCACCTCATGGTGCCTCGCACCCGTAGAGCTGGGCCACGTCGCGACACGGTAACGTGGCCCACAGAGGTGGAATGCACGCCGGGGTGGGCACCCAGTGACAGCATGGAGGCTGTGAGCGCCACGGCGCGCGGCACCGACGCGGTGCAGGTCGTCGCCCATCGCGGCTCGTCGGACGACGCCCCCGAGCACACGCTGAGCGCGTACAAGCGGGCGATCGCGGATGGCGCGGACGCCCTCGAGTGTGATGTCCGTCTCACCCGGGACGGACACCTCGTCTGCGTGCACGACCGGAGGATCAACCGGACCTCCAACGGGCGGGGCGTGCTGTCCACCCTCGAGCTGGCCGAGCTCGAAGGCCTGGACTGGGGGTCCTGGCGGGACTCGTGGGAGGACTTCGAGGACCCGGAGGTGCCCGACCGGGACCGGTCGGCGATCCTCACGCTGCGCAGTCTCCTGGAGATGGTCCACGCGGTCGACCGACCGGTCGGGCTGGCGATCGAGACCAAGCACCCGACGCGCTACGCCGGCCTCGTGGAGACGCGCCTGGTCCACCTGCTCGACCAGTTCGGGTGGGCCGGCACGAGGTCGCCGGTGCGGGTCATGAGCTTCTCGCAGGTGTCGCTGCGGCGGATGCGTGACCTGGCCCCGGACCTCTCCACGGTCCTGCTGATGGAGCGGGTTCCCCTGCGCTTCCGGGACGGCACGCTGCCGCCGTACGTGCCGATCTCCGGGCCGAGCATCGAGATCGTCCGCGCCCACCCCCGCTACGTCGAGCGGGCGCACGCCCGTGGCAAGAAGGTGCACGTCTGGACCGTCGACGCCCAGGCGGACATCGACCTGTGCCTGGACCTGGGGGCTGACGCGATCATCACCAACAAGCCCGCTCGGGTGCTCCGGGCCCTGGGGCGCCCGCCGGACGCACGCCTGGCCTGACGTTGTTTCGTCCCGCCTGGGTCGGGCAGGCGGACAGGTGACCGAGAAGGGCTCTCAGCCGGGAAGGACCTGACATGGGCGCGGGGGCGGCCCGGGCCGGTGCAGCAGCGTCGGTGACCGTGCCACACGAGCGCACCAGCGTGCGGCTTGTCCGACACGCCATGGCCGACCAGCTCGATGCAGCCGGCGTGGCCGCCGACGAGCGCGACGACGCGATGTTGGTGCTGTCCGAGCTGGTCAGCAACGCGGTCAAGCACGCAGCCCCGCTGCCGAGCGGGGAGATCGCGGTGCGCTGGGAGGTCCGTGACGACCTGCTGCACATCGAGATCACCGACGGCGGCGCCGGCACTCGGCCGCGCGCCAGCGTCGCCGCGCTGTCCGCACTGGGCGGCCGGGGGTTGGACATCGTCCGCACGGTCAGCGTGGACTGGGGGGTCACCGAGGGCGACGGGAGCGTGACCGTGTGGGCGGAGGTGCCACGGACGGCGCCCGTCGACCTGACGGCAGCGGCTCCGGTCACGCCCGGCCAGGACCCGGGTGGCCCGCCCCGTTAGTCTCCGGCGGATGGGAAAGAAGGCCAGCCGACGCCGCTCGGGCGCCGCGTCACCCGGGGCACGGCACGAGGGCACGGTCGCCGTCGTCGGTGCCCGGGAGCCGTGCCCCTGCGGGTCCGGCCGCCGCTACAAGGCCTGCCACGGTCGCGGAACGGTCGACGAGACCGAGCGGTTCGTCCAGCGCCCGTTCGAGGGGCTGGCCAGCGAGTGTGACTGGGTCGCGCTGCGCGAGATCGTGCCGGCGGCCACAGCGCCGTTGACGCTGCGAGGTGATGCGGGGGACCGCGAGGCGACCCTGGCCACCGTGCTGCCGATGGCCTGGCCGGGGCTGGTACGCCAGGACGGCGCTGTCTTCGCGGGGTTGCAGGTCAACGGCGGGTCGGGCGACGCCAGCCGCGACGTCGCGCACGCCCTCGAGCTTGCTCTCGACGCCGCGCCGGGGACGCCGATCGCACCGGTCACCCTGCCGGGACCGGGCGCGCGCCTCCAGGACCTGCTGGACCCGGAGGCACCCCTGCAGGTCAGCGTGCACAGCGGCTTCGACTTCTGGCTCGACGGAGTCGACGACGAGTCGCCGGACGTGGTGGCCAGCATGGAGCGCGCCAACGAGGCGGTCGTCCCCACGGCGCGCCTGACGTCGGTGGACGCGGCGTACTGGTGCGAGATCCGCGGCCGGCAGCACCTCCGCTGGGTGCTGCCCCACGACGAGGAGGCCTTCCTCGACGCCATCTCCCGGCTGCACGCCCGCCAGGCCGACGGCCTCGGCGAGGGCAGCCGCTACGTCGGGTCGTTCCGCGCGCACGGACTCGCCGTGCCGGTCTGGGACCTGGCCGAGGGCACGACGGCCGAGGCGACGGAGGAACCGATCGCCGCGCTCGCCGGTCGGCTCGCGGAGGCCATGGCGGACAGCACCCCGCTCGACGACGCCGGACGGCGCGCGCGGGCCGGCCTGCGTAGCCGGCAGATCACGCTTCGCTGAGCGTGCCCCCGGTGGTGTAGTTCCTTCGCATCGTTGTCGGCCGGGGGGCGGCGTTCCGACTTGCACGGCCGACCATTCCGGATATCGTTGAGCCCAAGCCCGAGCGCTGCTGCATCCCCCGTCGGTTGCGCTCGGGCCCTTCCATGTCCGCAGTCGTTGTCGGCGTTGACAACTGATTTCGTGCTTCGTTGACTGGACGCCGTCAGACCGCACCGAGCCGCCAGCCGCGACGGCTCCGTCAGCCGGCTGCCAGCGGGGCCCGGGAGATCGGGCAGGACATGCACCGCGGCCCGCCCCGGCCGCTGCCGAGCTCCGAGCCGGCGATCGCGACGACCTCGATGCCCGCCTCGGCGAGCCGGGCGTTGGTCTCGACGTTGCGTTCGTAGGCGACCGCCAGTCGTGGCCCGATGGCGAGGGTGTTGTTGCCGTCGTCCCACTGCTCCCGTTCCGCGGTGATCGGGTCCAGCCCGGTGTCGATGACCCGCAGCGTGTCGATCCCCATCGCCTTCGCGGCGGCCACCAGGAAGGGCTCCGGCCCGTCCACGTGGACGTCGCCGCCGTCGGTCACCGTGTAGGCCTGCAGGTTGTCGGCGATGTTCGGGTACATGACGACCGCGTCGACGTCGACCATCGTGCACACCGTGTCGAGGTGCATGGTGGCCCGCTCCTGCGCGATGGGCACTGCCAGCACGGTCGTCGCGAGCCCTCGGTCGAAGACCGTCCGGGCGAGCCGCTCGACACCGGCGGGTGTGGTGCGCTCGCCGACGCCGACGGCGATCACGCCGGCAGACAGCAGCAGGACGTCGCCGCCCTCGACCGGCTCGTTCTCCGGTCCGTGCACGATCTCGGTGCCGACGAAGCGGGGGTGGTGCCGGTAGATCGCCTGGGTGAGGGTCGTCTCCCGCATCCGGGCCGGCATCGCGAGGCTGGTCACGGCGACCGAGCTGCGGATCCAGACGCTCGAGTCGCGGGTGAAGAGCAGGTTCGGCAGCGGGTCGATGACGAAGTCGTGCCGGTCCATGAAGCGGTAGGTCAGTCCGCCGACCGGAGCCATCTCCTCGTGGGCGAGGCCCGCCATCAGGGTCACGGCAAGGTCCGCCGGGTGCAGTCCGTGCAGGTAGCCGTCGACCGCCCGGTGCAGCGACTCTCCCAGCCGCGGGTCCGCCAACACCGCCGCGATGGTCTCCTCGCGGGCGGCCTCGACCTCGAGGGCCGACGCCAGCAGGTCGGCGAGGTAGAGCACCTCCACGCCGTGGTCGCGGAGGGCCTGTGCGAAGGCGTCGTGCTCGTCCTGGGCCCGCCCGATCCACGGGATGCCGTCGAAGAGCAGCTTGTCGTTGTTGCGTGGCGTCAGCCGCTTGAGCTCGGGGCCTGGCCGGTGCAGCATCACGGTCCGCAGCCGGCCGACCTCGCTGTCGACGCCGTGTGCGGTGGTGCCGCCGTTGTCCGTCATGGCCGGATCGTAGCCAGCCGCCGGGCCCTGCGCCGGGTCCCTGACCGTCTCAGTAGGGTCGCCGCCATGGCCCTTCTGGACGGATCTGTCGTCATCGTCACCGGTGCCGGCCGCGGCATCGGCCGTGGCGAGGCGCTCGAGCTCGCCCGTGAGGGCGCCCGCGTCGTGGTCAACGAGCTCGACCACGAGGTCGGGCAAGCGGTGGTCGACGAGATCACGGCGGCCGGCGGCGAGGCCGTGCTCGACACCGGTGACTGCTCGGAGGAGTCGACTGCGGAGGGCCTGGTCCAGCTGGCGCTCGACACCTGGGGCAAGCTCGACGCTCTGGTCAACAACGCGGGCATCCTGCGCGACCGCACGGTCGCCAAGATGTCCGTCGAGGAGTGGGACGCCGTCATCAAGGTGCACCTGCGCGGCCACTTCCTGCCGACCCGCTCCGCCTGCGCGCACTGGAAGGACTCCGGCACCGGTGGACGCATCGTCTGCACGGCCTCGACGTCCGGGCTGCTCGGCAACTTCGGTCAGGCAAACTACGGCGCCGCCAAGGCCGGCATCGCCGCCTTCTCGACGATCGTCGCCATGGAGATGGCGCGCTACGGCGTCCGCTGCAACGCCGTCGCGCCGGCCGCGCGCACCCGGATGACCGAGTCGGCCTACGGCGCGTTCAAGGACCTGTCGGCCGACGACGAGGGCGAGACCTTCGACTTCTGGCACCCCGACAACGTGGCCCCCCTGGTCGCCTACCTCTGCAGCCCGTCGGCGGGGAGCATCAGCGGCAAGGTGTTCGGCGTCCAGGGCGACGCGGTCGAGCTCTACCAGCCGTTCACGTCGGCAGCGGTGATCCAGAACCACGACACCCGGTGGACGCCGGGAGGCATCGCGGCTCGCGCACACGAGCTCTTCGAGAGCAGCGGGATCAACCCCGAGGTCGAGAACATGATGGCCAAGCTGCGGTTCACGATGACCGAGCGCGCCGAGCTCTGATCGCGGGCACGCGTCAGAGCAAGGACTGGACGAGCTCGTACGTCGCGAGGCCGGCGAGCAGCAGGCACACCAGGGCGCCGACCTGACGGATGGTCGCGAGCCGCACGTAGCGCAGCAGGGTCCGCCCGATGACCACGGCAAGTGCGGCGACCAGGACGAGAGCAACCCATGAGCCGACGAACACGCTCAGCGGGTCGTGGTAGCGAGCTGCCAGCCCAGCGGTCAGCAGCTGCGACAGGTCGCCCCACTCGGCCAGGAAGAGCACACCGAACGACGTCGCGACGACCTTGAGACCGTGCGCCTCGCCCTCGGCCTTACCAGCGAACTCCTCCTCTGCCGCAACCTCCTCGGCGTCCGCGTTCTTCGCGCCGCGCCACAGCACGACCGCGCCGACGAGGAACAGCACCGCAGAGGCCGCGATGACGACCGGCTTCGGCAGCAGGGACAGCAGGCCGCCGGCAGTCACGGCCACCACCGTCTGCACGAGGAACGCGAGCGAGACGCCGATCCACACCAGCAGCGGCCGGTAGCGCGTCGCGAGCACCAGCGACGCGACGAACGTCTTGTCCGGCAGCTCGACGGGGAAGATCAGGGCGAACGTCGTCGCCACGACCGCGAGGTCCATCCCGCTGCTAGCCCGCGTGCCCGGTGTGCGCCGCCGCGACCGCCTCGGCGAGCACCGACTTCACCGGCGCACCGAGAGCGGCGGCCGCTGCCACCACGTCCTCGTACTCGGGCGCGGCGTTGACCACCTCCCCGGCCAGCCGCGCGACCTTCACCCGGACGGCCTGACCCCGGACGTCGACGGTGCGCATCTCGCGCTCGAGGGCGTGCTTGTCCACGGGGTGGCTGCGGATACCGATCGTCGAGCTCTCGCGGAAGACCACCTCGCGCACGGCCTCGACGCGGTCGGCAGCCGTGAGCACCGACAAGGTGTGCGCCGGCCGGCCCTTCTTCATCAGGATCGGCGTGAGCCAGGCGTCCGACGCGCCGGCCGCGAGCAGCGCCGACAGGACGCCCGGCCACAACCGCGGGTCGAGGTCGTCGACGTTGGCTTCCAGCACGAGCGCACCCTCCCGCGGTACGTCGCCCGCCGACCCGGTCCGCTCACCCACGACCAGCCGCAGCACGTTGGGGACCCTGTCGTCGTCGCGGCCACCGGCGCCGGTGCCGGTCGCGACGACCGTCATCGCGGGCATCGCGCCCCACGACGTGACCACGGAGGCGAGCAGGGCCGCGCCGGTCGGGGTGCACGCCTCGTGCTCCAGCGACCCGCTCTGCACCGGCGCACCCGCGTCGCGCAGCAGTGCGAGCACCGCGGGGACCGGGCACCGGCAGCAGGCCGTGCGCCGTGCGGACGCTGCCGCTGCCTACGGTCACGGGTGAGGCGACCGCGGTCGTGATGCCCAGGGCGTGCATGCCGGCCGCGGCGCCGACCACGTCGGCGATCGAGTCGAGGGCACCGACCTCGTGGAAGTGCACCTCGTCGTCGGTGGTGCCGTGCGCCTCGGCCTCGGCACCGGCCAGCCGGGCGAAGACGTCGAGCGCCTGGCGGCGTACGGACTCGTCCAGGTCCGCAGCCTCGAGGAGCGAACGCACGTCCGGCCACGACCGGTGCTGGTCGCTCGGCGCGACCTGCACGTCGACGCGGGTCGCAGCGAGGCCGGCGCGCCGGACCTGCGACGCGACCAGCCGCACCGGCTCGACCCCGATCGCGTCGACCGCGGCCTGCAGCACGTCGAGCGGCGCTCCGGCGCCGACCAGCGCGCCGAGCGCCATGTCGCCGCTGGCTCCGGCCGACACGTCGAACCACGCGATGCGGTCCTCAACGCTCACGCGCGCACCCCGGCGCGGCGGGCGACCCGGGCCGCGAACACGCCGGCCCCGAAACCGTTGTCGATGTTGCAGACCGTCACGCCCGGCGCGCAGGAGTTGAGCATCGCGAGCAGCGCGGCGAGGCCGCCGTAGGACGTGCCGTAGCCGACCGAGGTCGGGACCGCGACGAGCGGCACCCCGGTCAGCCCGCCGACGACACTGGGCAGCGCACCCTCCATCCCTGCGACGACGACCAGGCAGTCGGCCGCGTCGAGCCGGTCGCGCACGGCCATCAGCCGGTGGATGCCAGCGACCCCGACGTCGTCGATCCGCTCGACGCCGGCGCCGAACGCCCGGGCGACGAAGGCCGCCTCGGCCGCGACCGGCGCGTCCGACGTCCCGGCGGCGACCACGCACACGGTGCCGCGCGGCTCGGGGAGCGTGCCGACGGCAGCTGCCCGGGCGACCTCGTCGATGGTGGCGCCGGGGAGCTCGGCGCGCACGGCTGCGATTGCTTCCGCCGACAGCCGGGTCGCCACGGCCGGCCGCTCCCCGGGCTGGCGGGCGAGCTCACGCAGGATGGCGACTGTCTGGTCGACGGACTTGCCTCCCGCGTACACGACCTCGGGGTCGCCGGTCCGCAGGCCACGGTGGGTGTCGACGCGGGCGAAGCCGAGGTCGACGGTGCCGTTCATCGGGCCGGCGGCCAGCTGGTCGGCTGCCACGTCGACCGCGACACCGCCGGACGCGACGGCGCGCAGCAGCGACTCCACCTCCGCGCGGTCCATGTCGCGAAGGCTATGCCGGTAGCCTCGCTCGCGGCCTGCCCACCCTCTCGATCGAGGTCCTCCACGTGCCCGAATGGCAGCTAGACACCTACGAGGCGGTCGCGCTCGTCGCTGCGGTGGTCGCCGGCCTGTGCCTGCTGCTCCTGCTGGTCGTGCTCGCCCGCCTGCGGGTGCTCTCGCGACGGGTGCGCCGACTCGCCGGTGCGCGCGGCGGAGCCGGCGAGGCCGTGGGTGTCGACCCGCAGGCGCTGCGCCACGTCGGGGTCGTGCGCTACGACGCCTTCGGCGACATGGGAGGCCGGCTGTCCTTCTCGGCGGCGCTCTTCGACGACAACGGCAACGGGCTGGTGCTCTCGTCCATCAACGGCCGCTCCGAGACCCGGACCTACGCCAAGCCGTTGGTCGACCTCCGCAGCGACCACACCCTCTCGCCCGAGGAGGAGGACGCCATCCGGGAGGCCCGCGGCTGACCGGGTCCTGACGGCTAGGGTCGGCGCCATGCCTGGAGTGCCGCCCGCGCGCTACGCCTACCTGGGTCCCGAGGGGACCTTCGCCGAGGCCGCACTGCGCACCCTCCCGGCCGCCGCCAAGGGCGAGCTGCAGCCGCAGCCGTCGGTCGCCGCCGCACTCGAGGCGGTGCGCCGCGGCGACGCCGACCACGCGCTGGTCCCGATCGAGAACTCCGTCGAGGGCTCGGTGGCGACGACCCTCGACGAGCTCGCGACGGGCGACCCGCTGATGGTGACGCGGGAGGTGCTCCTGCCCGTGTCCTTCGCCCTCATGGTGCGTCCCGGCACCGGCCTGAGCGCCGTACGTCGCATCGCGACCCATCCCCACGCCCACGCGCAGTGCCGCCGCTGGCTGGCGACCGTCCTCCCGGACGCCACCATGGTGCCCGCCCTGTCGACGGCGGAGGCCGCGGCCACCCTCGCGGAGGGCTCGGCGGCCCACGACGCGGCTATCGCCGCGCCGATCGCGGCGGAGCGCTACCGGCTCGAGGTGCTCGCCCGAGACGTCGAGGACAACCCGGACGCGGTCACCCGTTTCGTGCTGGTGAGCCGGCCCGACCAGCCGCCGCTGCCCACCGGGCACGACAAGACGACCCTGGTCGCGTTCATCTCCGACGACCACGCGGGTGCGCTGCTCGAGGTGCTCACCGAGTTCGCGGTCCGCGCGGTCAACCTGACGCGGATCGAGTCGCGGCCGACCGGCGAGGGCATGGGCCGCTACTGCTTCTCCATCGACTGCGAGGGGCACGTCGACGACGCCCGGGTGGGCGAGGCGCTGACCGGGCTCCGGCGGGTCTGCCCGGACATCCGGTTCCTCGGCTCGTACCCGCGCGCCGACCGTGGCCCGGCCGCGGACCAGGCCGAGCGCGACTCTCGCGACAAGGACGCGATCTACCGCGACGCCTCCGCCTGGCTCGGCCGGATCCGCAACGGCAAGCTCTGACGCTCTCGTCTGACGCTCAGGTACGGGTGGCCTCGGGGTCGCCGCGCTCGGGGTCGGTGACGCCGGCGCGCACCGCCTCGAGCTGCGCGCAGAACGCGATGCCGAGGAACAGCGCGATCGACGTCAGCTGCGCCCAGATCAGCAGCGCGATGACCCCGGTCAGGGGTCCATAGGTCGATCCGAACGTGCCGCTGGACTGCACGTAGAGCGAGAGCAGGTAGGTGAAGAGCACCCACAGGGTCACGGCCACGCCGGCGCCGATCGCGATCCAGGACCAGCCGGGCTGCCGCCGCCGGGGCGCGCGCTCGATGAGGATCGTGAAGGCGGTGAGAGCCAGCAGGGCACCGATGGGGAACCGCGCGACCGACCAGACGGTGTACTGCTCCTCGGTCCACCCGTAGTTCCGCTGCAGCACCCGCCCGACGACTCCGCCTGCCACGAAGGTGAGGAAGCCGATCAGTGACATCAGGCCCGCCGACACCGCGAGCACGGCCGCGTGGAGATACTTGCGCAGCGTCGGCCGGTCGCGCTGGATGCCGTAGATCCGGTTGGAGCCGCGTTCCACCTGGCCCATCGAGGTAGTCAGCGCGAGCACCGCTGCGCCGAGGCCGAGGTAGAGGGCCAGCTCGCCGTGCCCGGTCTGCTGCTGTCCTTGGTCCAAGGCCTGGCGGACGACCTCATCGGTGCTGCCCGGCGTGATCCGGAGCAGGACCTCGCGAAGCATCTGGGCGGCTCTGTCGGCCTGCAGTGTGCTCGACAGACCGATGAAGGCGATGCCCAGCGGGATGAGGGAGAGCACCAGCTGGAAGGCGAGTGCCCGAGAGTGGCTGAAACCGTCCCCGTAGCGGAAGCGGATGAAGGAGTTCTTCACCAGTGTCAGGCGGCCGTAGTGGCGCAACGTGGCCCGGGCGTCGTCGGCGGAGAGCTCGTCCCCGTGCATGGTGCGCGTCTCGGGGACGCGGGTGACCGAGCTCACCTGGCTGCCACCATGACCTTGAGGGCGCCGGGCTCGATGCGGATGTCCATGCTGCGGCTGTCCTCGATCACGTCACCGTCGAGCTGCCGCGGCTGCCGGTGGCTGGCCTCGACGAGGACGTGCTGGCCGGTGAAGCGCTCCATCCGGCGGTCGGGGACATGTGCCCGGCGTACGACGCGGCCGGTCACCCGCGCCCAGTCGATGACGTTGCGGGTCGCGATGACGACCACGTCCAGGATGCCGTCGTCGGGTCGGGCGTCGGGCAGCAGCGGGATGTTGCCCTGCAGCTTGCCGACGTTGCCGACGACCACGGTGCGCACGCGCCGGTGCAGCGGCTTGCCGTCGTCGATCGTGATGGTGACGCGGATGCCCCGGCCACGGAGGTGCTTGGCCGCGGAGACGACGTAGGCCGGCCAGCCGACGGCCTTCTTCAGGCCCTCCGGTGCGTCGCGCATGATCGCGGCGTCGAAGCCGAGCCCGGCCATGACGGCGAACTTGCGGTCGTCGTCGACCGAGGCGACGTCGATGGCGCGCACCCGTCCAGAGACGGCGATCTCGAGGCAGGCCTTCTCGTCGGTGATGGGCAGGTCCAGGTTGCGCGCCAGCAGGTTGCCGGTGCCGGTCGGCAGGATCGCAAGGGGCACGTCGCAGGACGCCATTGCCGTCACGGCTGCCATCACCGTGCCGTCGCCGCCCGCGATGATGACGACGTCGCAGTCCTCCTTGACGGCGCGTTGGCACATGCCGACGCCGGGGTCCTCGACCGTGGTCTCCAGCCAGAGCGGCTCGGCCCAGCCGTGCCGGGACATGAAGGGCTCGACCCGCTTCTTGAGAGCAGGGAGGTCGGTGACCTTGGTGGGGTTGTAGACGACTCCAGCCTGCTTCACCGGGCGATCGTCGCTGTCGGCCGCGCCGTGTCCGCGGCCTCGCGAGGGTGGTCGGCACCACCGTCCGGCGCGAACCTGGCGAGCGGTCCCTTCGCGAGGATCGTGCCGGCAGCGATGGCGACGCAGATTCCACCGTTGAGGTAGGCGCCGAGCACATCGCTCGGGTGGTGCATGCCGCGGTAGAGCCGGCCGTAGGCAACGAGCAGCGGCACGGCCAGCAGCAGGAGCACGCCGATGATCCGCACGAGCCGCTTCCGGACGTACCACGCGACGAGGAACGCGCTCGCGACGAAGAGCGCTGTGGCGGCGCCGGTGTGGCCGCTCGGGAAGCTCGAGGTAGGCGGCGACGAGTCCAGCCGCTTCACGTCGGGGCGTTGGCGGCTGATGGTCAGTGTCACGAGGAGGAACACCAGCGCCTGCCCCGAGACAGCGACGATGAGGAAGAGCGAGGGGCCCCACTTCTTCGTCGCGATCAGGAGGCCCACCGAGACGACGACCAGAGCGCCGATGATGGCGCCGGTGTTGCCGAGGCCGGAGAACAGGTAGGTGACGTCGTTCATCGTCGGGGTGCGGTCGTGGGCGAGACCTTCGTTGATGTTGTCCTCGGCGCCGATCAGGGAGGAGTCGTTGCCGAGGACCTTGGTCAGGACGTAGCCGATCCCCACGAGCAGCAGGTAGTCGAGGGCAAGCAGCACGGCCACGATCCCGGCGGTGCGGGCGATCCGGCTCATCATCTGTGGTGACTCCTTCGGCAGGGCATGGCTGGGCGGGGCAGGGAAGAGCGGGCTAGCGGTGCGAGCCGGTCGAGCCGGTCGGGTGGTCGTCGTCAGACATCTCGGGGGCCGCCTCGGGCTCGACGCCTTCGCCGACGGTGCTGGGGCGGCGGCCCTGCTCGCGGCGCCAGATCTCGAAGCCGGCCCCGGTGCCGACGAGGCAGGCGAGCGCCACCGCCCAGCCGGCAACCACGTCGCTGACGTAGTGGACGCCGAGTGCCACCCGGTCGTAGCCGGTGAGCAGGACGACGGCGGCACCGAGCGTGTAGGCGACCGCGCGGCCGACCCGGGTGAGCACCGGGAGGAAGACGAGCAGCAGGACGCCGACAGCCAGGGCGGAGTTGAGCGCGTGGCCGCTCGGGAAGCTGTAGCCGCTGGCGTGGGCGACCGGCTCCGGGAAGGTCGGCCGGGCCCGGTCGACCAGCAGCTTGAGCACGACGCCGAGGATCCCGCCGATTGCCATCGTGACGACGGCCCAGGCAGCCAGCCGCTTCGCTCCTCGGCCCCAGAGCCAGACCGCGACGCCGACCACGATGATCCGGAACACCCACGGCGAGAGCGCGACCTCGCCGATGTCGAGCACGTCGACCAGGCCGGACTCGTTGCGCGCGACGTTGTTCAGGCTGTCGGCGACCCGGCGGTCCAGCCTCTCCAGCGGCTCCCACTCGGAGAGCACGAGCAGCATGAGCAGCGTGAAGGGGACGGCGACCAGCGCGGCTGCGCCGGCACCCATGAGGAGCCGGCCCGCCAGCCCGTGCTTGGGCTGGCTCGCGGGGCGGCGGGCCTCGTGGGGTCGGTGGAGAACGCTCAGCACCTGCCGCTGGTACCCCGCGAACCCACCCGGCACTCACCCCGCGCGGTGCGGCTCCTCGCGAAATGATCACGCGGGCGTGGTCAATAGCGCCCAGACGGGGCGAATTTGCCTCGCTCAGCAAGCATTGACCACGCGAGCGTGATCAATTTCGGCAGGCCGGTGTCAGCCGCCGAGGCGGCCGAGAACCCCGCCGACGCCGCCACCGGTGTTCCCGCCCTGCTGGCCGCCGCCACGCATCGGGTTCTCGCTCGGCTGCACGACGACGAAGCCCTGCCCGGCGAAGCCCAGCTGGAAGGCCTCACCCGACCCGCGGCCGAGCAGCGCCGACGCCTTGAAGCCCGACGACTTGAGCGAGGTCTGCAGCGAGGCCGACCAGGCAACGACCGCGTCGGTGTCGACGAAGGTCGGCGCGTCGACCGAGAGCACCACCGGCGTGCCCCGGGTGGTGATCGCGAGCTTGCCGCTCCCGGTGAAGTGCGTGTTGAAGAGGCCGCCGCCGAGCATCCCGGCGCTGCCGATCATCTTGATGTCCCAGGCGAGGGTCGGCTCGAAGGCCAGCACGCTGGCCCCGTTGACCGAGATCCCGTCGGTGCCGTCGAGCTCCACGACGTGCACGTCAGAGGCGAAGTCGGCGAAGAACACGTCCCCGGTGCCGGACACCCGCATCAGGTCGACGCCCTCACCGGTCACGGCCTTCTTCAGCATCTTCCCGATGCCGCCGGCCGACTGGTAGTCGAACGCGATGTCGCCCTGGTAGGCGACCATCGTCCCCTGGCGGGCCATCAGGTTGCCGCCGGCCAGCGAGACCTTGAGCAACTTGGAGTTCTGCAGGCCGAACCCGTCCGCAGAGGCAGCCTCGAGGTACTCCTGGCTGAACAGCGCGCTGCGCATCTGGCGGTCCCTCCCGAGAGACGACGACGATCGCGGCCGGTGCCGAACTGGCTGGCCCCCGGCACCGTACCGGCCGTTAGGCTCGCCGGGTGCTGGACCCGAAGCTGCTGCGAGAGGACCCCGAGGCCGTCCGGGCCTCCCAACGCGCCCGCCGCGAGGACCCCGGCCTCGTCGACGAGGTGCTCGCCGCCGACGAGGCGCGGCGCGGCGCGATCGCGGCCTTCGACCGGCTGCGCGCCGAGCAGAAGAGCCTCGGCCGCGAGGTTGCCAAGGCGGAGGGCGACGAGCGGGTCCGGCTCCTGGATCGTACGAAGCAGCTCGCGTCCGAGGTCAAGGCCGCCGACGTGGCGCAGACCGAGCGCGACGCGACGTACGACGCACTCCTGCGACGGCTCTCCAACGTCGCGGAGCCCGGCGTGCCGGAGGGCGGCGAGGACGACTACGTGGTGCTGGAGCACGTCGGCACGCCCCGCGAGTTCGACTTCGAGCCGCTGGACCACCTCGAGCTCGGCCAGCGCCTCGGCGCGATCGACACCGAGCGCGGCGCCAAGGTCTCCGGCGCGCGCTTCTACTACCTGACCGGCGTCGGCGCCCAGCTGCAGCTCGCGATGCTCAACCTGGCGATCACCCAGGCCGCGGAGGCCGGTTTCGTGCCGGTCGTGCCGCCGGTCCTGGTCCGCCCGGAGGCGATGGAGGGCACCGGCTTCCTCGCGCAGGCGGCCGAGAACGTCTACCACCTGCCGGAGGAGGACCTGTACCTGGTCGGCACGTCGGAGGTGCCGCTCGCGGCCTTCCACATGAACGAGACCCTCGACGCCGCGGACCTGCCGCGCCGCTACGCCGGCTGGTCGACGTGCTTCCGCAAGGAGGCCGGGTCCTACGGCAAGGACACCCGCGGCATCCTGCGCGTCCACCAGTTCGACAAGGTCGAGATGTTCTCCTACTGCGACCCCGCCGACGCCGCCGCCGAGCACCAGCGGCTGCTCGGCTGGGAGCGCGAGATGCTGGCCAAGGTCGAGCTGCCCTACCGGATCATCGACGTCGCGGCGGGTGACCTCGGCGGGTCGGCAGCCCGCAAGTACGACTGCGAGGCGTGGGTGCCGACGCAGGGCCGGTACCGCGAGCTCACGTCGACGTCCAACTGCACGACCTTCCAGTCGCGGCGGCTGAAGATCCGGATGAAGGACGCCGACGGGACCCGCCCGGTGGCGACCCTCAACGGCACCCTCGCGACCACTCGCTGGATCGTCGCGATCCTCGAGAACCACCAGCAGGCCGACGGCTCGGTCGTCGTGCCGGCGGCGCTGCGCCCGTTCCTCGGCGGCCGCGACGTCCTCGAGCCGGTCAAGCGGTGACGGCCGGGCCGCCGGGCGACGTGCCGACCGCCGACGGGCCGACCGACGGTCCGACCAACGGGCCGACGGACGGTCCGACCGAGGACGAGCTGCGGGCGTCCTGCACCCGGTTCCTCAACGGCTACGGCTACCGCAGCACCGCTGCGGCGCTGGCCGAGGTGACCGAGGAGCTCGGCGAGGTCGAGGCCGACTGGTACGGCGAGGGCGGCGTGGTCGCCGAGCTGGAGTCCGAGGTGCGGGACCTCCTCGGCAAGCCCGCCGCCGTCTTCATGCCCAGCGGGACCATGGCGCAGCAGATCGCGTTGCGGGTGCACGCCGACCGCACCGGCCGCCGCGTCGTGCTGTGGCACCCGACGTCGCACCTCGCGCTGCACGAGGACCAGGCAGCCGAGCGGCTGCACGGCCTGCAGCCGCACCCGGTCGGCGATCCCCGTGCGTTGATGACGCTCGAGGACCTCAACGGTGTGGCGGAGTACGCCGCCGCACTGCTGATCGAGCTGCCGCAGCGCGAGCTCGGCGGGCTGCTGCCGTCGTGGGACGACCTCGTCGAGCAGACCTCGCTGGCCCGGTCCCACGGCACCGCGACGCACCTGGACGGTGCGCGACTGCTCGAGTCGCTGCCGTTCTACGACCGGCCGGCGGCCGAGGTGGCTGACCTCTTCGACAGCGTCTACCTCTCCCTCTACAAGGGTGTCGGCGGTCTGGCCGGGTGCGTGCTCGCCGGCGAGGAGCAGCTCGTCGCCGAGGCTCGCGAGTGGCGGCACCGGCACGGCGGCACGCTCTTCGCGATGTGGCCGTACGCCGCGGCCGGTCTGGCCGGGCTCCGCCGCCGGGCCTCGCTGGTCCCGCGCTACGTCGAGCATGCCCGCGCGGTCTGCGCCGAGCTGGCGCAGGTCGAGGGGCTTGTCGGTCGTACCGGATCCACCGCCGACCAACATGGCGCACCTCTACCTGCGGGTGGATGCCGAGGCGTACGCGGCGGCCGCACGAGCCCTGGCGCTGGAGGAGAAGACCTGGGTCTGGCCGAAAGCCGGGGTGACCGACCTGCCGGGTTGGTGGCGGGTCGAGCTCAACGCCGGCGACGCGACGCTGGAGTGGACCCCGGCCGAGGTGCGCGAGGTCGTCGAGCGGCTGCTGTCGCGGGCGCGGGCGGGGTCGGCATCGGGGGCATGAGTCGCCCGCGGCTGGTCGCAACCGACCTCGACGGGACCATCGTCGGCTCGGACGGCGAGATCTCGCAGCGCACCGTGGCGGCCCTCATCGCTGTGCAGGGGCTGGGCGTGCCGGTGGTCTTCGTCACCGGCCGACCGCCGCGCTGGATGGCGCAGGTCGCCGAGCGCACCGGGCACACCGGGGTCGCGGTGTGCGCCAACGGCGCGCTGGTCTACGACCTGCGCACCGAGGAGGTCGTCGACACCTTCCCGATCGCGATCGAGGTCGGCCTCGAGGTGGCCCGACGGCTGCGCGCCGCGATCCCCGACGTGGCGTTCGCCGTCGAGACGGGGGAGGGCTTCTCCCACGAGAGGTCGTACGTCGCCAGGTGGGACACCGGGCAGGCCAGGGTGGTCGACGACCTGGAGCGGATCTACGACCAGCCGGCCGTCAAGCTGCTCGTCCGCCACGAGGGGCTGGGCCCCGACGACCTGCTGGCCGCGGCCCGCGAGGTGGCCGGCGACCTGGTCGAGCTGACCCACTCGTCCTCGGCCGGGCTGCTGGAGATCTCGGCGGCCGGGGTGTCCAAGGCCTCGGCGCTGGCTCTGCTGGCCGAACGGGAGGGCGTACCGGCAGCCGACGTCGTGGCCTTCGGCGACATGCCCAACGACCTGCCGATGCTGGCCTGGGCCGGGCACGCCTACGGCGTCCGCACCGGCCACCCCGAGGTGCTCGCCGCGGTCGAGCAGCTGGTCGACGGCCCCGACGACGACGGCGTCGCGCGCGAGCTGGAGCGCCTCTTCGCCCTGGCTCCATGATCGTGAGCAGGGAACGCTCACCTGCTGAGCGTGCCGGTTGCTCACGATCATGAAAGGGGGAGGCCGAGGAAGCCGCGGATCTCGGCGACGACCGCATCGGGCTCGGTCCACAGGCGGCGCGCGGCGATCCGCAGCAGCACGATCCCGGTGGACTGGATGGCGTTCTGGCGACGGAGGTCCGCCTGCCAGGCGGCCGCGTCGAGGTGGAACGCCTGCCCGTCCACCTCGACGCCCTTGCCGAGCTCGCGCCACAGGGCGTCGACGTAGCGGGTGCCGTGCGCTGTGCTCACCGGGGCGTTGAGCTCCGGCAGAGGGATGCCGGCCCGCCGCATCAGGTGCAGCAACCGCGACTCGCCGGCCGACCGCGAACCGACCGCAAGGTCGGCCAGCGCCGCCCGGGGCCGCCGCGACCCGCGGCTCGGCGCGATGTCGAGCTCGTCCGCGAGCTGGTCGAGGCTGACTCGCCCGCGCTGCATCACCCGACCGAGGTGGGCGGCGACGCTCGTGGCCGACGTCAGGCACAGGGCCATGTCCACTGCGGTGCGTGGTGGGGGAGTGACCAGCAGGCCCTCGACGAGCCGCGGCTCGCACGGCCGCCGGGACTGGTGGACCTGGACGTCGTCGGTCGAAGGCCGCCGGCGACCGTGGGGCACGGTGACGTGGACCGGCCTGGGGGTCGGTCCGGTGGTTGCGCCGAATCCCCAGAACGAGCCGGCGGTCGCGTGGCTGATCATGGATCGGGGACCGCCGTGGGCCACCGCGGTGAGCATCCACTGGTGAGCCGTCAGCGTCCCGGTCGTTCGGCAGACGACCCTCGGGGACGGCTGCTGCCACCGGCCGCCGTGTACTCGGCGGCGGACCGTCTGGAGGCTGGCCCCCGCGGACAGCAGGTCGTCGATGGCCGCGACGTCATCGACCCAGCACGCCGCATCCTCCGGAGCCACCGGCCCAGCCTGGTGCGCCGACCGGTCGGCCCGTGCCCGTCATCCACAGCCCAGCAGCGGCGTACTCCTCCATGATCGTGAGCAGGCACCTCGCTGGGAAGGTGATGCTCTCCTGCTCACGATCATGAGGCGGGGGCGCGCGAGGCGAAGACGCGGGAGCGCGGGCGGGGGTACGCCCGGGCCGGCGCTAGAGGTACTGGCCGGTGCCGGACGGGCCGGGCTGGTCGTCGCCGGCCTGCGGTCCGCCGGGCCCACCCGGGCCGCCCGGGCCGCCCGGCATCGACATGCCGCCGGGCAGGGCGCGGCGGCGGATCTCCTCGAACTGCGCCCTGGCCTGCATCTGCTGGGCGAAGAGCGCCGTCTGGATGCCGTGGAAGAGCCCCTCGAGCCAGCCCACGAGCTGGGCCTGCGCGACCCGCAGCTCGGACTCGCTGGGGATCGCGTCGTCGGTGAAGGGCAGCGAGATCCGCTCCAGCTCCGCGACGAGCTCGGGGGCCAGGCCCTCCTCGAGCTCGCGGATCGACCGGGTGTGGATCTCCTTGAGCCGCACCCGGGAGGCCTCGTCGAGCGAGGACGCGCGGACCTCTTCCAGCAGCTGCTTGATCATGCTGCCGATCCGCATCACCTTGGCCGGCTGGTCGACCAGGTCGGTGACCGAGCGCTCCTCGTCGCCCTGCTGCACCTGACCCGACGACTCCACCGCCATGCCGTTCGGGCCGACCACGACGACGCGCGGGGCGCCCTCGTCGGTCGCGTCCACGCCGTCCGCGCCCGTGGGCGCCTGGCTGCTCTGCGGGTCGGTCATGCACCCATCTTTACCCACGTCTCGCAGGCTCACAGAATCCGGTGGACCGGCCTGCCGGGGCGCTGGCACGCTGGCTGACCGTGGCGACGCACCGCGACCGGCTGCCGGACCAGCCCGGCCAGCCCGGCCAGCCCGCGCGGCCCGACGCGCTGACCCCGGTCCGGCTCGGGCCGGGCGACCTGCCCGACCTCGTCGACTTCCTCACCATCTGCGACACCGCCGTCGTGGGTCATGCCGACATCACCGAGGAAGAGGTGGACGCCGACCTGCGCAACCCCGTGGTCGAGTCCTACGGATGGCGCGACGAGACCGGCCGGCTGGTCGGACACGGCTACGCGGAGCGAATCGGCGACAGCGACAAGGTCGTCATCGACGTGTACGTCCTCCCCTCCCACCCGGACCAGGAGCTCGGCCTCGAAGTGCTGCGCTTCCTCGAGGAGCGCGGCCGCGCCGTGGTCGCGGCGGGTGGCAAGGACAGCGTGTACTTCGACATGGGGACCTATCGCCAGGACCTGAAGACCCAGGAGTGGCTGCGCTCTGCGGGCTACGAGTCGGAGACGTCCTTCGAGCGGATGCGCGTCGACTTCGACGGGCCGGTCGACCAACCCGAGACGCCCGGGGTCACGGTCCGCCGCAGCGACCAGACCGAGGACGACCTGCGGGCGGCGCACCGCATCGACGAGGCGTCGTTCGGCCAGCACTACGGGCAGGTGCCTGTCGACTTCGAGCTCTACCGCTACCGGCTCACGGAGCACGGTGACGACTTCTCGCAGCTGTGGCTGGCCGAGCTCGACGGCGAGCCGGTCGGCCTGCTCATCGGCAACAAGCGATTCGAGCGCGAGCAGGACGCGGGCTACGTCAGCAGCCTGGCGACCCTGCCGGCAGCGCGCGGGAAGGGCGTCGGCAAGGCCCTGCTCCGGGCCTACTTCGCGGCCGAGCAGCAGGCCGGTCGGGTCGCGGTCCTGCTGCACGTCGACGCCGCCAACGTGACGGGGGCGCTCGCGATCTACGAGTCGGTCGGGATGCGGCCGGTCGAGAGCATCCTCGCCTGGGCCAAGCGCGAGCCGCTCGCCTCCTGAGCGACGTCCCCGCCCGCGCCCCCGGATGTGCGCTCCCGCACCGGACACGCCGCGCGACCGGTGCGTCAGCGCACATTCAGGGGTCAGGTGGTGAGGAGGACCTTGCCGACCGCCTCGCCGGCCTCGATCACCCGGTGCGCCTCGGCGGCGTCCGACATCGGCACCCGCCGGTCGATGATGGGCCGCACGGTGCCCGACCCGACCAGCGGCCAGACGTGCTCGCGCACCGACGCGACGACCGCCGCCTTCTCCTCGGGCGGCCGGGCGCGCAGCGTGGTTGCGAGCACGGCCCCGCGCTTGCGCATCAGCAGGCCGAGGTCGAGCTCGGCCCTGGTCCCGCCCTGCATGCCGATGACGACCAGCCGGCCGCTGGCGGCCAGCACCTCGATGTTGCGGGCGAGGTACTTCGCGCCGATCAGGTCGAGCACCACGTCGGCGCCCCGGCCGTCCGTCGCCTGGCGCACCGACTCGACGAAGTCCTCGTCGCGGTAGTTGACCAGGACCTCGGCGCCGAGGTCCCGGCAGCGGGCCAGCTTCGCCGCCGACCCCGCGGTCACCGCGACCCGCGCCTGCATCGCGCGACCGAGCTGGATGGCCATCGTCCCGATGCCCGACGCGCCGCCGTGGACCAGCAGGGTCTCGCCCGGCCGCAGGCCCGCGAGCATGAAGACGTTGGACCACACCGTGCAGGCCACCTCGGGCAGCCCGGCGGCGTCGACCAGGTCGACCCCGGTCGGCAGCGGCAGGACCTGGCCTGCGGGCACGGCGACCTTCTGGGCGTACCCCCCTCCGGTGAGCAGCGCGCACACCTCGTCGCCGACCGCCCATCCCTCGACGTCCTCGCCGACCGCGGCGACCCGGCCCGAGCACTCGAGCCCGAGGTAGGGCGACGTGCCCGGCGGCGGGTCGTAGTGACCCTGCCGCTGCAGCAGGTCGGCGCGGTTGACGGCGCTAGCGGCGACGTCGACGAGGACCTCGTCCGGCCCGACGACCGGGTCGGGTACGTCCTCCCAACGCATCGCCTCGGGACCACCCGGATGGCTCAACACGACGGCGCGCACGGACCACACCCTAGGAAGGGATGGAGCCCGCCGCCCTCTCAAGAAGAGGCAAAGGGCGGCCGATGCCCAGAGGGTCCGACCTGTGAGCCCGTCGGACGGCCGCCCTGACGTGACCTGATGCGACGACCTGGAGAGTCCATGCTGCGCGACGCCGGTGTCCGCACGAAGCTGCTCGCCGTCCTGGCGATCCCCACGCTGCTTCTCGTCGCCGTGACCGGGCTGCTGGTCAGCGGGCAGGTCGGCGAGGCGCGCCGCGCCGGGCAGATCAACGCCCTCACCGAGGTCGCCGTCCAGGTCAACACGGTGGTGCACAGCCTCCAGGAGGAGCGCAGCATCACCCTCAGCTACCTGCAGGCGCCTAGCGCGTCGGCCAAGGCCAGGGTCTCGGCACAGCGAAGCTTCACCGACCGGCAGCTGTTCGAGCTGCGCAAGCTGGTGGCGGCGTCGCCGGTCGACCAGATGTCCGAGGCGGTACGTGCGGCGGTGGCCCGGTCCAGCAGTGCCCACGAGGAGCTGCGCGGCGCACGGGCCTCGGTCGACGCCGGCCGGTTCTTCGCCACCGAGACCGATGTCCTCTACACCAAGGTGATCCGGACGGACCTCGATCTCCCAGGTGTTCTGGCGACCACCGGCGCCGCCGACCTGGGTTCGGTCCTCAAGGCCTACCAGTCGCTGTCCCGCAACATCGAGTACGCGTCGCACGAGCGTGACCTGGTCGAGCAGGCGTTGACCGCCGGCGCCATGAACGAGGCAACGTTCGCCCAGGCGTCCGCACTCGTCGCCCAGCAGCGCGAGTCGCTGCAGGAGTTCCAGGGTGCTGCCCCGGCCACGTCCTTCGCGCAGCTCGACGAGCGGCTGGCCGGAGCCCAGAACTACGAGATCGACCAGGTCCGGCGCGACCTCAGCCAGCTGCTGAAGGGCACCGAGCCCGATGTCGGTGCCGCCACGACCTGGGTCACCGCCGCGAACTCCCGGGTCTCGGTCATGACGAACTCCGAGTCGCAGCTCGTCGACGAGATCGGCGACGCGGCGGTCGATGCCCAGCTCGCCCAGGAGCGGCGGGCGCTGATCGTCGTCACCATCTCCGTCCTCGGTCTCGGTCTGGCGCTGCTGCTCGCCGTCGGCCTCGCCCGCCGGATCACCCGGCCGCTGCGGCGGCTCACGTCCGCGGCCGGCGACATCGGCGACGAGCTGCCGCGCATGGTCGAGCGGATGCAGATCCCCGGTGAGGGCCCGGGCGTCGCAGTCGAGCCGATCCACGGTCGAGTCGAGCGACGAGATCGGTCAGCTCGCGCAGGCCTTCAACACCGTCAACGACGTCACCGTCCGGGTCGCCAAGGAGCAGGCCGCGCTGCGCGCGAGCATCGCCGAGATGTTCGTCAACGTGGCCCGCCGCAACCAGGTGCTCCTCGGACGGCAGCTCAAGGCGCTCGACCAGATGGAGGCCCGCGAGGAGGACCCCGACGTCCTCGAGCGCCTCTTCACCCTCGACCACCTCGCCACCCGGATGCGCCGCAACGCGGAGAGCCTGCTGGTGCTGGCCGGCATCGACTCCACGCGCCGGCTGCGCGGCGCCCTGCCGCTCTCCGACGTGATCCGCACTGCCGTCGGCGAGATCGAGTCCTTCGACCGCATCGACCTGTCGATGTCGGACGACCCCGACCTCTCCGGCCGGCACGCCCTGACCGTCGCGCACCTCCTCGCCGAGCTGCTCGAGAACGCGACGCACTTCTCCAACCCGGAGACCCGGGTCGTCGTCTCGGCCAAGGTCACCGGCCACGGCGTCGACCTGACGGTCACCGACTACGGCCTCGGCATGTCCGAGGACGAGGTTGCTGACGCCAACGAGAAGATCGCGCACCCGCCGCTCGCCGAGATCGCCGTGTCGCAGCGGCTGGGGCTCTTCGTGGTCGGCCGGCTCGCCGCCCGACTCGAGGCTTCGGTCGAGCTGCGTCGCGGCCGGACCGCGGGCACCGTGGTCGTCGTCAGCCTGCCCGCGGCGGTGTTCGAGGGCATGGCGGCACCCGAGTCGCCGGAGCCGGTCGACGAGATCGCCTCGGTCGCCGACGTGACGCCGGGCACCGAGGACGCAGCAGCTGCAGTCGACGTCGCGCCGGTCGAGGTGCCGGCCGAGGACGTGCCGGTCGGTGCTGTCGACGAGGTGCCGGCCGACGAGGGGCCTGCAGCCGACGAGGTGCCCGCAGCCGACGAGGTTGGCGGTGAGCCCGCACCGCAGCGGTCCCGCTGGTGGAACCGCCGCCGCCCGGTGGCATCTCCTGCGGAGGACGTGCTTGCTGAGGACGGCGCAGCGGACGTTGCCGACGCAGCGGACGTTGCCGACGCAGCCGACGAGGTCGCCGCCGACGAGGTCGCAGCCGACGAGGTCGTTGCGGCCGACGTCACCGGCGAGCCGGTCCTTATCGACGACCTGCACTCGGTGGCCACCGACCTGCGCGACCCGGCTACCTTCGCCGACACCCAGCCGCTGGCGGCGGTGGACGTCGACGTCGAGCCCGAGGTCGAGCCGATCGCCGACGTGGAGCCGGTCGCCGATGTCGAGCCGGTCGCCGAGGTCGAGCAAGAAGTGGAGCCGGTCGCCGAGGTCGAGCCCGAGGTCGAGCCGGTCGCCGAGGTCGAGCCCGAGGTGGAGCCGGTCGCCGAAGTGGAGCCCGAGGTCGAGCCGGAGCCCGAGCCCGCGGCCTTCCCGCAGTTCGCCTTCACGCGTGCGGTCGACGTGCTGCCCAGCCGTACCACCAGTGGCGGCCGCTTCAGCCGGCACCGGCACCCCGCGCCCGAGCGTCAGCCTGCCGTCCCGGCTCCGGCGCCCGTGGCCGAGCCCACGGTCGCACCAGTCGTCGAGGCCCCGGTCGCGCCCGTCGCCGAAGCTCCCGTCGCGGCACCGGTGGTGACCAGCTTTGTACCGGAACCGGCAGCACCGGTCGACGAGCCGGCCGCCCTGGTCGACGAGCCGGCCGCCCTGGTCGACGAGCCGGTCGACCCACCGGTCGACGAGCCCCCGCTTGCCGAGCGCCCGGTCGCCGACACACCGCCGACCGAGGCTCCGGTCGCGGACGAACCGGTCCCCGCGACGCCCGCGCTGCCCGCTCGCGTCGCGGCGCAGCGGGTCCCGGTTGCCGCCGGGCTGCCCACGCGCGCAGCTGCGGTCAGCGAGCCCGCGGCACAATCCGAGCCCGCGGCACCGTCAGAGGCCGCTGCGCCGTCCGAAGGCTCGGCACTGCTCGCGCAGTCCGACCTGACGTCGTCGGCGCTGACCGAGCTGCGCGGGCTCTACGAGCCGACCTTCGCCCCCGTCCAGCCGGCTGCGGCGGTCGAGACCACGGCACCGGTCGCGGGCGGGCTGGTGCGACGTACGCCCAAGTCCGCGGAGACCGCGACGCCCACGACGACCGCCCGCGCGCGGACGAGGCAGCGTTCGGCCTCCGACGTCCGCGGCATGCTCACCGGCTTCCGGGCCGGGGTGGAGCGCGGCCGCACGACCGACAGCACCGCAGACGAGACCCCCGCAAGCGAGACAGCCGAGACAAAGGACGCGACGTGAGCAACCTCAGCCCCGAGGCCGCCAACTTCAGCTGGCTGCTCGGCAACTTCGTGAAGAGCGTCCCCGGCGTGCAGCACACGCTGGTGGTGTCCGCGGACGGGCTGCTGATGGCGATGTCCGACGAGCTCGACCGCACGCAGGGGGACCAGCTCGCCGCGATCGTGTCCGGGCTGGCGAGCCTGACGCGGGGCGCCGCCCGCCAGCTCGACGCCGGCGAGGTCCGTCAGTCCATCGTCGAGATGGACGAGCTGTTCCTCTTCACGACCAGCATCAGCGACGGGTCGGTGCTGGCGGTCGCCGCCGACGCGTCGAGCGACGTCGGGCTGGTCGGCTACGAGATGACGCTGCTCGTCTCGCGCGCCGAGGCCACCATGACGCCGGCCCTCGTCAGCGAGATGCGCTCCCGGCTGCCCGTCGGTGCGAGGTGACCTCCGGTGCCTGTCGACCCTGAGGACGCGCCGCGGCGCTTCGACCACGACCTCTACGACGAGGAGTCGGTCGAGGAGGCGCGCCTCGTCCGCCCGTACGCGCTCACCCGTGGCCGCACCCGGCCCGGGCGCTCCGACCTGCCGCTCGAGGCGCTCGTGCGGTGGGTCGACGGCTCGGTCGACACGATGGGCACCGCCGAGCGTCGACGCATCCACCAGCTGACCAGCACCCAGATCCTGTCCGTAGCCGAGCTGTCCGCGCACCTGTCCCTGCCTCTGGGAGTCGTTCGGGTGCTCGTCGGTGACCTCGCCGACGAGGCGCTGGTCGTCGTGCACTCGGGGTCGTCCGCAGCGGCCGCCCCGGCCACCAACCTCAAGGTCCTGGAGAGTGTTCTCAATGGCATTTCCGCACTCTGACGTCGCCCCGCCGCATGCGGCGCCGGACGCACCGGCGCAGCAGGCGCCTGCCGGGACCGAGCCGCCCGCGACGCCCATCACCGTCAAGATCGTGATCGCGGGCGGGTTCGCGGTCGGCAAGACGACCTTCATCGGGTCCATCTCCGACATCGAGCCGCTCTCGACCGAGGCAGCGATGACCGAGCACAGCGTGGGCGTCGACGACGCCGGCGGCGTGTCCGACCGCAAGACCTCGACCACGGTCGCGATGGACTTCGGCCGCATCGCCCTGCCGGGCGACCTGTGGCTCTACCTCTTCGGCACGCCCGGGCAGGACCGCTTCCACTTCATGTGGGACGACCTGGTCACCGGCGCGATCGGCGCGGTCGTGCTGGTCGACACCGAGCGGCTCGAGCAGTGCTTCGACGCGGTGGACTACTTCGAGGCTCGCCAGATCCCGTTCGTGCTCGCGGTGAACTGCTTCGACGGCGTGGCCAAGCACTCGATCGACGACGTCCGCTCCGCACTCGCCGTCCGCGACCACGTGCCGGTCTTCTACACCGACGCGCGCAACCGCCAGGCCACCAAGCAGGCACTGATCACCGTGGTCACCCTGGCCATGTCCCGCATGCAGTAGCCCGCTGCGGTGCCGGTGCGAATTGATCACGCGAGCGTGGTCGTTGGTTGCTGAGCGCGGCAAATTTGCCCCGGCCAGCCTGAGTTGACCACGCGGGCGTGGTCATTTCGCCCGCGGGGAGAGGGCCTGCCCGCCTAGGGTGATGCGGTGACGATCAGGGTGCTGCTCGCCGAGGACAACGCGCTGCTCCGGCAGGGGCTCGAGCGGCTCATCGCGCACGACGACGCCCTGGAGCTGGTCGGGTCCGTCGCCGACCTGCCGTCGCTGCAGAAGGCGGTCGTCGAGCACGAGCCCGACGTGGTCGTCAGCGACATCCGGATGCCGCCGACCAAGACCGACGAGGGCATCCAGATGGCGCAGCAGCTGCGCCAGGAGCGCCCCCAGGTCGGGGTCGTGCTGCTCAGCCAGCACGCCGACGCGGCCTTCGCCCTCAAGCTGCTCGAGGGCGGTTCGGGCGGCCGCGCCTACCTCCTCAAGGAGCGCGTCGGCGACGTCGGCGAGCTCACCAGCGCGGTGCAGCGCGTCCACGAGGGCGGCTCGGTCATCGACCCGACCGTCGTCGAGCAGCTGGTCGCCGCCAACCGCGGCCCGCAGGAGACCCCGCTCACGACGCTGACCCCGCGCGAGCTCGAGGTCCTCGGCGAGATGGCGCAGGGCAAGAGCAACGCCGCGATCGCCGCCACCCTCTTCCTCTCCGAGCGCGCGATCGAGAAGCACACCAACTCGATCTTCGCCAAGCTCGCCCTCACCGAGGAGCGTGACCTCAACCGCCGGGTCAAGGCCGTGCTGCTCTACCTGCACGAGCACGGCACCGGCGCCTGAGAGCGAGCGCCAGCACACAGTCCGGTCCCGTCCGTGTCCGGTGCCGGCCGGCGGCAGCGTCGCGCCTGCTCAGGTCCGGCCGCACTGTGTGTCCGTCGGTACGTCGCGGCGGGTCGCAACACAGGAACGACTCGACGGGGTGGCTGGCCACACCACCCCTGACGCGCTGTCCACCTTCGCCAGCACAGTGCCGGCGCGGCACACTGGCTGGCATGACCGGTCCCGACGGCGCCCGCCCGAGCGTGCGAGTGCTCACCGTGGACGACCAGCGGCCCTTCCGGGTCGCGGCCGCCGCGGTGGTCCGCCGGATGCCGGGGTTCGAGCTCGTCGGTGAGGCGGCCTCCGGCGAGGAGGCCCTGGTTGCGGTGGCCGAGCTGGGCCCCGACCTGGTGCTGATGGACATCAACATGCCCGGCATGAGCGGCATCGCAGCGACCCGGGCGATCACCGCCGTCGCGGAGCCGCCGGTCGTATTCCTGTGCTCCACGTACCAGGCCGCGGACCTCCCGGCCGACGCCTTGCACAGCGGCGCAGCGGCGTACATCGACAAGGAGCACCTCGGCGCCGACCTGCTCGCGCGGCTCTGGAGCGAGCACGAGCCGACCGGTGGCGCCGCGACCGCGGCGCGCTAGCCGACCTCACTCCGAGCGCAGCACCGCCGCGGGGCGCAGCGTCGCAGCCCGCCGGGCGGGCAGCAACGCGGCCACCACCGTGCCGACCAGCACCAGCGGGACGGCGAGCACCAGCACCAGCCACGGGATCGCCGGGTCCGACGCGGTCCCGATGCCGCTCGCGACCTCGCCCCAGACCACCCGGCCCACCGCCAGGCCGAGCGCCGGGCCCAGCGCCAGCCCGACGACTCCGATCGTCAGCGCCATCGTCGTGAGCGCCCCGCCGACCTGGGCAGGGGTCAGCCCGATGACGCGCAGCACGGCGAGGTCGGGGGCTCGTCGCCGGGCCGTCAGTACCAGCGAGTGCACCAGCACCGCCACGGCCAGCGCGCCGAGGAAGACCGCCAGGACAAGCGGCAGGCGCCCCAGCGCCACCAGGTTGCGCACCTCCGGCGGCCGGGACGCCGGGATCATCTCCAGCCGCCCGGCGAGCTCGCGGTACATCGCCTGCGCGTCCGCGTCCCGCACGTCGACGATCGCGGTCGTGAAGGGGGCCGAGCGTCCGGCTGCGTTCAGCGTCCTCGCCGTCAGGACCGCGCCCTGACCCAGCCCGTCGTCGACCGCCGGCACGATGACCAGGCCGACGACCCGCAGGCTTCGTTGGGTGCGGGCACCGTCGACGTCGTACGTCGCGATGGACACCGTCGACCCGACATTCGCGCCGAGCCGTTGCGCCTCGCGGCTGCCCAGCGCCACCTCGTCGTCCTCCGAGGGGAGACGGCCGGTGACCACGGTCAGGGGGACGTCCCCCTTGAGAGGACGCAGGGCGATGCCCTCGATCCGGTGGCCGTCGATGTGCACGGGCACCGCCGAGGTGTCGACGATGGCTTCGACCCGGGGGTCGCGTGACAGGTCGGCCATGTCGAAGGGGCGGGAGTCGATGATGGCGAAGTCGGCCACCCAGCCGTAGCGCGCCGGCGTCCCGGCGAGCTGGTCGAGGCTGTGGGAGAACGTCGCCACCGCGACCACGCCCGACACCCCGAGCACCACGACCGCCAGGGTCGCCCGCACCGGTACGGTGCCGCGGCTCCCCGGACCGCGGTGCCCGCCGCGCAGTGCGAACGCCATCCCGGCCAGTGCCGGTGCGCGCCGGCCGAGCAGCGAGAGCCCGGTGGCCGGCCGCCGTGCCGGCGCCGCCGCGGCACCGGTCCGGACGACCCGGGCCGCGGTCACCGCGGCCAGCAGCAGGAACGCCACAGCGGTCAGCGCCGCGCCGCCGACCACCGACGGCAGGTCCGGCAGCCAGCCGGGCTCCGGCTCGTACTGCCGCAGCGGGCCCAGCGGCTCGACGAGCCCCGCGAGCAGCGCCCCTGCGACGGTCAGCGCCGCCGCCACTGCTGCACCCAGGGTCGCAGGGACCACTCGGGCGAGCACCCGCTCGCCGCGGGTCAGGCCGAGGGCTGCCTCGATGTCCTGGTCGGCCGCGCCGGCGGCGTGGTGGCGGGCCAGACCCTGCCCGACGGCCAGCAGGCCGCCGAGGATCGCCAGCCCGATGAAGACCAGCTGACCGCCCACCAGGGTCGATGTGGCTGCCGTGACCTCCGGGTCGGTCTCGGAGGTCGGGTAGGACGACTGCAAGGTCCCGAACTCCTGACCCGCGTCACCCGACGCGGTCCGCTCGGAGAGCGTCCGCAGCCTGCGGTCGAAGGCCGGGACACCGGCCGGCCCGTCGGCCAGCCGCACCAGGATGTTGTGCCCGATCTGGCTGTCCGGGTAGCTCCGCTGCAGAGCCGGCGACCCGATCACCGGGCCGACTCCGCCACCGACCCAGGTGCGTGCGACCCGCGCGATGCCGACGATCCGCAGGTCGACCCGCGGCCCGTCGGGCTTCCCGAAGCCGGTGTCGAACTGCGTCACCTCCAGCGGCGTCAGCAGCTTGAGAGGCAGGTGGTCACCGACCTCCAGGCCGAGCTCGTCGGCCAGCACCGACGGGAGCAGCACCTCGTCGGCGGCGTCGTCACGTGGCTCCCGGCCGGACAGGATCACCGGCGAGAAGATGGTGTCCGGCCGCGGCGGTCCGCTGCTGACACTGACGTAGGCCACCTGCGGGCCGAGCAGCTGCCCGATCACCTGCTGCGACTGCCACGACTCGACCACTCCCGGGAAGTGCCCGATGCGGTCCACGTCGATGTCGTCGGAGAAGACCAGCACGCGCGCGTCGTCGAGGTGGGTGGCGGCGACGAGGCGGTCGTACGCCGTCGCAGTCCGCCGGGCCACGCCGGTCGCACCGGCCACGACCGACCCCACGAGCCCGGCGACCAGCCCGAGCACGAGCATCGACGCCCAGCGGCGGCGCACCTCCGTGCGCGCAACGGTGCGGACCGCGGCGTTCACGGCGCCGGGTCCGGTCCGTCGGGGCGTCCGGAACGGCCATGGGCACCCGGAGCAGGACGGTGGTGCCGCGGCCCTCATTGCCGGTCGCGGTGCCGGTCGTCCAGGTGACGGTGCCGCCGACCGCGCCGAGCCGGTCGGCCATGTTCTGCCGACCCTGGCCGCCGGATGCCGACGCCGCCGAGGCCGCCGACCCCGCCGACGCCGCCGACCCCGGGTCAGACAGGCCGGGCCCGTCGTCGGCGACCTCCAGGACCACTGCGGAGGTGTCGGTGTCGACGGAGAGCCGCACGGTGGCAGTCGCGTCCGGCGCGTGCTTGGCGACGTTCTGCAGCGCCTCGAGGACGCAGAAGTACAGTGCCGCCTCGACGTCCGGGCCGGGGCGGCCCACGTCGGCTGCCTCGACCGACACCGGGACGGTGCTGCGCTGGGCGGCCGCCTTCAACGCGTCCGGCAGCCCGGCCTGCCGCAGCAGCGGCGGGTAGATGCCGTGCGCCAGGTCGCGGACCTCGGCGATGGTGGTCCGCACGTCGGCGGTGACCTCGTCGAGGATCTCGGCGGCGGCCGTCCGGTCCTCCGACTCGCCCGCGAGCAGCTGCCGCGCCAGGCCGAGGTTCACGGCGAGCGCCACCAGGTGCTGCTGGGCACCGTCGTGGATGTCGCGCTCGATCCGCCGGCGCTCGGCGTCGGCGGCGGAGACGAGCCGCAGGCGCGAGGCGCGCAGCTCCTCGTTGGTCCGCCGGAGGTCGTCCAGGCTGGCCCGAAGCGCTGCGTCGAGGCTGCGGTTGTGCAGCACGACTCCGAGCCGACGGCTGATCTCGCCGAGGGCGCGCTCGTCGTCGGAGCGGATCCGTTCGCCTTCGCGGGGCTGCTCGACGACGAGTGCGCCGAGCAGGTCGCTGCCGTAGCCCACGGGGGCGACCCGCACCTGCGCGTCGCCCCGGCCGACGAGCAGCTGCGGCAACCACAGGGCGAGCCAGGCCTCCCCGGCGACACCGGCCCGTCGGAGCACGGCGCCGTCCTCGGCACCGAGCGTCGTCGTCGCGCTCGCCCGGTGCGGCACCGAGAGCAGCCGCGCGATGCCGGTGTTGTCACCGGTCCACACCTCGACGCTGTGCACGCCGAGCGACGCGCGCAGCGCCTCGGCGAGCTGCCGGAGCAGCTCGTCGAGCGGCACGTCGCGGGTGCTGTCGCCGAAGGTCTCCAGGACCGCCTCCGGGCTGCGCCGCAGCCCGACGGTAGAGCGCCGGGTCGCCCCGACGACCGCCGTCCGGAGCGACCCGAACGTCAGGGCGGCGACGGCGGTGCCGACCAGCGCGGGCACCACGACCGACCGCTCGTCGGCGTGTGGCAGCCGGCCCATCACCAGGACGGCGACCACCAGGGCGAGCAGGACAGCGGCACCGAGCGCCGTCACGGCGGCCGCGGCGGCGAGGACCCGGCTGGCTTCGCGACGTACGCCCGTCAGGAGGCCGGCGAGCGCGCCCGTTGCTAGCAGAGCGACGGCGGCGGTGCCCACGAGCCACCAGTCCGGCTTCTCGGCACCGAGCAGGTCGAGTGCCAGGGTGACCACGAGCAGGCTGGCGGCGAGCAGCCCGCCCGCGACGACGAGCTGCACCCGCTGGCGGGTGACCGCCGAGGCCTGCGGCCCGAGCAGCGTCACCCCAGCACCTGCGCGACCGAGTCGTGCTCGGCGACGACCCCGTCGCGCAGGTGGACCACGCGGGACGCGCCGGCGGCGACCTCGGGGTTGTGGGTGACCATCAGGATGCTCTGGCCGTTCTCGTGCAGCCGCCGGAAGAGGCTGAGGACCTCGTCGGCGCCGTCGCTGTCGAGCGCGCCGGTCGGCTCGTCGGCGAGCAGCAGGGTCGGCGAGTTGGCCAGGGCGCGGGCGATCGCGAGGCGCTGGCGCTGCCCGCCGGAGAGGGTTGCCGGCGCGGCGCCGGACTTGTCGAGCAGCCCGAGGAGGTCGAGCAGGTCGTGTGCGCGCGACTCCGCGTCGCGGCGGGAGGAGCCTGCGACCATCGCGGCCAGGGCGACGTTCTCGGCGACGCTCATGCCCTCGAGCAGGTTGAAGAACTGGAAGACCAGGCCGACGTGCCGTCGACGCAGCTTGCTCAGCCGGGTCTCGGACAGGCCGGTCACCTCGTCGCCGGCCAGCAGGATGGATCCCTCGTCGGGCCGGTCGAGCCCGGCGGCGAGGTGGAGCAGCGTCGACTTGCCGCAGCCGGACGGGCCCATCAGGGCGACGAACTCACCGCGGTCGACGACCAGGTCGACCCCACGCAGGGCGCGGACCGGGGCGGTCTCGGCCTCGTAGGTCCGGCGGACGCCCGACATCTCCAGCGCCGGAGTCCGGTCGAGGTCGGGTCCCGGCTGCCCCTGGGGCGCGGGCTGCTCCGGGGGGACGGCGCTCACAGACCGCAACCCTAGGTCCGCGTGCGCGCGCGGGCGGCGCGCTTGACCCGATTGCGACCGCGCGGCGGCCAACGCGCCAGGTGCCCACACCGGCGAGGTGGTGGTAGCACCACCTGGTGGCGCCGGCCGGAATCCCGGCGGGGCTACGGGGGTTGTGGGGGGCTCTGCGGGGGACAGCAGGATCTGCAGGGGACAGCAGGATCAGCGAAGCGGGGGCGGGCCCGCGCCGGGGACAGCGCCGGCGCGGGCCCTTTCGCGTGCCGCCGCGGGAGACATCCCTGCAAGATCGTTCCCCTGCCACACAGCTGGCCGCCAGGCGCGCGTCGGACTCCCGACCCGGAGCGTGAACTCCCACGGACGCGGTGCCGTTCGCTCGCCACTGTGTGGCCGGGGGACGATCAACGGCTGTAACCAGCACCGGCTCCCGCGCCGGGCCGCCCGTCCGTCAGTGGCGGGCGACGTCGACGTCGATCTCGAGCCGCATGATGCGCGGCACCAGCTTGCCGACGCCGGGGACGTCGAAACGGATCCCGAACGCGTTGCGGTCGATCGAGCCGCCGGCCCGAACGAGCATCCGGTCGCCGGTGCGGCCCAGGTCGTAGGTCGCGGTGAGCGACACGGTCCGGGTGACGCCGCGCAGCGTCAGGTTGCCGTCGATGACCGCGCCCTCGGGGGTCCATGCGACTGCGGTGCTGCGGTAGACCGCCACCGGGTGGCGGGCCACGTCGAAGGGGTCGAAGGCCGAGATGATCTCGTCGTAGGCCCGGTTGCCGGTCGTCATCGACGTGACGTCGACCTCGACCCGGACGCTGTGCTCGTCGCCGACCTCGACCGATCCGGTCACCTCCGGGAAGCGAGCCCGGATGGTCGGCGACACGAACGAGGTCCGGCCCGAGAACGCGACGACCGCGCGGCTGGGGTCGATCGCCCAGCTGCCCTCGGGGGGCGCGACCCGCCAGGGCGTGGCGCCCGGGGCGGTGGCCGGGCGGGTGGCGGTTGCGGTGGCCATGGCGTCGTCCTCGTGGTCCGGCGCCGGTCGTTGAGTCGGCGCGTCTGGGTGGTCGGTGCGTCTGTGACCACCGTCGTGCGGGAAGGGGTCGGCGACGACCGTGCTGACGCGTGGGCGATGGTGTGGCTGGCACCACACCTACGGATCGGCTCGGCCGGCCAGCGCCGCCGCGCCGCGTGCCCGTCGCACTCGCCAGCCCGCCCGCCAAGACCGACAGGAGCCCGCAGATGCCGAACCCGGCCCGCCAGGCGGTCCGCCGGCTGCTGACCGGCGACCCGGCGGGCGCTGCGCCCTGGGTGCGTGCGATCGGGGAGCCGGGGGACGCCGGCTGGTTCGGGCCAGGGTCGACGATCTGGGCGGTGCACGCCGACGCGGCGACCCTGGTCGGCGGGGTCCGTGCACTGCTCGTCCAGGCGATGCACCCGACCGTGCTCGCCGGGTTCGACCAGCACTCGGACTACCGGTCCGACCCGGAGAGCCGGCTGCAGCGCACCGCCGCCTTCGTGACGGTCACGACGTTCGGCACGTCGGAGCAGGCGGCGCGAGCCTGCGAGCGGGTACGTCGCGCGCACGCCCCGGTGCGCGGGACCGCACCGACCGGTGCGGCGTACGACGCGAGCGATCCCGACCTGCTGGGCTGGGTGCACCTGGCGCTCGCCGACTCGCTGGCCGTCTCGGTGCAGCGGTTGGGCCGTACGTCGTTCGACCTGGACGGCTACCTGGCCGACATGGCCGTGGTGGGCGAGCGGCTCGGTGCCGCGCACGTGCCGCACGACCGCGACGGGCTGGCGGCGGCGTGGGCGCACTACCGCCCGCAGCTGGCGCGCACCCCGGAGACCGCGACGGCGCACCGCTTCCTGCTCGACCCGCCGCTGCCGCTGCACATCCGCGGCCCCTACCGGGTGGTCGCCGCGGCCGCCGCCGCGACCCTGCCTGACGACCTGCGGCCGTTGCTCGCCGCCCGGCCCGTCCTGCCACCGCCGGCGGGTCGGCTCGTCGGACTGGCCGTGAGCCGACTGCTCGCCGCCGTGCTCGGACCCAGCCCGGCCGCGGAGGCGGCGCACCGCCGGACCAGCGAGCGAGCGGCCGGCCCGGGCTGAGCCCGCCGGTCCGAGCCGGCCCGCTGGCCTAGGGTCGGTGCACATGTCGACGCGCCGCGTCCTGCCGCTGCTCCTGGCTGCGGCCCTGGCGCTCGCGGCCTGCTCCTCCGGTGACGACGATCCGCGCCGGCCGCGGACACCGACCGCCGCGGCGTCGACCAGCTCCGCGTCGAGCGAGCCCGCCCCCGAGGCCCCGGCCGGGCTGCTGGCGGCGTACCCCTGCCGTGGTGGGTTCACCTGCGGGACGTTCGAGGTACCGCTCGACCACGGCGACCCGGAGGGCGGGACGCTCGAGCTCCAGGTGGCGGTCGAGACGGAGGCGGACGCGCCGCGCGGTGCGCTGCTCATCCTCAACGGCGGGCCGGGCGCCGCGGGCGCGCCGCTGGCACCGGAGGTCGCCGAACGCCTCGGGCCGGACGTCGTCGCCGACTACCGCCTCGTCGCCCTCGACCAACGCGGCACGGGCACCAGCGCGCTCGACTGCCCGCCGCTGCAGGAGTCGGCCGGCCGGTCGTTCACCCCCACCGCGTCGGCGGTGCGGGCGTGCGCCGGGCAGCTCGAGCAGGTCAGCGCGTTCTACGGGACCGACGACGTCGTGGCGGACCTAGACGCGCTGCGCGCGGCGCTGGAGGCCGAGCGGTGGTCGGTGTTCGCCGTGAGCTACGGGACGTACGTCGCGCAGCAGTACGCCGCGAAGCACCCGGACCGGGTGGCCGGGCTGGCGCTGGACTCGCCGTTGCCCGCGTCGGGCCCGGACGTGCTCGGGCTGGACGCGGCGGCCGCGACGGGCCGGGTGCTCCGGCTGGCCTGCCGGGCGGCCGGGTGTCCCGGCGACCCCGTGGCCGACCTGGCGACCGTGGTGCGCCGCGACGGCGGCGGTGCCGACCTGCTGCAGACGATGCGCGGGATGAGCTCGGTGCGGCCGGCCTACGACACGCTGCTGCCTGCGCTCCGACAGGCCGCGCGCGGCGACCGGGGCGAGCTGGAGCGGGTGCTGCAGGCCTATCGGACCGGCTTCGCCACCACGCCGGACATCTACTCCGCCGGGCTGCACAGTGCGGCGTACTGCGCCGACCAGTCCTTCCCCTGGGGGCTGTCGCGAGTGCCGGTGCGGTCGCGGTCGTCGGCGGTGCGCACCGAGGTCGCCGGGGTGAGCACCTCGGCGGCGTACCCCTTCGATCGCCCGACCCTCGCGGGGAGCAGCGTGCTCCGCGAGTGCCAGGCGTGGCTGCCGGCCCAGCCGTCGGCGGTGGCCCGCGGGCAGGTGCGGCTGCCGCGCGTCCCGGTCCTGCTGCTGGTGGGCGACCGTGACCTGTCGGCGCCGCTGGAGTCGGTGCGGGGCAGCGCTGCGGACCGGTTGCCCGACGCGCGGCTGGTGGTGGTCCGAGGGGCCGGTCACGTCGTGACGGCCCAGTCGGAGAAGGGCCGCTCCGTGGTGCAGGGCTTCCTGCTCCGCTGAGTGGGACCGATGGGCAGCGGGAGCGGCGCGGACCCCGTCAGGCGAAGGGGAGGCGCCAGGTGCCGAGGGCGACCGACACGGCGATCGCGCCGGCCACGATGACCGCGGTCGCCGCCACCAGCAGCCAGTCGGCGGGGCGCATCGGCTGCGACCGCGCCACCGTCCGCTCGACACCGGTCGCCCCGAAGCCTCGCGCGTCCATCGCCGCCGCGAGCCGCACCCCGCGCCGCACCGCCGCCACCAGCACCGCGAACACCTGCCCGCCGAAGGCCCGCAGGTGCGCCACCGGCGACCACCCGGGATCCAGCCCGCGGGCCCGGCGCGCCCGGCCGATCATGTGCCAGTCGGCCGAGAGCAGGGGCAGCAGGCGCAGCGCAGCGAGCGCCCCGTAGGCGAAGCGCGCAGGCACCCGCCACTGCTGCACCAGGGCGTCTGCGAGGTCCATCGGGTCGGTCACCGCGAGGACCACGATGCCCGGGAGCGTCAGTGCGAGCAGCCGCAGAGCCACCGTCCCGGCCGACGTCACCGCGTCGCTGGTGATGTCTATCGGGCCGATCTCGAGCAGCACCTCGCCGCCCTGCACCGCGATCAGGTTGGCCACCACGACACCGCCGATGCCGATCAGCAGCGGCCAGCACCGGCGCAGCAGCGTCCGGAAGCGCAGGCCGGTGAACGGGAAGGCGACCGCCTCGGCCACCAGCACGATCGCCGGCGTCACCGGGTCCAGTGACAGCAGCATCCCGAGGGTGACGATGCCGGCCGCCGTGACCTTGGCGACCGGGTTGAGCCGGGCCAGTGCGGCGTCGTCGTCCACCGCGAGCGGCACCAGGACGCTCATCGCCGGCCACCAGGGGGCGTCTCCATGATCATGAACCTTCCGACCAGTTCTTGCTGACCGGATCGTTCGTGATCATGGAAGCGCGGGGGATCGCGAGGGTGAGGCGGCGGTCGGCGATGGCGGCCACCAGGTCCTCGTCGTGCGTCACCGTCACGACCGCGGTCCCCGCGTCCCGCAGGTCGGCCAGCAGCTCCGCGAGCGCGGCCCAGGTCAGGGCGTCCTGGCCGTACGTCGGCTCGTCGGTCACCAGGACCTTCGGCGCCGTGGCGATCGCGGTCGCGACCGAGAGCCGGCGCTTCTCGCCGCCGGAGAGAGTGAACGGGTTCGCTGCAGCGAGCCGGGTCAGCCCCAGTCGGTCCAGCAGCTCGTCGGCCCGAGCGGCGGCAGCAGCCTCCGACGCACCGGCCCGTCGAGGCCCGACCATCAGCTCGGCGCGCACCGTCGACGCGACGAACTGGTGCTCCGGGTCCTGGAAGACCGTTCCGACCCGCGTCACCAGGTCGCGTCCGCGCCACCGCCACAACGGCCGCGCCGGGTCGGGTGGGTCGATGGCCGGCGCGCCGACCACCGACCCGCCCGTCGGCCGGAGCAACCCGGCGAGGCACAGGGCGAGCGTCGACTTGCCCGAGCCGTTGGGCCCGGTGACCGCCAGCGCCTCGCCGGCTCGCAGCGTCTCGTCCGTGGGCGGCAACGCGTCCCGGTCCGCGCCCGGGTATCGGAAGGCCGTCGCCTCGGCCCGCACCAGGGGCGGTCCCGGTGCGTCGACAGCTCTGCGGCGTACGTCCGGACGGCGCCCTGGCACCCACACGCCGCGCGCCGCAAGGCGGGTGCCGACCCGGGCGAACACCTCCGCGGGGTGACCGTCCTCGACGACCCCGCCGCCGGGCTCGAGCACGACGGCGCGGGTGACCAGGTCGACCACCTGCTCGACGCGGTGCTCGACCACGACCGCGGTCGCGCCGGACTCGGTGAGCACGTCGGCGAGGACCGCGCTGACCAGGGCGGCACCCGCCGGGTCGAGGTTGGCGGTGACCTCGTCGAGCAGCAGGAGCCCGGGGCGCAGCGCGAGGATCCCGGCGATCGCGAGGCGCTGCTGCTCGCCGCCGGAGAGCGCGGCCGTCGGCTGGTCGCGGCCGTAGGGGAAGCCGACGGATGACAGGGCCGCGTCGACGCGGCGCCAGATCTGCTCGGTGGGGACGCCGCGGTTCTCCAGCCCGAACGCGACGTCGTCACCGGAGCGGGCCATCACGAGGGCCGCCTCCGGGTCCTGCATGACGAGGCCGGCCCGCGCCCGGGACTGCGTGGCCGGCCGGCCGTCGAGGGTGACCGTGCCTTCGGCCTCGCCGCCGCTGCCCGCGTCGAGCAGCCCGGCGAGCGCGGTCAGCAGGGTGCTCTTGCCGGCGCCCGACGGGCCGAGCAGCAGCACCCGCTCGCCGGGCTCGAGGTGCAGGTCGACGCCGCGCAGCGCCCAGGCCGACCGGCCGCCGTGCCGCCAGCCCCAGCCGCGGACGTCGACGGTGACCGGGTCGACCGCCCCCGCCGCTCGGGCCGTCACGCCGGTCCCTGTCACCTCAACTGTGCGATGACACACCGGACACGCCGGTGGGCCGGTGTGTCATCGCACACTCGAGGGTCAGACGCGGGACTGGTCGCGGCCGGACGCGAAGGGCGCCAGCACGCCGGTCCGGGCCAGCGCCCGCACCACGAGCCAGGAGCCGAGACCGGCCAGCAGCGTGGAGCTGCCGACGATGAGCAGGCCGTAGACGACCTGGTGGTCCACCGCCCAGTCCGGGTAGTAGAACGCCAGGTCCAGCAACGCCGCCGCGGCACCGGCGGCCGCGCCCGCGCCGAGCGCGACTGGCAACCGCCACGAGCGGTAGAGCGCGAACGCGAAGACCAGCTCGGCCGCAGCTCCCTCGACAACGCCGTAGGCGACGACGTAGAGGCCCCACGGCGTGCCGAGCACCGCGGAGACGACCGAGGCGACGACCTCGGTGAAGATCGCGGCGCCGCGCTTGCGGACGACCAGTGCCCCGAGGACGGCAGGCACCAGCCACATGCCGTAGATGACGGCCCGACCCGGTGGGTAGCCGACGAAGGCGGGCTCGAGGACGTTCCAGAAGCTGTTCCAGCCCCAGAAGACGACGCCGAAGGCGACGCCGAGTGCGGCGGTGACGACGATGTCGACGGTCCGCCACGAGGCGGTCGATGCGGTCGCGTCGGTCGTGTCCGCGTTGGCCGGGGTTCCGGCCGAGGTGGTGGTCATGCTCGCTCCTGTCCGGGGTGGACGGGGCGGCCGTGCTGAGCTCCCTGCCGGCGTACGTCCGGAAGCGATCCCGGGACGGACGACGGCGGGGTGGTAACCGACTCCCTGCGCTGGCATTACCCAGATCAGGTAGGAGGGTCTGCGGACGGGTCCGCACTCTCAGCGCTGCTGCGCTCCCCTGTGGTTGTGGAGTTGGTGGTGCGTCCGCGACGCTAGCACGCGGGCGGATGTGAGACCCGGGCCGCTACGGGAGTGGCGGGGCACCGCCGGGGTACCGGTGGTGGGAGGAAGGGCGTGGTCGACCGGTGGGGGTGCCAGGCGTGTGCTGTGACACGGTGCTGCGCCTGCCGTCGCCCCCTCTCGTGCCGGGGCCGGGTGCAGTCACCGAGCACCTGTCGCTCGACCCCGTCCCTGCGTCGGTGAGCACGGCGCGCAAGTTCGTCCGTGACGTGCTCGGCTCCGTCGACGACGACGTGCGCGATACCGCGGTGCTGCTCTCCAGCGAGCTGGTGACCAACGCGATCCTGCATGCGCACACCCCCGTGCAGCTAGGGATGGTGGTCGACGGCGAGCACCTCCTGGTCTGTGTCGCCGACCGGCTGCCGGGCGACGTCCTGGAGCCGCGCGACCACAGCCGTGACCGGCCTGGTGGACGCGGCCTGGCGCTCGTGGCAGGCCTCAGCGAACAATGGGGGACGACAACTTTCACCGGCGGCAAGACCGTCTGGTTCACCCTCCCCGTCGCACTCGAGCCATCCGTGCCCTCACCGGCTCGGCCCGCATGAGTGGGCAGACCGTGAGTGACATCGCCGACGGCCTCCCACCGTCCTTCGGCTGAGGACGGCGGGCCGCGTCGCCGGCCGGCACGGCTGAGGGTCCACGGCAACACCTGTGACATGGCTGCGCCCGTAACGGGAACAACTGTTAGTCTACCGACACAGTAGACAACAGGAGGTGGGCGTGGCGGAGGGTGAGTGTCCGACCCCGAGACGGGTGGCAGTCGTCGGCGCCGGTGCGGCCGGGACGCTGACCGCCGTCCACCTGGCTGGCGGGCACTCCCGCGGCCGCCGCGGCGAGCGGCTGGAGATCCTGCTGGTCGACCCGGCAGAGCGAGCCGGGCGAGGCGTCGCCTACTCGACCAGCGACGACCGCCACCTGCTCAACGTGCCCGTGAAGGGCATGTCGGCCTTCCCGGACGAGCCCAACCACTTCCTCGACTGGCTGTGCCGGCACGTCGACTCGCGCACCGCTCCCCACGACTTCGCCCGGCGCAGCGACTTCGCGGCGTACCTCGACGACACCTTGCAGCGCATCGTCGCCGACAGCGACGGCGTCACCCTCGTGCACCGGCGGACGCGCGCGACCGGCTTGACCGTCCGAGACGGACGGGTGGATCTGACGCTCGGCGACGGCACGCAGCTGCGAGCCGACGCCGCTGTCGTCGCGCCGGGGGTCTTCGCGCCGGGCACCGCGTGGGCGCCTGCCGAGCTTGTGGGCCACGACCGCTTCGTCGCGGACCCGTGGACACCCGGCGCGCTGGCCGCCGTCCCCGACGACGGTGACGTGCTGCTCGTGGGCACCGGGCTCACCGGCGTAGACGTCGCGCTGACCCTCGACCGTCCCGGTCGCACGCTGCACCTCGTCAGCCGCCGCGGCCGGTTGCCCGCGGTGCACGCGGACGGTCGCTACGAGACCGCCGGCGCGCCACTGCCGGAGCTGGTCTCCGTCGCCCGCCGCAGCCGGCCCACCGACCTCGACCACCTGCGGCGCCTGGTCGCGCGCACCGTGCGCGAGGCGGTCCGCGAGCGGCGCGACTGGCGGGCGGCCTTCGACACGCTGCGCCCGCTGACCGGTGCGCTCTGGTCGTCGCTGTCCGTCGGTGACCGCGCGCGCTTCGTCCGCGAGGACGCCGCGTGGTGGGACCTGCACCGACACCGGATGGCGCCCGCCTCGGCTGCCGCTCTCCACGGCATGCGGCACGACGGTCGGCTGACGGTGGGCGCCGACGAGGTCGTCGGGGTAGCGCGCGTCCGTCGCCGGCTCGAGGTGCGTCTGCGGTCGGGCCGCGTCGTGCGGGTCGCCGCGGTGGTCAACTGCACCGGTCCCCTCGGCGACGTACGGCGCGCAGGCGACCCGTTCCTCGACAACCTGCTGGCCGCCGGTGTGGCGACAGCGGGACCGCTGGGTCTGGGCCTGGCCACTGACGACGGCAGGCTCGTCGACGCGCGCGGCACCAGCGCAGCACCGGTCTGGACGCTCGGTGCGATGCGTCGCGGTGAGCTGTGGGAGTCGACCGCCGTGCCCGAGATCCGTGGCCAGGCGGCGAGCATCGCGGCGGCGGTGCACGAGGACCTGTCGGCGGCGAAACGGCGTCGGCGACCCGTGCCGGCGATCGACCTCATGGGGCTGCCGCTCTCGCCCGTCGGACGGCCACTCCGGAGCCGGAACGCGGTGTCGTGACCGCGCATCCACTCCGGAGCAGGTGCCACCGAGCGGTACCGTCGGGACCGGTGCCCCACGGGTGCCACGGCGGGGTCGCCTAGCGGCCGATGGCACGCGCCTTGAAAGCGCGCAACGGGCAACCGTTCGTGGGTTCGAATCCCACCCCCGCCGCCGCCCCAGGCCGCCACCTCGTCACAGCGGGACCATCATCCCAGGCGGGTGATGCCCGCGGGTGGCATGCTCGACATGCTCGGAGCCGGTGCTCAGGCACCCCACGAGCGCCGACACCGGGGAGAAGCTTCTTCGAGCAGCGCGGAGGCCAGCTCGTCCAGGAGGTCGTCGTGTCGAGCGAGCCGCCGCGGGATCCTGCTGAACAGCCTGCTGCACTGATGGCGGCGCCGCAGACCGGACCCGGCCGGAGATGACTCTCGCAGTTGCCGTCGTGCTGGTGACCCTCGTCCTCGTGAACGTCTGGGTGCACCTGGGGCCGCGGCACGCCCACGTCGTGACCGGTCCGGTGGCCGCTCTCGTGCTGCTTGCGGTCGGGCGTGCCGCGGGGCTCTCCTGGGACGAGCTGGGCCTGTCGGTGCACGCCGTGCTCCGTGGTGCCGTCTTCGGCGCCGTCGCAGCGGGAGCCGTCGCCGTGGTCTACCTGGCCGCGCTGGCGATCCCGTTCACCCGTCGGGCGTTCCTCGACACGCGGTACCAGATCTCGATGCGCGCAGCGGTACTCACGAGCCTCGTGACGATCCCGCTGGCAACGGTGGTCTTCGAGGAGGTCGCGTTCCGCTCGGTGCTCTGGGGCCTGCTCGAGAAGGACCGTGGTGCGGGAGTCGCGACCGCCGTGACCTCGGTGCTGTTCGGGCTGTGGCACATCCTGCCGGCGCTGGACGCGGCGCGCGCCAGCACGGCGATCCAGGGCGAAGGTCCCCCCGGCGAGCCGAGACGTGTCGTGCTGACCGTTCTCGGCACGGTCGCGTTCACCGCTCTCGCCGGAGTGGTCTTCGCCGAGCTGCGGCGGCGCAGCGGCAGCGTCGTCGCCCCGGTCGGCCTGCACTGGGCCACGAACGGTCTCGCTGTGGTGGCCGCCGCGCGGGTCTGGGCGCTCAGCCCGCCGCCGTCGACGGCGGAGGAGCGGTAGCCGAGGCCGAGAAGAGCTGCTCGCGGTACTTCTCCCGCTCCTCGAGCGCTCGCTCGACTGCTGCCATCTGCTCCGGGCTGGCGGGCAGGTCGTAGACCTCGCTGATGAAGCGGGCGAGGTCCGGCCGGTAGTCGTGGGCCCAGGAGCGGTACGCGCCCGGGATCTGGGCGTTCTTCATGTCGACCAGGCTCTGGAAGAACGTCGTGACCGGACGCCACTGCATCTCGGGAGGGACGCCACGCGGGCTGCCGCCGGCGACCTCTTCCGGGCGCGCCCGGCCGTCCCCCAGCCAGGCCGGCGCAGTAGTGAGCAGGTCGGGGCCGAACTTGGTGACACCGTCGTTGTCGTGGCTGACCAGGACGTAGCGCAACTGGGACCGCCGTTGCTCACCGAGCGCCTCGAGCTGGGCGAAGTCGTTGACGACCGCGAGCTCGTCTGCGTCCACGTCCAGACGGTCCGGACCGGTGACCTCGTGCATCCAGCCGCTCAGGTAAGGCGTCCCGATCCACAGCGCGCGATCGATGCCGAGCGCCCGGGGGCCGAGAGTCCCCCAGTGCAGGAACGCGTCCTGGCTCGTGTGGGCGCCGAGGCTCTCGCCGAACACCACGACACGCGGACGCGGTGCGGGGCGGTCGTGCAGGCGCTGGAGGATGCGGAGCCACAGGTACCGGTTCTGCTCGCGGGCGTCCTTGACCTTGCCCATCGACAAGGGCGACGGCCGCTTGGAGTACTGCATCGTCACGGTGGCGACGTCGCCGCGCGTCAGGTACGCAGCCGCGGCGACGGCGACGTAGTTGACGTACCCGGTGCCAGTGGGCGAGATCAGCACTATCAGGGACCGGTCGAACGCACCCACGCGCTCCATCTCGGCGAGCGCCAGGTCGGCTCGCTCCCTCGCGGTGGGGGCACTGTCCAGACTGACGTAGACCTGCGCGGGGGTGGCCTTCGCCGGCTCCCGCATCACCGTCTCGATGGAGAGGTCCGGTACGCCCTCGGGCCGGTCGATGAACGGCTCGGGCCGGACGAACGTCAGCGCATGGCGCCGGCCCTCCCGACCGAGCGAGGCCCAGGGGACCAGGCTGCCGGTGCCACCGCTGACCGTTGGCCCGGTCCACCGTTCGGCCTCGTCGAGCACCATCACCGGCTCGTCGGCCGATGCACCGCTCTCGATCTTTCGCATGGCGCGCGCGTAGAGGCTGTAGCCGGCGGCGCCCAGCAGCCCAAGGCATGCCGCGTGCCCGGTGAGCTTCCACAGCTGCGGTCCGCCGGGCAGCACCGCGGATATCCGGCGGCCGGCGGTGCTCGCCAACGCGTGCTCCGAGTACGCCGCCAGCGCGAGTCCACCGGCGACCGCACCGGCGAAGCCGAGGGGTCGAGCAGCGGCGGTGGGATGCCGGACCAGAGGCATCCCGGCGTCGACGACCTGGTGCTGCCGGCGCCGTTCCAGGGCGAACGCGACCCCCAGGCCGACCGGCACGGCCACGGGCATGGCCGCGAGCCGGCCCCGCCCACCGAGCCGCCGGTCGGCGCCCTCCAGGGCGGCTTCCGCGCTGATCAGCAGGCTTCCCCCGATGCCCGTCACCGCGCACCGCCAGCCCACCTGGCGGAGCAGCCCCCGCAGCATGGCCTCGCCGGGCCGGGCCGGCAGGGCTGCGGTGACGCCCAGGCCGAGCGGGACGACGGCCAGGTCCGCCAGCAGGGTGAGCCTCCGCTGCCGACGCGCCACATCGCCGCCGCGGCGACCGGATCCTGCTGCGACCAGCTCGGCGGCGGCAGCCTGCAGCGCGTCCTGCGTGCCGACGGTCAGCAGGTAGTGAAGGCCGGTCGACAGCCCGGTGATGATGCCCTGGTCGAGGGCGGTGCGGTCCGACAGCGAGCGGGCGAAGGTGCCGGGGATCACGGCCGAGGCGACCAGCAGACCCACGCCGACGCCGGTCTCCGGGTTCTCGGAGCGAGGTCTGGTGCGATCCCTCATCGTTCCCTCTCGATCGGATGGCGGGGTCGGCGACCCGCGGTCGCCGACCGGGCAGGAGCCGAGGGGAGCGCTCCTCATCGTCCACCGTGGTCCCCCTCGGCGGGAGGAGGCGTCATCCCGAGAGGATGAGGGAGGTCGGCACCCAGGGCGAACCAGCGGCCACCTCACCCCCTCGGGATGAGGTGAGGACGGCGCCGCGAGCCGACGCTGGTGGCCGTCGATCAGGTCGATGAAGGAGTTCTGATGACCGAGACATCGTCGTCCGCCACCGTCGGCCCGAGCGTTCCCCGGCAGTCCGGGAGCGATGCACCCGAACCCACGGGTTGGGTCGGCTGGATCGCATTCGCCGCATTCATGATGATCATGGTCGGCGCCTTCCACGTCATCCAGGGTCTGGTCGCCATCTTCCAGGACGACTACTACCTGGTCACCGACAACGGCCTCACCGTGCACCTGGACTACTCGGCGTGGGGGTGGACCCATGTGATCGCGGGCATCGTCGTCGCCGGCGCCGGGATGTCGCTGTTCTCGGGGGCGGTGTGGGCCAGGGTCCTAGGTGTGGCGGTCGCCGGGATCAGTGCCCTCCTCAACTTCGCCTTCATCGCGGCCTACCCGTTCTGGAGCGTGATCGTGATCGCGATCGACGTCTTCGTCATCCTGGCCCTGACGGTCCACGGCCGCGAAATGAAGGCGTACGGCCGGGAGCCGACCTACTGAGCCTGTGAGGTGCCGGTGTCGGGCCGGCTCGACACCGGTGGTGTCGCCGCGCTGGCCCGACGCGCCAGCCACCGCGCCACGGGTCCGGGTCCGCGGGCCATGACTGCGCCCAGGACGGTGGCGACGATGAGGACGAACGCGACGGCAAAGAGCCACCCGATGGCGGTGAAGGCCACGCCGAGCTCCCCGAACGTCCGGGCGGCGTAGCTCAGAGCCGGAGGCATGTACAGCACGGCTCGCGAAGTACAACCCGACCGATGCGGCGCCCATGAGCACGCCCCCCGGCGCGAGCATCTGCCAGCGGACCGCCCGGGCCAGCAGGACTGACGGCACCCAGATCCACAGCACGGTGTGCACCACGAATGTGACGAGCATCGCGCCGGCAAGCCAAGCGGTGCTGCCCTCGGCGGCCAGCTGCAACGCCTTGAGCGCCACCGTGCCGGCGGCGATGGCGACGACGGCTGCGATCCACCGCCATGGACTGTGCCATCCCGGTCCTCGCACCGACCACGCCTTGGCGTACATCCGCGTGAGCGCGCGGGAGAAGCTGGTAGCGCTCAGCAGCACGATCAGCAGGCTCAGCACGCCGAAGGTCGCGGCCTGCTCGGTGTCTTCGGGGAGCGCTCCCAACAAGGCGGATCGGGTGCTCGAGGGGAGCGAAAGCGACTCGGCGACCCCGTCGCCCAGGCGGTTCGCGTCCGGGCGAGGCAGGACCGCCAACGTCACGATCACCAGCGGGACGATGCTGGTGAAGGCTTGCGCCGCGAGCGTCATCGCGCGGTCGAACGGCTCGAGACGCTGCATCTCCCGGACGAGGCTCACCACGAAGCGCACGAGACCGGGCGGGGAGCGGTCCTTGGCTCGCAGCAGCGTGTCCCGGGGATTCCACGACCAGGAGCCCGTCGAACCCACGCTCCCTCACCGCCATGAGCCGGCCACGTCCCAGGACGCACACGATCACCCGCAGCAGCCCGCCGCGCCTCATCCGGGGCGTGCGAGGCCGGGAGGTGGACGGTTCGCCTACCGTCGAGCGATGGCGACCTCCCGCGTCACACGAGCGGAGCTCGCGCCGGCAGGCGGCGGGCAGCCGGTGATGGGGCGTGCGGTCGCCCTTCTGCTCGCAGCAGCCGCGGCGGTGGTCGCCGGAGCCGGGATCCGCGCCGCGGCCGAGATCGTCGCGCCGATCATGCTCGGGCTGGTTCTCACCATCGCCGTCCTCCCGCTCGCCGCCTGGGCGCGGAGACGTGGCTGGCCGAGCTGGTGCGGCACGCTGCTGGCGCTGGTGGCTGCCTGCGCCATCCTCCTCGTCCTCGTTCTCGGGGCCGCGCTGGCCGTGGTGAAGCTCGTGGAGCTGTTGCCGCAGTACGCGGACGACGCGAACCGGATACAGGCTGACGGCACCGACTTCCTGACCGGTCACGGGATCGACTCCGGGCCGGCGAGCACCGCCGTCGACCAGATCGACCCCGCCCGGCTCACCGCGGCCCTCAGGACGGTCGTGCGCGGAGTGGTGGGGGCCCTGGGCAACCTGTTCTTCCTCGTCACTCTCTTGTTCTTCCTCTGCACGGCCATCCCACTTCTCGGTCCCCGGGTGGCCACCCTGCGGCAGGCCAAGCCGGAGCTGGCCAGGTCCCTCTTCCGCTTCGTCGCCGCCACCCAGCGCTACCTGGTGGTCACGGCGCTGTTCGGTGCGATCGTCGCCGTGCTGGACACCGGCGCCCTCTGGCTGCTCGGTGTCCCGCTGCCGCTGGTGTGGGGGCTGTTCTCGTTCATCACCAACTTCATCCCCAACATCGGGTTCGTCATCGGCGTCATCCCGCCCGCCCTGCTGGCGCTGCTCGAGGACGGATGGGGGAAGTCGTTAGCCGTGGTCGTGGTCTACTGCGGCCTCAACGTCGTCATCCAGACCTTCATCCAGCCGCGCTACGTGGGTGCCACGGTCGGTCTGAGCGCCGAGATGACGTTCCTGTCACTCGTCGTCTGGACGTTCCTGCTCGGCCCCCTGGGTGCGCTGCTCGCGGTCCCGATGACCCTGCTGGTGCGCGCGATACTGCTCGATCCGGACCCCAGGGCCGCCTGGGTCTCGCCCCTGATCGCGACGACCCCGGAAACCGCCGAGGACTGAGACCGGCCTTCGAGCTGGCGGCGTCACCACGGTCGCCCCGGCTGCGGCGCCGAGGCATGCACCCGAGGGTCAGGGTGTGGCGACGGTGCGGTTGATCTCGCCGACGACCGCCTCGGTGTCGCCCACGTCCACGAAGTCGACCGCGAGGATCCCCGGTTGGCGACCGCGCTCTCGCTGGCACTCCGCGAGCCGCGCGGTCAGCGCCTCGCTGCTGTTGACGAGCTCCGCGTCGGCCAGCGGGTCGTGCCCCTCCTCCCGGATCCAGTGGTTCACCAGGAAGAGCGGCTTGCCGGTGCCACCTCGGTTGGGGATGCAGGTGAAGTCGGCGGGGGACGCGAACTCGTACGGCGTCTCCTCCATCACGTCGTACGCGGCGGGCATCCACGCCACCTCGCCGCCGTGGTTCTCACTGAGGACGACGATGTTGCGCTGCGCGAGGACCATCTCCCGGAGGGTCGGCCAGGGGTCGGCCGCGGTCAGCGGCCAGACGCGCTCCCTCAGCCCGGCCTCCTCGAACACCTCCTGCGTCTGCTCGCCGGTCAGGTAGTCCTGGAGGACGATGACCAGCACCTCATTCGGGTTGTACGCGAGGAAGTCCCCGATGTCCCGCAGCTTGGTGACCATGTCCGAGGCGCCTAGCTCGCAGTACGCGTGGCAGAGATAGGCACTGATGGTTGCCCCCTCGGGAGGGATCGCCCCGACCGTCACTCCGAGATGCTCGAGAGCGGCCAGACCCTCCTCGGTGACGTCGGCGGCCGCGGCGGCCGCCGTCGTGGGTGCGCGGAGGTCGGTCCGGACCCGCCCCTCCGAGACGTAGCCGGGGTACACGTCGAGCATCAGTGCCCGTACGCCGTCAGCCAGCTGTCCACTGATCGGCAGACGTTGCTCCGCGAGGAACCAGCCCGGCTCAGCGCTCGACGACATCGAGTTGTGCGTTCCCGCAAGTGCCACCTGGTCGAGACGTCGATCGCACAGGCCAACGAGGCCGTTGCACCCGGCCCGGTCGGGGTCCGGCGCCGGCAACGGCGGGTTGTCCTCGCGGGCGATCACCGCGCCGGCGGCGACGGCGGTGGTCAGGGCCACGACGACCAGCGTCGCCAGGACGGCCGTTCCCAGGCCGCGCACGGCAGCCGGCTGCTCCGGCGTGGGCCGTCCCCGGTCAAGTGCGCGCCCCAGCCACCCGAGCAACTCCACGGCGCCGCCGACGACGAGAAGCACCCCGATGCCCTGGGTGAGAACGGCGATCGTGGCCTGTGGCTCGAGCAGGAGGACGAGCCCGCCGAGCAGTGCGAGCACAGGCGTCGCGCCCCGGATCAGGGCGTGTTGTCGGGCCACGCGTACTCGGCCTGCGGCCGCCGTCGCCAGCTGGCGCGCCGTGGGAGGCGTCCGCACGGCGACGATCGCGACCACGGCGCCCAGCACGGCGAGGACCTCGGCCAGCCGCAGAAGCGGGCGGGTGAACACCGAGACCATCGCGGCAGCGGCAGCGTGCACGTCGGCCGGCTCGCCGTAGCCCACCACTGCGCGGACGCCCACCACGGCGGCGACGAGGACGATGCCGGCCACCAGAAGTCCCGACCCGAGCCGCCGCAGCATCCGGTGTCGGTCCGAGGCGATGATGAGGCCGATGGCCGAGAACAGGAGCCAGCCGACGGCGCACAACCACGCGACGTTGTTCATGACGGACAGAAGATGGGCAACCCGCACCAGAGTGGGGTCGTCCACGACGGTGACCACCGCTGACCCACCCGCCTGGCCGGACGTGTCGTCGGGGTCGACGGCCGGGTCGAGCAGAGGCGCCGCGCCGGCGAGCGCGACCGTCACCGAGTCGTCTCGGTCCGAGACGAGCTGTTCGTGAGCCGTTCGCACCGATGCCTGGAAGACCCCTGCGAACTCGTCGCTGGTCAGGAGGCCGCGGGTCAGTCCCACCGCTATCGGTTTGGCGGACGTGCCCAGGATCGTGTCGCTGGCGAACCGGTCGACGAGCCGCTCGGCCAGAAGCTGGCTGACATCCTCCTGACCGAGGGACTCGGTCGCCAGCTGCGAGAACGTCTCGGCGTCGGCCAGCGTGCTCGCCCAGAACGCGACGGCGGCGCCCGTCGCCGACAACGTCGCGAGGACGACGAGAGCCCACGCCGCGACCCGGGAGGTGGATCGGCGACGCGCCGCCTTGGCGGTCGGTGCCGGTGCGCCTGTGCTCACCGACTCGCGCCGGGCTCGGGGCCGCCGTCGCACTCAGCGGATGTTGTCCAGCCCCCCGACCGAGGAGCCGAGCAGTCTTCTCCGACGTGCCGGTGCCTCGGACCGCCCGCAGCCAACGTTCATCCCGACGACGAGCTCGACGCCGGCTGGCTCGACTCCGAGCTGGACGACGGTGAGGGCGATGCGGACTCAGAGGGCTCTGGCCGTGCCTCGGCGATCGCCTTCTCGAGCGCTGCGACGGTCGCCGCGTCGACGGTGCCCGTCGGCTTGACACCAAGTTCCTTCTGGAAGTCCTGCAGCGCCTCGGTCAGCTCAGGTGTCCACTCCCCGTCGACCGGGCCGTCCCAGAACCCGGCGAGCTTGAGCACCTGCTGCACCGCGGCGGTGGACGCCACCTCTTGCTGGGCGGCGGCGCCGCCCTTGGCTGACAGGTCGCCCTGGAGAGCGGCGGCGGTCGCCTTGTCGACTGTGCCCGTGCTCGGCAGACCGTGTGCCTTCTGCAACGCCTCCACGGCGTCCACCGTCGCTGGGCCGTACACCCCGGTGACCTCTCCGTCGTAGTAGCCGGCTGCGCGCAAGGACTTCTGCAGGGCCCGCGTGTAGTCGCTGACCGCCGCCTCCGCCTGTTGTTGTTGCTCGTCGGTGAGGCAGCCGGCGTCCGAGAACAGCCGGAGCCAGGACATCTCCAGCGCCACGGCGGCGGCGTTGAACTGCTGCGAGGCTTGCGACAGGGGCGTCTCGTCGGTGATGCCCTGCTGCGCGGAGCTGAACTGCGACTCGGCGTCCTGGACCAGCTTGACCGTGGCCGCCGGCGCCAACGGCTTCGGGCTGGCTGGCGTGCTCGCCGCCGCCGAGCCGGTGCCTTTCGCCGCCGCCAGGGCTGCCTTGGCATCCGCCAGCTCCTGCTTCGCGTCGATGACGGCCTGCTGCGCCGCTACGGCACTCTCGGCCCCCGCTGTGGCATCCTCCCGCGGCTGCGCCAGGTCGGCGCCCGCCTCCTTGACGTCGCCGACTGTCGGGGCGCTCTGAGTGAGCACGTCGCCATACCGGTCCAGCGACGTGATGTAGGTGGCGCTCGCGTCGCAGAACGCCGCTGTCTTGTCCGCAAGGTCGGCCTTGGCGTCCGCGAGGGCATTCTCGCTGGCCGCCAGCCGGGCCTCGGCCACCTTGATCGCGGAATCCTCGTCCACGCCGCTGCAACCTGACGCCGCGAACATCAGCAGCGCCCCGCCGACAACCAGACCCGCGACCGCCCGGCGTCCCTGCGACGCGTCAGCCCTCATGTGCACTCACAGACTCCGTGGGGACTTGCACCGGCATGCCGCAACAGTCTTTCGGCCCTGAGGTGCCGTCACCATCCGGCGCGGATGATCTGGCACGTGCACGTGCTGCAACGCTCCTACGTGTTGCCGTGAGCGGACGGCAACACCTCGCTCAGCACCTGGTCCAGCTGACGAGCGGCCTGCCGGGCAGCGCCGTGGGCCTCGGCTGCTGCCTCGGGACCGGTCGACTGGGCCTCGTCGTCCAGGGCGCTTCGGACGCCGGTGACCGCCGTCTTGAGATGCTGGGCGTCCACGGCGGCGATGGAGTCGGAGCCCGGCGAGGCCAGCTCCCCCAGCCGTTCCTCGAGGGCCGCGACTCTGGGCCGGGTGACTCTCCAGGCCCCCCGACGTTCGTCGCTCGGCACCGACATCAGGGTAGGCAGCGCCTCCTGTCCGAGCCAGCGGGCCTCGGCCAGGGCGAGGTCGAACGCGGAGCGTTGGTCACGACGTCGGGACCGGCTGCGCTGCCACAGGGCGATGGCGACGGCAGCGATGACGAGAGCGGCCAGCACCCACAGGAGCCAGGCGGAGGAGTCTTCGCTGTCGGAGGCCTCCGCCGCAGTCGTCGTGGCAGCGGTCGGCGAGTCGCTGACCTCTTCGGACGTCTGGACGCTCGATGACGGCGGCTCCGAGGTGCGGTCGATCACCGCCGGCGCGGACTCGGACTCCTCGGACTCCTCGGGTGTTGACTCCTCGGGTGTTGACTCCTCGATCGCCGTAGTGGACCCCTGTGACTCAGATGGCAGCGTCGCGGAGTCCCGCGACTCGGATGGCAGTGCCACCGAGGGCAAGGTGGCGCTCAGCGTCCGGCTCGGCGTAGCCGTGACGCTCGGCAGTCCCTCGCCACCCCCGCTCCCTGAGCAGGCCCCGACGAGGAGAAGCAGCACCAGCCCGAGCAGACCGCTTGCGAGACGACCTCGCATCGACCTGCGGTCGAGGCCGCGCAGTTCTCGGCCGTTCGCCATGCCTCGCTCCGTCCGTCCGGAAGGTCAGCCCGGTGTCGGCACCGATGTGGTCTCGGGCTCAGTCGGGAGGTGCCGCTCCAGGCGCTCCAGCCCGAGGACGAGCAGAAGCATCGCCGCGGGCGAGAGCAGCAGCAGCACGGCCATGTCCTCGGACGCTAGGCGCAGGGAGCCTTCGGGGAATCGCCCGGCGGGGATGAGGGCGCCGATCTGACAGAGGCAGGCGCCTAGTGGTCGCCGAAGGTCTCCAGCAGCAGCTTCTGCTCGGCATCGGTGAGGTTCGTGTCGACGAGCTTCATGTGCGTGCCGTGGAAGCGCTCGCCGACCCGATCCAGATCTCCCTGCTCGGTCACGAGGAACAGGGCCGATGTCCCCTCGGTGATCTCCGCGCGGATCGTCTCCAGCTGCTCCTTGGTGATCCCCACCCCTCGCGTGGCCTTCGACAGCCCGCCGATGGCGGCTCCCGCGGCCGCACCGAGCACGGGCACCAGGAACATCGCGCCGAACAGCAGTCCCCACAGGGCGCCCCAGGCACCGCCGTGTCGGACAGAGTCGTGCTGGTGATCCGTCTCCGGGCGCTTCGCCCCGACCGGCCACGAGACGACCGCATGGTCGAGCATCTTGATCAGGCCTTCGTCGGCCGCGCCGTCGAGCAGCGCAGAAGCATGCTCCGCGCCCTCCGGCGTCTCGAACTTCCACACAGTGAATGCGGTCATGTCGTCCTCCGGTGTAGTCCTCCGGCGAGCCCAGGGGCGCCACACGTACCGCCGGGACCGTGGCGGCGCCCAGGTTCGACAGGCAGACGGCGCGGCCAGGTGACGCCGGAACGAATCCTCCTCTGCCTGAGCCTGCCCGCATCACCCTGACAGGATGGTTTCCGCCGTTGCGGCGACGCAGACCGGAGCCGTCTCCGCCGTCAGTCCAGCCGGCCGAGCAGCAGCGTGTCGAGGCCGCGGACCAGACCGACCAGCCGAGGCACCGTACGGACCGCGAGCAGGGTCCCCGCGACGTACGGCGCGGGCGTAGGTCCGGCGTCGTGGCGGATGACGAGACGCTCGTCGGGGAGGGCGAAGACGACCTCGGTCGACACGACGAAGCTCGGGAGCCGCACCGAGTGCACCTGGGTCCCGGCGACTGTCGTGCCGCGAGCCTCGCGCGAGCCGGCCACGTCGGCCACCGCGACGACCGCGTCGGGTGCAGGCGCGACGTCGCCGAGGCGCTCGGCGAGCTCGCGGGCGGTGCCGCTCGGAGCGTCGAGCTTTCCCGCCGACGCGTAGTCGACGATCTCGCGATGGCCGAGGTGCGGGGCGACCAGCAGCGCGGCGGCCTGGGCCATCGCCGCCGTCAGCGAGAAGTTGCCGGCGGCGACGGCGCCGACGCTGTTCGCGCGGGCGGCAGCGTCGATCTCGGCGAAGTCGGCCGCCGTCAGTCCGGAGGTGCCGATGACGACGTGCACACCGGCGGCGATCGCGACGAGCGCGTGCTGCTTGGCTGCATCGTGGGTGGTGAAGTCGACCAGCACATCCACACCGTCGAGAGCGGCGTCGTCGACCAGCGCGGACACGGGCACGCCGACCGGGTCGGTGTCCCACGCCGACCCGAGGTCCTGCCCGGCCGCCCGCCTCCCGACCGCCGACACCAGCTGGAGGTCGTCGGCCGCCAGCACCGCCTCGGCGATGGCTCGCCCGGTCCAGCCGGTGGCACCTGCCACGCACACCGTTGTCATGTCGACGACCTCCTCGAAGGACGCAGGCCCCGCGGCGCGGCGGCCTTGGTCCTGACCCCTCCATCGTCGCGCAGCGTGCTGGAGGCACGGACGACCCGTCCGGCTGCGGACCGATGAGTTCCGGCCGCAGGGGGAGTCGGAGCTGTCAGGTCGGGCGAGTAGCGTCTGGCCGGAGGCTGACCGGAACCGTTGGGAGCAGCGCATGGCTGGCACACGAGTCCTCGTCGGGACCCGCAAGGGCGCCTTCGTCCTCACCTCGGACGAGGCGCGCACCGAGTGGAAGGTGGACGGCCCGCACTTCCCGGGCATGGAGATCTACCACGTCAAGGCGTCCACGCTGAACCCCGACCGGATCTACGCCTCGCAGTCGAGCGGCTGGTTCGGCCAGGTCATCCACCGCTCCGACGACGGCGGCGGGAGCTGGGAGCCGGTCGGCAACGACTTCAGCTACGACGGGGTCCCGGGCCAGCACCAGTGGTACGACGGCTCGCTTCGCGACTGGGCCTTCACCCGGGTCTGGCACCTCGAGCCGTCGCTGCACGACGCGGACACCGTCTACGCGGGCGTCGAGGACGCGGCGCTCTTCAAGTCGACCGACGCCGGCACGACCTGGACCGAGCTGTCCGGGCTGCGCAAGCACGACACCGGCCCGCAGTGGCAGCCTGGCGCCGGCGGCATGTGCCTGCACACGATCATCCAGCACCCGAGCGACCCGGAGACGCTCTACGTCGCCATCTCCGCCGCCGGCGCCTTCCGCACCCGGGACGGCGGCCAGACCTGGCAGCCGATCAACAAGGGACTGCGCTCGGGCGAGATCCCCGACCAGGACTCCGAGGTCGGGCACTGCGTCCACCGCATCGACATGCACCCGTCGAACCCCGACGTCCTCTACATGCAGAAGCACTGGGACGTCATGCGCACCAAGGACGGCGGTGACTCCTGGCAGGAGGTCAGCGGCAACCTGCCCAGCGACTTCGGCTTCCCGATCGCGGTGCACGCGCACGAGGCCGAGACCATCTACGTCGTCCCGATCCTCAGCGACTCCTACCACTACCCGCCCGACGGCAAGCTGCGCGTCTACCGCAGCCGCACCGGTGGCGACGAGTGGGAGGCGCTGACCGAGGGCCTGCCGCAGTCCGACTGCTACGTCAACGTGCTGCGCGACGCGATGGCGGTCGACCAGCACGAGTCGTGCGGCATCTACTTCGGCACCACCGGAGGCCAGGTCTACGCCTCCAACGACTCCGGTGACTCATGGGCCCCGATCGTGCGCGACCTGCCGGCCGTGCTCTCGGTCGAGGTCCAGACGCTGACGTGAGTCGGGGGCGACCGCGATGAGTGCCACCAGCGCGACCGAGATCCGCGTCGTCCTGCCTGCGCACCTGCGCTCGATGGCGAAGGTTCAGGGCGAGGTCCACGTCGAGGTCGACGGCGACGTGACGCAGCGCTCGGTCCTCGACGCCCTCGAGGCCGACTTCCCCATGCTGCTCGGCACGATCCGCGACCGCGCCACGGCCAAGCGCCGGGCGTTCGTCCGGTTCTACGCGTGCGAGCAGGACCTGTCCCACGAGGAGCCGGACGCGCCGCTGCCCGAGAGGGTCGTACGTGGCGAGGAGCCCTTCCTGGTCATCGGCGCGATGGCCGGCGGCTGACCAGCTCGAGCTCCGGACGCGGCGCCCTACCCGCTGGAATGCGGACAAGTCCGGCCAGCGATGCCTGCCGCTGGGGTAAAGGTTCGATGACCTCCGTGGTGACGCTAGGTGATGACGCTCATGCGTGGTTATCTCGGCCTATGCCTCGGATGTCCGCCCGACGGGCTGCCGGTCATGCGCGCGACCGGTCGGCCCGCGCTGCGGCGTCCCGGGCCGCCTCCGGGGCCGCGCTGCCGTCTTGGGCATCCGTCGGAGCGGGGACGGCACTGGGTTTCGCGGTGGTCGCAGCAGCGGCAGCCCTGGCCGTGGTGGTCGTGCCCGACGGGTCGTTACGGACCGCGACCGAACTGATGGTGGCCGCGGCCGCCCCACTGGCCGTCCTTGCGGGCGTACGCCTGAACAAGCCCGACAGCCGACGCCCGTGGTGGCTGCTCGCCGCCGCGCTCACCGTGTTCCTCGCCGCGAGCGCTGGCCAGTCTCGTCGCCGACTGGGCCGACGACGTGCGGCTGGCGGGCTACCCCCTGCTGCTCGCAGCGCTGGCCGCGGTGCACCAGGCACGCCGATCCGGGCCGAGCTGGCCCGGCCTGGTCGACTCATCGGTGGTCGCGACGACGGCGGCGCTGGGCTACTGGGTCTTCGTGGTCGACCTGGACGGTGCCGACCGCCGCTCGACGGCGGTACAGCTCGGCTTCCTGGTCGGTGACGTCCTGCTACTCGCCCTCGTGACCCGGCTGGTCGTCGACGACGTGCAGAGCCCCGCCTTTGCCTTTGTGGCGGCGGGTAGCGGCGTCCTGGTCGGGACCGATGTCGCGGTGCTGCTCACCGCAGACCCGTCGCAGGGCCTGGCGCCGGCGTGGGCCCATGCGGCCTGGCTGCTCGCCGCTGCGCTGGCCGGCGCTGCCGCGCTGCACCCGTCGATGCGCACGATGACTGATGCGACGCCTCCCCGCGAGGAGCCCGGCGTCGCCATGGTCCGGCTCGTGCTGCTCGGTTCGGTGCTCCTGCTCCCGCCGCTGACCATCGGCCTGCAGGCCGTGCGCGGCGACTCCGAGGACTTCGCTGTGCTCGTCTTCGGCATGGTGCTGCTGATGTTGCTCGTCCTGATCCGCGTGGGGCTGCTGATGAAGTCGGTCGCTCTCACCGCTGAGCGCGAGCGGACCCTGCGTTCGGCGGCCGCTGCCTTCGTCGCCGGTGGCGACCGCCGGGGCGTGCACGCGGCTGCGCTCGACGCGGTGGACCTGCTGCTCGGGAGCACGGTGGTCGTCAGCCGGATCGTCGACCTCGCTGCCGTCAGCAACGAGCCCGGCGACGAGGTGGTCGTCACCGCAGGCGGTCGCCGGGCGCAGACCGCGGGCAAGCCGGTTGCCCACCCCCTTCTTCGCGCCGTGGAAGCCGCCGAGCCGGGCTGGCCGCGAGTCGAGGCGCTGGACCGTGACCTGACCGCGCGTCTCGACCTGCGCGGCCGTCGCGGTCACCTCGTGGTCCGCCGGGTCGCGGTGCACGACGAGCTGCTCGCTCTGGTGCTGGTCGTCACCGCCACACCGCCGGACCACGGGACGCTCGAGACTCTCGACACGCTGGCCGCCCAGCTGGGTCTGGCCCTGGAGTCCCAGACGCTGAGCGCCGAGCTGCACCTGCGGCAGGGCGAGGCGCGGTTCCGCGCCCTCGTGCAGAACTCCTCCGACGCGATCCTGCTCGTCGACCGGTCAGCACTGGTGACCTACCAGAGCACCTCCGCGGAGCGCATCCTCGGCTACCCGACGGACGCGCTGCTGGGCTTCGGGCTCGAGGACCTCAGCGACCCGACGGACCTGCTCCGACTGCAGTCGCAGCTGACCGAGGTGCTGGCCCGGCCCGGACTCAGCCGCCGCCTCGAGCTGCGGCTGCGCCGCCAGGACGGCGCGTTCGTGGACGTCGAAGCAGTGCTCAACAACCTGCAGGCCGACCCGAGCGTCGGCGCGACCCTGGTCACCATCCGTGACATCAGCGAGCGGAAGCGCTTCGAGCTCACGCTGACCCACCAGGCGTTCCACGACGAGCTCACCGGGCTGGCCAACCGCGCGCTCTTCACCGACCGCGTCGCGCACGCCCTGCGCCGGCGGGGCCGCGACGGCCTCGCGATGGCGGTCCTGCTGCTCGACCTGGACGACTTCAAGACCATCAACGACAGCCTCGGCCACGCCGCCGGCGACGCACTGCTGCGCGCCGTGTCCGGCCGGCTCGAAGGCCTGCTCCGACCCGGCGACACGACCGCGCGGCTCGGCGGCGACGAGTTCGCGATGCTGCTCGCCGACCTGCCGGCCGAGGAAGCGGCGGTCGTCGCGGTCGAGCGCATCCTCGCGACGCTTGCCCAGCCGATGGTCATCGACGGCCGCGAGGTCTTCGCCCACGCGAGCATCGGCGTCGCCTTCGCCGGCCCGGAGACGGAGGACCCGGAGGAGCTGGTCCGCAACGCCGATGCCGCGATGTACGTCGTCAAGACGGACGGCAAGGGCCGCTACGCCATCTTCGAGTCGCACATGCATGCCGCCGCGGTGCACCGGCTCGACCTTCGGGCGGGCTTGCAGCGCGCGCTGGACAACGACGAGTTCGTGCTGCACTACCAGCCGATCGTGTCGATGGAGACCGGACGGCTTGTCGGGCTCGAGGCGTTGGTGCGGTGGGAGCACCCGCAGCGTGGGCTGATGGCCCCGGACTCCTTCATCCCGCTCGCCGAGGAGACGGGGCTCGTCGTGCCGCTCGGGCTGTGGGTGCTCCAGGACGCCTGCCGGCAGATGGCGGAGTGGAGCGTCCTGCACCCGCTGGTCACCGTCAGCGTCAACGTCTCGCAGCGGCAGCTGCGTCGACCCGACTTCGAGCAGGATGTCGACCGGGTCCTGCGGGAGTCCGGCGTCGAGCCCGGCCGGGTCAACCTCGAGATCACCGAGAGCGCGGTCATGACGGACGTGGAGTCGACGATCCAGCGGCTCCAGGAGCTCAAGGCGCTGGGCGTGCGCATCGCGGTCGACGACTTCGGCACGGGCTACTCGTCCTTCAGCTGGCTGCGCCAGCTCCCGGTCGACGTCCTGAAGATCGACAAGGAGTTCGTCGGCGAGCTCGGTCACCGCGAGCAGAGCGGCTTCCTGGTCGCCACGATCATCGACCTCGCGCACAACCTCGGGCTGCGCACCGTCGCGGAGGGCATCGAGCGCACGGCACAGCTGGACCGGCTCCGCGACATGCACTGCGACCTCGGGCAGGGCTTCCACCTCGGGCGCCCGATGACTGCCCGTGCCGTCGTCGACCTGCTGGTCGTCGAGGGTGCCCGGCACTCGCAGACAGCCTGACGGGCGCCGCGCGTGCCGGAGCTGTCGGCGCTCGACTGGACACTGCTCGCCCTCGGCGTGGTCGCGATCGGCTTCGCCAAGACGGCGGTCAGCGGCACCGGCTCGATCGCGGTCGCGGCGTTCGCCCTGGTGCTGCCGGCCCGGGAGTCGACGGGGACGATCCTGCCGCTGTTGATCCTGGGTGACCTCTTCGCCATCGCCTACTACCGGCAGCACACCGACTGGGGCCTCATCCGCCGTCTGGTGCCCTGGGTGGGAGTCGGCATCGTGACCGGCGCCGGCTTCGTCGCCGTCTCCGACGACACGGTCATGCGCCGGACGATCGGAGGCGTGCTGCTGGTGCTCGCCGTCGTGCAGCTGGTCACCGGTGGTGGCCGGCTGGCCCGGCTGGTCGAGGGATCTGCCGAGGGGGACGATGGCGCGCGGGCGGCCTGGGGCCACCGGCTGCTGGCGGCGGCCGCCGGTGTCGCGGCCGGCTTCGTGACGATGGTCGCCAACGCCGCGGGCGCCGTCATGACGATCTACCTGCTGCTGTCCGGCTTGGCGATGCTGGAGTTCCTCGGGACGGCCGCCTGGTTCTTCTTCCTGGTCAACCTCGCCAAGCTGCCCTTCAGCATCGGGCTCGGGCTCGTCGCGCCGGGGTCGCTGCTGCTCGACCTGGCCCTTGCGCCGCTGGTGGCCGTCGGCGCGGTGGGCGGGGTCCTCGTGGTGCGCCGCCTGGACCAGGCGCAGTTCGAGAAGGCCGTGCTCGCGCTGGCGGCGGTGTCGGCCGTACCGCTCCTGCTGTGACGACCCGCCGCCAGCGGGCCGCAAGGCGATCGCAAGCCCGGCGGTGTTCGATGTGGCCGTGACCGACCAGCAGACGTCAGCCCTCGACTCGCCCGACGACACCTCGGTGCCCCCGGACCGCGCCGTGCTGGCGGCAGTGGGTGCCGTCACCGTTGTCTCGCTGGCCGGGGCCGCGGTCTCCGTGGCCGGCGACCTCAGCCCCAGCTACCTTGACGCGCTCGGGCCCGACGGCCACCTCTCGGTGCCCCTCCCGATGACCGCCTTCCAGGTGGTGACCGCGGTGCTCGCTGCCGGCACCCACCGGCGGCGCGCGCTGGTCGGTGCCGCCTTGCTCACCGCGGCCGTGACGGTGGCGGTCGTGTCCGGCATGTTCGACGGCGGCTACGCCGACGACCGGCTCACCGGCGGCCAGCGTGCCGTCCAGGCCGTGCTGATCGCCGGTCTGGTCGGTGTGGGGGCCACGGCGGGTCGGCGATTCGTGCGGGTCCTGCGGTTCCCGGCACGCGACCGCTAGCGCTGGGCCAGCTGCCCCTCGCGCTGCCGGTCGGTGCGGCGGTGCTTCGCCCGGCGGAGGACCGCGACCACGATCCCGAGCGCGATGAGGGCGTACATGCCGTAGTTGATCGGGTCGCTGTACTTCTCCACCGACGTCCACCGGCTGCCGAGCTGGTGGCCGAGCAGGACGAGCACCGCGTTGTAGGCCGCGCTGCCCAGCGTCGTGTAGGCGAGGAAGGGGAGCAGCGGCATCCGCGAGACACCGGCGGGGATCGAGATGAGGGACCGGACACCCGGCACCAGCCGGCCGGCGAGCACCGCCGTGCGCCCGTGCCGGTCGAACCACGCCTGCGCGCGGTCGACGTCGTCGGCGTCCATCAGCGGCGTGCGCTCGGCGATCCGACGCAGCCGCTCGCGGCCCATCGCGGCACCGGCCCAGTAGAGGACCAGAGCGCCGACCACCGAGCCGACGGTGGCGGCGACGAGGACCGCGGCAAGCGAGAGCTTGCCCTGGCCGGCGAGGAACCCGGCGAGCGGCAGGATGACTTCGCTGGGCAGCGGCGGGAAGACGTTCTCGAGCGCGACGAGGGCCGCGACGCCGACGGCTCCCATGGCCTGGATGACGTCGAGGACCCAGCCGGCCAGGCCGCTGAGGTCGGTCACGAGGGGCGCCGGCACGTCCCAGTCGTGCCCCCTCGCAGTTGGTCTAGTCGCGACTACGGGGTCCGGGTGGCCCCGCTGTCGGCGCTGACCCGCAGCGACGAGGTGTCGACCGCCTCGAAGGCCGAGGCCGGGATCGACTTCAGCTCGTCGAGCAGACCGGTCGGCCACTTCGACGACGCGGTGCCCTGGAAGTACCACGGCGACCCGTTGTCCGCGAGCACCAGCCCGTGGCGCTTCATCGCGGCCAGCACGACCTTGGTGTCGGCGCGCAGCCCGGCGGAGGAGTACGACGACTTCAGCCGGAACCACGCGCCCATCGGCGGGTAGGCGGAGTTGCTCACCGAGCCGGCGTCGTGCCGCGCCGGCCAGACGTGGCTGCGGTCGGTGACGTCGGTCGTGAAGCGGATCGCGTGGTCGACGGTGCCGTTGCGCACCTCGCCGAGACGGAGCAGACCGGGGAGGATCGGCAGGCCGGCCGCGTCCGCCGAGGTCCAGCCGTCGGGCCGCAGCGCGTTGCTGGTGAGTTTCCACGTGGCACCGGAGCCGGCGCGCCACCGGCCGGTCGACGTCTTGCGGGTCGCCCAGGTCTCGTAGAGCTTGCAGGTGCTCCTGTCGACGACGATCGCGTGCCGGTCGCCGTCGGAGGCCCGGCCGCCCTCGATCTTGGTGTCCCTGCCGAGCGGGTAGCGAACCCGGTTGCTCTCGTCGGCGTAGTCGAAGCGGACCCGGACCTTCGCGTGATCGCCCCCGACGACAGTGATGGGGATGCCGTAAGGGACCGGCTGCTCGCCGAAGGACGGTCCGAAGTCCGGGTGCAGGTCGCGGTCGGTGGACATGTTCGAGAGCCACTGCGCGCTGCGCGCGTGCACCGGCAGTCTGCTGACGTCGGCGTGCCACACGCTGCTCGCCGGGAAGACCGGGCAGGACGTGCCAGGGACGGTACGTCCGGCGCCCACCGCGGTCGAGCCACCGGCGGCCAGTGTCGACACGGACAGGGCCAGCACGGCGGCCGCGGGGAGGGCGAGCCGATGCAGCCGTGGCCGGGTGATGCGCGTCACACGCCAGATCATGCGCTGGGCATCGGCACGACGGACGCCTGGGGGGACCCCCCAGCAGGGTGACAGCCGGGCGGTGACACGCCCGAGAATGGGACCTTCCGGACAGGCTCGCTACCCTGACCGGCATGCCGCCGCACGACGATCCGCACGCGGCGCCCCTGCCCAGCGGAGCACCACACGTGGATTCCCGGTCAGCCCTCCAGCCCGACGAGATCGCCATGCTCGACGAGAGCCTGCGCCTCCTGGGCAGCCGGACGGACCGCATGGTCGGCTACTTCTACGCGGCGATGTTCCTCGAGGCCCCCGAGCTCCGGTCACTCTTCCCAGCGGCCATGGATCAGCAACGGGACCGGTTCTTCCGAGCGCTCACAGGTGCGGTGCGGCACTTCGCCGAGCCGGAGCGGCTGGTGCCGATGCTGCACCGGCTCGGACGCGACCACCGCAAGTTCGGCGTGCGCGCCGAGGACTACGACGTGGTGGGCCGTGCGCTGATCTCCACCCTTCAGCGCTTCGGCGACGACATCTGGGTGCCAGAGCTCGAGCAGGCGTGGCAGCGGGCCTACGCCTTGATGGCGGACACCATGCTCGATGGCGCCCGCGAGGCTGCGACCACCCAGCCGGCCTGGTGGCGCGGCGAGATCGTCGCCCACGAGCGACGGGCGCCCGACCTCGCCCTGCTCGTCATCCGGCCCGACCGGCCTTATGACTACGAGCCCGGTCAGTACGCCAGCATCGAGACCCCCTACCGGCCACGGTCCTGGCGGACGTACTCGATGGCGACCGCTCCGAGCCCGGACGGCCTCCTCGAGTTCCACGTCCGCGCCCTCGACAACGGCTGGGTCAGCGGGCCGCTCGTGTGGCGCGCACAGGTCGGCGACGTCCTCCGACTCGGAGCACCCCAGGGTGAGATGCGTGTCGACCAGCAGTCCGGACGCGACATCCTGGCTGTGGCCGGCGGCACCGGCCTGGCGCCGATCAAGTCGATCATCGACGGCATGACCAGGTGGAACACCAGCCGAAGCGTCACGCTCTACTTCGGTGTCCGGCACACCCGCGACCTCTACGACATGGCGGCGCTGCACCGCATGTCGGCGCTGAACTCGTGGTTCTCGGTCGTCCCGGTCGTCTCCGACGACCCGGGCTTCGCCGGCGAGCAGGGGCTGCTGCCGGACGTGCTCGCGCGGCAGGGCTACTGGGCCGAGCGCGACGTGCTGGTCTGCGGCTCACCGGCCATGACCCGGGTGACGCACGACCGGCTGGTGTCCCTCGGCGTCCCCGCCGACCGCATCGGCTATGACGTCGTGGGCGACGCGCACCCGGCCGCGGCCGAGGTCATCGACCTGCGGGATCACCAGCGCGGGACGCTGCGCAGGAGGGACCCGGGCTCCTCCGACCGCATGGGTCGTTCGAACCGGTAACCCGGCCCCGCGCCGGTTTGCGACATTCCTGCCCCCGACACGCCGACCGGACGGCGTGTCGGCCCCGCCTCATGTCGCAAACGACCTTGCGCACGGTGGGGGCGGCTGCTGGTGTGACTGCTTTGCCCGGCCTGTCGGGCGGCAGGTAACCTGTGCGGCGCGCCGGGCGACCGGCGCGGGGAGGCGTCGCCTAGTCCGGTCTATGGCGCCGCACTGCTAATGCGGTTTGGGGCTTCAACCCCATCGAGGGTTCAAATCCCTCCGCCTCCGCTCACGGATCCCCAGCAATCTGCGGGTCTCAGTCGAGTGCCCAGGTCGTGAGGTCTTGACCGAGGGTCGACAGCACCGGCACCGAGGCGGAGACGATGACCGAGGCCACGACCGGGGCCGGGCCGGCCGACTGCCGGCCGGCCCCCTGACCAGGAGTCAGTGCCCGGTGCGGGCCTGGACGAGTCGGGCGGCGATCTCGCGGAGGAGCGCGCGCGAGAAGGACGGCTCGGTCTCCAGCAGGTGTTCGAACATGTCGCGCGGGACGGCGATGACGCGGGCGTCCGTCACGGCGCGGACCCGGGCGATGCGCGGGGAGTCGGGGACCAGGAGGGCGAGCTCGCCGAAGAAGTCGTCGCGGCCCATCTCGATGTGCAGGTCACCGCGCTCGACGACGACGGTGCCGTCGAGGACGACGAACATGCCGCCGCCGTGGTCGCCGGCCTGCGCCAGGACCTGGCCGGCGGGCACCTCCGTCACGCCGCTGGCAGCGATGGCAGCGGCAGACGCATCGGAGACCTGGGCGAAGAGAGTCAGGGCCCGGATCTCGGTGTCAGCCATGGCGCCTGTTGTACCAGGTTGCGTCGAGTCGGCATGAGGTCTCACGGTGAACGCGCACGCGCCGCGGTCGAGCGGCACCTGCCGTCGCTGTCCGCGTCCGGGCTGACCCGGGTGGGCGGCGGGCTGGACAACACGGTCTACCGCCTCGGCCACCTTGCCGTCCGCGTCGGTGACCCAGCCGCGGTCGGCAGGGAGGCCGATCTGTTGCGCGTCCTCGTCGGGCGCGATCTCGGTTGCGAGGTGCCCGTCCCGGAGCTCGTCGATGACATCGAGGGAGTCCTTGCCTACCGCTGGCTGCCCGGGATGACGCTGCTGGGTCGTCGTGCGTCGCTAGACCTCGCCGACGCGGTCGGTGCGTCCCTGCGCCGCCTGCACGCCGTGGACGTCACTGAGCTCGCCGCCCTCCCGCACGAGGGTGACGACCTGACGCCCTGGCTCGACGACCTCACCGGCCCGGACCGGCTGCTCGCGACCCTGCGCGAAGCGGTGCCCGCACCCGGCCCGCACCGGGTGCTCGTCCACAACGACCTTGGTGCCGAGCACCTGCTCGAGGCGGCCGGCGCGCTCACCGGCGTCATCGACTGGACCGACGCGGCTGTCTCGGACCCGGCGGTCGACTTCGGCCGCCTGCTGCGGGACTTCGGCCCGACGTTCACCGACAGGGCGGTGGCCGCCTATGGCGGTCCCACCGACCCCGGGTTCCGGGACCGGGTCCTCTTCGTCGCGCGGTGCGCGGCTCTCGAGGACCTGGCGTACGGCGCGCAGCCCGGCCGGGAGGCCTACCGCAGTGCGGCGTCGGCCAGTCTGGCCTGGCTGTTCCCCGCGGGGTGACCGGCCGGGCCGGCGACCCCGCGGGGTGCCTCAGGCGAGGGCCGGGCGGCCCGTGCCGCGCAGCCACCAGGCGGGCCGCCGGCGGGGCGTCTTGTACGGCTCCCGCGCGGGCAGCTCCTTGGCCTTGCGGGCCAAGGCCGCGTCGCGCAGCAGGTCGGAGATGTGCTCGCCGGCGAGCGCGCCGGTGAGCGAGGAGTGGTAGGCGGTGCTGGTCATGGCGGGCTCCTGGGTGCGGGTGACCCCGCTCGTCGGGGTCTGGTCCCACCGTCCGCCGGTGAGCCCGTCCGCACATCGGGAGGAGTGCCTACCTTGTGCGACCGGAGGCCTTAGTCAGGCTGCTGACGTTGCGGGCACCACGCCGGTCTGCTCGCTCGGCATCAGGATCCAGAGCAGCGGGTAGACGATCAGCTGGCTGCCGGGCAGCACGATCAGGCTGAGGACGAAGAGCAGCCGGGCCGGCCCGGGGTCGATCCCGAAGCGGCGCCCGAGGCCTGCGCAGACGCCACCGAGCCACCTGCCGTCGCGGGGTCTGGAGAGGCCTTCGCGGCGCAGGCGGTCGTGGAAGTCGTTCAAGCCGTTCATGGGTGTCGGGTCTCCTGAGTCAGGTGTGGGCGGTCTGCCGTACACCACGACACTGCCTGCGCCGGCCGCGGATTCCATCGGGGGCGGCCCCTGACCCGACCCTCGGCGGCCCCTGAGGCGACCCCTGGATCACGACCTCAGCCCTGGTCCGGGGCCGTGATCCCGGACTGGATCGCGAAGACCACGAGCTGCGCGCGGTCGCGGGCGTGCAGCTTGACCATCGCGCGGCTGACGTGGGTGCGGACGGTGTCCGGGCTGACGAAGAGCGCCGCGGCGATCTCGTCGTTGGACCGGCCGGTCGCCACCCAGCCGAGGATCTCGCGCTCCCGGTCGGTCAGCCGGCCGAGCTCCGGATGCGGCGCGGTCGCGACCGACGAGGGGCCGGCGAACTGCGCGATCACCCGCCGCGTCACGGTCGGCGACAGCAACGAGCCACCGTCGGCGACGACGCGCACCGCCTGCAGCAGCTCTGCCGGGTCGGCGTCCTTGAGGATGAAGCCGCTGGCGCCATGACGCAGCGCCTCGAAGACGTACTCGTCGAGCTCGAAGGTCGTGAGCATCACGACCCGCACCGACGACAGGGACTCGTCCTCACTGATCGCGCGCAGGACGGCGAGGCCGTCGAGGACGGGCATCCGGATGTCGAGCAGGACGACGTCCGGCACAGTCGCGCGCACCAGGTCGAGCCCCGCCTGCCCGTCCGCGGCCTCGCCAACCAGATCGGTGTCGTCCTCCGAGCCGAGCAGGGTGCGCAGCCCCATCCGCACCAGCGCCTGGTCGTCGACGACCACCACCCGGACTGCCGTCACCGGGCAGGCTCCGCCGTGCGGGCCGGCACCGGCAACCGTGCAGCCACGCGGAAGCCGCCGCCGCTGACCGGCCCGGCGTCGAGCGTCCCGCCGAGAGCGGCCGCCCGCTCGCGCATCCCGCGGATGCCGGTGCCCTCGCCCGTGAGGTCGCCGCCGCGTCCCTGGTCGGTGACGTCGACCTCGAGCGTCCCCTCGACGGCGACCACCCGCACCAGCGCCTCGCCCGCGTCGGCGTGCCGGAGCACGTTGGTCAGCGACTCCTGGACGATGCGGTACGTCGCGGAGCTCAGCTCGGTCGGCAACCCGGTCACGGGGCCGGCCACCTCGAGCCGCACGTCGACACCGCCCGCGCGCACGCGCTGCACGAGCAGCGGCAGGTCTGCGATGCCGGGCAGCGGTCGGCGCTCGGGCGCGTCACCCGTCCCGGCGCGGAGCTGCGCAAGCTCGGTGCGCAGCCCGTCGAGCGACTCCTTGCTCATCGTGCGGATCGCCTCGAGCGACTCGCGGACCTTCTCGGTGTCGCGATCGAGCACGTGCAGGGCAACGCCCGCCTGCATCGCGATGACCGCGAGACCGTGGCCGACCACGTCGTGCAGCTCCTGTGCCATCCGCAGCTGCTCCTCGGAGGCGGCCCGCCGGGCCTGCTCCGCGCGTACGCCTGCATAGGACTCACGGCGGACGCGCGCGGTGGCACCGATCGCGAACGCCGCGAGCATGATCGGCGCCCACACCAGCCAGGCCGCGCCGAGACGGCTCCATGACTCGCCGCCGTCGACCGCGGTCACCCGCAGCGCCGTGGCGACGAAAACGGCTGTTACCTCGAGGCCTACCGCGAGCGCCGCGCGGCGTCGGGGCCACATCGACGCCAGCCCGATCGCCAGGACCGGCACCGTGAGCAGGATCGGCCCGAAGGCATAGCCCGCGACGACGTAGGCGGAGACCGCGGCGGTGTTGAGAGCCAGCGCGAGCCATGGGTGACGGCGGCGGGCAAGCAGGGCGAGCACCGCCACGACGACGAGCAGGTAGGCCCAGTGGTCGATGTCCCGCGGCACGTCCGGCTGGGCGTGCGCGGCCTGCCGCGTGCCACCGAGCCCGATGAGCAGCAGAGGAAGCACGAAGCGCAGGTCGAACAGCCAGCTCGGCGGTCGACGGGGCGGGGACACGTGTCGACCCTAGGACGCGGTGACCCTGGCGTCGTCAGCGTGCGGCGTACGCCGGCTACGCAGATCCGCGTAGGTCAGGAGCCTGCGCACGGCTGACGACGCGGGACGCCGCGGATCGAACGATGGGTGGACGACAGCAACACCCACCACGATCCGAGAGGTGAGCGACATGACGCTCGACACGATCCAGACCACCGTTCTCGCCCACGGCGACCACTGGCACGGACCCGGTGTCTGGTGGCCGATCTTCCCGCTGCTCTGGCTGGCGGTCATCGGCGCCTTCGTCTGGTTCTTCGCCATCAACGGCCGCCGCCGGATGCGAACGTGGCAGTCGACGGGGCAGCGCGCCGGCGAGAGCCGGCTCGCCGAGCGCTACGCCTCCGGCGAGATCGACGACGACGAGTACGCCCGCCGGCTGGCCGTGCTTCGTCGCACCAACGGCGCGTGACCGCCATGGCAGCCACCGACATGTCGACCGATGTGGTCACCACGCGAGGGCTGACCAAGACCTACGGCGACCGGCCGGCGGTCGACGGCGTCAGCCTCACCGTCCGGCCCGGGGAGGTCTACGGCTTCCTCGGGCCGAACGGCGCCGGCAAGACGACGACGCTGCGGATGCTGCTCGGCCTCGTCCGGCCGACCCGGGGAACGGCGACCGTCCTCGGGCACCGGCCGGGCGACCCGGCTGTCACCCCGCGGATCGGCGCGCTGATCGAGGGGCCGGGCTTCTACCCGTACCTCTCCGGCCGCGACAACCTGCGGGTGCTCGCGCGTTACCGCGGGGTGGCCGACACGGCGGTCGAGGAGTCGCTCGAGCGCGTGCACCTGCGCGACCGCGGCAGCGACCCGTTCAAGTCCTACTCGCTGGGCATGAAGCAGCGGCTCGGTGTCGCGTCGGCCATGCTCGGCCGGCCCGCCTGCTCGTGCTCGACGAGCCCACGAACGGGCTCGACCCGGCCGGTCGCAACGACATGCGGCGACTGGTGGGGGAGCTCGCCCGTGAGGGACAGACGGTCCTCTTCTCCAGCCACCTGCTCGACGAGGTGCAGGACCTGTGCGACCGGGTGGCCGTCATGTCGCACGGGCGGTTGCTCGCCGAGGCGACGGTCGCCGAGCTGCGCGGCAGCTCCTCGCTCTTCGTGCGCGCCGATCCGGTCGACGTGACGCTCGCCGTCGCGATGCGGATCGCCGGTGACGACGGTGTCGAGCGCGTCGATGACGGCGTCCGGCTCGACGTCGGCGCGGACCAGGCGCCGGCACTGACCCGTGCGCTCGTCGCCGCCGGTGCCGAGGTGCACGAGCTGAGGGCCCGCGAGCGCTCGCTGGAAGAGGTGTTCCTCGACCTGACCGACGACCCGACCGGACCGCTCTCCGCCCCGACCTACGAGGAGGCCCTGTCATGACCACCGTCACCGACGTCGCTGCCCGGCCCGCGACCATCGCCGACACGGCCAACCCGGTGCTCCGGGCCACCCGCGCCGAGCTGCTCCGGATGCGCAAGTGGCCCGCGCTGTGGATCACGGTCGCGGCCGAGCTCGCGCTCAACCTGCTCTTCCTCTTCGTCTTCAACTACGTGACCTACCGCAGCGACGACAGCGGCGGCGGAGGAGGTGGTGGCATCGCGGGCGGCGTGCCGAAGGACTCGCTGCTGGCGGACATGCTCCCCGAGGCGATCCCCCGGGTGGCCACCCAGGGCATGCCGATGTTCGCCGGGGCACTGATGCTGATCGTCGGCGCGCTGGCCGCCGGCAGCGGGTACAGCTGGGGAACGGTCAAGACGGTGGCCCTGCAGGGGCCGGGCCGGCTGGCGAACCTCGGCGGCCAGGTGGCCGCTCTCCTCGTGGCGGTCGTCGGCCTGGTGACGGCGCTCTTCGCGATGGACGTCGCCGGGTCGCTGCTCGTGGCGACCGTCGAGGACCAGGCCGTGGTCTGGCCGCAGCTGGCGGACCTGGCCACCGCGTTCGGGGCCGGCGTGCTCGTCATGTCGATGTGGACCTTCGCGGGTCTGCTCATCGGGACGCTGGCCCGGGGACCGGCCCTCTCGGTCGGCCTCGGACTGGTCTGGGTGCTGGCGATCGAGAACCTGCTGCGCGGCGTCGGGTCGCTGTGGTCGCCGCTGGAGCGGGTGACCGACGTGCTTCCCGGGACGGCCGCCGGCTCGCTGGCCGGCGCTCTCGGGGCCACACCGGTCTCCGAGCCCAACGGCACGCCCGGCGTGCTCGACACGCTCGGCGGCGGTGCGGCGACCGGGCTGCTGACGGCGTACGTCCTGGTGTTCATCGCCCTCACCGGGTGGCTGACCTCGCGCCGTGACATCACCTGAGCCGGCTGTCGGCGGGCGCGGGCACAGTGGACTGGTGGTCACCGTCAACGACGTGCGCGCGCTCGTCGCCACCCTGCCGCGGGCCTACGAGGTGGTCGTGCACGACCGGGTGAAGTTCCGCGTCGGGTCGCTGGTCTTCGTCGCGTTCTCCCGCGACGAGACGACGATGGGCTTCGCCTTCCCCAAGGAGGAGCGGGCTGCGTTGGTGGCCTCCGAGCCGGAGAAGTTCGCGATGCCCTCCGAGTCGGACCTGCGGTTCAACTGGGTCCACGCCGAGATGGCTGCCCTCGACGAGGAGGAGATGCGCGAGCTGGTCTGCGCGGCCTGGCGGATGGTGGTGCCGAAGAAGGTGGCGCGGGAGCGGCTCGGCGACTGACCGCTGCCAGGTCGGTCCGGCTGCCGGTCAGTCCGGCGGCAGGACGGTGCGCGGCTCCACCGGCGTGGCGACGACGAAGGAGCTCGTGGTCTGGCCGTGGATCAGGAAGCGGTCGAGCACGGCCTCCAGGTCCTCGATGGCCGGCACGTGCACCTTGAGCAGGAAGCAGTCGTCGCCGGAGATCCGGTGGCACTCGCTCACCTCGGGCGTCCGCTGCGCCAGCTCGGCCACCTTGGGCAGCTGGCCGGGGCCGGGCCGGATGCGCACCCAGGCCGCGACGGGCAGCCCGATGGCTGCGGGGTCGACGTCGAGGCGGAAGCCCCGGATGACTCCGCGCTCCTCGAGCCGGGCGACCCGCTCCCGGGCGGTCGGCGGCGAGGTCCCGACCCGCCGCGCGAGCTCGGCGGTGCTGCACCGCGGGTCGGCCGCGAGCGCCGCCAGGAGGTCGCGGTCCAGCCGGTCCAGGGCCGGATTGTCGTCCTGAAAGCGTCGGCCGCTTCGAGCTGTCGATCCGGTGGGCACACGCCTCGCCTGCCTTCGATCTGGCCTTCCGGGAGCCGGACGGCCTCTCCACCATAAAGGGATGCCGATCTCCACAGCGAGCGTCCGGCCGCCTGACGGCGGCGGCCTGGTGGCCGTGGCCGACCGGGTGCCGCCGCAGGCCTGGTTCGTCGGCAGCGCGGTCTTCCACTACCTCGGGCCGGCCTTCGCGGTGCTGCTCTTCGTGCGCATCGACGTGCTCGGCGTCGCCTGGCTGCGGATCGCGACCGCGGCGGTGGTGCTCGGTGCCTGGCGGCGACCGTGGCGCCGCTGGGCGGGGCTGGACGGGCCGACCCGCGGGTTGGTGCTCGCTTGGGGGGCGGTGCTCGCGGCGATGAACAGCTGCTTCTACCTGGCGATCGACCGGCTGCCGCTGGCGACCGTCGCGGCCGTCGAGTTCCTGCCGATCGTCGCGCTGGCCGCCGCCGGCGCCCGGACCGTGCGCAACGGTGCCGCACTGCTGCTCGCCGTCGGCGGTGTCTACCTGCTGACCGAGGTGCGGCTGGTCGACGATCCGCTCGGCGTCGGTCTCGCAGTGGCCAATGCCGGGCTCTTCGCCGCGTACGTCGTCCTCGGGCACCGGGTCGCGACCCGCTCGGCGGGCCGGACGGCCGACGGCTCGGCCGGGTTGGACGGCATCGACGGCCTGGCGTTGTCGATGCTCGTCGCCCTGGTCGTCGCCCTGCCGGTGGGGATCGTCGATGCAGTGCCTGCCTTTGCCGACCCGGTGGCTATCGCTGCCGCGGTCGGTGTGGGTGTGTCGTCGTCCGTCATCCCTTACGTGTGCGACCAGCTGGCGATGGCTCGGCTGGCCAGAGCGACGTACGCGCTGATGGTGTCTCTGCTGCCGGCGACCGCGACCGTGATCGGGGTGCTCGTGCTGGCGCAGGTGCCGTCCGCGACCGAGCTGGCCGGCGTGGTGCTCGTGGTCGCAGGTGTGGCGCTGCACCGCGAGCGCCGAGCCAGGCCGGCCGACTGAGAGGAGACCTGACATGGCCTGCCGGATCGTCTCGATGCCGGTCGACTGCACGGACGCGTGGGTGCTCGCGCGCTTCTGGTGCGCAGTGCTCGGCTGGGAGGTGCACAGCTCGGGGTGGCAGCGGACCGAGCACGGACCCGACGGTGTGAGCATCGCGCCGACCGACGGCGGCGCCTTCGCCGTCGACTTCCGGTGGGTCCCGGAGCCCAAGACCGTCAAGAACCGGTGGCACCTGGACGTCAACCCGACCGACCGCGAGCAGTCGGCCGAGCTCGAGCGGCTGCTCGGGCTCGGGGCGCGGCTGGTCGACGTCGGCCAGAGCGAGGACGCGTCCTGGCAGGTTCTCGCTGACCCGGAGGGCAACGAGTTCTGCCTCTGCCGGACGCGCGTGGAGCCCTAGCGCGTGCACCGGCGCGACACGCCGAACGCCCGCGCAGCATGAGCGGCAAATCACCGCGAACCGGACACAGGTCCACACCCAGGCCGCATACTGCTGGGTGACGCCTGCTCCGGCTGGGCGCACCGACCGAGCGGTCTCGCACCGCCAGCGCCACCTCGGGGAGACCAGTGCCACCCGCTTCGCCCGCCACCGCCCGTCCGTCCTCCACCACCCGCCTGCGCACCCGCACCGTCCTCGGTGCGGCCGTCACCGCCGTCCTCGCCGTTTCCCTCCTGCCCGCGGTGCCGGCCGCCGCCCGACCGGTGCAGCCGCAGGCGACCAAGCTGAAGGTCAACGTCGCTGCGGCCGCCACGCAGTGCAACATGGGCTTCGGTGTGCGCAAGGCGAAGACCGACAAGCACGATGCCCTCGAGCTGATGGCTGGCCGCGCCGACCTGGACGAGTACGGCTGGTTCCGCCTCGCCGCCAACCCGTCGTGGAAGCCGGTGTCGACACTCGACAGCAGCGGCAAGGGCCACATGCACTCGCTGCACTACCTGCTCCCGCTGTTGCGCTACGGCGTGCGCAGCGGCGACACGGCGATGGTCGACCGCTTCTACTACCTCATCAGGGACTGGCTGCACGACAACCCGCCCGGCGCCTCGACCAGCCGCTACGCGTGGGGCCCGCCGATCTACGAGGGCTTCCGCTCGCAGGTTCTCGTCTGTGCTGCCGCCGGTCCGAGGGGAAGCCAGCAGTGGCTGCTGCGCGGCCTGCTGAAGCACGGGCAGATGCTGTCGGACTCGCGCCGCTACGAGGGCGTCAACAACGCGTCGCTGCACCAGTCGATGGGGCTCTACTCGCTCGGCGAGGCGATGATGCGCCCGAAGTGGCGGGCCACCGCGATCAGCCGCGAGGCATCCCTCGCGGTCAAGCTGATCCAACCCGACGGCTCCGACGAGGAAGGCGCGCTGGAGTACGCCGTCAACGACTACCGCTGGTTCGGCCAGGCCGCCGAGCGGCTGCGCCGCGGTGGCGACGCCGTGCCGGCCGAGCTCAACCGCTACACGGCGATGCCGGCCTTCATCGCGCAGGCGACCCGGCCCGACGGCAGGATCGAGGCGCTCGGCGACACCACGCCGGCCGCGCTCGTGCCGTCGCGGTGGGCGGGCACGGCCGCCGAGTTCTCCGCCTCCGGCGGTGCCTCCGGTGTCGCCCCTTCGTCGGTCTTCTCGTCGTTCGCGGGCGGCTACGTCTTCGGCCGGTCGGGATGGGGTACGTCGCGCCCGCTGGCCGACGAGACCTTCTTCAGCGTCCGCGGCGGGCGAGCGACCCCACACGCGCACGACGACTCGGGTGCGGTCACGCTCTACTCGCACGGCTCGCCCCTGCTCGTCGACACCGGCAAGTGGCGCTACACCTACGGCACGACGCGCAGCTTCGTCGTGTCGCGGGCAGCCCACAACGCGGTGCTCGTCAACGGCGTCAAGCGCACCCGGCTTCGGCCGGAGATGTCGGCGACCACCGCCAACGGTCTCGACATCACCACGGTCGTCGACCGCGGGTACGACGGCGTGACCCTGACGCGCACCGTCGCCTACGACCGGGCCGACGACGTGCTCGTCGTGTGGGACCGGCTGTCCTCGCCAGCCAAGTCCGTGACGGCCAGCCAGCAGTGGGGCCTCGGCCGCGACCGTCAGGTGTCGGTCACCGGCGACGTCGCCCACACCTCAGGTCCAGGTGCCAACGTCTCGATGCTCTTCACCTCGGGCGGCGCCCCGCTGGACGTCGCGAAGGGTGAGAAGAACCCGATGCGTGGCTGGAACAGCCAGGCCTACGGCGAGCTTTCCCCGAGCCCGTCGCTGCGCGCGACGCAGAAGGGCACCGAGCTGTCCTGGCTCACCGTCATCGCTCCGCGGGCATCGGGGGTCGCGGCCTCCTCAGTCGCAGCTAGCGCCACGGTGAGCCAGTCGGACGCGCGGGTCGCCCTCAACGCGCCAAACGGCAACGCCGCCACGGTCTACCTCGACGGCACCGCCGGGTCGCGCACCGACTGGGCACCGGTCACCCCGGTCGCGTTGCCCACGGCCGACGTCGTCCTGCTCGGCAGCCAGACGGTGGTGCGCGGCCGCGGCCTCACGCCCGGCGAGTCCGCGACCGTCGAGATGCTGCCGGCGGGTGCGGCCAGCTGGTCCATCGCCGCGCAGGGCACGGCCACCTCGGCCGGGACCGTCGACCTGCCGGTGACGGCGTCGGCGACCGCCGACTACCGCGTGGTCACCGAGTCGGGCGCCTCGTCCCCGGTGCACGTCACCGCGGCGACCGCTCCGCAGCCGGTGACCGGAGTGACCGCCACACCGACCGGGCGCGGTCAGGTCAACGTGTCGTGGGTGCCGCCGGCAGACACCGGCGGGACGCCGCTCACCGACTTCGTGGTCGAGCACGCCGGCACCAAGACGGTCGTGCCTGCCACGGCGACGAGCTACGTCCTCACCGGCGTCGTGCCGGGCGAGCGCGTGGTGAAGGTGCGTGCGCGCAACGCCGTTGCCCGCACCCCGTGGGCGCAGGCCGCAGCCACTGTGCCGGCGTACCCGACGATCTCCGGACCGACGAAGGCCCGCAAGGGCAGCAAGGTCACGCTCGCACTGCGAGGCCTGCTGCCCGGTGAGCGAGCCGTGGTGACCATCGACCCGGCCAAGGGGGCGACGGTCACCCGGCGACCGACGGTGACGTCCAAGGGCACGGCCACGGTGACCTACTGGGTGAAGTCGCGGACCCGGTTCGTCGTGGTCAGCGGCGGGGTGCGCTCGGCACCGAAGGTCATCCGCCTCCGCTGACCCCGGGAGGCACCAGGCACCAGGAGGGCCCCGGCGGAATCCCGCCGGGGCCCTCCTGCTGGTGCTCGAGCTTGTGCTCGTCGTGCTGGTGCCGCTGTCAGTGACCGGTCAGTGACTGCTGAGGTCCTGCTTGGCGTGCTGCGCCTCGCCCTTGACGTTGCCCGCGGCATCGGTCGCGGTGGACTTCACCGAGTCGGCGGCCTGCTGGGCGTGCGGCTGCAGGTTCTCCTTGGCGTTCTGCGCCGACTCCTTGAGCGGAGCGGTCAGGGCGTCGGAGTGCTCGGAGACCTTGTCCTTGGCCTCCATCGTGGCCTGCTTCTCCTTCTCGCTCGCGGGGAGCAGCGAGGAGATCAGCCAGCCCGTTCCGAACGCGATGACGCCCGCTGCGAGCGGGTTGCCCTGCGTCTGCTGACGGACAGCCTGCGGCGCATGCTTCGCGCCGTCGGCGATGTCGTGGCCGGTGGACGATGCGCTGCTCGTCGCGCTGTGGCTGCTGCCCATGACCTTGTCCTTCGCGGTGGAGAGGCGGGTCTTGGCCGCCTGGGTGCGTCGTGAAGCGATCGCCGACGGGCTGACCTTCTCGTGCAGGGTGTCGACATCGGTGGCCAGCTCGGCGCGCGTGCGCTCGATCTCGAGTCGGATCTGCTCGGGGCTCTGCGTGCTCATCGTGCTGCCTCCTGGTGGCCCTTGAGTGCGTCGGGAACTTCCTTGAGCGTGGACACGGTGCGCTCCGGCTTGGGGTGCACCTCACGCATCTTCTTGCGACCGGTCACGAAGAGGACCGCGCCGATGACGCCCCAGATGATCGCGACGATCAGGGCGGCGACGCCGGTGTCCATGGCGTTGGCCAGGCCCCACCAGAGCGCGCAGCTCAGGAACAGCGCGACCATGTAGCCCGCGAAGCCGGCGCCGCCGAGCATCCCGGCGGCCTTGCCGGTCTTGGCGACCTCTTCCTTGATCTCCGCCTTCGCGAGGTCCATCTCCTGGCGCATCAGCGTGGAGAGGTCGTTCGTGACCTCGCTGATCAGCGAGCCGACCGACCGGTCGGACACGTCGACGCTGGGCGATGCGGTGACGGGCGGCACCTCGGTGCGCACCTCGTGGTTGCCGGTGCTCATCTGGCTCACAGATGTTCACCACCCGTGCGGCGACCGGCGGTCGCGTAGGGGTCGTCCCCGACCAGGGTGACGTCTTCCTGCACGACGATTGCCTCGGTGCGCGGCTCGGCCGTCGCGCCGGCCCACTCGGACCCGGCGCTCGGCGTCGAGCCGTAGGACGAGGTGCCGTTCTGCCCGGTCGGCGTCGACGAGCTGTCGTCGCGCTTCACGTCGACCGCGCTGCGGGTCAGCCGACCGGCGAGGACGCCAGCGGCGGCGGCACCAAGGAGGAAGGTGCCGGGCTTGCGGCGAGCGAAGTCACGCAGCTCCGTGACCAGGTCGCCCGGCTCCCGGGTCTCCAGCCAGCTCGCGAGGTCGCGCGCCTTCTCCGACGCCTGCCGGGCGAGGTCAGTCGCCATTCCGGACTGCCCGTTGCCGCTCTGCGACATCGAGTGCAGCTCGTCGGAGAGACTGCGAAGGCCGCCTGCCGCCTTGTCCTTCTGCACGCCGGCCTGCTCGCGCACCTGGTTCTGCGTCTCGTTGGCCAGGTTGCGCGCCTGGCTCTTCGCCTCGGCGGCGACGTTCCTCGCCTCGTCGCTCGCTGTCGACGCGACGTTGCCTGCCTGGTCCTTCGCTGCCTGCGTGGTCGAACCCGAGCCTGCGTCCGACCCGAAGGACGGGTCGTCGGTCGCTCCGGTGTAGACCGGCTCGACATAGGGCTCGGTCAGTGCTTCCGCAGGAGGCTGGTAGCCACCGTGTGCACCGGTCGTCATCAGCGTTCTCCTCTCGATGAGATGCCCACGTCGTGGGCGTTTGTCTGGAGTCGACGTTGCCGAGGCCGCAGGGCCGAAACCCGCCTGAGCGCAAAGGTTGCCGCCGTGTCTCTTGTCACGCCGGCCCTCGCCAGACTCGCGGCAGGAAAGTCGTTTGGGACCTGTACCACGGGCAACGCTCGCCGAATGCCAGAGCACCCTTCGTCATCGACCTCGTCCGTCGCGACTCCGTTCCCGGACCCGGACGACCCGCGCAAGCCGGACGGTCCGAGCGACCTGCACCGGACGTCGTGGAAGGGCGTGCTGAAGCGGACCTTCACCGAGTTCAAGGAAGACAACTGCACCGACTGGGCGGCCGCCCTCACCTACTACGGCGTCCTGGCGGTCTTCCCCGCGATGATCGCGCTGCTGTCGATCATCGGTCTCGTCGGTGACCCCAAGAAGACGACCGACCAGCTGCTGCAGATCGTCGACACCCTCGGGCCTTCGTCGGCAACCGAAACGTTCGCCGGTCCCATCGAGCAGATCGCGTCGCGACCGTCGGCCGCCGGCGTCGCGCTCGTCATCGGGCTGCTGACAGCCCTGTGGTCCGCCTCGGGCTACGTCGGTGCCTTCGGCCGGGCGGCCAACGCGATCTACGAGGTCGAGGAGGGCCGGCCGTTCTACAAGCTCCGTCCGGTGCAGCTTGTGGTGACCCTCGTCTGCGTGGTCCTGCTCGCGGTGGTGGGCTTGGCCCTCGTCGTCACCGGGCCGGTGACCCGGGCGATCGGCGACGCCATCGGCCTCGGCGACACCGTCCTCACCGTGTGGGACATCGCGAAGTGGCCGGTCATGGCTCTCGTCGTCTCGGTCATCTTCTCGCTGCTCTACTTCGCGACGCCCAACGTCAAACAGCCGAAGTTCAAGTGGTTCACGCTCGGTGGTCTGGTCGCCGTTGTCGTGTGGGTGCTGGCCTCGGCGGTCTTCGCGCTCTATGTCGCGACCTTCTCGTCCTACAGCAAGACGTACGGCTCGCTGGCGGCCGTGGTCGTCGGCCTCGTCTGGCTGTGGATCTCCAACCTCGCGGTGCTCTTCGGTGCCGAGCTGAACGCCGAGATGGAACGTGGCCGCCAGCTCCAGGCAGGCATGCACGAGGCGGAGCAGACCATCCAGCTGCCGCCGCGGGACACGACGAAGATGAAGGACCCGCCCGAGACCGCGGAGGTCACGACCCGCTAACGGGGTGGGGCGGCGGTCGACTGGCGGACCTTCATGGTCAGGGGCAGCAGCACCGACCGGGGATGCCGGGACGGATCCTGCAACGACTCGGTGAGCATCCGGGCGGCCTCGGCACCGACCTCGTAGTGCGGCACCCGCACCGACGTCAGCGGTGGCCGCAGCTTGTCGATGAACGGCATGTCGTTGAAGCCCATCACCGACAGGTCCTCGGGGCAGCGCAGCCCGCGCTCCTCCATGACGTCGTAGCAACCGAGCGCGAGCAGGTCGTTGCCGGCGAGCACCGCGGTGAAGTCGGCGCCCGAGTCGAGCAGCTCACTCAATGCCCGGGCGCCCTCGGCCTCGGTCCAGTAGGAGCAGGTGGCGATCAGCGCCGGGTCCTCGGCGATCCCGTGCGACTGGAGCGCCTCGCGGTAGCCCTGGGTGCGGACCAGTCCGGTGGAGGTGTCCTGCGGCCCGGCCAGGTGCGCGATCCGCCGATGGCCCAGGGAGACCAGGTGCTCGACGGCCATCGCCGCGCCGGACGCGTCGTCGGGCGTCACCGACGGCACGTCCTGGTTCTGCAGCCGGCGGTTGATCAGCACCATCGGGATGCCCTGCTCGTGCAGCTCGTCGAGGAGCCCGTGCTCGAGCCGCGCGGTCGCGACGATCAGACCTTCCACGTGCCGGGACCGCAGCGAGTCGATCTGTGAGCGCTCCCGGTCAGGGTCGTTGTCGGTGTTGACGATCCACGCGCTGTAGCCCGCCGGGCCGAGGACGTCCTCGATGCCGCGCACGATCGGCGGGAAGAGCGGGTTGGTGAGATCCGGGATGACCAGCCCGATCGTGCCGGACCGGGCCGTCTTGAGGCTGCGGGCGATGGGGTTCGGCCGGTAGCCGAGCTCCTCGGCGATCCGGATCACCCGGCTCGCGGTCTCCTCGTTGACCAGGCTGCGGGTCTGCGGGTTCAACGCGCGAGAGGCCGTCGCCGGGTGCACGCCGGCGAGCTGGGCGACGTCGCGGAGCGTCGGGGGCCGCACGCCCGTCACCCTAGTGTCCGGCGACGGTCATCCGCGGGTACGTCGCGCCGCGTGCTCGAGCGGTCCATCAGATGGACTCCCATCGGGCACGCGCGACCGCGCCGATGACACCGAGGGGAACCGTCACGACGGCCAGGGCCAGGAAGGCCGCGCCGAAGCGCCCGTCCTCGGCCAGCCCGCCGAGCAGCAGCGTGCCGAGGGCACTGCCCGCGAAGAGCGACCCGGCGAAGAGCGACACCGTTGCTGCGCGCTGCGCCGGGAAGACCTGCGTCGCCCAGGTCTGCAACGTCGAGTGCATCGACGACCACGCGAGGCCGAGCAGCAGGGCGACCGCCACGCCGGCGGGCACCGCGCTGGACGCCGCCGCGACCAGGCACCAGAGCCGCGGACGCGCCGAAGGCGAGCAGCCGGGACGCGGATGGCCACCAGCATCGGCGCCGTGCCCGGCGTCGTGGTGCGAGTCGTGCTCAGCGCGGGCGGCCACGCTCCGCAGCCTAACGGCAATCGATTGTGGTCGAACCTGTGAGAACGGGTTCACCTCCTTGACACACGCCCGCAACGCTCCGATGATGCCCGAGTCGCAATCGATTGCGACAGCCTGTCGCCGCACCCCCCTGGAGCGCGCATGTCCATCCGTCGCACCGCATCCCTCGGCCTGCCCGTGACGCCGGCCGGTGGCGCCCGCCGAGTCGCCACCGCCGCCAAGCTGGTCGCCGCCGTGGCCGCCGCCGTGCTGCTCGTCACCGGCTGCCAGCAGGACAACCCCAACGACTCGGCGGGGACCGACGGCGGCGACTCGAAGGAGCCGATCACGATCGGCATCTCGCTGCCGCTGACCGGTGACTTCTCCCAGCCGGGCGGGGAGGCCAAGCGCGGCTACGAGGTGTGGCGCGACATGGTCAACGAGGACGGCGGGATCCTCGGCCGCCAGGTCAAGCTGAAGATCGTCGACGACGCCAGCAACCAGGACACCGTCGTCTCGGACTACACGAAGCTCATCACGCAGGACAAGGTCGACCTGGTGCTGGGCACCTTCTCCTCGCTGCTCAACTTCCCGGCGTCGGCCGTGGCCGAGAAGCAGGGCTACGTCTACGTCGAGCCGGCCGGTGGTGCACCGGACATGTTCAGCCGTGGGTTCGAGTACCTCTTCTTCGCCCAGCCGGCGACGGCACCGCACCAGGCCGACGTCTTCGTCGACTACATCAAGTCGCTGCCCGAGGCCGACCGGCCCAAGACGGCGGCCTACCCGACCCAGGACGACCCCTTCACCCGACCGGTCATCGAGTCGATGCAGCAGCAGCTCGAGGCGCTCGGCGTGAAGACGGTCTACTCCTCGGTCTACCCGGCCGACACGACGAACTTCCAGACGATCGCCAACACGATCAAGAACAAGAAGCCCGACCTGATCGCCCAGGGCGCGGTGTTCGAGGACGGCGTCGGGCTGGTCCGGTCGCTCAAGCAGCTCGACTACAACCCGAAGGCGCTCTTCCAGACCTCGGCGCCCAGCAACGCCGGCCAGTACAGCGAAGGCGTCGGCGAGGCCAACACGGAGGGCGTCTTCTACACGGTCTCCTGGAACGAGAGCGCGACCACGCCGCTGAACACGGAGTTCGTCGCGGCCTACGGCGACGCCTACGACGGTGCATCCCCGGCCGAGGACGCGGCCGACGCGTTCGCCGCCGCGCAGGTGCTGCAGAAGGCGGTCGAGGAGGTCGGCGAGATCGACCAGGCGGCCATCAAGGACTACCTGCACGCCAACGAGGTGGAGACGATCCTCGGGCCGCTCTCGTGGAACGAGAAGGGTGAGCCGCAGGGCGACTTCATCCTCGCGCAGTGGCAGTCCGGCAAGGTCGAGGTCGTGGGTCCGGCGGACGTCGCCACCACCGACACGATCGTCTACCCGAAGCCCGACTGGCAGTGACTCTGGTGGGGGCGGGATCCTGAACGGGTCCCGAGCCTGAGTCGTCCCGCCCCCACCAGGCCCAACCGGGCCGACGGCCTGAGGAGACCGAGTGACCGAGCTGGTGCAAGCGGTGATCCTGGGCCTGCTGATCGGTGGCGTCTACGCCCTGATGGCCTCGGGCCTGACGCTGATCTTCGGCGTCATGAACATCATCAACGTGGCGCAGGGTGCCTTCCTCATCATGGTGGCGATGTTCACCTGGTGGTTCTGGAAGGAGACCGGCGTCGACCCGATCCTGGCGTCGGTGGTGACGACGCCGCTGATGTTCGGCTTCGGGTGGGTCCTCTACCGGACGGTCATCGTGCGGATCCGCGGCTGGTCGCCGTCGATGTCGGTCCTGCTGACCTTCGGTCTCGCGCTGACCATCGAGGGCATCCTCAACATCACGGCCGGCAACAAGTTCAAGTCGGCGACGCCGGGCTACTTCGAGGAGTCCTTCCGGATCGGCTCGCTGTCCTTCCCGAAGCCGCAGGTCTACGGCTTCCTCGCGGCCGTCCTCGTCCTCGCCGCGCTGTACGTCGTCCTGACCCGGACCTGGGCCGGCCGGGCGATCAGGGCCTCGTCGCAGAACCCCTCGGGCGCGGCGCTGGTCGGGATCGGCGCCACCTCGACCGCCGCGCTGGCCTTCGCGATCGGGACTGCCACGTCGGGGGTCGGCGGCTCGATCCTGTCGGTGCTCTACCCGTTCTTCCCGGCGTCGCACTACGACTGGATCTCGCGGCTGCTCGGCATCATCGTGCTCGGTGGGATGGGCTCGCTGCCGGGCGCGCTGACCGGCGCCCTGATCCTGGGCCTGGCAGAGACGCTGACCGCGACGTACGGCTCTCTGCGGTGGGCCACGCTCGTCTTCTACATCGTGATCCTCGCGGTGCTGCTGTTCCGCCCGCAGGGCCTCTTCGGGACCCGGCTCCGTGAGGACGTCGCGGTATGAGCGGGCCCGACGTGCACCCGAGGCGCGCCCTCCTCGACCGGGTGCCCAAGGGTCATGCCGTGGCGCTGCTGGCCTTCCTGGTGCTGGCGCTCTACCCGGCGTTCCGGCCCTACGACACCTACTACCAGACCGTCCTGTGCCTGACCTTCCTGCTCGGGGTGCAGGCCGTCAGCTGGAACATCATCAGCGGCTACGCGGGCTACGTGTCGCTGGGCCACTCCGCGTTCCTGGGCATCGGGTCCTACACCGCGGCGATCATCGCCGAGCGGTCCGGCCTCAACCCGCTCTGGATGGCGCCGATCGGCGGCGTCGTCGCGGTCGTGATGGCGACCCTGCTCGGTCTCGTCGTGCTGCGTACGAGCGGGCATGCCTTCGTCATCATCACCATCGCGCTGCTGCTGGCCGCGCAGATCGTGGCGGTCAACTGGCGCAGCCTCACCAATGGCTCGGACGGCATAACACTCGACCTGCCGCCGTGGTCGCGCGACATCCAGAACCTGCCCTTCTACTACCTCTTCCTCGGGCTGTTCCTGCTCACGGTCCTGCTCAGCGCCTTCATCCGGCGCACCAAGTTCGGCACCGGGCTGGTCGCCATCCGCGAGGACGAGGGCAAGGCAGCGGCGATCGGGGTCAACACGACGCGCTACAAGGTGACCGCCTTCGCCGCCTCGGCCTTCTTCATCGGCGTCGCCGGCGGTGTCTACGCCTACTTCCTGACCTTCCTCAACCCGGTCGGCGCCTTCACGATCCTCGGCTCGGTGACCATCGTCCTGTCGGCCCTTGCCGGCGGTCGCGGCACGCTCTACGGCCCGGTCGTCGGTGCCTTCATCGTCGGCATCGGCCAGGAGATGGCCACCGTCTACGGCGGCAGCAGCTCGCGCGTCCTGCTCTTCGGCGTCGCACTGATGCTGATCGTGCTCTTCCTGCCGGCGGGGCTGCTCCCGACCGTCGAGGGCTGGTGGCGGCGGCGGCACGCGACCGACACGGAGTACCAGGACCAGGCCGGAGCCCTCGGTGCCGGCACCCTGCAGGTGCGCGACCGGGAGCTCGCGGCGGCAGTCGTCGCGGACTCGGTGGAGGAGGCAGCGGCGTCGGCCGCCTCGGGACCGATGCTCGAGGTGAAGGGCGCGACCAAGGCCTTCGGCGGGATCACGGCCGTCGACGGCGCGGACCTCACGGTGCAGCCCGGCACCATCACCGCCCTGATCGGCCCCAACGGCTCCGGCAAGACCACGCTGTTCAACCTGGTGACTGGCGCGATGAAGGCCGACGCGGGGGAGGTGTGGCTCGACGGCACCCGCATCGACGCGATGAACCCGTGGTCGCGCGGCCACCTCGGGCTGGCCCGGACCTTCCAGACGACGCGACTCTTCAAGAGCATGACCGTGCTGGAGAACATGGTCGCGCCGCTGCCCGATGCGCGGTGGTCGACGATGCTCAAGGCGTCCGTGGCGGGCAACGAGGCCGACCGGGCTCGCGAGCTGCTGGAGTTCGTCGGGATGTCGCGATTCGTCTCGCAGCCCGCCGGATCCCTGTCGTACGGCCAGCAGAAGCTCGTCGAGCTCGCCCAGGTGCTGATGCTCGAGCCACGCCTTGTGCTCCTCGACGAGCCGGCCGGCGGTGTGAACCCGTCGCTGGTCGGCCGGATCGTCGAGATCGTGCGCGACCTCAACCGGCAGGGCGTGACCTTCCTCGTGGTGGAGCACAACATCCCGATGGTGCTCGAGCTCTGCGACCCGGTCGTCGTGTTCTCGCGCGGCAAGGCCATCGCCGAAGGCCCGCCGCAGACGATTCGCGAGGACCCGCTGGTGCTCGACGCCTACCTCGGTGACGAGTGGCGCCCACCTGTCGGGACCGGCGACGACCTGACCCGCGAGAACGGCGACGGGTCGGCCAGCGACGAGCCGCAGGAGGTGCGCTGACGTGCTCGCGCTGCGCGGAGTGGTCGCCGGCTACGGCGGCGGTGCGGTGCTGCAGGGCGTCGACCTGACGTGCGACACCGGGTCGATCACCTGCATCGTCGGTCCGAACGGCGCGGGCAAGTCGACCGTGCTGCGGGTGGTGAGCGGCCTGCTGCCGTGCTCCGAGGGCGAGGTGGTCCTCGACGAGGAGCGGCTCTCGGGCCGGTCGCCGGCTGCCGTGCTGCGCGCCGGGATCACCCAGGTCCCGCAGTCGCACGCGCTCTTCCCGCAGATGTCGGTGCGGGAGAACGTGCTGATGGGCGGCTTCCTCATCCGCCGGGACAAGAAGCTGCTCGCGAAGCGCTACGCCCAGGTCGAGGCACTGATCCCGATCGTGGCCGACCGGTCGGCGCAGCACGCCGGCAACCTCTCCGGCGGGCAGCGGCGGATGGTCGAGATCGCCCGCTGCATGATGCTCGACCCCCAGGTGCTGCTGCTCGACGAGCCGTCGCTCGGCCTGGACCCCCGGTCGCTCGGCTCGGTCGCCGAGCTGGTGCACCGGCTGCACGACGACGGCGTCACGGTGCTGCTGGTCGAGCAGAACGTGCGGCTCGGCCTCGGGCTCGCGACCCACGGCGTCGTGATGGAGGGCGGCAAGGTGCGGCTCACCGGCAGCGCCACCGAGGTGATGAACCACCCCGAGATCGCCAGCCTCTACCTCGGCGGTTCCTCCGCCGCGACCGCGAAGGCGGCGGAGTCGGCCGCACCGGGCCCCTGACGGGCGCGTATCGTGCCGCGGTGCGTCGAGCCAGGCAGCCAGTTGCCGTCGTCGTCGCGGCCCTTCTCCTTGTCACGGGGTGCGGCGGTGACGGCAGCGGTACGTCCGGCCCGGCCGGCCGTACACCGGACCGCTCCTCGTCCCCGTCGACATCGGCCAGCTCGACTCCGCCGGGCGCCACCCAGCCGCCGGCCACGGTCGACGCCGCGGCGCCGGGCTTCCCGCCGGCGCGCAGCGGGACGGTCGTCGAGCGGCGGGAGTTCACCTCGCCGACCGGGAACATCACCTGCCAGATGGACCGGACGTACGCGACCTGCCTGATCGGCGAGCACGACTACCCGGTCCCGCCACGGGCGGCCGACTGCGAGCTGGACTGGGCGCCGCTCTTCAGCGTCGGGACCGGCGGCACCGCGGTCTTCGGGTCCTGCGAGGGCGGTGTGGTCGTGCCGAGCACGTCCCTGCCCTACGGCACGCACGAGCGTGGTCGGCCCGATGACCTGCCTGAGCCGCCAGACCGGGATGTTCTGCTGGAACAGCCGCACGGGGCACGGCTTCCGGGTCGCCCGCGCGACGTACGACCTGCACTGAGGTCGGACGCGATGCGTCCGGCGTCAGGGCGTCGGCAGCGACTCCGTGAACCGCGGACGCGCGAGCTCGGTCAGGACGGGCGGAGCCGCGTGCAGGTCCTGGCCGACGATTCCGTCCTGGGCGCGGGGCCGGTCGGTGCCGGCGCTCTCGCCGGCGTGGGCGTAGGCGGCGGTGCCGACCAGCGCGGTCCCGGTCAGGACCGCCGTCAGCAGGATCGCTCGCATGCTCGCCGTGGTCCGGACGGTGACGTCTCCGCTGGTCCTCATCGCTGCCCCCTGGTGCCCTGACCCCGTCCCTCGAGGTCTGGCTGGAGCCTCGTCGCGCGAGCCAAGATCCACATCGGGCGACTTCCTTAGGTCGGCCGCCTGGATCCCTTAGCGCGAAGGAGCGTCGCGCTCGGCCGCCTGGACATGCTGGTGGCCGGCCCGCATGACGCGGGCCGGCCACCTCCCCCCTGCACGGCCGGAGCCCCCCGGACCGGCCGTTTCCCCCTGCTGCAGCCGAATCCCCCCGGGTCGGCTGCTCCCCTCCGCTCGGCCGGAGCCCCCCGGTCCGGCCGTTCCCCCGTGATCCCCGTGTGCCCTTGGCCCTCGTGCGACGGGGTCTCGCGGCCGGATGCCGGGGTGCACCAGCACCCGGCCGCTACCCACCCCGTGTCGTGCGGTGGATCGACTCGTCGATCAGGCGGGCGGTCAGGCCGTCCGCGGCGCGGCCGGACCGGCGTGCCGCATCCGGGAGACCGTGTACGTTCCGGCGGCACCGGCGATCAGGCCGCCACCGAGCAGCGCGAGAACGGTCACCAGGACCGTGCCGTCGCCGTCGGACGACGAGCCGGAGGTGGTGCCTGCGTTCGCGGCGCCCTGCTGCTGCGCCGCCCGCTCCATCTGCTCGATCTGCGCCTTGGTCTGCGCGCCCAGGACGCCGGGCACGGAGCTGTTGACGCCGGTGGTGTCGGCCTCGTAGTGCTCGATCGCGGCCTTGCTGAGCTGGCCGCCGACGCTGGTCGTGCCCGTCGTGTCGGCCTCGTAGTGCTCGATCGCGGCCTTGCTGAGCTGGCCGGTTGCCGCGGGCTGATCCGGTTCCGGTGCCACGGCGCCGTTGGCGGGCGCCGAGACGAGCACGACGCAGCCGGCGAGTGCGGTGGTGACGAGGCCGTTGCGGACCTTGGTCTGGATGGTGGTCATGGCGATCTCCTCGGGGTGTCGACCCCGCCTGTCGAGGTCTGGCCCGAGCCTCCGCCGACCGCGTCGCCCGCACATCGGGCGACTTCCTCAGGTTGCCCGCCCGGATCCCTTAGTCCCCTGGCCGTCCGTCTAAGGGCTTGCGTGCATCGCGCGTCAGGGGGTTGGGTGCAGGCAGTGGCCTCGGGGGCCGAGGGTGGGGGGAGACCGCCATGGCGCATGCGCTGGCGAACAGTGACCGTGACGTCCCGATCGACTGTCTGGACGCGACCGCGGACGTGCCCGTCGAGGACGGCAGCACCTGCGACCTGACGCTCTACCTGCGGCCGTCGGGTGGTGCGGCCAGGGTGGCCGACGAGGCGTCGCGACTGGTCGGGGAGCGGCTCGCCGGGCGAGCGGTCGCGCACCTCTCGTCGACTGACCTCGCAGAGCTGGTACGCCCGGACAGCGCCGAGCAGGACGCCGTCGTGGCCGCCCTGCGCGCGGCCGGTGTCCCGCACGTCCACCCGGTGGGACTGCGGGCGGTCCACGTCCAGGGCCGCTGGGAGGACCTCGGCAAGGTCCTGTCGGTCGACCGGATGCGCTACCGGACCCCCGACGGGGTCCTGGTCGGGCGAGTGGGACCGATCCAGGTGGACGACGCGCTCGAGCCGGTGGTCGCGGTGTTCGGCCTCGACAACCGCCGCGCGGTCTCGTCCTACGTGATCAAGTCGCACGTCATCAAGTCGCACGTCATCAAGTCGCACGTCATCAAGTCGCACGTCATCAAGTCGCACGTCATCAAGTCCCACGTCATCAAGTCGCACGTCATCAAGTCCCACGTCATCAAGTCCCACGTCATCAAGTCCCACGTCATCAAGTCGCACGGCGACAAGTCCCACGACGCACTGCGGACCGAGATGGCCGACGCGATGGCCGACCCGGAGCGCGAGTGGTTCACGCCGAAGGAGATCGCCGACTGGTACGACTTCCCGGACGGCACCGGTGCCGGGGTCCGGGTCGGGGTGCTCGCCTTCAGCGGCGCTCTCGGCGGCACCGACCAGGTCGTCATGGGTGGCTACCACCTGGAGCCGCTCGTCAGGTACTGGCACGACGAGCTCGGGCTGACGTCCTCGCCGACCCTCACCGACGTGGTTGTCCGGGGACCCGGCAACTGGCCCTCGGACGGGGAGGACAGCGACAACAGCATCGACTTCACCGACGAGGTGATGCTCGACCTGTCGGTCGTCGGCGCCCTCGCGCCGCAGTCAGACATCGCCGTCTACTTCACCGAGCCCACCGAGCAGGGTTTCGTCGACGCACTGCACCACATCGTCGAGCTCGAGACACCGCCGGACGTGCTCGTCGTCTGCTACGGCGCACCGGAGGACAAGGGTTCCGGCACGTCGTGGACGATGATGGCGACCGAGCAGAGCGACCTGGCGCTCGCGATGGCAGCCCTGCGCGGGATCTCGGTCGTCGTCTCCTGCGGTGACAACGGTGCGGCGGGCATGCCGTTGAGCACCCGGGTGCACGCCGACTACCCGGCCTCCAGCCCGTGGGTGCTCGGCTGCGGCGGGACCACCGCGCTGCGCGACAACGCCGGCGCCGACCGCGAGATCGTGTGGAACGACGGCCTCGGCGCGAGCGGCGGCGGCGTCAGTGCCATCAGTCCACGACCGTCGTGGCAGCCGGCCGCCGACGTCCCCGACCCGGTCGATGCCTGGCAGCGGCCTGGCTTCCATGGCCGCGGCGTGCCCGACGTGTCGGCTGTCGCCGACCTGGTGACCGGTGTCGCGGTCGTCGACGCGGCGGGCAACACGGTGATGGGTGGCGGCACCAGTGTCAGTGCCCCCATCTGGGCCGCCCTGCTCGCGAGGTGCCGGGAGCAGTCCGGTGCGCCGTTGGGGTTCGTCACGCCGTTGCTCTACGAGCACCGTTCGGGCGTACGCGATGTCCCGAAGGGCGACAACGGCGCGTACGCCGCCAAGGCCGGTGCGTGGGACCCCTGCACGGGACTCGGTGTGCCGGACGGACGGACGATCCGCGACGTCGTCACCCGCGGGGTCACCGGGACGGCGTAGCCGCCGGCGTCACTGGGACGGCGCCGTCGGGGTCACGAGGTCGAGGGTGAAGGCGGCCGCGGCCGCCTCGCCGCGGTTGCTCGCGCCGAGCTTCATCATGATGTTGCTGACGTGCACGCTCACGGTCTTCTCGCTGATGAACAGAGCGCGGGCGATCTGCCGGTTGGTGCGCCCGGACGCGACGAGCGGGAGAACCTCCTGCTCGCGAGCGGTGAGACCGAGACGCTGCGCGGTGCTGGCGGGTGCCGACTTGGGCACGGCCGGGGCGTCGACGGTGAGCGTCGCGCGACCGGCCAGCGCCTGCAGCTCGCGCCGCAGCGGAGTGGCACCGAGCTCGTCGGCGACGGCGGTGGCTTCGGCGACCAGGGAGCCGGCCTTGCGCTTCGAGCGCTCCGCGACCAGTGCCTCGGCCTCGCGCCAGAGGGCGTAGGCCCGCGGGTAGGGCTGGCTCAGCGCCTGCCAGGCCGCTGCCACCTTCGCCCACAGCTCGTGGTCGTGCCGGCCGACCTGGCGCGAGGTCTCTGCCTCGCCCTGCAGCAGGTAGGCGTCGATGGCCGGTGTCGCGCTGCGGGCCGCACCGTCGCGGCACTGCTGCTCGCGGACGGTCAGGTGCTTGACCAGCTGGGCATCGGGGCCGGCCTGGTCGGGCAGCAACCGGGCCCGTCCCGCCTGGTCGGCGGCGGCCCGCCGACCCACTGCGCACAGTCGCGCCGCGAGCTCGTCGTAGTCGGGCTTGTCGAGGCTGGGCAGCGTCTCGGCGACGACGGCGAGCGCGGCTGCCGGCTCGCCCGACCACAGGGCGAGCTCGGCACGGCTGGCCCCGAGCGTCCCCTCGAACCACGGGTCGCCACGCAGCGGCGCGATGCGCTCGGCAGCCTCGTAGCTGGCCTCGGCCGCCGCGACGTCGCCATGCGCGGCGGCGACGTCGGCGATGACGAGATGCAGGTAGCCCGCGAACGCCTGCGGCACGCCCTGCTGCAGCGCGTCGGTCGCGACCCGCGTGGCCTGGTCCCAGTCGCCGAGCAGCTGCAGCGTGCTGGCGGTGTTGACCAGCAGCCCGCCCCCGCCGGTCGACGTGAGCCCGAGCTGGCGGACCTTCGCCATGCCGGCGTAGGCGACGTCGAGGCTGGCCTGCAGCCGGCCGGCGCTCGTCAGCACGAAGGTCTGGTTCACATAGACCCGGAAGATCTCCTCGAGCGACCCGCAGTCCTCGCAGATGCCGCGTGCCTGGTCCAGCAGCTGCAGGCCGACGTCGAGCTCGCCGTTGACTGCCCGGCTGACCCCGAGGGTGGTCAGCGCGTAGCCCTCCTCCTCGGCGTGGCCGGCGGCGCGCGCGAGGTCGATCGCGATGGTCGCGTGCTCGGCCGCAGCGGCCGACTCGCCGTCGAGCAGCAGCCCGGCGGCCAGCGCGGCGTGGGCGCGGGACTGCAGCTGGCTGGCCGGTGCCCCCTCGAGCAGTGCCGCCGCCTCGCGGTCCGCGGCCAGGCTGGCGGGGGTGTCGCCGAGCTCCCAGAGGTATCGGCCGAGCCGCTCGCACAGCTGCGCCTCGGTGCTCGTGTCACCGCTCGCGCGGGCCGTCTCGCGGGCGCTGGTCGCGAGGGTGACCGCGTCGGTGGTGGCGCCCGCCCAGTGGGCGGCCTCGGCCGCCTCCTGCTGCAGCTCGGCGAGGGTGACACCGGTGATCGCGGTGGCGTCCGGGACGTGCCCCCAGGCGTCGAGGGCCCGGCGGTACTGCGCGTAGGCCTCGGCGAAGCCGGTGACGACAGCGGCGGCGCGGGCCGCCTCGATCGACGACGGCAGCGCCTTGACCCAGACCTGCGCCTCCTGCCAGTGGTGGGCGAGCTCGGCGATGCCGAGAGCGGACGGCTGGCCCTCGTCCTCGCGCCGGTCGAGCGCCTCGGCGCTGCGGCGGTGCAGCACGAGCCGCTCGCTGGGCAGCACGTCGTCGTAGACCGCCTCCTGCCCGAGCGGGTGGCGGAAGGTGACCAGCTCGCCGTCGCGCTCGCGCCGCAGGATGCGCTGGTCGAGCGCCTCCCGCAGGGCGATGGCGAGCGCAGCCGGGCCTCCGAGGTCGGCGACCTCACCGAGGAGGTCGTGGTCGGCGGGCCGTCCGAGGACGGCGAGGGCTCGCACAGCCCGCTCGGCGTCGGGGGACAGCCGGCGGGCGCGGCGCAGCACGACCTCGCGGCAGGTCAGCGGCGTGCTGCTGGTGCCGGTGGACTTCGGTCCGGCGGCGAGCAGCTCCTGCGCGAAGAGCGGGTTGCCTGCCGACCGGCGGATGATGTCGTCGGTGCGCTGGGCCGGGATGGCGGCCGGTGCCACGGCCCGCAGGATCGCCGACAGGTCGTCACGCGGGAGGGACCGCAGCCGCAGCGGCTCGACGCACTGCAGCCGCTCGAGGTCGGCCAGCGCGTCGGCGCGCACATTGCCGTCGATCGCTTCGTCGGTGCGCCACGACAGCACGATGAGGATCCGCTCGCGCGGGAGGTCGCGCAGCAGGTCGCGCTCCTGGCAGAGGTCCTGCACGAGGAAGAGCAGCAGGTCGAGGCTCGACCGGTCGGCCCAGTGCAGGTCCTCCAGGACGAGCACCAGCGGCTGCTCGTCGCTGAGCTCGCCGATCAGGTCGAGGACGCGGTCGAAGAGTCGGGTGCGTCCGCTGCGGCCCGCAGCCTCCTCTCCCGGGTCGGCGCGGAGCAGGTCCATGACCTCGTCGTACGACGCCGGCACGGCTGTCTCCACCGCGCCGCCACGACCCGACCGGGCAAGGTCCCGCAGTGCCGCGAGGAAGACGCCGAAGGGGAACTCACCCGCGGCCAGGTCGATCCCGGCGCCGGCGACCACCCGGGCGCCCTCCTGCCGGGCGTGCTGGGCGAACTCGGCGAGCAGGCGGGTCTTGCCGACGCCGGCATCACCGGTGACGGCCACACAGCTCGGTCGGCTGCCCGTGGCGGCGACGAGGCCCTCCAGCAGGAGCGACAGCTCGTCTGCCCGTCCCACGAACGGAGGCCGGGCAAGACCCCTCATGCGCGCCAGTGTGACCCCCTGTGCCGTTGCTGCCCAGCAACTTACGCCGTACGGCGCAGCCTTCCGGACCATTCGGACAACTGACCTACTAGGCCAGGACGGCTGTGGCGGCGTACAGTCGCAACCACGCCCTGGACCCCGGCGGGCCGATGACGGCCGAGCCGAGTGGTCGGGTGGTTGTCCAACCCAGCTCCCCGACCATGCCAATGGGCAGAGCCCGGTCCGTGCCGTCGGTCCCGTCGGACTCCAGCGGTGCCCCACCCGACCGGCCGCTGCGCCCAGCAGGGGAGCCCAGCGAACGGATGCGGTGGACACGCGTCCCCGCCGCCCTCCAGGCGGCGGGGACGTCGTGTCCGGTGCCCGGCGGTACCGGCGTACGGTGGGTGGAGCCGCGGCTGACGGGCCTCGGGCCACCTGGCCTGCACTTCCTGCCACCCGCCCAGACGCCGGCCGGCGGGAGGTGCGGAGTGCGCAAGCAGCGGGTGCGCGAGCTGATGCTGGCCGCCGGCCAGGGTGACGACCGTGTCCTGCAGCTGTGCACCTCGGCCGTCGGCGCGCTCGCGGTGGACGGCGTGGGCCTGTCGATGACCAACGGTCCGGGGCAGCACAGCAAGGTGGCTGCCACCGATGACGTCAGCGACCGGATCGAGGACCTGCAGGTGCTCTTCGGGCAGGGACCGTGCGTCGACGCGGTGGCCACCGGGGCGCCGGTGCTCGTGGACGACCTGGCCGGGCCTGACGTCGGGACCCGCTGGCCGATCTTCACGCCGGCGGCGGCGGCGCTGGGCGTGTGCGCGTCCTTCTCGGTCCCGCTGATCGTGGGGGAGATGCGGCTGGGCGCGATGGACCTCTACCGGAGGGACATCGGCCCGTTGCATCCTGCCCAGGTGGCAGAGGCGCAGGACTACGCGAGCGCGGCGGTGAACATGCTCCTGGAGCGGCACAGAGGAATTCCCGCCGGTGACGCCGCCGCCGGACGCGCCGGGCTGGGCGGCGTCGAGCGCGGTGCACCAGGCCACCGGGATGGTGATGGTGCAGATGGCCACTGATGCCGAGGGCGCGTTCGCGGCGTTGCGGGCACGGGCCTACCAGGAAGGTCGATCGCTGGCCGAGGTTGCCGCCGACGTGCTCGATCGACGTATCCGCATGACCGATGGGGAGGGGTGACCATCGTGAGCACTGCTGAACGTGACGGGGAGTCGTCGGGAGGCGGCCGCCGCGAGCGCCTGCTCGCGGACGCGTTCGTCGATATGGCCGACACGCTGGTCGCCGACTACGACGTGCTCGACTTCCTGCACGGCCTCGCGGGGCACTGCGTCGACCTGCTCGACGTGGACGCCGCCGGGCTGATGCTGGCTGACCGTGGCGGGACGCTGCGCGTCGCCGCGAGCTCGACGGAGCAGGTCCGGCTGCTGGAGCTCTTCGAGCTGCAGAACGAGGAAGGTCCGTGCCTCGAGTGCTTCGGCAGCGGCGCGCCGGTGGCCAACGACGACCTGGATGCCGATGGGAGCGTCGCGGTGGCCGCGCTTCAGCCGGGAGGCGTCGTCGGCCGGCTTCCGCTCGGTGGTCGCGCTGCCGATGCGGCTGCGCGACGAGACGATCGGGGCGCTCAACCTCTTCCGGGCCGAGCCCGGACCGCTGCCCGACCCGGACCGCTCCCTCGCGCAGGCGCTGGCCGACGTGGCGACGATCGGGATCCTGCAGGAGCGCGGGAGCCGGCGTCGTGAGGTGCTCGCCGAGCAGCTGCAGGAGGCGCTCACCAGCCGGATCGTCATCGAGCAGGCGAAGGGCGTCATCGCCGAACGGCTCGGGGTGCACGTCGACGAGGCCTTCGCGCAGATGCGCGGCTACGCGCGCTCGCACGGCGAGCGGCTCTCCGAGGTGGCCCGGCGGGTCGTGTCCCGCGAGCTGGACCTGACCGCCGACCCGTCGCGGCGTACGTCGTCAAAAACCGCCCGGGGCGAGTAGACCCGCTCTGAGCGGGGAAGGCTCCGCCCAGCGGGCCGTCTTGACCTGCCCTCCGCCCCGGACCCAGGTGGACAACCGACGTCAGTGGCTCCGGAGGGTCCCCGATGAGCGTGCTCCTCGTTCAAGCCCTGGACCGGCGTGGTGATGCGCCCCGGGCGGCGCGCGGTCGCGTCCGCGAGTTCCTGCGCGAGACCGGATCGGCGGAACTCGTTGCCGACGTCGAGGTCGTCGTGAGCGAGCTGGTCACCAACGCGGTCCTGCACGGCGTCGGCGCCATCGAGCTGCGCCTGGAGCTGGTGGACGGCGGGGTGTCCGTAGGCGTCCTGGACGGCGGCCGGGCCCGACCCCGCCCGCCCGGCACCCGGGATGACGACGAGGGCGGTCGCGGGCTGGCCCTGGTCGCCGGGCTGACCAAGGACTGGGGGATCCGTCCGGCCGGCACCGGCGGCAAGGAGGTCTGGGCCGTTCTTCCTGGACCTCGCGGGGTGACGTCCGGGGGCACGTGGGCGGCCTGTCGGCCGTGTCAGCGGAATGACGGCGGGCCGGACGACCACCCTGCTTCAGGGCTGGACGACGACCTTGCCGCAGGCGCGGCCGGCACCGACGTGTCGCAGCGCCTCCACCACCTCGTCCAGCGGGAAGCGGGAGTCGATGACCGGCGCGAGCGTCCCGTCGCGACAGAGGTCGAGGACCGGGGCGATGTCGTCAGCTCGGAACCGCACGGCGAGGACGCGAACCCGGCGGCGGCGCAGGACGGGACCGAGCGCCGCCGCCTGGAGCAGGGGCCGCATGTCACCGCCGACGAGGAAGTACTGACCTTCTGGTGCCAGCACCCGCCGCCAGTCCAGTGCGGAGCGGTGCGCAGCCAGGTCGAGGACGAGGTCGTACCGTCCGCCGAGTCCGGTGACGTCGTCGAGCTCGTAGTCGACGACGTGGTCGGCACCGACACTTCGCATGAAGCCCTGCTTGTGCCGGTTGTCGACGGCGGTGACCTCGGCCCCGGAAGCCTTGGCGAGCTGCACCGCGAGCACTCCCGTCCCGCCGCCGGCGCCGTTGACGCACACGTGCTGGCCGGCAGTGACACCGCCCTTGGTGCGGATGCCCTGGAGCGCGATCGGGCCGGACTGCGGCAGCGCGGATGCCACGTCGTGCGGCATCTCGTCGGGAAGCGTCACGAGGTCGCGCTCGGTGACCACGACGTAGTCGGCGAAGCAGCCCAGTCGGCCGACGTAGGCGGTCACCCGGTCACCGGGCTGGAACTTGGTCGCGTCGGGACCGTTCCGCTCGACGGTGCCCGCCAGGTCGGACCCCAGGCCGGGTCGACGTGGCCGGCGCAGTCCGCCGAGCCGGGAGTACAGCGGCGACCCGGTCAGCACCTCCCAGTCCGACGCCGCGACCGACGCCGCCGCGACCTTCACGAGGACCTCGCCGCGGCCGGGTGCCGGCACGGGCACGTCCTTGACGCGGAGCCCCTCCGGCCCGCCGTAGCGGGTGTGCACCAGTGCCTTCATCTCCGGGCCATCGTGGACTCTGCGCGCCGTGCCGTCGAGCTTCGGGTCGGGTCAGCTGCCCTCGTACGGGATCAGAACCCACCGGTCCGGGGTCCACGCGGCGCCGCACGTGTTCTCGCGGACGGTCCCGCGGAGGAGGGGGGTGCCGAAGTCGCCGACCTCCACCCCGCCGAGAACGAGCCGGTCACCGGAGCTGCACTCGACCGAGTCGGGCCAGCTGGTGAGCGTCAGCTTGGACCCCTGCAGCGCCCACTCGCCGTAGTCGACCTGCTCACCCGTGCCGGCTGCGACGTGGTACTCCCCGATGGGGTCGAGCTCGAGGAGGTGCCCGCCGCCTTCGGCCATCCAGGTCCCGTAGAGCCGGCTCTCGCCCGGCAGCGGTGACCAGCTGCGCTCCGCGGAGTTGTCGAGCGCCGCCATCGTCGGCGACGCGGGCAGCACCTGCTCCATCACCCACCGCTCGTCCTCCACGGTGTTGCATGCACCTGTCCCCGACCGGGTGTAGACGAGGTGCAGCGCTCCCTGCTCCGGGAGCGAGCCCCGCATGGCCATCTGCTGACCGCCGCATCCGGCCGGGCCGCCGTCCACCGTGATGCTGATCCGGTCGCCGTCGATCGCGTACCTGCCCTGGACGCTCGGATCCTCGAAGAGCCGGCCATCGCGGTCCCAGGAGACCAGGTCGGGCGGCGCGAAACGCATCAGCAGCCCGCCGTCGTCCAGCCGCCAGACCCCTCGGATGGACTCGGAGGTAGGTGCGCTGCCGCTGAGGAAGTCGGCGTGGTTGTCGATGCCCGGGCTCGGCGACGGTCCCGGACCGGCGGGTGGTGCCGCCTTGTCCTCCCCGCCGATCGTCAGGTACGCGGCGAGGCCGAGGAGGAGGACCACGACGGCCGCTGCGGCGGCGGCAGCGAACGCCGAACGGCGGCGGTCCTGCTGGCGACCGCTGCCGATGCGATCGTCGATAGCTGTCCGTGCGTCTCTCAGATCTGAATCGGTCACGACGACTCCTCGGGAGACTTCCGCGATGTCCCGCGCGAGTCGCTCTTCGATGCTCATGCGGTCACCTCGATCCGCTGCTGCAGGGCTCGCAGCCCGCGATGGGTGTGCGACTTGACCGCTCCCTCGCTGATGGCGAGCAGCTGGGCGGTCTCCGCGACCGAGAGCTCGAGGACGTAGCGGCAGGCCAACACCTCGCGCTGACGACGCGCCAGCGTCCGCATGACCGTCACGAGCGACGCAACTTCCTGGCGACCCACCGTCGCGTCCTCCGCACTCGCCTCGTGCTCGCGGACGAGCATCAGCGGGCGGGGAGCACGCTGGGTGATCTGCCGTCGGATGAAGGACCGGCAGCGGTTGAGCAGGCAGGCGCGGAGGTACGCCTCGGCGGAGGCAGGGTCACGAAGGTGCCGCCGACGACGATGCAGTGCGACGAACGCGTCCTGCACGGCGTCCTCCGCGGCCTCGCGGTCGCCCAGCATGACCACGCCGAGCCGGAGGAGCGCGGCGTAGTGCCGCCGGAACAGCACGTCGACCAGCTCGGCGCGCGCGGGCGTCTCCGCGTCGCGCCAGGTGGCTCTGCGCTGCTCAGGCATGGAGAGCAACTCCTCCGGAAGGGAGTCAGTCATGCCCCGAGAGTCGTTCGACCGGCGTTCAGGTTGTCACTGGAGCGGAATGGATGGGTGCAGTTCTCCGCGACCGCGAGGCGATACCCGGACATCACGGGACACGAAGACGACGCCCTCCGCGCGATGCGCCGGACATCTGTCAAGGCGCTCCGGCGGCGAGCGCGGCTTCGAGCGCGGCGAGGGTCGAGGCACGATCCTGGGGTTCCGCGGGCGTCTCCCAGTGCTGAACCTCCTCGATTGCTCGATCCGCCCAAGCCGCCTCCGCGCGCGCGGCCTCGAGGACGAGTCGCGCTGCGAGGACGTTGACGTGCGTCCGGTCGGGAAACGGCTCGTCTCCGTGGAGATATGGGCGGAAGACCGCCGCGGCTGCGTTCCAGCGAGCGGTCGCGTGGTCACGGAAATGGCGGAGGTGTTCGAGAAGCTGCTCCGTCGAGCCGTTGGTCGCGAAGAGCAGTTTGACGATCGACTCCGATTCCCATCGTGGCTCGGCCGCCGCTGTCCCGAGCCAGGCGGCGAGGGCCCGCTTGCCGGCTGGGGTGATGGTGTAGACGGTGCGTCGGCGCTTGCCGCGCGGTTCGGCGTTCGCGGAGGCAAGGCCGTGGGCGATCAGCTTCTTGGGTTCGGCGTAGAGGTTGCTCTCCGCGCGGGGCCAGACGAAGCGCAGGTCCCGTTGCATCTGTCTGGCCAGCTCGTACGTCGACCAGGGTCTGATCGCCAGCAGCCCGAGGATCGCGTACGAGGTCGTGGTCAGCTCCGGACGGGTTCTTGACATTTGCTCCTCCGTGGAGTAACCGTTACTCCTATGAGGAGTATATCTGAGGCCGGCAGCGCCTCACTCCTGGTGTGGACCCGAACATGCTGACCGCTCAGGACGTGCACGTCCGCGATGCGACCGGGACCGATGCGGACGCCATCGCCGCCATCGGGAGCCAGGCGATGCCGGCGCAGTACGCGGGTCTCGTGGACCCGGCCGCCGTCGCCGCCGTGGTCAGCCAGGCCTACGAGCCCTCGGCGGTCACCGAATGCATCCACCGCTGCCAGCGGGCGTCGGACGCGCTCTTCCTGGTGGCGGAGCGGTCGGGCCAGGTCGTCGGGTTCCTGCACTTCGACTCCTTCGGGCCCGAACCCGAGCTGCATCGGCTGTATCTCGAACCTCGGCATCGTGGAGCCGGCGTCGGGACGCTGTTGATGAACGCGCTGCATGCTCGACTCCCGGCGGAGCTGGCGTACATGCTCCTCGTGGTCGCCGGCAACGACCGTGCCGTGAAGTTCTACGAACGCCACGGCCTTCACGTCTCGCGCATCGTTGACGGTCTCGCCTACTACAGCGAGCGGATGGGCGTTGTCTTTCCCCCTGGAACTCGTCCCGTCGGTCTGGTGCTGATGCGCCGGACTGTCGCCGGCCAACATGGTTGACAAGCGAGCGCTTCTCGCCGTCGCGGTCGCCGTTGCGGCTGCCTTCCTGGCGAGCGGCTGCACCGGGAGCGAGAGCGACGGGCCGCCTCGGTCATCGTCGGAATCGCAGACGACCGACGCCGCCACCACCGAGGCGGCTGATGAGGTCGTCGAGACCCAGGAAGACATCGACATCGGCGGGCGCGAGCTGTTCATGCGCTGCTGGGGGCGGACCTGCCTCCGGCGAGCCCACCATCCTCCTTCTGTCGGGGCTCGGGCCAGACACGTCGTCCTGGGCACTCATGGCCCCCGACTTCGCCGCCGACGGCCACCACCTGTGCGCCTACGACCGGCTGGGTGTCGGGCGCAGCGACCCGGCACTGGAGGCGCGTCGCACCACGACGGACCAGGTCGACGACCTGGTGGCTCTCCTGGACGCCGCCGACCTGCAGGAGCCCGTCGTGGTGGCCGCCCACTCGCTGGGCTCACTTCCCGCCGTCGGTCTCGTGGACCGCGCTCCCGAGCGGGTCGCCGGGGTGGTGCTCGTCGACCCGTGGTCGCCGCGCGTGGCCGCCGCCCAACGCGCCGCGCTGCCTCCGGAGAAGGCCGACGAGATACCGGACCTGGCCGAGACCAGGACGTTCGTGACCGACACCGTGTACGACCCGACCCAGAACAGCGAGCACCTCCTGCTGGCGGAGAACGACGAGCAGGCGGTGCGGATGTTCGATGCTCCCGGGCCGCTCTTCGGCGACATCCCGGTCGTCGTGCTCCGGGCGCCGGAGCTGCCGTACCTGCCCGGTCTCCCCCGCCGTTTCCACCAGGCGACGATCACGGCCATTGACCAGGGCATGAAGGAGTTCGCTGCCGAGTCGACGAGCGGCACGGTCATCACGGTCCAGGACACCGGTCACAACATCCACGAGGACCAGCCCGAGGCCGTGATGGACGCGATCCGCGACGTACTTGCCGGATAGCCGCACTTCGCGCGCAACACCGCTCGCCGGGGCCTGGGCGAGCCGAGCGGCTATCAGCCAGCTGCTGCTCCGCCCAGCAGGGTCTGGGCAGCATTCCGGCCGGGGCGGCCGCTGACGCTGCCGCCGGGGTGGGCGGTCGAGCCGGTCAGGTAGAGGCCGGTGATCGACGAGGCGTAGCTCGGTCCAACCGGGGGCGAGCTTGCCGTCAGCGCTGACGAAGTGACCCCCGTGGCAGGAGCCGCCGATGTTCGACGGGTTGCGCGCGGCGAGCGACGTCGGAGTCTCGACGATCATCTGCAGCACGTCCTCACGCTCCAGACCGGTTCGCTCGTGCACCAGGTCCATCAGCGCCTGCCCGTGCTCCATCCCCGACTCGTCCCAGGTCCGGCCGTCGGCGCGGTCGTGGGGCGCGACGGTGAGGATCTTGAAGGTGCCGCCTCCATCGGGTGCACGGTCCTGGGTCGACCACGGTCGAGGCGACGAGCAGCATCCACGGGTCGCCGGCGTCCGGCTCGCCGCGGTCGAAGGCCTCCATCTGCGCGCGTAGGCCATCCGCAGTCCCGAGCCCGCCGGCCGTCGACAGCACCGGCCCGTTCGCGGTGGGGAAGGTGATGTCCGACTTCAGAGCCGCGTGCACGGCGAACAGCGACAGCCCTGGTCGCCAGGTGTCCCGTGCCTCCACGAGATCGGGCGACGGCTCCGACGTCAGCATCCCTGGCAGCGTCGCCAGGTGAGCGGACGACACCACAGCACGCCGAGCTGCGATCCGCCGGCCGTCCGTCGTCTCCACCGCCGACGCACGCCCCGACGACGTGTCGATCCGCGCCACCGGCGAGGACGCGAGCACCGACGAGCCGTGGTCGACCAGGTGCCGCACCAACGCGGCCGGCAACGCGCCCGACCCGCCGACCGGCGTCGCCCAGCCGTACCTCAGCCGCCCCGACGTGATCGCCGACGGCAGGGCGCCGGTCCCCGGGCGCCGCGGGTCCTGGATGGTCGCGAACCCCAGCCACAGCAACAGGTCCCGTACCACCGGGTGCTCGAAGCGCGCGTGCACCACGTCCCACGCGGACCGCGCTCGCAGGTCGTCGTACTGCTTGGTCGCCTCGTCGTCCAGCGGCGCCTCACCGGACGACAGCCGGGCATGCGCGGCACCGAGCCCGCCGTCCCACTCGCGCATCATCGCCCGCAGCTCCTCGGCGTCCGACCGCGAGAAGCGCGCCAGCTCCTCGACGGTCGCGTCCAGGTCGCGATGCACGGTCACCGCGTCGCCCGAGGGCAGCGGCAGCACCACGGCCGGGTCGGTGAAGACGTAGGAGAGTCCGTACGTCGACAGCAGCCCGAGCTCGTCGTCGCGCAGCACGGGGTTGGACTGGATGAGCACGTGCGCGCTCGAGCACGAGTCGTGCAGGAAGCCGGGCAGCGTCAGCTCCTCGGTCACCGTGTTGCCGCCGACGATGTCCTGCGCCTCGAGGACGCAGACCTCGAGACCCGGCCTGGGCGAGGTAAGCCGCGCAGATCAACGCGTTGTGGCCAGCGCCGATGACGACGACGTCGACCTCCTCGGGAGTTGTCGTCGCGAGCGGTGTGTAGAGCGGGTGGGTCGGGTCGTTGAGCCGCGCCGTGCCGACAGCCGAGGTCACAGCGCCGCTCCGCCGCGCAGCAGCCCGGCAGGAAACGAGTGCAGCGACCGCGACCCGTCCGCCGTGATCTCGAAGAGCTCCCCGGTCTGCACACCGGCCGCCAGGTCGAGGGTGCACACGTTGGGCTGCACCACCACGGTCATCCCTTCCTCCAGCGGTGCCGCGTCGGCACCGGTCGGTGCGCCGCGATGGCTGAGCACCGGCGGCAGGTAGCCGCCTCCGAAGCCGTGCACCAGGTCGTCCACCGTCGTGAAGCCGGCGTCGAGCACCAGGTCGGCGGCGCCGAGCAGCTGGGCGGGCAGCACGCCCGGACCGCAGCAGCGCGACGATCGCGGCCAGCGTTGCGTCGGCCGTGTCGTGCAGGTCGCGGTAGAGCGGCGTCGGCTCCGCGTCGACGGTCACCGTGCGCAGCAGCTGCCCCGGGTAGTCGGTGCCCCACGTCGTGCTCAGCTCGAAGACCACCACCGACCCGGACTCGAGTCGCCGCGTCGTCGGCCACTGTCCCGGTGCGCACCGGTCCGGAGCCGCCATCGACGTCGCCGCGACGTAGTGGATGTGGTTGGTGCCGCCCGTCCCGGCATAGGCACCCTCGACGGCGGCGACCAGGTCGAGCTCGGTCGCACCCGGCACAGCAGCCGCAACCAGAGCAGCGCCCGAGGCGTCGGTCAGCGCAGCCGCGTGCCGCAGCACCGACAGCTCGTAGGGCGTCTTGTGCAGCCGTGCGGCGACGTACGACTGCTCCATCGACACCAGCTCGACGCCCTCGGCGAGCGCGACCCACAGCCGGTGGGGCATCGGTCCGACGACGCCGACGCGTCGCGGGGGAGCGTCCGACGACCGGCGCAGGACGCCGCGCACGGTCTCGGCCGTCGACTCACCGACACCCGCGACGTCGCAGTCACGCGCGACCCGGCGGGCGTTGGGCAGGTGGTTGGGGAAGCCGACGAGCAGGGTCGGGCGCTCGCCGCGGCGCAGCACGACGACCGCCTCGCGGGTCACCTGCCAGCAGGTCAGCCAGGGGACCGCGCTGCCGCTGCGGTTGGCGCCGTGGACGACGACGGCGTCCAGCCCGAGCCGGTCGGCCTCGTCGAGCAGGCGCTCCCGGCGGGCGGCCAGCTCGGCGTCCGGCACCGGCCGGGGCGGCTCCCCGAGCGGCCGGGGGACCGGCGCCGCGGAGGCGGTCGAGGCAGGCGTCGTCGTTGACACGATCCCGAGACTGCCGCAGGCTGCACACGATTGCAACGGTCGGCCGGAGGACGCCTCCGGGCCGGAGTCGGAGGAGTGCTCGTGGACGAACGCGTCGCGTCGGCGATCTCGCACTGGGGGCCGCGCTTCACCACCAACGGGGTCACGGTGGCGGACTTCGAGCGGGTCACGTCGTCGGTGGAGAAGTGGTCGCAGTGGTGCGCGGCGTGGTCCGCGGCCGGCGCCGAGCACGAGGCCCTCGGGCGGACCGCGCTCGTCGACGGCCGGCTGCGGTCGGCGGGCGAGCACCTGTCGATGGCGGCGGTCTACTTCCACTTCGGCAAGTTCCTCTTCGTCGAGGAGTACGACGAGATGCGCGAGGCGCACATGAGCGCGGTGCGCTGCCTCGACGACGCGCTGCCCGCACCTGGACCCGCCCGGCGAACGGGTCGAGATCCCCTTCGAGGGGACGCGGATGGTGGCGGTGTTCCGTGCTCCGTCTCGCGGTGACGGTCCGTTCCCGGCGGTGCTGATGATCCCGGGCCTGGACTCGACCAAGGAGGAGTTCCGCTCGACAGAGAAGACGTTCCTCGACCGCGGCATCGCGACCTTCAGCCTTGACGGCCCGGGGCAGGGCGAGGCGGAGTACGACCTGCCGATCCGCGGTGACTGGTCCGCTCCTGGAGCTGCTGCACTCGACGCGCTCGGTGCGCTGCCGTCGGTCGACGCAGACCGGCTCGCGGTGTGGGGAGTCTCGCTCGGCGGCTACTACTCGCCGCGGGTCGCGGCGGCCGTCGGCGACCAGGTGAAGGCATGCGTCGCGCTGGCCGGCCCCTACAACTTCGGTGAGTGCTGGGGTCAGCTGCCACCGTTGACGCGCAAGGCTTTCGAGGTACGGAGCAAGGCCGGTGACGACGACGAGGCCCGCCGCAACGCGTTGACCCTCGACATGGCCGGCCAGACGTCACGCATCACCGCGCCGACGCTGATCGTGGCGGGCAAGCTCGACCGGCTGATCCCGTGGCAGCAGGCCGCGCAGGTGGCTGACGAGATCAAGGACTCCGAGCTGCTGATGCTCGAGGACGGCAACCACGGCAACATGAACGTGTGGCCGAAGCACCGGCCCTACACGGCCGACTGGCTGGCCACGAAGCTCGGCGCTGCATAGCGGCGATCGACGTGGTTCGTCGGTGTCGCTCAGTCGTCTTCGAGCACGCGGCGGCCAGGTCCGTGCCTCGTCAGGCGGCGTCGAGGTCGCGCAGGTGCTCGGTGAAGTAGACGTCGATGCTGCCGAGCGTCCGGGCGCGGCCCGGCTCCGTGACTTTGGGCGGTGCACCTGGCAGGGGAGGTGGTCGGGACCGGTAGAGGTGTCCCGTGGGCGTCGAGGTCTCGACGACGTGGTGCCCGGTGCGACTGCTGACGTGCTCGGCCGCAGCCCAGCCCTTGGCTTCCTTGACGTAGTTGCACTGCTCGCAGAGACCCTGGCCGTTGCCTGCTGAAGTCTCGCCGCCGTCGGCGCGACGGCGGGCGTGGTCGGCGTGGCGGACCGGCGCGTCGCACCACGGGGTGCGGCAGGTCTGGTCGCGGAAGACGAGCAGCTGGCGCAGGGCGGGCGGGAAGGCCTCGGACTTGGCCTGCAGGGCGACCAGCTCACCGGTGGTGGGGTGGGTGAACACGCGCCGGAGCCAGGCCTGTCCGGCCGGGTCGTCGACCTCGGTGTGGCGACGCAGCAGGTCGCGAGCGGTGCCGGCGGCAATCGGGCCGTAGCCGACGATCTCGGCCGGCTCGTCATCACCGGCGAGCAGGCTCCGCTCGGTCATCACCAGGTTGACGGTGACCGAAGCGACGTCGGCAGTGGCTTGGCCGGTCACTCGCTCGACCAGGGTGTCGGCCATCACCTGGCCGCGGGTGCGCTGGTCGCCGGCGGCGCGGGCCGCGTCGGCCGCCGCGGAGAGTGCGGTGTAGGTGGCGACTCCCTGGGAGACGGGCAGCAGACCGGTGAGGTAGGTCATGGTCTCGGGTGCGGGCCGCAGGGTCACGCCCCGCTCGGACTCGGCGCGCTTCGCCCGGTTCACCGCTGCCTGCGGGTCGAGTCGGTAGGCGGCGCGGCGGGCGGCATCACCGACAGCCCGGTCACCCAGCCCGGCAAGGGTGGCCGGATCGGCGCAGAGCTCAGCATCGACCCGGCCGCGGTCCTCCCGGGACAGGCATGCGGTCTCGCGGACCAGCAGGGTCGCCCGCCACTCCGAGAGCGCCCCGTCGGTGAGAGCCGCCAGGGTGTGCGGCATCTCGGTCACGAGCGCTCGAGCGAAGCCGAGGTGGCGTCCCCCGCGGTTCGGGGAGTCCCGACGTGCGAGCGCCACCTGGGCGCCGATCCCGCGGGCTCGTTCGGCGGCAGGGACCCCGCGGGTGGCGCGCTCCGCGCGCACCGACTCGTCCAGGGCGGCCGTCACCCGGGCCTGGGCGGCTGCCGTCGCGGCCTTGAGCTCCTCCAGGGCACGCAGCTGCTCGATGCGCTCCGCGTCGGTGACGTCCTCGTGGAGGAAGGTCAGATCGGCCAGCCACTCGTGCAGCTCCGCGGTCGTCACGGCCGCCGGGCGTACGGGAGTCGAGTGCCTGGGAGCCGAACACTCGAACATGTGTTCGATTCTAGCAGCACGAGGGTGCGCGTGGAAGGCCTTGTGCACAGCTGCTGCGAGGTCTGTCCCAGGGTCGGCGCGGCCGCGGTCACCCGGCCGCCTCCGACGCGACATAGTCCTTGATGTGCTGCGCCCACAGCCGCAGCGACTCAGGTGTGGTCTGGGGGTCGGTTCGTGCCCCGTCCGTGTACATGATGTCCGCGTCGCGTGAGTACGTCGAGTCGACGAAGGCGGCAAAGGGCTCCCACATCTCGGCGGAGAACCCGTTGGTCCCGAAGGGGAACTGGGGGCGCGCGTAGACAATCTTCCCGTCCAGGACGTGCAGGGTCCAGTAGCTCTCGCCGTAGGGCCCTCGGCCCAGCTGGTCGGACCCGAGCGCGTGCACCTGGTAGTCGCACCTCAGGTCGACTGTGGCGCCGTCGACGTCCGTCCGTCGGCAGGGGCTCCTGAGCTCGGTCCAGCCGACCGCCTCGTTCCAGCTGAGTTGCGCGCGGAGCTCTTCGGTGGATTGCCAGCCGTTGGTGATGGCGTCGTCCGCCAGGTAGCTCGTCGCTCGGTCGGCGTCGTACGAGCCGTACGCCTGGAGGAAGGCGCCAGCGACCCGCCGCGCGTCATCGGTGACGGACGGAGAGGCCGGCGGAGCCGACTCGTCCGTGCCGAGCCACCGGGTGCTGGCTGCAACTGTGCCGAGGACGACGACGAGGACGATTGCCGCTGTCGCGACCATCCCGGTGCGCTGTCGGGTCTTGACCTCGCGCTTGAGGTCGACGATCTGGGTCATGGGGTCCACCCCTCGAGCTGAGGCGTGCACTGCGTCCGCGGCACGCTGAGCGCGGGTGTCGATGCTCATGACTGCGGCCTCTCGTCGATGTTCTCTCCCAGGCGCTGGGCCAGGCGGGCCCGGGCATGGAAGAGGTGGGACTTCACGGTCCCTTCCGCGCACCCCAGGATTCCGGCGATCTCCGCGACCGGGCAGCCGTAGACGTAGCGCATGGCCACGCACTGCGCCTGTCGTCGCGGCAGCCGCCGGACCTCCGCCCAGAATGCGCTGTCGGTCTCGTCGAGCTGCGCGACAGCCGACGGCCGCGCCCCGATCCGCAGGACCGCCCGCGTCTCGACGATCCGGCGCCGCACCACCGAGGTGGCGGTATTGGCGCACACTCGCCGCACCCAGGCGGCCGGCAGGTCGAGCCGGGACACGTCGTCCCACCTCCGGTACGCGGTGAGCATCGCCTCCTGGGCGATGTCCTCCGCGTGGGACCGGGACCCGGTGAGGGCGTGGGCCATCGCTACCAGGGATGTGTACTCCCGGGCGTAGAAGGTGTCGAAGGACTCGACGTGGAGAACCCACGCCGGCGCGTCGTCGGCCAGGCGTGCGTCGCCGGGGCCGGCGTCGTCGGTGGCCGGTGAGCTCGTCACGCCCTTCACTCGCGCGACCACCCGATCCGGTTGGGCCGGAGTGGGCACTTTCTCACTGTGCGCCGGCGCCGCCGGACCGACAACACGACCTCGATGCGTCACCAGCGAAGGACCGGGTACGTCGCCACCAGGAGCAGAGAAAGGAGACCCTCATGTCCGTACCGACCTTCCAAGACCTGCCTCTTGCCGACCGCGACCGCGCGTGGGACGGCGACGCCGCCGAGAAGCGCGTCCGGAAGTGGGCCGGTGCCGAGGACGAGCCGAACGCCAAGTACCGAGACGCGCACGCCTGGTACGACTCGGACAAGCCGGAGAACTTCGGCTCCTACAAGCTGCTGATCGCCGACGTCATCGACGGCCGGCTCAAGGCCGTGCCCCGCGGTGTGATGGCGGCCGCCGGTGTCATGGACGGAGCCCGTGGGGGCGCCGACCTGCCTGCCAAGGACGTCGACCGCGTGAAGTCCCACCTGGCGAAGTACTACTCGAAGATGGGCGACGAACCGCCCTGGGAGAAGTGACGTCCCCCCGCCGTCGCCGAGGTGCTTTGCACGTCGCCCCTCAGGGGTGGATGACGACGTTGCCCACCTTCTCGCCGGTCTCGACGTAGCGGTACGCGTCGACGATCTCATCGAGCGGGTACGTCCGGTCGAGGACTGGTCGGAACGCCCCGGTGGCCATGAGCTCGCGGAGGTAGAGCACGGTCGCCTGGTCCATGGTCGGGATCGGGAACCGGACCGACCTTCCGGGGAGTCGTGGCGTGACCAGCGCGAGCAGCGGGTTCTGCAGGAACGGTCCGAGGTCGGAAGACAGGTAGGTCCCGCGGGGCTTCAGCACGCGACGGCACCGGCCGAACGTGCTCTTGCCGACCGCATCGATCACGAGGTCGTATCGTCCGGCGTCCTGGGTGAAGTCGACGGTCGTGTGATCGATGACCCGGTCGGCGCCGAGCTCACTCACCATGTCCAGCTGAGCGGTCGTGCTGGTCGCCGTGACCTGGGCCCCGATCGCCTTCAGGAGCTGGACCGCTGCCGAGCCGATGGCGCCGGTCGCGCCGTGGACCAGTACGTCGTCGCCGCTGCGCACCTTGACCTTGCGGATGCCGGAGAGGGCGTAGTGCGACCCTTCGGTGCCGGCGGCCGCCTCGTCGAAGGAGACGCCGTCCGGGACGGTGGCGAGTGGCGAGTCCTCGGCGACCGAGACGAGCTCCGCATGGCCGCCGAACCGCGCATCGTCGTAGCCGAACACGGAGTCGCCGACCTGGAACCGGGTCACCGTGTCCCCGACGGCCTCCACCACTCCGGCGAACTCGCACCCGAGGACCGGGTGCCTGGGGCGCCGCAGCCCGGCGAACAGCCGGACCACGAAGGGCTTGGCGGCCCGGAAGCCGCAGTCGGTGCGGTTGACCGTGGTCGAGCGCACCCTGACCAGCACGCCGTCGGCCCGCAGCGGGGGCGGCTCGACGTCTCGGACCTCGACCACCTCGGGCGGCCCGTAACGCGTCGTCACCGCCGCTCTCATGGCGGAACTCTAGGACGGTGGCGACCCGGCGCGAGACGTGCCTTGACACGGTGCGACGCCCCTCGTAGCGTTGATTCCGCAATCGATTGCAGCGACCGGCTGCAGCGACCCTCGACGGCACTGGTGGGAGCCGCATGAGCGACGTGAGCACGCAGCCGACCGTCGGCTGGATCGGCACCGGCCGGATGGGCGCGGCGATGGCCAGCCGCCTCGCCCGGGCAGGCGTCGACCTGCACGTCTGGAACCGCACCCGGTCCAAGGCCGAGCCGCTCGCCGCGCTCGGCGCGACCGTCGTCGACTCGATCGCGGACCTGACCGGCCGCGAGATCGTCTTCACGATGGTCAGCTCCGACCAGGACCTCGAGCAGGTGCTCAGCGGCGACGGCGGCCTGCTCACCCACGGCACCACGCCGGCGATCGTCGTCGACACGTCGACGGTCTCGAGCGAGGCCTCCGCCCGGATGCGCGAGGCCTGCGCAGCGGTCGGGACCGAGTTCCTCGCGTCGCCGGTCAGCGGCAACGGCAAGGTCGTCGGCTCCGGCAAGCTCACCCTGGTCTGCTCCGGCACGGAGGAGGTCTTCGACCGCGTCCACCCGCTGCTCGATCACATCGGCCAGCACGCCACCTACGTCGGTGAGGGCGAGCTCGCCCGGCTGGTCAAGATCTGCCACAACCTGATGCTCGGCGTCGTCACGCAGAACATGGCCGAGATCACCGTCCTCGCCGAGAAGGGCGGGGTGCCGCGCGCGGCGTTCCTCGAGTTCCTCAACAACAGCGTGATGGGCTCGGTCTTCACCCGCTACAAGACGCCGGCGTTCGTGCACCTCGACTACACCCCGACCTTCACCCCGCTGCTGCTGCGCAAGGACTTCGAGCTCGGCCTGGCGGCCGGCCACGACCTCGACGTGCCGATGCCCACGGTCGCCACGACGGCCGCGCTGGTGCAGGCCACGGTCAGCTCCGGGCGTACGTCCGAAGACTTCGCCGTCCTTCTCGACCAGCAGGCCGGTCTCTCGGGCATCGAGCTCAAGCCGGAGGACACCCCGGTCGACGACGGCCTGGCGCCCGACCAGGCGGACTGAGATGAGCACACCCACCGCCCCGCCGGCGCCGATGCCGGCACCGGGGCACATGGGGGTCGACTACGAGGAGCGGGTCGACTTCGCGCGGCTGCGCGACTACCGCCTCGGGCGCGCCAAGGCGGCACTGGAGAGCAGCGAGTGCGGCGCCTTCCTGCTCTTCGACTTCTACAACATCCGCTACACCACGCAGACGTGGATCGGCGGCGCGCTCGGCGACAAGATGATCCGCTACGCGCTGCTCGTCCGCGGCAAGGACCCGGTGCTGTGGGACTTCGGGTCGGCGGTGAAGCACCACAAGAAGTACTCGCAGTGGGTGCCCGACGAGAACTACCGGGCCGGCTTCCTCGGCTTCCGTGGGGCGGTGTCGCCGACGGTGGGGCTGATGGCCGAGGCGGTCGCCGAGATCAAGGGGCTGCTCACCGACGCCGGTGTCGCCGACTTGCCCATCGGCATCGACATCGTCGAGCCGCCGTTCTTCTTCGAGATGCAGCGCCAGGGCCTGACGGTCGTCGACGCCCAGCAGCTGATGCTCGACGCGCGGTGCATCAAGTCACCCGACGAGATCATGCTGCTCAACCAGGCGTGCGCCATGGTCGACGGCGTCTATCAGGACATCGTCGAGATGCTGAAGCCCGGCATCCGCGAGAACGAGATCGTCGCGCACGCCAACAAGCGGCTCTACGAGATGGGCTCGGACCAGGTCGAGGCCATCAACGCGATCTCGGGCGAGCGCTGCAACCCGCACCCGCACAACTTCACCGACCGGCTGGTCCGCCCGGGCGACCAGGCGTTCTTCGACATCATCCACTCGTTCAACGGCTACCGGACCTGCTACTACCGGACCTTCGCGGTCGGCAGCTCCACGCCGGCGCAGCAGGACGCCTACAAGCAGGCGCGCGAGTGGATGGACCGCGGGCTGGCCGGCATCCGGGCCGGCGTCGGCTCCGACGAGATCGCCGCGCTCCTGCCGAAGGCCGAGGAGTTCGGCTTCGAGAGCGAGATGGCGGCCTTCGGCCTGCAGTTCGCCCACGGGCTGGGCCTCGGGCTGCACGAGCGGCCGATCATCTCCCGGCTCAACAGCATGAAGGAGCCGGTGGAGATCCAGGCGGGCATGGTCTTCGCGCTCGAGACCTACTGCCCGGCGAGCGACGGCTTCTCCGCGGCGCGCATCGAGGAGGAGGTCGTCGTGACCGAGGACGGTCCGCGGGTCATCACCCTCTTCCCGGCGCAGGACCTGGTCGTCACCAACCCCTACTGACCACTGGCGAAGCCCGTCGAGGGCGGCGAGGATGCGACCCATGACCGCAGACATCTTGAGCAAGGTCCCGACCGACCTCTTCATCGGTGGCACCTGGCGGGCCGCCTCCGAGGGCGGCCGCTTCGACGTCACCGACCCGGCCACCGGCGACGTGATCGCCCAGGTCGCCGACGCCTCCGCCGAGGACGGGCTGGCTGCGGTCGCGGCGGCGTACGAGGCCGGCAAGGGGTGGGCGTCGACGCCACCGCGCCAGCGCGCCGAGGTGCTGCGCAAGGCCTGGCTCCTGATGACCGAGCGTGCCGACGAGATCGCCACGCTGATCTCTCTGGAGAACGGCAAGGCGCTGACCGATGCCAAGGGTGAGGCGACCTATGCCGCGGAGTTCTTCCGCTGGTACGCCGAGGAGACCGTCCGGATGGACGGCATGGTCACCACGGCACCCTCCGGTGCCAACCGCATCCTGGTCATCCACCAGCCGGTCGGTGTCTGCGTCCTGGTGACGCCGTGGAACTTCCCCGCTGCCATGGCCACGCGCAAGATCGGCCCGGCGCTCGGCGCCGGTTGCTCGGTCGTGCTCAAGCCGGCGTCGGACACCCCGCTGACCGCGCTGCTGATGGCGCAGATCCTCGACGACGCGGGTGTGCCCAAGGGTGTCGTCAACGTCGTCCCGGCCCGCCGCTCCGGCGAGGTCGTCTCGGCGATGGTGCACGACGACCGGGTGCGCAAGCTGTCCTTCACCGGCTCGACCGAGGTCGGTCGCGTGCTGCTCAAGGAGGCGGCCGACACCGTCGTCAACACCTCGATGGAGCTCGGCGGCAACGCACCCTTCCTGGTCTTCGCCGACGCCGACATCGACGCGGCGATCGAGGGCGCGATGATCGCCAAGATGCGCAACGGCGGCGAGGCCTGCACGGCCGCCAACAGGTTCTACGTCGAGGCGTCGGTCGCCGAGTCCTTCGCGGCGAAGCTCGCCGAGAAGATGGGCGCGCTGAAGGTGGGTCCTGGCACCGACCCGGGGACGCAGGTCGGCCCGCTGGTCAACGACGCCGCCGTGCAGAAGGTCGACGAGCTGGTCAGCGGTGCGGTCTCGGGTGGCGCCCGGGCGCTGATCGGTGGAGCCGTGCCGGATCGTACGGGCTGCTACTACGACCCCACCGTGCTCGTCGACGTCCCCGCCGACGCCGCCATCCTGCGTGAGGAGATCTTCGGACCGGTCGCGCCGATCGTCACCTTCACCGAGGAGGACGAGGCGGTCCGCTACGCCAACGACACCGAGTTCGGCCTCGTCTCCTACGTCTACACCGGTGACCTCGCGCGCGGACTGCGCGTCAGCGAGGCGCTCGAGGCCGGGATGGTCGGTCTCAACCGCGGCCTGGTGTCCGACCCGGCCGCGCCCTTCGGCGGCGTCAAGCAGTCGGGCATCGGGCGCGAGGGCGGGCACGAGGGCCTGCTCGACTACACCGAGAGCAAGTACATCGCCGTCACCTGGTGACGGCCCGGGTCAGCGACCGACGGGGTGGGCGATCTCCCACACGTGGCCGGCCGGCTCGACGAGCTCGGATGCCGAGGGTCGCGACGAGCAGGTTGACGACGACCCCGTCGAAGTCGTACGCCGCCGACGACTCGTCCTCCTCCTTCAGGGGCTTGCCTAACACGGTCTGCTGGAAGGCCTTGGCGGCCGCCAGGTCCTCGACGAACAGCGTGATGGCGTTGATGCCCTTGATGTCCCCGCTCATGGTCCGCACCTCTCGCACGGCCCGTTCTCAGCGGCGTCCGAAGCGTGGATCCCGACGCGTCGTTGACGGCCCCTGCGCGGAGTGACCGGCGCCATTACCGAGTCATTGCCTTCGCAGCGGCTCCGCTGCATTGACACCTCGCCGACGGCGGCGCACGGTCCAGGGAAGGGGACGACACATGACGCGGGTGGGGTGACCTCGCTCGCCTTGGGGGTGGATCAGCATGCTGGACTCGGAGCAGCCGTCAGACGCCGGGATCGGTCCGGGCGAGCAGGGCATCATCGGGGTGGCCGAGACGACGGGCCGCTTCATCGTGGTCTTCGCGGAGGAGGACGGGCGCACCGACAGCGCCGGTGCCGAGCGCATCCTGCGTTCGCTCACCGGTGTCAGCAACATCGCGTCCGCGCAGGACTTCACCGACGCGGCGCCGGGTGACTTCAGCCAGCTCGACGCCGCGGACGCGACGCTGATCCCCGACCTGGGCGTCGCCATCGTGACGATGGACCCGGCCGACGCGGGCGGGCTGCAGGCTGCCGAGTCCTCGGACGGGCGGGTCCTCATCGTGGAGCCCGAGCTCGTGCACCACGTGCTGGCACCCACCGCTACCGACTACCTCAGCGGCTACCAGGACGCGGTCATCGACCTCACGCACCGCCTCGGGGGCCAGCCGGCCGGCGCGGCGGCCACGACGCGGCCCGTGGTGACCGAGAGCTTCGCCGACACCGAGCAGCTCACGTGGGGGCTGCAGGCGACCGGCGTCGCGTCGTCGCCGCACACCGGTGCGGGGGTGAAGGTCGCGGTGCTCGACACCGGGTTCGACCTGACCCACCCCGACTTCGCCGGGCGCGCGATCCAGTCGCAGTCCTTCGTGGCGGGGCAGGCGGTCCAGGACGAGCATGGGCACGGGACGCACTGCGTCGGCACCTCGTGCGGACCACGGTCACCGGCCGGGACGCGACGCTACGGCTGCGCACCCGAGGCCGAGATCTACGTGGGGAAGGTGCTCAGCAACGGTGGCTCCGGCACGGACAGTGGGATCCTCCTCGGCATCGACTGGGCTCTCAGCAACGGGTGCGACGTGATCTCGATGTCGCTCGGGGCAGACGTGGCGACGGTCAGCAAGACCTACGAGGCGGTCGGCTCCCGGGCGCTGCGTCGCAAGTGCCTCATCGTCGCGGCGGCCGGCAACAACGCCCACCGGCCCTCCGACCCGGGCTTCGTCGGGGTCCCGGCCAACAGCCCGTCGATCGTGGCGGTCGCCGCACTCGACGCCCAGCTCTCGGTCGCACCCTTCTCGGCACGCACCAGCTCGGTGCGTGGCGGCCAGGTCGACATCGCCGGCCCCGGTGTCGGCGTCTTCTCGTCCTGGCCGATGTCCAAGGGCCGCTACCGCTCGATCAGCGGCACCAGCATGGCGACGCCGCACGTGGCCGGGATCGCTGCGCTGTGGGCCGAGGCGACCGGTCGGACCGGACGGGGGCTTTGGTGCACGGTGACCGCGGAGGCCCGACGACAGCTGACCCCCTCGGTCGACGTGGGCGCGGGGTTGGTCCAGGCGCCGCAGTGACCGAGCCACCTGGCGTAGCCTCCGGAGATGTGGAGCAGCTGACGGTCGCCGTCGACGACGACCACCTCGCCGGCATCTCGGATGTGGTGGCCGCCCTCGAGGGCAGGGGCATGGTCGTCGACCAGGTGCTGGAGTCGGCCGGGGTGATCATCGGCTCGGCGCCGGACGTCGACCGCCAGGAGCTGGCCGCCGTCGAGGGTGTCGTGTCCGTCGAGGGCGAGACGCCGTTCCAGCTGCCGCCCCCCGACTCCCCGGTGCAGTAGCCCCGCCGCCGTCCTCGGCGCGTTCTCAGCCGGTGGGGACGAGCCGTTCGATGCCGGCGCGCACCAGGCGGCGGGCGAGGGTGGCCCGACGGGTCCGTGCCGCGAGCGACAGCGGAGTGGCCTCGCCCCGTCGCCGGGCGGCGATCTCGGCGACCAGGTCGGGCGGCACGTCGAAGCGGCCGAGCCGTGTGATCGCCTCGGTCTTGGTGATCAGCCGGCCCTCGGTGAGGGTCGCCTCGACCCGGGCCAGGGTCGTGAGCCCGAGGTCGACGTAGACGTCCTCCATCCAGATGCGCCGCTTCGCCACCGCGCCCGACCAGTAGCCGGTGAGCTCCCCGCGCGCCGCGTCGGCCAGCTCGGCCTCGGACACCGGCGGGACCAGCTCGGCCGGCGGCGGGCCGAGCACCGTGACGCCGTGGCGCAGCAGGTCGGCGCGGACGACGCCCGACATCGGCCTGCGGTAGAGCTCCCCGTGCGCCCAGTTGACGTGCTGCAGCGCGACGTCCGCGATCTCGGGCAGCGGCGCGTAGAAGCAGTGCAGCTTGGCCGCCGCCGGCCGGGCAGCCATCAGCGCCCGGTGTTCTTCCGTCAGCGCCGACTCCTGCTCGGGAGTGAGCGGTAGCTCGACGACCGCGACCAGGTCGAGGTCACTGACGCCCGGGTGGTAGTCGCCGGTCGCGAGCGAGCCGCCCGCGTAGAACCCGGCCACACCGGCGAGAGGGCGTACTCGCTCGGCGCACTCTCTCACCAGCGCGGCGGCGCTGTCCGGCAGCGTCACGCGCCGCTGCGAGCCGTCGAAGGCGCGAAGACCTCGGGGTGCGCCGCGAGCTCGATGCGCGTCCGACGGATGTGCCCGGCGAGGTAGCGCTCGGCGTCCTCGCTGTCGCGTCGCTCGATCGCGTCGAGGATCAGCCGGTGCTCGTGGTCGACGATCCACCGCCGCTGCTGGCCGCCGAGCGACATGAAGGCACGGCGGTAGGGCTGGGTGGAGTTCCACAGCCGGGTCACCGTCGACGACAGCTGCTCGCTCGCGCAGCCGGCGTAGGACCCGAGGTGGAAGGCCCGGTCGAGCACCATGAACTCGCTGAGGTCCGCATCGGCGGCGATGCGCTCGTGGATCGACTCGAGCTCGCGGATCTCGCCGGTGGTCAGGTGCGGCAGGCTCTCGGTCAGCGCGAGTGGCTCGAGGCGCTCACGCATCTTGTAGAGCACGTCGAGCTCGGCCGGGTCGAGCCGCGGGACGCGCGACCCGATGTGCGCGGTGTGCTCGGTCAGTCCCTCGGCCTCGAGGATGCGCAGCGCCTCGCGCACCGGTAGCCGGCTGGTCCCGAGCCGCTCGGCGACCTCCTCCTGCCGGATCCGCTCGCCGGGTGCGATGTCGCCGGCGAGGATGGCCGTACGCAGCTGGCCCGCGATGCGCTCGCTGGCCGCACCGGTGGTCGATGCACCGGTGGTCGATGCACCGTCGGCCTGGGTGACGACGCGCGGCGCGGTCACTGCGCCGACGCCCCTGGCGACTCGTCGGCCCGTTGCCGGTCGTAGGCCTTGCCTCCGGGGTAGCTGACGAGCTCGAACTGCATGCCCCACGGCGACAGGAAGTAGATCCAGCGCTGCCCCTCCGACGGGCCCTTGCTCGCGGTCGGGTCGCCGAGGACGGTGAGGCCCTGCTCGTGCAGGAAGCCGACCGCGGCGTCGAGGTCGTCGACGTAGAGCGCGACGTGGTGGCCACCGATGTCGCTGTTGCGGGGCTGGTCGGCGTCCTGGTCCGGCGCGGAGTACTCGAACACCTCGAAGACCGCCTGCCCACCGCAACGGAAGAAGTGCAGCTGCTCCATCACCGCGCGGGGGTCGACGTTGAGGTGCTCCTGCATCCAGTCGCTGTCGTCGTGGCGGAACGGCCCGAGCGAGTACATGTACTCGCAGCCCAGCACGTCGACCAGGAAGGCCCGCGCCTGCTCGAGGTCGGGGACGGTGAAGCCGATGTGGTCGACGCCGGTCAGGCCGGGGAGGGTGGAGGCCACGGGCTGGGTGCCTTTCGTCCGTACGTCCGGATCGGACCCGATCGGATCCAATGAGCGTAGCCACGGAGGTCTGGACGCGGCAAGGGGTTGTCATTGGATCCAATCGCTGCCAGGCTGGTCGGGCACGTCACCCGTCGCCGACCCCTGACCGAGGGGAGCCAGCATGTCCGAGCACCGCCCGCTCCAGCCCGAGGTGCCCTGGGTCGAGGTCGTCGCGACCGAGGCCGACTGGGACGCCGCGGACCCGCAGCTGCTCACCGCGATGTTCAGCCACCTGACGCTGATCAGGGTCTTCGAGGAGTACGTCCTCGAGCTGGCCGCTGCGGGACTGGTCCACGGGCCGGCGCACTCGAGCATCGGTCAGGAGGGCGGAGCCGTCGGGTCGGTGCTGCCGCTGACGAGCGACGACACGGTCAACGGGTCGCACCGCGGTCACCACCAGTTCCTGGCGAAGGCGCTGCACCACGTCGAGCCCAAGGGCATCGACCCGACGGCGCCGATCGGTGACGACGTGCGGACCGTCGTGCTGCGCACCCTCGCCGAGATCTGCGGGCTGGACCGCGGGTGGAGCCACGGCCGGGGCGGCTCGATGCATCTGCAGTGGCACGACGCCGGCGCGATCGGCACCAACGCGATCGTCGGCGGCGGCGTGCCGCTGGCCGCCGGTTCGGCGTGGGCACACAAGCAGGCCGGCACCGACGCGGTCGCCGTCACCTACTTCGGCGACGGCGCGGTCAACATCGGCTCGACCCTGGAGTCGATGAACCTCGCGTCCGCCTGGAAGCTGCCGCTCTGCTTCTTCATCGAGAACAACCGCTACGCCGTGTCGACGACCGTCGACGAGGCGACCGGCGAGCACCGGCTCTCGGGTCGAGGGCCCGGCTTCGGCATCGCCAGCTGGAAGGTCGACGGCATGGACCCGGTCGCCGTCCACCTCGCGATGCAGGAGGCGGTCGCCCACATGCGCGCGGGCAACGGCCCGGCTGTCGTCGAGGCCGACGTCTACCGCTACTTCCACCAGAACGGGCCGTTCCCCGGCTCCGCCTTCCGCTACCGCACCAAGGAGGAGGAGCAGGAGTGGCGGGCGCGCGACCCGATCGACCAGGTCGCGCTGAACCTCACCCGGCGGGGCATCGTCGACGGGGCGGTCCTGGACGCGTTCACCGACCAGGCGAAGGCCCTGCTCGCCGACCTTGGCGACGTACTGCTGGAGCCGCTCCCCGGTGGCAAGCCCGGACAACGGCAGATCAAGCCCGCCGAGTGGCCTGACCCGTCCTATGTCGACGTGGGCGTGCGCAGCGACCTCAGCGAGCTCGCGGACGCGCCCTTCGCCGACCGCGACACGTTCACCGGCGAGGTCGCGGACACGAAGTTCATCGACGCGGTGGCCGCGGTGATGCACCGGCGGATGGAGACCGACGAGCGTGTCGTGGTGATGGGCGAGGACGTGCACCGGCTCAGCGGTGGCACCAACGGCGCGACGAAGGGGCTCGCCGACGCCTTCCCCGGGCGCATCCTCGGCACGCCCATCAGCGAGAACGCCTTCACCGGCCTCGGGGGTGGTGTCGCGCTGGACGGTCGCTACCGACCGGTGGTCGAGCTGATGTACGCCGACTTCATGTGGGTCGCGGCCGACCAGATCTTCAACCAGATCGGCAAGGCGCGGCACATGTACGGCGGCGAGGGCGCAGTGCCCTTCGTGCTGCGCAGCAAGGTCGCGATGGGAACGGGCTACGGCTCGCAGCACTCGATGGACCCGGCCGGTGTCTTCGCGACGGCGCCCGGTTGGCGGATCGTCGCACCGTCGACGCCCTTCGACTACGTCGGGCTGATGAACACCGCGCTGCGGCTCGAGGACCCGGTGGTCGTGCTCGAGCACGTCGACCTCTACGGGTCGACCGGCGAGGGGCCCGTGGACGACTTCGACTTCTGCCTCCCGGTGGGGAAGGCGGCGGTGCGTCGCGTCGGATCGGACGTCACCGTCCTCAGCTACCTCGCGATGACGCCGTACGTCCTCGAGGCAGCCGAGCAGGTGGCCGCCGACGTGGATGCAGAGGTCATCGACCTGCGCTGGCTGGACCGGGCGAGCATCGACTGGGACACGATCGGTGAGAGCATCCGCAAGACCAACCGGGTCCTGGTGGCCGAGCAGGGCGCGCGCGGCACGTCCTACGGCGGCTGGCTGGCCGACGAGATCCAGCGCCGGTTCTTCGACTGGCTGGACCACCCGGTCGAGCGGGTCACCGGCGGCGACGCGTCACCGTCGATCAGCAAGGTGCTCGAGCGGGCGGCGATCGCGCGCTCGGAGGAAGTCGTCACCGCGCTGCGCCAGATCGCGGAGGCCTGAGCCGTGCCCGAGCTGCTGCGGATGCCGGAGATAGCGACCGGGACCAACGAGGCCGTCCTGTCGAGCTGGTCGGTGGCCGAGAACGCGTCGGTGTCGGCGCGCGACGTGGTGGCGACCGTCGAGACCGCGAAGGCCGTCGTCGACGTCGAGGCCGAGACGGACGGCGTGATCCTGCGGCTGCTCGTCGAGCCCGGAGCCGAGGTCGAGACCGGCGCGCCGATCGCCCTGGTCGGCGCGGCGGGGGAGTCGGTCACGGATCTCGATGCGGCCCTGCGCGACCTCGGGGTGACCGACGTCCCGACGACCCCCGCGACCGTCGAACCGCACCGAGAGCCGGCTGGGGAGGTCGCCGTCGAGGTGCCGGAGGCGGCACCTGCGCCGTCGCCGCTGGCCGGGGCTGCCGAGTCGTCGTCTGCCTCGTCGACCGCTGGTTCGAACGGCTCCAACGGACATGCGCACGGCCGGGTCTTCGCCAGCCCGCTCGCCAGACGGCTGGCGCACGAGTCAGGACTGCGGGTCGAGGACCTGTCCGGCACCGGGCCGGGTGGGCGCATCGTGCGGCGCGACGTCGAGCGTGCGCAGGCCGAGGGTGGTGCCGACAGCGGCGCGACGCGGCCAGCCGCTCCGGCCGCCGTGCCGGCCGGCCAGGCGCCCGGGTCGCGGGGCGCGGCCGGGTTCCGCGACGTACCGCACTCGAAGCTGCGCAGGCTCGTCGCGGAGAGGCTGACGGAGAGCAAGACCACCGCGCCGCACTTCTACCTGCGCGCGACCGTGCCGGTCGACCGGCTGCTCGCGCTTCGCGCCGAGCTGAACGACGGCGCGGAGACCCGGATCTCGGTCAACGACCTGGTGGTCAAGGCGGTCGCGCGGGCGCACGTCGCGGTGCCTGACCTGAACGTGACGTGGGGCCCGGACGCCGTGCGGCACTACGACTCGGTCGACGTCGCGGTGGCCGTCGCGACCGACAACGGGCTGGTGACGCCGGTGCTGCGCGGTGTCGAGGACATGACCATCACGACCGTCGCGCGGACCACCCGCGATCTTGCCGAGCGGGCGAGGTCCGGACAGCTGCGCCAGCACGAGCTCGAGGGCGGCTCGATCAGCGTGACGAACCTCGGGATGCACGGCACCGAGGAGTTCGCTGCGATCATCAACCCGCCGCAGGCCGCGATCCTCGCGGTGGGCGCCGCGCGCGAGGAGCCGGTGGCCGTGGACGGCCGGCTCGAGGTGGCGACGGTCATGCGGCTGACGTTGTCGGTCGACCACCGGCCGGTCGACGGGGTCGTCGGCGCCCGCTGGCTGGCCGCCCTGACCGACCTGCTGCAGCACCCGGCCCGCATCCTCGCCTGAGGGTGCACGCTGAGGGCATGAGTGAGCCGCTGCGCGTCGTACGCCCTGACGGTCTGGAGCCGGCCGACCCGACCCCGGGGATGGTGCGGCAGAAGGCGTTCGAGGCACCCGGCCTGTGGGCCGGCGTCGTCGACACCGACCCCGGCACGGTCTCCGGCTGGCACCACCACGGGGCGCACGAGTCGAGCCTCTACCTCCTCTCCGGCACGATGCGCTTCGAGTTCGGCGCAGGTGGTTCGTCGGTGATCGAGGCGCAGGCCGGTGACTTCGTGCACGTGCCTGCCGGTGTCGTGCACCGGGAGGTCAACCCGGGCGACGTGGTCAGCCGCGCGGTCATCGCCCGGGCCGGAGAGGGCGTCCCGACGGTGAACGTCGACGGTCCGGATGCGACCGCCGACGGCTAGGCCTACTGCGCGACCAGCCAGGTGACTCGCGACATGGTTGTCGCGTAGTGGAAGACGACGAGCACCGCGAGGACGACACCGAAGACCGTCTCCCCGGCCCACGTCACAGCCACCGCACCGCCGAGGAGGACGACGAGCTCGACGACGAGACGTACGGCGCCCGGCACCCGCACCGGCGCCTCGTTGGACCCTCCGGAGTCGCCGTCGACGCGGAACGTGCCCCACGCGCCGGCCGCCGCAGACACGAGCACGAGGGCGAGCAGCCACCGCAGCCACCCGCCGAGCGCCTCCCCGCCGAGCTCCCACCCCGTCAGCGCCCAGGCCACCAGCGACGCCATCTCGAGCCCGAAACGCAGGCCCAGCTGCCAGGCGGGCACGTCCGGCGGAGGTGATCCCGCGGAGCCCTGGACGCGCGGATCGCGGCCTGTCACCCTCGCCCCATGGTGGTCACGCTGCTCATCGTGGCAGGTGTCGCGGCGAGGCAGCCGTGACCACGGCGCTAGGTCCGATCCCCGCAACGTCGAGCGCCTCGGCAGCCGCGTCGTGGGCTGACCTGCGGCTGCTGACGTACGTCGCCGCAGCTGACCTGGTCTTCGTGGCAGGGGTCCTGGCGCCGTACCTGACGCGGGCCGACCACCCGACCACGAGCGTCGACGCGTGGCTGGGTCTGCCGGCGTACGCCTCGCTCTTCCTGCTGCCGATGGTGGCGGTCGCCGCTGGTGCTGTTGCTGCGACCCGGTTGGGCGTCGGCGGGCAGCAGACGGCGCGTCGCAGTAGCCGTCCTCGTGCTCGCCGTGGCGGGCTTCGTCGCCTATGTCTCGCCGCTCGGGGTGTCGGCGGTGCGCTGGTTCCTCGACTGACGGGCGTCCCGCTTCGGCCGCGTAGGGTCGGCGTCGCACGGGACGACCACCGCATCGAGCCGAGGAACCACATGCTGCGCAGGGCCTTCGCCCGGACGGTCCTCCGGCTCGCCCGCTGGCGCACGGTCGGCGAGGTGCCGCGCACCGGGATCCTGGTCGGCGCTCCGCACACCTCCAACTGGGACTGGGTGGCGATGCTGCTGCTCACCTGGAGCCAGGGTGTCCAGGCACGCGTCCTGATCAAGCGCGAGCTCTTCCGCGGCCCGCTCGCTCCGCTGCTGCGGGTCACCGGCGGCATCCCGCTCGACCGGCGGAACCCGGGCGAGACCGTGCGAGCGCTCCTCGCCGAGGCGACTCGCGACGACCGCTTCCTGCTCGTGCTCGCCGCCGAGGGGACCCGAGGCAAGGGCGAGCACTGGAAGTCGGGCTTCTACCGGATCTCCCAGCAGACCGGCCTGCCGATCTCGCTCGGGTTCATCGACGGACCCACACGCTCGATGGGCTTCGGACCGACGTTCTCCCCGACCGGTGACATCGCTGCCGACATGGACCGGGTCCGTGCGTTCTACGCCGACAAGCACGGCGTACGTCCGGCCAACCGCACCGAGCCGCGCCTGCGTGACGAGGGCCGGTCGACACCGTCTGTCTAGCGGCCCGTGCCTCAGGCGACCCGCCGGCCAGGGATCTCCCATGCCTCGGCCAGCCGCGACGTACGCACCGAACGGGCGTCACCGAAGAGGTCGCAGAACTTCATGATGAGCGGGTCCCAGGCCTCGGGGTCGATGTGGTCGGTGCCTGGGACGCGCAGGGCGTCCTCGACGTGCACGCGCAGCACCTCGAGCTCGAAGGCCGTCGCCTCGACGTCGGGGGCGCCGAACGGGTGGGCGGACGTCACCCGGGACTCGAGCTGCACCGGGCACTCCTGCACCCGGTCGGCACGCACGAGGTCGGCGGGCTGCGCCGTGAGCCCCGCGACTGCGAACTTGTCCGCGACGTGCCGGTAGCCCATCCGCGCCTTGCGGGGGATGACGAGGTCGGCGCCGGTGGTCAGCGCAAGGGCGTCAACGGCGTGCGCGAGCGAGGAGGGCGCAAGGTTCAGCACGCACTCGCCCTCGCGTAGCAGGTTCTGGGTCGTCCGAGAGGCGTCGGCCATGCCGACCATGGCGCTCTGCCCGAGCCACCAGGCAGAAGACATCGGTGCGACGTTGGTGGTGCCGTCGGGGTTGCGCGAGCTGATCAGGACGACCGGCGTGCCGAAGTAGAGGACCTTGAGCGGGACGGGCGAGTGCATGTGTCGAGCATGCCGACGCGGCTGGCGGACTTCTGGCGGCTATCGGACGTCGCGTCCGAGCCCGTCAGGACGTCGGTCCGGACGCGGCCCAGTAGTCGGCTGACGACTTGCTGGCGGCCAGTGCCTCGGCGTCCTCGAAGCCGGGTGCCATCGAGGCCGACGTCCCGGGCAGCACCTGGTGGTGCTCGATGCCGAGCATGCGGAGCCAGCTCTGCTGGCCGAAGGTCAGCGCGACGAAGCAGCCCAGCTCGACCAGCTCCGGCTCGGAGAAGTGTCCGTGCATCCGCTCCCAGAAGGCGTCGTCGGTGTCGAGGCGCCAGGTGATGGCCTCGGCGTAGGCGAGCGCTGCCTTCTGCCGGTCGTCGTAACGGTCCGACGACTCGAAGTTGAGCAGCTCGTCGTACTGCTGCTCGAGCAGCCCGGCTGTCGTCGCCTTGATCGACCGCTGGTTGCCGCAGAACTCGCACTTGACGGTGCGCGAGACGTAGACCCGGCAGAGCTCCTTGACGGAGTGGTCGAGCACGCCCTCGTGGAAGACGGCCTTCCACGAGTCGGCGAAGGCCCAGAAGGCGTTGGGTGCGTGGGCGCGCACCGCCGACGACTCCGGCCGTGGGGTCCCCTCGCGGGCACAGCGCTGCATCTCCTCCTGCATCCGCTCGTCCATCGACTCGACAGGCACGTAGCTGATCCGCTGGGTCATCTCGGTCCTCCTCGGTAGTTCGGTGATGAGTCAGGCGTCGAGCGCGGCGACCACCTTCTCGGGGGTCAGGGGCAGGTCGCGCACGCGTACGCCGACCGCTGCTGCCAGCGCATTGCCGATCGCTGCGGCAGTCGGCCCCTGCGACGCCTCGCCGGCGCCCACCGACGGCAGCTCGGGCCGGTCGAGCAGCAGCACTTCGACCTGCGGGGTCTCACTGAAGCGCAGGATCGGGTAGGTCTCCCAGTCGACGCTGGTGATCCGCGTGCGGTCGAAGGTGACCTGCTCCTTCAGGGTCCATGACGTCGACTGAACTGCACCGCCCTCGATCTGGTTGCGTACGCCGTCGGGGTTGACCACCCGGCCGACGTCGACGGCCAGCGTGAGGCGACGTACCCGCACGTCGCTCACCGCTTCGACCTCGGCGACGACGGCGCAGTAGGCGCCCTTCACCTTGTAGCGCGCGTAGCCCAGCCCGAGCGCCACGTCGCCGCCGCGCGGCCGGTCACGCCACCCCACGTGGTCGGCCACCGCCTGCAGCACCGCGCGGCCGCGGTCGTCGTCGAGGTGGCTGAGCCGGAAGTCGAGCGGGTCCACGCCGGCGCAGTCGGCGGCCTCGTCCATCATCGACTCGATCGCGAAGACGTTGCCGTAGGCGCCGAGCGTCCGCAGCGACGACGTGCGCAGCGCGACGTCCTGCCGGCGATGGCCGCGGATCCGGTGCACCGGGACGGTGTAGCCCGGTACCGCGTTGCGCGTGCTGCCGGCGCCGCGCTCGGCGGGCGGGTCCACCGGATCGGGGAGCCGCTGACCGTCGGTCAGGTGCGCGTAGGCCAGCAGCCCCGGCGACCCTGCGAAGCCCGGCCGCGAGGTGTGGCCCTGGCTCCAGATGTCAGCCTCCCAGCACACCATCCGGCCCTCGGCGGAGAGGCAGACGCCGACGTCGACCGCCATCGCCGAGCCGAAGGGCGACCACGACAGCTCGTCGGCCCGCCGCCAGCGCACGTGCACCGGACGGCCCGGCACCGCCCGTGCGAGCAGCACCGCGTCGAAGGCTGCGTCGTCGGCGCCGTTGTGCCCGTAGGCGCCGGCGCCCTCCGCGTGCTCGACCGCCACCATGTCGGGCGCGAGCCCGAGTGCCGACGCGATCGCGCCGCGCAGCCCGAAGACGTTCTGCGTGTGGCTCCACACGTGCACCCCGGTGGAGTCCGCCGACCACTGCGCCATCCCGCAGCTCGGTGACATCGACGCGTGCGCCAGGAACGGTCGCGTGTAGGTCGCCGACAGCTTGCGCACCTGCGACTGACTGTCGCCTGCGTCCGCGGCGTCGCCGGAGACCTCGGCGTCGAAGGTGGTGACCGGCCCGTCGCGCAGGTACGCCGCCAGGTCGGCCTGGTCCGGCAGTGACTCGTGCTCCTGCCACGCCGACGCCGACCGCAGCGCCTCCGCCGCCAGGTCCGCCTGCCACTCGTCGGCCGCGACGACACCGAGGAAGGAGCCGTCGCGCACGACCGCGCACACGCCGGGCATCGCCTCCACGGCCTCGGTCGACACGTCGGTCAACGTCGCGGCGGGCGAGGGCGGCCGGACGACCTGCCCCCACAGCTGGTCGGGCAGGACCAGGTCCTGGATGAATCGGGCGCGGCCCCGGATCTTGTCGGGAAGGTCGACCCGGGGGAGCGATGTGCCGGTCAACGGGCTCTCGCCCGGCTTGCGGACCGGGACCGACGCGTCGACGTCCACGTCGAGGCGTACGTCGGCCGCCAGCTCGCCGTAGGACGCCCAGCCGTCGCCGTCCCGCGGCCCGAAGCCGCCGTCGCGCAGGTCGATGTCTGCCGCCCCGACACCGAAGCGACGCGCCGCAGCAGCGACGAACAGCGCCCTGGCATGGGCACATGCGGCGCGCACCGCAGCGCCGGAGTCGGCGACCGACATGCTGCCGGCGGTCGGGCCCTCGTCGGGGCCGCCGGCCGTGGTCGCGCCGTGCACGAGGACCCGCTCGGCCGGCGCACCCAGCTCGTCGGCCGCCAGCTGGGTCAGCGCCGTCAGGATGCCCTGGCCGAGCTCCACCTTCCCGACCTGCACGTGCACCGTGCCGTCGTCGTCGACCCGCACCCACGTCGACAGGCGCGGGTTGGCGGCGACGTCCTTCGGCACGTCGGGCTGCAGCCGCTCGGGGGGCGTCACTGCTCGGCCGCCCTGAGAACGGCGGTGACCATCCGGCGCTGAACGCCGCAGCGACAGAGGTTCCGGTCGAGCGCCGCGACGACGTCCGACTCGGTCGGGGCGGGGTTGTCGGCCAGCAGCCCGGCCGCCGACACCAGGATGCCGGAGACGCAGAACGCGCACTGGGCAGCCTGCTCGTCGAGGAAGGCCTGCTGCACCGGGTGCAGCTCGTCACCGTCGGCCAGCCCCTCGACAGTCACAACCGTCTTGCCCTCGACCGACCACAGCGGGGTGTCGCAGGCCGGGGCCGCCCTGCCGTCGATCAGCACGAAGCACGCGCCGCACAGCCCGACCCCGCAACCGAAGCGCGGTCCTGTCAGGCCGAGCTCGGTGCGCAGCACGTGCAGCAGAGGAGTGTCCGGGTGGCTGTCGACCGTCGTGGGCGCCCCGTTCACCGTCACGGTCACGGAAGTCCCCGAGGTCTCGGCCGAGCTCACCGTCCTACCTCCTCCAGCAGCGTCGCGAGGTTCCCCGAGAGCACCCGCTCGAGATCCTTCCCCTCGAGACCGTCGACCGCGCGGACCGTGGTCACCGGGTCCGGGTCACCCATCCGGAAGGGGTAGTCGCTGCCGAGCACGACCTGCTCCACCCCGACGACGTCGACCAGGAAGCGCAGCGACGCCGGCGAGTGCAGCACGGTGTCGAACCACATCTGCCGGAGCCAGTCGCTCGGCGGCCGTGTCAGGTTGGCCTCGGCGCCGTCGGCCTTCGACGAGTAGCCGCGGTCCCAGCGCCCCATCTGGAAGGGGGCGAAGCCGCCGCCGTGCACCAGCACGATGCGCAGGCGGGGGTGCCGCTCCAGCACGCCGCCGTGCACCAGGTGCGCGACGGCGATCGTCGTCTCGGCCGGGTTGCCCACCAGGTTGTTGAGGTTGTAGCGCGCCACGTTGCGCCCGGCCAGCGACGCGTAGGGGTGCACGACGACCACCGCGCGCAGCTCCTCGGCGGCCGACCAGAAGGGCGCCAGCTCCGGGTCGTCCAGCTCGCGTCCGTCGACGGTCGTCGCGATCTCCGCGCCAGACATCCCCAGGGACGTGACGGCGTGCCGCAGCTCCTCGACGGCGCGGTCGGGTGCCTGCAGCGGCACCGTGGCCAGCGTGCGGAAGCGCTCCGGCGCCGTGGCCGCCGTCGCGACCAGCGCCTCGTTGAACATCCGCGCGTAACGCGCACCTGCTCCCGGCTCGAGGGCGTACGCCGTCAGGTCGATCCAGCTGGAGAGCACCTGGACGTCGACGCCCGCAGCGTCCATGGCGGCCAGCCGGCGCGGCAGGTCCGACAGAGCCGGGAACATCGGCCGGGTCTGCACCCGGCCCCCGATCAGCACCGCCGAGCGACCGTCCTGGTCGGCCACCTCGATGCCGTAGCGGCCACCGTCGGCGCGCAGCGTGTCCATGACCTCGACGGGCACGCAGTGCGCGTGCACGTCGATGGTGGTCGGGGATGCGTCGGTCACAGCGCGTGCTCCGTCATGAGTGCGTCCAGCTCGTCGTCGGGTGCGAGGGCGTAGACGCCGCCGTTGACCCGGTCGGTCACCCAGATGTCGTGGCCGGCGCCGACGAAGAGGTCGTTGATCTGCGGGGCGGCCTGGCCCGGCGGAGTCTCCGGCACCCAGTGCGCGACCTCGACGGGGTGCTCGTGGTCGCGCAGGTCGTAGACCCGCAGGCCGCCGTTGAACCACGTCGAGAAGACCAGCGAGGCGCTGCGGTAGGAGCCGGGCCGGTTCTCGTGCAGGTTGTGCGGACCGAAGCGCAGCCCGTGGTCGTAGAACTCGTCCGGCGGCGCCGGGCACACGGACACCACCCGCGGGTCGGACGGGTCTGCCACATCTACGACCCGGATGTCGTGCGGCTCACCGGCGCGGCCCTCGGTCACGACCTCGTCGGTCACGACGAGCAGGTCGCGGCCCGGCAGCGGCAGGCAGGTGTGCGTGTCACCGACGTGCTCCCACGTCAGGTTGGCCAGCTGCGTGGGCTTGGCGACGTCCGAGATGTCGAGGACGACGAGACCGGCGTCGCCGTAGCCGAGGTAGGCGCGGTCCCCGTCGACCAGGGCGTGGTGCGCCGCGAAGCGCTTGCCGTCCGGCCAGGTGGGTTGCTCGCCCTCGAGCTGCCCGGGCCACCACCACCGGCCGGCCTCGACCGGGTTGCGCGGGTCGCGCAGGTCGACGACGACCCAGATCCGGTCGTTCATGCCCTCGGGGATCGCCGAGACGTAGGCGTGGTCGCCGCCGGTCCAGACGATGCGGTGCACGCCCTTGCCGGTCGAGTCGAACCAGCCGACCTGTTGCGGGTCGAAGGGGTCGGCCAGGTCGTAGACAGCCATCCCCGCGCTGTAGGGATCGCCGCCGCGGAACTGCTCGTGGTTGACCAGCAGCAGCCCGTCCGCCACCTGCACCTTGTGGGTGTGGCTTCCCGCGGGCGACATCCACCGGCGCACCAGGCGCAGGTCGGCCGGGTCCGACGCGTCGAGGATCGACGTGCCGGCGCCGCTCGGCCCGAAGTGCCCGACGTAGAGGGCATCTCCCTCTCGCAGCACCTGCATGCCGTCGCCGAAGCCGCCGAGGTCGTGCTGCCCGACGGTCCGGACGCCCTTGCTGTCCTCGCTCACTGCGGCACCTCCAGCACCCCAAGCCTGTCACTGGTCCAGTCGGCGACTGCAGGCCGTACCGTCGCCGCGAGGTTGTTGCACGAGTGGTTCCCGGTGGCCTCCACGCGTACCGTCGCGCGGTCACCCAGATCGGCGATCACCCGGTGCGCGTGCGACACGTCGATGATCCGGTCCTGCTCGCCGTGCACGACCAGGACGGGCGCCCACGTCCCGTCGAGGACCCCGTCGAGCGTGACGTCGTGCAGCAGGGCGCGGGCCTGGTCCTCGGTGCTCGCGCCGACGAACTCGCGGAAGCCGTCCCGGGTCACGTCCTGCAGCTCGTCGAAGGCCCGCAGGTCGTAGGGTCCGGCGATGTCCACGACACCGCGCAGCAGGCCACGATCCTGGAACGCCGCAGCATGACGCAGTGCCAGGTAGCCACCGAAGCTGGTGCCCACGACCACCACCCGCTGCGGGTCGACGCCGTCCACGCCGTGCTCACGGTCGTGGATCGCGTCGGCCACGGCGGACATCGCCACGGCGTACGTCGCGTCGGTGAACGGCACGGTGAAGCCGCCCTCGCCCTGGCCGGGTCCCTCGACGGACAGGGTCGCCACGCCGCGGCGCAGGAAGAAGGGCTCGTAGGTGCTGAACTGCTCCTTGGTGGACTCCAGACCCGGCACGAGAACGACCAGCGGCGCCGGGTCGTCGCCACGAGAGGCCGGCCGGCGCAGGTAGCCGACCACCAGGCCGCCGTCGCTGCCGTAGGGGATCTCGATGCGGTGTGCGGGCGGGTCCAGCAACGGCGCCGCACGGGCGTACGTCCGGACCATCCGCTCCTGCAGGGCGCGTCGCCTCGCGGGGTTCTCGGTCAGCACGAACTGCGCGAACTGCAGGGTGAGCGCGCTCCGGCGCAGGTGCTCGGCGGCGGTCACCCGATGGCCGGCAGCGAGCGCCTCCTCGCCGAGCCGCTCGTAGTCGTCGGCGACCTCCGTCCAGGCGGGCGCCCATGTCGACCATCCGTCGATGCCCTCGAGGGTGCGCTGCAGGTCGAAGTAGTCGATGCCGTTGGCGAGGAACCGGGGGTACCAGTTGGCCACCACCGCCTCGACCTTGTCGGTGGACGTCATCCGGCCACCGCCTCGTGCACCAGAGCGACCGCCGATGCGAGGAGCAGCACGAGGACCACCCGGTTGAACGTCGTCACGGACACCTTGCGCGCGGCCCACGATCCCAGCGGCAGGGCAACGGCGATCGGGATGAGCGCGAGGAAGCTCTCGGCGAGGCGGCTGCCCGTGTAGAGGCCGACGACGAACAGCGCGATCGTCTGCACGAGGGCGAAGCCGAAGAAGAGGGTCGCCAGCGCGAAGACGTAGGCGCGGGGCCGCATCCCGAAGCCGTGCAGGTAGGTCGACAGCAGCGGGCCTGAGATGCCCGTCGCGCCCTGCAGCCCGCCGGCTGCGACCCCCACGGGTGGCGACGCGATGCGCGTCACCTTCGGTGGGAAGTGGAAGCCCGGCCTGGTCAGCGACAGCACCACGTAGACGACGATGATCGCCGCCAGGACCAGAGACAGCACCCGCGCGTCCAGCCCCTTGAGGGCAAGCGTCCCGATGACCGAGCCGACGGCTCCACCGGCCATCATCACCGGCAGGTGGCTGGTGTGCGGAGCCTCGGCGCGGTGCGTCCAGACCAACCAGCCGTTGGCGACGACGCCGGGGATGGCCATCACGACCACCGACCGCTCGACGCCGAGGAATGCGGCCATGACCGGGATCGCGATCTGCGGCAGCCCGCCGCCGGTCGCGCCCTTGACGAAGGCACCGACCGCGATCGCCGCGACGATGACGACGAGGTCGAGTCCCCCGGCACCGCTCACGCCGTGCGGTGCAGGCGCGTGAGCACGAACTCCTTGTGGCCGAGGACCTCCGCGGCGGCCCACCGGCCGGAGGCCGTTCGCGCGACGAGGTCCTCGGTGAGGTCGGCCCCCTCGTCGAGGGTCATCGTGTCGGTGATGATCCGGGACACGTCGAGGTCGATGTGCTCCGGCATGGTCCGCGCGGTGCGTGGGTTGGCCGTGAGCTTGAGGACCGGCACCACCGGGTTGCCGATGATGTTGCCCTGCCCGGTGGTGAAGAGGTGCAGGGCCGCGCCGCCGGCGGCGAACAGCGTGATCGACTCCGCCGCGGCCGACGAGGTGTCCATGAAGTGCAGGCCACGCCGGGTGGGCGCCTCGGCCATCTCCAGGACGCCGTCGACCTTGGCGTTGCCGATCTTCTGGATGTTGCCGAGCGCCTTCTCCTCGATCGTCGTCAGGCCGCCCGCGATGTTGCCCTCGGTCGGCTGGGACCCGAGGAGGTTCGCCTCCTGCTCGAGGATGATCCGCTGGTGCTCGTCGAAGAGCCGCTGGAACTTCGCCCGCTGCTCGGGGTCGGTGATCCGGTCGGCGACGATGTCCTCGCCGCCGGTGAGCTCGGAGGTCTCGCCGAAGAAGAACGTGCCGCCGGCCGCGGTGAAGCGCTCGGCGAAGCGGCCGATCGTCGGGTTCGAGCCCAGGCCGGAGGTGGTGTCCGACTCGCCGCACTTGGTGCTGACCACCAGGTCGGTCAGCGGGATCTCCTCGCGCAGGATCCCGGTCGCGTCGGTGACCATCTGAGCCGCCGCGCGGCTGGCCATCTCGATGACCTTCAGGTCGCCGAGGCCCTCGATCGAGAAGGCCGCCACCGGCTTGCCCGTCGCCGCGATGCCGTCGGCGATCCGCCTGGTCCAGTTGGGCTCGATCCCGATGACCACGGCCGCGGCGACGTTGGGATTGGCCCCGGTGCCGATCATCGTGCGGAAGTGCAGGTCCAGGTCGGGGCCGAACTGCAGCCGCCCGTAGGGGTGGGGGAGCGGGAGCGTTCCCTGCACGACCTTGCCGACGGCCTCGACCGCGGCGTTCGAGAGGTCGTCGACCGGGATGATCGCCACATGGTTGCGGCAGCCGACACTGCCGTCGGCCCGTCGGTAGCCCCAGAACGTGCGGCTCATGTCCAGCGCTCTCCCTTCAGGTTGTGCACGTGGACGTGGTCGCCCCTCGCGATGTCCTGGGTGGCCCGGCCGATGACGACCCCGTACTTCACGACCGGCTCGCCGGACGGGATGTCTCGAAGCGCCACCTTGTGACCCAGCGGCACCGGCTGGTTGACGGCCATCTCGAAGGCCTCGCCGTTCTGCACCCGCCCCCGCACGGACGGCGCCGGCTCGATGTCGTGCACCGCCACGCCGACCACGTCGTCGGGGGCGTGCACCAGGAAGCTCTGCTGCATGCGATCACTACAATCGTTCGCAGGGCGAGTGTCAAGAGGGCGTGGGCGAGATGGTCCCGTTACGCGTGAAACCCCGGTCCTTGACGGCCGCAAACGTTTGAGGCAGGGTCCCAGCATGACCGCTTCGGCAGCGAGGCTCGTCGCCGTGCTCGGCACGCGCTACGCCGACCTGTCGGTCGAGGAGGAGGTCCTCGGTCCGCTGGGAGTGCAGCTCGTCGCCGGCGACGGCGGCTCGGCGGCGGAGGTCCTGGCGGCTGCCCGCGGCGCCACCGTCGTGCTGGCGGGGTCGCGGCCACGCTTCGACGCGTCGGTGGTCGAGGCGCTCGCCGCGGACGGCTGCCGCGGGATAGTGCGCTACGGCATCGGCACCGACAGCATCGACGTCGCCGCCGCGGACCGCGCCGGTCTCGCCGTTGCCCGGGTGTCCGACTACGGCACCGAGGCGGTCGCCTTCCACGCCGTCTCGATGGTCACTGCGCTGCTGCGCCGGCTGCGCGAGGCGGACGCCGCCGTCCGCCGCGGGGAGTGGGGCGTCGCCGGCCTCCGCCCGCTGCACCTGCCGTCCCGGTTGACCGCCGGCGTCGTCGGCTTCGGCCGCATCGGTCGCCGTACGGCCGACAGCCTGCGCGGCCTGGGCTTCCACGTGGTGGCCCACGACGAGTACGCACCCGTGCCGGCCGGAGTCGGCGTGCGGCCGGTCGGGTTCGACGAGCTGCTCGCCAGGAGCGACGTCGTCACGCTGCACCTGCCCGGCGACCCAGGCGGCGCTCCGCTGCTCGACGCCGCCCGCCTGGGTGCCATGCGCGAGGGCAGCGTCCTCGTCAACACCTCTCGCGGCTCCCTGGTGGACGTACCCGCCCTGGTGTCGGCGCTGGCGACCGGACGGCCCGCCGCTGCCGCGCTCGACGTCTACCCGCAGGAGCCGCCGGACGTGTCGGTCTTCGACCCGGTCGCCGACCGCGTGCTGCTGACCCCGCACATGGCGTGGTACACCGAGGAGTCCGAGCTCGACATGCGGCGCAAGGCCGCCGAGGAGGCCGCGCGGCTGCTGCGCGGCGAGCCGCTGCGCGAGCCCGTCACACCGGAGGTGGCTGCTCGATGATTCACGACCTGTCGACGATGACCAGCCCGGAGGCGGCCGAGGCGGTGGCCCGGTCGAGGACAGCGGTGATCCCGATCGGCAGCATCGAGCAGCACGGGCCTCACCTGCCCAATGGCACCGACACGATGGCCGCCGAGCTGGTCGCCCGCTCGGTCGCGGACAAGCTGGACGCCGTCTACGCCCCCTTCGGGCCCTACGGCGTGACGCCCATCCACGCCGGCCACCCCGGAACGGTCACGCTGCGCCGCGAGACCTTCGAGGCACTCCTGACCGACATCTGCACCGAGCTGCACGGGATGGGCGTCGAAACGTTCATCCTCGTCAACTGGCACGAGGGCAACATCGCGTCGATGAACGGGGTCGCCACCGACCTCCAGGACCGGCTCGGCGTCACCTTCGTGGCTGCGCAGGCCTGCTACGTCGCCCAGCGGATCTACCGCGACGAGGGCGGCGAGCTGACGCACGGCGGCGGCATCGAGACGCTCGCGGTCATGGCACTCGACCCGGATCTCGCCAGGGTCGACCGGGCGGGGCAACCGACGCGCCCGCCCGGCGCCGAGGAGATGGACCTGATGCGCCGGTCGCACGAGGTCTACGGCTTCATCACCGATGTGTCCGAGCTGGCACAGGACGGCTGGTACGGCAACCCGACCTGGGCGACCGAGGACCGCGCGAAGAGCTTCGCGGAGACGGTCGCCGACGGCGTGCTCGAGCTGGTCGAGCACGTGTTCCGAGCACGAGACATCCGCCACGGGCGCGCCCGCGGCCCAGCCAGCTGACGATGCAATGACGACAGGAGGAACGGCATGACGGACAAGGTGCGCCTCGCGCCTGTCGGCCTGGGCCGCTGGGCGCGTGTCCTCGCGCGTGGCGCGCAGCGCGGCGACGTGATCGACCTCTACTCGTGCTTCAGCCGTGACGAGGCCAAGCGGACGGCCTTCAAGGAGGAGTTCGGCATCGAGCGGTCGGCCTCCTCGTATGAGGAGCTGCTCGCCGACGAGGCGGTCGAGGGCGTCATCATCACGACACCCAACGACACGCACAAGGACGTCATCGTCCAGGCCCTCGAGGCGGGCAAGGCCGTCTACACCGACAAGCCGATCGCGCACACCCTCGAGGACGCCAACCGCATCGCCGCGGCGGTCGCCGACACCGGCCGCGTCTTCGCGGTCGGCCACTCGTCGCGTCGGCTGTCGGGTCACCGGGAGATGAAGCGCTGGCTGGAGGACGGCCGGATCGGCGACATCTCGCTGGCCGAGGCCAACTTCTCCAACGAGCGCGGGCTCGAGCTCACGCCGCAGACCTGGCGCTACTACGCCGACAAGAGCCCCGGCGGCGCCTTCATCCAGCTCGGCGTGCACCACGCCGACACCCTGCAGTTCCTGCTCGGCCCGGTGAAGTCGGTGACCGCCCACGCGCGCAAGCTCTACACGAAGTCCGAGGTGCCGGACGCGGTCATGGCGATCCTCGAGTTCGAGAGCGGACCGCTCGGCTACATCGGCACCGGATGGGCGTCCCCCGGCGTCTACTCGATGAACCTGCTCGGCACCAAGGCCAACCTGATGTACGACCTCGACTTCACGCACTGGGACGAGTCGCACCAGGCCGACGACTGGTCGACGCTGCGGTCGCAGTTCTACGGCGAGTCGGTGCGCCAGCCGGTCGAGCTGCCGCGGACCGACATGTTCCGCGAGCAGCTCGAGGAGTTCGCACTGGCCACCCGTGGGGAGGCGACTGTCGAGGTCGGTGCCCGCGAGGCGGTGCACGCCCTGGCAGTCGTGCGCTCGGTGCTGGAGTCCTCGGCTCGTGACGGGCAGGCTGTCCTCGTCGAGGAGGTCATCTCCTCGGCCGGCGTCGACCGCAGCCTCACCTGAGGCTCACGGACCGAGCACGAGTCACTGACGAGCAGCCGAGGAGCCGAGCCGCCGTGCCCGTCGTCCGTCCTGCCGACCTCTCCTGGTCAGAGCTGCCCGGCCGGCTGGCTGCCGACCCGCTGGCCGCGCGGCCGATGGCCGGAATCGACACCGGCACCACGGTGCGGGTGGTCCGGGTCAACCCAGGCCCGCGGCTCCCGCACCTGCACCCGCACAGTGCGGAGATCCTCTACATCCTGACCGGCACCGGGACCACCTGGGAGGGCGACGAGGCGCACCCGGTCGGGCCCGGCGACGTCGTGGTGGTCCCCACCGGGGTGCCGCACGCGACGGTGGCGACCAGCCCGGAGGGGCTCACGGTCGTCTGCTTCTTCGCGCACCCCGACCTGGGTGCCAACACCGAGGACCTGCCCGGCCCCGAGCGCTCCACCTGAGCCCCTGACACGTGGTGAGACGGCCGTGGCTGGCTCTTGACTCCCGCTCGTGGCCGAGGACTACCGTTGAGTCTCCAATTCCAGGCGACTGGAAGGAGAGATCGCGTGACGACCCCCCAGCGTTCCTCCGTAGAGCCCGAAGGACCTTGAGGTCCTGAGCTCGTTCCGTGAAGGCCAGCGCCGGATCGCTCCGACGCTGGCCTTCCTGCGTCCGCAGGCTGCGCAGACACACGACTGGCGCCGGCCCGTGGGATCGGGGGAGGCCGGCGCCAGTCGCGGGGAGGGGTCTAGATGTCGCCGGGCTGGACCTCCAGCCCGAGGTCCTCCTGCACCTGGGTCAGGCAGGAGAAGTCGGCGTGCTCCTTCCAGTCGAAGCCCTCGGGCACGTTGCCGTTCTCGATCATGTCGTCGTTCCACTGCTCGAACGCCTCGAGCGGGACGCCGCCGGTGAGCGCCCAGTTGTACTCCATCTCGGCCTGCCACTCGTCCAGGTCACCCTCGGTGGGCTCCAGGTCGTACTTCTTGCCGATCTCCACCGCGGCGTCCTGGTTGTCGGTGTAGTCGTCACCCTCGGATGCCCACTGCTTGGCCTGGATGCGGCCCTTGAGGTAGGCGCAGACCGCGTCCTTGTTGTCCTCCATGGTGTCGCTCTTGACGACCCAGACCTCCTGCGGGGCGTCCTTGTACTCCTGGTAGATCATCTCGCCGTTGGCCTCGTCCAGGGGGAGGAGGTGGCGAGGCTGGAGCACCGCGACGTCGATCTGGCCGGCGATCAGTGCCTGGAGCCGGTCGTCCGACCCGCCTTCGATCTGCACCCACTCCATCGACTCCGGGTCGACCCCCATGTCCTCGAGGATCTTCTCGCCCACGGTGATGTTGCGGTCGCCTGCCGGGCCACCGGAGATCTTCAGGCCCTCCAGGTTGTTCTTGTCGACACCCTCGCGGATGCCGAGGAACCACGCCTCGGTGTCCTTCTCCACGCCCACGATCTTCATCGGGACGCTGCCCTCGGCCAGCGCCGCCCAGATGACGTCGCTCTCGCCCTGGGCGATCCAGACGTTGCCGCCGACCAGGCCGGCGATGTACTCGTCGGAGGCGACGACCTCGGCCGGCTTGGTGAGGCCGAGCTTCGGCCAGTACTTGTCGTCGGCGATCATCCAGGCCAGCTGGTTCATGTAGTCGTCGTTGTCGATGGCCAGCTTGACCTGGTCGAGGCTCAGGCCGCCGTCGCCGCCGTCGCCGCTGCCTCCGTCGCCACCGTCGTCGCCACCCCCGCACGCGGCTACCAGGAGTGCTGCCGCCAGCGCGAGCGCCGGCAGTCTGACCTTCTTCATCCTGTACTCCTTCTGCGCTGTCACCGGGAGAACCTGCTGCACGTGCCTGAACCACCGCGCGTCGGGACTACGCCCGCCATGCGGAGACCTTGCGTTCGAGGAGCTGGCTCAGACCCACCAACGCGACGCAGAAGAGCACGAAGATCAGCAACATGCCGTACATCCGTGCGCTGTTGAAGGTCTTGCCGGCCAGCGTGATGATGTAGCCGATGCCGTCGGAGGCCGTGAAGATCTCGCCGATGAAGAGACCGATCAGGCCGCGCGATACACCCATCCGGATGCCGGTGGCGATGAACGGGACCGTCGACGGGAACACGACCGAGCGGAACAGCCGCACGCGGCTGGCCCCGAAGGACTTCGCCGCCCCGACCAGGGAGGTGTCGACGGTCTTGACGCCCTCCATCACCACGACCAGAGTCGCCGGGACGGCCGACAGCACGATGATGACGACTCGCGCCGTGTCGTTGATGCCGACCCAGAGCAGGATCAGCGGCATCAGGATCAGTCGCGGCGTGGTGTAGAGCGCCCACACGTACGTGCTGAGGATCCGGTCCAGGATCCGCACGCCGCCGATGAGCAGCCCCAGCGGTATCGCGATGGCGATCGAGATGACCATGCCGACGACGTAGATCCAGGCGCTGATCGCCAGGTTGCCCCACAGGATGCCCTCGTCGCTCATCTCCTTGAGCTCGCGGAAGACGTCGGTCACCGAGGGCAGGAAGAGCTGCGGGATGTCGCTGTAGACCGCCACCAGCTGCCAGATGACGAAGAACGTCGAGAGGTTGATCACGCCGATGATCCAGCGTTGCTTTCGCGAGTAGACGCGACGACTGCTTCGGTACGCGCGGAAGGTCTTGACGTCGGGAGGCCGCACAGGCTTCGCGGTGGCTGTGCTCACAGCACCACCTCCTCGCGCCAGCGGCTCGCGTAGGCCTCGAGCTTGCGCGACAGGCTCACGAGCAGCAGGGCGATGGCGATCAGCACGCCGGTGAAGGCGAACATCCGCGCGGTGTCGAAGTTGCGCATCGACTGCATGACCTCGGTGCCGATACCGCCCGAGCCGGTCGTCAGCTCGATGACCAGCAGGCCGACGAAGCCGCGGGAGATTCCGTTGCGCACCCCACTGGCGATGAAGGGGAGCGTGTTGGGTGCGATGACCTTGCCGAACATGTCGAGCCGGCCGGCGCCGAAGCTCCTTGCGGCTCGCACGAGCGACTCGTCGGTGGTCTGGACTCCGTCCTTGCAGCTGAGGATGATCGGGATCACCGCCGAGAGGAAGACCAGCCAGACCTTCACCTCGAACCCGAATCCGAGGAAGAGGATGAGCAGTGGGGCCAGCGCGATGCGTGGCATCGCGAAGAAGCCCCAGAGGTAGGGCGACGTGATGAGGTCGGCAGTCGGCGACATGCCGATGGCCAGGCCCAGCGGGATGCCGACCACGAGCGAGATCGCCAGCCCGACGAACATCGCCCGCATGCTGTCGATGACCGGCGGCCACAGGTCGCCAGCCGCCCACGTGTCGATGAACGACTGCCACACGGCCACGGGGCCGGGGAACAGGATCGGGTTCGGGTCGAAGACCCAGATGACCGACTGCCAGACGAGCACGAACCCGGCGAAGCTGATCAGGCCCGGCACCGGCTTGAGGGCCCAGCGCTGCCAGCGCGGGCGGCCCGGGCGCCGCTGCAGGCCGGCGCTGATCGCAGCCGTCGCCACTAGGCCTCCCTCGCGACCGGGAGGGTCTCGGCCTCGGCGCGCGCCGGGCGCTCGGAGGACAGCAGGTCCCAGACGTGGTCGCGCAGTGCCTGGAAGGCCGGCAGCTGCCGGCTTGCCCGGCTGCGCGGCCGAGGAAGGTCGACGTCGACGAGCTCCTTGATGCGCCCGGGGCGGTTCGTGACGACGGCGATGCGGTCGGCCAGCGTGACCGCCTCGTCGACCCCGTGGGTGATGAAGACGATGGGCTGGCCGGTCTTGGCGACGATCTTGGTGAGCTCTTCCTGCATCAGCTCCCGGGTCATCGCGTCGACGGCGGCGAAGGGCTCGTCCATGAGCAGCAGGCGGGGCTCGGTGACGAGCGCCCGGGCCAGACCGACGCGCTGCCGCATGCCGCCGGAGAGCTCCCGTGGGTAGGCCTTCTCGAAGCCGGTCAGCCCGACCATCTCGATGTAGTGCCGCACCTTCTCAGCGGTGCCGGAGTCGAGCCGGTGCTGCATCTCGAGCCCGAAGCGGACGTTCGACTCGACGGTGCGCCACGGCATCAGGGCGTAGTCCTGGAACACCACAGCCCGGTCCGGCCCGGGCCCGGTCACCGTCTTGCCGAAGACCTTGACCTCGCCGGCGGCTGCCGGGACCAGGCCGGCCACCACGTTGAGGAACGTGCTCTTGCCGCAGCCACTGGGCCCGACGATCGCCAGGAACTCGCCCTCGGCGACATCGAGCGTGAAGTCCTCGAGTGCGATCAGCGTGCTCTTGTCCCGGGTGCGCTCGTAGGCGACCGCCACGCCCTTGGCCTCGACGGCGAGCTCACGACCTGCTGGTGGTGCACCCTGCATCTGCTCCGTGCCTCCAGTGCGTCGTGGCGCCGGGGAGACCGGGTCGCCCGGCTGCCCGTCCGATCAATGCAATCGTTTGCCCGTGGGGGTCAGTATTGACGACCCAGATCACGTGTCAAGGGTTTCGCCGCAGTGAAGTGCCGGACCGATGCTCGAGCGTCACCGCTCCGATACGCCCCGTCGCGCGGGTGGTCAGGTCACCAGGTGCAGGCCGGCAAGGCTCACCCCGGCGACCAGGACCCACGACGCCAGGCCGACCACTGCGGCCCGTCGGCCAGTGACCGCGAGGGTGCGCACGTCCAGCGACGCACCGAGGCTGAACAGCGCCGCAGCGAGCAGCACCGAACGCACCGTCTCGGCCAGGTCGAGCGCGTCATCCGACATCAGCCCGAGTGACCGGACGCCGACCATCACGAGGAAGCCGGCGATGAAGAACGGCACGACGGGTACGTCCGGAGGCGCCGTGCCCGGCTCGTCCCGGGCCGACCGCCGCGCGGTCACTGCTGCTGCGGTGACCATCGGCGCGAGGAGCAGCACGCGCACCAGCTTGACCAGGACAGCGGTCCCGAGGGCCACCGTCCCGACCCCACCGGCAGTTGCGACGACCTGCCCGACGTCGTGCACGCTGGCACCGACCCACAGCCCGAACTCGTGCTGGGACAAGCCCAATGGGCCTCTCAGCACCGGCAGGACGAGGATCGCGAGACTGCCGCACACCGTCACCAGGGCGACCGCCGTCGCGACGTCCTTCTCCTCGTGACGCCGGGTCCCGCTCATCGCCACGATGGCCGAGACGCCGCAGATCGAGAAGCCGGTCGCGATGAAGAGCGACATCGCCCGAGGCAGACCCATCAGGTGCCCGAGCCACAGCGTGACGACGAAGGTCAGGGCGACCGTCACCAGGATCAGCAGCAGCGTCGGCACGCCGAGGTCGAGCATCTGGCCGACGGAAAGCTCGAGACCGAGCAGCACGATGCCGGCCTGCAGCAGCTTCTTGCGGGCGAAGGCCGTGCCCGCCTCCGCCCAGGCCGGCAGCGGGCGCAGCGACCGCACGACGACACCCAGCAGGACGGCCGCGGTCAGGGCATTGAGTGCGTCGGCCCAGGCATGCAGCACGATGGCCGCCACGGCACCGGCGACCGCCACGGCCAGGCCCGGCGCGAGGCGGCTCGTGGGAGCCCGGTCCACCGTCACATCGTGCAATCGTATGCACGAAAGCCTGCCTGCCGGGCGCTCCTGCTCACTACAGTGCCCCCGTGCGAGCGCCCACCCTGCGAGAGGTCGCCGAGGCGGCGTCGGTCCACGTGGCCACCGCCTCGCGCGCGCTCAACCCGCAGACCCGCGCGATGGTGAGTCCGGTCACCGCCGACCGGGTGCTGCGTGCGGCCAGGTCCCTCGGCTACCGCCCCAACATCTACGCCCGCAGCCTCAAGACCGCGCGCACGGACTCGATCGGCGTGGTCATCCCCGACCTGACCAACCCGCTGGTGCCGCCGATGGTCCGCGGCGCGGAGGACGTCCTCCTGCGGTCGGGCTACAACCTGATGGTCGTCAACACCGACAACGACCCCGAGCGCGAGCGCGCCCAGATCCAGTCGCTTCGGGCGCGTCAGGTCGAGGGCCTGATCGTCGCGACCGCGCATCTCGAGCACCCCTACCTGGAGAAGCTGCATGCCGAGGGCGTACCGCTCGTGCTGGCGAACCGGCTCCTCGGCGCGGGCCACATCCCTTCGGTCACCGCCGACAACGCGGTCGGCAGCGCGATGGCCGTCGAGCACCTGGCTGCGCTCGGCCACCGGCGCATCGCGCACGTCTCCGGCCCCGAGGACCTCTCGACCGGCCGGGTCCGGCGCCGCGGCTACCTGGACGGCCTGCGGGCCGCGGGGCTCCGGGATGACCCCGACCTCCTGGTCACCTGCGAGGCGTGGACCGAGGAGGAGGGGGCGAGAGCACTGGGCCGGCTGCTCGACTCGGGCACCGAGGTGACAGGGGTCGTCGCCGGACACGACCGGGTCGCGCTCGGCTGCTACGACGCCCTGACCGTCCGCGGGCTGTCCTGCCCCGAGGACGTGAGCGTGGTCGGCTTCAACGACATGCCGTTCATGGACAAGATGCGCCCGGCCCTGACCACGGTGCGGATCGAGCACTACGAGGTCGGTGCCGAAGCGGCTCGGCTGCTGCTCGACGCGCTGCGTGAGCCGGCCCGGCCGCCGCGCACTGTGCTGCTCCCGCCGCGACTGGTGGTCCGGAGCTCGACCGCTCCCGTCCGGGCGCCGGTCACCACCTGACGGGTGGCCGGCGGCGGTCAGGCGTCGCCGAGCCGCGCGCGCAGTCCGTCGAGCTCGGTCATCAGCATCGCGGGCACCTTGTCGGAGCCGATCTTCTCGAACCACTCCTGGATCTGGGGCACCTCGGCGCGCCACTCGTCCACGTCGACCCGGAGCACCGCCTCCAGGGCCTCCGGCGTCATGTCCAGGCCGGAGACGTCGAGCGACTCCGGGGTCGGCACGTGCCCGATCGGCGTCTCGTCGGCAGCGGCGCGGCCCTCGATGCGCTCGATGACCCACTTGAGTACCCGGCCGTTCTCGCCGTAGCCCGGCCACAGGAAGCCGCCGTCCTCGTCGCGGCGGAACCAGTTGACGTAGAAGATCTTCGGCAGCTTCGAGTCGTCGGCCTCCTTGCCCACCGAGACCCAGTGCCCGAAGTAGTCGCCGGCGTTGTAGCCGATGAAGGGCAGCATGGCCATCGGGTCGCGGCGCACCACACCGACCTCGCCCTTGGCCGCCGCGGTCGTCTCGGACGAGAGGGTCGCGCCCATGAACACGCCGTGGACCCAGTCGCGGGCCTCGTACACCAGGGGGATCGTCGTCTTGCGGCGGCCGCCGAAGAGGATCGCCGAGATCGGCACGCCGCTGCGGGTCCTCGTACTCCGGCGCGATGATCGGGCACTGCATGATCGGCGTGCAGAAGCGCGAGTTCGGGTGCGACGACGGCTCGTCGGACTCGGGCGTCCAGTCGCGGCCCTTCCAGTCGGTCAGGTGAGCCGGCGGCTGGTCGGTCATGCCCTCCCACCAGATGTCGCCGTCGTCGGTGAGCGCCACGTTCGTGAAGAGCGAGTTGCCCTTGGCGATGGTCCGCATCGCGTTCGGGTTGGTGTCCCATCCTGTGCCGGGAGCCACGCCGAAGAGCCCGAACTCCGGGTTGAGGGCGTACAGCCGGCCGTCCTCACCGAAGCGCATCCAGGCGATGTCGTCGCCGAGGGTCTCGACCTTCCAGCCCTCGATGGTGGGCTCGAGCATCGCGAGGTTGGTCTTGCCGCACGCGCTCGGGAAGGCCGCCGCGACGTAGTTGACCTGCTGCTCGGGCGAGGTGAGCTTGAGGATCAGCATGTGCTCCGCGAGCCAGCCCTCGTCGCGGGCCATCGCCGAGGCGATGCGCAGCGAGTAGCACTTCTTGCCGAGCAGCGAGTTGCCGCCGTAGCCGGAGCCGTAGCTCCAGATCATCCGCTCCTCGGGGAACTGGGTGATGAACTTCTCCTCGTTGCACGGCCACGGCACGTCGTCCTGGCCTGGCTCGAGGGGGGCGCCCACCGAGTGCAGGCAGGGGACGTACGTCGCGTCGTCGCCCATGCGCTCCAGGACGGCGGTACCCATCCTCGCCATGATCCGCATCGAGCAGACGACGTAGGCCGAGTCGGTGATCTCGACGCCGAACATCGGCTCGTCGGCCTCCAGCGGGCCCATGCAGAACGGGATGACGTACATCGTGCGACCGCGCATCGAGCCGCGGTAGCGCTCGGTCATCGTGGCCTTCATCTCGTCGGGGTCGACCCAGTTGTTGGTCGCGCCGGCGTCGGCCTCGTCGACCGAGCAGATGAAGGTGCGCTCCTCGACCCGGGCGACGTCGCCGGGGTCGGTCCGTGCCAGGAACGAGTTGGGCTTGATCTCCTCGTTGAGCTTGATCAGCGTCCCGGCGGCGACGAGCTCCTGCGTGAGCCGGTCCCACTCCTCGTCCGACCCGTCGCACCACACGACGCGGTCCGGCTGGGTCAGCTCGGCGACCTCGGCGACCCAGTCGTTGAGCCGCCGGTGCGTCGTCGGGGAGTCGATCATGGGTGCCGTCATCGCAGGTGCAGTCCCTTCACGTGGTGGCCGCCGACCCTGCCTGCGCCGCCGGACGCCGCTGGCTCGCTCTACAGCGGGCTGCTCACGGTATCCGCTGCGGCCGGTCGGGCGGCAGAGGGGTCGTGAGACAACCTTCCCGTTCCCTTGCCATGTGCCCGGTCGTGCCCGACACTATGCGGCCCCCGCCCGGGCGACCAGGGTCGATTGACCCGGGTGCGTGTGGGGTACGGACGGTCCACCGATCGCCCACCCCTGAGCACCCCGGAGTTCCGTCATGAGCGCAGTCCCCGCCCGATTCCGTCGCCTGGCCGCCGGCCGCACCCATGACGCCGGTGGCGCCGCCACGGGTTTCATCGTGGCGGTCCTGGTGCTCGCCGCCGTTGCCGTCGGTGCGTTCTTCTACTTCGGCGGCGAGGCCGACGTCGACGTCAAGAACCCCGACATTCAGGTCAGCAGCGACGAGACGCCCAGCTGACGCCGGGGACCGCAGCAGTCGATCTTGCAGCCGGTCGGCGGTCGAGGGCAGCCACCGCTGTCTTGTACAGTTGCCGTCGGCCGTTTTCCGGCCGTGCGCCCGTAGCTCAACGGATAGAGCGTCTGACTACGGATCAGGAGGCTGCAGGTTCGAATCCTGCCGGGCGCGCCCCGTGTCGCTCCGTACAGCGCCCCACCAGCCTCGTTGCTCATGTGTCCGGATGCGGTGGCAGTTGGCACATCTCACGACACACTTCGCCACTTCGGCCTTCACCCGATCCAGGCTGTAGCCGTCGCAGGCCAACACGGCAACAGCGAGCACCTTTGTGTCGCGGTCGCGATGGTCGAACTCGAGGACCCGGATGTCAGCCATCCCGCAGTCGATGCAGGGATGCTCGAGCAGGTACGAGATCAGCCACGCCCGGTTCTCAGCGTTGACGCGGCGCTGCCGGGCCTTCGCTTTCGCCAGGTAATAGGGACGGTTGGCCGCATAGTGGCGACGAATGCCCGCCCGCCGGCAGTCGAGGCACCGCCGGCCACGCTCGGGGAAGCTGGCGATCGGCAGCGCGAGCAGGCATTCCGGGCAGGTGCGGTACTGGTCCTCCATGGCGGCCTCCGCCACAAATCCTGGCGGCCACCCTGGACACAACTCGGAGAGAGACCCGGCGGGCGGGTCAGGCCTCGGTGGCCTCCTCGAGGGGTGCGACCGCCGTGGTGTCGCTGCCGACGATCAGGGCGTACGTGGCGCCGGCGATCAGTGCACCCGCCACCGGCGCGACGATGAACAGCCAGAGCTGTCCGATGGCGTCGCCGCCGGCGAAAAGCGCCGGGCCGATGGACCGGGCCGGATTCACCGAGGTGTTGGTGACCGGGATCGACACCAGGTGGATCACGGTCAGTGACAGCCCGATCGCGATCGGCGCGAAGCCACGGGGCGCCATCGTGTCCGTGGCGCCGAGGATGACGTACAAGAAGAAGGCGGTGAGCACGACCTCGGCGACCAGGCAGGCGAGCAGCGTGTAGCCGCCAGGAGAGTGATCGCCGTAGCCGTTGCTCGCGAAGCCGGACTCGCTGGCGTCGAATCCGGCCTGCCCGGAGGCGATGACCCACAGCACGAAGGCCGCCACGATCGCCGCGGCCACCTGGGTGCCGATGTAGGCGGGGGCGTCCTTCCACGCGAAGCGCTTGGCCATCGCGAGTCCCACGGTCACCGCGGGGTTGAAGTGGCCGCCGGAGACGTGCCCCACCGCGTAGGCCATCGTCAGGACGCTGAGCCCGAACGCGAACGAGACGCCCAGCAGTCCGATCCCGGTGTCCGGGAAGCCCGCAGCGATGACCGCGGACCCGCAGCCGCCGAAGACGAGCCAGAAGGTGCCGAGGAACTCGGCGCCGAGGCGCCGCGAGGTTGCTGGTGTCGGCGGTGCGGCAGGCGTGCGGGTCGGCTCGGGCATCGTTGGTCCCTCCGATACGGCGGGCGCGCCATCCCCGGTCCCCGTCGTGCCCGTGATCACTGAGACTGTAGGCCGGTCCTCAGCCCTTGTCGGCGGGTCGCGTCCACTGGTTGGCACGCTCGCCCTTCGCGCGCGGACGTCGGGTGCACCCGCTCGTCGGTCACCTGTCTCCTCAGACCGTTGCTGTGGCAGGCTCCGGTGTCGGGTCGGGGTCGGGCGACCGGCGCCGCAGGCCGAAAGGCCACCAGACCCGGTCGTCGAGGTCGTGCACCAGCGCCGGTACGAGCAGCGACCGCACGATCAGGGTGTCCAGCAGGACCCCGAAGGCGACCGCGAAGCCGAGCTCCGCGAAGGGCACCAGCGGCAGGACTCCCAGGGCGGAGAAGGTCGCCGCGAGCACAACGCCGGCCGAGGTGATGACCCCGCCGGTGACGGCGAGCCCCTTCAGCGTCCCGGCTCTCGTCCCGTGCACCTGAGCCTCTTCCCGGACGCGAGTCATGAGGAAGATGTTGTAGTCGATCCCCAGCGCGACGAGGAAGACGAACGCGAACAGGGGGAACGACGGGTCCGCGCCGGCGAAGCCGAACCAGTGTTCGAAGACCAACGAGCAGACTCCGAGGGTGGCGAAGAAGGACAGCACGACCGTGGCCACCAGCAGCAGCGGCGCGACCAGCGCGCGCAGCAGCAGTGCCAGCACCAGGAAGATCATGACCAGGATCGCCGGGATGATCACCCGGGTGTCCCGCGCGGACTCCTCCTTGATGTCGTAGACGACCGCGGTGCCGCCGCCGACGAGCACGTCCGTCCCGATCTCGTCGACTGCCGAGCGCAGCCGGAGCACGGTGTTCTCGGCCGCCGGGCTGTCGGACGCGACCGTCAGGACGGCCTCCACCTGGACCTTGCCGTCGACCACCTTCGGTGGCCCACCAGGCTCGGTCTGACCCGTCGCGGTGGCCGGACCGGTGGTCGTGAGCTGTGCGTCGGCGATGCCGTCGACGCCACGTACGACCTCGAGAAGGCCGTCCGCATCCTGCTCGTCGCCGATGATCGAGACCGGGACCCCGCTGCCCGCCGGGTAGTGGGCCGAGAGGATCTCCTGCCCGACGACCGAGTCGACGTCGGTGGTGAACTGCTCGGCCGTCGTGAGCCCGTCCGCGTCCAGCTGGGTGGTGAAGAGGGCGGCGCCGGCGAGGACCGCGGCCGTGACGACCCAGACGAGGCGGGCGCGCCGGCCGACGAGGGCAGCCACCCGTCCCCAGACGCCGCGCTCGTGCCCGACGACGTTGTCGTGCCGCGGCACGAACGGCCAGAACCAGTAACGTCCGGCCACCATCAGCAAGGCGGGCAGGAAGACGAGCATCGCGAGGACCGAGCAGGCGATGCCGATGGCCCCGACCGGGCCGAGCGACTTGTTGCTGTTGAGGTCCGAGAGGAGCAGGCAGAGCAGCCCGAGGATCACGGTGGCACCCGACGCCGCGATGGGGGCAGCCGCTCCGCGCAACGCCTTGCGCATCGCGACCGTCCACAGGTCCTCGCGGTGCAGCTCCTCCTTGAACCGGCTGATCAGCAGCAGCGCGTAGTCGGTGCTGGCCCCGAGCACCAGCACCGACAGGATGCCCTGGCTCTGCCCGTCGACGGTGAGCACGCCCGCCTTCGCGAGCAGGTAGACGACGGCCTGCGCCAGCGTCAGGGCGAGGCCGGCCGAGACGAGCACCGGAAGGAAGACCGGGCTGCGGTAGATCAGCAGCAGGATGAGGAGGATCACGCCGACGGTGGTGAAGAGAAGGTTGCTGTCGATGCCCTCGAACGCCGCGGCGAAGTCGGCGAACTGTCCGCCCGGACCCGTCACGTAGCTCGGCAGCCCGTCGACCTGTGCCGCTTCTGTGACGTCCTCCACGATCCCGGGAAGCGTCTCGAAGGCGGAGTTGTCGCCCGGCAGCGGCACGACGACCTGCAGGGCCTCGCCGTCCTCGCTCGGGATCGGCGCCGACGCCGGCCCGGCGACCCCCTCGACGTCGTCGATGCGCTGCACCGCCTCGTCGACCGCGGCCGTGTCCGCGTCGGTCACCCCGCCCTTGCGCTCCCACACGATCAGCGCCGGGATGTCCTGCGAACCGGCGAACCGGGTCTCCAGCTCCAGCGACTTCGTCGACTCGGCCGAGTCGGGAAGGAACGCGGCCTGGTCGTTCTCGATGACGGCGCTGAGCTTGCCGGACAGCGTGCCCGCCACCGGGAGGACCACGAACAGGCTCACGAGCAGCACCACGCCCGGCAGCAACGCCCGTCGCCAGTGGATGCCGCGACTCCTCGTCGGCCCCGAGTCCTCGTGCGTCATCGCTCCGCCTCTCCTCGACGTCCTGCCACTCAAGACCACGGTCGGCGCGACAACTCATCGGTCGCTGACCTGCCGGTGGACTCAGGAGTCTGCCGCGACGAGGTGACAAGTCGGCAAAGGAGCGAGGTGCGCCCGACCGTCCAGAAGGCCGTGACAGAGTGACCGACGTGCTGCGAGTCGCCGTCGTGGGTGCCGGTCCCGCGGGGGTCTACGCGGCCGAGGCGCTCCTGCGGTACGCCGCCGAGGTCTCCGTAGACGTCCTGGACGGGTTGCCGGCGCCGTACGGCCTGGTCCGGTACGGCGTCGCACCGGACCACCCGCGCACGCAGTCGATCGGCGACGCCCTCGGCGCGGTCCTGTCCCGGCCGGAGGTGCGCTTCCTCGGCAACGTCCGGGTCGGCGCCGACGTGAGCATGGACGACCTGCGCGACCACTACGACGCTGTGCTGGTGGCGACCGGAGCGGCCACCGACCGGCACCTCGGGGTCCCCGGCGAAGACCTCGCGGGCTGCGTGGCCGCCACCGACCTGGTTGCCTGGTACACCGGCCACCCGGACGCGGCGCCCGACGCCTTCACTCTCGACGCCGAGACCGTCGTGGTCGTCGGCGCGGGCAACGTCGCTGGCGACGTCGCCCGGATGTTGGCGCGCACTCCCGCCGAGCTCCGAGCGACCGATGTCCCGGACCACGTCCTCGCGGCCTTCGCCAAGAGCGCCGTCCGCGACGTCCACCTGGTCGCCCGGCGCGGCCCGGTGCAGGCGAGGTTCACGACGCGCGAGCTGCGCGAGCTGGGGGAGCTCGCCGACGCCGACGTGCTGCTCGACCCGGCCGACCTCGAGCTCGACGACTACAGCACCGAGCAGCTGCCGACGCTCCCCTCGGCGCGGCGCAACCTCGAGGTGCTCGAGCGATGGGCCGCGCAGCCGGCGCACGGGCGCGCGCGACGCGTGCACCTGCACTTCCGCACCCAGCCGGTCGAGGTCCTCGGTGCCGGGGGCGAGGTGACGGGTGTGCGGCTGGAGCGGACACACGTCGACACCGACGGCGTCGCGGTCGGAGCCGGTGACACGAGGGAGCTCGCGGCCGGCCTCGTCGTGCGCGCCGTCGGCTACCGCAGCCTCCCGCTCCCCGGGCTGCCGTTCGACGACCGTGCCGGCGTCGTGCCGCACGTCGAGGGTCGTGTCCTCGCGCCGAGCGGTCCGGTCCTCGGGACGTACGTCGCCGGCTGGGCCAAGAGAGGTCCCACCGGGGTGATCGGCACCAACAAGCACGACGCCCGGGAGACCGTGCGTGCCCTGCTGGCCGACGAGCCCGGTCTGCCTCCGGCGCCGCACCGGGAGCCCGCCGCCATCGACCGACTCCTGGTCGAGCGCGGCGTCGAGGTCGTCGACTGGGCCGGCTGGTGCCGGATCGACGAGGCCGAGCTGTCGCGGGGCGCCGCGCAGGGCCGGGACCGGGTCAAGATCGCCGACCGCACGGAGCTGCTCCGCATCGCGGCCGGGAGGTCCTGACCCGGGCTTGCGCCGGATACCCTCCGGGGGTAATGTCTCGGAACGACGCAGATACCCCCCGAGGGTAAACCGGAGGTTCCGATGACCGAGCCAGTCCCGCCGCACGGCTACACACCGCGCAAGGACAGCCACCTCAAGCGGCTGCGCCGCATCGAGGGCCAGGTCCGTGGCCTGCAGCGGATGGTCGAGGACGACAAGTACTGCATCGACATCCTCACCCAGGTGTCGGCGGCCACCAAGGCGTTGCAGTCCTTCTCGCTCGAGCTGCTCGAGGAGCACCTGGCGCACTGCGTCGTCGAGGCGGCCCAGCGCGGTGGCGCCGAGGCGGACGAGAAGGTCCGCGAAGCCTCGGACGCGATCGCCCGGCTCGTCCGCAGCTGAGGGAACCCGTCCAAGGTCACCTCGAGCGCCTGATCAACACGGCAGTGGATCGCAACGACTCACCAGAGGAGACAGCCATGTCCAGCACAGCCATCTACCGCGTCACCGGCATGACCTGCGACCACTGCGTCCGCGCGGTCACCGACGAGATGTCGGCCATCCCCGGCGTCTCGGACGTCGAGGTCCACCTGGTCGCCGGCGGCACGTCGGAGGTGCGCGTCGTCAGCGAGCAGCCACTGGCCGAGACCTCCGTCCGCGAGGCCGTCGACGAGGCCGGCTACGAGCTCGCCGGGTCGACGCCATGAGCCCCCCGAGGGTCGCGACCGGGACTGCAGCGCGGCTGACCGCCTTCGTGGCCGTCCTGCTGGCCGCCTTCGGGTCCGCGTGGGCGGTCGGCGCGGCCGCGCAGCCGCCGTCGACGGCCACCGGCAGCGAGCCGGCCGGCATGGACGGGCACGGCCGGAGCGGCGGCGACGAGGCGGCCGGCCACGACGACAGCGGTGCGAAGGGGCATGGCGGTCGCGGCGGCTCCGACGAGGGCGCCGGCCTGCCAGGGCTCGCCGCCACCGTCGACGGCTACTCGATCGAGCCGGTCGCGTCCACACTGGCCGCCGGCGACCGGGTGCCCTTCGCCTTCCAGGTCACCGATCCGGACGGGCACCCGGTGACCCGCTACACCGAGGCGCACGAGAAGGAGCTCCACCTGATCGTCGTGCGGCGGGACCTCTCCGGCTTCCAGCACGTGCACCCGGTGCTGTCCGACGGCGGGACCTGGACGGTCGACCTCGACCTGGCCCGAGGCGGCTCCTACCGGGCGTACGCCGACGTGGTCCCGGCCGACCTCGGGCACAACGTGGTGCTGGGCACCGATCTCGACGTCGCGGGCGACTACGCGCCTCTCGACCTGCCGGCGCCCGCGACGACGACCACGGTCGAGGGCTACGACGTCACGCTCGCGGGCGACCCGGAGCCCGGGGTCGAGACGCAGCTGACCTACTCGGTCAGTCGCGACGGCCGGCCGGTCGACGACCTGCAGCCCTACCTCGGCGCCTACGGACACCTGGTCACCATCCGCGACAGCGACCTGGCCTACCTGCACACCCACCCAGCCGAGGAGGCGGTGGCCGGCGAGAGCGGAGGTCCGGACATCGAGTTCATGACCACCTTCCCGACGGCGGGGACCTACCGGCTCTTCCTCGACTTCCAGGTCGGGGGTCAGGTGCGCACGGCAGAGCTCACCGTCGAGGTCGGCAGGCACTGATGGCTCTCGAGGACCCCACCAGCGCCTCCACCGTCGAGCTGGACATCGGCGGCATGACCTGCAGCTCCTGCTCGGCTCGAATCGAGAAGAAGCTCAACCGGATGCCCGGTGTCGAGGCCACGGTGAACTTCGCGACCGAGAAGGCGAAGGTCTCGTTCGCCGACGACGTCACGCTCGACCAGCTGGTCGCGACCGTCGAGGCCACCGGCTACACCGCGGCTCCCCCCGCGCCCGCCCCGGGTGCCGGGGGGAGCGACGCCGAGACGCAGGCGGCCGGTGAGCCGGCAGCCGCCGACGCCCTTCGCCAGCGGCTGCTGGTCACGGGAGCGCTCGCCGTCCCGGTGATCCTGCTCGGGATGTTCCCGGCGCTGCAGTTCGACTACTGGCAGTGGCTCTCGTTGACGCTGGCCGCGCCGGTGGTCGTGTGGGGCGCGTTGCCCTTCCACCGCGCCACCTGGACCAACCTGCGGCACGGCGCCGCGACCATGGACACCCTGGTCTCCCTCGGCGTGCTTGCCGCCTTCGGCTGGTCGCTCTACGCGCTCTTCCTCGGTGGTGCCGGCGAGCCCGGCATGGAGATGCCGTTCACCCTCGTGCCCTCTCGGGGCAGCGGCGCGGACGAGATCTACCTCGAGGTCGCCTCCGGGGTGACGCTCTTCCTTCTCACCGGGCGCTGGCTGGAGGCGCGCGCCAAGCGCAGCTCCGGCGCGGCGCTGCACGCACTGCTCGCCATGGGCGCGAAGGATGTCGCGGTGCTGCGCAGCGGCGCTGAGACTCGCGTGCCGGTGGAGCAGCTCGCCGTCGGCGACGACTTCGTCGTCCGGCCGGGCGAGAAGCTGGCGACCGACGGTGTCGTGGTCGACGGCACTTCGGCGATCGACGCGTCGATGCTCACCGGCGAGCCCGTGCCTGTCGAGGTCGGTCCCGGCGACGCGGTCGTCGGTGCGACGGTCAACGCCGGTGGCCGGCTGGTCGTGCGGGCCACCCGGGTCGGCAGCGACACACAGCTCGCCCAGATGGCGCGCCTCGTGCAGGACGCGCAGAACGGCAAGGCGCCGGTGCAACGGCTCGCCGACCGGATCTCCGCCGTCTTCGTGCCGGTCGTGCTCGTGATCGCGGCTGCGACCCTCGGCTTCTGGCTCGGTGGCGGTGCGGACCCGGAGGTCGCCTTCACGGCGGCCGTCGCGGTCCTCGTCATCGCCTGCCCGTGCGCCCTCGGCCTGGCGACCCCGACCGCCCTGCTCGTCGGGACCGGCCGGGGCGCCCAGCTCGGCGTGCTGATCCGCGGACCCGAGGTCCTGGAGTCGACCCGACGCGTCGACATGGTCGTGCTCGACAAGACCGGCACGGTGACGACCGGCACGATGACGCTCGTCGACGTCGTGGTCGCCGACGGCGTCGACCGGGCCGACGTGCTCAGGCTGGCCGGTGCGCTCGAGCACGCGTCCGAGCACCCGATCGCGCGGGCCGTGGCAGCGGCAGCCGTCGCCGAGGTCGGCGACCTGCCTGCCGTCGAGGGCTTCGAGAACCTCGCCGGCCTCGGGGTCCAGGGCGTCGTGCCCGGCACGGGGAAGGATGCCGGTACGTCGCACGCCGTGCTCGTCGGGCGGCCCCGGCTGCTGGCGGAGTGGGCACAGCACCTGCCTCCGTCGCTCGACGCGGCCGCGCAGGCTGCCGAGAGCGAGGGCCGCACCGTGGTGGCCGTCGGCTGGGACGGGCGGGCGCGCGCCCTGCTCGTCGTGTCGGACGCCGTCAAGCCGACGTCGGCCCGAGCGGTCGCCGAGCTGCGCTCGCTCGGCCTGCGGCCGGTGCTGCTGACCGGCGACAACTCGGCGACCGCACGCCAGGTCGCTCGCGAGGTAGGGATCGACGAGGCGGACGTCGTCGCGGACGTCCTCCCGCAGGACAAGGTCGCCGAGGTGCGCCGGCTGCAGGACGCGGGCCGCGTGGTCGCGATGGTCGGTGACGGTGTCAACGACGCGGCCGCACTCGCTCAGGCCGACCTCGGCCTCGCGATGGGCACCGGCACCGACGTGGCCATCGAGGCGGCCGACATCACGCTGATGCGTGGGGACCTGACCGCCGCCGCCGACGCGGTGCGGCTGTCGCGGCGGACGCTGTCGACCATCCGGGTCAACCTGTTCTGGGCCTTCGCCTACAACGTCGCCGGCATCCCACTGGCCGCCGCCGGGCTGCTCAACCCGATGATCGCTGGCGCCGCGATGGCGCTCAGCTCGGTCCTGGTCGTGACCAACAGCCTGCGCCTGCGACGATTCACGTCACTGAGTTAACAGACCGCCGGATGATGGGCGGGTGACCGACGACGTGGAGGCCTGACGGTGCAGGGCGTGACGACCGAGCGGCGGGACGCCGCCGAGGTGCCCGACGGGCTGCGCGCGCACTGGCGCACCTGGCTCGGTGCCACGGACGACGAGCTCGCGGTGCTCGGTTCTGCGACCCTGCAGGGTCCGCCGCGGGTCGTCGTCGTGGGCTCTGCCCGACGTACGACACCTGGCTGGGACGGCGAGGTGCACGCCGTGACCGGCGTGGTGGACGCCGACGGGGCCGCTGTCGTCTCGCTCCCGCCCGACCACGCCGAGTGGGCGCGCGACCTGGTCGCGACCGGAGCCGACGTCGCGCGGCTGCGGGCCGCGCTGCCCACCCGGATGCGGCTGCCGGACCACGTCGCCTACCAGGGGGTCTGCCGCTGGAGCGCACGGGCCGCCGACGTGCCGGGCGCCGAGGTACTGCCCGAGGCAGGCCGGTGGGTGCCCGTCGACGACCCGCGCGTACCCGAGTGGCTGCGGCCCTTCGGCGGCGACGCGTTGGTGGCGCTGGACGACGACGACCGCTATCTCGCGGGTGTCGGGCTCAAGCGCCATGACCGGCACGGTCACGAGATCTCGGTCGGCACCGACGAGCGAGCGCGGGGCCGCGGTCTCGCTCGTCGCCTGGTCGCGCAGGCCGCCCGGTCGCTGCACGCCGACGGGATCGTGCCGACCTACCTGCACGACCCGGCCAACACGGCATCGGCGCGCGTCGCGGATGCGGCCGGCCTGCCCGACCGCGGCTGGTGGGCACTGGGCATCGCCCGCATCCCCGGCTGACGCCGCCTGACCGGCTCAGGCCCGGCGGTCGCCTGTGACCCGTCGAGGTGGGGGAGTCAGCAGACGGGTTCGAGGAGCCCGGTGGCGAGGTCGTACAAGAAGCCGCCCACCGTCACGTCGCCGAGGTAGGGCCACGAGCGGACCCGCTGCACGTCCTGGCACAGCGCCCCGGTCTGGTCGTCGGTCGTGAGGAACGAGATGCTCCTGGTGTCCGGGCCGCCGGCCTCCAGGATGGCTTCGTGCACGTCCTCCTCACCGGGAGTGCTCATGCGGCAGTCGGTGTGCGCCACGACCATCACCCGGTCCACACCCAGCAGGTAGGACGCGAGCACGAGTGTCCGAAGGACGTCGTCGGTGACGCGGGCGCCGGCGTTGCGCAGGATCTTTGCGTCGCCCGGCGCCAGGCCGAGCATGCGCAGCGGGTCGATGCGCGAGTCCATGCAGGTGAGGACCGCCAGGCCGCGCGCGGCCCGGGCCGGCAGCTCGGCCAGCGCGAAGTCCTCGCTGAACGTCCGGTTGGCCCGCAGCACCTCGGCGAACGCCTCGTCGGTCGACACGCTGCGGAGACTACCTACGACCGCGCGACGTGACGCGGGTCGAAGCCGAACGGCAGCTCGAGCCGGTTCGCCGTGAGCAGGTCGTCGTCGCAAAGGATGTCGCGGGTCGGTCCGTCGGCCACGATCGATCCCTCGGCGAGGATCACCGACCGGGGGCAGAGCTCCATCGCGTACGGCAGGTCGTGCGTGACCATCAGGGTGGTCAGCTCGAGACCCAGCAGGATCTCGGCCAGCTCGCGCCGGCTGGCCGGGTCGAGGTTGCTCGACGGCTCGTCGAGAACCAGGATCTCGGGCTTCATCGCGAGCACCGTGGCGACGGCCACCCGACGGCGCTGCCCGTAGGACAGGTGGTGCGGCGGCCGGTCGGCGAACTCCTGCATGCCGACCGCCGTGAGCGCCTCCATCACGCGGTCCTGGAGGTCGGGACCGCGCACGCCCAGGTTGGCCGGCCCGAACGCGACGTCCTCGCGGACGGTCGGCATGAAGAGCTGGTCGTCCGGGTCCTGGAAGACGATCCCGACCCGCCGCCGGACCTCCTGGTAGTTGGCTGGCACGACAGGCAGCCCGGCCACCTCGACCGTGCCTCGTCCGCCGCGCAGGATGCCGTTGAGGTGCATGACCAGCGTCGTCTTGCCCGCGCCGTTGGGGCCGAGCAGGGCGACCCGCTCCTGGGGCTGCAGGGTGAGGTCGACGCCGAACAGCGCCTGGTGCCCGTCCGGGTAGGCGAACGCGAGGTCCCGGACCGCCAGCGACGGCGCGATCGCACCCGGGCTGCTCATGCCGGTCACCCTCGCACGCTCCACGCCGTCACCGCGACGACCGCCGCGAGCAGTGGCAGCGCCGCCGCCGTCGTCCACTGCGACCGGTCGGCGCGCAGGTCGTGCACGGCGGGCATCGTCCCGGTGTAGCCCCGGCTGAGCATCGCCAGGTGAACGCGCTCGCCCCGCTCGTAGGACCGGATGAACAGCGCACCTGCCGACTGCGCCACGACCTTCGCGTGGCGCAGGTCGCGTCCCTGGAAGCCGCGAGACTCGCGGGCCACCCGCATCCGGCCCATCTCGGCACCGACGACGTCGGCGTATCGGAACATGAAGGACATGATCTGCACCATCAGCGGTGGCAGGTGCAGGCGCTCCACCCCGAGCAGCAGGGTCCGCGGCTCGGTCGTCGCCGCCAGCAGGATGGAGGCCACGACACCGAGGGTGCCCTTTGCCAGGACGTTCCAGCCACCGAGCAACCCGGACTCGCTCACCGAGAGGCCGAGCACCTCGATCCGCGGGCCGTGGGCGACGAAGGGCAGCAGGAACGCGAAGAGCACGAACGGCACCTCGACGACCATCCGCTTGACGACGGTCCGGGCGGGGACCTGGGCGACCGCGGCCACACCCGCGAGCAGGATGGCGTAGACGCCGAACGCCCAGAAGGCATCGCGAGGGGTCGCGACAACGACCAGCACGAAGGTCAGGACGGCGACCAGCTTGCAGTGCGGCGGCAGCCGGTGGACCGGGGTGTCCCGCGGCAGGTAGAGCGCGTGGGTGTGGCCGGCGCTCACCGGCGGACCGGCTCCTGGGTCGCTGCCTCGGTCGAGCCGCTGCGGCGACGTACGGCCCAGACGACACCACCCACGAGCAGGAAGGTCACGCCCACGCCGGCGACGCCCGCGAGGCCGCCCGAGAGGAATCCCTCGTCGACGCCCTTGGTCGCGTAGCCGCCGAACGGCGACTCCTCGAGGTGGTGTGCCTTGGCCTTCTTGTCGAAGCCGGTGTCGCTGGCGACCTTGTTGAGGCCGTCGGGGCTGCTGCTGGCGACGTAGCTCACGGCGCCGGCGAGCACCAGCGCGACGAGTAGCCCGACGGCAACGAGGGTCCGGCGGCTCACGACGTCGGCCCCGACCTCGTAGCGGCGCTGGCTCCGGCTGCCGGCACAGTGCTCGCCGACCGCCGGAGGTCGAGAACCGGGAGCCGGTCACGGACGCCCGCCACCAGATCGGGACGCACAGCGACCACGCTGCCGACCGTGAGCGCAGTGATCAGGCCCTCACCGAGACCGATCAGCACGTGCACGCCGAGCATCGCGGTGAGGACGGTCGAGAGGGCCACGTCGGTCGTGCCGCCGATCGCGTAGAAGCCGACGAAGCCCAGCGCCGACACCGGCACCGACACGAACGCGGCGACGAAGGCCGAGCCGACCACGGTGCGCCTGCTGTAGGGCAGCAGCCGCACGAGAAGGCGGAACACGGCGTAGCCCACGACGACGGTGATGAGGGACATGTCGACGACGTTGACCCCGATGGCCGTCAGCCCGCCGTCGGCGAAGAGCAGGGCCTGCACCAGGATCACGACGGCGACGCAGAGCGCCCCGGTGTAGGGCCCGACGAGTATCGCGGCCAGTGCGCCTCCGAGGAGGTGCCCGGACGTCCCCGCCGCGACCGGGAAGTTCAGCATCTGCACCGCGAAGACGAAGGCGGCGACCAGGCCGGCCATCGGTGCCGTCCGGTCGTCCAGCTCGCGCCGCGCTCCGCGGAGGCAGACGGCGACGCCGGCCGCGGCGACCAGCCCGGCGCCGACGGAGACCGGCGCGTCGATGAACCCGTCAGGAACGTGCATGTCCGGTCCTCCCGGGCGCTCTGGTCCTGCCCTGCCGTTCCCCGCCATCCTGTCGCGGACCGGCCGCAATTGCAACTCGTTCGCAATAGCACCGGTGGAATCTCCTTCGGCATCGAGCATGTGGTGGTGGCAGGGTGGGCTGGGTTTGATCTCGGGAGAGGAGCGGGGAGTGCTCGTCCGGTTGCTGCGCAGCCACCTCGACGCGTACCGCCCGCTCCTCGCGGCGGTCGTGGTCCTGCAGCTCGGCGGGAGCCTGGCGATGCTCTACCTGCCGAGCCTGAACGCCGACATCATCGACAACGGCGTGGCCAAGGCCGACACGGGTTACATCCTGCGGGTCGGGCTTGTGATGCTGGTCGTCACCGTCGCACAGGTCGCGTGCACGATCGGTGCCGTCTGGTACGGCGCACGGACCGCGATGGGCTTCGGTCGTGACGTGCGGGCGGCCGTCTTCCATCGCGTCGGCACCTTCTCCGCCCGCGAGGTCAACGGCTTCGGGGCACCGTCGCTGATCACCCGTACGACCAACGACGTCCAGCAGGTGCAGATCCTCGTCCTGCTGACCTGCACCGTCATGGTGTCCGCCCCGATCATGTGCGTCGGCGGCGTCGTCATGGCCCTGCGCGAGGACGTGGGGCTGTCCTGGCTGATCGTCGTCAGCGTCGCAGTGCTGGTCGCCGGGATCGCCGCGATCGTCACCCGGATGGTTCCGCTCTTCCGGCTCATCCAGGTGCGCATCGACGGGGTGAACCGTGTGCTGCGCGAGCAGATCTCCGGTATCCGCGTGGTGCGGGCCTTCGTCCGGGAGCCGGCCGAGCGGGCCCGCTTCGGCGTCGCCAACGCGGAGCTGAGCGACACGGCGCTGCGGGCCGGGCGGCTGATGGCGTACATGTTCCCGATCGTCCTGCTCGTGCTCAACGTCTCCAGCGTGGCGGTCCTGTGGTTCGGCGCCGACCGGGTCGACAGCGGCCAGATGCAGGTGGGCTCGCTGACCGCCTTCCTCAGCTACCTGATGCAGATCCTGATGTCGATCATGCAGGCGACGTTCATGGTCGTGCTGGTGCCGCGGGCCGCGGTGTGCGCCGAGCGGATCATGGAGGTGCTCGCCACCGACTCCTCGGTGGTGCCGCCCACCGAGCCGGTCCCGGAGCTGCGGGAGCCGGCGACCGTGGAGCTCCGCGGTGTGTCGTTCAGCTACCCGGGCGCCGAGCACCCCGTCCTGACCGAGGTCTCGTTCCGGTCCGGTCCTGGCCAGGTGACCGCAATCGTCGGCGGCACCGGCTCGGGAAAGAGCACCCTGATATCCCTGCTGCCCCGGCTGATGGACGCGACCGGCGGCAGCATCCGGGTCGGTGGCGTCGACGTGCGCGAGCTCGACCCGGCGGTGCTGCACCGCGTGGTCGGACTGGTCCCGCAGACGGCCTACTTGTTCACCGGCACCGTCGCCGGCAACCTGCGCTACGGCCGGCCGGAGGCCGACGACGAGGAGCTGTGGGAGGCGCTGCGCATCGCGCAGGCAGCGGACTTCGTGGCCGCCCTGCCGGAGGGCCTCGAGGCGCCGGTGGCGCAGGGCGGCACGAACTTCTCGGGTGGCCAGCGGCAGCGGTTGGCGATCGCCCGCGCGCTCGTGCGGGCACCACAGGTCTACCTGTTCGACGACTCGTTCTCGGCGCTCGACCTGGCCACCGACGCGCGGCTGCGGGCTGCTCTCGGGCCGATGACGATGAACGCCACGGTCGTCGTGGTGGCGCAGCGACTGTCGACAGTTCTGGAGGCTGACCAGATCGTCGTGCTCGACGACGGTGCCGTCGTCGGGCTGGGCACGCACGACGAGCTGCTCGAGCGGTGCCCGACCTACGCGGAGATCTTCGAGTCGCAGCGGCCGGCGGAGGTGGTTGCGTGAGCACCCCGCAGTCGGCGCCCCCGCGACCGTCAGGCCCTGCGACCGGCGCGCGGGGCCCGGGGGCCATCCTGGTCAACGCCGGCATGCCGGCCGAGAAGTCGATGGCCTTCTGGACGTCGGCCCGTCGGGTGCTGCGTCGCCTGGGCCCGGACCGGCGCCGGGTCGCTCTGGTCGTGGCGCTCACCACGGCCAGCGTCGGATGCGCGGTCGTCGGCCCGCGCATCCTCGGCCGGGCCACCGACCTGATCTTCGCCGGCGTCATCGGGCGCCAGCTGCCACCGGGCATCACGCAGGACCAGGCCGAGGCTGCGGCCCGAGCACGCGGCGACGACGGCCTGGCCGACCTGCTCTCCGGGATGACGGTGACCCCCGGGCAGGGGATCGACGGCGACGCACTCGCGAGCACCCTGATGCTGGCGGTCGGGCTCTACCTGGTCGCATCACTGCTGATGCTGGTCCAGGGCCGGCTGCTCGCCGGTGTCGTGCAGCGGGCCACCTACCAGCTGCGTTCGGACGTCGAGGACAAGCTGCACCGGCTGCCGCTGCGCTACTTCGACACCCAGCCGCGCGGCGAGCTGCTCAGCCGGGTCACGAACGACATCGACAACCTGCAGCAGACGATGCAGCAGACGTTCAGCCAGATGCTCAACTCGGTGCTCACCCTGCTCGGCGTCCTGACGATGATGGTGATCATCTCGCCGCTGCTGGCGATCATCGCGCTGGTCTCGGTGCCGCTGTCGGTGGTGGTGACCCGGCTGGTCGCGAAGCGGTCGCAGCCGCTCTTCGTGAACCAGTGGGCGCACACCGGCCGGCTCAACGCGCACGTCGAGGAGAGCTTCACGGGCCACGCCGTGGTGCGCGCCTTCGGTCGGCAGGACGAGGCGGAGGAGGTCTTCCGGGAGCGCAACGACGAGCTCTACCAGGCCAGCCTCGGCTCCCAGTTCCTCAGCGGGCTCATCCTCCCGGCGATCACCTTCATCGGGAACCTCAACTACCTGCTCGTCGCGGTCGTCGGCGGTCTGCGCGTGGCGTCGGGCGCCATGAGCCTCGGCGAGGTGCAGGCGTTCATCCAGTACTCCCGCCAGTTCAGCCAGCCGCTCACGATGGTCGCCTCGATGTCCAACGTGCTGCAGTCCGGGGTGGCCTCGGCAGAGCGCGTCTTCGAGCTGCTCGACGCCGAGGAGCAGGTGCCGGAGAACACGGCCGCCGTGACCCCGGACGAGACCCACGGGCTCGTGGCGTTCGAGCACGTGTCGTTCCGCTACGACCCCGACGTGCCGCTGATCGAGGACCTGTCGCTCGTCGTGCAGCCCGGCCGGTCGGTCGCGATCGTCGGCCCGACCGGCGCCGGCAAGACCACCCTGGTCAACCTGGTCATGCGCTTCTACGAGCTCGACGCCGGCCGCATCACCCTCGACGGGCAGGACATCGCCGAGATGCGGCGCGACGACCTGCGCGGTGAGATCGGCATGGTGCTGCAGGACACCTGGCTCTTCAGCGGCACCATCCTCGACAACATCGCCTACGGCCGGCCGGGTGCCACCGAGGAGGAGATCCACGAGGCCGCGCGCGCTGCTTTCGTCGACCGCTTCGTCCACTCGCTGCCCGACGGCTACGACACCGTGATCGACGACGAGGGGAGCAACGTCAGCGCCGGCGAGCGACAGCTCATCACCATCGCGCGCGCCTACCTGGCGCAGCCGTCGCTGCTGATCCTCGACGAGGCGACCAGCTCGGTCGACACCCGCACCGAGCTGCTCGTGCAGCACGCCATGTCGGCGCTGCGCTCCGACCGCACCAGCTTCGTCATCGCCCACCGGCTGTCGACCATCCGCGACGCCGACCTGATCCTGGTGATGGAGGACGGGGCGATCGTCGAGCAGGGCACCCACACGCAGCTGCTCGCGCGCGGCGGCGCCTATGCCGCGCTCTACAACGCGCAGTTCGCGGGGGCGGTGGCGGAGGAGCCCGCCTGACCCGCTCGCTGCACGCCGCGGCGTCGGGTCGGCGGGGAGCGTCCGGTTGAACCCGCCGCAACCCGCCAGCGCTAGCCGCGTGCACGGATCACGGCGTAACGCCCCGGCGGACCTGGTCCTGAGCGTGCCCAGTCGCGATACGCCGTGATTCCTGCTCGGCCGTCTCTACTGCGCCGGCGTCGTGAACCACACGGTCGTCGGAGCTGACCGGCCGGCCGCGACGGACGATCCGTCGAGCGTGGTGCGATTCTTGCTCCCCGACCCTTCGGGAAGGGGGGACATGCAGCTCCTGGCGAGCGGCCGGGACTCCGACGTCTTCGCGTACTCCGACGGGCTGGTCCTGCGCCGCTATCGCGACGGCCGGTCGGCGGAGGGGGAAGGCGTCGTCCTTCGAGCGGTCGCCGAGCTCGGCTTCCCCGTGCCTGTCGTCCACCACGCCACCGGTCCTGACATCGTCATGGAGCGGGTCGAGGGGCCGACCCTGGCGGAGGCCATGGTCGGCGGACTGTCGCCAGATGCTGCCGGCTCCCTGCTCGCTGGGCTGCACGATCACCTGCACGGGCTGGCCTGGCCGGGCGCAGCACCGGGCGACGCCTTGCTGCACCTCGACCTGCACCCGCTCAACGTGATCCTTCGCGAGGCGGGGCCGGTCGTCATCGACTGGGCCAACGCCCGACCCGGTCCGGCTGCGCTGGACGTGGCCATGACGGCGGTCATCCTGGCCCAGGTCGTCGTCACCGACGGGATGCTCGAGGCGGTGGGCCTCGACGAGAGCGCGCGACCGCTGCTGTCAGAGCTGCTGGCCTCCTTCGCCGGAGGGGTCAGCACGCCGTACGCCGACCGGCTGGCCGACGCGGAGGCGCTGCGCCGCCGGGACCCGTACCAGTCGGCCGCCGAGCTCGCGGCGCTCCCGCGCGCCGTGGAGCTGGCGGCGTCGATCGCTTGAGGGCCGACCCGACGGGCTGAAAGCGGGCTGCAAGTGATCTGCAAGAGCCCTCCCGCACTGTTCTCCCAGCAGCCCGCAGGGGGCAGCGGACGACAGCACAGGTCGAGAGGAGGGGAGCACAGTGTCCGGAGTCAACCAGGACGTGCTGCGGGCGATCGAGATCGAGCGCCTGCGCATCGCCAAGCAGGCCCGCCGCGCTCGCGGGCTTGGCCGGTAACCGCAGCGGAGCGGGCGCCGACACGTGCGGCCCCCTCCCTGCCCGGATCTGACGACCAGAGGCCGGGGTGGTGACGACACCACCCCGGCCGTCGTCGTGCCTCGGTGCCGCCCGCCGGTCGATCTCCCTTGACATCGGCGGTGATGCGTTGTGTCATTGTACTAGCTAACTAGCACAATGGGAGCCTCGGTGATCGAGTTTCATCTTGACGAGCGGTCCGGGCTCGCGCCGTACCAGCAGCTGGTGCGGCAGGCGAGACAAGCCCTGCGCCTGGGACTGCTCCGCGAGGGCGACCAGCTGCCCACCGTCAAGGAGGTCGTCGGGTCCTTGGCGATCAACCCGAACACCGTCCTCAAGGCATACCGCGAGCTCGAGCGCGGCGGTCTCGTCAAGCCTCGGCCAGGCGTCGGCACCTTCGTCACCGCCACGCTCCCCGACACCTCGTTCGCCGCGCACGGCCCGCTGCGCGCGGACCTGCGCCGCTGGCTGGCCAAGGCCCGTCGGGCGGGCCTCGACGAGGAGAGCATCGAGGCTCTCTTCGCCACGACCTTTCGTGACTCCGCCCAGGAGGACATAGCGTGAACGCGCTGATCCGCGCAGCGGCGCTCGGCAAGAGGTACGGCGGGCGCTGGGCGTTGACGGGCTGCGATCTCGACATCCCCGCCGGTCATGTCGTCGGCCTGGTCGGTCCCAACGGCGCCGGCAAGACGACGCTGCTCAACCTCGTCACCGGCCTGCTCGCGCCCAGCGCGGGCACCCTCTCGGTCCTCGGCGGCAAGCCGGGCCACGACGCAGCACAGCTCGCCCGAGTCGGGTACGTCGCGCAGGACACTCCGACCTACGCCCACCTGAGCGTGGCGGACCATCTGCGGCTGGGGCGTCACCTCAACCCGGGCTGGGACAACGAGCTGGCATGGCGACGCGTGGAGAAGCTCGGGCTCGACCCGAGGCACAAGGCCGGGCGGCTCTCCGGCGGCCAGCGCGCGCAGCTCGCGCTCACCCTTGGGGTGGCCAAACGCCCGCAGCTGCTGGTTCTCGACGAGCCGGTGGCCCCGCTCGACCCATTCGCGCGACGCGAGTTCCTGCAGAGCTTGATGGAGGCGGCCGTCGAGGAGGAGCTGAGCGTGATCCTCTCCTCCCACCTCGTGTCCGACCTCGAGCGCACCTGTGACTATCTGGTGCTCCTCGACCGCGGACAGGTGAGGCTGGCCGGCCCCCTCGACGAGGTGATGGCGAGCCACCGACGCCTGACCGGCCCACGGGTCGACCCGTCCCGGCTGCCGCAGGACCAGCACGTCGTCAGCGCCAGCCACACCGACCGGCAGTCGACGTACGTCGTCCGCACCGACCACCCGATCCACGACCCCGCCTGGTCGGTGAGCGAGCTCGGCCTCGAGGATCTCGTGCTTGCGTATCTCACACCGGCGAGGAACGCGGCTCCGGCCCGGGAGGTGCTGCGATGACCTGGCTGGCGTGGCGGCAGTTCCGGGCACAGGCCGTGACCGCTGTGGTCGGCTTGGCACTGCTGGGTGGGTGGCTGCTCGCCACCGGGCCCGGCCTCTCCGACCAGTACGCCCAGGGCCGGGCCGGCTGCGGCAGCAGCGGCTGCGAGTTCATGGACGGCTTCCTCGACCAGCACCAGGGGGCCCTCCTCGCCCTCACTGCCGCCGTCCTGCTCGTCCCGGCCCTGCTCGGCATGTTCTGGGGGGCGCCGCTGGTTGCGCGCGAGCTCGACGCGGGCACACATCGACTGGCCTGGAACCAGAGCGTCACCCGATACCGCTGGCTGAGCGTGAAGCTCGTCGTCGTCGGACTGTCGGCCGCTGCGGTGGCCGGGCTGGTGGTATGGGCCGTCGACCGGTGGTCCACGCCGCTGGATGCCGCCTCCCTGATGGACCCGCGGCTCCCCTTGCCGCTGACCTTCGCGGCCCGCGGAGTGGTCCCGCTCGCCTACGCAGTGTTCGCATTTGCGCTCGGCGTGACGGTGGGCATGCTGACCAGGCGGGTGATCCCGGCCATGATCATCACGCTGGTCATCTACCTTGCTGTCCAGGTCGCAGTGGCCTGGCTGGTCCGGCCCCATCTCGCGCCGACGCACACCTCGGTCGTCGCGATCACCAGCCAGACGCTGCAGAACTTCAACATCACCAACGACGGAATCATCGTGAACGGCGATCCACCCGTCCCCGGCAGCTGGCTGGTCTCGCGACACACCGTGGACGCCTCCGGTGCGCGCGTCGACTTCCTGCCGACCTCCTTGATGGACGCGCCGGAATGCGAGCCGTCCATCACCAAGGGCATCGACCCGTGCCTGAAGCTGATCGCCTCGAAGGGCTACCGGCAGGTGTCGGTCTACCACCTGCAGTCTCAGTTCTGGCAGCTCCAGCGGGCCGAGGCGGCACTGTACGGCGGCGCGACCGCCGGGTTGGTCGGCTTCTGCTTCTGGTGGCTGCGGCGGCGCGTGTTCTGACGCTCTCTCACCGCTCCGGCAGCACCATGACCAGCTCGCCGTCGAGCTCCTCGCCGGTCTCCTCGAAGCCGTAGCGCTGGTAAAGACCGCGGGCCCGCTCGTTGTCGCCATGCACGGTGAGCACCACGGTCCCCGCCTGCGGCTGGGCCCGGACGTGTGCCACGAGTGCGTCGAGCACAGCACGCCCCAGCCCACGTCCTTGGTGCCGAGCGTCGAGCACGACACCGCCGAGGGTGAACGTCGAGTCCGACTCGTCGTAGGCCCACTGCGCGAAACCCATGACCTCGTCGTCGGCACCTACCAGGGCGACCGGCTGCCAGACCTCCTCGTAGGCCGCCTTCGCGACGTACCACGACACCGGGTTGACGTGCCGGAGCTGCTCGGGCCGCGGCGCAACGGCGAGCACCGCCTCGATGTTGTCCGCGGTCAGCTCGACCACTCGCAGGACGGGGTCGCTCATGGATCCAGTGTCGCCGTCCGCCCCGGGTATGTCGTGCCCCTGCCGAGGTTCGGGCACCGCGTCCCCTAGGTTGACCCCTCGTGACCACCGCGCGCACGAGGGTCGGCGTCGTCGCCGAGCGCAGAGCCGGCGAACGGCGGGTGTCGCTCGTCCCCGGCGCGGTCCACAAGCTGACCGAGGCAGGGCTGCACGTCGACGTGGAGGCCGGCGCCGGTGAGCAGGCGTTCGCCCCCGACGACGACTACCGCGCGGCCGGGGCCGACGTGGTGCCGGGTGTCCTCGCGACCAGCGACGTCGTGCTGACCGTCTCGCCGCTGACGGTCGAGCAGGCGCAGACACTGCGGCCCGGTGCCGTCACGGTCGGCTTCCTGCCGGCCGCCGGGCAGCCCGACCTGGTCGCGACCCTGCGCGGCCGTGAGGTGCTGGCCTTTTCCATGGAGCTGGTGCCGCGCATCTCGCGCGCCCAGTCGATGGACGCGCTGTCGTCGCAGGCGCTGGTCGGCGGCTACCGCGCGGCACTCGTCGCGGCCGAGAAGCTGCCGCGCTTCTTCCCGCTCTTCATGACCGCGGCCGGCACGGTGCCGCCCGCCAAGGTTCTCGTGCTCGGTGCCGGGGTGGCTGGGCTGCAGGCGATCGCCACGGCACGCCGGCTCGGCGCGGTCGTCGAGGCCTACGACGTGCGGCCGTCGTCGGCCGACGAGGTGCGCTCGATGGGTGCGAGCTTCCTCGACCTCGGGCTCGAGGTCCTCGAGGGGTCCGGCGGCTACGCGCGCGAGATGGCGGAGGAGCGCGCCGCCCGCCAGCAGGAGCTCCTGACGCCGTACGTCGCGGCCAGCGATGCCGTCATCACGACTGCAGCAGTGCCCGGTCGCCCGGCGCCTCGGCTGCTGACGACGCCGATGGTCGAGACGATGCGACCGGGCTCGGTGGTGGTCGACCTGGCCGCCGAGAGCGGTGGCAACTGCGAGCTCACCGTGGCCGGCGACGAGATCGTGCACCGCGGAGTGACGGTGTGGGGCCGGCGGGACGTGCCTTCGTCGATGCCGGTGCACGCCAGCCAGCTCTACTCGCGCAACGTGGTCAACCTGCTTCTGCTGATGACCAGTGACGGTGCGGTCGAGCCGGACTTCGACGACGAGATCCTGGCAGCGTCCTGCGTCACCCGAGGGGACCAGACATGACCGACGGCGTGACGCTGCTGACCTTCTTCGTGCTGTCGGTCTTCGTCGGCTTCGAGGTCGTCTCCAAGGTGTCCTCGGTGCTGCACACGCCGCTGATGTCGGGTGCCAATGCGATCCACGGCGTGATCCTGGTCGGCGCGGTGGTCGTCACGGGCCATGCCGACGGTGGGTTCGCCGTCACGCTCGGGCTGCTGGCCGTCGTGCTCGCCACGGTCAACATGGTCGGCGGCTTCGTGGTCACCGACCGGATGCTGGAGATGTTCGGCCGCAACCGGCCGGGCCACCGGGGCAACCGCGCCGGCAGCGACAAGGGCAGCGACGGCGCCGGTGCCGGCGACCGGAAGGCCGGCGCGTGAACGTCCTCGGCCCCACGTCGGAGGCGCTCGGCTACCTGGTCGCCGCCGTCTGCTTCATCCTCGCGCTGAAGGGCCTGTCGTCACCGGCGACCGCCCGGCAGGGCAACTGGCTCGGCGCCGCGGGCGCGGTGCTCGCCTGCGTGGTGGTGTTCCTCGCCGAGGACCTCGACCACATCGGCCCGATCCTGGCTGCCATCGCGGTCGGCACGGCGCTGGGGGTCCCGGCTGCGCGCCGGGTCGCGATGACCCAGATGCCGCAGCTCGTGGCGCTCTTCAACGGCGTCGGCGGAGCCGCGGCGGCACTCGTCGCGGCACTCGAGCTGAACGCCGGCGCGGGGAGCGCCTCGACGACGGCAGCGATCGCCGGGGCCTTCACGGTCCTGGTCGGGGCGGTGTCGTTCTCCGGGTCGTGCGTGACGTTCGCGAAGCTGCAGGAGCTGATGACCACGAGGCCGGTCGTCTTCCCCGGCGGGCCGGTGGCTTTCGGCGGCTCGATCGCCGTCGCCGTTGCCCTGGCCATCGGGGTGGTCGTCGACGCGGACTCCGGTGTGGTCAACGCGTGGCTGCTGGTGCTGCTCGGCCTCGTGGCGCTCGGCGTCGGTGTGCTGTTCGTCCTGCCGGTCGGCGGTGCGGACGTACCGATCGTCATCTCGCTGCTGAACGCCTTCACCGGCCTGACAGTCGCGGCCAGCGGCTACGTACTGGACAACACTCTCCTGCTGGTCGCGGGCACGCTGGTCGGCGCGTCCGGCACGATCCTGACCCGGATGATGGCCTCGGCGATGGGCCGGTCGACGGCGAGCATCCTCTTCGGCGCCTTCAAGGGCGGCTCGACGGCGGGGTCGACGGAGGTCAGTGACCGTCCGGTGCGGTCCGCGAGTCCGGAGGACGTCGCGATCCTGCTGGCGTACGCCCGCAAGGTGGTCATCGTGCCCGGCTACGGGCTGGCGGTCGCGCAGGCGCAGCACACGATCCACGAGCTGGTGGACGTGCTGGAGGGCAAGGGCGTGCAGGTCGTCTACGGCATCCACCCGGTGGCCGGTCGGATGCCCGGCCACATGAACGTGCTGCTCGCGGAGGCCAACGTCCCCTACGAGCAGCTCAAGGAGATGGACGAGGCCAACTCCGAGCTGTCCTCGACCGACGTCGCCCTCGTCGTCGGCGCCAACGACGTGGTCAACCCGGCCGCCAAGACCAGCCCGGGCAGCCCGATCTACGGCATGCCGATCCTGACGGTGGACGACGCGAAGGCGGTCGTCTTCCTCAAGCGGTCGATGCGGCCCGGCTTCGCCGGGATCGAGAACGAGCTGCTGTACGACGCCAAGACGACCCTGCTCTTCGGCGACGCGAAGGACTCGCTCACCAAGGTGGTGCAGTCGCTCAAGGGGCTCTAGCCGGGTGGCGCCGCGACGCCGCGTGCTGTGAGGACGCTCACGGTGGCGTGACCCGCGGGCCGGGTAGGTCGTTGGGGAGAGTGTCAGCGCCACGTCAGCGGAGGCCAGCCATGCCCGAGCAGCACGACCCGAAGCACGCCGCGGAGCGCCATCGGGTGCGCGAGGCGCGCGAGCACGTGCACCGCTCCTTGGACGATGCGGCGGAGCCGGAGGACGACCGGGCCAGCCAGCAGCGCAACGCGGGGGTGGCGATCGCGGTGCTGGCGATCGTCGTGGTCCTGCTGCTGCTCGCCATCGTCAGCGGCTCGACCGGCGCCTTCCGCCCCTAGGCGTTCCCGAGGTGCTCGGCGAGCGAGGTGACCTCGGCGAGGTCCGTGACGAGCTCGGGGCCGGCATCGACCTTGTCGGCGGCGACCACGAGATCGACCGGGTGCTCTGACGGCGCAACTGGTCAGTGCCGCCAGTGGGCGGAGCCGGGGACCGGCGCCGTGGGGCCGAAGAGCAGGTCGCAGATCTCCAGGTAGAGACTGTCCGGCCGCGGCAGGTGCCGGATCCGGCGCAGCGCCTGGTCGTGCCCGGCCGACTCGATGACGATCTCGCCGTAGCCGAAGACCCGCCCGGCCGGCGGCCGCGAGTAGCTCATGTCGGTGACCTTGATCAGCGGCATCATCGCCACCTTGCGGGTGATGATCCCGCTGCGCAGCAGCAGCCGGCGGTCGGTCACGACGAACCAGTCGGCCCGCCACTCGATCACCCGCCAGGTCAGCCGGGCCATCAGCCCGACCCAGCCCGCGAGCAGCAGGTCGCGGACGAGGGGCAGCCCGACGGGCAGCACCTGGTCGAGCCACATCAGCGCGACCAGCCCGGCGAACGCGCTCAGGAAGGGTTCGGCCAGCCGCGCCCAGTGCCGCCGGACCGCCAGCACCCGGCGCTCGCTCGGGAGCAGGAAGCGCTCGATCCCCGCGAGGGAGCGGTCCTCCGGCGGCGGCTCGGGCGCCCGGTGGGTCACGGGCTCAGGTCACCAGCGCGTCGAAGAAGTCACCCAGCGACTCGCCCACCGCGCTGACCCCGTCGAAGGTCTCGCGGACCATGCCGGCAGCCTTTCCCGGGCTGGCGACGATCGTGTAGGCGATGAAGGCCAGGAGCAGCCAGAGCAGCACCTTCTTGACGGTGGTGGCCACGCGGGGGACTCCTCGGCGGTTCTGCGGCGACGTACGGACGAACTGCCGCATACTGCCGCAAAACGGTCAGGACATCGCGGAGGCGCGCCGACCGACGGCCGGCGGTCAGACGACGCCGTAGAGGCGGTCGCCGGCGTCGCCGAGGCCGGGGACGATGTAGCCGAGCTCGTTGAGCTTCTCGTCCAGCCCCGCGGTGACGACGTGCACCGGCACCGACGACGAGCCGAACGCCTTCTCCATGACCTCCAGGCCCTCCGGCGCGGCCAGCAGGCAGATCGCGGTGATGTCGTCGGCGCCGCGCTCGAGCAGGAAGGTGATGGCGGCGACCAGCGTGCCGCCGGTCGCGAGCATCGGGTCGAGCACGTAGCACTGCCGCCCGGAGAGGTCGTCGGGCAGCCGGGTCGCGTAGGTCGAGGCCTGCAGCGTCTCCTCGTCGCGGATCATCCCGAGGAACCCCACCTCGGCCGTCGGCAGCAGCCGCACCATCCCGTCGAGCATGCCCAGCCCGGCCCGCAGGATCGGCACCACCAGGGGCTTCGGGTGCGTCAGCCGGACGCCCTTGGCCGGCGCGACCGGGGTGGTGATGTCGACCGGCTCGGTGCGCACGTCGCGGGTCGCCTCGTAGGCGAGCAGGGTCACCAGCTCGTCGGCCAGCCGCCGGAAGGTCGGCGAGTCGGTGCGCTCGTCGCGTAGGGCGGTCAGCTTGTGGGCGATCAGCGGGTGGTCGGCGACGTGGGTGCGCATGGCTCCACAACCTAGTGCCAGGCTCGGATCCCGTACGCCGCCAGCGGCCGCTGCCCCCTGCCGCTCTCGCCGGATCTCTGCCACGATGCGACGCAGGGGCCTCGGCGGCCGTCCGGGCCCCTGAACAAGCAGGGAGAGCCGTGGAGGTGACAGTGCCCGAGGACACCCTGGTGGACTTCGCGCTGGTCGCCTTCTGCGAGGACGGCCGATGGGAGGTCGGCTCCCTCCCGCACGCGGCCGCTGCGGACCTCACGGCGCTGGTCGCCGCGGTCCGCCAGCAGTCGGCGCTCGGCCCGGCGCTCGGGATGTGCTCCTACGGCGACGACTTCTTCCTCGTGCTCCGTCCCGAGGGCAACGACGTCCGGCTCCTCGTGTCGGACGTGACTGCCGTCGGGGAGTGGCCGATCGCCCGCGAGGCGCTCGACCTGGTCGGCGAGGCGGAGCCGGAGGAGGACGACTTCGAGCACGTTGCCCCGGCCGGCGACCTGGACATCTTCGCCGACTTCGGCATGGGCTCGATGGAGCTCAGCTCGGTGTGCTCGGACCTCGAGCTCTATCCAGACGAGATGCTCGGTCAGATCGCGGCCCGGATCGGCTTCGGCCCGCAGTTCGACCGTCTCGTGGACGACGACCTCACCTGACGACCACGGAGGAGACCCGGTGTCCTACTTCACCGCCGTTCTCGCCCGCGAGGGGCGCCGCTGGACCTCCCACGACGTCGACGTCGAGAGCCTGAAGGACCTCGGCGAGCTCACCGACGAGCTGCGAGCGGTCGCCGACGACGACGACCCGGTGCTGCTCTTCCTCGAGCGCGAGGACGCCTGGTGGGCGGTGGTGCGGGTCGACGGCGACGAGGACCCGCGGATCTTCGTGTCCGACGCGGCCGGCGCCGCGTCATCGTCCTACTCCGAGCTGCTGGACGTCGACGGCGACGAGGAGAACGAGCCCGTCGCGGGCGCCTGCGCCGGAGACCTCGACGTGCTGGTCGACCTCGGCACGTCGCCCGAGACGTTGACCACGATGTGCGAGGACGAGCTGCTGCCGATGGACGCGCTCGCCGCGGTAGCCGAGGCCGGCGGCTTCGGCGAGGTGCTCGACTCCCTACGCTGAGCGGTCGTGGCAGCCAGTCCAGCGGGTCCGGCCGTCGCGGCGTACGAACCCTGGATGCGGCTCGCCCTCGACGAGGCGGCGCGCGCGCTGCCCTCCGGTGACGTCCCCGTCGGCGCGGTGGTCGTCGACCGCGACGGCGAGCTGATCGGCCGCGGCCACAACGTGCGCGAGGCCGACGGCGACCCGACGGGCCACGCGGAGGTGCGCGCCCTGCAGGAGGCGGCCCGCGCCGTGGGGGAGTGGCGCCTCGACGGCGCGACGCTGGTGGTGACCCTCGAGCCGTGCACGATGTGCGCGGGCGCGCTCGTCCTGGCCCGGGTCGGTCGTCTGGTGTACGGCGCCGAGGACCCCAAGGCGGGCGCCGCCGGGTCGCTGTGGGACGTGGTCCGCGACCGTCGCCTCAACCACCGGCCGGAAGTCGTGAGCGGCGTGCTGGCCGACGAGTGCGCCGAGGTGCTCCGGACCTTTTTCCGGACCCACCGCGACGTCCGGTAATCTCACCGGCGGTGGCGTGTCCGAGCGGCCGAAGGAGCACGCCTCGAAAGCGTGTGAGGGTTCACGCCCTCCGTGGGTTCAAATCCCACCGCCACCGCCATCCACGGCAACAGGCGCCCCACCACCCGAGTGCTGGACGGTGGGGCGTCTGTGTGGCTGTCACTCGGTCAGCCGCTCTTCTTCGCTGCGGCCTTGCGCGTTGAGCGCTTGGCCGTCTTCTTGGTAGCAGTCCGGCGGCTGCGTCGCGTGGTCGACGCGCCGGACTCGTGCCCGCCGCGGTCGAGCTTCCCGCGACCCGGTCGATCGCTCTCCAGATCGTGGTCGCGGTACCCGAGTGTGCTCGACAGGTGACAGGAATGGCTCTGGACGAGTCTTTGCCGCCGCTTTACGTTCCGAACTGCGTCGCGGTCTCCCGGGGGGGAGTCACGAGCTGGAACCACCAGCCACCTAGGCGCGGCGTTCTTGGGGGGAAGGGGAACAGCCATGCGTACCAGACACGTCCTGATCGGGGCTGCCGCCGGGCTTCTGATGGCCGCGGGAGCGGCCGCACCGGCGTCGGCAGGCCAACTGCCCGACAACTGCACGAAGGTCCAGGGAACAGTCACCTGCACGACGTTCGATGGCCCGGGCAACAACCAGGCCGGGGTGGGCGAGACCACGGTCGACGAGACCCAGGGCAACGCGACCAACAAGTCGCCGGAGCCCCAGGATCTCGACACCAGCACCTCGTGCAAGCCGCCGAAGTCGCAGGGATCGCCCTGCCCGTGATTTCCCCGCTGCTCCGGTAGAGCGGCGCGTTTGTCAGGCGGCCCCGCCCTCCTCAGGTGGGCGGGGCCGAGTCGCGCGCGGACGCTGCTTCAGATGCGCACGACATCGCCGTTCCCGGCGGGCGCCACGATCGTCACGGCGTAGTTGGTCCAGCGCGACTCGACCTCGAGGCCGACGCGTCGGTAGACGTCGAGCGCGCCTGTCGGGTTCTCCGAGTCAACTGCCAGTGCCGCCACGTCGTAGCCGGCCGCCCGATAGGCGTGCATCGCGTGGCCGAGCAGTGCGGTCGCCAGCCCGTTGCCCCGGTGCGCCCGCCGGGTGCCGACCTTGTCGACGTAGGCCTCCCGGCGGCCGGTGACCTCGAAGTCCGCCTCGAACTCGGCGGTGAGCACGTAGGCGACGAGCTCGCCGCTGCGGTCCGCGCGTTCAGCGTCGTCCGTGTCGTCCGACTCGGCCGTCGTGACGACGAAGCAGACGTCGGGACGGAACTGGCGTGACCCGATGACCGACTGCTGCCATCGGGCCGCCGACCACGGCGCGGCGCCGGGGTGGTCGAGGAAGGCCACGTTGTGGGTCTCGCGTAACGCCTCGGCCATCGACGCGTCGTAGCCGCTCAGGCGGTAGCCAGCGGGGAGCGGCCGAGCCGGCGGAAGACGGTCGTCCAGAGCCGCCCGCATCACGAAGGTCCACCGCTCCGGCCGCAGGCCGACCGAGGCCAGTAGGTCCGCCTGGGCGACGTCGGCGGCCCCGCCGGTGACCACGAGCCGCGCCGGCAGCTCGGGGTGGCGCTCGTCGCGCGCCCGACCGGCCCGCGCGACCATCGCCTGCGCGAGCATCGTCCCGATGCCCTCACCTCGCCGGGCGGGCCGCACGCCGCCGCGTCCCTCCAGCGAGTAGTGCCCGTCGCCGACCCCGTACGGAAGCACCGCGAAGTAGCCGACCATCTCCCCGCCGGCGTCGAAGGCACCGACGAAGTCCTTCCCGACCTCGACCTCCGGCCCGGCCATCTCCTCGGCGAGGTCGGCGGCGGCGAAGTGCTCGCCGGTCCGCTCGTCCTCCTCGACCGCCGCCAGCACGTTCGCCCACGCATCGACGTCGCCGGTTGTCAGCGGGCGCAGCGTGATGTCCACGTGCCAGAGCGTAGGAGCCGCAGCCGGCCGCCGCGGACCGACGACGAGCGCTGACGGGAGGTGGAGGGGAGCGCCCGTCGTCGGTAGCTGACCGCAAAGGGTCAGCGGCCCGCAGGCACCTCCTGGCGGCCGAGCCGCCGGCGGACCGTGTCGCGGCCGACCGAGTCCAGGTGTCGGACGGAGCGTCGGTAGGACCGGACAAGGCCGCACTCCACATAGGGCACGCCGATCTCCAGGCAGAAGGCGCGCACCAGCGGCTGCGCCCGACGCAGCGAGGCACTCGGCATGCTCGGGAAGAGGTGGTGCTCGATCTGGTAGTTGAGGCCGCCGAGCAGCACCTCGACCGCCCGCCCGCCGGTCACGTTGCGCGACGTGATGACCTGCCGCCGCAGGTAGTCCCAGTTGTCGCCAGGGCGCTCCATCGGCATCCCCTTGTGGTTGGGCGCGAACGACATCCCCATGTAGAGGCCGAAGACCCCTTGCTGGACCGCGACGAAAGCGACCGCCTGCCACAGCGGCAGGACCACGGCGACGGCCGTCAGGAAGAGGACGATGTGCAGCAGCAGCAAGGACCCCTCGAGGTTCCGCCGCGGCACCGACCCGCTGCGGAGCGCTCGCACGCTCGCGGTGTGCAGGTTCATCCCCTCGAGGAGCAGCATCGGGAAGAACAGGTAGGCCTGCGCCGCGGTGAGCAACCGGGTCGCGCCGCGCCGCTTGCGGGCCTGCGACGCATCGAAGACCAGCGCGCCCGCGGCCACGTCCGGGTCGCGCTCGAGGTCGTTGGGGTGCGCGTGGTGCCGGTTGTGCTTGTCCAGCCACCAGCCGTAGCTGAGCCCGATGCCCAGGTTGCCGACGAGCAGACCGAAGGCGTACGACGCCCGGCGGGTGCGGAAGATCTGCTTGTGGCCGCCGTCGTGGCCGAGGAAGCCCAGCTGGGTCGACATCAGGCCGAGGAAGGCTGCGGTGCCGAGCTGCCACCAGCTCGAGCCGATCAGCACGAAGGCCGTCCATCCGGCCACGACGAGCAGCAGCGTGAGGGTGATCCGCAGCGCGAAGTAGCCGGGTCGCCGGCGCATGAGCCCGGCCGCCCGCACCCGCCGGGAGAGCTCGGAGTAGCTGCTGCCGCGCCGGGACGATGGGTCGACAGGCGCAGGGGTCGACACGTCGGTGGTCTCGGTGGTGGCCATGGGGGGCACGTCTCCCGGTCGGGTGCTGAGGCGACCGCCGGGTCCGGGACGTACCGCTTGGTTCGCTTCAACGGTACCCCCGGCCACGGGAACCAACCAGGAGACGTTCCCCCACTCGTCGCTGGCCAGCTGACGCAGTCCCCTGCCAGCATCACCGGTGTGAGCGACGACTACCCGACGGTGCGGCAGGTGGTGCTGGACAGCACCGACACCAGGGGGCTGGCCGAGTTCTACCGGCAGCTCCTCGGTTACGAGTACCGGCCCGGTGACGAGCGGCCGCCGGCCGGCGAGCCGGACGAGAACGGCCAGGACTGGCTGGTGCTGCGCGACCGTGACGGCCGCGCCGCCATGGCCTTCCAGCAGGTGAGCGAGCTGCCCAGGGCGACCTGGCCGGAGGGCCCGCACCCGCAGCAGCTGCACCTGGACATGACGGTGCCGACGGCCGTCGCCCTGGAGGAGCAGCACCGGCGGGCGCTCGGGCTCGGCGCCGAGCTGCTCTACGACCGTTCCGACGACGAGGAGGAGCCGCTGCGCGTCTATGCCGACCCGGCCGGCCACCCTTTCTGCATCTTCGTCAGCGCCGGCTGAGGGGAAAGTCAGCCCGGGCGCGGCCTGACGTCAGGACGGGGACGAGCCGTCCCAGGACCGCGGCAGCAGGTAGCGCACGGCGACCGCCGACGCCTCGTCGGTCGCCACCGGTCCCGGTGAGGAGACGAGTGAGAGCACCGCTTCGGCCAGCGTGCGGACCTTGATGTTCTGGTGGCTGGAGACGCGGACCAGCAAGGCCCACGCGGCGTCGGCGTCGATGCGATGAAGTGCCATCAGGCACCCGCGGGCCTGGTCGACGACGGCGTGCGACGCGAGCGCGGTCTGGAGCTGGTCGACGCGCGCCTGGAGGTCCTCGAGGCTCTGCGGTTCCTCGGGGGCAGGGTCGGGTTCGACGGTGTCCTGGCTGGACAAGGCGGGCTCAACCTCACGGCAGGGGAGGGACGTGGCCGGCCCTGCTCTGGACCCATGACCCTGGTCAAGCGACCCAGAGGGTATCGCGACCGCAGTCATCGCCGCCGCAGCCCTCGCGTCCTCATCTCGCCGGTGTCCTGCTCATCGATCCGCCCCGCTCTCGACCTTCGGCGGGTCGTCGTCGCCACGCCTGCGCAGCAGGCCGATCCCCGGCAGACCGGTCATCACTCGGCGCAGGTCCTCCACCACCTCGAGCAGCTCGTGCAGGTCCGGCCCGACACGGTCCAGCTTCGACAGCGCCGGCAGTACGTCGGTCTCCACGTGCTCGAGCAGCAGCGGCATCCGGTCGATCAGCGCGATGGCTGCGTCCACCTCGTGCTCTCCGAGCCCGTCGGCGAACCGCTTGGCCTGCGGCGCGAGCCGGCGCAGGGTCGGCTCCCACTGGCCGAGGGATGTGTCCAGGCGGTCCAGCACGCCCGCGGCGGCGTCCGTCCGGTGCCCGGCCTCGCGGGTCACAACATCGGCAGCGTCCAGGATCTTCTGCGTTCGTACGGTGGCGAGGTCGGCCGCGTCGACGACCGTGTCGGTCCGCTCGACGAGGACGTCCACCCGGTCCACCACGGCTTCGACCCGGTCGAGCAGCGCCTCCATCCGGGTCATCGCGGCCGCGGCGCGCGGGACCAGGCTGATCGCGGTTTGGACGGCCTCGGCGGCTGCGGCCGCGCTGCCGAACAGGGCGGCGGTTCCGGGAAGGGGGAGTCGCATAGGCGTCACCGTTCCCCGGCAGGACCGGTCGCAAAGGTGTCGGAGGTCGGCAGGTCAGCAGCCTGCGGGCGTGGGCGACGGCGAGGGGGAGAGCACGGCAGCTGCCTCGGCCCGGGTCAGCAGGTGGTCGAACTCCGCTCCCAGGACCAGGTCGACCGACCTGTTGGCACGCTGGTCCGGCACGCTGACGACCGTACCGACCTGTGCCGCGACGGTCCGGGCCGCTCCGTCGCCCGCTTCGCTGTGGCGCACCTCGGCGATGCCGGTGACGGTGCGCTCCAACGGGTCGTTGTCGACCTTGCCGACGGTGAATCCGCGCCGGCCCAGCTGGCCGGCGACCTCGGTGGCGAGACCGCGCTGGTCGGTCGCGTTGTAGACGTTGACCTTGATCTTGGCTGGTGCCACCACCGCGGGGAGCGGGGTCGGTGTCGGGCAGGTCTTGGGCGGCGTGGCGCGGACGGTGGGCTCGTCGTCGCGGGTCGTCTGCCACGCGAGGAACGCGAGGCTGACGAGGGCGAGCAGCGTAACGGCGACGACGGCGACCCGACGGCCCGCGACGGAGCGCGCGCCGCGGCGGCGCAGCGGGCGGGCCCCCTGGCCGCGGGGGGTGAACATCGACACGGTGCTGCCTGCTGCCTGTGGTCGCTCAGTCGTCGAGCTCGAGCACGCGGGCGTGGAGCATCGGACGTTGCTGGAGCGCGGCGCGCAGCGCGCGGTGCAGGCCGTCCTCGAGGTAGAGCTCACCCCGCCACTGGACGACGTGGGCGAAGAGGTCGCCGAAGTAGGTGGAGTCCTCCGTCATGACCCGGTCGAGGTCCATCTCGCGCTTGGTGGTGATCAGCTCGTCGATGCGCACCTGGGTCGGCGGCAGGTCGCCCCACTGGCTCTGGGTCATCCCGTGGTCGGGGTAGGGCCGATGGTCCCCGACCGCCTTGAAGATCACCCTCGCCAGCATAGGCTGGCCGCCCCATCGAGCCGCCGCAGGGAGGCGCGCATGTCGGGCAGTGGTGCCGCAGGAGACGACCGGGTCGCCGAGGTCGCGAAGGGCTACGCGTTCGACGGGCCGGCGATCGAGCTCGGCGCCCTGGTCGAGGACGGCACCGCGCGACCCGAGGCGGCCGTGCGCATCCCGCTCGCGATGGTCAACCGGCACGGCCTCGTCGCCGGCGCGACCGGCACCGGCAAGACCAAGACGCTGCAGCTGATGGCCGAGCAGCTCTCCGCCGCCGGCGTGCCGGTGCTGGCCGCCGACATCAAGGGTGACCTGTCGGGCCTCGCGCAGGCGGGGGACAGCAACGACAAGGTGACAGCGCGGGCGACGGAGGTCGGGCAGACGTGGTCCGGCGTCGCCTGCCCGGTCGAGCTGCTGGCGTTGGGTGGCGAGGGCTCGGGGTTGACGCTGCGCGCGACCATGACGTCGTTCGGTCCCACCTTGCTCTCGAAGGTGCTCGGGCTGAACGAGGTGCAGGAGTCGTCGCTCGGGTTGGTCTTCCACTTCGCCGACAAGGCGGGGCTGCCGATGCTCGACCTCAAGGACCTGCGCGCGGTCATCCAGTACCTGACCAGCGACGAGGGCGAGCAGGAGCTGAAGTCGCTGGGCGGCCTGTCGCGCGCGACCGCCGGCGTGATCCTGCGCGAGCTGATCGGGTTCGAGGACCAAGGGGCTGACAGGTTCTTCGGCGAGCCCGAGTTCGACACCGCCGACCTGCTCCGCGTCGATGCGTCGGGCCGGGGGATCGTGTCGCTGCTGGAGCTGCCGCAGCTGCAGGACCGGCCACGGCTCTTCTCGACGTTCCTCATGTGGCTGCTCGCCGACCTCTTCCACGACCTGCCCGAGGTCGGCGACGTCGACAAGCCCAAGCTGGTCTTCTTCTTCGACGAGGCGCACCTGCTCTTCGACGACGCGTCGAAGGAGTTCCTCGACGCGATCGCGCAGACCGTGCGGCTGATCCGGTCCAAGGGTGTCGGTGTCTTCTTCGTGACGCAGACCCCGAAGGACGTGCCGGGCGACGTGCTGGCCCAGCTCGCCAACCGGGTGCAGCACGCGCTGCGCGCCTTCACCCCGGCCGACGCGAAGGCACTGAAGGCGACCGCATCGACCTTCCCGATGTCGGGCTACGACCTCGAGGAGGTGCTGACGCAGGTCGGCATCGGCGAGGCGGTCGTCACGGTGATGTCGGAGCGCGGCGCACCGACGCCGGTGGCGTGGACCCGGCTGCGGGCACCTCAGTCCCGGATGGCGCCGGCCGATGCGGCCGTGCTGACGGCGGCCGTGGAGTCCTCGCCGCTGCGGCCGAAGTACTCCGAGCAGGTGGACCGCGACTCGGCCTACGAGCGGCTGGCCGCCAAGCTGCAGAAGGCGCCGGCCGGCCCGGCCGGTGGCGACGGTGGGGTCGCAGGGAAGGCGCCGAAGGCTCCCAAGGCGCCGAGGGCTCCTCGCGAGCGCGCACCGGAGAAGTCCACGACCGAGAAGGTGCTGGAGTCGTCGGCGTTCAAGCAGATGGCCCGGTCGGCTGCCGCGGTGATCGGCCGCGAGATCACCCGCAGCATCTTCAACACCCGCAGCCGCTGACCGGCGATTCTGGTGGCGGAGGACGCGGGATTCGAACCCGCGAGGGGTTGCCCCCAACACGCTTTCCAAGCGTGCGCCCTAGGCCACTAGGCGAGTCCTCCGCGGAGCAGGGTACCGGAGCGCCCGAGCGCACCAAGACCGTGCTGCGGCCCCTGTCGTCGTGGACGCCGCAGCACCAGACACGCCGCGTGTGCGGTGTGTCGGCGTCCACAAGGCGGGGGTCTGGTCCGGCCGCTGCGGCCGGTAGAGTGGGCCACCGACCCCTCGTGCGGCGTCATCCCGCTGAACTCCCCCAGGGCCGGAAGGCAGCAAGGGTAGGCAGGCTCTGGCGGGTGTGCGGGGGGTCCCTTTCGTCCCCGGTGGCCGCCAGGCATCCGACCGGCCGCCGCCCGGTGGAGACCCGGCGCGGGGGGTCGGCGCACCCGGCTAGGGTCGGTGCGTGACCCAGGCGCTGTACCGCAGATACCGGCCGTCGAGCTTCGACGACGTCATCGGGCAGGCCCACGTCACGACACCGCTGCGCAACGCCCTGACCTCCGGGCGCACGCACCACGCCTACCTCTTCAGCGGCCCCCGCGGCTGCGGCAAGACGACCAGCGCCCGCATCCTGGCGCGTTGCCTGAACTGCGAGAAGGGCCCGACCCCCACCCCTTGCGGGGTGTGCCAGTCCTGCCAGGACCTCGGCCCGGGCGGCGGCGGCAGCCTCGACGTCATCGAGATCGACGCGGCCAGCCACGGCGGCGTCGACGACGCACGCGACCTGCGCGAACGGGCCTTCTACGCGCCGGCGTCCTCGCGCTTCAAGGTCTACATCATCGACGAGGCACACATGGTGTCCCGCGAGGGCTTCAACGCGCTGCTCAAGCTCGTCGAGGAGCCGCCGGAGCACGTGAAGTTCGTCTTCGCGACCACCGAGCCCGAGAAGGTCATCGCGACGATCCGCTCGCGGACCCACCACTACCCCTTCCGGCTGGTGCCGCCGGGCGAGCTGCAGGCCCACCTCTCCAGCATCTGCGAGCAGGAGAAGGTCGCGGTCGACCACGCGGTGCTCTCCCTGGTCGTGCGCGCGGGTCGCGGTTCGGTGCGCGACTCGCTCTCCGTCCTCGACCAGCTGCTCGCCGGCGCAGGTGACGAGGGCCTGACCTATGCCGGTGCCGCTGCGCTGCTCGGCTACACCGACGCCAGCCTGCTCGACGACACCATCGACGCGTTCGCGGCCGGCGACGCGGCCGCGGTCTTCGGGATCGTGGACCGCGTCGTCGAGGGTGGCCACGAGCCGCGCCGGTTCACCGAGGACGTCCTCGAACGGCTGCGCGACCTGATCGTCATCGACGCGGTCCCCGACGCCGCCGGCAGCATCCTCGGCGACCACCCCGTCGACGAGCTGGAGCGGATGCGCCAGCAGGCCGCGCACTTCGGAGCCGCTGAGCTCTCCCGCGCCGCCGACGTCGTCAACGTCGGCCTCACCGAGATGCGCGGTGCCACCGCGCCCCGTCTTCAGCTCGAGCTGATCTGCGCGCGCGTCCTGCTCCCGGCCGCCGACCACGCGGAGCGTGGCCTCGCCGCGCGCATCGACCGGTTGGAGCGACGGCTCGCCGCCGGCACGGTCGGCGGTACGCCCGACAGCGCCCGGTCCGCTGCCTCCGCGCCGACCGCCGCTCGCAACCGCCCGGCCGCGGAGCCCGCGCCGACCGCAGCAGCGCCGACGGCCGCACCGACCTCCCCACCGGCACCGGCGACTGCACCGGCAGCGGCGGCGGCGCCGGCCGCTGCCGCTCATGTCACCGCCGAGCCGGCAGCGGCACCGACCACGGTCACCGCCGCGCCGACCCCGGCCGCGGGCGAGCCGGCCGCCGCGGAGCCAGCAGCCGCCGGTCAGCCCGCACCACCCGCCACTGCGGAGCCGGCGGGTGCGCCGGCCGCTTCGCCGGGCACGGGTGGCGTCGACCTGATCACCGTCCGCCGGATGTGGCCGGACGTGCTCGACGTCGTCAAGGGGATGCGCCGCTTCACCTGGACGCTGCTGAGCCACAACGCCCAGGTGGCCGGCGTGGAGAGCGGTCGGCTCACCCTGTCGATGGTCAACGCCGGGGCGCGCGACAGCTTCGTCAGCAGCGGCAGCGACGAGATCGTCCGGCAAGCGCTGATCACGGTGCTCTCGGTGGACTGGCAGGTCGACGCGGTCGTCGACCCGACCACGGACCCCGCCCAGGCGGCCGCGCCGGCCGCTGCAGCCGCCGCGGCTCCCCCCGGCCCGACCGGTCGCGCTGCCGCGATGGCAGCGGTCGCGGAGGAGGAGGCGGCCCGCCCTGCCGAGCCCGGCCACGAGGACACTCCCTCGGCCGACGACCCGGACGCCGACGAGACCGGCCTGACCCACCAGGACCTGCTGGCCCGGGAGCTGGGCGCCAAGGTCATCGGCGAGTACGACGCCAGCTGACCCGGCCTGACAGCGGCGGGTCGTAGGCTCGCTGCGTCAGCCTTGGCCCCGTACGAACCGGAGCGTCCTCACGTGAACTTCCCAGCCGACCCTGGCGGCGGCGCCGACCTGTCGTCGCTCCTGCAGCAGGCGCAGCAGATGCAGGCCCGCCTGCTGGAGGCGCAGGAGGAGCTGGCGCGCGCCGAGGTGACGGGGTCGTCCGGCGGCGGCCTGGTGCACGCGACGGTCACCGGCGGCGGCGAGGTCGTGGGGCTACGGATCGACCCGACCGCGATCGACCCCGACGACGCCGAGGGCCTCGCCGACCTGGTCCTGGCCGCGATCCGCGACGCCAACCGGGCCGTGCAGGACCTGCAGCAGCAGACGATGGGCCCCCTCGCCGAGGGCCTCGGCGGCATGGGCGGCGGCCTCGGCCTGCCGGGGATGTAGGGCCGGGCCGTGTACGAAGGCGTCGTCCAGGACCTGATCGACGAGCTCGGTCGGCTCCCGGGCGTCGGGCCGAAGTCGGCCCAGCGCATCGCGTTCCACCTGCTCGCGGCCGACCCGGCGGACGTACGCCGTCTCGTCAACGCCCTCACCGAGGTCAAGGAGAAGGTCCGCTTCTGCGCGACCTGCGGCAACGTCGCCGAGGCCGAGCAGTGCCGCATCTGCCGGGACTCGCGCCGGGACCTGACGGTGATCTGTGTCGTCGAGGAGTCCAAGGACGTCGTGGCGATCGAGAAGACCCGCGAGTTCCGCGGGCGCTACCACGTGCTCGGCGGGGCGATCAGCCCGATCGAGGGGATCGGCCCCGACGACCTGCGGGTGCGCGAGCTGATGACGCGGCTGGCCGACGGGACCGTGACCGAGCTGATCCTGGCGACCGACCCCAACCTCGAGGGCGAGGCGACGGCGACCTACCTGGCCCGGCTGGTCAAGCCGATGGGCTTGCGGGTGACCCGGCTGGCGAGCGGGCTGCCGGTGGGCGGCGACCTGGAGTACGCCGACGAGGTCACGCTCGGCCGGGCGTTCGAGGGCCGCAGGCTGCTCGACGTCTGACCCCGGTCGACCCGGCCGGCGCGACTTCGGGCAACGGTTGGACGGGGGGCCGGACGAACGGTGAGGATGGGCCCATGACTGCGCCCGACGACCTGTCCGACTTCACGGTCGAGATCGCCGACCAGGTGGAGAGCTTCGCCGTTGCGGTCCGAGAGATCGCTGCCGCGGAGGACCCGGACTACGCCATCTCGCTCCTGCTGCTCGAGGTGTCGCAGCTGCTGCTGGCCGGTGGGCGCCTCGGCGCGATCTCCGACGTCGTGCCGGAGGAGCGGTTCGAGCCCGACGCTGGCTTCGACCCCGACCTCGAGGGGATCCGGCTGTCGCTGGCGAACCTGCTCGAGCCGATCGACGAGCACGCCGCGCTCTTCGACCCCTACGCCAGCGAGCCGGAGCTCTTCACCAGCCGGCTCTCCGACGACATCGCCGACGTGATGAGCGACCTGCTGCACGGGCTGCAGCACTACAGGGCCGGCCACCACACCGAAGCGCTGTGGTGGTGGCAGTTCTCCTACCTGTCCAACTGGGGCGGCACCGCGTCGTCGGTGCTGCGGGCACTGCACTCGGTCGTGTCACACGTCCGCCTCGACACCGACCTCGACGAGACCATCAAGGTCGAGGACCGGCTGCTCGCCGAGACGGTCGCCGAGGTCCACAAGCCCGCCTGACCCGGTGCGGCGCCGCGCCGCCGCCTTGCTGTCCGAAATTGATCACGCCCGCGTGGTCAACGCATGCTGACTCAGGCAAATTTGCCGCGTCCAGCAACCATTGACCACGCCAGCGTGATCAATTCGACAACCCCGGCGCGCTCCCATCAGGCGATCCTGGCGCACCGGATGAGGTTCCGGGTGCCGGACGCGCCCAGGTCACCCGGCCGCGTCTCCCTAGGATGGAGGCCTGAACCGGTGACAAGAGCGGAGGAGTGCGGTCGTGGCCCTGGTCGTGCAGAAGTACGGCGGCTCCTCCCTCGCCGACGCCGACTCGATCAAGCGGGTCGCCAAGCGCATCGTCGACACCCGCAAGGCGGGCAACGACGTGGTCGTCGCGGTCTCGGCGATGGGCGACACGACCGACGAGCTCGTCGACCTCGCCCAGCAGGTCAGCCCGCTACCGGCGGGCCGCGAGCTGGACATGCTGCTGACCGCCGGCGAGCGCATCTCGATGGCGTTGCTCGCGATGGCGATCGCCAACCTGGGCTACGAGGCGCGCTCCTACACCGGCAGCCAGGCCGGGGTCATCACCGACTCGACGCACGGCAAGGCGCGCATCATCGACGTCACGCCGGGTCGCATCCGCTCGGCGCTGGACGAGGGCGCGATCGTCATCGTCGCCGGCTTCCAGGGCGTCTCGCAGGACACCAAGGAGATCACCACCCTCGGTCGCGGCGGCACCGACACCACCGCAGTCGCCCTGGCCGCCGCCCTCAGCGCCGAGGTGTGCGAGATCTACACCGACGTCGACGGGGTCTTCTCCGCCGACCCGCGCATCGTGCCGACCGCGCGCCGGCTGCCGCGGATCTCCTACGAGGAGATGCTCGAGATGGCGGCGTGCGGCGCCAAGGTGCTGCACCTGCGCTGCGTGGAGTACGCCCGCCGCTACTCGATCCCGGTGCACGTCCGTTCCTCGTTCTCCAACCGCGAGGGCACCTGGGTCGCCGACGAACCGAGAGGGGTCGACCAGATGGAGCAGGCCATCATCAGCGGCGTCGCGCACGACCGCAGCGAGGCCAAGATCACGGTCGTCGGCGTGCCCGACAAGCCGGGTGAGGCCGCCGTCATCTTCCGCGCGATAGCAGCCGCCGAGATCAACATCGACATGATCGTGCAGAACATCTCTGCGGCGGCCACCGGTCGCACCGACATCTCCTTCACCCTGCCCAAGTCCGACGGGCAGGCCGGCATGGCCGCGTTGAGCCGCATCAAGGACCAGGTCGGCTTCGAGGACCTGCTCTACGACGACCAGGTCGGCAAGGTGTCGCTGGTCGGCGCCGGCATGCGCTCGCACCCCGGCGTCTCGGCGACCTTCTTCGGCGCGCTCGCCGACTCCGGCGTCAACATCGAGATGATCTCGACGTCGGAGATCCGCATCTCGGTCGTCGTGCGCGGCGAGGACGTCGACGCCGCCGTCACGGCTGTGCACAGCGCGTTCGAGCTCGACGCCGCCGAGACGGAGGCCGTCGTCTACGGAGGGTCCGGTCGATGAGGGGTAGTAGCGACGGGCTGACCGTCGGTGTCGTCGGCGCCACCGGGCAGGTCGGCACCGTCATGCGGCGGCTGCTCGACGAGCGCGGGTTCCCGGTGGCCCGCATCAGGTTCTTCGCCTCCGCGCGATCAGCGGGCAGCACGCTGCCGTGGCGCGGCGAGGACGTCATCGTCGAGGACGCGGGCACCGCCGACGTCAGCGACCTCGACATCGCGCTCTTCTCTGCCGGGGCCACGACGTCGCGAGCGATCGCCGAGCGGTACGCCGCGGCCGGTGCGGTCGTCATCGACAACTCGTCCGCGTGGCGGATGCACCCCGAGGTGCCGCTCGTCGTGAGCGAGGTGAACGGCGACGAGGTGGCCAACGCGGTCAAGGGCATCATCGCCAACCCGAACTGCACGACGATGGCCGCGATGCCGGCCCTCAAGGCGCTGCACGACGAAGCCGGCCTGCTGCGGATGGTCGCCAGCACCTACCAGGCGGTCTCCGGCAGCGGCGGCGCCGGCGTCGACGAGCTGGACAAGCAGGCCAGGCAGGTCGTCGACCGGGCGACCGACCTGGTGCACGACGGCTCGTCGGTGCAGTTCCCCGAGCCCGAGAAGTACGTCGCCCCGATCGCCTTCAACGTCCTGCCGATGGCCGGGTCGGTCGTCGACGACGGCTCCTTCGAGACCGACGAGGAGCAGAAGCTGCGCAACGAGAGCCGCAAGATCCTTGGCATCCCGGGGCTGCTCGTGTCGGGCACCTGCGTGCGCGTCCCTGTCTTCACCGGCCACTCGCTGTCGCTCAACGTCGAGTTCGAGCGGCCCCTGTCGGTCGCGCGCGCGACCGAGCTCCTGGCGAGCGCGCCGGGCGTCGAGCTGTCGGACGTACCCACGCCGTTGGCCGCGGCCGGCACCGACCCGAGCCTGGTGGGCCGCATCCGGCAGGACCCCGGGCGTCCCCGACGGCCGCGGTCTGGCGCTCTTCGTCGTCGGCGACAACCTGCGCAAGGGCGCGGCGCTCAACGCCGTGCAGATCGCCGAGCTGGTCGCCGCTCGCCGCTGATCCCCGGCGGAGCGCGCCGCCGCTGCCGCTGGCCCGCGGTGCGGCACGATGTGGCGCGTGCTGACGATCCGCGTCTCGGTGCCCGAGGCACTCTCGACGCAGGTCGTCGAGCTCTTGCACGCAGACGCGGCGGTCAGCAGCCTCGCGGTCATTCGCGGAGCGTCCCTCGACCCACCGGGCGACGTCGTCCTGGCAGACATCGCGCGCGAAGGCGTCAACCCGGTCGTCGATCGCCTGCACGAGATGGGGGTCACCGACGAGGGCACCATCCACGTCGAGCCGGTGCAGGCGTGGCTGTCGCGCCGCGGCCTCGAGGCGGAGAAGCGGACACCAGGCAGCAGCGCCGACTCGGTCGTGTGGGCCGACGTCACGCAGCGGGCGTACGAGGAGAGCGAGCTCAACTGGACCTACCTGAGCTTCATGACGCTCGCGACTCTGCTCGCCTCGATCGCCATAGTCCTGGACTCGCAGGTGCTGGTCATCGGTGCGATGGTGCTCGGGCCGGAGTTCGTGCCGATCGCGGCGCTGGGTCTCGCGCTGGTGCGTCGGCGGAAGAGCCTCTTCGGCCGGGCCGCTCGGACCTTGTTGCTCGGCTTCGCGACGAGCATCGTGCTGGCGACGTTGGCCGCGCTGCTGGCGCGATGGCTCGGCTGGGTGGACATCGATGACATCACCGGTCGCCGCCCGGACACGGAGTTCATCTACTCGCCGGACCGCTGGTCCTTCGTGGTCGCGGTCATCGCCGCGGCCGCCGGAGTGCTGTCGCTGACGTCGGCGAAGGTCGGCGGCCTGTCGGGGGTCTTCATCTCGGTGACGACGGTGCCGGCGTCCGGCAACGTCGCGCTGGGTCTCGCGTTCGGTGCGTGGGACGAGGTGCGCGGCAGCGGTCTGCAGCTGGTCCTCAACCTGTCGGGGATGGCGCTCGCCGGCTGGGCGACGTTGGCGCTGCAGAGCGCCCTGTGGTCACGCGTCTCGGTCCGCCGGCCCTACCGTCGCCGTAACCGCGCCTGACCCTGGACCGAAGGTCATCCGCGGCTCGGTTCCCACGGCTTTGCCGGCAGGATGGGACCTCCGTTGGGTCACCTGCACCATGCGGCTGGTACGCCGGCCGGGCCACGCTGCCGGTCATGACGACGACCCATGACCACATCGCCAGCACGACCCACCGCGCTGCCCCGCCGCTGTCAAGGACAGTGCAGGTAGCCGTCGGATGCTGCCTGGTCGCGGCCGGTCTGCTCAACGGCCTGTCGCAATACGTCGGACACGTCATGGCTGGAGATGGCATCGACGACTTCTCCGACCAGATGCGCTGGTGGGCCGCGCACCCCACCGAGGCGCGCGTCGAGCAGCTGGCGCTGGTCGCCAGCACCCTGGTCATGCCGATCGGCCTGCTGGGACTCCTGCACCTCGCCCGCCGCCGGTCGCCTCGGCTGACGGCCGTCGCCGGCGTCCTGGTGCTGTGGGGCATGTGGGGTTTCCACAACATCCTCGCGATGGGCTACGTGACGGGCTATGTCGGCCCGGGGGAGCTGCCCATGGGCGAAGCGGTCCGGCTCAACGACGCCCTGACCGCGGAGCCCGGCGTCGTGGTCACTGCCCTGCTGCCACACCTCGTGGGTTCGTTCTTCGGCTTGCTGCTGCTGTGTGTCGCCTGCTGGCGGTCGGCACTGGTGCCTCGCACGCCCCTGGTCCTGCTGGCCGCGTTCCTCGTCTGGGACTTCCTGCTGCCTGCGGTCGGGGTGCTCGAGCCCCACCTGCTGCTCGTCATCGCGTGGGGGTGGCTCGGTGTCCACATCGTCCGGATGCGCCCACGCGACTGGCGCGGCCACGCATACTGACCCGATGTCCGGGCGGATGGCGGCTGCCGCCCCTCTGCTGGCCTGGCTCGCGGGGGCGGTGACCCTCGCGTGCGCCGCGACGGCAGCTTTCCTCGGCGCGGCCGGCGGCGACGGCCTCTCCTGGAAGCGACTGGTGCTCTCTGCGGTGTGGGTCCTGCCGGGTGCGCTGGTGGCGGCCGGCCGGCCGCGGATCGCTGTGGGCTGGCTGCTCTTGGGTGTCGGGCTTCTGTTCGCCACGAGCGGGCTCGCCGACCAGTGGGTCGCACGTGAAAGCGCGGCCGGACCCGGTGCCGCCTGGGCGATCTGGTGGAGCGACCGCTTCTCCGGCCTGCTCGTCGTGCTGATGTGCCTCGCTCTGCTCCTGCTTCCGGACGGTCGTCTCCCGACCCGCCGCTGGCACCCGCCCGTGGTGGTTCTTGTGGCGGTGCAGGTGGCGACGGTTCTCGCGTGGAGCCTGGCTTCCGGACCGGCGACAGCCCCGGGCTCCGACTGGCCCGACGGGGCGGACGACCTGGCCAACCCGGTGGGGGTCCTGCCCACCGCTGTGGGCGAAGCGGTGGGCGGTGCGGACCTGGTGGTCCTGCAGGTGCCGCTGCTGCTCGCGCTGTTCGCCTTCGCGGCCCGCGCCCGCCGGAGCGAGCCGGAGGAGCGGGCCCGCGTGGTCGGCGTCCTGCTCGCCGCCGGTGTGTTCACGGTCCTCGTGGTGGTCGGCCGTCTGCTCTGGCCGGCCGCGTCCGACGTGTTCGACGTCGCCGCGAGCGCGCTGCTGGCTGCGGTGCTGACCGCGGCGGTGCTACGCCGCCGGCTGCAGGAGGTGGCCGTGGTCGTGCACCACGCGGTCGTCCTCGGCACGCTCACCCTGCTCATCGCTGGCGGCTACGTCGGCGTGTCGGCCCTTGCGGGTGGCGCAGGGCAGGACCTGCCAGCCTTCGCAGCAGGGCTCCTCGCTGCCGTCGTCGCGCTGGCCGTCCAGCCGTTGCGCGGTCGGCTCCAGCGCAGGGTCGACCGGCTGTTGCGCGGCGACGGTCGGGACCCCTATGTCGCGCTGCAGCGACTTGCCGACCGTACGCACGACGCATCGACGGTGGGCGCCGTCCTCGCCGAGCTCGCCGAGACCGTCCGGTTGTCCCTGCGCGTCCCGTGGGCACGCGCGGAGTCGGCCGACGGGCGCGGTGCCGAGAGCGGAGAGCGGCCCGCCCTCGGCCGCGAGGCGTCGGTAGCGCTGTTGGCGGGAGGCGCACCGGTCGGCCAGGTCCACGTCGTCGCCGGCCCCGGCCGCCGGTACGCCCGCGAGGAGCTCGAGATGCTCGGCGCGCTCGGCCGGCACGGCGGGCTGGCCGTGCAGGCGACCCTCCTGGCGGAACGCGTGCAGGCCAGCCGGGCACGGCTGGTCGCGGCGCGCGAGGAGGAGTCGCGCCGGCTGCGTCGAGACCTGCACGACGAGCTGGGGCCGACGCTTGCCGGCCTGAGCATGCAGCTCGGCGCGCTGCACGACCTGCTCCCGGCCGACCCGCGGGGCGCCCAGCACGAGGTCGCCCGGCTGGCCGGAATCGCTCGCGGCGCCCTCGACGACGTCCGGTCCGTCTCGCGCGGGCTGCGACCTCCGGCGCTCGACCAGCTGGGCCTGGTCGAGGGCCTACGCGAGCTGGCCGCCTCCCTGCGGGTCCCCGCCCGGGTCGATGCCGGCCCGTTGTCGGACCTGCCGGCAGCGGTCGAGGTGGCGGCGTTCCGGATCGCTGCGGAGGCGCTGACGAACGCGAGCCGGCACGCGCCGAACGCCCCCGTCGTACTGCGGCTGTGCGTCGGGCAGGGTGAGCTGGTGGTCGATGTGCGTGACCAGGGACCGGGGCTGCTCCCGACCCAGCGGGACGGGGTCGGGCTGGTCTCCATGCGCGAGCGGGCAGAGGAGCTGGGCGGCCAGCTCGACGTCCGCGGCGAGCCAGGCGCCGGGACGCACGTCGTCGCCCGGCTGCCGCTGCCCGCCGCGGTCCCGGGAGCGGCGTCATGACCGTCACCGTCGTTCTTGCCGACGACCACCCGGTCTTTCGCGACGGACTGCGCTTCGTGCTGCGCCAGGCGCCGGACATCGAGGTCGTGGGGGAGGCGGTCGACGGGGACGAGGCGCTGCGCCTGGTCGCCGACCTTGACCCCGACGTCGTGGTGATGGACCTCGCCATGCCGGTGCTCGGCGGCCTCGGCGCGACCGAACGTCTCGTGGCACGCGGTGCCCGGACCCGGATCCTCGTCCTCACGATGGACGAGGAGGACGCCGGCGTCCACGCCGCAGTCCGAGCCGGGGCGGCCGGCTACCTCGTCAAGGGCGTCGACGCCGACCAGGTGGTCAGCGCCGTCCGGGCGGTCGCCGCCGGGCATGCGGTGCTGGGGCCCTCGCTCGCCGGTCGCCTGCTCGACATCTTCCCGACCGCGCCCCCGGCGGCTGCAGCGCCGGCCGCGCTTGAGCCAGCCCACTTCGACGAGCTCTCAGCACGCGAGCAGGAGGTGCTGACCCACCTCGCGGAGGGGCTGACCAACCAGCAGATCGCGCAGCGGCTCTTCATCTCACCGATCACGGTGCGCAACCACGTGAGCAGCATCCTTGCCAAGCTGCAGGTGCCCGACCGCCGGCACGCCATGCTGCGGGCGCGCGACGGTCGCTGACGGTCGCTTGACGTCCCACCTGCTGCGGAGTACCGCTGAAGGCAGGCGTGGGGGCGGGGGGACGACGTGGCGGAGACGGTCCAGTGGGCACCCGGGTCGCTGGTGGCAGCGGCGCCGGGGCGGCCGGCAACGGCGCGGCTCGTTGCCGACGGTTCTGAGCTGAGCTACCTGCTCGTCGAGGAGATCGTGCGCGGGCAGGCGCACCTGCAGCGCTGGCCGTGGCCCGAGGTGGACCGCGACGGACGGCTGGTGTGGGCGGCGACGCGGCCGCTCGGTGACGTGGTCGTCGCGGTCGACCTGCTGCGCTGGCAGCTCTACCAGCCGCAGGCCGACGGGCTCCGTCGCCGCCCGCGGGCGGGTGACGTGTTCGCCGTACGGTGGACAGCTGCCCGGTCCCCGAGGTCGCGGGTGACCGACCTGCGCGCGCTCTTCACGGAGGCGTACGACGTCTCCGCCGACGCGCGCGAGGCGGCCAAGCTGGCCTACCTCGCGGTGCTGACGACACAGCTCGAGCCGCCGCCGCTCGAGGACGGTCTCGCCGCCCCGGTCGACGTCCCGCCTGCTCCGCGGCTGCTCGTCGTGCCCCCGCCGGAGGGTGAGCGGTGAGCGACCTCGACGCGGTGCCCGCGAGCACGCTCGACGCCGCTGCCCCTGCACCCGGGTCCCTCGTCCAGCTCCTCGCACAACCCGGCTACGAGTCCTCACTGGTCTACGTCCTGCTCAACGTGGGTGACGGAGACAGCCAGGTGCTGCTGCTGCCGCCGGACCGGCGGACCGGGGCCCGGCGGGTGGTCGTCGTCGACGTCGCGACCACCCGCAAGGTGCCCGCGCTGCTGCGCGAGCTGCACACCGTCGGGCTGCTCACCGACCCCGCTGGCAGCCCCGGGCAGGTGCGCCTCCTCGTGGCGACGCACCCGCACCTCGACCACATCGGCGGCATGGTCGACCTGCTCGACCTGGACCCGCAGGATGCCGGCTTCGTCGAGGAGTTCTGGGACCCCGGCTTCTTCTTCCCGCAGCCGACATTCCACGGGCTGATGTCGCGGCTGGAGTCGAGCCGGATCCGGCGCCTGCAGCCGTCGAGCGGCACGTCGGTGACCCTCGACGACGTGCGCGTCACCGTCGTCGCGCCGGGGGTCGGCCTGCGGACCCGCTTCGACACCTACGGCGTGCAGGTCAACGACGCGTCGATCGTCCTGATGGTCGAGTACCCGGCGCAGCGGGTCTACGTGGAACCGGACCCGGCCAACCCCGGCCGCGTCGACCGAGGCATGACCCGACCGAGGTCGTGGCGGCTGCTGCTCGGTGCGGACGCGCAGTTCACGTCGTGGGCGCAGTCGGCGGTCGACTTCCCCGACCTGCAGAACGAGCAGAACGGGACGTTGGCCGACGAGCTGCGGGCGGCGCGTGGCACCGACTACCTGAAGGCAGACGTCTTCAAGATCTCGCACCACGCCTCCAAGCACGGCGTCAACGTCGAGCTGCTCGAGCGCGTCGGCGCCCCGATCACGCTGGTGTCCACCCAGGGACCCAGGAGCCGGCACGGCTTCCCGCACGTGCTCGCGATGGAGGCGGTGCGCGAGTCGCGCGAGGCGGTGGCCAAGAGCGGCGGCGGGCACCGCCCCGACCACGAGCTGGGGATCCACCTCACCGGTCAGTCCCTGGCGACCGACGAGGCTCTCGGCTCCATCGCCGTGGTGGTGCCGCCGTCGCGGGGCCGCGACCTGGCCGTCTTCCGGCTGATGGACGAGCGGTCCGACCGGATCGCGCTCGCCGACGCGCGCCGCGTGCGCCGGCCGTGACGCACGGCCGAGGGCAGCGACCGCTCACCGAGGGCCAGTTTGCGCTTCCCGATGCTCCTGACGCCGACCTCATCCGTGTCGGGTGAGGTCGGGAGTGGCCCCGCATGCGAGCGTTGCCAGGCTTCCCACATGTCTCAGGCGAAGTCGAGTCTGCCCTCACCGCGGAAGGGGCTGTTCGGTCGTGGTCAAAATCGCCGAGGGTGACGAACGCGGGGCTACACCGTCGGCGCGGGCCGCTGCGGGCAAGGCGGCGCGAAAGGAGACCCCGTTGGCGGCGCATGCGCAGTTCGCGCCGAACGATTCCCGGGACACCGTCGCACTGCTGCTTTCCCAGGCCGAGTCCCGCCTGCCGGACCTCGTCCCCATCAGGCACGGGCGGATGTTGGTTTCGCCCTTCACCTACTACCGCGGCGCGGCCTTGCCGATGGCGGCGGATCTGGCAACGACTCCAAACTCGGGGCTCCGCGTGCAGTTGTGCGGTGACGCCCACTTGAGCAACTTCGGCGCCTTCGCCTCACCGGAACGAAAGTTGATCTTTGACCTCAACGATTTCGACGAGACGTTGCCGGGACCGTTCGAGTGGGACGTCAAGCGGCTCGCGGCGAGCGTCGTCGTGGCCGGCAGGGACAACGGCTTCACCCGCAAGGAGATCCGCAAGTCGGTGCTGTCGGCCGTTTCGACGTACCGCGCGGCGATGCGCGAGTTCGCCGGGCAGTCGACGATGGACGTCTGGTACGCCCACCTCGACATCGAGGAGTCGCTGACGAGGTTCAGGAACGAGCTGAAGCCGAAGCGCTTCAAGTCCACTGAGGCTGCGCTGGCCAAGGCGCGCACCCGCGACAGCACGCAGGCGTTGAGCAAGCTCACTACGATCGTCGACGGGCAGCACAAGATGATCAGCGACCCACCGTTGATCGTCCCAGCGGAGGAGCTGTTCAACGACATGCAGTCCCACGAGATCTACGCCGAGCTCGACGGATTGCTATCGAAGTACAGCCGCACGCTGCAGTCCGACCGGCGCTACTTGTTGGAGCGGTTCACCCTGATCCAGGCTGCCCGCAAGGCCGTGGGGGTGGGCAGTGTCGGGACTCGAGCCTGGATCCTGCTCCTGGTCGCCGGAGGCGGCGTCGAGCCGTTGTTCCTCCAGGCCAAGGAGGCGCAGCGTTCGGTGCTCGCCGACTACGCGGGGCGCAGCAAGATCGCCAACCAGGGCCAGCGTGTCGTGGCGGGCCAGCACCTGATGCAGGCCAGCAGTGACATCTTCCTCGGTTGGCAACGGGTCCCCGGCCGGGACGGAGTGGACCGGGACTACTACATCCGTCAGCTGCGGGACTGGAAGTTCTCCATGCCGATCGAACGGATGCTCCCGCCTGGGATGGCCGTCTATGCAGGCGTGTGCGGCTGGACCCTCGCCCGGGCGCATGCCCGTTCCGGAGACCGTTTCGCTCTCGCCGCCTACCTCGGAGGTTCGGACAAGTTCGACAACGCCGTAGCCGAGTTCGCCGAGACCTACGCCGAGCAGAACGAGCGCGACTACGCGGACCTGGCAGCGGCCGTTGCGTCCGGCCGGGCTCAGGCCCAGTCCGGTCTGTGACACGGCGGACCCTCGGATGCCCTCGTTCGGCAAGCACTTCGCGCCGCTGGCGTTGCGCGGCTACCAACGGTCCTGGCTGGTCGCCGACATCGTTGCGGGGACAACGCTCTCGGCCGTGGCGATCCCCGAAGTGATGGGTTACACGTCCATCGCGCAGGTCCCCGTGGCGACCGGGCTGTACACAGTCATCTTCCCGACCGCCATCTTCGCCCTGCTGGGCGCCTCACGACTGCTGGTGGTGGGTGCCGACTCCGCGACCGCGGCGATCCTGTCCGCCGGGCTCGGCGCGGCAGCCATCGCCGGAGTGACACCGAACTCGGAGCAGTGGGTCGCCTACACGAGCTTCATCGCGCTGATCTGCGGGGTTCTGCTCGTCCTCGCGCGGGTCTTCCGGCTCGGGTTCCTGGGCAACTTCCTGTCCACGTCGGTGCTCATCGGGTTCCTCACCGGCGTCGGGGTGCAAGTGGCCACCGGCCAGCTCCCGGACATGCTGGGCATCCCCAAGGGGTCCGGCGGCTGGCTGGAGCAGCAGTGGCATCTGCTCACCTCCCTGGGCGACGCCAGCGCGACGACGTTGGCGTTCGCGGCCGCCACCCTGGTCATCATCCTGGCCTTCAAGCGGTTCGCGCCGAGCGTCCCCGGCGCGATCGTCGCGGTGGTGCTGCTGATCGTCGTATCCGCGGCCACCGACGCGTCCACGCACGGCGTGGCCGTCGTGGGGTCCGTGAGCAAAGGTTTCCCGCCGATCGGCATGCCAGACGGCATCGACCTGGACAACTGGGAGACCTGCACCGCGATCGCATTCTCCTGCGTCATCCTGATCATCGCGCAGAGCGCGGCGACCTCACGCAGCTTCGCGATGAAGCACGGCCAGAGCGTGGACGTCAACCGCGACATCGTCGGGCTCGCGGGCGCCAACTTCGCCGCTGGCCTGTCGGGCACCTTCGTGGTCAACGGCAGCCCGACCAAGACCCAGATCCTCGACAGCCAGAACGGCCGCACCCAGGTGGCCAACCTCACCATGTCGGCGATAGTCCTGCTTGTTGCGCTCTTCTTCACCACCGCCCTCACCGACATGCCCAAGGCCGTCCTGGGCGCGATCGTCTTCCTCATCGGCCTCGACCTGATCGACATCGCGGGCCTGCGACGGATCGCCCGCCGCCGCCGCAGCGAGTTCCTCATCGCCCTGCTGACCGCCGTGGTCGTCTGCGCGGTCGGCATCGAGCAAGGCATCGTCCTCGCCATGGTGGTGTCCATCATCGAGGTCATCCGCCGCCAGTACGAGCCCCGCGACTTCGTCCTCGCAGTCTCCACGACCGGCCAGCTGAGCTACCAGAAGGCAGCATCCGGCAACCAGACCGAACCCGGGCTGATCGTCTTCCGCTACGACGCAGCCCTGTTCTACGCCAACGCGAACCGATTCGTCGACGACGTCCAGAACCTGATCCACACCTCACCGGACCAGGTGCGTTGGCTCATCCTCGATGCCGGCGGCCTCGACGACATCGACTACTCCGCCGGGGTCGCGGTAGCCGGGCTGCTGGACTACCTCGACGCCCACCAGATCACCCTCGCGATCGCCCGGGTCGACCCCGGGCTGGTCGACATACTCCGCGCCTACGACCTCCTTGACCGGATCCGAGCAGACCATCTCTACGACACCCTGGACGAGGCCATGAACGCCTTCCACAGCGACACACCCATCAGCGGCTGAAGGCCACGGGGCCTGGGGTCGCGAGGTTCAACCGCTCTCCTGTGCCTGTTGCCCGCGGCCTCCCCCGTCACGCTGCGCTCGTGCGTCGCCCTCCTCACCCTCGCGGGGTGAAGGCGCCGGGTGGATCGCTGGTGTTGACTCCACTCGAGCGCGGGTTGCAGATTGCGCGCTATGGAGGCTCGAGATGCCAAGTGACCGGCCGAACATCCTCGTCATCTGGGGCGATGACATCGGGATCTCGAACCTGAGTTGTTACAGCGACGGGCTGATGGGCTACCGAACACCTAACATCGACCGGATCGCCACCGAGGGTGCCCGGTTCACCGACTACTACGGCGAACAGAGCTGCACCGCCGGCCGAGCCGCCTTTATCTGCGGGCAGAACCCGATCCGCACCGGGCTCACCAAGGTCGGCATGCCGGGTGCGACAGTCGGGCTGCAGGCGGAGGACCCGACCATCGCGACCGCGCTCAAGGCCCAGGGCTACGCAACCGGCCAGTTCGGCAAGAACCACCTGGGCGACCGGGACGAGCACCTGCCGACGGCGCACGGCTTCGACGAGTTCTTCGGCAACCTCTACCACCTCAACGCCGAGGAGGAACCGGAGCTCGCGGACTACCCCACGCCCGAGGACTTCCCCAACTTCCGCGAACGGTTCGGCCCGCGCGGGGTCATCCACTCCTGGGCCAACCAGGACGGCACCCAACGCATCGAGGACACCGGGCCGCTGACACGGAAGCGGATGGAGACCGTCGACGAGGAGTTCTTGGAGGCGGCATCGGGCTTCGTCCGCGACAAGGTCGCCGCAGAGCAGCCGTTCTTCGTATGGTTCAACGCCACCCACATGCACTTCCGCACCCACGTCAAGCCTGAGAGCCGAGGCCAAGCCGGAAGGTGGCAGTCCGAGTACCACGACACGATGATCGACCACGACAAGCTGGTCGGTGAGCTTCTGGGGCTCGTCGACGAGCTCGGCGTCGCCGAGGACACGATCGTCATCTACTCCACCGACAACGGGCCGCACATGAACTCCTGGCCAGATGCCGGGATGACGCCGTTCCGCGGCGAGAAGAACTCGAACTGGGAGGGTGCGTACCGGGTTCCCGCGGTCGTGCGCTGGCCCGGCAGGATCGCCGCCGGCACCGTGCTCAACGGCATCGTCAGCCACAATGACTGGTTCCCGACCTTCCTCGCCGCCGCCGGCGTGCCGGACATCGCCGACCAGCTCAAAGTCGGCACCGACCTCAACGGCACCAGGTACAAGGTGCATTTGGACGGCCACAACCAGCTCGACTACCTCACCGGCGCAACCGAGACCAGCCCACGCCAGCACTTCTTCTACGTCTCAGACGACGGCGACCTGACCGCGGTGCGGTTCGACAACTGGAAACTGGTCTTCCTCGAGCAGCGCGCCGCAGGCACGCTGCGAGTGTGGGCCGAGCCGTTCACCCAGCTGCGGGTCCCGTTGATGTTCAACCTGCGAACCGACCCTTACGAGCGGGCTCAGCTGACCTCCAACACCTACTACGACTGGGTCCTGGACCACGCCTGGATCTGCGTACCGATGCAGGCGTACGTGTTCGCGATGCTCCAGACCTTCGCCGAGTTCCCACGTCGGCAAAAGCCGGCAAGCTTCAGCCTCGAGCAGGTGCTAGCAACGCTGCAGACCGGCATCCCTAGCGCGTGACAGAGTCGGCTCGTTCGTTCCCGGCCGGTGCCCCGCCGCGGGACGACATGGTGTGGGTACCCGGCGGTCGCTTCCGGATGGGGTCCGACCACCACTATGCAGAGGAAGTCTCCCGCACGCGACGTGGATGTCGACGGGCTCTGGGTGTGCCGCACGACCGTGACCAACGATGTGTACGCCGGGTTCGTGGCCGCGACCGGCTACCAGACGGTCGCCGAGCGCCCGCTGGACCCAGCCAACTTCCCCGGCGCTCCGGTCGAGAACCTGAGTGCCGGGTCGATGGTGTTTGTCCGGACGCCCGGACCTGTCGACCTGCGCCACCTCAGCCAGTGGTGGGTGTGGACGCCCGGCGCCTCCTGGCGGCATCCGGAGGGACCGGGCAGCAACCTCGACGGGCGCGGCGAGCATCCGGTGGTGCACGTCGCCTATGAGGACGCCGACGCGTACGCGGCCTGGGCCGGCCTCGTGCTGCCCACGGAGGCGCAGTGGGAGCACGCCGCCCGTGGCGGCGCCCAGGGCGCCGTCTACACCTGGGGGAACGAGCCGGAGACACCGGCCGCGCGGCGCGCGAACTACTGGCACGGCGAGTTCCCGTGGCAGGCCGACGCAGGGTACGGCTCGACCGCACCGGTCGGCTCGTACCCGCCGAACGACTACGGGCTGGCGGACATGGCCGGCAACGTGTGGGAATGGACCCAGGACTGGTACACCGAACGCCGGTTTCCCGACGCCGCCCCCTGCTGCGCACCCCGCGAGCCTCGCGGCGGCCGTCCCGAAGAGAGCCTCGACCCGCAGCAGCCCCAGTTCCGGGTGCCGCGAAAAGTGATCAAGGGCGGCTCGTTCCTGTGCGCCGACAGCTACTGCCTGCGCTACCGACCGGCGGCGCGACGACCCCAAGCGGTCGACACCGGCATGAGCCACATCGGCTTCCGCTGCGCGGCCCGGCCCACATTTCCGGAGGATCGAGTCTCCGGCGGCTCGACCTAGCTGCGGTGGTGGCGGCGCGGCGACTGCAGCGCCGAACGCCGACAGCCGGTGCCCCTGACCTGCAGGAACACCGGCTGTCGTCTGTCGGGGTGGCGGGATTTGAACCCACGACCTCTGCGTCCCGAACGCAGCGCGCTACCAAGCTGCGCTACACCCCGATGGAGCCCGCACAGTCTAGCCGAGCCCGGACAGCGCCCTCGCCACCCCGTGAGGGCATGAGAGGACGCAGTAGGCCCGGCCGGTCAGGCCTCGCGGGCGACCAGGGTCAGCAGCGTCGCCTCCGGGCGGCAGGCGAAGCGCACCGGCGCGAAGGGCGAGGTGCCGAGGCCGGCCGACACGTGCAGGTGCGCCCGGCGGCCGGCGTGCTCGTGGGTCGAGAGGCCCTTCGCCTGCCGGCGGGGCAGGTCGCAGTTGGTGACCAGGGCGCCGAGGAACGGCACGCAGAGCTGCCCGCCGTGGGTGTGGCCGGCGAGGATCAGCGGGAAGCCGTCGGCGGTCATCGGGTCCAGCACGCGCTTGTACGGGGCGTGCGTGACAGCCATGGAGAGGTCAGCGGCCGGGTCGACCGGGCCGGCGACGTCGGCGTAGCGGTCGAGGCGGAGGTGGGCGTCGTCGGTGCCGACGAGCTCGATCTCACGGTGGTCGGCCTTGACCCGCTCGCGGGCGTTGTCGAGGTCGACCCAGCCGGCGGCCAGCATCCCCTCGCGCAGGTCGTCGGCCGGCAGCCGGTGCTTGCTCAGCCGCGGCTCGCCCACCGGGAGCAGGTAGCGCGCGGGGTTCTTGAAGGTCGGCTCGTAGTAGTCGTTGGACCCCATGACGAAGGCACCGGGCCGTTCGAGCAGCGGGCCGAGCGCGTCGAGCACCGGCGCCACCGCATCGCGATGCGCCAGGTTGTCTCCGGTGTCGATCACCAGGTCGGGCTCGAGCCCGGCGAGCGAGCGCACCCACTCCCGCTTGGCCCGCTGGCCCGGCGTCATGTGCAGGTCGGAGACGTGCAGCACCCGCAGAGGTCGGGCGCCGGGCTTCAGCACCGGGACCTCCACCCGACGGAGGGTGAAGGCGCGCACCTCGTAGAGCGCCGCCCAGGCGAGACTGGCCAAGCCCGCTGCGCCGGCCGCGGCCGTGAGACCAGGCGTCGACAGGGGGAGGAGCGCTCGCTTCCGCACCTCCCGATGCTGACACAGCGGCTGACAGACTGGCGGGCATGCCCCCACTGAAGGACCAGCTGCAGGCCGACCTCACGACGGCGATGAAGGCGCGCGACGAGCTGCGCTCCGCGACGATCCGGATGGTGCTCACCGCCATCCGTACGGAGGAGGTCGCCGGCAAGACCGCGAGGGAGCTCGACGACGCTGACGTCGTCACCGTGCTCGGCCGGGAGGCCAAGAAGCGGCGTGAGGCCGCCGACGCGTTCGAGCAGGGCGGCCGCGCCGAGAGCGCCGCCCGCGAGCGCGCCGAGGGCGAGGTCATCGCCGCCTACCTGCCGGCCCAGCTGACCGACGACGAGATCCGCGACCTGGTCGCGGCGGCGGTCGCCGAGACAGGTGCTGCCGGCCCGCAGGCCATGGGCCAGGTCATGAAGGCCGTCACCCCGAAGACCGCCGGGCGCGCCGACGGTGGCCGGGTCGCCGCGGAGGTACGCCGTCAGCTGACTGCTTGAGGCCTGACTGTGGGAGCCCGTCGGACGCGGGCGCACGGTAGTCGCGGCACTCCGGCCGGTTGGAGTTGCCGCAGTCGTCGGGGCCCAGCGTCGTGCCCGGCTCGCTCGTCGGCTGTTCCGGCGGCGGTCCGGAGCTCACGTAGATGACGACGCGTTGCCCGGGGTAGACGGCTGACCCGTTGCCCGGGTACGAGTACGCAACCGTCCCGGCCGCCGCGTAGTCGGCGTAGACCGTGTCGCCGCTGACCACGGGATCCAGCCCCGCCTGCCGCAGCACCTGCTTGGCCTGGTCGACCGACATGCCGCTCACCGAGGGCACCTGGACCGAGTCGCCCTTGATGACGTCGTCGGTCGGCTCGTTGAACGTGCTGACCGGGGTGTTGGCCAGCGTGGAGCTCATCATGTCGCGCCAGATCGGACCGGGGAGACAGCCACCACAGACGTCGCCGTAGTAGACGCCGCCGATGACGCGGTTCTGCAGCGGGTAGCCACCGGCCGGCGGCGACGGGTTGCCGGCCCAGACGGCGGTCGCGAGGTCAGGCGTGTAGCCCACGAACCAGACCGACACCCGACGGTTGGTCGTGCCGGTCTTGCCGGCGGCCGGTCGACCGATCTGGGCGCGCGCGCCGGTGCCGCTCGTCATGACGCCTTGGAGCAGCTGGTTCATGCCGTCGGCGATGTCCTGGTCGAGCACCTGGCGGCAGCGGGCGTCGGGGACGCTGAGCCGGTTGCCGGTCGGGTCGGTGACCTCGAGGATCGCGACGGCGTTGCAATGGGTGCCGCGGGCGGCGAACGTCGCGTAGGCCTCCGCCATCGCGAGCGGCGACACCTCGTTGACGCCCAGGGTGAAGGACTTGACCACCTGGAGCTTCTTGCCGTCGGCTCGGCGGACTCCCAGCGCGCCCGCGATCTCGGCCGGCCGGCAGACGCCGGTCCGCTCGCTGAGCTGGGCGAAGTAGGTGTTGATCGAGCCCTCGATGCCGGTCTTCAGCGTGTAGTAGCCGTTCTCGCTCTCGGTCTCGTTGACCGGGTCCCACTTGTCGTAGAGCGTCTCGCCGTTGCAGCCCTCGACCGGGCCGATGTCGACCTGGTAGGGCGAGTAGATGCCGTAGTCGAACGGCAGACCCTGCTCGAGGGCGGCCGCCGCGACGAAGACCTTGAACGTCGAGCCCGCCTGGAAGCCCCGGCTCCCGCCGTAGGCCTGGTCGGTGGCCGGGTTGAACTTGATCGCACCCTTCTTGTCCCCGAAGGCGCGGCTGACGGCCATCGCCCTGATCTGGCCGGTCCCGGGCTGGACGGAGGCCAGCGCGGAGGCCACCTTGTCCGTGGGGTCGACGTGTGTGGCCAGCGAAGCCTGCGCGTTGCGCTGCGCGTCACGGTCGAGGGTCGTGGTGATGGTGAGGCCGCCCCGCAGCAGGAGGCTGCGTCGGTCGTCGAGGGTGGCGCCGAAGGCCTTGTCGTTCAGGATCGTCTTGAGGACGAAGTCGCAGAAGAACGCGACCTTCGACTCCTGGCAGCCGTTCTGGAAGGACCGCTTCGCCGGCTTGAGAGCGAGCTCGGTCGCCTGGGCCTCCTCGACGGCCGTGGAGTCGGCGAACCCGACCTCGCCCATCCGGGCGAGCACCACGTTGCGCCGGGCAAGGGAGCGCTCGGGGTTCAGCGTCGGGTCGAAGGCGGTCGGCTGCTGGACGATGCCGGCCAGGGTCGCCGCCTGGGCGAGCGTCAGGTCCCGGGCGTGGGTGCTGAAGTACCGGCGCGCGGCCGCCTCGACGCCGTAGGCGCCGGCGCCGAAGTAGGCGATGTTCAGGTAGCGCTCGAGGATCTGCCGCTTGGAGTACTTCTCCTCCAGGGCCACCGCGTAGCGCAGCTCGCGCAGCTTGCGGCTGTAGGACTGCTCCGTCGCGGCCGCCCGGGCCTCGGCCCTCTTCTTGGGGTCCTTGATCTGCTCGGCATCCTCGAGCAGCACCTGCTTGACGTACTGCTGGGTGAGGGTCGACCCGCCCTGCACGTCCTGCCCGGACTGGTTGTTGACGAAGGCCCGCATGGTGCCGCGCAGGTCGATGCCGCCGTGCTGGTAGAACCGGGAGTCCTCGATCGCGATGACCGCCTGGCGCATGACCGGAGCCACGTCCGACAGGGGGACCACGACGCGGTTCTCGCTGTAGAAGGTCGCGATGAGGGAGCCGTCCGAGGCGAGGATCCGGGACCGCTGGGCCAGCGGCGGGATCTCCAGCTCGGCGGGCAGGCTGTCGAAGCCCTCGGCGCTGTCCCGGGCCGCCAGGCCGATGCCACCGACCACCGGGAGGACGAGACCCGCGACCAGGAGTCCGGACAGCACGCTCACCACGAGGAAGAGGACCAGCCGGGTGACGAAACCGCCGTCTCGGCGCGAGGGGTCCGGGCGGAGAGCGTGCATGGGATCCAAGGATACGGCCTGATACGGCCTGGCCATCCCGGGCCAGAGGTAGTCCGTACTGACTAGATCAGATTGAGCCGAACGGTTCTGTTGCCCGAGGTGTCCCAATCCGTACCGTCCTCAAGACGAAGCACCACCCGCGTGGTCCTCGAGGCCGCGCACAAAGCACGAAGGACGGACCAGCATGTGGGCAGACGACTGGGCCTCGCGGGGGGCTTGCCGTACCAGTGACCCGGACACGCTGTTCGTGCAGGGGGCCGCGCAGAACCGCGCGAAGGCCGTCTGCATGGGCTGCCCGGTCCGGACCGAGTGCCTCGCCGACGCCCTGGACAACCGGGTCGAGTTCGGCGTGTGGGGCGGGATGACCGAGCGGGAGCGGCGTGCGCTGCTCCGGCGCCGGCCGAACGTGACCTCGTGGCGCGCTCTCCTCGAGACCGCGCGGGACGAGTACGAGCGGGGCCTGACCGCCGCCGGCGACCTCCAGGTGGCCATGTAGCGGACAGGGCGCTCTCCTCGGAGAGCAGCACCAACAGCAGGACGAGCACGACGAGCAGTGCCGGGGCGGTCCCTTTGTGGAGGGGAGGACCGCCCCGTTCTGCGTCTCCGGGCGCCTTCGCGACGTACCCCTCCTAGTGGCTTTCATGATCGTTCGCGACGCCACCCGCCTCGACACGCCGATGCGCTCGGCGTGTCCGGCTCCCCGACGTCGCAAACGAGCACGGGTTGGCCGTCTCGCGGGGGCGTGCCCGGGCGGTTGGGCGGCGGGCGCGGGCCGGGGGGAGGTGGCAGCCGGGGTCAGGCGCCGGCGAGGGAGTCGCCGACGATGCGGAGGCCGTCGAGGTCGTGCACGTCGCCCGGCTGAGCGGCCACGTCGACGACCGGCACCCGCGGGTGGGCGGCGGTGAAGCGGCCGCGCAGCGACTGCTCGCGCTCGACCAGCCGCATCCGGCGGGCGTGCAGGCGCAGGATGCCGGCCGTGACCGGGTGCTCCTTGGCGTCCTCCAGCGTCTCGGCGCCCGCCGTCGCGCGGGCGGCTGACAGCGAGGCCGCGCCGGACGAGTGGACCCGGTTGAGCACCAGCCCGGCCAGCGGCATCCGCTCCTCGCCGAGCCGCTCCACGAAGTAGGACGCCTCGCGGAGCGCGTCGCGCTCCGGGGCGGCGACCACGACGAAGGACGTGCCGCTGGCCTGCAGGAGGCGGTACGTCGCATCAGCCCGCTCGCGGAAGCCGCCGAACATGGTGTCGAGCGCCGCGATGAACGCCTGCAGGTCCTTGAGCACCTGGGCGCCGAGCACCTTGGTCAGGGCCGAGGTCACGGCGTTGAGGCCGACGCCGACCACCCTGAGGTAGGCCCGGCCGCCCGTCTTGGCCCCGCCCATCAGGACGCGGATGAAGCGGCCGTCGAGGAAGGAGCCGAGCCGCTTGGGCGCGTCGAGGAAGTCCAGGGCCGACCGGCTCGGCGGCGTGTCCACGACGATCAGGTCCCAGCGGTCCTCGGCGCGCAGCTGCCCGAGCTTCTCCATCGCCATGTACTCCTGCGTGCCGGAGAAGCTCGACGAGAGGGACTGGTAGAAGGGGTTGTCCATGATCGCCTTGGCCCGCTCGGGCGTGGCATGGGCGAAGACGACCTCGTCGAAGGTCCGCTTCATGTCGAGCATCATCGCGTCGAGCGAGCCGCCCTTCGCCTCGTCGAGCCCCTTGACCCGGCGGGGGCTGTTGTCCAGCTCGGACAGGCCCATCGACTGCGCCAGCCGGCGGGCCGGGTCGATGGTCAGCACGACGACGGTCCGGCCGGCCTCGGCGGCTCGCAGGCCGAGCGCCGCCGCGGTCGTCGTCTTGCCGACCCCACCGGCGCCGCAGCACACGATGATCCGCGTCGACCGGTTGGCGATGATCTCGTCGAGGTCGAGGCGGGCTGCTGGGGTCGTCATCGGACGCTCACGCCATGCCCTGCCGGCACAGCTGCTCGGCCATCTCGTAGAGCGCACCGAGGTCGACGCCCTCGAGAGCCATCGGCAGGTCGTAGGTCGGGCGGCCGAGTGCCTTGACCACCCTGCGCTGCTTCTTCTCCAGTGCCACCCGCTCGGCATGCTCGCCGGCCTCGGCGACCAGCGCGTCGACCGCGGTGGCGGCCCGGCCGATGCGGGCGGCCTCGAGCCCGGCGAGCACCTCGGCCCGGTCCAGCGTGCCCTTGGCCGCAGCGGTCAGGTCGGCCTGCTTGAGCAGCGGGGCGCGGACCATGTTGACGACGACCCCGCCGACCGGCAGGCCGGCCTTGGCCAGCTCGGTGACCGCGTCGCCGGTCTCCTGCACCGGCATCTCCTCGAGCAGGGTCACCAGGTGCACCGCGGTCATCGGGCTGCGCAGCAGGCTCATGATCGAGTCGGCCTGGCCGCGGACCGGCCCGACGCGCGCCAGCCCCGCGACCTCCTCGTTGACCCCGAGGAAGCGGGTGATCCGGCCCGTCGGCGGAGCGTCGAGCACGACGGCGTCGTAGATCGGGGTGCTGCCCTTGCGGCGACGTACCGCCTCGTAGACCTTGCCGGTGACCAGCACGTCGCGCATGCCGGGCGCGATCGTCGTCGCGAAGTCGATGGCGCCGATCCGGCGCAGGCCGCGGCCCGCGCGACCGAGCCGGTAGAACATGTCGAGGTACTCGAGCAGCGCCTCCTCCGGGTCGACCGCGAGGGCGAGCACGTCGCCACCACCGGCGCCGACGGCGACCTTGCGCTCCTCGTAGGGAAGCGGCGGGCAGTCGAAGAGCTGGGCGATGCCCTGGCGGTTCTCGACCTCGACGAGGAGGGTCCGCCGACCCTGGCCGGCGAGGGCGATGGCGAGCGCCGCGGCCACCGTGGTCTTGCCGGTGCCACCCTTGCCGGTGACGACGTGCAGCCGCACGCCTTCCCAGTCGGACTCCTGGCTCGCCACCGGAGGAGCCTAACGAGCGGGCGGCGCCTCGCCCTCGCGGCCTACGGTGTCGCCGTGCCGACCCCGACCAAGCCGACGCTGCGGACCGACCGGCTGGTCCTCGTACCGCAGACCATCGACCAGGCCCGGGCGCTGCTGGCAGGCGAGGACCCCGGCCTGGAGCTCGCGCCCGGCTACCCGCACGCCGACACCCTCGACGGGCTGGGGATCTGGGTCGAGCACGGCGGGCCGGAGGACGGCGGGTGGTTCGTCGCCTTGGCCGAGGACGGCCGGGTGGTCGGCGACTGCGGCACCCACGGACCGGCCGACAGCGACGGGCGGCTGGAGATCGGCTACGGGCTGGCCGCGCCGTCCCGCGGCCGCGGGCTGGGCACCGAGGCGGTGCGCGCGATGGCCGACTGGCTGGCCGAGCAGCCGGGTGTCCGCGTGCTCACCGCCGACGTCGAGGTCGGCAACGAGCCGTCGCGGCGGCTGCTCGAGCGGCTGGGCTTCAGGGTCACCGGGACCCACGAGGGCCACTGGCAGCTGGAGCGAGACGCCTGACGGCGGCCAGGACGGTGGGCCAGGCCGTCGAGAGCGGGTCGATGAGCTCGAAGTGCCCCACCCCGTCGAGATCGTGCAGCTCCACGTCGTCGCCGGCGTCGGTCGCCATCCGGGCGTACGTCCGGCTGCATGCAACGGGGACGGTGGGGTCGGCCCTGCCGTGCACCAGGACCGTGCGGACCCCGAGGGGCAGCCACCGCGACGGGCTGGCGACGGCGTAGCGCTCGAGGAGCTCGCTCGGCGCACCGCCGAGCAAGGCGCCAGCGGCGTGGTCGCCGAGCCCCCGCTCCTCGGCGTCGACGAGGTCGCCCATCCCGGCGAGCGACACGACACCGGCCAGGGGGGTCGCGCCGCGCCGGTGCCACGGCGACGACCCGGGCAGCCGGTGCCGCGACGCCACCCACAGCGCGAGGTGCCCGCCGGCGCTGTGCCCGACGACGACCGGCCCCGCCTCGGGCGACGCGACCCGGCCGGTCTCGGCGGCGACCAGCGCCGGCGCCACGTCAGCCACCAGCGCCAGGTCGTCGAACGTGCCCGGCCAGCCGCCGCCGGCCATGCCGACGCGGCGGTACTCGACCGTGGCGACGACGAAGCCCGCGTCGGCCAGTGCCTCGCTCTGCGGCCCGGCGTGCGCCCGGTCCCACTCGGCCCCCCAGAACCCGCCGTGCACGACCACGACCAGCGGCGCCGGGTCATCGCCCGGCGGCAGCCGGACGTCGACGACGTGCTCGGGCAGCGGCCCGTAGGACAGAGTCAGGTCCGGCGGCCTCGCGGACCGCGAGAGGACGTCGCGGGTCACCCCTGCACCGCGCCGCCGTCGACGTTGAGGCCCTGCCCGGTGACGGCGCCGTTGACGACGCAGAACCACACGGCCTCGACCACCTCGTCGACGGTGACCAGCCGGCCGATCGGCTGCTTGCGCTCGAGGATGGTGCGGGCCTCCTCGGGGCTGCGCCCGGTCTGCGCGACGATCGTCGCGACGGTCCCGTCGGTCATCGCGGTGTCCACGTAGGCGGGGCAGACGGCGTTGGCCGTGACGCCGGTGCGGGCCAGCTCGGCGGCCACGGATCGTACGAGGCCGAGGACGCCGTGCTTGGCGGCCGTGTAGCCGGCGATGTAGGGCTCGCCCCGCTTGGCGGCCATCGAGGCCACGACCACGAGGCGGCCCCACCCGGCGTCGACCATGGCGGGCGCCGTGCGGCGTACGCACCGGAAGGGTGCCGTGAGGTTGAGCGCGAGCTGGCGCTCCCACATCTCGTCGGGGTAGCGACCGATGGGCGACGACAGCCCCTCGCCGGCGTTGGCGACCAGCACCGACGGTGCGCCCCATGCCTGCTCGACGGTGTCGACGACCGCGTCGGGCGCGGCGGGGTCGAGCATGTCGGCCGGCAGCACCAGGGTCTCGCCCGCGCACGCGTGGGCCGTGGTGCGCAGCTCGTCCTCGCTGCGCGCGGTGAGCGCCACCCGGTAGCCCTGCTGCGAGAGGCGCACGGCGACCCCGCGACCGATGCCGCGGCCGGCGCCGGTGACCAGGGCGACACGGCGGACGTCGGCCACCGGATCATCGGGGGCAGCGGTGCTGTCGGACGGCGGCATCCGCGCAGTATGGCGGCTGACTGTCCTCCCACTAGGGTCCGTGGCATGACGAAGTGGGAGTACGCCACCGTGCCGTTGCTCGTGCACGCGACCAAGCAGATCCTCGACACCTGGGGCGAGGACGGCTGGGAGCTCGTGCAGGTCGTGCCCGGGCCGGGCGGCGGCGAGCAGGTCGTGGCCTACCTGAAGCGGGCGAAGCAGTGACCACCCCCGAGGAGCGCATCGCCGAGCTGGGTCTGACCCTGCCGTCGGACGTGGCGCCGCTGGCGGCCTACGTCCCGGCGGTGCGCACCGGCGATCTGGTCTTCACCGCCGGCCAGCTGCCCCGCCGCGACGGCGAGCTGGTCGCGACCGGCAAGGTCGGCGCGGAGGTGACGCCGGAGGTCGGGGTGGAGGCTGCCGCGGCGTGCGCGCTCAACGCGCTGGCGGCCATCAAGGGCGAGATCGGTGAGCTCTCGGCGATCCGGCGGGTCGTGAAGGTCGTCGTCTTCGTGGCGAGCGCGCCGGACTTCACCGGCCAGCCGGGCGTGGCCAACGGCGCGAGCGAGCTGCTCGGCAAGGTCCTCGGCGACGCGGGTGTGCACGCCCGCAGCGCCGTCGGGGTCGCCGCGCTGCCGCTCGACGTGCCCGTCGAGGTCGAGCTGGTCGTCGAGGTCGGCTAAGCCGCTAGTCGTCGGTGCCGGTCGACTCGTTCTCGCCATCGAGGGCGGGCGAACGGCGCGTCGCGGCCTGCAGGAAGGCGATCTCGTACGCCGTCGCACTGAGCTGGACAGCGACCCTGGCCAGGTCGTTGATGCGACCGTCCTCGCCGTCGCCGGTCACGACGTCGCCCTCGAGGTGCTCGCGCAGCTTGGCGCCGAGCTCCGCCGCGGTGCGCGCGGCCTCGAGCTGCAGGCTGCTGACGACGTCCAGCGACACGCCTTGCGCGGCGAGCATCCGGCCGACGCCGACGAGCACCGTGTGGCTCACCAGCTGGCCGTCGGCGTCGCGCCACGCCAGGCCGGTCTCGGTGAGGTCGTCGGGCAGGTCGGGCATCAGCTGGCGGATCTTCTCGACCGGCAGCGGCACCGTCGGGCTTATGTCGGAGCTGCCCTCGCGGAAGCGGCGCCGCCGGTCGGCGACGATCGCGCTGTAGTCGCCTGGCGACTCGATGAGCCGCTTGATGGCGACGAGGGTGAAGCCCTCACGCTGCAGCGAGCCGATCAGCTGCAGTCGCGCCAGGTGCGACCCGTTGTAGTGGGCGATCCGACCGCGGATCTCCGGGGAGTGCAGCAGTCCCCGTGACTGGTAGGCGCGGATGTTCCGCGCAGTCATGCCCGAACGGTCGGCAAGCTCGGCGATCGTCAACGTGTCGGCCACGCAACCCCCTTCGGGCGTTCCCCCGGGCTCGATCCACAGACCGTACCTCGCCGACGGCTCGGCCTACGATCGCCGGATGGTCGAGGTGCCGGAGTCGTTGGTCGAGCGGGCGCGCGCCTACCTCGCCGACCCGCAGGACGCGGTGCTGCCGCGGGACGCGGCGACCGTCGTGCTGCTGCGCGATGCTGCGGCGGGAGACGGCCCGGCCGGGGACGGCGGGCTCGAGGTCTACCTGCTGCGCCGGGCGGGCTCGATGGCCTTCGCCGCAGGGATGCACGTCTTTCCGGGTGGTTCGGTCGACCCGCGCGACGGCGACGCGCAGACCGCGTGGGCCGGCCCGCCCCCGGCCGAGTGGGGGCGGCGGCTGGGGTGCGCCGAGGACCTCGCGCGGGCCCTGGTGTGCGCCGCTGTGCGCGAGACCTTCGAGGAGTCGGGGGTCATGCTGGCCGGGCCGTCTGCCGACGCCGTCGTGGCCGACACGACGGCCGACGACTGGGAGGCCGACCGGCAGGCGCTGCTCGACAGGTCGCTGTCGATGTCCGCGCTGCTCGCGCGACGTGGGCTGGTGCTCCGCAGTGACCTGCTCGGCGCCTTCGCGCACTGGATCACACCGGAGTTCGAACCGCGACGCTTCGACACCAGGTTCTTCCTGGCGGCCCTGCCCGTCGGTCAGCTCGCGCGCGACGTGAGTGGCGAGGCCGACGCTGCCGACTGGATGCGGGTGACCGACGCCGTGCGAGCCTTCGACGACGGGCGGCTGGCGATGCTGCCGCCGACGATCGAGGCGCTGCGCGAGCTCGCGCCGTGCCGTGACGTGGCCGCGGCGCTGGCAGCGCCGCGCGAGGTGCGGCCGATCATGCCGCGGCTGGTCGCCGACGGCCGGACCCTGCGGCTGGAGGTGGAGTGAGCGTCAGCGACCCGTCGGCGACCCCGGTCGATGTCCCTGCCTGGTGCACCCTGGTGCGGGCCGACAACCCCGGCCCGATGACCCTCGACGGCACCAACACGTACGTCCTCCAGGGCCGTGACGGGCTCGTCGTCGTCGACCCTGGACCGCGCGACGAGCAGCACCTGCGCCGGGTGGCCGGCCACGGCGAGGTCCAGCTGACGCTGCTGACGCACGGGCACCCGGACCACGCGGAGGGCGCGCAGCGCTTCCACGAGCTGACCGGGGCGCCGGTGCTGGCCCGCGACCCGGCGCAGTGCATCGGGACCGACGAGCCGTTGGGGGAGGACGGCGAGAGCGCCGGGGTGGCCGGCCTGCTGGTCGACGTGCTGCACACGCCGGGCCACACGGCCGACTCGGTCTGCTTCGTCGTCACGGGTGGCGCGGGGTCGCGCGTAGTGCTCACCGGTGACACCGTCCTCGGCCGGGGCACCACGGTGGTGGCCCACCCGGACGGGGCTTTGGCTCCGTACCTCCACTCGCTGCGACGGATCGTCACGCTCGGCGCGGTGACGCTGCTGCCGGGCCACGGACCGGTCCGGGCGGACGCTGCCGCCCTGGCGACGGAGTACCTCGCGCACCGCGAGGCCCGGCTGGAGCAGGTGCGCGCCGCGGTGGCCGCGGGCGCGACGACGGCGCCGGAGGTGGTGCGGGTGGTCTATGCCGACGTCGACCAGGCGCTGTGGCCGGCCGCCGAGCTCTCGGTGCGGGCCCAGCTCGACTACCTGACGGCCGAGTCGGAGGCCGGCGCCTGACCCGCCCCGCTGGAGCGCCCGCCTGGTGGCTGGCTACCCGGCGCGGCGGGTGAGGCGCTCGAGGTCGAGGATCACCACGGCCCGGCCGTCCAGGCGCAGGAAGCCGCGGCCGGCGAAGTCGGCCAGCGCCTTGTTGACCGTCTCGCGGGAGGCGCCGACCAGCTGGGCGAGCTCCTCCTGGGTGAGGTCGTGGGTGACCCGCAGGCCGTCGGAGGTCTCCACGCCGAAGCGCTGCGCGAGGTCGAGCAGGGCCTTGGCCACCCGGCCGGGCACGTCGCTGAAGACCAGGTCGGCCATCGCCTCGTTGGTGCGGCGCAGCCGTCGGGCCAGCGCGGCCAGCAGCCGGCCGGCCACCTCGGGTCGCTGGCTGAGCAGCGGGTCGAGGTCGCTGTTGCCGAGACCCGACAGCGTCGTCGCCGTCACAGCAGTCGCCGTGGCGGTGCGGGGGCCGGGGTCGAAGAGCGACAGCTCGCCGAACATCTCGCCCGGGCCCATCACGGCGAGCAGGTTCTCGCGTCCGTCGGCGGCGGTGCGGCCGAGCTTCACCTTGCCGGTGGTGACGACGTAGAGCCGGTCGCCCGGGTCGCCCTCGTTGAAGAGCGTCTCGCCGCGGCCGAGCTTGATCTCGTCCATCCGGAGGCGCAGCGCCTCCTGGGCCTCCGGGTCGAGCGCCGCGAAGAGCGGCGAGCTGCCGAGGGGACCGACCGGGCCGCCGCCGGTCGCGCCGGTCCTGGATCCGATCCCCGCGTTGCTGCCGTCGTTGGTGCCGTTGCCGACCTGCTCGCTCACGTCCGCCCTCTCACCAGCCCCGTCCGCCGGATTGCCGGGTCCGACCCCGGACGGCTCAGTCTGCCCCACCCGGTGCCCGGACGCGGTGACGGGCGTTCCGCCGACCCGGTCGGCTGGCCGGTCGCGCGCTCGATCGGCGGGCCTGACCGCGGCAACTGACCCCAGGGCGCGGCAAATTAGCCGCTGTCTGCAGTCATTGACCACGCGAGCGTGATCAATTCGGCCGAGGCGGCCGAGGCGGCCGAGGCGGCGAGGCGGCGGGGGTCGCGCGGACGGCGGCTCAGGCGACGCCGACCCGCTCGCCGTGGGGCAGCGGGAGCGCGCGCAGGGCCAGGGCGGGCTCCTCGCGGTAGCGGGAGATCAGCTCGCCGGTCGCGGCGTCGAGCCGCTCGTGCAGGCTGCGGCGGTACGCGGAGAGCTGGTGCTCGGCGTCGGCCAGCCGGGCCAGGGTGTCGCCAGCAAAGCCGGCTGCGCCCGGGTCGGCCTCGCCGCTCCACAGCACCGCCAGGTCGGGGACGGGCGGCAGGCCGGCGTCACCGGCCACGGGCTGCACGGCCAGGCGGCGGCTCTCCCGCTGCTGGTCGGTCAGCACCTCGCGCAGCCGGGCGAGCGACCCCAGCGAGCCGTGCGCGGTGGAGCTGTCGAGGGCCAGGTCCATCCGGGCCTGGACGAGGCGGCGCCAGTAGGAGACCCGGGCCTCCTCGGTGATCAGCTCCTGGCGGTACGCCCGCAGGTCGTCGAGCGAGAAGGGTGCCAGCTCGGGAGCGCGCTGGGCGATCCGGCGCACGGCTCCGCTGCTGCGTCGGCGTGCCCGCGGGTCCGCCTGGGTGGTTGTCACGTCGTCCTCCGGTCCGGCTGGCAGGTTGCCGGTCACGGTTCCTGGTTCGTCGGGACCGCCCAGGTGCTTGACCGGGTGTCACCCGGACGGTCGACCGTCTTGACCGCCTTTTGGGGAAGTCCCCGTGGCCGGGCCGCCCGCGAGCGGACCGTAGGCTCTGCCGGGTGAGCAGGCGAGCCGGGTCGATGCGGGCGATCGACGTGACGGACGAGACCCCGCTGGCTCGCACCCGGCGGGCCCGGCGGATCGCCAAGGTGCTCGCCGAGACCTACCCCGACGCCCACTGCGAGCTCGACTTCACGACGCCGCTGGAGCTGCTCGTCGCGACCATCCTCTCGGCGCAGAGCACCGACGCCCGGGTCAACATCGTCACGCCGAAGGTCTTCGCCCGCTACCCGACGGCGGCCGACTACGCCGCCGCCGACCGCGCCGAGCTCGAGGAGCTGATCCACTCCACCGGCTTCTTCCGGGCCAAGACCAACTCGCTGATCGGCCTCGGTCAGGCGCTCGTCGAACGCTACGACGGCGAGGTGCCCGCCAAGCTGAAGGACCTGGTCACCCTGCCCGGTGTCGGCCGCAAGACGGCCAACGTGGTGCTCGGCAACGCCTTCGGCGTCCCTGGCATCACTGTCGACACGCACTTCGGCCGGCTGGCCCGCCGCTTCGGCTTCACCGAGGAGACCGACCCGGTCAAGGTCGAGGCCGCGGTGGGCGCGCTCATCCCGAAGAAGGACTGGACGATGCTCAGCCACTGGCTGATCTGGCACGGCCGCCGGCGCTGCCATGCGCGCAAGCCGGCCTGCGGCGCGTGCCCGGTCGCTGCCCTCTGCCCGGCCTACGGCGAGGGCGAGGTCGACGCGGCCAAGGCCGCCAAGCTGGTGAAGACCGAGGCCCAGGTGGCGGTCTCGCCGTGACCCCTCGGCGGGGGGCGCTGGTGGCGGGGCTCGTCGCGGCCCTGCTGCTGACGGGCTGCGCCGGCGACGAGCCGTCCCCGGCCGCCGATCCTGCGGGGTCCAGCTCGGCTCAACCTGCCGGGCGTACGTCCGGACCGGACCGGACCTGCCCCCACCTGGAGCCGGCCACCGCGCGACCGGACGGCCTGCCCGACCTCGAGCTGCCCTGCCTCGAGGACGGCCCCGCCGTGAACCTGAAGGACCTGCGCGGCACGCCGACGGTGCTCAACGTCTGGGCCGCGTGGTGCACCAACTGCGACCGCGAGATGCCGATCCTTGCCGAGGCGATGGCGGACGCCGGGTCGCAGCTGCGCTTCCTCGGTGTGCACTACAAGGCGACCCGGGCGCAAGGCCGGTCCTCCGAGGACGACTTCGGAGTGCCCTTCCCGTCGGTCCACGACCCCGACGGCGACCGGACCGCGCTCGCGTTGAAGGCGACCGCCCCGCCGCAGACCTTCTTCGTGGCCGCCGACGGGCAGGTGGTCGGACGCAAGGTCGGCGAGATCACGTCGCGGGCGATGCTCGACGAGCTGGTCGAGCGCTACCTCGGCGTGCAGCTGTGACGACTGACGCGACCGCCGGCGGGACGGGGCTGCCGGGCTGGCTGCATCGGCTGCACGACGCCGCAGCAACCGTCCGGCCGGAGCAGCTGAGCCGCTTCCTGCCGCCCGAGGAGGGCGGCCGGGACTCCGCGGTGCTGATGCTCTTCGCCGGCGACGACGGCGTGGACCCCGAGACGCTGGACGGCGCCGACGTCCTGCTGATCGAGCGCTCGCACGGGATGCGCAGCCACGCCGGCCAGGTCGCCTTCCCCGGCGGCGGGATGGACCCGGAGGACGGCGGCCCGGTCGAGGCGGCGCTCCGCGAGGCCGTCGAGGAGACCGGGCTGGACCCTGCCGGCGTCGAGGTCTTCGGGACGCTGCCCGCGATCTTCCTGCCCGTGAGCGACTACGTCGTGACCCCGGTGCTGGCGTGGTGGCGGCAGCCGTCGCCGGTCTCTGTCGTCGACACCGGCGAGGTCGCGTCGGTGCACCGGGTCCCGCTGCCCGAGCTGCTGGACCCGGCCAACAGGTTCCAGTCGCACCACCCGAGCGGCTTCACCGGGGCGTCCTTCGAGGTGGCCGGCCTGCTGGTCTGGGGGTTCACCGCCGGCCTGCTCGACCGGCTGCTGCGGCTGGCCGGCTGGGAGCGGCCGTGGGACACCTCCCGGGTGCGGGACCTGCCGGTCGAGGTGCTCGAGCGCATCGACCGCGAGATGGACCGCCGATGAACGGGCTCGACGTGCTCGTGCTCATCGCGGCCGTGTCCTTCGCCTACTCCGGCTACCGGCAGGGCTTCGTCGTGGGCGTCCTCGCCTTCGCCGGCTTCCTCGCCGGCGGCGTCGGGGGACTGCTGATCGCCCCGGCCCTGGTCTCGGGCCTGGACCCGGGGCTGGGTCAGTCGGTGCTCGCTATCGCGGTGGTGCTCCTCGCAGCCGCGGTCGGTCAGGCCTGTCTCGCCTGGCTCGGCTCACTGGTCCGCGACCGCCTGACCTGGCGCCCGGTGCGGGTGGTCGATGCCGGCATGGGGGCACTCGTCAGCGTCGTCGCGATGCTTGTCGTGACCTGGTTCCTGGCCAGCGCGCTGCGACCCGGACCGCTGCCCGCGATCTCGCGACAGATCAGCGACTCGCGCGTCATCACGGCGATGGACGATGCGGTGCCCGACCAGGCGCACACGCTCTTCTCCTCGTTCCGCCGGGTGCTCGACGACAACGGCCTGCCGACGGTCTTCGGCGGCCTGGACCCCGAGAAGATCCGGCCGGTGGACCCGCCCGCGCCGGGCATCACGTCCACGCGCGCCGTCCGCAGCGCGGGCACCAGCGTCGTCAAGGTCGTCGGCACCGCGGAGGACTGCAGTCGGCGCCTCGACGGCACCGGCTTCGTGATGTCCGACCGGCACGTGATGACCAATGCCCATGTCGTGGCCGGGGTGGAGCGCCCCCAGGTGCAGATCGGCGGCACCGGTCGGACGTACGACACGAAGGTCGTGCTCTACGACCCTGAGCGCGACCTTGCCGTCCTCTATGCGCCGGACCTCCGGGCCGAGCCTCTCGAGCTGGATGCGACGGCAGGGCGCGGCGACGAGGCGGTCGTCGCCGGCTTCCCGGGCGGTGGCCCCTACCGCCTCGAGGCCGCGCGCGTGCGCGACACCATCAACGCGCGCGGCCCGGACATCTACCACCGCAACACGGTGACCCGCGAGGTGTTCTCGCTCTACGCGACCGTCGAGCCGGGCAACTCCGGCGGGCCGCTGCTGAGCCTGGCCGGCGACGTCTACGGGGTGGTCTTCGCCAAGTCGCTCGACGACACGGACACCGGCTATGCCCTGACCGTCGACGAGGTGCGGCCGGTCGCGCGCGCCGGTCGCGACCGGACGGCGGAGGTCGGCACCGGGGCCTGCGCGTAGTCCTCGACCGGCCGGCTCAGCTGTCGACGCGCAACCGGAGGGTCCGCGGCGGCTCGCCGTCCACCGGCGGCTCGTCGGCGATCGCGCGCGCGGCGGCGACGAGACCGTCGACATCGATGCCGTACGGCGCCGCCGGGCTGCCGTAGGGCTCGACGCGGTCGGCGCCCCGTCGGAGCAGCCGGGCCGCGCCCACCGGGTTGCCCCGGGCGCGATGGGTGAGCCCGACCGCCAGCTGGGCGAGGCCCTGCCACAGCTCGCGCTCGTCTGCGGGAGCGGCCTTCCAGGTGCCCTCGAGCACCTCGTGGGCGTGGAACGGCCGGCCGGCGTCGATCAGCCGCTGGGCCTCCGCGAGCGACTCGAGCGGCGGCAGCACGAGGTCGTCGGGGACGCGCTCGACGTCGTCGGCACTGTCGCGGGGCAGCGGCCGGCCGAGGCCGTCGCGTGGCCGGTTGGAACGCGCCCGGCCGGCCGGGTCGCGGTCGCGCGCGGTGGGGTCGGCCGGGTCGGTCACTGGCGGCTCCCGTCGTCGTCGCCCTGCTCGGGCGAGGGGTCGGCGAGCCACTGGGTGACGATGGTGGTGAAGGACGAGGGGTCCTCCTCGGGGACGAAGTGCCCGACGCCGGGGACCAGGTGCCAGCGGTAGGGCGCCTCGACGTAGCGGCCCGAGCCGTTCGCGCTCGACGGCAGAACGCAGCGGTCGAGCGCGCCGTGCACCTGCAGGGTGGGGACGGTGACCGGGCTGGCCATCCGCCGGGCGTAGCGCAGGCCGTCGGAGCGGGGGAGCGACCGGACCGCCCAGCGGTAGGACTCGAGTGCGCAGTGCGCGACACCGGGGATCTGCACGGCCTGCCGGTACCGGCGCTCGGTGTCCCCGTCGGGGAAGTCTGGGCCTGCCCATGACCGCAGCAGCTGCCCGACCTCGGCACCGTCGTCGGCGACCAGCCCGCGCTCGGGGACGATCGGCCGCTGGTAGCCCAGGACGTGCCGGCTGGCCCGCACCTGTCGCAGGTCGGTGAGGTGTGCCCGGCGCAGTCGACGCGGGTGCGGCATTGACACGGCGACCAGGCGGCGTACCTGCCGTGGGTGGACGACGGCGAGCGTCCACGCGACGAGCCCGCCGAGGCCCTGCCCGACGACGACGGCGTCGCGCGCGCCGAGGGAGCGGATCACGCCGGACGCGTCCTCCGCGAGGGTGCGCGGGTCGTAGCCGCGGGGTGGCTTGTCGCTCGCACCGAAGCCGCGCAGGTCCATCGCGACGGCGCGGTAGCCGGCCTCGGCGAGGGCCGGCAGCTGGTGGCGCCAGGCCCACCAGAACTGCGGGAAGCCGTGCAGCAGCAGGACGAGCGGGCCCTCACCGCAGGACGCCACGTGGAAGCGCGCGCCGTTGGCGGCGACCATCTGGTGCTCCCAGGGGCCGTCGACCCGGACGACGGAAGCATCCGGCGGGTGCTCAGCGCCGCGGTGTCGGCGCACCGGCGGCTCCGGAGGTGGAGATCGAGACGATGCCGTTCTCGGAGCGCGGGCTCTTGAGGAAGGACGCGGTGTCCTTGCTCGTGCGGATCGTGCGCTCGGGTGGTCCGACCTTGCTGATGGCCTTCTTGCCGACGAGCACGAGCAGCGCGGCCAGCAGCAGGTAGGCCCCGGCGACGATCAGGAAGGCCCAGCCCGGGTGCAGGCCGAGAGCGACCAGGCCGTACGCCGCCGCGATGGAGAGCAGGACGACCGCGAGGAGCGACAGGAAGCCGGCGGCACCGAACATCGCCCCACCGGTGGCCCCGTTCTTCACGTCGACCCGGATCTCGGCCTTGGCCAGGTCGATCTCGCTGCGGACCAGTGTCGACAGGTCGCGGCTCGCGGTCGCGATGAGCGCGCCCAGCGTCTGCTCGTCCTCCGTGCCTGCGGTGTTGGTCATGAGGAGCCTTCCGTCGTGGGGCTGGCCGGGCCGTCGGGAGCAGTCTGCCCGGGGGAAGGGTGCTGGTACACGTCGGGAACGCCGTCGTGGTCGTCGTCGCGGTTCTCCTCGACGAACAGCCGGTCGTAGTGGCGGTGCCTCAGCCGCAGGAAGGCGGCGCCGAGGAGAGCCGCAGCGAGCGCCGCGACGAGGATGGCAGCCGTGACCCGCGCGTCCTGGGCGGAGCCGGCGCCGAACGCCACGTCGCTGACCAGGAGCGGGACGGCGAAGCCGATGCCGGTGAGGGTGGCGACGGCGAACACGTCGGCCCAGACCAGGTCGGGGTTGAGCCGGGCCGCGGTGAGTCGCGCCACGAGGTAGGCGCCGCCGAAGACCCCGATCGTCTTGCCGACGACCCTGGCGACGACGACGGCGACGGCGGCCGGGTCCGAGGCGGCCGCCGAGAGGGCATCCGCGGAGAGCACGATGCCGACGCTGAAGAGGGCGAAGAGCGGCACGGCGACACCCGCGGAGATCGGCCGCCAGAAGTGCTCGAAGCGCTCGACGGGGCTCGGTCGGTCCGCCTCGTCGCGCCGCACCCGGGTCAGCAGGCCGACCGCGACTCCCGCGACGGTGGGGTGCACGCCCGCGGCATGCATCAACGCCCAGGCGAGCCCGGCCAGCGGCAGCAGGACCAGCCAGCTGTCGACGTGTTGGCGCTGCGCGAGGGCATAGCCGGCCAGTGCGGCCGCCGAGCCCACCAGGTAGAGCGGCTCGACGCCGCTGCTGTAGGCGACGGCGATGATGAGGATCGCGACGAGGTCGTCGACCACGGCGAGGGTCAGCAGGAAGGCCCGCAGGGCTGCGGGGAGCCGGCGCCCGACGACGGCGAGCACGGCGAGGCAGAACGCGATGTCCGTCGCCGTCGGGATGGCCCAGCCGCGCGCGGCGCCGGTGTCGAAGGTGATCGCGAGGTAGATGGCTGCCGGGACGGCCATCCCCGTCAGCGCCGCGGCGACGGGCAGCAACGCCTCGGCGGGTCGCCGGAGCGAGCCCAGTGCCATCTCGCGCTTGAGCTCCAGCCCGGCCACGAAGAAGAAGATGGCCAGCAGGCCCTCGCCCGCCCACTCGGCGATCGTCAGGTCGAGGTGGAGCGTCGAGGGTCCGACGCGGAGGTCACGGACCTCGGCGTAGGACTCGCTCCATGGGGAGTTGGCCCAGACGAGTGCGGCGACCGTGGCCAGCACCAGCAGGGCACCGCCCAGCGTCTCCTGGCGCAGCGCCTCGGCGACGTACCGGCGCTCCGGCCACGACGGGAGCCTCAGGAAGTCGCGAGTACCTGCCGGCTGTCGGGGCACGCGGGGCTCCTCGGGACGGGGGCATGGGTCGACGCTCTGCCGACCAGGCTTCCCGGCGCACCGGTCGCGAGCCTACCGACCAGGCACCCCCGGGAGCCCGCGGCTCCGGATCCGGCGGCCAGGACGAGCGGGGGCAGCGGCCCGGAGGACCCGGAGGAGCCAGGACCGCGCGGTGCGTCGCGTGGTGGTCGGTCGGCTCCTGCGGGCGGAGCTGCGGCTCCGCCCCAGGTCGCGGTTGAGCTCCTCCATGTCGGCCAGCCGTTGGCGGGCGTACGCGGCGACGATGCTCGTCATGATGACCTCCTGACACCACTGAACACCGTATGCCGGTGTCGCCTTGAATGCAACCGGCTAACGATGTACGGTGGTGTTGTCGTTGTTCGAGCAAGGAGACCCGATGGCGTCGACGCACGTGGACCTGCTGGTCGACTTCACCAACTCGGAGGACCACGAAGAGGGGACCGACGACCTCACCACGCCTGCCGAGCTCGTCCGGTGGCTCTCCGGGCACGGGCTGGTCGGGCGTACCGCCCGGGCGACGTCCGCCGACCTGGCGCTGGCCCGGGAGCTGCGCGCCGGCCTGCACGCCGCGATGGTGGCCAACCACGACACGGCCGCGGCGGGTGAGGCCGACGGCGGCTCGTCGGAGGCGCCGGCGCTCGACCGGGCAGCTGCCGAGCTGCCGCTGCGCGTGACGACGCTGAGCGGCGGACGGCCGGCGCTCGCCCCGGTGGCGAGCGGCGGCGTCCGCGGGGGACTCGCCCAGCTGCTCGTCGCCGTCAACGAGGCGGTCGCCGCCGACTCCTGGCGCCGGCTGAAGATCTGCTCCGCCGACGACTGCCGGTGGGCCTACCTGGACACGACCAAGAACCGCTCACGCCACTGGTGCGAGTGGGGCTGTGGAAACAAGGCCAAGACCCGCGCCTACCGCGCCCGCCAGAAGGCCGCCGCGTCCGCCGAGAGCTGACCGCTACTCGTCGTCGGCGCCGGACGTGGCCTTGCTGTCGAGGCCCTCGCCGATCAGGTTCATCACCGTCGGGTCGGCCAGGGTGGTGACGTCGCCCATCTCGCGGTGCTCGGCGACGTCGCGCAGCAGGCGGCGCATGATCTTGCCGGAGCGCGTCTTGGGCAGCTCGGCGACGAGCAGCACCTGGCGCGGCTTGGCGATCGGGCCCAGCGTCTTGGACACGTGCTGGCGCAGCTCCTGGATGACCGCCTCGCCGGCCGCCGAGTCGTCGGCCACCGCCTCGGCCGCGTCACCGCGCAGGATGACGAAGGCGACGATGCCCTGCCCGGTGGTCGGGTCGGTCGCGCCGACGACGGCGGCCTCGGCCACCTTGGCGTGCGACACAAGCGCCGACTCCACCTCGGTGGTCGAGATGTTGTGGCCGGACACCAGCATCACGTCGTCGACCCGGCCGAGCAGCCAGACGTGGCCGTCCTCGTCCTTCTTGGCGCCGTCGCCGGCGAAGTAGAGCTCCTTGAAGCGCGACCAGTAGGTCTCCTTGTAGCGCTCGTCGTCGCCCCAGATGCCGCGCAGCATCGACGGCCACGGCTCGGTGAGCACCAGGTAGCCACCGCCGCCGTTCGGCACCGACTGCGCCTGGTCGTCCACGACGTCGGCGCCGATGCCGGGCAGCGCAGTCATCGCCGACCCGGGCTTGGCCGCCGTGACGCCGGGCAGCGGGCTGATCATGATGGCGCCGGTCTCGGTCTGCCACCAGGTGTCGACGACCGGCGTCCGGTCGCCGCCGATGACCCGGCGGTACCAGATCCAGGCTTCCGGGTTGATCGGCTCGCCGACCGAGCCGAGCAGCCGCAGCGTCGAGAGGTCGTGCTTCGCGGGGAACTCCTCGCCCCACTTCATGAAGGTGCGGATCGCCGTGGGCGCCGTGTAGAGCAGCGTGACGCCGTACTTCGCCACGATCTCCCAGAACCGCCCCTTGTGCGGCGTGTCCGGGGTGCCCTCGTAGAGCACCTGCGTCGCGCCGTTGGCCAGCGGTCCGTAGACGATGTAGCTGTGCCCGGTGACCCAGCCGATGTCGGCGGTGCACCAGAAGACGTCGGACTCCGGCTTGTGGTCGAAGACGTTGGCGAAGGTGTAGGCGCACTGGGTCAGGTAGCCGCCGGAGGTGTGCAGGATCCCCTTCGGCTTCCCGGTCGTGCCCGACGTGTAGAGGATGAAGAGCGGGTGCTCGCTGTCGTGCGGCTGTGCCTCGTGCTCGGTGCTCGCGCCGTCGACGGCGTCGTGCCACCAGACGTCGCGACCGTCCGTCCACTCGACGTCCTGCCGGGTGCGGCGTACGACCAGCACGTGCTCGACGGTCTTGCCCTGCGACATCTCGAGCGCCTCGTCGACGGCGGGCTTGAGCGCCGACGGGTTGCCGCGCCGGTAGCCGCCGTCGGAGGTGATGACCAGCTTGGCGCTGGCGTCGTCGATGCGTGACTGCAGCGCCGCCGCCGAGAAGCCGCCGAAGACGACCGAGTGCGGCGCCCCGATCCGCGCGCAGGCGAGCATCGACACGACCGCCTCGGGGATCATCGGCAGGTAGATCGCGACCCGGTCGCCCTTCTCGACGCCGAGCTCGGTCAGGGCGTTGGCCGCCTTGCTGACCTCGTCCTTGAGCTCTGCGTAGGTGAGGGTGCGGCTGTCGCCGGGCTCGCCCTCCCAGTGCAGCGCGACCTTGTCGCCCTTGCCGGCGGCGACGTGCCGGTCCACGCAGTTGTGCGCCACGTTCAGCTCGCCGCCGAGGAACCACTTCGCGAAGGGCGGCTGCCAGTCGAGCACCTCTCCCCACTTCGTCGACCAGTCGAGGCGGTCGGCCTGCTCTTCCCAGAACGCCAGCCGGTCCTTCGCGGCCTCGTCGTAGAGGTCGGCCTTCGCGACGGCGTGCGCGGCGAAGTCGTCGCTGGGCGGGAAGGTGCGGTCCTCGTGCAGGAGGTTCGAGAGGGCTTCGCTGCTCACCGGTGCTCCTCGGCTCTCGTCGTACGGTCGATGCTCACTGTCTACACCCCTCCGCGGAGCGGACCGGTCGCGCACCGGACTCACCGGGCGCGACCGGTCCTCCCCGTTCGGCGGGCGCGTCCGATCAGTGCTGGACGGCCTTCTCCATCCCGACACCGGTCAACGACCGGACCTCGAGCTCGGCGGCCTTGTACTCGTTGTGCTCCTTGCTCAGCACGGTCCCCAGCCAGCCGAAGAAGAAGCCCAGCGGGATCGACACGATGCCCGGGTTGTCGAGCGGGAACCAGTGGAAGTCGATGCTCGGGTCGGTGAACAGCGACGGGCTCTCGGTCGAAGGCGGGACCGGTGGCTTCCCCGACACCACGGGCGAGAAGATGACCAGCGTGACGGCGGAGATCAGGCCGCCGTAGATGGCCCACACAGCGCCCTGGGTGTTGAACCGCTTCCAGAACAGCGAGTAGAGGATCGCCGGCAGGTTGGCCGACGCCGCGACCGCGAAGGCCAGCGCCACCAGGAAGGCGACGTTGAGCTGTCTGTGCGAAGATCGACGAGGACGATCGCCACGGCGCCGATGACGAAGGCCGAGATGCGGGCGACCTTGACCTCCTGGCCCTCGGGCGCCTCGCCGCGGTGCACGTAGTTGGCGTAGATGTCGTGGGCCACCGACGACGACGACGCCAGCGTCAGACCGGCCACCACCGCGAGGATGGTCGCGAACGCCACCGATGCGATGAACGCGAGCATGATCGTGCCTCCGGTCGTCCCGAAGACCTCGTTACCGATTTCGCGCGCCAGCTGTGGCGCCGCCGTGTTGCCTGCCGGGTCCTGGGCGATGATCGCCTCCGGACCGACGAGCGCCGCCGCGCCGAAGCCCAGGGCCAGGGTCATCAGGTAGAACGAGCCGATGATCCAGATTCCCCAGATCACCGACTTGCGGGCGTCGTGCGCGGTCGGCACGGTGTAGAAGCGCATGAGGATGTGCGGCAGGCCGGCGGTGCCGAGCACCAGCGCAAGGCCCAGGCTGATGAGGTCGAGCTTGCTGGTGAGGCCCTGCGCCTCGGTCGCGTAGCGCAGGCCGGGCTCGAGGAACGCCTCGCCCTTGCCGCTCTCCGCGGCTGCCGTGCCGAGCAGGTCGCTGACGTTCCAGCCGAACTGGAACATCACGAGGATGGTGAGCAGGGTCGCGCCGGTCATCAGCAGCAGCGCCTTGACGATCTGGATGTACGTCGTGCCCTTCATGCCGCCGACGGTCACGTAGAAGATCATCAGTGCACCGACGGCCGACGATGGTGACGTTCTTGGCCGTGTCCGACGAGACGCCGAGCAGCAGCGAGACGAGCGCGCCGGCTCCGACCATCTGGGCCAGCAGGTAGAAGATCGAGACGACGATCGTCGACACGCCGGCCGCCGCGCGGACCGGCCGCTGCCTCATGCGGAACGCCAGGACGTCGCCCATCGTGAACTTGCCCGAGTTGCGCATCAGCTCGGCGACCAGGAGCAGGGCGACCAGCCACGCGACGAGGAAGCCGATGGAGTAGAGGAAGCCGTCGTAGCCGTAGAGCGCGATGATGCCTGCGATGCCGAGGAAGGACGCGGCCGACATGTAGTCGCCGCTGATGGCGACGCCGTTCTCGACCCCGGAGAAGGACCGACCACCGGCGTAGAAGTCCGCTGCGGTCTTGGTCGCCCGCGAGGCGCGCACCGTGATGTAGAGCGTCACCGCGACGAAGGCGAGGAACAGGATCGTGGTGAGCGCCTGCTGACCGCCCGACACGTCCGCGGGTGCGTCCACGGCGAGAAGCGAGCCGGTCATCGGACGCCACTTCCTTCGAGGTCTTCGCGGATCCGCGCGGCGAGCGGGTCCACCTTGTTGTCCATGTGCCGCTCGTAGAGCCAGGCGATGAGGAAGGTGGAGGCGAACTGGAGGAGGCCGAAGATGTACGCGACGTTGATGTTGCCCCAGACCTGCGTGCCCATGAAGTCGCGGGCCCAGCCGGACGCGAGCACGTAGAGCAGGTACCAGGAGAGGAACACCACGGTCATCGGGAAGACGAAACCGCGGAACACCTTCCGCAGGTGGATGAACTCCTCGCTGTTCTGCACCGCGACCAGCCGGTCGCTGTCATCGGAGATGTGACTCACCGGGCCTCCTCTGCGGGGGACAGGCAGGCGCGGGCCCGCCTCGAGTGACGCCGGTCACTCTTGACGTAACGGCAAGGTCAACTGAAGACGGCCGGCGGCTCCCGTCGCCCAGCGGCGCCGTGCGTGCGACGAACGGTGCGAAATGCCGCCGAACGGTCCGAACGCCGCGAGGCTGGTCAGCGCAGGCCGACCGACTCAGGCGCGTGCAGCCGCACCATCGTCCGCGCGACACCGGGCGCCGCGCGGCCGGGCGTCGCCAGCGACACCCCGACCATGACCGCGAACGCCACCGGCACGGTCCACGCGGCCGGCTGTGCGAGCAGCGCACCCGCCCACCCGCCGCGGTCGACACCGGAGATCGTCGCGACGACCGCGGCGGTGGCGAGCCCACCTCCGGTGAGCAGCCCGGCGGTCGCGCCGACATCGGTCAGGCCGCGCCACCAGATGCCGAGCAGCAGCAGCGGGCAGAACGACGACGCGGCCACCGCGAAGGCCAGCCCGACGACGTCGGCCACGTTGATCGACGTGGCGCCGAGCGACAGCACGAAGGGCACGACGACGGCCAGCCCGGCGGCCACTCGGAAGTCGCGCACCGAGCCGCGCAGGACGTCCTGGGACAGCACGCCGGCGACCGACACGGTCAGTCCGGACGACGTCGACAGGAACGCAGCGAAGGCGCCGGCGGTCACCAGCGCGGTCAGCAGCTGGCCGCCGGTGCCCCCGACGAGCCGTTCAGGCAGCAGCAGCACCGCCGAGTCGGTGCGCCCGGTCAGCAGCAGGTCCGGCGTGTAGACCCGCGCCAGCGCGCCGTAGATCGTGGGCAGCAGGTAGAACGCACCGAGCAGGCACAGCACGATCAGCGTCGTGCGGCGAGCGGCCCGACCGTCGGGGTTCGTGTAGAAGCGCACCAGCACATGGGGCAGCCCCATCGTCCCGAAGAAGAGCGCGAGGATCAGCGAGTACGTCGCGTAGAGCGGGTGGTCCCGGCCCCCTGCGCCGGACAGCGGCCGCGCCCAGTCGCTGCCGTCGCTCGCCTCGAGGGAGCTGCGGTGCGGCACGGTCGCCCCGGCCGGGAAGGTGAGCCGCGCCGACTCGCCGGCCAGCCACGTGCCGGTGGTCAGGGCGACCGGCTGCGCGGCGTACGTCCGCGTCTCGCCGTCGGGTGCGGTCAGCCGACCACGGACCCGCACCACGACCGGGTCCAGCACGTCGAACGACGTCGACTGCGTCAGCTCCACCGTCGTCCGTTGCTCGAAGACCGCGGCGCCGTCGCGCGGGGTCGGTGCGCCGTCGGCCTGCCATGCGAGCAGCAGGAAGATGACCGGGACCGCGAGCGCCGTGATCTTGAGCCAGTACTGGAAGGCCTGCACGAAGGTGATGCTGCGCATGCCGCCGGTGGCGACGTTGAACACGACGACCGTCGACACCAGCAGGGCGCCGACCCAGGCGGGCGCGCCGGTCGCCAGCGCGACTGTCAGCCCGGCACCGACGAGCTGCGGCAGCAGGTAGAGCCAGCCGATCGCGACGACCAGGATGCTGGCGATCCGGCGCACGGTCCGGGACTCGGTGCGCAGCTCGGCGAAGTCGGGCAGCGTGTAGGCGCCCGACCGGCGCAGTGGTGCCGCGACGAGGACCAGCAGCACCAGGTAGCCCGCCGTGTAGCCGACCGGGAACCAGAGCATGTCGGCGCCGAAGGCGAGGATCAGCCCCGCGACCCCGAGGAATGACGCGGCTGACAGGTACTCGCCGCCGATCGCCGACGCGTTCAACACCGGCGACACCGAGCGCGACGCGACGTAGAAGTCGCTCGTGGTGCGCGAGAGTCTCAGCGAGAAGGCACCGATCAGCACGGTCGCCGCGATGACCAGGACGATCGCCGCGACGCTGTAGGCCGGTGCGCTCACGGGTTGGTCACCGTGCGCTCACTGCACCAGCTCGGAGAAGTCGCGCTCGTTGCGCTCGGCCTGGCGCACGTAGAACCACGCCGTCATGACGAGCACCGGGTAGACGACGACGCCGAGCAGCAGCCACGGCACCGGCACGCCCAGCAGGGTCGTCGTCGACAGGCCGGGCTCCAGCGTGAAGAGGATGGGCAGCCCGCCGAGCAGTACGGCGAAGATGAGACAGATGCCGATCGCGAGACGCAGCTGCAGCCGCACCAGCGAGCGCATGTAGACCTCGCCGACGATGGTCTGCTCGTCGATCTCGCGACGCACCGGGCGGTACGCAGCTGCCCGCGCGACGGTCCGCGGCGACACGACCCGGACCCGGCGAGGCGGGGTGGGCTCGCTCACTGCTGCTGTCCCGGCCGGGCGCGGCGCATCAGCGTGTCCCGCAGATCGCGGGTGTGCCGGCGGCTCACCGCGAGGACGTCGTCGCCGAGCCGCACCGTCCACCGGCCCGACTCGACGTGCATCTCGTCGACGTGGTGGAGAGCGACGAGGTGGCTGCGGTGGATGCGCACGAAGCCGGCGCCCGCCCACTGCTGCTCCAGCGTGGTCAAGGGCACCCGCACCAGGTGGCTGCCGTCCGCGGTGTGCAGCCGCGCGTAGTCGCCCTGCGCCTCGACGAAGCGCACGTCGCTGCGGTTGATGAATCGGGTGACGCCACCGAGCTCGACCGCGATCGTCTCGTCGTCGGACTGCTGGTCTGCCGACGGCTCCGACCCCAATGACTCCAGCACCCGGCGGACGGCCTCACCGAGCCGTTCCGGACGTACCGGCTTGAGCAGGTAGTCGACGGCGCGCAGGTCGAAAGCCTCGACGGCGTGCTCGTCGTAGGCAGTCACGAAGACGACGCGCGGCGGTCGCCGGAAGCGCGCGAGGACCCGCGCGACGTCGAGCCCGTCGAGGCCAGGCATCCGGATGTCGAGGAAGAGAGCGTCCACCTCTTCCGAGTCCAGCGCCTTGAGCACCTCGGCACCGGACGCCGCGGTGCGCACGGCGCCGACGCCCGGCTGGTGCCCGAGCAGGTAGGCGAGCTCCTCGCGCGACGGCGCCTCGTCGTCGGCGACGAGGACGCGAAGCCCACCGGACGACGTCACGTGTGCACCCCGGCGTGGTACTTCGGCACCCGCATGCTGACCTTCGTCCCGGCGCCGGGGGCGGTCTCGACGGTGAGTCCGTAGTCGTCGCCGTAGACCTGGCGCAGCCGCTCGTCGACGTTGCCGAGGCCGATGCTGTCGCCGTCGGGCTGGCCGGCAAGGGTGCGGCGCACGGCGTCGGGGTCGATGCCGGCGCCGTCGTCCTCGACGCTGATCAGGGCGTCCTGGCCGAGGTCGCGGGCGACGATCGTGACGCGGCCCTGACCGGGCTTGCCCTCGAGGCCGTGCCGCACCGCGTTCTCCACGAGCGGCTGGATGCAGAGGAACGGCACCGTCACCGGCAGCACCTCTGGTGCCACCTGCACCGTGACCTGCAGCCGGTCGCCGAAGCGGGCGCGCTCGAGCAGCAGGTAGCGGTCGATCGAGCGCAGCTCCTCGGCCAGAGTCGTGAAGTCGCCGTGCCGGCGGAAGGAGTACCGCGTGAAGTCGGCGAACTCCAGCAGCAGGTCGCGCGCCCGTTCCGGGTCGGTGCGCACGAACGACGCGATCGCGGTCAGCGAGTTGTAGACGAAGTGCGGACTGATCTGCGCCCGCAACGCGCGCACCTCGGCCTCCGCGAGCCGGGTCCGTGACGACTCCAGCTCGGCGAGCTCGAGCTGCGTCGAGACCCAGCGCGCGACCTCGCTGGTGGCGCGGACGAGTCCTACGGAGGTCGTCCGGCCGTACGCCACCACGGTGCCGACGACGCGGTCCTCCACGGTGAGCGGCGCGACGACTGCGACCCTGATCGGGCAGTCCGGGTCCGGGCAGCTGACCGAGCCCGGACCGACAACGTGGGTGCGCCCGTCGGCCAGCACGTCGGCGCCGTGCCGCACCGTGGCCGTGCCGTGGTGGTCGCCGCTGCCGTCCCAGGCCAGCAGCTGCCCGGTGTCGGTCAGGGCGACGGCCGGGGTGCCGAGCAGCGCGCGGAGGTGGCGGACCGCCTTGGCGGCGCCGGCCGCGGTCAGCCCGGCCCGCAGCGGGGGAGCGGCCTGGCTGGCCGCGTGCAGGGTCGCGTACGTCGCGCGGTCGGCCGGCGTACCGAAGAGCCGACGGGTGCGGCCGGAGCGCAGCAGCGGGAGCACGACGGCGAGCAGCGCGATGACCACCAGGGTCACGGCGACGACGGCCGGGCTGCCGTTCACCGGGCAGACGGTACGCGCCACTCGAAGGACGCTGCATAGGGTCGACGACCGTGACCGCCACCCCGAGCCCCCCTGCGCCGGACCGCCGGGCCGACCCGCTGGCCCACCTGGCCGGGCTGCCCGGCGTGGCCGACGCGGTCGACCGGGCCCGCGAGGCCGTCGACGCGCTGCGCGGCCACCGGGTCCTGCGTCGCCAGTCGGAGAAGGTGTCGTCCGAGTCGGCCATCCGCGGCGCTCGCGCATCGGCCGCCCTCGAGGGGGCCGACGTCCCGCTCGACGTGCTGAAGCGGACGGTCACCGCCGCCGGCCGGCTGCCGGCGGCGGAGGAGCCCGTGGTGCAGGGTGCGCTGCGGGTGGCCGCCGAGCTCGGCCGGCTGCAGGGCACCTGGGATCGCGCGCCCCTGCAGGTCGTGGCGCGACTGCACAGCCTGGCCGCGGCCGACCTCGTCGGCGACTCGTCGGAGCTCGGCCGCCCCAGCCCGGCGGGCGCGGCCCGGCTGGGCGCCCTGGGGGAGCTGCTGACCGGCCGGACCCGCGCGCCGGCGGTGGTCGTCGCCGCCGTGGTGCACGCCGAGCTCGCGACGGCCGGTGCGTTCACAACCGGCGCCGGCGTAGTCGCGCGGGCGGCCGCCCGGCTGACGCTGGTCACCCGCGGGCTGGACCCGACGGCGGTGTCGGTGCCCGAGGTCGGGCACGTCGAGCTCGGCGTCGAGGCCTACCGCTCGGCGCTGGCCGGCTACGGGACGGGCACCGACGTGGGGCTGGCCGGCTGGGTCGTGCACTGCGCCGAGGCGGCGGTGCTCGGTGCCCGCGAGGGAGTCGCCGTGTGCGAGGCCATCCAGCGCGGCGCCTGACAGTCACTGGGCTGCCCGGACACGATGAGCGGCGCCCCTCGACCGGTCGGAGGGCGCCGCTCTCGAACACGTCAGTCCGGGTTACCAGGCGTGCACCATTCGTCGGGAGACCAGGACAAGCCTGGCTCGCCGGCCCGTACATGGGCAGGTCGCCGCGTGGGTGCTCGGCTGCCGTGCTTCCCCTTCTGTCTAACGCACTTCACCGCACCTGCGGAAGAGCCGATCGGCCTTCTTTTACCTACCGCCGCGGTGAGATGCGGCGCGTCGCGCGCAACACGCCGGAGCCGACCGCCGCGACACCCGTGACGGTGGACCTGGCGGCCCGTCGCCGGGCGGCCAGCCAGACCACCCCGGCGGTCGCCGCCCCTGCTCCGACCGCCGCGGCCGCCAGTGCTCCGGGCGGCGGCAGGGTCACGCCGGAGAAGCGGTCGCGCAGGCGTACCGGCTTGGTGAAGACCAGCACCGGCCACTCCCGCGCGAGGGCCTCCCTGCGCAGCGCGCGGTCCGGGTTGACCGCGAACGGATGGCCGACCGCCTCGAGCATCGGCAGGTCGGTGGCCGAGTCGCTGTAGGCGTAGGACCCCTCGAGGTCATAGCCCTCCTGCTCGGCGAGCGCGCGGATCGCCGTCGCCTTGGTCTCGCTGTAGGCGTAGTAGTCGATCGCGCCGGTGTAGTGGCCGTCCTCGATGACCATCCGGGTCGCGATGACCCGGTCGGCGCCCAGCATCTCGCCGATCGGCTCCACGACCTCCGACCCGGAGGTGCTGACGATCACGACGTCGCGCCCGGCGAGGTGGTGCTCCTCGATCAGCGTGGCGGCCTCGTCGTAGATGATCGGGTCGATCAGCTCGTGCAGCGTCTCGGAGACGATGTCCTTGACCTGCTGGACGTCCCACCCCGTGCACATCGAGGAGAGGTACGCCCTCATGCGCTCCATCTGGTCGTGGTCGGCGCCACCCACCAGGTAGACGAACTGCGCATATGCACTGCGCAGGACCGCCCGGCGGTTGATCAGCCCGCCCTGGTAGAAGGACCGGCTGAACGCCAGCGTGCTCGACCGGGCGATGATCGTCTTGTCCAGGTCGAAGAACGCCGCCGTGCGGGACGGGGCGGTCGGACGATCGGGGACGGGCACGGCTCCGAGCATAGGGACGTAAAAATCTGACCGTCCGCGGGCGTGTCCGACGCGCCGACTGTTTGCTAAACCGCCCCCGCGGGTACATCCTGGCGTCGCGTCCCCTCGAGAGACGCCCGTGGTCCCGGCTCATCCCCCCCGGGCCGGAACCGCGATAGACGGCCCCCGCTCTCCCCCCCGGCGGGGGCCGTCGCACGTCCCGGGCCGGTCGGGTGCCCGTCTCAGCGGTGTCCCACCCCGCTCGTGAGCCGCTCGCCATCCACAGCCGGGCTCCGTTCCGCGGCTGTCCACAGATCGGCGGGGGCGCCTCGACCAGGGCGCGGGTCCCGGCGAGCCTGAGGGTCATCCGCTCGCTCCGGAGGACCCGTGGCCGACGACCGTCACCAGCTCGCCGACGACCTGCCGGACGATGACCTGCCGTACGACGGCCCGCCCGATCCCGTGCGGCGGCCGGCCGGCGCCGGGCGGTGCGTGGGCGTGGTGGGCGGCCGCGGCGGCGCGGGGGCGTCGACCCTGGCCGCGGCGCTCGCGGTCACCGCGGCATCGTCGGCGCGGACGGCGCTCCTGGACCTCGACGCCCTCGGCGGGGGGCTCGACCTGATGCTCGGCCTCGAGGACGCCGCCGGGCTGCGCTGGCCCGCCCTGGCGTCGGCCGGCGGGCGCCTGTCGTCCGGCGCGCTGGCTGCCGCACTGCCCGAGGTGTCGGGGGTCGCGGTGCTGTCCTGGGACTGCGGCGACCTGCTCGGTGTCCCGCCCGAGGCGGTGCGGGCGGTCGTCGACGCTGCAGTGCGTGGCTTCGACGTCGTCGTGCTCGACCTTCCGCGCCGGCTCGACCCGTCCGTCGTGCCGGCGCTCGCTGCGTGCGACCTGGTGCTGGTCGTGGTGCCGGCCGAGGTACGTGCTGTCGCCGCGGCGTCCCGGGTGGTGCAGGTCGTCTCGGCACACGCCCGCGAGCTGCGGGTCGTGGTCCGTGGGCCGGCGCCGTCGGGACTCACCGCGCCCGGCGTCGCGCAGCACCTCGACCTCCCGTTGGCCGGTCGGCTTCGCCCGGAGCCGAACCTGCACCGCCACCAGGAGCGGGGTCACCCACCGGCCGTCACCGGCCGTGGTCCGTTGGCGGTGCTGGCAGCCGGGCTGCTCGCAGACCTGCTGGCGGATCCTGCGGTGGCCGCATGACGATGCACGACATGGTCGGCCGGGTCGCCGACCGGCTGGTGCAGCGCGGCGAGCCCGCGACGCCGGCGACCGTGCTGGCGGCACTGCGCGCTGAGGGGTCGCTGGCGACCGGCCCGGCGGTGCTCGAGCTGCTGCAGGCAGTGCGTGCCGAGCTGGTCGGAGCCGGACCGCTCGAGCCCCTGCTGGCGGACGAGCGCGTCAGCGACGTGCTGGTCAACGGGCCGTCCGAGGTCTGGGTGGACCGCGGCGACGGGCTCGAGCGTGCCGAGGTCGAGCTCGTCGACGAGGCCGCGGTGCGCCGGCTCGCGCAGCGGCTGGCGGGCACCGCCGGTCGTCGCCTCGACGTGGCCTCGCCGATGGTCGACGCCCGGCTGCGCGACGGCACCCGGCTGCATGCTGTCCTGCCACCGGTGTCGCCTGCCGGGACCCTGATCAACCTGCGAGTGCCGAGGCGGACCGCCTTCAGCCTCGAGGAGCTGCTCGAGCGGGCGACCCTGGTGCCGGTCGTGGCCGACGTGCTGCGGGCCGTGGTGTCCGCGCGGCTCTCCTTCGTCGTCACCGGCGGCACCGGCACGGGCAAGACGACGTTGTTGTCGACCCTGCTGTCCGTGGTCGACCCGCGGGAGCGGATCGTGCTGGTCGAGGACGCCGGCGAGCTCCAGCCGCGGCACCCCCATGTCGTCCGGCTGGAGGCTCGCGCACCCAATGTCGAGGGGCAGGGCGCGGTCGACCTGCGGACCCTGGTGCGACAGGCGTTGCGGATGCGACCGGACCGCCTGGTGGTGGGCGAGGTGCGCGGCGCAGAGGTGGTCGAGCTGCTCGCGGCGCTCAACACCGGGCACGACGGCGGGTGCGGCACGGTGCACGCCAGCACGGCCGGTGCCCTGCCCGCCCGGGTGGAGGCGCTGGCGGCAGCCGCAGGCCTGCCACGGGACGCGGCGCACAGCCAGCTCGCCGCTGGCGTGGACGTCGTCGTGCACCTCACCCGTGACCGCACCGGGCGCCGACGGGTCAGCGAGGTGGGCGCGTTAGGGCGCGCACGCGACGGGCTGGTGCACGTCGAGCCGGCCCTGCTGGTCGGTTCCGACGGCTCGGTGACGACTCGGTCGGCGCTGGACCGGTTGATGGGCCGGTGCTCGGCAGCGTGATGTCGGGGTGGGCCGTGATGTCGGGGTGGCCGTGATGTCGGCGTGGTGGTGGCTGTGCCTCGGCCAGGCCGGCCTGGCCGGTTGGCTGCTCGCGGCTCCCTCGCCGGTGAGCCGCCGGCTGGCACGGCTGCGTGCTGACGGCCGGGAGCTGTCCGGTGGGACGAGAGCGGCTCGGAGCCGGCCGGTCCCTCGGGCACGGTCGCTGCTCGAACGGCGTCGTGACAGGGGAGCGGCCCAGGCCCGTCGCGCGGCGCTCGGTGACCTGCTCGCCGCAGTCGCTGCCGAGCTGCGCACCGGGGCGCCACCGCGCGGGGTCCTCGCCGCCGCTGCAGCCGAGGCCGGCCTGGACGACGTCTCGGTGGCGGCCCGGCACCCGGCCGGCGACCCGGCGGCCGCGCTTGCGGCGGTCGCGGCTCTGCCGGGCGGGTCGGTGGCGGCCGACCTGGCGGCGCTGTGGCGGGTCTCGGAGCTGACCGGGTGCTCCCTGGTCGTCCCGGTGACCCGACTGCTGGCCGGGCACCGAGCCGACGACCGGCTGTACCGCCAGGTGGACGCCGCGCTGGCCGGACCGCGGTCCACAGTCAGGCTGCTGGCGTTGCTGCCGGTCGCCGGTATGGGCCTCGGGCTGACCCTGGGCGCCGACCCGACGGGCTTCCTCGTCGGGACACCGGCCGGGCTGGCCTGCCTGGCCGGCGGGACGCTGCTGGTGGCCCTCGGCGTGGCCTGGAGCCGCGCGATCGTCCGGTCGGCGTTGCCGTGACCGGGGTCGAGCAGCTCGCCGTCCTGCTCGCCGCCGCGAGCGGGCTGCTGCTGACCGGGCCCGGCAGCGCGGCCTCGGCCAGGTTGCGCGCGGCAGGGCTGCGACAGGGGTCGGTGGCGGGCAGCCGGGATGGCGCCGAAGGCGGGCCGGCGGCTGAGCACGTCGGCCCGGCGCCGCCCGACTCGCCGGGCGGCTCCGACTCGCCGGGTGGCCTCGACTCGCCGGGTGGCCTCGACTCGCCAGTGACCGCGCCACCTGACTGGGTGCCCCGCCTGTGCGGCGTCGGCGCCGGAGTCTCCGCCCTCACCGGCCGGGGCGCCCTCGTGGCCGTCCTCGTCGTTGCTGCGTTGGCCACCTGGTTGCCGGTCCGTCGGGCAGCGGACGCCCGGCGCAGGGCCGAGAGGGCGACCGCTCACGACCTGCCGCGAGTGGCCGACCTGCTGGCGACCTGCCTGGAGGCGGGCCTGCCCGTCCCCGACGCGGCGGCCGTCGTCGGTGCAGCGGTGCCCGGCCCCCTCGGGTCGGCCGTGGAACGGGCCGGCCTGGCGCTGCGGGCGGGTGCCAGCCCGCGGGTGGCGTGGTCCACCGCCGGTCCGGCCTGGTCCCGACTGACTGTCGCTCTCGAGCGCGGGTCGTCCTCGGGGGCGCCGCTGGCCGCGCTGCTCCGTGCCGTGGCCGACGACGAGCGCGACCGAGCCAGGTGGGCCGCCGAGGCGGCCGCCCAGCGGGCCGGGGTCCGAGCGATCGGACCGCTCGTCGTCTGCTTCCTGCCCGCCTTCGTCCTCGTCGGCGTGGTCCCGGTCGTCGGCGGCATCGCGGGCCAGGTCGTCGCCGACCTGGGCTGAACCAGCGCGGCATGGCAAAGGTGCAACGTCAAGGCGCGGTCGACGGCGCCATCCACAGATCGACGGATCCGGTGCCCTCTCCACAGATGTCCTGCGGGCGCCCCGTGGCCCATCGCCGGCCCGACACCGTGGACGCAGTGCCGGACATCCCGGCAGTGGTGAGCCGCCCGGGCCATGGTCCCGGCCGGCCGAGAGAGACGAGGTGGGCACGTGAGTGCACTGGTGGTGCGGGCTCGGCGAGTGAGGCGGGACGGCGCGGGTGACGCCGGGATGACGACGGCGGAGTACGCCGTCGGGACGGTCGCGGCGTGCGGCTTCGGCGGCATCCTCTACAAGCTGCTGACCAGCGACTCGGTGGTGAAGATGCTCAAGGACATCCTCGAGCGGGCCCTGACGATCGCGTTCTAGATCGTGGTCGGCACCGCGAGCGCCGTCGCCCGCTGCCGCGCGGGAGACAGAGGCCGGCAGGCCGACCGCGGCACCGCGACCGCCGAGGTGGCGGTCCTGCTGCCGGCCCTCGTCCTGCTGACCGCTCTGTGCGTGTCAGCGGTCGGGGCGGTCTCGCTGCACGTGCGGTGCCTGGACGCGGCTCGCTCGGCCGCGCGGGAGATCGCCCGGGGCGAGCCGGCGGAGGCCGCCGTCGTGGCGGCGCGCGACCGGGTCCCAGGTGAGGCCGAGGTGCAGGTCCGGGACCGAGGCGGCGGGCTGGTCGCGGTCGTGGTGACGGCGCGGGCCGGCCTCGCCGGCTGGAGCGGGTTGGGTGTGCGGGTAGGGGGCGAGGCTGTCGCCGCCGCTGAGGACGTCCCGTGACGGCGAGGGAGCGTGGCTCGGCGACACTCCTTGTCCTCTGCACGGCTGGCCTGCTGATGACCGTGACGGCCGGGCTGCTGGCGGTCGCCGGCGCCCTGGTCGCCCGGCAGCGCGCGGAGTCGGCCGCGGACCTGGCAGCCCTGGCCGGTGCCGGATCCAGTCAGCCCGGCGGCGGTGGGCCGGCAGCGGCCGATCCGGGCTGCACGGCGGCGCAGCGGGTGGCGACCGCGGCCCGTGCCACGTTGGTGGCGTGCGCGGCGGCGGGGTCGCCGGCCCGGCCGGTCGTGACCGTAGTGGTGGAGGTGCCGGTGCCGCGACTGCTGGCGGTCCTGGACGTGCCACCGGCCCGGGCGCGGGCCCGGGCCGGTGTGCCGCCGTAGCGGCTGCTGCTCGTCGCGGTCGTGACCGATGTGGGTCAGACCCGCGGTGGGTCAGATCTCGCGGTTGCGGCTCGTCGTGGTCGACTCGTCGGACCGCAGGTCGGTGTCGTGGTCGATGACCCGGTCGGTGCGGTGGTCGTCGGTCGAGTCGTCCACGCCGTCGCCGTCCCGGTCGTGCATGGTCCGGTCGGTCGAGTAGTCGTCGCGTGACATGCCTCCGGCAGCCGCCGCGCCACCGGCTGCGCCGGCGCCAGCCGTTGCACCCTGGCGGCCCTTGAGCTGCTCGGCGAGCCGCTCGTTCTCCAGGCGGAGCGTCTCGCGCTCCTCCTCGAGGCTCTTGACCGAGTCGCGGTGCCGGTTGCGGGCCTGCTTGCGCTCGGCGCGCTTGCGGCGGCCGCGGCTCATGGACGCCATGAGCGCCCAGACACCGAGCAGGAAGACGAGCATGGTCAGCGCGCCGATGACGAACACACCGGCGGCGGTGGTGGTGAGCGTCTGGCCGAGGACCTCGACGGTGGCGGTCTCGCCGGCGTCGAGAAGGGCACCGGCGGTGATCACGCCGGCACCGAGGATGAGCAGCAGACCGAGAACGAGCATGGCAGGACTCCTTTCGCTGGCGGCCTCCTGCCCAGGTGTGTCGCGGTCTAAGCCCCGGTGGCCCCACCGGCACCCAGATGGAGGACGACGTCGAGGAGCCGGACCGCCCCGGCCTTGTCCAGCGGCTCGTTCCCGTTGCCGCACTTGGGCGACTGCACGCAGGACGGGCAGCCGTCGAGGCACTCGCACGCGGCGATCGCGCCGCGGGTCGCGGCCAGCCAGTCGAGCGCCTTCGCGTGCCCGCGCTCGGCGAAGCCAGCGCCGCCCGGGTGCCCGTCGTAGACGAACACCGTCATCCGCCCGGTGTCGGCGTGGTGGGCGGTCGACACCCCGCCGATGTCCCAGCGGTCGCAGGTGGCGAACAGCGGCAGCAGCCCGATCGACGCATGCTCGGCGGCGTGCGCGGCGCCCGGCACGTCCGCCGCCGCGAGCCCGGCCCGGGCCAGCCCGTCCTCGTCGACGGTCCACCACACCGCGCGGGTCCGCAGGTGCCGGGGCGGCAGGTCCAGCGGCTCCTCGCCGAGGACTTCGCCGGTCATCACCCGGCGGCGGAGGAACGAGACGACCTGGTTGGTCACCTGGACGGTCCCGAACGACAGCGTCACGTGCTCCCAGGCGCGGGTGGCCGACGTCTCGACCACGTCGATGTCGGTCACGTCGCGGGCGGTCGTCGTCCAGTCCGGTTCGGCCGCCGCCATCATCGCGACCTGCTCGTCGAGGTCGAGCTGTGACACCAGGTAGGTCTCGCCCTGGTGCACGTAGACCGCGCCGGCGTGCACGGTCGCGTGCGCTGCGCCGCCATCGACCGTCCCCAGCAGCCGGCCGGTGCTCTCCTCGACCAGGCCGACCGGGCGGCCGCCCATCCCGCGGATGTCGGCCAGGTCGCTGGCCCGCTCCGGCCGGGTCCAGAACCACCCGGTCGCCCGGCGCCTCAGCAGCCCGCGGCCAACCAGGTGCTCGACCACCTCGGCCGCCTGCGGCCCGAACGCCGGCAGGTCGTCCTCGGTCAGCGGCAGCTCGGCCGCCGCGGCGCACAGGTGCGGCGCCAGGACGTGCGGGTTGTGCGGGTCGAGCACGGTCGTCTCGACCGGCCGGCCGAAGAGCGTCTCCGGGTGGTGCGTCAGGTAGGTGTCCAGCGGGTCGTCCCGCGCGACGAGGACCGCGAGCGCGCCCTGGCCGGCTCGACCGGCACGCCCGGCCTGCTGCCACATCGAAGCCCGGGTGCCGGGGAAGCCGGCCAGCAGCACGGCGTCGAGGCCCGCCACGTCGACACCGAGCTCGAGCGCTGTCGTCGACGCGACGCCGAGCAGCCGGCCGGACTGCAGGTCGGCCTCCAGGTCGCGCCGTTCCTCCGGCAGGTAGCCGGCCCGGTAGGCGGCCACCCGCCCGGCCAGCTCGGGAGCCACCTCGCCGAGCAGGCGACGGGCCGTCAGCGACACGGTCTCTGCTGCGCGTCGCGACCGGACGAAGGCCACGGTGCGGACGCCGTCGGCGACCAGGTCGGTCAGCAGGTCGGCCGTCTCTGCGGTCGCCGAGCGACGTACCGGCGCCTGGTTCTCACCGGTCAGCTCCGTGAGCGGCGGCTCCCACAGCGCGAAGAGCAGCTCGCCGCGGGGCGAGCCGTCCGACGTCACCGGCACCACCTCCCGGCCCACCAGGCGCGCGCCGGACACCTCCGGCTCGGACACCGTCGCCGACGCCAGCACGAAGGTCGGGTCCGACCCGTAGTGCGCGCAGACCCGCTGCAGCCGCCGGAGCACCGACGCGACGTGCGAGCCGAAGACACCCCGGTAGCGGTGGCACTCGTCGACGACGACGTACTCCAGGTCGCGCATGAAGCGCGCCCACCGCTGGTGCCCCGGCAGCAGCGAGCGGTGCAGCATGTCGGGGTTCGTCAGGACGTACGACGCATGCCGGCGCACCCAGTCACGGGACTCGGCAGGGGTGTCGCCGTCATAGGCGGCCGCGCGGACCCCGGGCAGGCGGAGGTCGCCGATCGCCCGCAGCTGGTCGGCCGCCAGGGCCTTGGTGGGCGAGAGGTACAGCGTGGTGCCGCTGCCCTCGAGGGCCGCGGTCAGCGCCGGGAGCAGGTAGCAGACCGACTTGCCCGATGCGGTGCCCGTCGCGACGACGGTCGACCGCCCGGCGTGGGCGAGCTCGGCCGCGGCCACCTGGTGCGACCAGGGCGCGGTGACGCCCGACGTGGCCAGCGCCTCGAGCAGGTCGCGGTCGGCCCACACCGGCCACTCGCCCGCCACGCCCGGACGCGCCGGCACCCGCTCGACGTGGGTGACCCGCTCACGCCGGCCGGGAGCCGCCAGCAGCCGCGCCAGCCGGTCGTCGGCAGTCGGCCGGCCGGTGCGCGTGACGAGCGGGACGGTCGGCGACGGCACCCCGGCAGTCTCGCACCGCGCCCTCACGAGCGAAGTCGCCTCCGGGATGGTTGACTACGTCCCGATCAGCGGGGAAGACCCCACCTGACCAGCGGACCAGCAGTGATGCCGGGCCCGCCGTACCGACGCCGACGCATTCGACGCAGGAGGACCAGTGGACCTCTCCCTCTCGACCCGTTCCGAGGGCGACCGCACCATCGTCGAGGTTGGGGGCGAGATCGACGTCTACACGGCCCCGCGGCTGCGCGAGCAGCTGGTCGACCTGGTGGCCGACGGCAAGTACCACCTCGTGGTCGACATGGAGCGGGTGGACTTCCTGGACTCGACCGGCCTCGGGGTCCTCGTGGGCGGCCTCAAGCGGGTCCGCGCCCACGACGGGTCGCTGCGCCTGGTGTGCACCCAGGAGCGCATCCTCAAGATCTTCCGGATCACCGGCCTGACCAAGGTCTTCCCGATCCACTCATCGGTCGACGAGGCGGTCAACGCCACCGAATGACACCGATCCTGTCGAACCGACCCAGGAAGGTGGACGTGGCGACCGTCGAGCTCCGGTTCAGCGCCCTCCCGGCGCACGTGCGTACCGCCCGGCTGGTGGCCGCGGCCGTCGCCCGGCGCTCCGGAGTGGACGAGGCGGTGCTCGACGAGGTCCGGCTGGCGGTCGGTGAGGCGTGCTCCCGGGCGGTGCACCTGCACCGGCGCTACTGCCCGGACCGGCCGGTGACTGTCACGCTGGTCGACGACCCGCAGGTGTTCCGGGTCGTCGTGGCCGACGAGGCTCCGAACGACGACGACGGCGACTCGATGGACCTCGAGGACCTCACGGAGACCGCTGACCTCGACGACGTGGTTCCCCCGGGCGTCGGCCTGGCCGTGATCGCCGGCCTGGTCGACGACGTCTCGGTCGAGCAGGTCGGGGCTGCCGGCGGGCAGGGCGTCACGGTCCGGATGTCCTGGCCCACCCCGGCCTGACCCATCCACGTGTGCGCCGACACACCGGTCGCCCCGGCGCGTCCGGTGCGGGAGCGCACAGTCGATCTTGTGACGGTCCCCCGGCGGCCGGGGCCAGTTTTGTTGTTCCAGTTGGCGGCTGCGTAGACTCCGGCCGCGCCGAGCGCGACCCCGCCGAGGCAACGGTTCCGTGGGGTCCGCGGGTCCTCCCGGGTCCGTCCCCCGCTCGCGCGCGCTGTCTGCGGGTGCCCGCCACCTCCCGGTGGCCCGCACCCCTGTCGAGGAGGATGCATGTCGGGGCACACCCTTGCCGCTAGCGGCGAGTCGACGCTCGATCTGACCGGCGGCAACATCACCTATGTCGTGATCGTCGCGGTCATCGCCCTCGTGGCCCTCGGCTTCGCCGTGGCGCTGCGGCAGAACGTCCTGGCCGCAGGTCAGGGCACGGAGCGGATGCAGAGCATCGCCGCCGCGGTCCAGGAGGGCGCTTCGGCGTTCCTGGCCCGGCAGTTCCGGACGCTGGCAGCCTTCGCGGTCCTGGCGCTCGTCCTGCTGAGCCTGCTGCCGGCCGACACCGCATCCATCCGCATCGGGCGCAGCGTCTTCTTCGTCGTCGGGGCAGCCTTCTCGGCCTTCATCGCCTATGCCGGCATGGGGCTCGCCACCCGCGCCAACGTGCGGGTGGCGGCTGCCGCCCGCGAGGCCAACGGCGCGGCCACCGCGATGCAGATCGCCTTCCGCACGGGTGGCGTCGTCGGCTTCCTCACGGTCGGTCTGGGCCTGCTCGGTGCGGCCACCGTCGTCCTCATCTACAAGGGTGACGCCCCGACGGTCCTCGAGGGCTTCGGCTTCGGTGCCGCCCTGCTCGCGATGTTCATCCGGGTCGGCGGCGGCATCTTCACCAAGGCCGCCGACGTCGGCGCCGACCTCGTCGGCAAGGTCGAGCAGAACATCCCCGAGGACGACCCGCGCAACGCCGCCACCATCGCCGACAACGTCGGCGACAACGTGGGTGACTGCGCCGGCATGGCCGCGGACCTCTTCGAGTCGTACGCCGTCATGCTCGTCGCGGCGCTCATCCTGGGTCGGGCCGCCTTCGGCGAGGAGGGCCTGGTCTTCCCGCTCATCGTGCCTGCCATCGGTGTCGTCACCGCCATCATCGGCGTCTTCATCACCAAGCTGCGACCGACCGACAAGAGCGGCATGCAGGCGATCAACCGGTCCTTCTTCACCTCCGCAGCGATCTCGGCCGTGCTCTGCGCGATTGCCGCGTTCGTCTACCTGCCTGGCGCGCTGTCGGAGCTCGCCGGCATCGACGGCGAAATCGTCAGCGACGCCGGCGACCGCGACCCGCGGCTGCTCGCCATCGGCGCCGTCATCATCGGCATCCTGCTCGCGTCGGTCATCCAGCTGCTGACGGGCTACTTCACGGAGAGCTCGCGCCGCCCGGTGCAGGACATCGTGCGCACGTCGCTCACCGGCCCGGCCACGGTCATCCTGTCCGGCTTCACGGTCGGCCTCGAGTCGGCCGTCTACACCGCGCTGCTGATCGGCTCGGCCGTCTTCGGGGCGTACCTCCTCGGTGGTGGCTCGGTCCTGCTCGGCCTCTTCTGCGTGGCGCTCGCCGGCACCGGCCTGCTGACCACGGTCGGTGTCATCGTCGCGATGGACACCTTCGGCCCGATCTCCGACAACGCCCAGGGCATCGCCGAGATGTCGGGCGACATCGACGAGGCCGGCGCCCGCGTGCTGACCGACCTCGACGCCGTCGGCAACACGACCAAGGCCATCACCAAGGGCATCGCGATCTCCACTGCTGTCCTGGCGGCGACCGCGCTCTTCGGCTCCTTCACCGACTCGGTCAAGACCGCTGTGGCCGACACCGGCGAGGAGCTCGGCGACTCGGTCCGCGACCTCCAGTACACCGGCGTCCTCAACGTGTCGGACCCGAAGAACCTGGTCGGTCTGATCATCGGTGCCTCGGTCGTCTTCATGTTCTCGTCGCTCGCGATCAACGCGGTGACCCGCGCGGCCGGCGCCATCGTCTTCGAGGTGCGCCGCCAGTTCCGGGAGATCCCGGGGATCATGGACGGCACCGGCAAGCCGGAGTACGGCAAGGTCGTCGACATCTGCACCCGTGACTCGCTGCGCGAGCTCGCGACCCCCGGCCTGCTGGCCGTCCTCGCGCCGATCGCCGTCGGCTTCGGCCTCGGGGTGGGCGCCCTGGGGTCGTACCTCGCCGGTGCGATCGCGGCCGGCACCCTGATGGCGATCCTGCTGGCCAACTCCGGTGGCGCGTGGGACAACGCGAAGAAGATGGTCGAGGACGGCGCAAACGGCGGCAAGGGCTCGCCGGCGCACGAGGCGACGATCATCGGCGACACGGTCGGCGACCCGTTCAAGGACACCGCCGGGCCGGCCATCAACCCGCTCATCAAGGTGATGAACCTGGTGTCGCTGCTCATCGCACCGGCGATCGTGTCGCTGTCGCTGGGCGAGGACGAGAACCTCGCCCTGCGCGTGCTGATCGCGCTCGCCGCCGCGGCCGTCATCGTCGGCGCGGTGGTCTTCTCCAAGCGCAAGAGCATCGCCGTGGCCGAGGAGAAGGAAGAGGCCGGCGTCCCCCAGGTCTGACATGACGCCCGAGCGACCGTGGAAATTGATCACGCCAGCGTGGTCAACACTGGCAGACCCAGGCAAATTTGCCGCTGTCTGCCACCAATGACCACGCCCGCGTGATCAATTCGGGAGCGCCGGCCGGCGGGTTGGGCCGGGTCCGCGAGGCATTCCTGGCGGCGGGTTACACCGTCGACGGCGTCGCCGACCGGCTCGGGCCGCTCGCCGGCTGCCGCGCTGCAGCGCCACGAGACGGTGCCGGCCCGGCGGGCGACGTCCGGTGGCGACGCGCTCGACGTGCTGCTGCGGCTCTTCCCGCTGCAGCTCGCCGTCGCGGAGGGCGCGGCCGATGCCGTGCTGCCGGTCGGCGACCTGCTCGCGGCCGGCCTGGTCGAGCGGTCGGCCGGCGAGCTGCGCGCGGTGCTCGACGTGCGTCCGTACTCCGAAGCGGTCGTCGGGCGCAGCGGCCAGCCGGCCGGCCCGGCGTGGTGGGTGGTGTCCGACCTCGGCACCGGCCTGGACGGTCGGCACCGGCCGCTCGCGGGCGAGCACGTCCTCGGCATCGGCGGTGCGTCGACCACCCTCGCCCAGCTCACCGTGCGGACCGTCGGGCAGCGCGCACTCGACGTGGGCACCGGCTGCGGCGTGCAGGCGCTGCACGCGTCGCGGCACTGCGCCGAGGTCGTCGCCACGGACGTGTCTGCACGGGCGCTGCGCCTCGCCGCGATGACGGCCGAGCTGTCGGACGTACACCTCGACCTGCGGGCTGGCGATCTCCTGCAGCCGGTCGACGGCGAGACCTTCGACCTCGTCGTCAGCAACCCGCCCTTCGTCGTCGGCGCCCCGGCAGGCGACGCGCGCCACACCTACCGCGACGCCGGGCTCGACCTGGACGGCGTCGGCGCGCGGCTCGCGCATGAGGCGCCGGGGCTGCTGGGCCCGCACGGGACCTTCCAGATGCTCGCCAACTGGGTGCAGCTCGCCGACGAGTCGTGGGAGGAGCGGGTCGCGGGTTGGCTGCCGGCACGCGGCGCCGACGCCCTCGTCGTGCAGCGCGAGGTCCTCGACCCCGCGGAGTACGTCGCCACCTGGCTGCGCGACGCCGGCGAGGAGGGCTCGCCCGGGTACGTCGACCACTACGACACGTGGCTCAGCTCGCTCGAGGACGCCGGCGTGCAAGGCATCGGCTTCGGGCTGGTCAACGTCCGGCGCACCGACGAGGAGCGCCGGCTGACCCTGCTCGACTGGCCGCACCCGGTGGAGCAGCCCCTCGGCCCGCACGTCGACGCGTGGTTCGGGCGGCAGCGCTGGCTGGCGGCGCACCGCGACGACGACGCGCTGGCCGCGGCCGTGCTGGTCCTCGCCGACGACGTGCTGCAGGAGCAGGTCGGCGCCCCCGGCGCCGAGGACCCGACGCACCTCGTGCTGCGCCAGCAGGTCGGCCTGCGCCGGGCTCTGCAGGCCGACACGGCCACCGCTGCGCTGGCCGGTGCCTGCGACGGGCGGCTCGGTGTGGGCACACTGGTCGCCGCGGTCCGGCAGGTGCTGGGGGCGGAGCCGGGCACCGACGCGGGATCGGTCGCCGAGGCCCTCGACCGGGTCCGCGACCTGGTGGAGGCAGGGGTGCTGCTGCCGCCGGTTTGACAAGGGTTGGCATCCTGGGGCCCGAACGGGGCGAGCACCCAGGGCATCCACGAGGACATCGACGAGGAAGAGGCACGTGGCCGCGACAGAGCAGGACAGCGCTAACCAGCCAGGCACGCGCCGGCTGGTCATCGTCGAGTCGCCGGCCAAGGCCAAGACCATCAAGGGCTACCTCGGTCCGGGCTTCGAGGTCGAGGCGAGCGTCGGGCACATCCGTGACCTGCCGACGCCGTCGGAGCTGCCCGCGTCGGAGAAGAAGGGCCGCTTCGGCAAGTTCGCGGTCGACGTGGACAGCGACTTCGAGCCGTTCTACGTGGTCGACGTCGACAAGAAGAAGAAGGTCGCGGAGCTGAAGCGGGCCCTCAAGGGCGCCGACGAGCTCTTCCTCGCGACGGACGAGGACCGCGAGGGCGAGGCCATCGCGTGGCACCTGCTCCAGGTGCTCGAGCCCAAGGTCCCGGTCCGCCGGATGGTCTTCCACGAGATCACCCGCGACGCGATCCGTGAGGCCGTCGAGCGCACCCGCGACCTCGACCAGAGCCTCGTCGATGCCCAGGAGACCCGCCGCATCCTCGACCGGCTCTACGGCTACGAGGTGTCGCCGGTCCTCTGGCGCAAGGTCCGCCAGGGCCTGTCCGCGGGTCGCGTCCAGTCCGTCGCCACGCGCCTCGTCGTCGAGCGGGAGCGCGAGCGGATCGCCTTCCGCTCCGCGTCGTACTGGGACATCGCCGCGACCTTGGAGAAGTCCGCTCTGTCCGACCAGGACGAGACCACCGGCGCCGGCCGCTTCGACGCCCGGCTCGTGCAGGTCGACGGCCGCCGCGTCGCCACGGGTCGCGACTTCGGCAGCGACGGGCGGCCGGTGGCGCGCTTCGAGGGCGTGCACCTCGACGAGGGCGACGCCCGCAGTCTCGCGACCGCGCTGGCGGGTCGTGACTTCGCGGTCCGGTCGGTCGAGGACAAGCCGTACAGCCGCCGCCCGGCCGCGCCGTTCATGACCTCGACGTTGCAGCAGGAGGCCAGCCGCAAGCTGAGGCTCTCGGCGCAGACCGCGATGCGCGTCGCGCAGCGGCTCTACGAGAACGGCTACATCACCTACATGCGCACCGACTCGACGACGCTGTCGGAGTCGGCTCTGAACGCGGCGCGGTCGCAGGCCCGCGACATCTACGGCCCGGAGTACGTGCCGGACGTGCCGCGCCGCTACGAGCGCAAGGTCAAGAACGCGCAGGAGGCGCACGAGGCGATCCGCCCCTCCGGTGACTCGTTCCGTACGCCCGGACAGCTGGCCGGCGAGCTCAGCCGCGACGAGCTCGCCCTGTACGACCTGATCTGGAAGCGCACCGTCGCCTCCCAGATGGCCGACGCCCGCGGCCAGACCGTCACGGTGCGCCTCGGCGCGACGACCGAGGACGGCCGCGACGCCGAGTTCTCGACGAGCGGCACGGTCATCACCTTCCGCGGCTTCCTCGCCGCCTACGAGGAGGGCCGCGACGACGACCGACGCGACGACGACGACGACCGCGAGCGGCGGCTGCCGCAGCTGCGCCAGGGCGACGCCCTCGACGTGCTGTCACTGGAGCCCGACGGCCACGCGACGTCACCGCCGGCCCGCTACACGGAGCCGACGCTGGTACGTGCCCTGGAGGAGCGCGGCATCGGCCGTCCGTCGACCTACGCGTCGATCCTCGGCACCATCATCGACCGCGGCTACGTCTTCAAGCGTGGCTCCGCGCTGGTGCCGTCGTGGCTGGCGTTCGCGACCATCGGGCTGCTGGAGAAGCACTTCGGGTCGCTGGTCGACTACGACTTCACGGCAGAGATGGAGGAGGACCTCGACCGGATCGCCAGCGGCGACATGAACCGGGTGGCCTGGCTGCGTCGGTTCTACTTCGGCCGGCAGGGACCCGACGGAGCCGCGATGGCCGGCAACGACGACGACCCCGGTCTGCACGAGCTGGTCCAGGGCTTCGGCGACATCGACGCCCGCGAGGTCAACTCGATCCAGATCGGCGACGGGATCGTGCTCCGGGTCGGTCGTTACGGGCCGTACGTCCAGCGTGGGCCGGACGGTGAGGAGTCCTCGCAGCGCGCGTCGGTGCCCGAGGACATGGCTCCCGACGAGCTGACGGTGGAGAAGGCGGAGGAGCTGCTCGCCGCCCCGAGCGGCGACCGCGATCTCGGGTCCGACCCGTCGACCGGGCTCCACGTCGTGGCGAAGGCCGGGCGCTACGGGCCGTACGTCACCGAGGTCCTTCCGGAGGACGCCCCCAAGACGGCGAAGCCGCGGACCGGGTCGTTGCTGTCGACGATGTCGCTGGACACGGTCACCCTCGACGACGCCCTGCGGCTGCTCTCCCTGCCGCGCGTGGTCGGGACCGACCCGTCGGACGGCGCCGAGATCACTGCGCAGAACGGGCGCTACGGCCCCTACCTGAAGAAGGGCACCGACTCCCGGTCGCTGGAGACCGAGGAGCAGATGTTCGACATCACGCTCGACCAGGCGCTCGCGATCTACGCGCAGCCCAAGCAACGCGGTCGCCGCGCCGCGGCGCCGCCGCTGCGCGAGCTCGGCGCGGACCCCACGTCGGGCAACCCGGTGGTCGTCAAGGAGGGCCGCTTCGGGGCGTACGTCACCGACGGCGAGACCAACGCGACCCTGCGCAAGGCGGACTCGGTCGAGAGCGTGACGATCGAGCGCGCGGCCGAGCTGCTCGCGGAGAAGCGGGCCAAGGGCCCGAGCAGCGGCGGGCCGAGGAAGCGGGCGGCGGCCAAGAAGACGACCGCGAAGAAGACGACAGCCAAGCGGGCCGCGAAGAAGGCCGCCGGCAAGAAGTAGCCGGCGGCGCGGCTGGGGAGCGCTCCGGGGTGCAGTCCGGCGTTCCGTCTAGGCTGGCCGGGTGAGCGCCCAGCAGCAGGTCAGCCCCGACCACGACCTGCGCGGGGTGCTCAGGATCGCGTCGTTCCGCCGCCTCTGGACGGCGCTGTCACTGTCGAGCCTCGGCGACTGGCTGGGCCTGCTCGCCCTGACCGCCCTCGCGCCTCGGCTGGCGGAGGACGGCTACGCCGCGGCCAACCTGGCCATCGCGGCTGTCTTCATCCTGCGCCTGGCGCCGGCGATCCTCATCGGGCCGCTGGGCGGTGTGGTGGCAGACCGGCTGGACCGCCGCTGGACGATGGTGGTCTGCGACGTCGCCCGGTTCGCTCTCTTCCTCTCGATCCCGCTGGTCGGCACGCTGTGGTGGCTGCTGACCGCGACGCTGCTCATCGAGGTCGCCAGCCTGCTGTGGATCCCGGCCAAGGACGCCACGATCCCCAACCTGGTCCCCAGGGAGCGCCTGGAGACCGCCAACCAGCTCAGCCTCTTCACCACCTACGGCTCCGCACCGGTCGCCGCAGCGCTCTTCGCGGGCCTCGCACTGCTGTCCGGGATCCTCGACAACCCGGTGCCGGAGATCGACCAGGTGGAGCTGGCCCTCTACGTCAACGCCGCCACCTTCCTGGTCAGCGCCGCGACGATCGCGCGGCTGACCGACATCCCGCCGCGCGAGGTGACGGCCGCGGCGTCGCGAGGCACCTCGGTGTGGCGCACCCTCGTCGAGGGCTGGACCTACGTGGGTCGCACGCCGTTGGTACGTGGCCTGGTGCTCGGCATGCTCGGAGCCTTCGCGGCGGGTGGCGCGGTCATCGGGCTGGCCCGGACGTTCGTCACCGACCTCGACGCCGGGGACCCGGGCTACGGCCTGCTCTTCGGCACCGTCTTCCTCGGCCTGGCGCTCGGCATGTTCCTCGGGCCGCGGCTGCTGCCCGACTTCAGTCGCCGGCGGCTCTTCGGGCTGAGCATCTTCGCGGCGGGCCTGTCGCTGTCGCTGCTCGCGCTGATCCCCAACATGGTCATCGCGGTGATCGTCACCCTCGTGCTCGGCGGCTTCGCGGGCGTGGCCTGGGTGACCGGCTACACGCTGATCGGTCTCGAGGTCGCTGACGAGCTGCGCGGCCGGACCTTCGCCTTCGTGCAGACCACCGTCCGGGTCGTGCTGGTCCTGGTGCTCGCCGTGGCCCCGTTGCTCGCGGCCGCCTTCGGCAAGCACGAGATCCGGGTCACCGACGCGATGGTGCTCACCTACAACGGCGCAGCCATCACCTTCCTGCTGGCCGGGCTGCTCGCGGCGGCGCTCGGCATCGTCTCCTTCCGGCACCTCGACGACCGGCACGGCGTGCCGGTCGCGGCCGACGTGGCGGCGGCCTTCCACGGCGAGGCGGTCGGACCACGAAGCGCCGGAACTCGCCGCCAGACCGGCTTCCTCATCGCGCTCGAGGGCGGTGAGGGCGCCGGCAAGTCGAGCCAGGCGCGGGCGCTCGAGCAGTGGCTCACCGCGATGGGTCACGACGTGATCGTCACCCACGAGCCCGGCGCGACCGAGGTAGGCCGCCGCCTGCGGTCGGTGCTCCTCGACCTGCCTGCGGAGCAGGGGTCCGCCGATGCCGGGCTCACCGCGCGCACCGAGTCCCTGCTCTTCGCCGCCGACCGGGCCGAGCACGTGGCCAGAGTGATCCGGCCGGCCCTCGCCCTGGGGCACGTGGTCATCACCGACCGCTACATGGACTCCTCGGTGGCCTACCAGGGCGCCGGGCGTGACCTGCTCGGCTCCGACATCGCGCGCCTCTCGCGCTGGGCGACCGAAGGGCTGCTGCCGGACCTGACCGTCGTCCTCGACCTCCCGGCGGCCGAAGGGCTGCGGCGGGTCGAGACGCCCGACCGGCTGGAGTCGGAGCCGCTGGACTTCCACGAGCGGGTCCGCGAGCGCTTCCTGGACATCGCCCGGCGTGGTGGGTCGCGCTACCTCGTCGTCGACGCGACCCGGTCGCCGGTCGAGGTGTCGGCCGCCATCAAGGAGCACCTCCGGCCGATCCTCCCCCCGAGCGCGGCGCAGCTGGCCGCCGAGGCCGCCGAGCGGCGGGCCGAGGAGGAGCGCCGGCGCATCGAGGACGAGCGCCGCCGCCTGCAGGAGGCCCGCGACCGTGCAGCCGCGGAGGAGCAGGCCGCGGTCGCAGCCGCGGAGGCCGCCCGGCGCCACGCGGCGGAGGAGGCCGAGCTCGAGAAGCGCCGTCAGCTGGCCGCCGTCGAGGCGGCCGAGCAGGCGAAGGTCGACGCCGCCCGACAGGCCGAGCTGCAGGCCCTGCACGACCGCGAGGAGGCCGAGCGCGCGGCCCGCCGCGCTGCCGACGCCGAGGCGCGACGAAGCCGCCGGGAGGCCGCCCGCGCCGAGCGTGACCAGGCTCGCACCGCGCGGCACGCTGCCGTCGACCATGGCCGGCACCGCGACACCCGCCCAGGCGCGGCGGACCGGGGCGGCGACCCGCCGACCCGCGAGCTCAGCCTCACCGACGAGCTGTTCGGGATCTCCGACCACGACGCCGACGACGACCGGACCGTGCAGCTGCCGACGGTGCACGAGCGCCAGAGCGACGAGCGGTGACCACCGCGGCCACGTCACCCGGCGCGGCCGGGACCACCGTGGCGGGCTTCGGTGTCGGCACCGGGGTCTGGTCCGACCTGGTCGGCCAGGAGCGGGTCGTCGAGGTGCTTGCCCAGGCCGTCGCGTCGCCGGCCGGGATGACGCATGCCTGGCTGTTCACCGGCCCGCCGGGGTCCGGGCGCTCGACGGCCGCACGCGCCTTCGCGGCTGCACTGCAGTGCCTGCGCGGGGGGTGCGGCGAGTGCGCCGCCTGCCGCACCGCGCTCGGTGGCACGCACGCCGACGTCGAGGTGGTGACCACCACCAAGCTGTCGATCGGCGTCAATGACGCTCGGACCCTGGTCGCGCACGCCGCCCGGTACCCGGCCGGCGGTCGCTGGCAGGTCATCGTGCTCGAGGACGCCGACCGGCTCACCGACTCCGCGGCCAACGCGTTGCTCAAGGCGATCGAGGAGCCGACGCCCCGCACCGTGTGGCTGCTCTGTGCGCCTGGCGTGGACGACGTGCTCCCCACCATCCGGTCCCGGTGCCGGCTCCTCTCGCTCCGTACGCCCCCGACGGCCGCGGTCGCGGAGGTCCTGGTGCGCCGCGACGGGATCGACCCGCCGATGGCGTCCTTCGCGGCCCGCGCGGCACAGGGGCACATCGGGCGGGCGCGGCGCCTGGCGACCGACGAGCAGGCCCGGCTGCGGCGGCACGAGGTGATGCGGCTGCCGCAGTCGCTCGACCGGGTCAGCACCGCGGTGACAGCGGCGGGGGAGCTGGTGGCAGCCGCCACCGAGGAGGCGAACGAGACCGCCGGTACTGCGGCGGCCGCCGAGACCGAGGACGTCAAGCGGGCCCTCGGGGTCGGTGCGGGCAGCCGCCAACCGGCGGGCGCCGCGGCCATCCTCGGCGAGCTGGAGAAGGAGCAGAAGCGGCGGGCCACCAGGGCCAAGCGCGACGGCATCGACCGTGCCCTGGTCGACCTGGCGGGCTTCTACCGCGACGTCCTGGCCGTCCAGGCCGACGCCGAGGTCGAGCTGGTCAACGAGGAGATGCGGGACGCGGTGACCGCGGTGGCGCGGTCGTCGTCGCCGGAGACGACGCTGCGCCGGATCGACGCCGTGCTGCGCGCCCGGGAGCAGGTCGACCTCAACGTGGCACCGCTGCTCGCCGTCGAGGCGATGACCATGGCGCTGCGCCGCGGCTGAGCGAGGCAGGACGAGCGCAACTTTGTCCTGCGTCGAGAAAAAGTTGCAAGAAAGTCGACGAAACATCTTCTCAACTCCGACGTAACCCGTTACGGTCCGAGCCAATCACCTCATCGCGAGCCCACCGCGTCACCCGGGCTCGGCCGAGAGGTCCCGGCTGACGGAAGGACCGCCCGGCGTGCCCGACTCCCCGCTCTACGGCTCCGCCCGCTCGGGCCCTCGGCCCACCCCACTGGCCGCCCGGCCGGCCAACGCCCATCAGGCCCGGCTGCTCCGCCTGCTGCGCGACAACGGCCCGGTGAGCCGCGCCGAGCTGGGCGAGGCGGTGCAGCTCTCCCGGTCCAAGCTCGCGGTCGAGCTCGACCGGCTCACCGAGATCGGCCTCGTGGAGGAGGCCGGCCTGGCCGCCTCGCGCGGCGGCCGGCGCTCGGCGATCGTCCGGCTGGCCTCCGGCCTGCGCTTCCTCGGCATCGACATCGGCGCCACCTCGGTGGACGTCGCGGTGACCAACGGCGAGCTGAGGTGCTCGGCCAGGTCAGCGAGGCCGTGGACGTCCGGCAGGGCCCTGACGTGGTCCTGGCGGTCGTGCTCGATCTCGTCGGCAAGCTGCGGTCCGAGGGAGGGACGCTGGAGCTCCACGGCGCCGGCGTCGGCGTGCCCGGCCCGGTGTCCTTCCGCGACGGCGTGCCCGTCGCTCCGCCGATCATGCCCGGGTGGGACCAGTTCCCGGTCCGCGCCGTGCTGTCGCAGCACCTCGGGTGCCCGGTGCTGCTCGACAACGACGTGAACATCATGGCGCTCGGCGAGATGCACAGCGGTCTGGCCCGGACCGTCGACGACCTGCTCTTCGTCAAGGTCGGCACCGGTGTGGGCTGCGGCATCGTCGTCGACGGGGCGGTCTACCGGGGCGCCAGCGGCAGCGCCGGCGACATCGGCCACATCCGGGTCGACGACGACGGACCGGTGTGCACCTGCGGCAACGTGGGCTGCCTCGAGGCGCTACTTCAGCGGGGCCGCGCTGGCCCGCGACGCTACCGAGGCCGCGCGCAGCGGCCGGTCGGAGCCGCTCGCGACTCGGCTCGCCGAGGCGGGCTCGCTGACGAGCGCCGACGTGGCAGCGGCGCTCGCGGCTGGCGACCCCGTGGCCGTCGCGCTGGTGCGCGAGGGTGGCCGCAACCTCGGGCTCCTGCTCGCCGGCCTGGTGAGCTTCTTCAACCCGGGCATGGTCGTGCTGGGCGGCGAGGTCTCGATGGGCCTCGGCCATCCGCTGCTCGCCGAGATCCGCAGCGTCGTCTACCGCCGGTCCCTGCCCGCTGGCGACCGGCAACCTGCCCATCGTCCTGTCCGAGCTCGGCTCGCAGGCCGGCGTCGTCGGCGCGAGTGCGGATGATCTCGGACTCGGTGCTCTCCCATGGCTGAGACCCAGGCGGCACAGCCGCTGCTGACCATGTCCGGCATCGTCAAGGTGTTCCCCGGAGTGCGCGCGCTGGACGGCGTGGATCTCGACGTCCGGCCGGGCGAGGTGCACGCGCTGCTCGGGCAGAACGGCGCCGGGAAGTCCACCCTGATCAAGGTCCTCGCCGGCGCCCACCAGCCCGACGAGGGCGCCATTGCCTGGCTCGGCGAGCAGGTCCGGCTCAGCAACCCGGTCGCCGCGATGAAGATCGGCGTGGCCACCATCTACCAGGAGCTCGACCTGGTCGACGGACTCTCGGTCGCGGAGAACATCTTCCTTGGCCACGAGGACACCAACGCAGGGTTCACCCGACCGGGGCAGACCCGGGCCGCGGCCCGGGACCTGCTGCGCCGGCTGGGGCACTCCGACATCCCGCCGGGTCGTGAGGTGGGTCGGCTGTCCGCGGCCGGCAAGCAGATCGTGAGCATGGCGCGGGCCTTGTCGCACGACGCCCGACTCATCGTGATGGACGAGCCGTCCGCGGTCCTGGACTCAGGCGAGGTCGAGAACCTGTTCCGCGTCATCCGCGACCTGACCGGCGAGGGGGTCGCCGTCGTCTACATCTCGCACCGCCTCGAGGAGATCCGGGAGATCGGCGACCGGGTCACCGTCCTGAAGGACGGGCGCACGGTCGCGACCAGCCTCCCGGTGGCCGACACCCCCACCGCTGAGCTGATCCGGCTGATGACCGGCCGGTCGATCGAGTTCGTGTTCCCGGAGCACAACGACTCCGTCACGCCCGGCGAGCCGGTGCTCCAGGTCGACGGCCTGTCCCGGCCGGGCGAGTTCACCGACGTGTCCTTCACAGTGCGCGCCGGCGAGATCGTCGGGCTGGCCGGCCTCGTCGGCTCCGGACGTTCGGAGATCCTCGAGACGGTGTACGGCGCCCGCAAGGCGTCGGCCGGCAAGGTCACCGTCGACGGCAAGACCATGCGCAAGGGGTCGGTGCGGGTGGCGGTCGGCGCCGGATTCGGCCTGGCACCGGAGGAGCGCAAGAGCCAGGGCCTGCTGCTCGACCAGTCGGTCACCCGCAACATCAGCCTGGCCAGCCTTTTCCAGTTCGCCCGGTCCGGGTTCGTCCGGCGCGGCGACGAGCAGGCGGCGGCGAAGAAGCAAGCCGAGTCGCTGGACGTCCGGCCCACGGGCGTGCAGCGACCGGTCCGCACGCTCTCCGGTGGCAACCAGCAGAAGGTCGTCCTCGCACGGTGGCTGCTGCGCGGCTGCCGGGTCCTGCTGCTCGACGAGCCCACGCGCGGCGTCGACGTCGGCGCACGCAGCGAGATCTATGCCCTGATCCGCCGGCTCGCGGACGACGGTGTCGCCGTCGTCGTGGTGTCCAGCGAGGTGCCCGAGGTCCTCGGCCTCGCGGACCGGGTGCTGGTCATCAGCGAGGGCCGGATCGTGCACGAGGGGCCGGCAGCGGACATCGACGAGCACCGGGTCCTCGACCTGGTCATGGAAGGACGTGTCGCATGAGCGACCAGCAGACTCCCACGCCGGCGGTCGTGCCGCCCCCGGACGAGCACGGGCGCATCGAGGCGGCGGCCGTCGAGACGGCCGACCCCCGCTCGCAGTTCGCCCGCGTCATGGACAGCTCGGTCGGGCGCAACCTCGGCCTGGTGATCGCCCTCGTGATCCTGATCATTGTCGGCGGGGTGACCGCGGGCGATCGCTTCCTCAGCGTCGACAACATGCTGACGATCCTCCGTCTGGCGTCGGTCATCGGCGTCGTCAGCATCGGCATGACCTTCGTCATCACCGGCGGCGGGATCGACCTGTCGGTGGGGGCGATCGTCGCCCTGGCCTCGGTGTGGGCCACGACCGTGTCGACCCAGACGATGGCCGAGGACACGCACTGGATCGTGATGGTGCTCGTCGCCCTCGCCGTGGGCGGCGGCTGCGGTCTCGTCAACGGCTTGCTCATCGCCTACGGCAGGATCGCGCCATTCGTGGTGACGCTGGCGATGCTGGCGTCCGCCCGGGGACTGGCGGAGATCATCTCCGACCGCAAGACCCAGATCGTCTCCAACCGCGACTTCGTGTCCTTCTTCGGCGGCGACGTCCTCGGAGTGCCGGTCCTCGTCATCATCTTCGCGCTGGCGGCGATCGGCGGCTGGGTGCTGCTCAACCGGACCACCTTCGGGCGGCGGACCCTGGCTGTCGGCGGCAACTCAGAGGCGGCTCGGCTGGCCGGCATCGACGTACGCCGGCACACCGCCCTGCTCTACGTGCTGCTCGGCCTTGCCTGCGGGTTGGCCGCGGTGATGATCATGGCCAGGACGACCACCGGCAGCTCGACGCACGGAGGCCTCTACGAGCTCGAGTCGATCGCCGCTGTCGTGATCGGCGGCACCCTGCTCACCGGCGGTCGCGGCACCATCGTCGGCACCGTGCTCGGCGTCCTGATCTTCCGGACCCTCACCAACGTCTTCACCCTGAACAACAAGGACACCTCCACCCAGGCGGTGGCGACCGGCGTGATCATCATCGTCGCCGTCCTCCTCCAACAACGCGTCGCCTCCCGAAATCCATAACCCGAGTCGTCAGGCCCAGTCCCCGCTTGCTGATCCACCGACCCACCCGCAAGGCCCACCTCGCGAGAACCGGCCGACCGGCCGGACAACCTGAAGGAGAAGTACATGTCCGTGCGTCCCACCACTCCGCTGCGGCGGATCCTCATGGGTAGCTGTGCCCTGCTGGCGACCACGGCGGTGCTCGTGGGCTGCACCAGCAACGACCCCGAGCCGTCCGCCGACTCCACCGAGAGCGGCGACACCAGCAACGCCGCCAGCGACAACGACGCCCCCGGCGACACGGTGGTCATCGGCTTCTCCGGCCCGCAGGCGGACCACGGCTGGCTGGCTGCCATCAACTCCTCCGCCGAGGCCGAGGCCGCGAAGTACGAGGACATCGACTTCAAGCAGGCGGAGGGCACCAACGACGCCAACCTGCAGATCAGCCAGGTCGAGACCTTCATCAACGACAAGGTCGACGCGATCGTGCTGCTGCCGACCGATGGCGCTGCCCTCACCGACGTGGCGATCAAGGCGATGGAGGCGGGCATCCCGGTCATCAACGTCGACCGTGAGTTCTCCTCGCCGTTCGCGGCCCGCGCGACGGTGCTGGGCGACAACTACGGCATGGGTGTCTCGGCCGGCACGTACGCCTGCTCGCTCAAGGAGAGCAAGAACCTCACCAACCCGGTCATCGCCGAGATCGCCGGCCTCGACTCGCTGCCGCTGACGCAGGACCGGTCGAAGGGCTTCGCCGACGCGCTCAAGGTCTGCGGCGAGACCGTGGACAACAGGGTCGCGGCCGAGTTCACCGTCGAGTCCGGCGAGGAGCAGGCGTCCAACCTGCTGCAGGCCGCGCCGAAGATCGACATCATCTGGAACCACGACGACGACCAGGGCGTCGGCGTCAAGGCCGCCTTCGACAACGCCAACCGTGACGAGTTCGCGTTCATCGGCGGTGCCGGCTCGTGCAACGCGATGCAGTGGATCGAGGACGGCGAGATGGAGGCCACCGTGCTCTACCCGCCGACCCAGGCTGCGGACGGCATCAAGCTGGCCCGGTTGATCGCGCAGGGCAAGGGGATGTCCGACCTGGCCCAGGTCGAGGTGCCGAAGCGAGTCGTCCTCAACGCACCGGTCGTGAACAAGGACAACCTCGAGGAGTACCGGCCACTCTGCTTCGAGTCCTGACCTGACCCTGCACGGACCGGTAGAAGGGAAAGCAATGACCGACAGCAGCTCCCACCCTCGGGGTCGGGATGGTCGGGTACGCCTTCATGGGAGCGGTCCACTCGCAGGCCTGGCGCACGGCAGGTCGGTTCTTCGACCTGCCGTGCGCCCCGGCGATGACCGCGCTCTGCGGTCGTGACCCGGTGGCCACGGCCGCTGCGGCCGAGCGGATGGGCTGGGCATCGGTGGAGACCGACTGGCGTCGACTGCTCACGCGGGACGACGTCCAGCTGGTCGACATCTGCACTCCGGGCGACACCCATGCCGAGATCGCCATCGCGGCGTTGGAGGCGGGCAAGCACGTGCTGTGCGAGAAGCCGTTGGCCAACTCGGTGGAGGAGGCCGAGGCGATGGTCGAGGCGGCCGTGGCGGCCGAGGCGCGAGGCGTCCGATCGATGGTGGCCTTCAACTACCGCCGGGTGCCGGCCATCGCGCTCGCCCGCCGGTTGGTCCAGGACGGCCGGGTCGGCACCGTCCGGCACGTCCGGGCGCAGTACCTGCAGGACTGGATCGTCGACCCGTCGTTCCCGTTGGTGTGGCGGCTGCAGAAGGACCGCGCGGGTTCCGGTGCTCTCGGGGACATCGGAGCGCACATCATCGATGTGGCGCAGTTCGTCGTCGGAGCCTCCATCACCGGCGTGACCGGTCTCACCGAGACGTTCATCAGGCAGCGCCCGCTGCCGGAGGCGTCGTCGGGGCTGGCCGCATCCGGCGGCGCGGGCACCGGCGAGGTCACCGTCGACGACGCCGCCCTGTTCCTCGCGAGGTTCGGATCAGGGGCGATCGGCTCGTTCGAGGCCACCCGGTTCGCGTCCGGCCGCAAGAACGCGATGCGGCTGGAGATCAACGGGAGCGAAGGCAGCATCGCGTTCGACTTCGAGGCGATGAACGAGCTGCAGTTCCACGACCACACCGAGGACGCCGAGACCGCGGGGTTCCGGCGGATCCTGGTGACCGAGCCCAGCCATCCGTACCTCCGGGCCTGGTGGCCGCCCGGGCACGGGCTGGGCTACGAGCACACCTTCACCCACGAGGTGGTCGACCTGGTCGAGGCGATCGGCGCGGGACAGGCCCCGTCCCCGTCGTTCGCCGACGGACTCCAGGTGCAACGCGTCCTGAGCGCAGTCGAGCGCTCAGCAGCACATGACAGCGGCTGGGAGAACGTCGGCGTCCCGGGCGAGCCCGGCCAGCCGGCCGAGCTCACAGGTCGCGCAGCGGCCGGCCTAGCTGCGATGCAGCAGTCGCCGACACTGCGGCTGCCCTCCGAGCAGGTGGGGGCGCCTCCCCGCATGGGGCGCCCCCACCGCCTTTCGAGTATGCGGATCCCGGACGCACCGCGCAGCGAGTAGGAGCATGAGGACATGACCCGACCGATCACGCTCTTCACCGGCCAGTGGGCCGACCTGCCCTTCGCCGAGGTGTGCCGGCTCGCCTCGGAGTGGGGATACGACGGGCTCGAGATCGCGTGCTGGGGCGACCACCTCGACGTGGTCGCCGCCGCCGAGGACGACAGCTACCTGCAGGCCAAGAAGGACCTGCTGGAGAAGCACGACCTGAAGGTCTACGCGATCTCCAACCACCTCACCGGCCAGGCGGTCTGCGACGACCCCATCGACGAGCGGCACCGCGGCATCCTCAGCGACCGGGTGTGGGGCGACGGCGACCCGGAGGGGGTCCGGCAGCGGGCCGCCGAGGAGATGATGACGACCGCCCGGGCAGCCCGCCGCCTGGGCGTCGACACCGTCGTCGGGTTCACGGGCTCGAAGATCTGGAAGACCGTCGCGATGTTCCCGCCGGTGCCGACGTCGATGCTCGACGACGGCTACCAGGACTTCGCCGACCGCTGGGACCCGATCCTCGACGTGTTCGACGAGGCGGGCGTCCGCTTCGCGCACGAGGTCCACCCCAGCGAGATCGCCTACGACTACTGGACGACGGTCCGGACGATGGAGGCGATCGGGCACCGGCCGGCGTTCGGGCTCAACTGGGACCCGAGCCACTTCGTCTGGCAGGACCTCGACCCGGTCGGATTCCTCTGGGACTTCAAGGACCGGATCTACCACGTCGACTGCAAGGACGCGAAGCGGCAGGTCGGCAACGGCCGCAACGGCCGGATGGGGTCGCACCTCGCGTGGGCCGACCCCCGCCGCGGCTGGGACTTCGTCTCGACCGGGCACGGCGACGTCCCCTGGGAGGCGTGCTTCCGGATGCTCAACACGATCGGCTACGACGGCCCGATCTCCATCGAGTGGGAGGACGCCGGGATGGACCGTCTCGTGGGGGCTCCGGAGGCACTGGCGTTCGTCCGGCGGCTGGCGTTCGACCCGCCCGCAGCTGCCTTCGACGCCGCCTTCTCCTCCGGCGGCTAACCTCGTCGGGCGGGCCGTCGGGGCCCGCGACGGCGGACCCGGAGGCGGCATGCGTCGAGCAGGGACGGCGGCCGTCCTCGTCGCGGCCGCGCTCCTGGTCGCCGGCTGCAGCGCCGATCCGGACGTACGCCCGAACGCGGCCCAGGCCACGAACAGGGGGGCTGACGACCCGTCGCAGGTGTCCCGGGGACACGTCCGGACCGGCCCGCTGGCGCGCTTCTACGAGCAACGGCTGCGGTGGTCCGCGTGCCACGGCGGCTTCCAGTGCAGCCGCCTCGAGGTGCCGCTGGACTACGCCCGGCCCGGCGGACGCACCATCGAGCTGTCGGTCGTCCGGCGCCCGCGCAGCGGCGACGGCGACCGCCGTTCCCTCGTCCTCAACCCGGGAGGGCCGGGCGGTTCCGGCGTCGACTACGCGCTCGCCGCGGACTCGGTGGTGAGCTCTGCGGTCCGCAGCCGGTTCGACGTGGTCGGCTTCGACCCGCGCGGCGTGCGCCGCAGCGCCCCGGTCAGCTGCCTCACCGACGCCCAGATCGACCGCTTCAACTCCATCGACGGGTCGCCGGACAGCCTCACCGAGGCGCAGGCGGTCCAGCGGGTGTGGAGCGGGCTCGGCCGCGGCTGCGTCGCGCGGCGGCCGGCGGTCACCGCCCACGTGAGCACGATCGAGGCGGTCCGCGACCTCGACGTGCTGCGCGCCGCGCTCGGCGACCGGCGGCTGAGCTACCTCGGCAAGTCCTACGGCACCTACCTCGGCCTGAGCTACGCGCAGCGCTTCCCGAAGCGGGTCGGTCACCTCGTGCTGGACGGCCAGCTCGACCCCGCTGCCGACGGTCCGGCGCTCGCGGCCGGCCAGGTGACCGGCTTCCAGCGGGCGCTCGAGTCCTTCCTGCGCAACTGCGTCAGCCGCTCGTCCTGCCCCCTCGACGGGGACGCCGCGGCCGCCGGCGACCAGCTGGCTCGGCTCGTGGACCGCACCGACGCGAAGCCGCTCCGCGGCGAGGACGGGCGGCGGGCAACCCAGGCACTGGTCGTCTACGGCATCGCTGCTGCGCTCTACGACGAGGGCAGCTGGCCGCTCCTGCGCCAGGCCGTCGCCGAGATGAGGCGCGGCAGCGGGGCCACGCTGCTGGCGCTGGCGGACTACTACAACGACCGCGGACCGAACGGCCACTACACGACCAACTCGCTGGAGGCCTTCTACGCGATCTCCTGCCTGGACCGGCCAGAGACCCGCACGCTCGAGGAGCAGGGCGCTGAGGCGGACCGGCTCGACGCGGTCTCGCCGGTCTTCGGGTCCTTCATCGGGTGGGGCAACCTGCCGTGCCTGGACTGGCCGGTGCCGGCCCGGCCCAACCTCGAGGCGATGCCGGCCACCGGTGCCGCGCCGATCCTCGTGGTGGGGACGACGCGGGACCCGGCGACCCCCTACGAGTGGGCTCGCAAGGTCGCGCGGCAGCTGGACAGCGGACGCCTCCTCACCTACGTGGGGGACGGGCACACCGCCTACCGCCGGGGCAGCTCGTGCATCGACCGGGCGGTGGACCGCTACCTGGTCGACGGCCGGCTTCCCGCAGCCGGGACCCGCTGCACCTGAGCTCCTGACGGGCACCGACCTGCCGCAGGGCATGCCCTAGACTCGTGCGCCGTGCCGGGCTCGCCCCGGCACCCGCCGCCTTAGCTCAGTCGGCTAGAGCGACGCACTCGTAATGCGTAGGTCGTCGGTTCGACTCCGACAGGCGGCTCCACGACGAGGCCTCTGACCTGGTGTTTTCCAGGTCGGAGGCCTTGTCGCGTCCGGCGGTGTTGATCTTTAGTCTCAGTTCTAGTCTCAGTTAGTCTCAGTTTCGTCGTCGGGCCAGAGGGCCTGACCCATCCGGTCGGCGGCGTCGCGACGGAGCTCGTCGACGACGTGCTGGTAGCGCGACAGCATCCGGGCCTCGGTCCAGCCCATGATGTCCATGACGGTGCGGGCGTTGACGCCTTGCACGAGCAGCAGGGTCGCCGCGGTGTGCCGGGCGTCGTGCAGCCGGGCGTCGCGGACGCCGGCCTCGGCGAGCAGCGCCTTCCAGCTCGCCCAGTCCGCTCGCGGGTCGATCGGGCGACCGGTCGGCTGGCAGAACACCAACCCGTGGTCCTCCCACACGGTGCCGGCGCGGAGCCGCTCGGCGAGCTGCGCCCGCCGGTGGGCCTTCAGGCAGCTCGCAGAGGGCCGACGGCAGGGCGATCCGCCGCCGCCCGGCCCGGGTCTTCGGCTCGACCAGCACCAGGCCCCCAGGGATCCGCTGCGGGCAGTCCGCCGCCCGCTTGCGGCCGCAGTCCCCGCCGCATCCGTGCCGAGTGGTGTGCCGCTGCAGGGCTCGCCGGACGGTGAGGATGCCCGCGTCGAGGTCGACGTCGTCCCAGGACAGTCCCAGCGCCTCGCCCTGGCGCAGACCCAGTGCCAGCGCCACCGACCAGCGAGCACCGTTCGGCTGGAGTTTGGCCACGTCGATCAGCCGAGCGGCATCGTGGTGGCTCAGCGGCTCCATCTCGCGCTCCACCAGACGCGGCGGCCGGGCTCGCGTCACCGGGTTGCGGACCATCTTGTCCCGGCGGACCGCTTCGTTCAGTGCCGCGCGCAGGATCCGGTGCAGGCTGTGCACCGAGCCGGCCGACAGGCCGTCCCGCTCCATCCGGGCGTACAGGGCCTCGACGTGCTCGGGCTGCAGCCGGTCGAGCCGATGCGATCCCAGTGCCGGGATCGCGTAGCGGTCGATGTAGGTGCGGTAGCCGTCCAGGGTGCGTCGGCGGACGGTCCGGGCGGCGATGTTCTCCAGCCAGTGGGTGAGCCATGCGCTCACAAGCGGCGCGCGCCCCGCAGTCGCGGCTCGGCCGGTGTCTCGGAGCCGCTCGAGCTCGCGAACCTTGCGGGCGACCTCGGCCCGACTGGCGCCCATGACGTGGCGACGGTCGGGCTTGCCGAGGTCGTCGACGCCCATCGAGACCCGGCCGTGCCAGTAGCCGTCGGTGCCCTTGTAGGCGCTCGAGGACTTGTTGGGTGCGCGCCCCTCGCCCGCGTCCCGCCTGACCATGGTCGTCACCCCTGGCTGTCGCTGGGGCGCCGCAGCGCCCGCTCGATGCGACTCTCGCAGACCCGTGACGAAGGCGTCGAGGGCGTCGAACGGGATTCGACGGAGCCGCCCGATCAGCACGGTCTCCACGGAGCCGGCCTGGATCAACTCGAACATCCGCGTTCGTCCGATGCCGAGGACCCGGGCGGCCTCCTCGACGGTGAACAGCAGCCGAGGCGGATCGGCGGCCGTCGTTCTCGCCCGCGGTGCTCACGCTGCTTGACTTCATGACGTGCTCCTCGATCACTCTGGAGTGGATCCGTCGCGGCACGGTCCATCAGGCACCTATGTGCGGCGAGACCCGATGAGCCGAGGGGTGCGCAGGAAGCTCGTCCGCGTGAGTCCGTTCGAGCGAGGGCGTGGGCTCGGCGCAAGGGGTTCTAAGCACTTGCCAACGCTTGCCGCGCCGTCACCGTCCTGTCTCAACGGCTTGCCAGCGCCGCGCCGACTTGCCGCCCGTGCCGTCGCGCCGCTTGCCGCCCGAGCTCACGTCGGAGGCTCGACATGAAGAAGTCGTCGGTAGCGCTGTCGTGCACCCTGCCGGGATAGACCGAGGGCGCGGCCGATCTCGGTCCAGCTGTGTCCACCATCGACGAGGATTCGGACCTCTTCCTCAAGCGCCTGCTGAATTGTGGCCAGTTGCTGGGCAATGTTCCGCAGCCGATCGCACTCTCCACTCGGAGGTGGCATGCGAACTGGACGCCGCACCGCGTCTACCCGGTCGACGAAACCGGAACTCGGCGTCGGCCGTCGTGGCTCTCTCGGGTGCGAATACCACTGGATGCTGAGGCGCGCTGATCCGACGCTCGGAGCATCGACAACCGCCGCAGTCGGCACTGGGCTGGCTGCCCGTGCGCGAGCTTCTCGGTGGGCTGCCTTGGCTCGACTCTTGCGCCCCATGCGCCGGCTCCCTGTGGGTCCGCAGGGCTATGTGCCGGACCGGCCCATGAGCGAGGGGGTTCAAGTAGCGGTTTGATCACAGCCGTTGCCGTGGGCGCACCGAAGCGTCACGATCATGCGCATGCGTTGTCGTGAGCAGACGATGAAGTCTGCCGTGGCGGCGGCGTTGTTGGTCGCGGCGGCGGGGTGCGCCTCGTCAGAGACGTGAGCGCATGTACAGGTGCCCGTCCTCCAGCACTCCGTCGGCGGCTGACGGCACGAAACGGAACAGGCACTATTGACGCTGGGCCGGAGTGCCGTGCCGCCAGACCTTGACCGCCGAGAAGAGCAGCAACGCCACGATGAGCGGCACGAGCGCACCCTCGGAGACGGTGCCGAGGAGTAGGGCACCCAGGATGGTCCCGGCAACCGAGCCGCCCGCCATCGCTGCGACGAACGCGGGGTGCTGACCCAGCACGGCGAACGCCCGATCCCGGCTGTAACGGAAGAACGCGACCAACATGGTCGGCAGGGACACCAGCAGGGACAGACTGCCCGCCAGCTTCGTGTCCACCCCGTACAGAAGAACGATCGTGGGGATGAGCAGTTCGCCTCCGGCCACGCCCATGATCGCAGCAACGACTCCGATGCCGAACCCTGCCATGACGCCAGCCACGGTCTGCGCCAGCGACGGCAACGCCAGCGCCTGAACTCTGCCCGCGTGCTCTGCCGCGAAGACGGTCGCAATGCCGACGAGCAGCACTGCCAGCACCCGGTACAGGGTGGTCGCTCGCATCCGCGTCGCCCAGGTTGCGCCCAGCCACGCCCCCGCCAGGGACCCGGCTAACAGGTTAACCACGACGGTCCACTCGTCGACCAGCTCCGCGACCGGCACCGCCAGCAGCCGAGCCGGGATCGCCACCAGCACGACGATCAGGCTCATGGCCTTGTTGACGATCACGGCCTGGAGGGCGACGAAACCGAACAGGCCGATGAGCAGCGGCAGCCGGAACTCGGCACCGCCCAATCCGACCAGACCTCCGAGCAGACCGACACCGCATCCAGTCAGGAACGCCAGCCACAGCGGGCGACCTACGGCCCGTCCGACCTCTGAGGACGCTGGTATCAAGGGCGGCTCACGGCGTCACGGTAGTGCTCACGCTGCGGCGCGTAGGTGCCGTTCTGCTCGTGAGATCGCCGACGTATGCGGTCGAGAACGTCACATCGTCATCGAGCTCGTCGACGCCGGCGGGTCGTGCGCGATGTTCAGATCGGCGGTGCCAAGCCGACCCTCGAATCACCATGCGCTACGACCGTGGACGTCTCCAGCGCGCCCGCCATTTCAGCTTTGTCCTCACGGCCCGCATTGCGGGCGCGATCTGGCACCGCATGCCGAAGGCGGATCCGGTGGCGGAGGGCCGAGCCCGTCACGCGTATGTCGATACAAGGGTGTGCGCGGGAAGGGTTGCTCGGGCCTGACAACGATCGTTGTCACTCGTGATGCCAGAAGAGTGAGGCCGCGGGGTGTTGATCTTTGGCGACTCGAGGGGGCACTTGAACCGCTCGGGACAAGACAAGCTGGCGGGGGCCTGCGCGCCAGCTGTCGGCAGGCCGGCTGCACCTCGCCGCGGAGACATCGATCGCTTCGGTCAGCCTGCCTCCGTATGGGGTCGGGTTGGCAGTCAGCCCGGCTCGGCTTGCCGGATCGACACCCGACTCCTTCCCGGACGTCGGAGGCGGATTCAGGTCGGCGCTGGCTTCCGTTCGGCCGCGTGCCGCCCTGATCGCCCGCACGTGATCTCAGACTTTGCCGCGCCGGCCAAAGTTGCGTCCTCTCGTACAACTCAGGCACGAGTGGACAAATCGCACATCCGGCCGCGCGTCCTCTTTGCGCGTTCTTGGGGCCGGGATGTGGCCGTTCCGCTTGTGAGGCCCCGGCAGCGGGAGCATTGTCGAGGCGTCGCGAGCGGTGGGGCGTTGGCGTTTCCGGCACCGCGACTATCCGCCCTGGGGGGCGACGATGCGCAGTTATCTCATTGGTGGCACTCATGTGCCGGGGAGACATCGGAAGCAGTTGCCCCTAGAGCAACGAGGTCACGAGGTTCTGAAGTCGTGGTCGGTACTCGGTCGGTCCCTCAGGGCCGGCGGGCTGCGGTTAACAGCTGCTCTGTCGATTGGCGCGCTCGTCTTGGCGGCCGCGTCATTGCCGGCGGTGGCGCTGGCGCCTGCGGTGGCGGCGGCCAACTGCACGCTGGTGGGCACGTCGGGGAACGACGTGCTGACCGGAACGCCGGGTGCGGATGTGCTGTGCGGTCTCGGGGGCAACGACGTGCTTCGCGGCGAGCGGGGCGACGACCTGCTCCGCGGCGGCAACGGGCGGGACGAGCTGCGCGGTGGACGGGGCGGGGACCGGCTCCGGGGCGGCGACGGTGACGACCTGCTACTGGGCGGCAAGGGCCAGGACGAGCTGAGAAGCTCGGCCGGCGAGGACGACCTGCGCGGCGGTACCGGCCGCGACCAGCTGTTCGGCGGGCGCCAGGGCGACCGGCTTCGAGCCGGAGACGGCAACGACGACCTGTTCGGTGAGAAGGGCCCGGACACCGTCGACGGGCGCGACGGGGCTGCGTTCACAGACCGACTGGTCTGCGGATTGGGTAAGGACACGGCCCTCGCAGACACCCCGGACGACGTCGACCCGAGCTGCGAGGGTTTCCCGGCGAACCGTGCCCCGACGGACCTGACCCTGTCGGGCTCAACGGTCGTCGAGAACCGCCCGGCCGGGACGACCGTGGGCGCCCTGGCCGCGGTCGACCCCGACGCCGGCGACACGCACACCTTCGCGCTCGTCAACGGCGCCGGCGACGCCGACAACGGCTCCTTCACGATCGTCGGCAACCAGCTGCGCACCGCGGCTGTGTTCGACTTCGAGGTCAAGTCGAGCTATACGGTTCGCGTCCGGGTGAGAGACGAGAGCGGGGCGGCGTTCCAGAAGGCGCTTGCGATCTCCGTCACCAACGTAGGAGAGAACCGCGCGCCGACCGACATCGCGCTGTCGCCGGCCACCGTCGCCGAAGACGAGCCCGCCGGGACAGCGGTCGGCGCGCTCGCGGCGACCGACGCGGACGCCGGCGACTCGCATACGTTCGCGCTCGTCGCGGGAACCGGCGATGCCGACAATGCGTCGTTCACGATCAGCGCCGGCCAGCTCAAGACCGCGCAGGTGTTCGACTTCGAGACGAAGTCGTCCTACGCGATCCGTGTCGCGACGACCGATACCGCGGGGGCAACCTTCGCCAAGGCGCTCACGGTCACGGTCGGCGACGTCAACGAGGCGCCGACGGGGCTCGCCTCTCGAACTCGACGCTGGCGGAGAACGAGCCGGTCGGCACAACCGTCGGTGACCTGTCGGTTATGGACGTCGACGCCGGCCAGAGCCACGCCTTCACGCTGGTCGCCGGCGCGGGTGACGACGACAACGGCAAGTTCGCGATCGACGGAACGAAGCTTGAGACCGCGACGGTGCTCGATTTCGAGGCCCAGCTCTCGTACTCGATCCGGGTGCGCGCGACCGACGACGGCACACCGGCCCTGTCGGTCGAGGGCGCCTTTACGATCACGGTGTCCGACACGATCGAGCCGCCGGTCGCGGACTCAAAGAGTGCGAACACCGCCGAGGACACGCCGGTCACGGTCACGCTGTCGGCGAGCGACCCGGAGGGCGACGACCCGCTCAGCTTCGCAAACGGCGACCTGCCAGCGCACGGCTCGCTCGGCGCGATCGGGTCGGTCACCTGCAGCCATGCGACACCCAACATCTGCACCGCCGACGTGCTGTACACGCCGGACGCGGACTACAACGGCCCCGACAACTTCACCTACACGGCCAGTGACGGCGGCGCTACCTCGTCCCCGGCGACCGTCTCGATCACCGTCGACCCGGTCAACGACGCCCCGGTCGCGACCCCGACGAGCCGCACAACCGCAGAGGACGCGCAACTCACCCTGGGCCTGGCGACGGCGGTGAGCGACGTGGAGACGGCCGACGCGGACCTGAGCTACGAAATCGTCAGCGCACCGGCGCACGGCACCGCGACCGGGACGACCTACACCCCGGACCCGGACTTCAACGGCACCGACAGCCTCACCTACCGGGTCACCGACCGCGGCGACCCGGACAACTGCTCTAGCGCGCCGTGCGACGGGTCGCTGACGTCGACCACCGAGACGGTAACGATCGCCGTCACCCCGGTCAACGACACTCCAACTGCCTCCCCGGGGTCCCGCTCGACCGCCGAGGACACGCCGGTCGCCCTGAACCTTCCGGGGCTGGCGAGCGACCTGGAGACCTCGGACGCGAACCTGACGTACGAGATCGTCGGCCAGCCGGCGCACGGGAGCGCGACCGCCACGACCTACACCCCGGACGCTGACTTCAACGGCACCGACAGCCTCACCTATCGGGTCACCGACCGCGGCGACCCGGACAACTGCGGCGCGCCCGGACCGGCATGCGACACGCCGGAGACGTCGACCACCGAGACGGTGTCGATCACGGTCGACCCGGTCGACGAGGCACCGGTCGCGGCCTCGACGATCCGCGCCACCCCGGAGGACACGCCGCTCACCCTGGACCTGGCGACGGCGGTGAGCGACGTGGAGACCGCCGACGGCGACCTGACCTACGAGATCGTCAGCGCGCCGGCGCACGGCGCCGCGACGGCGACGACGTACACCCCGGACCCGGACTTCAACGGTACGGACAGCCTCACCTACCGGGGCACCGATCGCGGTGACCCGGACGAACTGCGGCGCGCCGGGTCCGGCGTGCGACGCGAGCGAGACGTCGAGCACCGAGACGGTGACGATCACCGTCACCCCGGTCAACGATGCGCCGGCAGGCGTCGGACGTGTCGCGGTCCACCGACGAGGACACGCCGGTGTCGCTGGACCTGGCGGCGCTGGCGAGCGACCTGGAGACCTCGGACGCGAACCTGACGTACGAGATCGTCACCCAGCCCGACCACGGGACCGCGACGGCGACGACCTACACCCCGGCCGCCGACTTCACCGGCACCGACAGCCTCGCCTACCGGGTCACTGACCAGCGGCGACCCGGACAACTGCGGCGTACCGGGACTGGCGTGCGACGCACCGGAGACGTCGGCCACTGGGACGATCACGATCACGGTCGGCCCGGTCAACGACACGCCCACGGCCTCCCCGGGATCCCGCACCACGGACGAGGACACCCCGCTGTCGCTGAACCTCGCGGACCTGGTCAGCGACATCGAGACCTCCGATGGGGAACCTGATCTACGAGATCCTCGACCCGCCGGCGCACGGCAGCGCGACCGCGACGACCTACACCCCGGACCCGGACTTCAATGGCGCGGACAGCCTGACCTACCGGGTCACCGATCGCGGCGATCCGGACAACTGCCGGCGCGCCGGGACCGGCCTGCGACGGGCCGGAGACGTCGAGCGCCGAGACGGTGTCGATCACCGTCGACCCGGTGAACGACGCGCCGCAGGCGAGCCCGACGAGCCTGAGCGGGGACGAGGACACCGGGACGATCGATGGCTGGCGGCGCTGGTGAGCGACGTGGAGACCCTCGGACGGGAACCTGACCTACGAGATCGTGACCGGCCCGGCGGACGGCCTTCTTTGGGCAGCGGCGGCTCGCGGACCTACGCCCGGCGCGGACTTGGACGGCTCGGACAGCTTCACCTACCGGGTGACCGACCGGGGCGACCCGGACAACTGCGGCGCGCCCGGCCCGGCGTGTGACGGGCCCGAGACGTCGACGACCGAGACGGTGTCGATCACCGTCGGCGCGGTCAACGACGACCCGGTGATCCTGTTGCCAGAGGGGCCGGTGACGGCCGTGCGGCACAGGAACACGCCACTCGCGGGGATCTCGGTGACCGACGTCGACGCCGCCGACGCTGACGTCGCGGCCGAGCTCAAGGTCGACCACGGCGCGCTGACGGTCGACACCACCGTGACCGGCGGCATCGGCGCCGGCCAGATCGTCGGCAACGGGACCGCGACGGTGCAGATCGCGGCGAGCCTGGGGCAGATCAACACCACGCTGGCGAGCGCCGGCGGGCTGGTCTACCACTCGGACGCCGCGTTCGCCGGCCCGGACACGCTGACCGTCAACGTCAACGATCAGGGTCACACCGGGGCCGGCGGGCCTCTGACGGACAGCGACACGCTGGCGATGAACGTGGTACCGCCCAACGCCGCGCCGGTCGCGGCCGGGCAGAGCATGAGCACAACCGAGGACACGCCCAAGACGATCACGCTGTCCGCGAGCGACGCCGACGGCGACGACCCGCTGACCTTCGCCAAGGGCACCGGGCCGACGCACGGCACGCTCGGCA
>CAVXNC010000004.1:0-35259 GCA_963762865.1 uncultured Actinomycetota bacterium
GGGGCGACCGGTCCCGCCGGCCCCGCCGGCGCAGCCGGCCCAGCCGGAGCCGCTGGACCGTCCGGGGTACCCCGGCGAGCGAGGCCTGCCGGGCGTGCACGAGCCCGTCTACATCTCGGCGGACTCCAGCTCCCCGCCCAGGAACGCGAAGACGTCGGACGGTGGACTGCCCGGACTCCTTCGTGAGGGCGGTCGGCGGAGGGATCCAGCCGCTGTCCGGCGGTCTCACCGGCGAGCTGCAGCAGTCAGCCCCGTCGAACGACGGCCTCAGCTGGATCGTCGGGGTCCGGAACCTGAGCATGAGCCCGATCAGCGTCCTCGGCTGGGCGGTCTGCGTCCCCGTGAATTTTTCCGCGTCAGGGGCTGCCGGGTGGTAGCGCCACTGACAGGTCGGCGACGGCGTAGGAGCCGTCGGCGACGGGAGAATACGATGCTGGCCGTGAGCACCGCGGACCAGCTGATCCGCTACGCCGATGTCGATGGCCGCGCAGTGGCGTGGACCGCAGTCGGTGAGGGCCCTCCCCTTGTTCTCGGCGGATGGTGGTGCAGCCACCTGGGGTTGGACTGGCAGGACATGCGGTTCCGCAGGTTCGTCCTCGCCCTGGCAGAGGACCATCGCGTGATCCGCTACGACCGGCCCGGCTCGGGACTGTCCGACCGGGACGGGCCGACCCCCCGCTCACTGGCTCAGGAGGTGGCCGTCCTGCTCGGGCTCATCGACGCGGTCGGCCTCGAGGCCCCGGCGCTCTTCGGCGGCAGCTCAGGCTCGGTCGTAGCCGCGGGCTGCGCCGCCGCGATGCCGGACCGGGTCAGCCGGCTGGTTCTGTACGGGGGCTACGCCAATGGCCGCGAGATCGCGAGCCCGGCGGCACGGGCCGCCATGGTGGACCTGGTGCGACGTCATTGGGGCCTTGGCTCGCGCGTCCTCGCCGACGTCTTCGTCCCCGGAGCCTCGGCCGAGGAGCGGGCCGACTTCGCCCGGTTCCAGCGGCAGGTCGCCTCACCCGAGGCCGCCGCCCAGGACCTGTCCCTCGTCTACGCACACGACGCGACAGAGCTGCTGGCCAGGGTGACCGTCCCGACACTGGTCCTGCATCGGCGCGATGACCGGGCGATCCCGGTGGCCCTCGGTCGCGACCTGGCAGCTCGCATCGCCGGTGCGCGACTGGTCGAGCTCACCGGCGCGGCGCACTTCCCCTGGGCCGGCAACGCGGCCACGGTCGTCAGCACGACACTGACATTTCTTGCCGGCCGGGACCCCGGACCCGATGCCGCGGCGAGGCGCGCCGCGCCCAAGCTGTCCGACCGCGAGGTCGAGGTGCTACGCCTGGTGGCTCATGGGGAGACCGACGCGCAGATCGCCGAACGACTGGTCCTGAGCCCGCACACCGTGCATCGCCATCTGTCGAACATCAGGACGAAGCTTGGTGTCCCCTCGCGCGCTGCTGCCGCCGCATGGGCAGCACGGCACGAACGGCTGTGAACGGCAGCAGCAGTCGCCGCTAGGGCGCGCGCTCCAGGTCGAACTCCGCACGCCGCTCCGCGGGGACCAGCCGGACCAGGTCGCGGTGCTGCTGCAGGTAGGCACGGACGAACGGGCAGTAGGGCAGCACCCCGGCAGCCACGGTCGGCCACCTGCTGCAGCGCCTCGGCGACGAGACGCGAACCGAGCCCCTGGCCCTCGTACGCGTCGTCGACCTCGGTGTGCAGGAAGGCGACGGCGTCGCCTTCGCGCCGGTAGCGCGCGAAGCCCGCGACCTCGCCGCCGACGACGACCTCGAAGCGGTGCCGGGCGGGAACGTCGCGGACCACTGTCTGGTCGTCGGGACCCTCGGCGACGTGCTCGTGGGCCATCAGTACGTCGGCAGCGACGGGTCGACCTGGTTCGCCCACGCGATGACGCCCCCGCCGACGTGCACCGCGTCGGCGAAGCCGGCACCCTTCAGCACCGCGAGTGCCTCCGCGGAGCGCTGCCCGGTCTTGCAGTAGAGGACGACCGGCTTGTCCTGAGGAAGGTCGCCGAGCGCCTCACCGTTGAGGATGCGGTCCTTGGGGATCAGCGTCGTGCCGGGGATCGACACGATCTCGAACTCGTTGGGCTCGCGGACGTCGACGAGGTAGAAGTCCTGGTCGGCGTCGATCATCGCCTTGAGGTCCTTGACCGAGATGGTCGACCCGCGCGCGGCGTCGGCCGCCTCCTGGCTGATGGTGCCGCAGAAGGCCTCGTAGTCGATGAGACCGGTCTCGAGCGTGATCTCCGGGTTCTTGCCGCACACCGGGCACTCGGGGTCCTTGCGGACCTGCACCGAGCGGTACTGCATCTCCAGGGCGTCGTAGACCATCAGCCGGCCGACCAGCGGGTCGCCGATGCCGGTGATGAGCTTGATGGCCTCGTTGACCTGGATCGAGCCGATCGACGCGCACAGGACGCCGAGCACGCCGCCCTCGGCGCACGACGGCACCATGCCGGGCGGCGGGGGCTCGGGGTAGAGGCAGCGGTAGCACGGCGCCTGGCCGCCGGGCGCGTTGGCCCAGAAGACCGACGCCTGGCCGTCGAAGCGGTAGATCGAGCCCCACACGTAGGGCTTGCCGAGGAGGACGGCGGCGTCGTTGACCAGGTAGCGGGTCGCGAAGTTGTCCGTGCCGTCGATGATGAGGTCGTACGGCGCGAAGACCTCGAAGACGTTGGTCGAGTCGAGCCGCTCCTCGTGCAGGACGACCTCGACGAAGGGGTTGGCCTCCTCGATCGACTCCTTGGCCGACACGGCCTTCGGCTTCCCGATGTCGGACTGGCCGTGGATGATCTGGCGCTGCAGGTTGGACTCGTCGACGACGTCGAAGTCGACGATCCCGAGCGTGCCGACGCCGGCGGCTGCCAGGTAGAGGAGCGCGGGCGAGCCGAGCCCGCCGGCGCCGACGACCAGCACCTTGGAGTTCTTCAGCCGCTTCTGGCCGGTCATGCCGACGTCGGGGATGATCAGGTGCCGGGAGTATCGGCGGACCTCGTCGACGGTCAGCTCGCTGGCGGGCTCCACGAGGGCGGGGAAGGACACAGGGCCTCCGGGTAGGACGGTCGCGTTCTCGACCTCTAGTGAACCCCGCCGGGGCGTGGCGGGATTCCCGGACCTCAGCATGTGGACCCGCTGGCCCGGGCGGCGCCCTTGCGACCACGCAGCGGCCCCCACCTGCCACGATGACCGGGTGGCACCGGTCGTCGGCATCACGTCCTACGTCGAGCAGGCCCAGTGGGGCGTCTGGGACGTCCCCGCGTGCGTGCTCCCGTTCCGCTACGTCGAGCGGGTCGAGGCAGCCGGTGGGCGCGCCGTCGTGCTCCCCCCGACCGCCGCCCGCGACGACGCGGTCCTCGGGCGGCTGGACGCCGTGGTCTTCGCCGGCGGTGCCGACCTCGACCCGGCCCTCTACGGCGAGAAGCCCCACGCCGAGACCACCGGACTGCGCCCGGAGCGCGATGCGGCGGAGGTGCCGCTGCTGAGGGCGGCCCTGGACCGCGACGTGCCGGTCCTGGGGATCTGCCGCGGCATGCAGCTGCTGTCGGTGGTGCGCGGCGGGTCGCTCGTGCAGCACCTGCCGGAGGCAGTGGGCCACGAGCGGCACCGGCCGTCGTCCGGCGTCTACGGGTTGCACGAGGTGCGGCTCGATCCCGGCAGCCGGGCACACCGCATCCTCGGGGACCGGGTGAGCGTGCCCTCGTACCACCACCAAGGTCTCGCCTCACCCGGCGAGCTGACGGTCACCGGGTGGGCCGACGACGGGACGCCGGAGGTCGTCGAGGACGCCGGACCGCCGCTTCGCCGTCGGTGTGCTGTGGCACCCGGAGGCTGGCGACGACCTGCGGCTGTTCCAGGCCCTGGTGGACGCGGCCGGGTGAAGCCCTACCTGCTGCTGCGGGCCGACGAGCTCGCCGAGGAGCGTCCGACCGGCCAGGTCGACGACGTGCACTTCACCGAGGCGCTCGCCGCGTCGGTGGTGTCGGATGCGTCCTCGGCCGGCGACCTGGTGCTCGACCCCTTCGCCGGCTACGGGACGACACTCGCCGTGGCCACCCGGCTCGGCCGGTCGGCGGTCGGGGTGGAGCTGCTGGCCGAGCACGCGGCGCTGTGCCGCCGTCGGGCGCCGGAGGCGACGGTGGTCGAAGGTGACGCCCGCAAGCTCGGCGACGTCCTCGCGGGGGTCGTCGACCGGCCGGTCGACCTGGTGCTGACGTCGCCGCCCTACATGACGGGGGTGGGTCACCCGGAGAACGCCCTGACGGGCTACGCGACCGAGGACGGGCACTACCCGACCTATCTCCGGGAGATGTCGGAGGTCTTCGCCCAGGTGGCCGGGCTGCTCCGCCCCGGTGGTCATGCGGTGGTCAACGTGGCCAACCTGGTGTCCGCCAGCGGGACGGGAGGTCGGCGGACCGACGTCGTGACACCGCTGGCCTGGGACGTCGGCCGGGTCGTCGCGCAGCACCTCACCTTCCGCGGCGAGACCTTCCTGTGCTGGGACCGGCACCCGCCCGGCCACGCCGGCGACTACCTGCTCTGGTTCACCAAGCCCTGACAGTCGGCGGGCGGACGTACGCTGCCTGGCATGTGCCGCAGCATCAAGACGCTCCGCCCGCCGTTCACCGACGACGTCGTCGACGACGACCTCCGGGCCGCCGCCCTGCAGTACGTCCGGAAGGTCAGCGGCTTCCGCGCCCCCAGCCCGGCCAACGCCGAGGTCTTCGACCGGGCCGTCGCGGAGGTCACCGACGCGACGAGAGCTCTGCTGGCCGACCTGCGGGTCGGCGCCCGCGGCTGAGGCGGCCGGGCGTCACCACCAGCCCTGGCGCTTCGTCCAGCGGAGGAGCACCCCGCTGATCAGGACCATGACGGCGATGACTGCGAACAGGTGCGGCAGGTGGGTGCGGTCGTTCACGATCACGTTCATGCCGTAGATCGAGGCCAGCGCCGTAATCGGCAGGGTCACCGCGGCCAGGACGGCGAGCCGCTCCACCGCGACGGTCATCTTGGTGGCGACCCGGGTCTGGTAGAGGTCGATCACCCCGACGAGGAACTCCTTCTCGCCGTCGCAGATCCCCCTCAGTCGCTTGTACTGGTCAGCGATGTCCTCGAAGGCGGGCTTGTCCCCGGCCGGGACGTGGCGACCGAGTCCCGAGAGCCGCGCGTAGACGTCATGGCTCTGTGCGGACATCGTGCGGACGGTCAACAGCTCGTGGCGGACGAGGAACATCTCGTCGAGCAGCTGCTCGGGCCGTCGGAAGGTGTCGACCATCACGCGCTGCTCGAGGGCCGCGACCTTCTCGCTGATCCTGGTGAGGACGCGCTGCATCTCCCGGACCATCGCGGAGACGATCGCCTGCGACAGGTCGACCGGCGTGCGCGGTTGGAGCCGGCCGGACTCGAGCCGTGCTCGCACGCCCGCGGTGGTCGCGAGGGCGTGGTCGATCGGGACCTCCGGGTTCAACGGTCCGTGCACGGAGACCAGGTGGTCCCGGCCGACGAACTGGTCGAGCTCGAGGAGGTGGACATGGCCCTCCCGTCCGAGCTCCGGCACGTGCAGGACGGTGAAGACCGTGTCCGGGTAGGCGTGCGACGTGGGCAGCCGGTTGCGTTCCCGGCAGAGCTGGACCGCGATCTCGTGGAAGCCGAACACCGTCGACAGGAGGTGGGCGGCCTCGTCGTCGAGGGCCGGGACGTCGACCCAGACGAAGCCGTCGTCGCGCCCGAGCAGTCCGGGCAGGTCGTGGACGGCATGGCTGCGGACGCCCTGAGGGCTCACGAACTGGACGTCCACCGTCACTCGAGCGCGGCCTGGGCCGCCGCCAGGTCGTCAGCGGCGAAGACCAGCCTGGTGTCCGTGGCCAGGTAGGCGAGGGTGACGTTGACCTCGGCCTCGCCGAGCCGTCGCGCGACGTCGCCGAGCACGCCGGGCCGGTCCTGGACCGGCACGACGAGGACCTCCTGCTCCGAGGCGACCCGGATGCCGGCCGCGGCCAGGGACGAGAACGCCGACTGCAGGTCGTCGATCAGCAGGTGCACCTCTGCCTGGCCGCCACCGCTGCGGACCGCGCAGAAGCCGTGGATGTTCACCCTGGCGTCCCCGAGCAGACTGGTCACTCTCGCCAGCTCGCCGGGGTGGTCGTCGATGATGACGGTGAGGTCCGTGGCCATGGCGCACCTCCGTTGGGGGCGGGTACGTCGATCGTGCCACGCAGGAGCCGGTCAGGCGTCGGCGTGGACCCGCTCTGACTTGGGGTCGTGGAGCGGCTGGGCGGTGACCTCGCCGGGCACCCAGTCGCCGAAGACGTTGACCTCGACGCGGGTGCCAGGCTTCGAGGTCTCTGCGGGCAGGTAGCCGAACGCGATCGACCTGCCGACCGTGTAGCCGTAGCCGCCCGACGTCACCCGGCCGACGACCTCGCCGTCGATGCGCACCGGCTCGCTGCCGAGCGCGACCGCCCGCGGGTCGTCGAGGGTGAGGCAGCGCAGCCGCTGCGCCGGCGGCCCCTGCTCCTTCATCGCGCGCAGCGCGTCGGCGCCCTCGAAGCCGCCCGGCTTGTCGAGCTTGACGCAGAAGCCCAGGCCCGCGGACCACGGGTCGGTCTCCGGGGTGATGTCGGTGCTCCACACCCGGTAGGCCTTCTCCAGCCGCAGGCTCTCGATCGCGCGGTAGCCGCCGGCGACCAGCCCGTGCGGCTCGCCGGCCTCCCAGAGCGTCGTCCAGAGCCGAGCGCCGTACTCGCTGGGCGCGTAGAGCTCCCAGCCGAGCTCACCCGCGAAGGTCACCCGCAGCGCCCGCACCGGCACGTCGTCGACGGTGATCTCGCGTGCCGTCATGAACGGGTGGGCGTCGTTGGACAGGTCCGCGCCCGTCACCTCCCGCAGGACGTGGCGCGCGCTCGGGCCCCAGAGGGCGTACGTCGTCAGGCTGGACGTGACGTCCTCGACGCGCGCGACCGCACCGCGGCGGCGAGCCTGCCTGCGCAGCCACGACACGTCGTGCGACCCGAACGCCGTGCCGGTGACGACCATGAACGCGTCGTCGCCGAGCCGCGTCACGGTGAAGTCCGACTCGATGCCACCCCGCTGGTTGAGCGCCTGCGTGTACGTGATGTCGCCGACGCCCCGGGCGACGTCGTTGTCGCACACCCACTGCAGCAGGTCGGCGGCGTCCGGCCCGGTCACCAGCACCTTGGCGAAGGACGACTCGTCGAACAGCGCCGCCGTCTCGCGGGTCGCCCGGTGCTCGACGCCGATCGCGGGCGACCAGAGCCGCCCGGCCCAGCCGCGGGGTCGCTCCGACTCGTCACCGGCGGTCGCGTTGGACTCGTAGTGGTTGACCCGCTCCCAGCCGGCCTTCTCGCCGAAGGACGCTCCGTGGGAGCGGTGCCACTCGTAGGCCGGCGCGATGCGCAGCGGCCGCCCGGCCTCCCGCTCGTGACCGGGGTAGACGATGTCGTAGTAGGTCTCGTAGGTCTCGAGGGTTCGCTTGAGCGTGTACGACGGCGAGCGGTACTGCCGCCCGAAGCGGCGGACGTCCATGTGCCACAGGTCCATGCCGGGGTCACCGGACACGATCCACTCGGCCATCACCTTGCCGATGCCACCGGCGCCGGCGATGCCGTGGGCACAGAAGCCGGCCGCGACGAAGAAGCCGTCGACGTCGGTCTCGCCCAGGCAGAACTCGTTGTCGGGCGTGAAGGCCTCCGGGCCGTTGATGACCTTGCGCAGTCCGACGTCGGCCATGGCGGGCACCCGCACCTGGGAGTTGGCGGTGATCTCCTCGAACCGCTCCCACTCCTCGGGCAGGAGCCGGCCGTTGAAGTCCGGCGGGATCGAGTCGTAAGTGCGGTGGTCGGCCGTCCATGCGGACGGGTTGCGCTCGTAGCCACCCATGACGAGACCGTCGACCTCCTGCCGCCAGTAGACGAGGAGGTCCGGGTCGCGCAGCGTCGGGAGCTGGGTCGTGCCGGGCGGAAGGACGGGCTCGGTGACGACGTACTGGTGCGACATCGGGACGAGCGGCACGCGCACGCCGACCAGCCGGGCGATCTCGGCGGCGAACATCCCGCCGCAGTCGACGACGACCTCGCACGCAACAGCGCCTTTGTCGGTGCGCACGGCGCTGACCCGGCCACGGTCGGTGTCGATCCCGACGACGCGGGTGTGCGGGTGGACCTGCACGCCCTTGGCGCGCGCACCGTTGGCGAGGGAGTAGCAGAGCTGCGACGGGTCGAGGTAGCCGTCGCTCGGGAGGTAGGCGGCCCCGACGACACCGGTCGGGTCCATGAGTGGGAAGAGGTCGCACGCCTCGGCCGCCGAGAGCTCCTGCAGGTCGAGGCCGAACGCGGTCGCCCAGCTGATCTGGCGGCGGATCTCCTCCATCCGCTCGGGAGACGAGGCCAGCCGGATGCCTCCGGACTCGACCCAGCCGGGCGGGTGCTCCCCCCGCTGCAGCTCGCGGTAGAGCTCGACGGAGTACATGTTCATCCGGGTCAGGGTCGGGTCGGCGCGCAGCTGCCCGACGAGGCCGGCCGAGTGGAAGGTCGAGCCGCTGGTCAGCTCGGAGCGGTCGACGAGGACGACGTCGGTCTGGCCGAGGGCGGCGAGGTGGTAGGCCACGCTGGCTCCCCCGACGCCGCCGCCGATGACGACCACCTGCGCGGACTCCGGGAGAGATCGGTCGGCCGGCACGCGCGGAGCCTAGTAGGTTCCGGTGCCGTGCCCGACGTCCTCGAGCGGCTGCATGCGGCGGTCGCCGACCTGGCAGGCAGCGGCGTCCTGGCCGGCGAGCCGCGCACGGTGACGCCGCTCGAGGGCGGGCTCACCAACGTCAGCTTCCGGGTCACGACGCCGGAGCGCGCGGTCGTCGTCCGGCTGTCGAGCAGCGACGGCGACCTGCTGGCGATCGACCGCGACGCCGAGGAGGCCAACGCTCGCCGGGCGGCCGAGAGCGGGGCGGCATCGCCGGTCCTTGCCTACCTGCCCGACCGGCAGGCGCTGGTCGTCGAGTGGATCGAGGGCCGCGCCCTGGTGCCCGACGACCTCCGCGACGAGGCGATGCTCCACCGGGTCGCGGCCGTCTGCCGGCAGCTGCATGGCGGGCCGCGGTTCGTCAGCGACTTCGACATGTTCGCGATCCAGCGCCGCTACCTCGCACTGGTGCAGGACCGGGGCTTCCGGCTGCCGGACCGCTACCTCGACCTCGCGCCGCGCGCGGCGGAGGTCGAGGCGGCCCTGGCCGTACGCCGCGAGCCGACCGTGCCGTGCAACAACGACCTGCTCGCGGCGAACTTCATCGACGACGGGGACCGGCTCTGGGTCATCGACTACGAGTACGGCGGCAACAACGACCCGTGCTTCGAGCTGGGCAACATCTGGAGCGAGTCGGAGCTGTCGCTGGACGAGCTCGCGGTGCTGGTCGACAGCTACTACGGCCGTCACCTGCGCCACAAGGTCGCCCGCGCCCGGCTGCTCGGGCTGATGGCGCGCTACGGGTGGACGCTGTGGGCATCGATCCAGACCGAGGTCAGCCCGATCGACTTCGACTTCTGGGCCTGGGGGATGGCGAAGTACGACCTTGCCGTGGCGGAGTTCGACGGGCCGGACTTCGCCCGCCTGCTCGACGAGGCCCGCCGCCCCGACTGAGGAGATCAGCCTGGGCGACGGGCCATCGTCGGAGACCGGTCAGGTGTCGAAGACCTCGACCACTGCCGTGTCGATCGTGTGCTTGGGGCCGGTGAACCACTTCTTCGCCGACACCTCCCACCAGATCGACGAGCAGCAGCAGTGCACCGAGCGTGACGATCGGCGCATAGTTCATGTACTTCCACTGGAAGTCGTCGCTGAACGGGTTGGCCCCCGGGATGAACGGCAGCATCAGGTAGACGGACACGATCACGATCTCCGCTACCGCGATCGGGTTCATCCACTTGTACTTCGACCCGTTGTTCCAGGCGCCGGCCTCGAAGTTGTCGCCGTGCCGCCAGCGCAGCCAGATCGGGATGGCGAACGCGAGGTACAGCCCGATGACTGCGATGGACGTCACCGCGTAGAACGCGACGGGCAGGATCACCGGTGCATCTTCGGTGCCTACGTTGACCTCGATGAGTGCCGGCGCGGTCACCAGCGCGCAGCAGACGGCCACGAGCATCACAGCGTTCGCCGGTACGCGCTTCGCCGTGAGCTTCTGCCAGGTGGCCGAACCGGGGATCGCGCCGTCGCGACTGAAGGCGAACGTCATCCGGGATGCCGAGGTCATGCACGAGGTCGCGCAGAACACCTGGGCGGACGCCGAGATGAAGAGCACGAACGCGGCCCAGTTGGTGCCGAGCGACTCGGTGAAGATGTAGGCCACGCCGCCTGCGCCGGCGCCGGCGTTGTCCGGCGACCCGTCCTCAGCGTTGGGGATGGCGAACACCACGCAGAGCAGCAGGATGTAGCCACCGATCACGGAGTAGAAGATGGACCGCCAGATGCCTTTGGCGGCCGCCATCGAGGCCGACGACGTCTCCTCGGAGAGGTGGGCACAGGCGTCGAACCCGGTGATCGTGTACTGGGTCAGCAGGAAGCCGAACGGGACCACGGCGAACCAGAAGGCGAGGCTGGTGGTGCTGCCGTCGCTGTAGCCGGAGTTGTTGAAGCGCTCGGTGAACACGTAGCTGAACGACTGGTGCTGGTCGGGGACGAAGATCAGGATCAGCACGATGATCGAGGCGCCGACGACGTGCCACCAGACCGAGATGTTGTTGACGATCGCCATCAGGTGACTACTGAAGATGTTCAGCACCGAGACGACGATCAGCACGGCCAGGAACGTGAAGAACACCCGCGTGAGCGAGTAGTTGTCCGGCGTAGGAGTCCGAATACGTGCTCACCGTCAGGTCGATGAAGGTCGCGCAGCCGTAGGAGACACCGGCGGTGACGGCGACGAGGCCGATCAGGTTCAGCCAGCCGGTGAAGAAACCCGCCTTCGCGCCGCCGAGCTTGGAGGCCCACCAGTAGATACCGCCCGATGTCGGATACGCCGAGACGAGCTCGGACATCGTGAACCCGATGAGCAGGATGAACGCACCCAGGATGGGCCAGGTCCACGAGATCGAGATCGGGCCGCCGTTGTTGAAGCCCGCGCCGAAGTTGGTGAAGCAGCCGGCCAGGATCGAGATGATCGAGAACGAGATCGCGAAGTTGGAGAAACCGGACCAACTGCGATGCAGGTCCTGCTTGTACCCGAGCTCGGCGAGGCGTCTTTCGTCGTCGTCGAGCTGACTGATATCAGCCACGTACACCCTCCAGGCAACAGGGTCCGTTCCCCCGCCAGCGGACATGACGTCGTGTGCAGTTGGCGCGAGTGTGCACCTCCCGGAACGATCACGCACCTGATTCCGGTCAGGAGGCCATCGGCGAGTCGCTAGTGTCCGGCCATGACGCTCCCCAGTCCCGCGCTCTCGGTCGACAAGCTGCGCACCCAGGTGCGCGATGGCGAGGTCGACACGGTCATCACCGCCTTTCCGGACATGCAGGGCCGACTGCAGGGCAAGAGGTTCCACGCGCAGTTCTTCCTCGACACCGTCCTGGAGCACGGCACCGAGGGCTGCAACTACCTGATGGCCGTCGACGTCGACATGAACACGGTCGACGGCTACGCCATCAGCTCCTGGGAGCGCGGCTATGGCGACATGGAGCTCGTGCCGGACATCGACACGCTCCGCCCGCTGCCGTGGCTGCCCGGGACGGCGATGGTGATGTGCGACCTGGCGTGGCTGGACGGCGAGCACTCACCGGTCCACGAGAGCCCGCGCAGCATCCTTCGGCGGCAGGTGCGCCGGGCCGCGGAGAAGGGGCTGGTCGCACTCGCCGGCACCGAGCTGGAGTTCATGGTCTTCAACGACAGCTACGAGACGGCGTGGGACAGCGCATACCGCGGCCTGACCCCCGCCAACCAGTACAACGTGGACTACTCGCTGCTCGGCACCAGCCGGGTCGAGCCGCTGCTCCGCGACATCCGCAACGGCATGGTCGGCGCGGGCTTCATCGTCGAGTCGGCCAAGGGTGAGTGCAACCTCGGGCAGCACGAGATCGCCTTCAAGTACGACGAGGTGGTCCGGACCGCCGACCAGCACTCGATCTACAAGAACGGGTCCAAGGAGATCGCCGCCCTGCAGGGCAAGGCACTGACCTACATGGCGAAGTTCGACGAGCGCGAGGGCAACTCCTGCCACATCCACATGAGCCTGCGCGGTTCCGACGGCAGCATCGTCTTCGACGAGGGCTCCGGGATGACGCCGCTCTTCTCGCGGTTCATCGCCGGCATCCAGGCCACCATGTGCGAGCTCACCCTGCTCTACGCGCCGAACATCAACTCCTACAAGCGCTTCCAGGTCGGCAGCTTCGCCCCTACGTCGACGGCGTGGGGCTACGACAACCGCACCTGCTCGCTACGCGTGGTCGGCCACGGCGCAGGCATGCGGCTCGAGAACCGGCTGCCCGGCGGCGACGTCAACCCCTACCTGGCCATGGCCGGCATGCTCGCCGGTGCCCTGCACGGGATCGACGAGGAGCTCGAGCTCGAGGACGCCTTCGCGGGCAACGCCTACAGCTCGCAGCACCCGCACGTACCGAAATCCCTGCAGGAGGCTCGTGACCTCTTCCACGGGTCGGCGATCGCCCGTGCCGCGCTCGGGGACGCCGTCGTGGACCACTACACCAACTACGCCGACGTCGAGCTGGCTGCCTTCGGGGCCGCAGTCACCGACTGGGAGCGCTTCCGCGGCTTCGAGAGGATGTGACCCGCCCGCGATGAGCCAGACCACCCACGTGGTCGTCGACCCGTCGACCGGCATCGAGGTGCGGACCGTCGACCTGGTCTCCGCAGAGGAGACCGACCGGGCGATCGGCGCCGCGCACGAGGCCTTCCAGACCTGGCGGGCCGTCACCCCCGCCGACCGCGGCCGCCTGCTGCGCCGCTTCGCCGCCGCGGTGGACGCGGCGACCGACGAGCTGGCGATGCTCGAGGTGCGCAACTCCGGGCACACGATCTCCAACGCGCGGTGGGAGGCCGGCAACGTCCGTGACGTCCTCGACTACTTCTCGGCCGCCCCGGAGCGGCTCTTCGGCCGGCAGATCCCGGTGGCCGGCGGCATCGACATCACGTTCAAGGAGCCGCTCGGCGTCGTCGGCGTCATCGTTCCCTGGAACTTCCCGATGCCGATCGCCGGCTGGGGACTCGCGCCTGCTCTCGCCGCCGGCAACACCGTGGTGCTCAAGCCGGCGGAGCTGACCCCGCTGACCGCGATGCGGATCGGCGAGCTGGCCCTGGAGGCCGGGCTCCCCGAGCACGTCCTGACCGTGCTGCCCGGCAAGGGCTCGGTCGTCGGCGAGGCCTTCGTCGCCCACCCGTGGGTGCGCAAGATCTGCTTCACCGGCTCGACCGAGGTCGGCACCCGCATCATGGCCAAGGCGGCCTCCCAGGTGAAGCGGGTGACCCTGGAGCTCGGCGGCAAGAGCGCCAACATCGTCTTCGCCGACGCCGACCTGGAGAAGGCAGCCGCCACGGCGCCGTACGGCGTCTTCGACAACGCCGGCCAGGACTGCTGCGCGCGCAGCCGCATCCTGGTCGAGCGCAGCGTGCACGACCGGTTCCTCGAGCTGCTGGAGCCGGCGGTTGCCGGGGTGAAGGTCGTCGCCCCGGAGCGCGACGACTCCGAGATGGGGCCGCTGATCAGCGCCGCGCACCGCGAGCACGTGGCGTCCTTCGTCGAGGGCGCCGGGGTCGACGTCGCCTTCCGCGGCAGCGTCCCCGACGGCGCGGGCTGGTGGTACGCCCCGACCGTCGTCATCCCGCGCAGCGACCAGGACCCGGTGTGGCGCGAGGAGGTCTTCGGGCCGGTCGTGGCAGTGCTGCCCTTCGACGACGAGGCGGACGCCGTCCGGATGGCCAACGACTCGGTCTACGGACTGTCGGGGTCGATCTGGACGCGGGACGTCGGCCGGGCGATCCGGGTGAGCCGCGGCGTCGAGAGCGGCAACCTGTCGGTCAACTCGCACTCGTCGGTGCGCTACTCGACGCCGTTCGGCGGCTTCAAGCAGTCCGGAGTCGGACGCGAGCTCGGGCCGGACGCCCTCGACTCGTTCACCGACGTCAAGAACGTCTTCATCAGCACGGAGGACTGACCAGATGGCTGGACGGCTGCAGGACCGCGTCGCGATCGTCACCGGCGGCGTGGGCGGCATCGGGCTCGCGACCGCGCGGCGCTTCGCAGACGAGGGCGCCAAGGTCGTCGTCGTCGACCTCGACGACCAGCGGGGCGGCGAGGTCGCGGACGAGCTGGGCGGGATCTACGTCAACTGCGACGTCACCGACCCGGGCCAGGTCGACGCGATGGTCGCGCGGACGATCGAGACCTACGGCACCATCGACATCGCGTTCAACAACGCGGGCATCTCCCCGCCCGACGACGACTCCATCCTCGACACCGGGCTCGACGCCTGGCGGCGGGTGCAGGAGGTCAACCTCACCAGCGTCTACCTGTGCTGCAAGGCGGTCCTGCCGCACATGCGCGCACAGCAGCGCGGCTCGATCATCAACACCGCGTCCTTCGTCGCGGTGATGGGCGCGGCCACGTCGCAGATCTCCTACACCGCCTCGAAGGGCGGCGTGCTCGCGATGAGCCGCGAGCTGGGCGTCCAGTTCGCCCGTGAGGGCATCCGGGTCAACGCCCTCTGCCCCGGGCCGGTCGACACCCCGCTGCTGCGCGAGCTCTTCGCCAAGGACCCCGAGCGCGCCGCCCGCCGGCTGGTGCACGTCCCGATGGGCCGCTTCGCCGACCCCGTCGAGATCGCCAACGCGGTCGTCTTCCTGGCCAGCGACGAGTCGAGCTTCGTGACCGCGTCGACCTTCCTGGTCGACGGCGGCATCTCGGGGGCCTACGTCACCCCGCTCTGACCGGCAACTGGCTGAGGTGACTTGAGTCGCCGCCTCAGGAGCGTTGGAGCGGCAGCTCCGCGGGATGGCCGTCTCCGCGGAACCGCCGGACGTGGCCCGCATCGGCCAGGCGGCCAGGCCGCATGCTCGGCGCTGAGCCGCCTGCTTTCCATGATCATGAACGTTTGGCGTTCATCTAGCCACGACTCCGGGCGGAGACCCGCGGCACCGTCGAGATGGAACGGGTTGGGGGTGACGGTGTAACCGGCACGGACCAGGCGGCGGCAGAGCGTGCCGTAGTAGGCCGCTCGCCCGGCGAAGAGCCCCACCGGCACGGCCGCAACCGCCTCGACCAGCATCAGGGAGTCCGGTCCGAAGCGCTGCACCCAGGCGAAGGCACCGACGATGGCCACAACGGCGACACCGGCTCCCCACAGGGCCCATCGTCGTGCGTCGCGATGGAGGACGGTCAGGAAGTCCTTCAGCGCGGGACCGCCGGTCACGACCTGACGATTGGCGAGCCGCGTGACGGCATCTTCGAGCTTGTCCGGAAGCAGCGTCGGCAGGTACAACGCGACCAGCAGCACAGCGAAGCCGCTGACCAGAAGCCAGTCCCAGTCCTTGAGCTCGGCGCCGAACAGCGCGATCTCGTTCGCCACGACAGCCGTCCCGCCGATGCCGACCAACCAGGCGTGGCGGCGACGAACCACCCGCTCGACCCACCAGAGGGAGTGGTCGGGCGGGTCCGGCGGACCGGCCTCGTCCGGTGTCCCTGGGCCCACCAGGCCGCTCAGCCAGCCGTGCACCATGCCTGCCGTGCGCATCCCGCCCCCTCCGTCGTGTGCGTCGACCGGCCTACGCCAGCGAGAGGAACCGGCCGCGGCCCTGCGCCACCGCCGCCGGCCAGGCGTCGAGGGCGGCGGCCACCAGCCCGTCGGGGCAGCGGCCGGCTGCTTCGTCGTCGCCGACCAGCTGGGCCAGCCCCCCGTAGGCGGCGGCCGCTTCGTGGCCGGCGCCGGCCTCCCAGGACGCCGCCGCGAGCCGCTGCAGCGCGGTCGCCTGGTGCTCCCGGTCGCGCGCCCGGGTCGCCGTGCCCAGTGCCTGCTCCAGCAGCGGCCGGCTCACCGCCGGGGGCCGGTCGTCGGCGAGCCGCAGGAAGGCCCGCGTCAGGCAGCGGAGGTCGCCCACGGACCGGAAGACCTCGACGGCCTCCCGCAGGTCGGCCTCGGCGTCGTCGCGGGACACCAGCTGCGCACGCGTCAGCACCGCGTGCGCGTACTCGTGGCGGTTGCTGCTCCGCCGCGAGTAGTCCACGCACTGCTCGACCCACGTGACGGCCTGCTCCACCGGCCGGCCCGCCGGCACCGCGTTGGCCGCCATCATGTAGAGCGAGTTGTTGACGTGCATCGCGTCGCCGGCCAGCCCGAAGGTGTGCATCGCCGACTCGAAGGACGCCATCGCCGACTCGTGGTCGCCGAGGTCCCGGTAGGCGATGCCTCGCATCTGGCGGATGTGGCCGAGGTGCCACATGTCCAGCAGCTCGTCGGCCAGCTGCTCGGCCCGGGCGAAGTGCACGAGCGCCGCCTCGGGCTCGTGCCGGTAGGCGGCCGCATGGCCCGCGAGGTGCTCCGCCGCCAGCTCGTCCGCCGGTCCGCCGGCGGCCGCCTTCGCGCGGCAGAGATCGGCAAGCTCGGCCATCAGGTCGAGGTCGACGTATGCCATCGCCGCCCCCATCTCGAAGAGCTCCTCCGGCGTCGCCATCTCCCGCACCGCCGGGTGCCGTGCCGTGCGCGCGATCGACAGCAGGCTCGCGATGTCCGGCCCGTACTGCTCGCCTCCGACGGACAGCGTGCAGGCCAGCGAGAGCGCCAGGTCCGGGTGCTCCTCCAGCGACCACTCGACGGCCGCGTTGATCTCCGGGCAGAGCATGGCGGCGGTCTCAGCGGCCGCCCGGCTGTCGTCGGTGCGGGCGCGCTCGGCGAACGCGCCCGCCACCGCCCGGTGGTAGTCGGCGTGCGCGTCGCGGACCTCGCGGACGGTGTCAGCGGGTGCCCGGTCCAGGACGTACGCCCGCAGCGACTCGAGCAGCCGGAACCTGGTCGGCGTCGCCTGTCGGGCGACCGACACGAGCGACCGGTCGAGGAGGCGAAGCGTGACGTCCCCGGCACCCGGCCCGGCAACCGCCTCGGCGAGCTCGAGGTCGAACGTGCGCGGCAGCGCGGCGAGCCGGGCGAGGACCGCGCGTTCCTCGTCGTCGAGCATCTCCCACGACCAGGCGAAGGCGCTCTCCAGCGTCGCGTGACGCCCGGCCCGGCCGCTGCGGTCGATGGCCCCGAAGCCCGCGTCCAGCCGGACGGCCAGCTCGGCGAGCGAGAGGTGGCGCATCCTGGCGGCCGCGAGCTCGATCGCCAGCGGCAGGCCGTCCAGCCGCTGGCAGACCCGGCGGACCAGGGCGATGTCGTCCTCGCCCTCGGACAGCCCGGTTGTCGGCGACGAGGCCCGGGCCCGGTCGACGAAGAGCCGCACCGCGCCGTCGTCGGACCCGCCGACCTCGAGAGGCTCCAGCGGGTAGACGGTCTCGGCCGCGCCGCCCACCGGGGAGCGGCTGGTGGCGAGCACCCGCAGCGCGCCTGCCATCGCGAGCAGCTCCGCGACCAGCCGGGCGACCCCGTCAGTCACTCGTTCGCAGTTGTCCAGCACCAGCAGGTAGTCCTGAGCTGCCAGGGACGTGCCGGTCGCCGCGAGCAGGTCGCCTGCAGCGTCGGTGCCCATGCCGACCGCCTTCGCGACCACCCGCAGGACGTCGCCGGGGCCGGCGTGCTCGAGCTCGACGACCAGCGGCACCCGGTCGTGGCGCGCCGCGAGCTCCATGGCCAGCCGGGTCTTGCCGCTCCCCGCCGGCCCGACCAGGGTGACGAAGCGGTCCATCACCAGCAGGTCGCTTACCGCTGCGAGGTCCTGGTCGCGCCCGACGAAGGAGTTCTGCGGCACCGGGACCGTGCTCCCCCGGCGGGCCCGGGCCGCGTCGATGAGACCTGCGCGGCTGTCGACGGCCAGCTTGCGGCGCAGAGCCGCGATGTGGCTCTCGACCGTGCGCACCGAGATGTGCAGCTCGGCCGCGATGTCGGCGTTGCCCAGTCGCCGCTCCACGGCGCCCAGGACCGCGCTCTCGCGCGTGGTCAGGTCAGGTCCTCCGCCACCGGCCACGGTGCCAACCGTACGAGCATCGCCCGGGCGTACGGACACAGTTTCCGTGTGCAGCACGGATGACCCCACCCCCGGGCCGCCGCAGAGTGGGTCCCGTCAGAGGACGCCACCGGGCTCGCGACGAGCCCCAGGGGAGGACGAACCAGCGATGACCGAGGTACTGGACGCGGTCGAGGCCGACCGCGCACTCAAGAGCAAGCACCGGGCGATGTGGGCGCTGGGCAACTACGCCGCCGTCGCCACCGAGCTGATCCACCCGCTCGGCCCGGAGATCGTGGCCGCCACCGGGATCGGGCCGGGCAACCGCGTCCTCGACGTGGCGGCGGGCACCGGCAACGCCGCGATCCCGGCGGCGCGGACGGGCGCCACCGTGGTCGCGAGCGACCTCACGCCGGAGCTGCTCGAGATCGGCCGCGAGCACGCCGAGGCCGACGGGCTGTCGCTCGACTGGCGGCAGGGCGACGCCGAGGCGCTTCCGTTCGCCGACGACGAGTTCGACACCGTCATCTCCGTGGTCGGCGTGATGTTCGCCCCGCACCACCAGGAGAGCGCCGACGAGCTCGTCCGGGTCACCCGGCCCGGCGGGACCATCGGACTGATCAGCTGGACGCCGGAGGGCTTCATCGGGCAGATGTTCGCGACCATGAAGCCCTTCGCGGCGCCGCCCCCGCCCGGTGCGCAGCCGCCGCCGCTGTGGGGCAGCGAGTCGCACGTGCGCGAGCTGTTCGGCGACCGGGTCACCGACGTGACCGCCACGAGGAAGACGGTGCGCATCGACCTCTTCCGGCGGCCGGCGGACTTCCGCGACTACTTCAAGGCCTGCTACGGGCCGACCATCGTCGCCTACCGCAACATCGCCGACGACCCGACGAAGGTCGCCCAGCTGGACGCGGCGCTCGAGGACCTGGCGCGCCGCTTCGACGTCGGCGGCTCGACCGTCGGTGGGTCCTTCGCGATGGAGTGGGAGTACTTGCTCCTGACCGCACGCCCGGTGGGCTAGCCGCGCGAACCGGGGGTGGCGGCGGTCCCGGAGGGGAGGAGCCGGCGGACCTCCCGGGCGACCAGCCCGGGATGCTCCATCTGCGTGACGTGCCCGCTGTCGGGCACGACCACCAGCCGGCTGTCCGGGATCGCCTTCGCCGCGCGGGACGCGGTGCGCGGGTCGACCAGGCGGTCCTTGAGGCCGTAGACGAGCAGCGTGGGGGCCGTGACGTGCTCGGCGAGCGACCAGAGTGGCCAGGCGCGCGGGCGCAGGTAGGCGCTCATCAGGCTGCGCAGGGACCGCAGCATCGCGTCCGAGTCGTGGTCGAGACGCGCGCGGCGGTCGGCCTCGTCGATCGCCTCCGCCACCCGCTCCGCCGGGACCCGGGAGGGGTCGGCCCAGCACAGCGCGATGGTGGCGCGCACCCGCTGCTCGACCGGGAACCGACCGAGCCGCCGGGCCAGCCGCTGCCCGGCGAACGGGACGGCGAGAGCCGGCAGGTGGACGTTGGTGGCCCGCGGCCGGAGGACAGGGAGGGCGGGCGAGACGAGCGTCAGGGTGCGCACCAGGTCCGGTCGGGTCGCGGCCACGACGAGGGCGACGGTCCCGCCGAGCGAGTTGCCGAGCAGGTGGACCGCGCCGCGGTCGGTCGCCTCGGCCAGCGCGACGACGGCCGCGACGTGCGCCCGCAGGGAGTAGTCGCCGTGCGGTGGCGGCGGCGACCAGCCGAACCCCGGCAGGTCGGGTGCCAGGCTGTGCAGCCGGTCCTCGAGCAGTCCCATCAGGTCGGTCCAGTTGGTCGCCGCGCCGCCGAGGCCGTGCACCATGACCGCCGGTTCGCGGCCCCCTCCCGGCTCGCCCGCCTCACGGACGTGCAGGGGCCCGGTGGGCAGCTCGACCAGGTGACCCGGCCAGTGCGGCCGGACGGTCACCGCCGGAGGTCTTCCCGCCCGCCGGCCGGCGCTGTCGGGACGGCGAGGTCCACGTCGGCGATCAGCGGCTCGAGCCGCCGGTTGACCGCGGCCAGCACCGCGCGGATGACCGCCTGACGGACGTCCTCGCGGACCACCGACGCCCCGGAGAGCCGCTGGTTGGCCCGCTCGGTGACCATCGACACCACGACCAGCGCGGTGCGGTCGGGGCCGGTCTGGGCCACCTCGACGTGCTCCACGTCGAAGCGCACGTCGTCGGTCACCTGCTCGACGGCACGAAGCGTTGCGTGCGCCACCGAGCGGTGCAGGCTGCCGGCCGTGGCCGTGCCGTCGGCGCGTCCCTCGACGGTGCGGCCGTCGTGGCTCAGGGCGACGGTCACCGAGGTCGTCAGTCCCGAGGACACCAGCTGGACGCGCTCGATCAGCAGCCGAGGCGTCGACCGGGCGGCGGCCGGCGCAGGTGCCGGCGCGGCCTCGACCGCAGCCGGCAGCGGCCGTCGAGGCGTCGGGTGCCACACGTCATTGTCGGCAGGGGCGCCGGCCGGGCGTACGGCCGGACTCGGGTCGGCGCGGACCTCCGGACGCGGCTCGGCGCGGACCTCCGGGCGGGGCTCGGCGCGCACCTCCGGGCGGGGCTCGGCGCGCACCTCCGGTCGCGGGTCCGGACGTGGCTCGGCGCGCACCTCCGGTCGCGGGTCCGGGCGCGGCTCGGCACGGACCTCGGGGCGTACGTCCGGACGCAGCTCGGGAGGCACGATGCTGTTGGACTGCGTGGACAGGCCGTTGGCCGGGATGACGGCCGGGCGGACGGGTGGCTCGCCGAGGACGCGCACCCGGTCGGCGTCGACCGCGAGGCCGAAGCGGCTGCGCAGCATCCGGTTGACCGCGCCGGCGACCCCGACCTCGTCGGCGCCCGGTGCGAGCTGCAGGCGCAGCGTGCCCGGGCCGCCGGCGGTCGGCTCCACCGCGGCGGCGGCGACCCCCGGGACCCCGAGCAGCGCGGACACCAGGTCCCCGTGGTCGGTGACGGTCACGGGCAGAGTGTCGCAGCCCGCGCGCGGACGCGCTGCACTTGGCCGGCATTGATTCCGACCGCTTCGCGCTGCATCGATCCCGGAGGCCGCCGCCCCCCTAGGGTGGGTGCATGACCGAGAGGGAGCAGGAGCCCAGCGAGGCCGACTCGGCCGAGGTCCCGGTCGAGGACGCGCTCGAGCAGCGCGCCGACCTTGCCGAGCCCGACACCACGAGCCCGGCCGGCGGTGGTCCCGACGACCCGGGTGAGGCGGACCCCGCCGACCGGGCCGAGCAGGGGCGGGTCGTCGACCCCGGCGACGACGAGTACCGCTGACCGCACCCGCCTCGACGACAGAGCCTCGACGCCAGGGAAGGAGCACCACGTGCCCGCTGCCGCGGACCCTCGCGCCCGCAGTGCCCGCCTCCCGCGCTCGGCACGGCGGCGCCAGCTGCTCGGTGCGGCGCAGGAGGTTTTCGTCGCCCAGGGCTACCACGCGGCGGCGATGGACGACATCGCCGACCGGGCCGGCGTCAGCAAGCCGGTGCTCTACCAGCACTTTCCCGGCAAGCTCGAGCTCTACCTGGCCCTGCTCGAGGAGCACGCGGACGCGATGGTCGCCGCGGTGCGGGAGGCGCTGGCCTCCACCACCGACAACAAGCAGCGGGTCGCGGCCACGATCGAGGCCTACTTCCGGTTCGTCGACGAGGACGGCGGCGCCTTCCGGCTGGTCTTCGAGTCCGACCTGACCAACCAGCCGGAGGTCCGCGAGCGCGTCGAGGGCACCACGCTGGCCTGCGCCGAGCTGATCAGCCAGGTCATCAACGAGGACACCGGCCTGCCCGGCGAGCAGTCCCGGCTGCTGGCCGTCGGCCTGGTCGGGATGGCCCAGGTGACGGCGCGCTACTGGCTGGCCGACGGCGGCTCGATCCCCCGCGACGCGGCCTCGCGGCTGCTCGCCAGCCTGTCCTGGCGCGGCCTGGGCGGCTTCCCGCTGCACGAGCAGTAGCCGCGCACTAGCCTTGCGGGCGCACGTCCGCCAGCACGCCCGAACAGCAGTTGACCCGGAGGTCCCCGTGGAGGTCAGGATCGGTGTCCAGCACGCCACCCGCGAGCTGGTGATCGAGAGTGCGGAGTCCACCGACAAGATCACCGAGGCGGTGTCGGCGGCGCTGGCCGGGAAGTCCGAGGTCCTCTCCCTCGAGGACGAGCGCGGCCGGCGGGTCGTCGTGCCGGCCGACAAGCTCGCGTACGTCGAGATCGGCGAGCCGGAGAGCAGGCGGGTCGGCTTCGGGGCGATGTAGGGCGTGCCTCGCCGTGCCCTCCCCGACCACGTCACGCGGCGGCTGCGGGCGCAGCGACTGACCGGGTCGCCCGCGGGATCGCCGCAGGAGGTCACGCGCGACCTGCTCGCGGTCCAGGCGCAGGACCTGCGCGGCGCTCGGCTGAGCATCCGGGCCCGCAGCACCGGCCTGGCGACGGCCGACCTGGACGCCGCGCTCGCCGACCGCTCCCTGGTCGTCTCCTGGTTCAACCGCGGGACGCTGCACCTGGTCGCCACCGAGGACCACTGGTGGCTGCACGCCCTGACGACTCCGCAGCAGGCCACCGGCAACCGCCGCCGGCTCGAGCAGGAGGGGGTCAGCGCGGAGCAGGCGGACCGCGGCGTCGACGTGGTCACCGCCGCGGTCGCCGACGAGGGCCCGTTGACCCGGTCGCAGCTGCGGGACCGGCTGGACGCGGCCGGGGTCCCGACCGCACGCCAGGCTCTGGTGCACGTGCTGATGGCCGCGACGATCGCCGGCCACCTGGTGCGCGGGCCGATGGTGGGCCGGGAGCAGGCGTTCGTCCCCGCCGCGGACTGGGTGGGAGAGCGCCCCGCCGACCTCGACACCCCGGACGGCCGGGACGAGGCGCTGGCCCGGCTGGCCCGGCGGTACCTGGTCGGGCACGGCCCGGCGACCGCCCAGGACCTGGCCCGCTGGGCAGGCACCACCCTCGGCGCCGCCCGGCGGGGCCTGGCGGCCGTGGCGGACGAGGTCGAGGACCTGGGAGACGGCCTGCTCGACGTCGCCGGCCGGTCCACCCCGGGAGCCGACGTCACTCAGGGCGCCGTCCCCGGGGCCGCGGCTGCACGGCCCCTACGACCCGCTGCTGCTCGGCTGGGCCTCACGCGCCGACTGGGTCGGAACCCACGAGGGCATCGTCACGACCAACGGCATCTTCCGGCCGTTCGCCCTGGTCGACGGCCGGGTGGTCGCGCTCTGGTCGCTGACCGGCGGCCGGCTCACGCTGACACCGTTGGAGCCGGTCGGTCGTCGCCACCTCGGGGAGCTGCGGACGGACGCGGCCGACGTGCAGCGCTACCTCGGCCTGCCCGACTCCCCCCTCGTCGTCACCACTGCTTGACTGGCGCGTTGCGGCTGCCCTTGACCGGTCCAGGGGCGCCGCAACGCGCCACTCGACACAGGGATGGGTCAGGCGGAGAGGCCCATGGTGGCCATCCGCTTGGTGTGGTTCTCGGTCAGCCGGGCGAACATCCGCCCGACCTCGGCGAGGTCGGCGCCGCGGTGAGCGACCCCGCCGACCAGCAGCGCGGCCAGAGCGTCCCGCTCCGCGGCGACCCGCTGCGCCTGGCTGAGCGCCTCGCCCACCAGCCGACGGCCCCACAGCGCCAGCCGGCCCGCCACCCGCGGGTCCGCCTCGATCGCGGCCCGCACCCGCTCGACCGCGAAAGCGGAGTGCCCGGTGTCCTCGAGCACCCGCAGGACGAGCCGGCGGGTCTCCTCGTCGAGGTAGGCCGAGACCTCGCGGTAGAAGTCGGTCGCGATGCCGTCGCCGACGTAGGCCTTGACCAGCCCCTCGAGCCAGTCGCGGGGGGTGGTGCGCTCGTGGAAGGCCTCCAGCGCGGGCATGAAGGGCTCCATCGCCTCGTCGGGGTCCACCCCGAGCTCGGCGAGCCGGTCGCGCAGCAGGGAGAAGTGGTTGTACTCCGCGACCGCCATCGCGGCCAGCGCGGCCTTGTCGGCGACCGTGGGTGCGAAGGAGCCGTCGTCGGCCAGCCGCTCGAAGGCGGTCAGCTCGCCGTAGGCCAGCGCCGCGAGCAGGTCGACGACCGCGAGCCGGTACTCCGGGTCGGCCATCGGGTCGGTGCTGGTCACGGCCCGCAGCGTATCGACGGTAAGGTGAGCGGCGGAGCACGGACGCCCCGGCCGGTCCGTGGCAACGCCGGCAGCGAGCGAGTCAGCTCGAGCGAATCCCCCGACGGGCCACTCCGGCGGCGCTCACAGCTCCCTGAAGACGACCGATTGAAGGGCACCGTCCTGACTATCCCCACGTTCGCTGAGCTCGGCGTGCTGCCGGCCACCGTGGCGGCCCTCGAGGCCGTCGGCATCACCCATCCCTTCCCCATCCAGGCGCTGACGCTCCCCGTCGCCCTGCACGGGCACGACATCATCGGCCAGGCAAAGACCGGCACCGGCAAGACGCTCGGCTTCGGCATCCCGCTGCTCCAGCGCGTCGTCATCGACGACGAGGACCACGGCGACCCGGCGCTCCCGGTGCCGCCCGCGGGCAAGCCGCAGGCGCTCGTCGTGGTCCCGACCCGCGAGCTGTGCGTCCAGGTCACCAGCGACCTGCAGAAGACCGCGGCCACCCGCGGCGTCCGCATCCTCTCCATCTACGGAGGGCGGGCCTACGAGCCCCAGGTCGAGACCCTTCGCAAGGGCGTCGAGGTCGTCGTGGGTACGCCCGGACGGCTGATCGACCTGGCCCAGCAGGGCCACCTCGACCTGGGTCAGGTGCGCACGCTGGTCCTCGACGAGGCCGACGAGATGCTCGACCTGGGCTTCCTGCCCGACGTCGAGAAGATCGTGCGGCTGGTGCCGGCCGGCCGGCAGACCATGCTCTTCTCCGCGACCATGCCGGGCGCGATCATCACGCTGGCCCGGGCGTACATGCACCACCCCACGCACATCCGCGCGGTCGACCCCGACGACGACGGGCACACGGTCAAGGCCGTCGAGCAGCACGTCTTCCGGGCGCACGCCATGGACAAGGTCGAGATGCTGGCGCGCATCCTGCAGTCGGACGGCCGCGGGCTGACGCTGGTCTTCTGCCGCACCAAGCGCACCGCCCAGAAGGTCAGTGACGACCTCACCGACCGCGGCTTCGCCGCCGGCGCCGTCCACGGCGACCTCGGTCAGGGTGCCCGGGAGCAGGCGCTGCGCGCCTTCCGCAACGGCAAGGTCGACGTGCTGGTCGCCACCGACGTGGCCGCCCGCGGCATCGACGTGCAGGACATCACGCACGTCGTCAACTACCAGTGCCCCGAGGACGAGAAGACCTACCTGCACCGGATCGGCCGGACCGCGCGGGCCGGCGCCAAGGGCATCGCGATCACGTTCGTCGACTGGGACGACATGCCCCGGTGGGCGTTGATCGACCGGGCGCTGGACCTCGGCTTCGGCGAGCCGGAGGAGACCTACTCGACCTCCGACCACTTCTACGAGGAGCTCGAGATCCCGCGCGAGGTCACCGGCGTGCTGCCGCGCGCCCAGCGGACCCGGGCCGGCCTCGACGCCGAGGTGGTCGAGGACATCGGCGAGACCGGCCGTCGCCCGGCGGTCGGCGGCCGCGGCGGCTCGGGCGGCTCGGGCGGCTCGGGCGGCTCAGGGGAACGTGGCGGGCGCAGCGGCGGCCGCAGCGGTGCGCGCGGCGACAGTGAGAGCGAGGCGCCTCGTCCCGAAGCGCAGCCGCAACCGGCGGCGCACCCGGGGCGGCGAGCCGGACGGGACCGCGGCCGGCGAGCAGACCGGCGGCGGCGAGCAGGCTGCGTCCTCGGCCGAGAGTGCCCCGCGGCGTCGACGTCGCTCACGCGGCGGCCGTGCCGCCGGCACCGCCGACGCCGACGCGGGCGGCTCGGGCAGCGCCAGCACCACCACGGCCTGACCGCGCTCGCAATTGCGGCACCTGTGCCGGCCACCCTGGACGCCCGAACACTTGACACAAACCTTGACAAGGTGTCGTAGAGTTCCGCGCACCAGCGCTGCTGACCGCCACAGCAGCTCACAAGCAGCCGGCCGGGACCGGGCCTCGCGGGGGAAAGCCCGGCCCCGGCCGGTGGCTTGCGGCGGGTCAGGTCAGCCGAGCGCCGGCAGGCGCCCGGCCAGGGCTTCCAGCCCCGCGGGCACCGGCGACCGCCCGGCACCGACCAGCACGGCGTCCTCGTCGGTCCACCCCCGCGGCAGCGGCGCACCGACCAGTGCCTCGACCGTCGCGCGGGCGAGCGACAGGGCGCTCGGCGGCGGGGGCTCCCGGGTCAGCAGGTCCAGGTGGTGCACCACGACCTCCACGGCCCAGACGGCCAGGTAGTCCCCGGCCCCGAAGACGTGCCCCTGCCACCGGCAGGGCCGGTCCGGGAGCGCGTCGACGCCCTGCAGCAGGGCGGTGCCGACGTCCTGCAGCTGGGCGACCCCCGACCCCGGGCGGGTGAACACCGCGGTCCGGCGTCGCTGCGTCATGAGCGTCGCCACCGGGTCCTCGTCGGCGCTCTCCGCAGCGAACGCCGGCCAGTACGACGCGGCGTCGACGGTCGGCTGGTCGTCGACCGGTGACACGAGGCCGGCGAGCATCTCCTGCCAGCCGGCCAGGACGTGCGCCACCACGTCCAGCCGCGTCCAGCCATGGCACCGTGACGCGGCGAGCAGGGCGTACTCGTCCACGCTTCCCACGGCTCGCAGGAACGCGTTGACCGAGTCGCGACACGCCGCGCGGCCTTGGTCTGTCGGGACAGTCAGTGGCACAGGCGGTCAGACGCTGAGGCCGAGCCGGACCCAGGTCCGCCGGTCGCAGGCCGGGCAGCGAAGCCAGGAGAAGTACCGGCCACGCAGAAAGGGCAGGTGCACCGAGGGCACCACGAGCCGCAGCAGCGCCCGCGGCGTGACCACCGACGTCTGCCCGCAGTCGGAGCACTCGACGGTCACGGCGCCCAGAGCGGGCGCCTGCTCGGCGACGCTGTAGAGCGACTGGCGGCCGAGCGGGTCAGTGGCGCGGACCGGCCGGCGGCGAGCGCGGGTATCGCGGGTCCGCTGGCGGAGCCGGTCGAACCCGGGCTGCTCGCTCATCCGAAGAGTCCTTCGGCGAGCACCCGGTAAGCGTCTGCGCCGCGGGTCCGGCGGGCGGTCGACAGCACCGAGCGGCCGGCGGCCGGGGCCTCGGCGAAGCGCACCGACCGCGGGATCGGCGGGTCGAGCACCTCGAGGTCGTAGCGACCGGCGACGTCGGCCAGCACGGCACGTGCGTGGTTGGTTCGGCCGTCGTACATCGTCGGCAGTACGCCGAGCACGCGCAGCTTCGGGTTCAGGATCCGTTGCACGTCGTGGATCGTGTCGAGCAGCTGACCCACGCCACGGTGCGAGAGCATCTCGCACTGCAGCGGGATGATCACCTCGTCGGCGGCGGTCAGCGCGTTCAGCGTCAGCACGCCGAGGGACGGCGAGCAGTCCAGCAGCACGACCTCGTAGGCGGCCGACACCTCCTCGAGGGCGGTCCGCAGCACGAACTCCCGCCCCGGCCGGCTCAGCAGCGCCGCCTCGGTGCCGGCCAGGTCGATGGTGGCCGGCAGCAGGTCGACGCCGTCCTCGGTCGGCTGGATCGCCATCGATGCGCCGACCCGGCCGAGAAGAACGTCGTGCACGCTCAGCTCGACCGTCTCGGGATCGAGCCCGAGGGAGAAGGTCAGGCAGGACTGCGGGTCCAGGTCCACCAGCAGCACCTTGCGGCCATGCTCGGCCAGGGCGCTGCCGAGCGAGGCGACGGTGGTCGTCTTTGCGACCCCGCCCTTCTGGTTCGCCACGGCGATGGTCCGGCTCATCGCAGTCATTGTGCCTGCCCTGCCGGCTGCCGTCCCCACCGACGCCACGGCCGGTAGCGTTTCGGGCCGTGAGCATCCCGCCCTTCCTCCGGCTGCCGCCCGGCGCTCTCGCCGTCCGGCTGGCGACCACCCGCGGCGCGCTCGCCGCCCACGTGGCCGGCGAGGGCGCCCCTGGCCGGGCGCCGGTGGTGCTGGTGCCCGGCTTCACCGGGTCCAAAGAGGACTTCATCGCGCTGCTCGCGCCGGTCGCCTCCAGCGGTCACCGAGTGGTCGCGATCGACCTGCGGGGCCAGTACGAGTCGCCGTGGGCGGGCGAGGACGGCTCCTCGGCGGCGTACGACGTCAAGGAGCTCGCCGAGGACGTCCTCGAGGTGGCCCGCGGGCTGGGCGGGCCGGTGCACCTGCTCGGGCACTCCTTCGGCGGGCTGGTGGCCCGCGCGGCCGCCCTCGCCGACCCCGCGGCGATCCGCTCGCTGACGATCCTGGCGTCGGGACCGGCGGCGATCCCGCACCCGGCTGCGAGCAACCTGGAGCTGATCTCGCGAGCCCTGCCGGTGATGGACCTGGAGTCGATCTGGACGGCCAAGCGGCAGATCGAGGCGCAGACCGAAGTCACTCCTCACCCGCCGGAGGTGGAGGACTTCCTGCACCGGCGCTTCGTCGCCAACGACCCGGCCTGCCTGCTGCGGATGGCCGAGCAGCTGCTGACGGCCGACGACCGGGTCGACGAGGTCGCCGGCCTCGGGCTGCCGACGCTGGTCGCCTGGGGGCCGCACGACGACGCCTGGCCGCCCGCCGAGCAGCAGTCGATGGCCGAGCGGCTGGGCGCCCGGACCGCGGTCATCGACGGCGCCGGGCACTCGCCCGCCGCGGACGACCCGGACCGGACGGCGGCGGCGCTGCTCGGGTTCTGGGCCGAGGTCGACACGTGACCCGTGCCCGAGCGGTCAGGCGACCGGCTCGGCCAGGCCGGCCCATGGCTCCGCCGGCCTGACGGCCGCGGACCCTGCCGGGCACACCCGGAGGAAGTCGCACCACCGGCACGACGGTGACACGTCCGGTGGGAAGAGCCGGTCCGCGGACTCGTCGTCGAGGCCGTCGCGGTAGGCGCTGTCGGCGGCCGCGGCCTCCTCGCCCAGCGACTCGGCGCGCGACAGGTGGCGCTGCAGCGACTCCGCGGTGTGGTCGTGCGCGAGCACCTCGCCGCTGGGCAGGTGGTGCAGCTCGACGCGGACGCAGGGCCGTCGCAAGGTGCGGGTCACGGCCAGCGCGTAGAGGGCGAGCGCGAGCGAGCTCCTCGCGTCGTACGACGTCAGCAGCCGTCGTCCGGTCTTGTAGTCGACGACCACGACCTGCTCGTGCCCGTCGACGACCCGGTGGTCGAGCCGGTCGACCCGGCCGGACACGGCGAGCACCGACGTGCGGGTGCCGACCGTGCGCTCGACGCCGAGCGGCTCGTCGTCGGGGTCGAGCGTCGACGTGTAGCTGGTGACCATCTCGCGGGCCCGGTCACGCCACAGCTCGGACTGCTCGTCGTTGCGGAAGCCGTCGTGCAGCCACACCTGGTCGAGCAGGCGGGCAGCTGCCTCCGGCGTGCGCGCGGCCGGGTCGAGCCGGTGCCAGCCGGCCATCGCGAGGTGCACGGCGGAGCCGACGCTGTTGTGCGCCCAAGGCGGACCCTTGGGCGGCTGGGGCTTGTCCAGGTAGGTGAAGCGGTAGCGGCGGCGGCAGTCCAGCCAGGTGGTGAGCCGAGTGGGAGTGCAGGCGAACAGCCGCTTCGGCAGCCCCTCCAGGGCGAGCTCCGGCTGGCTGGCGGTCACCGGCGGTCAGGCCTCCTTGACGAAGGCGGTGATCGCGTCGGCGATGAGCTGGACCGCGATCGCCGAGAGCAGGATCCCGGCGATCCGGGTGATCAGGATGACGCCGCTCTCCTTGATGACCCGGATGATGACGACCGAGAAGCGCATGAAGAGCCAGAGCACGAAGTGCACCGCGACGATGCCCAGTGCGACCGCGGCGCCCTCCCACACGTCGTCGACGCGCTGGACGAAGACGATCGTCGCGACGATGGCTCCCGGGCCGGCGAGCAGCGGTGTGCCGAGCGGCACGAGCGCCACGTTGACGTTGGCGGTCTCGACCGGGTCGTCTGCCTGGCCGGTCAGCAGCTCGAGGGCGACCAGCAGGAGCAGCAGGCCGCCGGCGGCCTGCAGCGCGGGAATCGTGATGCCGAGGTAGTGGAGGATCGACTGGCCGAAGAGCGCGAAGACGACGATCACGACGAAGGCCACGAGCACCGCCTGGCCGGCGAGCCGCTTGCGCATCGCCGACGACCGGCCGCTGGTCAGCGACAGGAAGAGCGGGATCGTCCCCGGCGGGTCCATGATCACGAAGAGCGTGACGAAGACCTCGACGAGGAGCTTGCCGTCGGCGGCGGACACGGGGCGACCAGGCGTCCGGGCTCAGGCGGTCAGGACGTCGGTCGGGCTGGTGGCCTGGGCCAGGATCTCGTCGAGCACCTCGGGGGCCGTGGTGTTCTCGCCGAGCTGGTTCTCCTTGCCGCTCCCGTGGTAGTCGCTGGCGCCGGTCACCAGCAGTCCGAGCTCGCCGGCCAGGGCGCGCAGCCGGGTGCGGGCCTCCGGCGGGTTGTCACGGTGGTCGACCTCCAGCCCACCGAGGCCGGCAGCGGCCATCGCGGAGATCGCGTCCTCGCCGACGGTCACGCCGCGCTTGGCCGCGGCCGGATGGGCGAAGACCGGCACTCCCCCCGCGTCGCGGACGAGCTGCACCGCACGCACCGCGTCGACGTAGTAGTGGCCGACGAAGAAGTCGCTGCCGTCGTGCAGGAGGGTGTCGAAGGCCGCCGACCGGTCGGGCACGACGTCCAGCGCGACCAGGGTGTCGGCGATGTGCGGCCGGCCGACGGTGGCGCCGTCCTGCAGCTGGGCCAGGACGAGCTCCCAGGTGATCGGGTAGCCCGCGTCGGCGAGCTTGGCCACGATCGCCTTGGCACGCGGCACCCGGTCGTCGAGGGCCATCGCCATCTCCTCGGCCAGCGGCTCGTGCGCCGGGTCGAAGAGGTAGGCGAGCAGGTGCAGGCTGATGCCGTCCCACACGCACGAGATCTCGGCACCGCGCACCAGCCGGAGCCCGTCGATCGTCGCCAGCTCGGCTTCGGCGGCCGCCCAGCCGCGAGTGGTGTCGTGGTCGGTCAGCGCGACGACGCCCAGGCCGGCAGCCGAGGCGGCGCGCACCAGGTCGGCGGGTGAGTCGGTGCCGTCCGAGGCGTTGCTGTGGGCGTGCAGGTCGGCGAGGGGGGCGGGCACCCGGACAGCCTAGGGGCGCATCCGCACCGGGCTGCCTGGGGACGTCAGGGCTGGGGACGGGCCAGGCGTGGGGACAACGCGCCGAACGGGAGGTCGAGGCCGACGGCGCCGGAGTCGCGTACGTCGCGCAGCGCGAAGTCGTCGATCAGCAGGAAGCCGGCGCTTCCGGGCCAGATGACCGCCCAGACCCAGCAGCCGAGCGCCTCGCCGACATAGACGGCCCGGTCCTCCCCGCTCGCCAGCTCCCAGAGGGCGGTCGGGTGCCCGGCGGCCTCCAGCTTGGCGTCGGGCGGCCGGCCGTCCGGCACCCCGCCGCCGTCCGGCCCCTCCAGGCCGGCGAAGTGGGCGCCCAGACCGATCCCGGGTTCCTCGGCGACCAGCACCAGCTCCGCGACCCCGCCGAGCGGGGCCGGCCCGGAGCAGGCCAGGGCGGTCGCTCGGGCGCCGGTGCGCTCGTCACCGGCAGACACCAGGCCGGTGACCAGCCAGCCGCGGGGCAGCGGCCACGGGACCCACACCGGCACACCTGCCGTCGTGACGACGGCATGGACCAGCTCGGAGGTCGGCTGCACCACGGGCTGCACCGGGTGGACAGCACCGTGCGCGTCGCACTGCCACGCGCTGGACCACAGCCCGGGCGCGTGCAGCACCGACCCGCATCGCGGGCAGCTCGGCTCGGCCCTCATGGCCCTAGACGGTGCTGCCCTTGGACTCTCGCCGTCAAGGGCGGGGACTCGTCACTCCTCGACGACGCGCCGGGTGGTCGAGGGCTCCTCGACCACGCGCTCCCGGACCACGGGCTCCTCGACGACCCGGCGGCGCACCGGCCGCTCGACGACGGTGCGGCGGCGCACTCGCGAGGGGCCGGCGCCCATCAGGCTCATCCCGATCACGAGCACCAGGACGACGGCAAGGATGATCAGGATCGCGGTGAGCATGTCGAACCCCCAGGGTCGGTATCTAGGCTCTGCTGCGTGACCGGCGCTTTCCCGGGCTCGCCCGCCGCGAAACGGCGGGTCCCCTGTGTGGGTGCACTCGTCCACGACGACGAGGGCCGCCTCCTGCTGGTCCGGCGGCGCAACGAGCCCGGTGCCGGCCGGTGGTCGGTGCCCGGCGGCCGCGTGGAGCCCGGGGAGACCGACGCTGACGCCGTACGCCGCGAAGTCCTGGAGGAGACCGGCCTGCACGTGACCGTCGGCCTGCGCGTGGGGACGGTGGAACGGCCCGCGCCCTCGGGTGCGATCTTCGACATCCGGGACTACGCGTGCTCGCTCGCGGTGGTGACGCCTCCGGTCGCCGGCGACGACGCGACCGAGGTGACCTGGGCCGACCGAGGGCAGCTCAAGGGCATGGACCTGGTGGACGGGCTCTGGGACGCCCTGCACGACTGGGGGATGCTGCCTCGCTGAGAGCGTGTCCCCTGCGGCGTCAAGACTTCGCGGTTTTCGCCCGAGACCTTGGTGTGGCGACCTACCGTGCTGACATGCCCACCCCGACGACGCTTCGGCTGCGGCTGACGTGGCGGCAGCGGCGGGCGTTCGTCCTGACGGTGGTCGGCTTCCAGGCCCTCGTGTGGGGTGACGCCCTCCTCAACGACGGGCGGCTCGGCGGGGGGCCGGGCACTGCCCTCGCGGGGCTGGTCCTGGTCGGCATGGCCGCCGCGACCTGGTGGGTGGGGACCTCGGCGACCAAGGGCGGCATCGTGGTGCACGCCGTGCCGACGCTGAGGATCCCGTGGGACGAGGTCCACGAGATCGAGGTCACCCAACAGCTCGGGGTCAAGACCGTCGTGGTCCACCACGGCACCACGGTGCGCAAGCGCACCCGGCTGAGCGCCCCGACGACCGGCCCGATCGGGCGCGACGACGGGTTCCAGGACAAGGTGCGCGACCTGCGCAGCCACTGGGCTGCCTACCGGACGGGCGCGAGCACCGGCGCCGCTGCCTGACCCGAGGTCAGTCCGTGGACTGTTCGGGTCGACCCGGCTGCTCGCCGCCCCGCTCGTCGCCGTACGACCTCTTGGGCACCATGACCTTGCGCCGGAAGACGCACACGACCGTGCCGTCCTGGTTGTAGCCGCGGGTCTCGACGTGCACGACGCCGCGGTCGTCCTTGGACCGCGACTCGGTCTTGTCGAGCACCGTCGTCTCGCCGTAGATCGTGTCGCCGTGGAAGGTCGGCTTCACGTGCTTGAGCGACTCGACCTCGAGATTGGCGATGGCCTTCCCGCTGATGTCCGGCACCGACATGCCGAGCAGCAGGGAGTAGATGTAGTTGCCCACCACGACGTTCTTGCCGAACTCGGTCGTCTTCTCGGCGTAGTTGGCGTCCAGGTGCAGCGGGTGGTGGTTCATGGTGAGCAGGCAGAAGAGGTGGTCGTCGTACTCCGTGACCGTCTTGCCAGGCCAGTGCTTGTAGGTCGCGCCGACCTCGAACTCTTCGTAGTACCGCCCGAACTGCATGGGGGCATCCTGCCGGATCGCCTTGTTCCGCAAGGCGACCGGCCGTCGATGGAACGTCGGGGCAACTGTGCACAAGCGCTTCCGCTCGGGTCGGACGGCTGCTAGAATCGAACACATGTTCGAAGTCGCACCCGACTACCGCCAGGTTTCCGGTTGCGCCGAACCCACCGCGACGGCTGAGCTGCAGGACTGGATCGAGCTGCTCGCCGACCTCGACGACGAGGTCAGCGACGCCGAGCGCATCGACCAGCTGCGCGCACTGGAGGAGCTCAAGGCGGCCGCGGCGGCGGCTCAGGCCAGGGTGACTGCTTCGCTCGACACGTCGCTGAGGGCCGAGCGAGCCGCACGAGGCGTCCCGGCGGCGGAGCGGGCTCGCGGCATCGGTGCCCAGGTGGCCCTGGCGCGCCGGGACTCCCCGCACCGCGGTGGCCGGCACCTCGGCTTCGCGCGTGCCCTGGTCCACGAGATGCCGCACACCCTGGTCGCGTTGTCGTCGGGACGGATCTCCGAGTGGCGCGCGACTCTGCTCGTGCGCGAGACGGCCTGCCTGAGCCGGGAGGACCGCAGCCGCGTCGACGAGGCGCTGGCCGGTGACCCGTCCACGCTCGACGGCCTCGGCGACCGGGCGCTGACCGCCGCCGCGCGTCGGCTGGCCTACCAGCTGGATCCCGAGGCAGCACTGCGCCGGGTCCGGGGCGCCGAGAAGGACCGCCGGGTGACCCTGCGTCCGGCTCCGGACACCATGTCCCTCCTGACCGGGCTGCTGCCGGTGGCCCAGGGCGTGGCCGCAATGGCAGCACTCGCGCAGGAAGCCGACCGCGCACGAGCCGCTGGTGACAGCCGGAGCCGCGGCCAGGTGATGGCCGACACGCTCGTCGAGCGGGTCACCGGACAGGCGACTGCCAGCGCGACACCCGTGACCGTCAACCTGGTGATGACCGAGCGCGCGCTGCTCGAGGGCGACGACGAGCCTGCCGAGCTGCTGGGCTACGGCCCCGTGCCGGCCGGGACGGGCCGCGACCTGCTGCGCCGCCACACCGAGACCGACGATCCGGTCGCGCGTGCCTGGCTGCGACGCCTCTTCACGCATCCGGGCACCGGCGAGCTGGTCGCCATGCAGACCAAGGCCGAGGTCTTCCCCGCCGCATTGCGACAGCTCCTCGTCTTCCGCGACCAGACGTGTCGCACTCCCTGGTGCGACGCGCCTGTTCGGCACGCCGACCATTCACGGCGCCGCGCCGACGGCGGTGAGACATCCGCCGGCAACGGGCAGGGGCTGTGCGAGCAGTGCAACTACGTCAAGGAAGCCGAGAGGTGGGCCGCCGCCGAGCACGCCACCAGCCGTCTCGGCAGTCACGTGGTGGAGACGGTCACCCCGACCGGTCACCGATACCGATCACGGCCGCCACCTCAGCCCGGGACGTCAGTTCCCACCGCAGATCGCGATCGGCCGATCGGCTCGATCGACGTCTACTTCGCCGAGCACCTGCGCGGGCTCGACGCGGCCTGAGGTCGCAGCCATCCGAGCTGGAC
>CAVXNC010000005.1:0-31000 GCA_963762865.1 uncultured Actinomycetota bacterium
GTTCTTCCCGCCCGCCGTGTCGTTGACCTGTCTCAGCCTCGCCGTCGTCCTGGCCGTGTTCAAGCCATCGGGCCGGGTTCGTCGCGACTGAGGGCGACTAAGCCTGGGTTGCCCCTGTTGAGCCCGCACTCGATGCTCGGGAAGAAGCGGACGCAACGAGAGAACCGAGAGGGGTCACCTCATGTCGAACGGCCCGCCCCTCCCGCCGGGTCGCTATGAGGCCGGCCTCGCGGAGCGCGGCGGCGTGCGCCGACGCTGAAGCGAGGCTGATGCCCAACGAGGAAGCGAGTCCGCTCGTGGTGTGGTCCGCGGCGGCCAGTTGTCGCAACACGCGCGAGCGGGTACTCCCGATCAGGCCATCGAGGCTGTCACGCCTGTCTTCGGTCATCCCCCGACGGCTGCGGCCGCGAAGGGGCACCGGATAGGTGAGTGACGGTTGCTCCCATCCCAGGGCGAGCACGGGGCGTGCCCAGACGGCCGAAGGGACCAGCCGCAGTCCCCGACCGTTGAGGTCGATGTCGGCATCGACGGGCGAGCCGACTTCGAGGATCCCCTCATTCCAACGGATCTGTGGGTGCAGCGTGTTCAGCGTCTCCTCGGCGCCTCTCGTCGTCCAATGCCATGCCCGGTTGCTGAGCTCGGCTGCCACCACCGGCTGCACGTGGGGCCACACGGGTGCCATCACGTGTTCGTGCCAGCATCGGAGCGCCTCGCGCAACGTGATGAACGCCTTGGCTCTTCCCGCGGTCAGGTCCTGGATCCAGTCGGCGCCGGAACTAGGGGGCCTCGTCATCGCCATGTCGGCGGCAACCTGAGCCGCGGGAGTCCGCGTGACTAGCTCCAACAGGTCGTCCAGCGTCCCGTCTCTCTCCGGTGCCAGGAATTCCGGCACCCCGCCATGGGCGGGCACCAGGCTCATGAGAGCGCGCGCCCGGAGGGGTAGTCGCCGATGGGTGGTCAGCCACGTCTTCTGAAAGGCGCTGGCCGGCCGCTGGAGGGCCTCGATGCTGCCTGAGAGCTCGCACAGCAAGAAGGGCGGAGCGAAGACGGTGCGCGCGAGATCCTGTACGTCAAAGCGCAATCGCAGCATCGCCAGTTCCTCCCTGCGGCGAGTCCACCTATCGTCGCACCCAGCGTGAAGCCCAACGCCTGTCGGTCGACATTTCGGGTAGGACCGAAAGGCTTGCCAGCGTGGCGCTCGCACCGCCTGAATGAGGCAGTACCGGAGCAGCGCCCGCGCTCCAGGCGGAGAGGAGTCACCGTGCCAAGATCAGCCCTGACAGTTGTCTCGATCACCGCGTTCGTGGCTGTCGCGGTCGGCTTCGCACCACCTGCGTCGGCCGACACACCCGCCCATCCGAACTGCCTTGGGGTGGTCACGGCTCAGCGGGCGGTGGCTCATCACGACATCGGCGAACATGCCTCTGACCAAGAGGAGCCGCGACTCGGACTTGGGAACGTCACCAGTGAGGTGTTAGGCGAGGACGCCCACATCGGCGACTTCGGATCCTTCCTTGGCGCCATTGACGGCGACGAAGCAACGAACTGTCCATGACGTCAAGAAACCGCACAGTGACACCTATGTCGGCCTCGACGGTGGGCGCCGTCGACGAGCAGCCACCGGTTGGTCGACCCGACGAGGCCTCAGATTTCCCCTAGTCAAGCCATCTGAAGTCCTGTATCGCCCACCACCAGTGCCCCTGGTCACAGGGAGTTCGTGCTCTCCTCACCGATCCGCGTCTCGGTAGCAGCGGAGTCGGTCAGCTCCCGCTCCTGCAGGAGCTCGATCAGGTCCGCGCGGTCGGCGGCGGCCTGGTCACGGTCGCGCCCCGCCCAGTTCCGGTCGATCCAGCCGACGTGGGGTCGGCCAGCCGCCTCGTCGGCCTCGGCAGCGCGGTCCCGTCGCTCGGCCGCCCGGTCGCGGTCGTCCCCGCGCGCCAGCAGCTCCGCGAAGCGCTGGTCCCGGTCGGCAACGTCGGCGAGGTCCTCGGGCGTTGCCAGGTGGAGGGGAGACGAGTCGACCAACAGGTCACCGGCAGGCGCCGGCCTGGGCAGCTGGTCGGTCATCGAGGGCTCCACGGGGGCTCAACAGCGCATTCCGAGGGCCGGGTCCGGGGCTGCCGGGGTGCAAGGACAGGGGACGTTCAACGTACTCCGCTTTCCTTGATCCCGGACGGCGAGGGCGGAGCGGGGGGTCCTCTACTGCTCGGCGCGTCGCCACTCGAGGACGGTCTCCTCCACGCTCGGCGGTGCCGGCAGCCCGGCGCCGATGGGCAGCGCGCCCAGGACCAGGTGCACGCTCGCGCCGAAGTCCCGGGTCCAGGCGCCCAGGTAGGCCGCCAGGTCCACGGCGTCGACGAGCAGCGCCGTCAGGTCGTCCTCGGTGGCACCGTCCCGCCGCGCCGCCTCGACCAGTCGCAGGCGGAGCCGCTCCAGGTTCGCCCTGTCGTGCGGATCGTCCCGGTCCGCCTCGCTCCGGGCGAGCACGGCCTCGGCCACGATCCGGCGGGCTTCCTCCGAGTCCATGCGCCGGGAGCCTAACGACGCTTCTGACGCGACTCGGCGGCCGGCCCCGCGATGGGGACCGGCCGCCGAGCGGTGCCGCGACGTACCTGCCCGAAGGTCAGCCCACGTCGAAACGGTCGAGGTTCATGACCTTGTCCCACGCGGCGACGAAGTCACGCACGAACTTCTCCGTGGCGTCGTCCGAGGCGTAGACCTCCGCGATGGCTCGCAGCTGCGAGTTCGCGCCGAAGACCAGGTCGACGGCGGTCGCGGTCGCGGTGACCTCGCCCGTGCCGCGATCCCGGCCCTCGTAGACGTGCTCGGTCGACGACGCCTTCCACTCCCGGCCCATGCCGAGCAGGTTGACGAAGAAGTCGTTCGTCAGGGTCCCGGGGCGGTCGGTGAGGACGCCGTGCCTGGTCTGCCCGACGTTGACGTCCAGCGCCCGCAGGCCGCCGACCAGGACGGTCATCTCCGGAGCGGTCAGCGTCAGCAGGTTGGCCCGGTCCAGCAGCAGGGTCTCCGGCGGGAGCTTCTCGCCCGCCCGCAGGTAGTTGCGGAAGCCGTCGGCCCGGGGCTCGAGCACCGCGAAGGACTCGGCGTCGGTCTGCTCCTGCGACGCGTCCGTGCGCCCCGGCACGAAGGGGACCGTGATGTCGACACCAGCGTCCTTCGCGGCCTTCTCGACCGCTGCGCAGCCACCCAGCACGACCAGGTCGGCGAGCGAGACCTTCGTGCCCCCCGACTGCGCCGAGTTGAAGTCCTGCTGGATCCGCTCGAGCGTCTCGAGCACCGTCCCGGCCTCGGCGTTGACCGCCCAGCCGCGCTGCGGCTCCAGCCGGATGCGAGCGCCGTTGGCACCGCCGCGCTTGTCGGTGCCGCGGAAGGTCGCCGCCGACGACCAAGCCACGGAGACCAGCTGCGACACGGACAAGCCGGAGCCGAGGATGGTGGCCTTGAGCGAGCTGACGTCCTGGTCGCTGACCAGTTCGTGGTCGACGGCCGGGACCGGGTCCTGCCACAGCTGCGCCTCCGGCACCCAGGGGCCGAGATAGCGGGTGACCGGACCCATGTCGCGGTGCAGCAGCTTGTACCAGGCGCGCGCGAACGCGTCGGCGAGCTGCTCGGGGTGCTCGTGGAAGCGGCGCGAGATCTTCTCGTACGCCGGGTCGAAGCGCAGCGCGAGGTCGGTCGTGAGCATGGTCGGTCGGTGCTTCTTCGACGCGTCGAAGGCGTCGGGGACCGACTCCTCGGCGTCCTTGGCGACCCACTGCTTCGCGCCGGCCGGGCTCTCGGTGAGCTCCCACTCGTGGCCGAAGAGGTTGGCGAAGAAGCCGGCTCCCCACTGGGTCGGCGTGCTCGTCCAGGTGACCTCGAGCCCGCTGGTGATGGTGTCGGCGCCCTTGCCGGCGCCGTGGGTGCTGTGCCAGCCGAGACCCTGCTCCTCGAGCGAGGCAGCCTCCGGCTCGGGACCGACGTTGTCGGCCGGGCCGGCGCCGTGGGTCTTGCCGAACGAGTGCCCGCCGGCGATGAGCGCGACGGTCTCCTCGTCGTTCATCGCCATCCGGCGGAACGTCTCGCGGATGTCGTGCGCCGCGGCCAACGGGTCCGGGTTGCCGTTCGGGCCCTCGGGGTTCACGTAGATGAGGCCCATCTGCACGGCGCCGAGCGGGCCGGACAGCTCGCGCTCGCCGCCGTCGCCGTAGCGCTCGTCGCCGAGCCAGGTGTCCTCGGGACCCCAGAAGATCTCCTCGGGCTCCCAGACGTCCTCGCGGCCGAAACCGAATCCGAAGGTCTTGAAGCCCATCGACTCCAGCGCGACGTTGCCGGCGAAGACCAGCAGGTCCGCCCAGGAGACCTGCTGCCCGTACTTCTGCTTGACCGGCCAGAGCAGGCGGCGCGCCTTGTCCAGGTTGGCGTTGTCCGGCCAGCTGTTGAGCGGCGCGAACCGCTGCGACCCGTCGCCGGCTCCGCCGCGGCCGTCCTCGATGCGGTAGGTGCCGGCCGAGTGCCAGCTCATCCGGATGAAGAGCGGCCCGTAGTGGCCGTAGTCGGCGGGCCACCAGTCCTGCGACGTCGTCATCACCTCGACGACGTCGCGCTTCAGCGCCTCGACGTCGAGGGTGGCGAACCTCTCGGCGTAGCTGAAGTCCTCACCGAGCGGGTTGCCCTTGGCTGAGTGCTGGTGGAGCACCTGCAGGTTCAGCTGGTTCGGCCACCAGTCCTGGTTGGTGTGCGGGCGGCCAGGCTTCGCCTCGGGGGCCGCAATGACCGGGTTCTCGCTCTCGCTGCCGTGCTCAGACACGTCGGTCGCTCTCCTGTCCTGTGTTCTTGTGGTGGTTGCCGGGTGGGTGCTCAGGCCGGTCGGGCCGATGGGCACGTCCGGCCGCGGGTGCCGGGGCGCACTCCGGACACCGCCCCCAGAAGATCACTTCAGCCTCGTCGATCGCGTAGCTCGTGCCGTCGGCGGTCAGGCACGGTGCCTCGCCGACGACGCAGTCGACGTCCGCGATCGTGCCGCACGACCGGCAGACGACGTGGTGGTGGTTGTCCCCGACGCGCGCCTCGTAGCGCGCGACCGAGCCCTTGGGCTGCAGGCAGCGGACCAGCCCGGCGCGGGTCAGCACCCGCAGGACGTCGTAGACCGCCTGGTGCGACACGGCGCCGAGGTGGGCACGCACCACGCGGATGATCGCGTCCGTGTCGGCGTGCGAGTGGTCGTGCACGGCACCCAGCACCGCCAGCCGCGGACGGGTCACCCGCAGCGCAGCAGCTCGCAGCATGCGCTCGAGGTCCTCGGTCGCCGGCATCCCCGAGAGTCTTGCGCATTGTCTGGAGTCAATCAAGACTGGCCCACCCCGGATGGCGGCGATCCGCGGATCAAGGCCTGCGCCCCGGCTGCCGATGACTCGACGCATGACCGGACGGCTGGCGGACGACGCCGCTCTGACCGTGGACGACGTCGCGTCGATCTCGCGGCGAGAGCGCCACGAGGTCCTGACGGCGATCGGCAACCGCACGCTGGTCGCCCGCCAGGAGCGCGGCGAGTGGGTCGTCACGGCCAGCGACATGCGGCGGTGGCTCGCCCGCGCCTGACCCGGACGCGACTCGGCGGCCGGCCCCCGGGTGGGGACCGACCGCCGGGCGGTGGTGCGGCGTACGGGCTAGGCGTTCAGGATGCCCAGGATCGCGTTCAGCAGGTTCGTCAGAACCGCGCCCAGGTTGCCGAGCTGGCTGCTGTCGAGCAGGCCGGCGACCGCGCAGAGCAGGTTGCCCAGCAGCTCACCGGCGCCGGGCACGGCGGTGATGTTCAGGTGCACCCGGTCCAGGTGGACCTGCAGGCCGAGCAGGTTGAGATCCAGCGGGCCGAGCACCAGGTCGAGCACCTCGCAGCCGACGACGGCGGGTGCCGCGGTGCCGGGTGCCGGCGGCAGCCCGGTCACGGAGGAGGCGGCCGGGCGGACGAGGAGCTTCACGCCCTTCTTGGTGACCCGGTCGGTGTCACCGTTCTTCTTGGTCAGCTTGCCCTTGAGGGTGCCGACGGCCTTGGTGCGGCCGGAGTCGGTGGTGACGAACCGCTTCACGTTGTAGTGGCCGGCGAACGTCGTGCCGTTCTTGGCCTCGCCGGTCACCTTGCTGACCTTGAGGGTCCCGAACTCGTTCGAGGTGGACTGGGCCGACGCCGACTGGGCACCGGCTGCGCCGGTCAGGCCGACGATCGCCAGCGTGACCGAGGCGGCCAGCAAGCGAGTGGAACGTCCGAACATGTAGTACCCCTGTCTCGTGCAAAACGGCACCGCGAGCCGTGCCGCCGAGCGGCATCGACCCAGGACGACAGGCAGCGCTAGTGGCGCACCCCCGTGACGTCTCTTCCGGCAGGGAGCGGTGAAACGGTCAAAGCCTGACGTCTCCTGGCACAACGGGCCGAAACCCCGCACACCGCAATATCCGGGTCATCCTCCGGCGGCGGCAGGTGGTGTGAGCGTCAGCCGGCCACGATCAACGGGACGGCGCGCAGCATGACGTAGGCGATGGCCAGCAGGGTGGCGGTGGCGACGACACGGGAGCTCACGCGGGCATGGATGCCCCGTTCGCATGATCACTACACGGCCCACCTGCCGGCGGGACGCGAGAGCGTGCCGCAGGCGCGGGGGCAGCGGGTGTCAGGCGGTCAGCAGCAGGGAGCGGCGGCGCGCCCACTCCTCCACGGTGCCCATGCGGACCATCCAGTCGCCCGGCCGTTGCGGGTGGGTGACCGTGGCGTCCAGCTCCCCCTTGGTGGCCGCGGCCACCAGCTCGGCGTACGGCGCCCCGACGTAATCGGCCGCGACGAGCAGGTCCATCCAGTTGTTCGCGGGGATCAGCAGCGGTGCGTAGTTCATGAAGGTGTCATCGGCGCGACTTGGGCCGCGCTTGACCTTCGTGTCACCCGTCTGGCGCAGACCGTCCGGTCAGACCTGCTGATGGATCCGGGCCACCGTGTCGACCGTGTCGGCCTCCCCCGGCCGCTTGTCCGGCCGGTAGCGCAGAACCCGGGCGAAGCGCAGGGCCATCCCGCCCGGGTAGCGCGGCGACGTCTGGACCCCGTCGAACGCGATCTCGACGACGAGCTCGGGGCGCACGGTCACCACCCAGTCGCCCGCGTCGACGGCAAGCTCCTGCAGCCGCTCGGTCTGCCACCGCAGCATCTCGTCGGTGAGTCCCTTGAACGTCTTGCCGAGCATCACGAAGCCTCCGGTCGCCGGGTCACGGGCGCCCAGGTGCAGGTTGGACAGCCACCCCTTGCGCCGGCCGTGGCCCCACTCGGCGGCCAGCACGACCAGGTCCAGGGTGTGCACCGGCTTGACCTTGAGCCACCCCGCGCCCCGGCGGCCCGCCTCGTAGGGCGCGTCCAGCGACTTCGCGACGATGCCCTCGTGACCGTGGTCCAGCGCGTCGGCGACGAAGGCCTCCGCGGCGTCGAGGTCGGCAGTCACCAGCCGCGGCACCCGCTGGTCCGTGGGCACGACCGAGGAGAGGGCCTCGAAGCGCTCGGCCCCGGTGCCCCCCAGCAGGTCGGCACCGTCCAGGTGCAGGACGTCGAAGGCGTACGTCGTCAGCGGCGACGTCCTGACGGCCGCGGCGACGTCGACCCGCGAACCGACCCGGCTGCCAGTCACCTGGAAGGGCTGGGGACGACCGTCCGGGCGCAGCGCGATCGCCTCGCCGTCGAGCACCACGGATCGGACCGGCAGCAGTCGCGCCGCCTCGACCACCTCCGGCACGCGCTCGGTGATGTCGTCGAGACTGCGGGTGAAGACCGCGATGTCGTCGCCGTCACGGTGCACCTGGACGCGGACCCCGTCGAGCTTCCACTCCAGGGCCGCCGTGCCCAGGCGCGCCAGGGCGGACGCGACGTCGGAGCCGGGTGACGCGAGCATCGGCTGCACCGGCCGGCCGACCTGCAGGCGGAAGTCGGCCAGGCCCTCGGCTCCGCGCGACAGAGCGGCGGCCGCCACCGGCCCGACCGCGCCGCGCAGCATGACCGCCCGACGCACGTCGGCCGCGGGCAGCCCGCTGGCCTTGGCGACGGCGTCGAGCATCACGCCCTCGAGCGCTCCCTGGCGCAGCTCCCCGGTGAGCAGGCCGCGCAGCAGTCGCTGCTCGGGCTCGGTGGCCCGACCGAAGAGCGAGCCGACCAGCTCGGCGCGACGTACCTGCGAACCGGTGCCGGAGACCTGCGCCACCTCGGCGAGGGTCCGGTCGACCTCGGCGACGGTCAGCGTCGCGACCGTGGCCGGCGGCGGCAGGTCGCGCAGCGACGCCCAGCCGACGCCGGTGCGCCGCTGGAGGAGCTCCCCCGAGAGGTAGGCGACGACCGCCGCCACCTCGGCCGGCTCCGCGGCGCGCAGGCACTCGGCGACGAACCGGGACTTCTCGGTGCGCTTGGTCGTCCCGCCGACCGCGTCGGAGGCGGTGGCGACGTCGGCGAGGAGCACTCGCCAATACTGGCCGCTGCCACCGACGGAGTGGCTCCCGGGCAGCCGCCTGGTGCCCGGACCTGGTCAGCCGGCGAGGTCGGTCAGTGCGTCGAGCACCCCGCGGTGGAACGTCGGATAGGCGTAGATCATCGATCGCAGGGTCGGGACGGGCACCCGGGCATGCACGGCAAGGGTCAGCATCGAGAGCACCTCGCCTCCCCATGGACCGCAGGACGTCGCGCCGACGAGCACGCCCCGGTCGGCGTCCTCGACCAGCTTGATGAAGCCGGCGTTGCCCGGGCCGTGGATCCAGCCTCGGGCCGACCTGGCCACCTGCGAGATCCCGGTGCGCACGGTCAGGCCCTGCTCGCCCGCCGCTCGCTCGGTCAGCCCGACCGAGCCCACCTCGGGATCGGTGAACGTCACTCGCGCCGTGCCCGCGTAGTCCGCCGCCGGGTGCTCCTGCCCGAGGATGTCGGCCACCGCGATCGCCGCGTGGTACATCGCCATGTGGGTGAAGCCGCCCGAAGCCGTGACGTCGCCGATCGCCCACAGCCGCTCCCCGGCCCGCATCCGCTCGTCGACCGCCACGGTCCGGGCGTCCGGGTCCAGCCCGACGGTGTCCAGGCCGAGCTCCTTGATCCGGGCACGCCGGCCCACCGCGACGAGCAGCTCGGCCGACCGGACGGACGTACCGTCCTCGAGCCTGACCTCAACCCCGTCGCCGTCGCGCGCGACGTGCACGGCCTTCGCGCCCAGCCGCAGCTCGGCGCCGTCCGCACGCAGCTCGGCGGCGACGACCTCGCTGGCCTCCGGCTCCTCGGGGGGCAGCAGACGGTCGGTCCCTTCGACGACCGTGACCCGCGACCCGAAGCGGGCGAACATCTGCGCGAGCTCCAAGCCGATCGCGCCGCCGCCGAGCACTGTGAGCGACAGCGGCGCGGTGCGGGCCGCGATCGCCTCGCGGTTGGTCCAGTGCGGGGTGTCGGCGAGGCCGTCGATCGGGGGTACGACCGGAACGGCTCCGGCCGCGACCACGACGGCCCGGCCGGCCACGAAGACGTCGTCGCCCACGCGCACCCGGCCGGGACCGTCGAGGGTCGCGGACCCGCGGACCAGTCGGCCGCCCTTGCCCTCGAAGCGCTCGACGGCGACCGTGTCGTCCCAGTCGTCGGTCGCCTCCTGCCGGATGCGCCGGGCGACCGGCCGCAGGTCCGGCGTGACGGTCGTCGTGCCGGCGTAGGGGTCGGCGCGCCGCGCCTCCGTGAGCAGCGTCGAGCCGCGGATCATCATCTTGCTCGGCACGCACCCCCAGTACGGGCACTCGCCGCCGACCAGCTCGCGCTCGACCCCGACGACCGAGAGCCCCGCCTCGGCCAGCCGGCCGGCCACCTCCTCGCCTCCAGGTCCCATCCCGATGACGACGGCGTCCACCTGGTGATCAGTCATGGCGCCTTTCTACCGGGGTACGGTCCCCGCTGTGGCAGATGACGAGGCCCCCGCGTCGCAGCTGTGGCTGGTGCGGCACGGCGAGACGGAGTGGAGCGCGTCCGGGCGGCACACCAGCCGGACCGATCTGGACCTGACGGACGCCGGTGTCGAGGCGGCGACCGCGGTGGGTCGCCGGCTGGCCGGGGCGCCGGACTTCGTGCGGGTCGTCGCCAGCCCGCGGCTGCGCGCCCGCCGGACCGCTTCCCTTGCCGGGCACGCCGACCCGGAGGTCGTCGACGACCTCGCCGAGTGGGACTACGGCGACGACGAGGGTCTGACCACGCCGCAGATCAGGGAGGGCCGGCCGGGGTGGACGGTCTGGGCCGACGGGCCGCGCGGCGGTGAGTCGGCCGCCGAGGTCGAGGCGCGGGCCGACCGGGTGGTCGCCCTGGCGCGCGAGGCCGACGGGCCGGTCCTGGCCTTCTCGCACGGGCACTTCTGCCGGGTGCTCGGTGCCCGCTGGCTCGGGCTGCCGGCCACCGCCGGCGCGCACCTCAAGCTGTCGACCGCGTCGGTGTCGGTGCTCGGCTGGGAGCGCGAGACACCGGCCCTGCTGCACTGGAACGACACCGGCCGCCTCGACTGAGTCGCCCCCCTCCCCGGGCAAACCGTCCTCAGGCGTCCGGGCCCGGCACTGCCTGACCGCAGCATCTTGCGCCCAGCACAGGCAAATTTGCCGCTGTCTGCCCCATTGATCACCTGGCTGATCAATTCGGGGGCGGGCTTCCGCCTCGGTCAGAGGCGGTTGCGGCCGTGCTCGCGGTACTCCTTGGTCATCCGCTTCCACCGGGCCTTCTCCTCGGCCTTGAGGCGGGCGTCGTGCCGCATCGCCATCCGCCGGGCCTCGCGCTGCAGCTTGAGGTAGCTCTCCCAGCGCCGCTCCGGCAGCTCGCCGGTCTCCAGCGCCTCGCGCACGGCGCACCCGGGCTCGGTCTGGTGGACGCAGTCCGAGAAGCGGCACTGCTCGGCCAGCTCGTCGATCTCGGCGAAGACGATGTCCAGCGACTCGCTCACGTCGGTCAGCCCGACGCTGCGCAGCCCGGGGGTGTCGATGACGATGCCGCCGCCGGGCAGCATCACCAGCTCGCGGTGCACCGTCGTGTGCCGGCCCTTGCCGTCGGCGCGCAGCGCGCGGGTGTGCATGACGGTCGCGCCTGACAGTGCGTTGGTCAGGGTCGACTTGCCGGCGCCCGAGGGGCCGAGGAGGACGAGGGTCGAGGAGGTGCCTGACCGTGCGACGTACGCCTCGAGTTCGGTCATCCCCTCACCGGTCTCGGCGCTGACGGCGAGCACCTCGACGCCCGGCGCCGCTGCGGAGACGTCGGCACGCATCTCCGGCGCGTCAGGCACCAGGTCGGCCTTTGTCAGGACGACGAGCGGCGTCGCGCCGCTCTCCCAGGCCAGTGCGAGGAAGCGCTCGATGCGACCGAGGTCGGGCTCGGGGTGCAGGCCCTCGACGACGACGGCGAGGTCGACGTTGGTGGCCAGCACCTGTCCGTGCGAGACACCGGGCGCGACGGCGGCCCGGATGAATGCGGTACGTCGCAACAGGACCGCCTCGGCGGTCACCCGACCGTCGGACCAGGTGCGGGCAGCGACCCAGTCGCCGACGCACGGGGTGCTGACCGGGTCGGCAGCGGCGGCCGACAGCAGCGACCCGGCGAACGTGAGTCGCATCGGGCCGTCGGGACCCAGCGCGTCACAGGCACCGCGGTCGATGCGGGTGACGCGGGCCGGGACGTGCTCGGCGGCGAAGCTGGTGAATTCGGTGGCGCGTTCGGCGTCCCACCCGAGGGACGCGAGCTCGATCTGGTTCAACGAAGGTGCCCTTCTCGGCAACGGGGAACTGGCCCCTGCATGCCCCGCCGTCGACGAACTAGCGACTGGCACCAGGGAGGAGGCGTGCGGCAACGACGGCCATCTGACATCCCCTCCCCTCGCCGAGCGTGGGCGCCAGCGGTGACGCCGGCGCGGCTGTTGGCCGGACTCTAGCGGCGCTTGCTAGGCGTCGGCACCCGGTTTTTGCGCGTCTCCGTGCCGTCCAGGGGGCTGTCACCCGGCGTCCGGTTGGGCGGCAGCTCGAGCTCGCCGGTCTCCATGCCCGGGTTGGGCTTCGGTCCGACCGATGGGGCCGGGCGCCGGCGCTCGCGGGCCTCGGCGACCTCACGGCGCGGCCACTCCTTCTCGATCGCCGCGTTCAGGGCGGCGCCGATCAGCACGGCGATGGAGAGCACGTAGAGCCAGATGAGCAGCACGATCGGGGTCGCCAACGGGCCGTAGATGGAGGTGCTGCCGACCGACACCGAGATGATCCAACGCACCGCGAAGCTGCCCAGGAACCAGATGGTCAGGGTGAGGACGGCTCCGGGGAGGTCGCGGTACCAGGGCGTCCGGACCGGCACGCTCACGTGGTAGAGCGAGGTCAGGGACAGCAGGGACAGCAGGATGGCGACCGGCCAGTAGAGGGAGTTGAGGAAGTCGACCTGGTCGGGCACGAGACGGCCGAGCAGCGTCGGGCCGGCGAGGACCAGCGGGATGACGATGATGCCGACGACCAGCGACACGATGTAGAGGCTGAAGGACAGCGCCCGCGTCTTGATGATGCCGCGGACGCCGCCGAGGCCGTACATGATCGAGCAGGTGTCGATGAAGACGTTGAGCGCGCGGCTGCCGGACCACAGGGCGATGACGAAGCCGATCGAGATCAGCTCGAAGCGCCCGTTGTCGAGGACGTCGTTCAGCGTCTTCTCGATGACATCGGTCACGACGTCGGCCGTGAGGATGTCGCGGGCGCCGTCGAGGATCCGCTCGCGGACCTCGTCGACCACGTCCTGGCCCAGCCAGCGGCCGGCGTAGCCGATCGACCCGACCAGCCCCAGCAGCAGCGGCGGGAGGGAGAGCAGGGCGAAGAAGCCGGCCTCGGCCGCCAGCCCGGTGACCCGGTAGCGGAAGCAGTTGGCCGTCGTCTCCTTGGTGAGCCGCCACAGGACGGTGCCGCCGCGCGCGACCACCGACGGCCGCGGCTGCTCCCCGACGCTGTCCGCGGCCACGCCAATACGGTAGGCCACGTGAGCCGCCCAACCCACGAGGTCGCGAACCAACCACCCCCGCTCGTCGGCCACGACGTGCTGGGGTCCGACGCCGCTCTCGTGGAGTCGGTGGACCGGTGGGCCGGTGCGGGTGCCGTCGAAGACCTCGGTGGCCTCGGCCGGCTGGCCGGTTCCGAGCAGGCCCAGCGGTGGGCCACCCAGGCCAACACGCAGCCACCGGTGCTCCGTACCCACGACCGCTACGGCAACCGGGTGGACGAGGTCGACTTCCACCCGGCCTGGCACGACCTGATGACGGTGGCCGTCGAGCAGGGCCTGCAGGCCCGGCCGTGGGCGGCCGACGCAGGGGCCGACGCGCACCTGCGACGGGCGGCGGGCTTCGTCGTCTGGTCGCAGGTCGAGGCGGGGCACGGCTGCCCGGTCTCGATGACGTACGCCGCGGTGCCCGCCCTGCGCGTCGACCCGGCCGTGGCGGCCGAGTGGGAGCCCGGGCTGACCGCCCGGACCTACGACCCCGGCCTGCGGACACCCTCGGGGAAGGCCGGGCTGCTGGCCGGGATGGGCATGACGGAGAAGCAGGGCGGCTCCGACGTGCGGGCCAACACGACGCGCGCCGAGCCGCTGGCCGCTGACGGCGAGTACCTGCTGACCGGGCACAAGTGGTTCTGCTCCGCGCCGATGTGCGACGTCTTCCTGGTGCTGGCGCAGGCGCCCGGCGGGCTGACCTGCTTCGTGGTGCCGCGGGTGCTGGCTGACGGGTCGCGCAACGTGTTCCTGATCCAGCGCCTCAAGGACAAGCTCGGCAACCGATCGAACGCGTCGGCCGAGATCGAGCTCGACGGCACCTGGGCGCGACGGCTGGGCGACGAGGGCCGTGGCGTGGCGACCATCATCGAGATGGTGTCGGCGACCCGGCTGGACTGTGTGCTCGGGTCGACGGCGCTGATGCGCGCGGCCGTCGCGCAGGCGACGCACCACGCTGCTCACCGGTCGGCGTTCGGCGGGCTGCTGGCCGACAAGCCGCTGATGCAGGCGGTGCTCGCGGACCTGGCCGTGGAGTCGGAGGCGGCGACCTTGCTGGCCATGCGGCTGGCGCACGCCTTCGACAGCGGCGAGCGAGACTTCCGGCGGCTGGCCGTGGCGGTCGGGAAGTACTGGGTGTGCAAGCGGACGCCAGCAGTCGTCGGCGAGGCGCTGGAGTGCCTGGGTGGCAACGGCTACGTCGAGGAGAGCGGGCTGCCGCGGCTCTACCGCGAGGCGCCGCTGAACTCCATCTGGGAGGGCTCGGGCAACGTCAATGCGCTCGACGTGCTGCGGGCACTGGGCAGGGAGCCGGCGGCCGTCGAGGCGTTCGTGGCCGAGGTGTCGCTGGCGCGCGGGGCCGACGCCCGGCTGGACGCCGCGATCGACCGGCTGGGCAAGGAGCTCACCACGGTCGACGAGGCCGGCGCCCGGCGGCTGGTCGAGCTGATGGGGCTGACGCTGCAGGGGTCGCTGCTCGTCCGGCTGGCCCCGGCGTACGTCTCGGACGCCTTCTGTGCGAGCCGGCTCGGTGACCCGGGCGACCCCGGCCCGGCCGGCCTGGCCTTCGGGACGCTCCCCCGCGGCCTCGACACCCGCGCGGTCGTCGCCCGCGCCACCCCTGCTCTGTCGTGATCGTTTGCGACATCTCGCCGCCCGACACGCCGCTCCATCGGCGTGTCGGGAGGCGGCCCGTCGCAAACGATCATGAGGAGGGACGATGCCCGGATGGTGGGACGCGTCTGGGACGAATGGTGAGACGGGGCTAGCGTGTCGGGTATGTCACAGACCTCGGCGCGCGAGCTGCTGCTCGTGTCGCGGCTCCACGTGGACTTCGGTCACGTGTCGAGCGCGGTCTGTCTGCGCGGCTGACCCGCCGCCCCTGTTCGTCCCGGCGCGCGGTCACGCCCGCGTGCCGTCCCCGGTGCCGTCGTCGACCCGCGCCTCTCCCCGACGGAGTACGCCGCCATGGCGCCCCCAGCAGCGACAGACAGCACAACCCAACCCGGCACGGTGCCGCCCGACACGGTTCGGGCCACGCCGTCCCGGTCGACGACGGCCGAGCGCAAGAGCGCCCACAAGGGCCACGGCCAGTGGGCGCTCGGCCACCTCGAGCCGCTCACCCCGAACGAGCGCGTCAAGCGCGACGACGACGGGCTGAACGTCCGGGCGCGGATCGAGAACATCTACGCCCACCACGGCTTCGCCTCGATCGACCCGGCCGACCTGCGCGGCCGGTTCCGCTGGTGGGGCCTCTACACGCAGCGCAAGCCGGGCATCGACGGCGGCAAGACCGCGGTGCTCGAGCCGCACGAGCTCGACGACGAGTTCTTCATGCTGCGGGTCCGCATCGACGGCGGCCGGCTGAGCACCGAGCAGCTGCGGGTGATCGGTGAGATCTCGCGCGACTTCGCCCGCGACACCGCCGACCTGACCGACCGGCAGAACGTGCAGCTGCACTGGATCCGCATCGAGGACGTCCCGGAGATCTGGCAGCGGCTCGAGGCGGTCGGCCTGTCGACGACCGAGGCCTGCGGCGACACCCCGCGTGTCGTGCTCGGCTCGCCCGTCGCCGGCATCGCGGCCGACGAGATCATCGACGGCACGTCCGCGATCGAGGAGATCCAGCGCCGCTTCATCGGCTCGCCGGAGTTCTCGAACCTGCCGCGGAAGTTCAAGACCGCGATCAGCGGGTCGCCGCTGCAGGACGTCGAGCACGAGGTCAACGACATCGCCTTCGTCGGCGTCGTGCACCCGGAGCACGGGCCGGGCTTCGACCTCTGGGTCGGCGGCGGCCTGTCGACCAACCCGATGCTGGCGCAACGGCTCGGCGCCTGGGTGCCGCTGCACGAGGTCGCCGACGTGTGGGCCGGCGTGGTCGGGGTCTTCCGTGACTACGGCTACCGGCGGCTGCGGACCCGTGCGCGCATCAAGTTCCTGGTCGCCGACTGGGGCGTCGAGCGCTTCCGCGAGGTCCTCGAGACCGAGTACCTCGGCCGCGCGCTCCTCGACGGCCCGGCGCCGGAGGTGCCCGCAGGACCCCGCGACCACATCGGGGTGCACCAGCAGCGGGACGGCAGCCACTACGTCGGGCTGGCGCCCACCGTCGGCCGGGTGTCCGGCTCGACCCTGGTCCGTCTCGCCGAGGTCGCGGAGGCGCACGGCTCGTCCCGGGTCCGTACGACGCCGCACCAGAAGGTCGTCGTCCTCGACGTGCCCGCCGACCGGGTGGAGTCGCTGGTCGACGCCGCCGACGCGCTGGGGCTGCACGCCCGGCCGTCGACCTTCCGGCGCAGCACGATGGCCTGCACCGGCATCGAGTTCTGCAAGCTGGCCATCGTCGAGACCAAGGCGCGCGCAGCCAAGGTGATCGACGAGCTCGAGGCCAGCCTCCCAGACCTCGACGTGCCGCTGACCATCAACGTCAATGGCTGCCCCAACTCCTGCGCCCGCATCCAGGTCGCCGACATCGGGCTCAAGGGCCAGCTGGTCCCCGGCCCGGACGGCGGTCAGGTGGAGGGCTTCCAGGTGCACCTCGGCGGCGGCGTCGGCCTCGACGCCGGCTTCGGCCGCAAGCTCCGCGGCCACAAGGTGACCGCCGACGAGCTGCCCGGCTACGTCAAGCGGGTCGTCTCCCGCTTCGTCGACGAACGGGCCGACGGCGAGCGCTTCGCACAGTGGGTCGCCCGCGCCGACGAGGGGTCGCTGCGATGAGTCTCCCCACGACATCGCTCGCTGCGCTCGCGATCCCGCGGGGGCCCCGATGAGCGAGGCCCGCGCGGTGCCGTTCTACTGCCCGTTCTGCGGCGACGAGGACCTCCGCCCGCACGAGGACACGCACGGTGCCTGGCACTGCCGCAGCTGCGCCCGGGTCTTCTCGCTCAAGCTCGTCGGGCTGGTGAGCAGCCGATGAGCGCGACCCTGCTGAGCCCCATGCCGACGTACGACCTGATGGGTCGCGACCTCGCCACCAACCGGGAGGCACTGGCGCGCCGCGCCGCCTGGCGACTCGAGGACGCGACGCCCGAGGTGATCGTGCGGTGGGCGCTGCGCACCTTCGGGCCGCGCTTCGCGATCACGTCGTCGATGGCCGACGCCGTGCTCATCGACATCGTGGCCCGGGTCGCGCGCTCGACCGGGACCCGCACGGACGTGCTGTTCCTCGACACCGGCTACCACTTCGACGAGACGCTGATCATGCGGGACGCGGTCGCGGCGACCTACCGCGGCCTGGTCGACGTGGTCACGGTCGAGCCGGAGCAGTCGGTGGCCGAGCAGGACGCCACCGAGGGCCGGGACCTCTTCGCCACGAACCCTGACCGGTGCTGCTTCCTGCGCAAGGTGGCGCCGCTCGACAAGGCGCTCGCGCCCTATGACGCATGGGGCAGCGGGCTGCGCCGTGACGACTCGATCGCCAGGTCGAGCACGCCGGTCGTCGACTGGGACCGCCGCAACGGGAAGGTGAAGGTCAACCCGCTGGCCCGGTGGTCGCAGGCCGACGTCGACGACTACGTCGGCCGCCACGGGATCCTGGTCAACCCGCTGCTGTCGGACGGCTTCGCGTCGGTCGGCTGCTTCCCGTGCACCCGGCGCACGACCGGCCGTGACGACTCCGGCGGGACGGACGCCAGGTCCGGCCGGTGGGCCGGCACCAGCAAGACCGAGTGCGGGATACACGTCGTCGGGGCACCGTCGTGAGCGGGCCGGACTACCCCCTGACGCTCGACGTCACCGACCGCCGGACGCTGGTCGTCGGAGGTGGCCCGGTCGCCTCGCGACGGGCGGCCGGCCTGCTCGCGGCTGGCGCCCGGGTCGACGTCGTCGCGCCCTACGTCTGCGAGGAGCTGCGCGACCTCGTCGAGGCCGGTCGGGTCGAGTGGACGGCTCGGGACTACGAGGCCGACGACCTCGCCGGCGCGTGGCTGGTGCACACCGCCACCGGGGACCGGGCGACCGACGACCTGGTCGCCGCCCACGCCCAGGCCGAGCGGGTGTGGTGCGTGCGTGCCGACGACGCGGCACTGTCGGCGGCCTGGACCCCCGCCGTCACCCGCAGCGGGTCGGTCACCGTGGCGGTCACCGCCGGCGGCGACCCACGCCGCGCGCGCTCGCTGCGCGAGGCCATCGCGCTCGTCCCTCGAAACCGGCGGGCTCCCCCTGCGCCATCACCGCCGGGCTGCCACCGGCCACGTCGCACTGGTCGGTGGCGGCCCGGGTGACCCCGGGCTGATCACCACGCGCGGCCGGCGGCTGCTCGCCGAGGCCGACGTGGTCGTCGTGGACCGGCTGGCGCCGCGGGCACTGCTCGACGGGTTGGACGAGGACGTCGTGGTCGTCGACGTCGGCAAGACAGCCGGTCACCACCCGGTGCCGCAGGAAGGCATCAACCAGCTGCTGGTCGAGCACGCGCGGGCCGGGCGGCGGGTCGTGCGGCTCAAGGGCGGCGACCCCTTCGTGCTGGGGCGCGGCGGCGAGGAGGCACTCGCCTGCGTCGCCGCCGGCGTCCCGGTCGAGGTCGTGCCCGGGGTGACCAGCGCGATCGCGGTGCCGGCATCGGCGGGGATCCCGGTCACCCACCGCGGCCGGTCGCGGCAGGTCACCATCGCCTCCGGCCACGAGGGACTGGACTGGGCGTCGCTGGCCCGGCTCGACGGCACTCTCGTGCTGCTGATGGGCGTCAGCGGGCTCGCGGAGGCGACCGCGGCGCTGGTCGAGCACGGCAAGCCCGCAGACACCCCGGTCGCGATCGTCGAGTCGGGCTTCCTCCCGGAGGAACGCACCACAGTGGGGACCCTGGCGACCATCGCCGACCTCGCCGCGGAGCGTGGCGTCAAGCCGCCCGCCGTCGTCGTGGTCGGCACTGTGGTGGACCTGCACGCCGTCCTGGGGTGAAGGTGGGGGCGTGCGCACCCCGCCGCTGGTCGCGGTCGCCCATGGCAGCCGCGACCCGGGGGCCGCGGCGGCCACCGAAGCGCTGCTCTCAGAGGTGCGCAGGCAGCGTCCCGGTCTCGAAGTCGTCGCGAGCTATCTCGACCACACCGAGCCGCGGCTGGCCGAGGTCCTCGTCGGCGCACCTGACGCGGTCGTCGTCCCACTGCTGCTCGGTGCGGCCTACCACTCGCGGGTGGACGTCCCGGCCGCCATCGCGGACGCCGGCTCGACCGCGGTCCAGGCCGACGTGCTGGGGCCTGACCACCTGCTCCTGACGGCGCTGGAGCGCCGGCTCGGCGAGGCCGGGGTCCTGATCGGGGACCCGGACACGGCGGTGGTGCTGGCGGCCGCTGGCTCCACCGATGCGGCGGCCGCCGACGGGGTGCGCGGCCTGGCCCGGGCCTGGGCGGCCCGCGGGTGGTGGGCGGTGGAGCCGGCCTTCGCCTCCGCCGCCCGGCCGACCGTCGAGGAGGCGGTCGAAGGCCTTCGCTCCCGCGGTGCTCCGGGCGTCGCGGTGGCGTCGTACCTGCTCTTCCCAGGGCTGTTCGCCCAGCGCATGGCGGAGGCCGGTGCGGACGTCACGAGCGGCGTGCTGGCCGACGCACCGGAGGTGGCTAGGCTCGTCCTCGCCCGCTACGACGCCCGACGAGGAGCCGCGCCATGACCGCCGACACCACGAGGGACAAGTTCAAGGACGACGACCTGCGCACCACCGACCCGGAGGTCGCCGGCCTCGTCGTCGCCGAGGCCGAGCGCCAGCGCGACTCGGTGCGGCTGATCGCGTCGGAGAACTACGTCTCGCGCGCGGTGCTCGAGGCAACCGGCACGATGCTGACCAACAAGTACAGCGAGGGCTACGCGGGCAAGCGCTACTACGAGGGTCAGCAGGTCATCGACCAGGTCGAGACGCTGGCCATCGAGCGCGCCAAGGCGCTCTTCGGCGTCGAGCACGCCAACGTCCAGCCCTACTCGGGCTCGCCGGCCAACCTGGCGGTCTACCTGGCGTTCCTCCAGCCCGGCGAGACCGTCATGGGCATGGCGCTGCCCGCGGGGGGTCACCTCACGCACGGCTGGAGCGTGTCGGCGACCGGCAAGTGGTTCCGGTCAGTGCAGTACGGCGTCCGCAAGGAGACCGGCCGGGTCGACATGGACGAGGTGCGCGACCTGGCGGTGGCCGAGCGGCCCAAGGTCATCTTCTGCGGCGGCACCGCGATCCCGCGGACCATCGACTTTCCGGCCTTCGCCGCGATCGCCGACGAGGTCGGCGCGGTGCTGGTCGCTGACATCGCGCACATCGCCGGGTTGGTCGCCGGTGGCGCTCACCCGTCACCGGTCGGGCACGCCGGCGTCATCACCACCACGACCCACAAGACGCTGCGCGGCCCCAGAGGCGCGATGATCATGAGCACCGAGGAGCACAGCAAGGCGCTCGACAAGGCGGTGTTCCCCGGCCTGCAGGGCGGGCCGCACAACCACACCACCGCTGCCATCGCGGTCGCCCTCAAGGAGGCGTCCACCCCCGAGTTCCGCGACTACGCGCACGCCATCGTGGCCAACGCGAAGGCACTGGCCGAGGGGCTGACGTCCCGCGGCTTCGACCTGGTCTCCGGCGGCACCGACAACCACCTGCTGCTCGTCAACCTGGAGAACAAGCAGATCCCGGGCAAGCAGGCGGCGAAGGCGCTCGACCGAGCCGGGATCGAGCTGAACTACAACAGCGTGCCCTTCGACCCGCGGAAGCCCTTCGACCCGTCGGGCATCCGGATCGGCACCGGGGCGGTCACATCGCGAGGCATGACGACCGACGACATGGACTCGATCGCCGGCTGGATCGACGCGGTCGTCGAGGCGGAGCGCGCCGGCGACGCCGCAGCCGTGGAGAAGATCGGGGCGCAGGTGCGCGAGTTCTGCGGCCGCTATCCCACCCCCGGCCTGGCGGAGTAGCCCCGACTGGTGACTTCCCGGGGCGAAATGTCGTTTGCGGCCCCGCGAACTCACCAGTCGAGGTGGTCGACGTGGTGACGGACAGGGGCGATGTGCGGTCCGGGCTCCTGGATCGGGGAGAATCCCCCGCATGGAGATCTGGCCGGGGACGGCGTACCCACTCGGCGCGACCTTCGACGGGGCCGGGACCAACTTCGCGCTCTTCTCGGAGGTCGCTGACCGCGTCGAGCTCTGCCTCTTCGAGGGCAGCGACAACAGCCGGCGGCTGACCGAGACGCGGATCGAGCTGCCAGAGGCGGACGGCTTCGTCTGGCACGGCTACCTGCCGCGCATAGGGCCCGGGCAGCGCTACGGCTTCCGGGTGCACGGGCCGCGCGACCCTGCCCGCGGCGAGCGCTGCAACCCCTCCAAGCTCCTGCTGGACCCTTACGCCAAGGCCGTCGAGGGCCAGGTCGACTGGGCGGAGTCCCTCTTCGACTACCGGTTCGCGGCCCCCAACCGGGTCAACACGCTCGACTCCGGCCGGCACGCCCCCAAGTCGGTCGTCATCAACCCGTTCTTCGACTGGCAGAACGACCGGCACCCCAACACGCCCTACCACCAGACGGTCATCTACGAGGCGCACGTGCGCGGCCTGACGATGACCCACCCGGCGCTGCCGGACAACATCCGCGGCACCTACGCGGGCATCGGGCACCCGGCGATCATCGAGCACCTGCACCGCATCGGGGTGACTGCCATCGAGCTGATGCCGGTCCACCAGTTCGTGCAGGACCACCACCTCGTCGAGCGCGGCCTGTCCAACTACTGGGGCTACAACACGATCGGCTTCTTCGCCCCGCACAACGCCTACTCGAGCAGCGGGCAGCGCGGCCAGCAGGTCCTGGAGTTCAAGGCGATGGTGCGCGACCTGCACGCCGCCGGGATCGAGGTCATCCTCGACGTCGTCTACAACCACACCGCCGAGGGCAACCAGATGGGCCCGACGCTGTCCTTCCGTGGGATCGACAACCAGGCCTACTACCGGCTCGTCGACGGCAGCCCCGAGCACTACTACGACACGACCGGCACCGGCAACACGCTGCTGATGCGCCACCCGCACGTGCTGCAGCTGATCATGGACTCGCTGCGCTACTGGGTGCTGGAGATGCACGTCGACGGCTTCCGCTTCGACCTGGCATCAACGCTGGCCAGGCAGTTCCACGAGGTCGACCGGCTGTCGGCCTTCTTCGACCTCGTGCAGCAGGACCCGGTCATCAGCCAGGTCAAGCTGATCGCCGAGCCGTGGGACGTCGGCGAGGGCGGCTACCAGGTCGGCAACTTCCCGCCGCTGTGGACCGAGTGGAACGGCAAGTACCGGGACACGGTCCGCGACTTCTGGCGGGGGGAGCCTGCGACGCTGGCGGAGTTCGCCTCGCGGCTGACCGGCAGCGCGGACCTCTACCAGGAGGACGGCCGCCGTCCCCTGGCGAGCATCAACTTCGCCACGGCTCACGACGGCTTCACCTTGACCGACCTGGTGTCGTACAACGAGAAGCACAACGACGCCAACGGCGAGGGCAACAACGACGGCGAGAGCCACAACCGCTCCTGGAACTGCGGCGTCGAGGGCCCCACCGACGACCTCGAGGTGCTCAGCCTGCGGGAGCGGCAGAAGCGCAACATCATGGCCACCCTCTTCCTCTCGCAGGGCGTCCCGATGGTGCTGCACGGCGACGAGCTGGGCCGCACCCAGGAGGGCAACAACAACGTCTACTGCCAGGACAACCCGATCGCCTGGGTCGACTGGACCGACGCCCGCGACCACTGGGCACTGACCGACTTCGTGGAGCGGCTCGCGAGCCTGCGGCGCGACCACCCCGTCTTCCGGCGCCGCCGCTTCTTCCAGGGGGACCCGGCGCGCGGGTCGGAGAGCGAGCTCGGCGACATCGCGTGGTTCACACCGGCGGGCGAGCACATGAACGCCGGCGACTGGCAGGTCGGCTACGCGCGGTCCCTCGCCGTGTTCCTCAACGGCGACGCCATCGCCGAGCCCGACGGGCGCGGCGAGAAGGTCACCGACGCCTCGTTCCTGATGTTCTTCAACGGCCACCACGACGACATGGACTTCACCGTCCCGCGGGAGATCTACGGCGAGCGGTGGGAGGCGGTGCTGGACACCTCGGCGCCGCTGGTGCTCGACCGGCCGACCGCCAAGGCCGGCGAGACCCTCAGCGTCGAGTCGCGGTCGATCCTGGTGCTGCGCCGCGTTGTCTGACGCGGCCCCGACCGGGACCTACCGCCTGCAGCTGCGGCCGGAGTTCGGCTTCGACGAGGCCGCCGCGGTCCTCCCCTACCTGCACGACCTGGGTGTGTCGCACGTCTACCTCTCCCCCGTGCTGCAGGCCGCACCCGGCTCGACACACGGGTACGACGTCGTCGACCACAGCCACCTCAACGAGGAGCTCGGCGGGGCCGAGGGGTTCCGCCGGCTCTCGGACGCGGCCGGTTCGCTGGGCATGGGCGTCGTGGTCGACGTGGTCCCCAACCACATGGCGGTCCCCACCCCGGCGTCGCTGAACGCCGCCCTCTGGTCGGTGCTTCGCACCGGCCCGGCCTCGCCCTACTCGCGGTGGTTCGACGTCGAGTGGGCCGCCCAGGAGCGCGCGCTGCTGATGCCGGTGCTCGGGCGGCGCATCGGCGAGGTGGTGGCCGACGGAGAGATCACCCTCGACCGCACCGGCGGCCCCGGCGGTCAGCCGGTGCTGCGCTACTTCGACCACGTCTTCCCGGTGCGGCCGGGCACCGAGGACCTGCCGCTCCCCGAGCTGCTGGACCGGCAGTTCTACCGGCTGGCGCACTGGCGGGTCGGTGACGAGGAGCTCAACTACCGACGCTTCTTCGACATCGACACCTTGGCCGGTGTGCGCGTCGAGGACGAGCAGGTCTTCGCCGAGACCCACGCCGTGCTGCTCGCCCTGGTGGCCGAGGGCCGGGTCCACGGGCTGCGCATCGACCACCCCGACGGGCTGGCCGACCCACGCGGCTACCTGCGGCGGCTGGCGGACGCCACCGGCGGCGCCTGGGTCGTGGTCGAGAAGATCCTCGAGGGCGGCGAGCCGCTGCCGGTGGACTGGGCCTGCGCCGGGACGACGGGCTACGACGCGCTGCTCCAGATCGGCGGCGTGCTCACCGACCCCGCCGGTGCGGCCCCGCTGACGGAGCTCTACACCCAGCTGACCGGCGAGTCCGCGGACTTCGGGGCCGTCGTCGACGACGCCAAGCGCTTCGTGGTCGAGCACGGCCTGCACGCCGAGGTCGCCCGGCTGGTCGAGGTGGCGGCCGCGATCTGCCACGACCACCTCGAGCTGCGCGACCACACCCGGCGCGGCATCCGCGAGTCGCTCGTCGAGCTGCTGGTCGCCATGCCGGTCTACCGGGCCTACGTCGTCCCCGGCGAGCCGGCCCCGGACGAGGCCCGCCGGACCCTCGCCGCCGCCGCCGAGGTGGCCACCGGCCATCTCGCGGAGGACCGGCTCGGCACCCTGGGTCTCGTCGTGCAGCTCGCGCTCGGGGGCCTCGGCCGCGGCCCGCACCGGGACGAGTTCGTCGTGCGCTTCCAGCAGACCTGCGGGCCGGTGATGGCCAAGGGCGTCGAGGACACCGCGTTCTACCGGTGGCTCCGGCTGACCTCGCTCAACGAGGTGGGTGGTGACCCGGGGCACCTCGGTGTGGAGCCGGCCGACCTGCACGCCTGGTGCGCGCGCCAGCAGGCCGACTGGCCGACGGCGATGACCACGCTGTCCACCCACGACACCAAGCGCAGCGAGGACGTGCGCGCCCGGCTCGCCGTCCTCAGCGAGCTGCCCGCGCGAGTGGTCGGCGGCGGTCACCGGATGGCGCGCGGCGTCGGCTCACTTCCGGCCGTCCGCGCTCGACGGCAACACCGAGTACCTGCTCTGGCAGACCCTGGTCGGCACCTGGCCGATCGACGGCCCGCGGCTGACCGGCTACCTGGAGAAGGCGACCCGCGAGGCCAAGCGGCGCACCACGTGGACCGAGCCCGACGAGACCTACGACGCGGCGGTGCGCGGCTTCGCGGAGGCGGTCCTCGCCGACACCACGGTGCGCTCGATGGTCACCGACTTCCTCGACCGCGTCGCCACCCACTACCGGGCCAACGTCCTCGCCCAGAAGCTGCTCGCGCTGACCGTTCCCGGGGTGCCCGACGTCTACCAGGGCTGCGAGGTCGTCGACCTCTCGCTCGTCGACCCCGACAACCGGCGGCCCGTCGACTACGAGACCCGGCGCGAGCGGCTCGCGGCCCTCGATGCGGGCGAGGCGCCGCGGGACCTTGACGACGAGAAGCTTCTCGTCGTGTCCCGCACGCTGCGGCTGCGTCGTGCCCGTCCGGACGTCTTCGGCGCCGGAGCGACGTACGACCCGGTGGAGACCGGGAGCCCGCACGCGCTGGCCTTCGCACGCTCCGGCGTGGTCGTGACGGTCGTGTCGCGGCTGACCGCCGGCAGCCGCGACGGTGACGGCTGGGGCGACGCGACGGTGCGGCTCCCCGCGGGGCAGTGGCGCGACGAGCTCACCGGTCGGACGTACGGTGCCGAGGCGCTGGTCCACGACGTGCTCGGGGAGCTGCCCGTCGCCCTCCTGGTCCACCAGCCCCCGGCCGGTGCTCCGCCCGCCGGATAGGGCCGCACCGGCGGCCCCTGCCGCCTGCCGACGCGCTAGACGCCGCGCTCGGCAGGCACCCGATGACTGACCTCGAACTGGGCCGCCGGACCGGGCCGCTGCAGGTAGAAGCCCTGGGCCTCGTCGCAACCGAGCTCTGCCAGGGCGGCCAGGGTCTGCGCGTCCTCGACACCCTCGGCGACGCAGACGACGCCGAGGCTGTGTGCCATCTCGACGGTCCACCGCACGAGCGCCGCGTCGGTCGCGTTGACCGTCAGCCCCTGGACGAGCGACCGGTCGAGCTTGAGCACCGAGATCGGGTACCGGCGGAGGTAGAGCAGGCTGGCGTAGCCCGCGCCGAAGTCGTCCACCGCGACGGTCACGCCGGCAGCGGCGACCCGGCGGAGACCTAGAGCGGCCGCCTCGGGATCGGCGAGCAGCGCGGTCTCGGTGAGCTCCAGGACGAGGCTGCGGCCGGGCAGGTCACGGGAGGCGAGCTCGGCGACGACGAGCTCGGCGAAGGCCGGGTCGTTGACGTCGTGCGCGGAGACGTTGACCGAGACGGGCAGGTCGTGGCCCGCTGCCCGCCACTCGGTGACCAGGTCGAGCGACTGCGCGAGCACCACGCGGGTGACCGCCTTGATGGTGCCGGTGGCCTCGGCGAGCGGCACGAACTGACCGGGCTGCAGCTGGCCGCGCGTCGGGTGCTGCCAGCGCACCAGCGCCTCGGCGCGGACCAGCCTGCCGGAGGCGATGTCGAAGCTGGGCTGGAGGTGGATCTCCATCTCTCCCGCGTCCACCGCGCGGCGCAGGTCGGAGTCGAGCTCGAGCTCGTCACGGTCACCACGAGCCAGGTCGTCGCGGTAGACCTGCCACCCGGAGCGCCGGCGCTTGGCGTCGTACATCGCGATGTCTGCGCTCTGGAGGAGCTCGCCGAAGTCGCGACCGTGGTCGGGCGCCAGTGCGACGCCGATGCTCGCCCCGACGGAGACGTCGAGGCCGTCGACGGCGACCGGCTCGGTGACGGCACGGGCGATGCGCTCGCACATCGACCGGACGGCGGCCATGTCGTGCAAGCCACGGGCCAGGACGACGAACTCGTCGCCGCCGAGCCGGGCGACCACGTCGTCGGCGTCGCGCACGACCTCGGCGAGCCGGCTGGCGATCACCGCGAGGAGGTGGTCGCCGGCGTGGTGCCCGAGCGAGTCGTTGACATGCTTGAAGCGGTCGAGGTCGAAGAGGATGACGGCGAGGCTGCGCTCCCGGACGAGGACGCTGTCGGCGATCTCGCGGACGGCCATCCGGTTGTGCAGGTGGGTCAGCTCGTCACGGCGGGCGGCGCGGTGCATCTGGCGGCCGTGGCGGACGTATCCGACGACAGACAACGCGAGCAGCACGACGCCGGCGACGAGCAGGCTGACCGGGCCCGGAGCGGTCGGCGCAGCCCACAGGCCGGTCGGCTCCTTGACGGAGACGACGACCGCCCACGAGGTCGCGACGTTGGCCGTGGCCCGCGCGAGCTCGACGACGTGGCGCTGACCGCTCTCGGAGTGCGCGAGCCCGTCGGCAGCGGTCTGCACCCAGCGCAGCGACCGGTCCTCGGGCTGGCCCAGCGGCGCATCGACGTCCTGCGGGTGCTTGCTGTCGATGATGACGCGGCCGTCGAGCAGGTCGACGACCCGGACCCGGTAGCTCGGGTCCTCGCTGTAGAGCGCCAGCCGGATGCTCTCGACCGGCACGTCGAAGTGGATGAGGGCGGGCGAGACGTCAGCGCTGCGGGCCACCTTGGCGGCGAACGAGACGACCCACTCGTCGGTCTCGGCGGAGGGGTAGGGCGCGGACTGGTAGACCTTCTCGAAAGGCAGCTCGAAGGCGCGGTCGAAGAACGGCAGGTCGCTGCGGTCCTTCGACAGCTCGTCGGGGTCCACGTCGCGGCCGCGGACGACGACGGCGTTCTCGGCGCCGTTCCGGTCGATGAAGCCGGCGGCCCCGACGTCGTTGGGGAAGAGGACTCCGAGGTCGGACAGCGCGAGGTGGACCGCCGGCATCAGGCCCTCCTCGCCGACCTCGCCGCGGATCCGTTGCTCGCGGGTGCCGCCCGCCTCGTAGAAGTCGGCGAAGGCGTCGGAGTGTGAGGCGACGAGCGTGACGGCCCGGGCCCGCTCGGCGTAGTCGTCCAGCGCGGTGACCCGCGAGGCACCGGCCAGCCGCAGGTCGTGGTCGAGGGTGCCGCGGGCCCGCTCGGCGAGCGTGCCGGCGCCGGCTGCCGCGGCGATCAGGACGAGCCCGAGGGCGAGCAGGGCAGCACGAAATCGGCGCACGGCCGCCCTCCCTCCCAGCACGGGATCCCCCGTGTCTGCCTCTATCGGCAGATGCGGCGAGCGGGTTGAGCCATTCGGGTGACGGTCCGTCAGTCGGACAGGAGGAGCCGCTGACGCTGTTCCGCGGGGTCGTAGTCGGGCGCCGGCCAGGCGACCTTCATCGCCTCGAGCTGCTCGACCAGGATGTTCATCACCGCCCAGTTGCGGTACCACTTCCGGTCGGCGGGGACGACGTACCACGGCGCGGCGTCGGTGTTGCACCGCTCCAGGGCGTCGGCGTAGGCCGCCATCGTGGGCTCCCACTCGGCGCGGGTGTCGATGTCGTCGGGGTTGAACTTCCAGAGCTTGTCCGGTTTGTCCAGCCGCTGGAGCAGCCGGTCCTTGGACTCGTCCTTGGAGATGTGCAGGAAGCACTTGACGACCGTGGTGCCGTCGGCGACCAGGCGGTCCTCGAAGCGGTTGATGGTCCCGTAGCGCCGCGACCAGGTGCGGCGGTCGACGAGGTCGCGGACCCGCACCACGACGACGTCCTCGTAGTGCGAGCGGTCGAAGACGCCGAGCATCCCCGGTCCGGGCAGGCGCTTGCGGATGCGCCAGAGGAAGTCGTGCGCGAGCTCCTCCTTGGTGGGCGCCTTGAAGGACGTGATGTCGACCCCCTGCGGGTCGACCTCGCCGACCACGTGGCGCAGGGTGCCGCCCTTGCCGGAGGTGTCCAGGCCCTGCAGGACGAGCAGGATCCGGCGGTGACCACCCGTGCGGCCCTCGGCGAAGAGCCGCTCCTGGAGGTCGGCGAGCCGCGGCCCGAGCAGCTCGAGCGCCTTCTTGCCGGCTGCCTTGTCGCCGTCGAAGCCAGGTGTGGCCCGGGTGTCCAGTGCCTCCAGGTCGACCGGCCCCTGGGGCAGCCTCAGCAGGTCGGTCACCCGCATGCTGGAGCCGCGAGCTTTACGGGTGGACTTCTCGGAGGTCTTGCCGCTCGGAGACATGGTGGTGATCGTCGCAGAGGCCGCCCGGTTGTGCCCAGGGCGGCTGGGTACGGTCGGTCGCCGTGACCCTCTTCTCGGTGTGGGCGCCGGCCGCGCGGTCGGTGTCGCTCGTCAGCGGTTCCGCGACGTACGGCATGGATGCCGTCGACGGCGGTTGGTGGCGCGCGGACCTGCCCGACCTCGGGGTTGGGAGCGACTACGCCTTCCTGCTCGACGACGACCCGACACCGCTCCCCGACCCGCGCTCCCGCTGGCAGCCCGCCGGGGTGCACGGGCCGTCGCGGGTCTACGACGACGCTGCCTTCTCGTGGACGGACTCGGCCTGGCGCGGCATCGACCTGCGGGGGTCGGTCGTCTACGAGCTGCACATCGGGACGTTCACGCCGGAGGGCACGCTGGACTCGGCGCTTACCCGGCTCGACCACCTCGTGTCGCTCGGGGTCGACATCGTCGAGCTGATGCCGGTGGCGGCCTTCCCCGGCGTCGCGGGCTGGGGCTACGACGGTGTCCATCCGTACGCCGTCCACGACCCCTACGGCGGCCCCGACGCGCTGAAGCGCTTCGTCGACGGCTGCCACTCGCGAGGACTCGCGGTGTGCCTCGACGTCGTCTACAACCACCTGGGGCCGTCGGGCAACTACCTGTCGCACTTCGGGCCCTACTTCACCGACAAGCACGTCACGCCGTGGGGCGCAGCCGTGAACCTCGACGACGACGGGTCCGTCGAGGTGCGGCGGTGGATCGTCGACAACGCGCTGATGTGGCTGGACCGGTATCACCTGGATGCGCTGCGGCTGGACGCCGTCCATGCCATGGCGGACGACTCCCCCGTGCACCTGCTCGCCGAGCTCTCGCGCGCGGTCGACGCGCTGTCTGTGGCCGTACGCCGCCCGCTGACCCTGATCGCCGAGTCGGACCTCAACCAGCCGCGGACGGTGCTGCCCGTCGAGGCCGGCGGGCTGGGCATGACGGCGCAGTGGAGCGACGACTTCCACCATGCGCTGCACACGCTGCTGACCGGCGAGGGGCAGGGCTACTACGCGGACTTCGCTGCCGACCCCTATGCGGCGCTGGCGCGGACCCTGACGGGGGCGTTCTTCCACGACGGGCGACTGTCGACCTTCCGTGGTGCTGACTGGGGCGCGCCGGTGGACCGGGCGACGGTGCCGGGGTGGCGCTTCCTGGGCTACCTGCAGACGCACGACCAGGTGGGCAACCGGGCTTTGGGCGATCGTCTGGGGCAATCGGTGTCGGACGGCCTGCTGCGGATCGGGGCCGCGCTGGTGCTGACGTCTCCCTTCACGCCGATGCTCTTCATGGGCGAGGAGTGGGGTGCCTCGACGCCGTGGCAGTTCTTCACCTCGCACGAGGAGGAAGCGCTGGCCGAGGCCGTGCGGGCGGGGCGGCGAGGCGAGTTCGCCGCGCACGGGTGGGTGGCCGACGACGTGCCCGATCCGCAGGCGGCGTCGACCGTCGAGGCGTCGCGGCTGGACTGGTCGGAGAGCGTTTCCGCGGAAGCGCACTCCTCGATGCTGGGGTGGTACCGGGCACTGATCGCGCTCCGCCGGGCCGAGCCAGAGCTGTCGGACCCGCGGCTGGACCGCGTCGCCGTCTCCTACGACGCCTCGGCGCAGTGGGTGGTGGTGACGCGGGGATCGCTGCGGGTGGTCTGCAACCTCGCTGCCGCGGCTCAGCGCGTCCCGGTGGCTGGCGGTGTCGACGAGGTGCTCCTGGCCTCGACGGCGGGGGTGGCGACCGGGTCCTCGGAAGAGGCTCGACCTGCCCGGCCACGCAGTCGCGGTCGTTCGCATGGCAGGCTCGTAGCCATGTTGGGCAACCTCTTCAGCGCGCTGTTCGCCGGCCTGGTCGTCGGCGCCCTGGGCCGCCTCGTCGTGCCGGGACGTCAGGCGATCGGCTGCCTCTTCACCGTGCTGATCGGTGTCGTGGGTGCCGTCGCCGGCACCGCGATCGCCAAGGCCGCCGGTTTCGACTGGTGGCTCGTCGTGCTCGCCTGCCAGGTCGGCGTGGCAGCTGTCGGTGTCGCCATCGTGGCCGGCACCCTGCGCGGCCCCCGCTGGAAGCCCCCGCAGATCCGCTGATCTCGAGAACGGCTGAGGCCGGGGCGGCGAACC
>CAVXNC010000006.1:0-146596 GCA_963762865.1 uncultured Actinomycetota bacterium
TATGACGCTCGCCCGGATCTCGGCGTGAGCAGGGCCTGCCGGGCACCGTCGTCGGTGTGACTCGTTGGGCGGCGATCGGCACTGGCGCAGGCAGACGGCAGGCCGAGAAGGCACTCGCTATGACGCGGATTCGGCGAGTGAGCGGAGGGCCTCCAGGTCGGCGCGGTCCTTGGCCCCGCCCACCTCGTCGGGACGCGGAGTGCCCTTGGTAGCGAGCATCATCTCCAGCGTCAGAACTCTGACCGATACGTCGTTCAACTTCCGGCGTGCGAAGGCCAGAGGGCCGCTCGAGAGCACGATCGGTTGCTCGGGAACTGGCACGACGACACCTCCTTCGGGGCCGACCACCGCGAAGGTGAGCTGGAGCTCGTAGCCGTCGCGTGCGTAGTTGGTGCCGACCAGGTCCTCAGGAGTCGGCGTGTGGACCCAGCCGGCTCCCTGGAGCGCCTCGTGGACACGGGCCTCGTCCTCTCGCCAAACCAGGACGTCGATGTCGTCGTGCGGTCGAGTGAGCCGGCCGACCCACAGGTCGACGGCCCAGCCGCCGAAGAACCAGTGCTCCAGCTCCGCCGCGTCCAGTGCGCCGGCAGCACTCGCGACCATCGACAATCCTCGGTCGAAGTCACTCGACTGCTCTGTCACCCGCTGCACCGGCCCTTCCGCGTCTGAAGCCCCCGGCGCATGGCCGGGCCAGTCACCGTCATGGCTCATTCAAGCGCGCCGCAGCGCTGGTCGGCGAGTGCTACGTCGGCCTGGTCCCCCTAACCATGGCGACCCGCGGCTCATCGGTCAGCACGACGCACCCCTCACCAGCATGAAGGCCCGCTCCGCATGCGGCGGAAGGACCGCGCTGCCAGCGCGTCGGACGTCATCCGCGATGGACCTGGCAGCCGCCGGCTCACATCACGTGCCCACCGTTGATGGTGATCCGCTGGCCGGTGATGAATCCCCCTGCGTCCGAGGCCAGATGCGCCACCATCGCGGCTACGTCGTCCGGCGTCCCCATCCTGCGCAGGGGAACCTCCGCGGCGTAGGCCTCGGTCTCGATCCCGACGTGCCGCTCGACCGGGATCCATCCGGGCTGCACCAGATTGACCGTGATGCCTTCGGCACCGAGCTCCTTGGCCCAGACCTTCGTGATCCCGACCTGGGCATTCTTCGCCGCTACATAGGCCGACGCCCGAGGCGCCGCCCGATCGGCCAGGTCGGAGCCGATCAGGATGACCCGACCGCCGCCAGCCCCGCGCATGCTCGGCAAAGCGGCCTGCACCAGCAGCGTCGGGCTCTTGACGAAGAACTCCAGCTGGTCGAGGTAGGTCCGCCAGGTCAGTTCCTCCAGGGCAACCTCCGGTTGCGGACCGGTCGCGTTGGCAACGACCACAGTGACGGGCCCGAGCACCCGCCCGACCTCCTGGAACAGGTCGGCGACACCCCGCTCGTCGACCACGTCCGCTCCGAACGCCTCCGCGACGCCGCCGGCCTCGCGGATCTTGCCGACGACGGCCTCGGCCTCAAGCCGGCCGCGGCGGTAGTTGACCGCCACCGGCCACCCATCGGCCGCGAGACGATGGGCGATGGACGCGCCCAGGCCGCGAGAGGCACCGGACACCACCGCAACGCCCGTGGGACTCATGCGTCCAACGTACGTGTGACGAGACGCGGGCTTCTGACGCGGCGGTAAGACGCCGTTCGATTACGACGTCGCCTGGCCTTCTGCCCGCCGCCTGAGCGCTTCGTTGAGACACTCGTGGTGTTGCTGGATGGCAGGCCCCATCACTGCACGGAACACGGGGAAGAGGAGTCCGGCGACATCCTCAACGTGCGTGAAAAGCACGGCTCCACCCGGCGCCGGATCGATCTGGAACTCGCGAGTGCCTGCAAAGAGCCAGTCTCCGCCGACGTTCCCGTGCCAGCAGAGGCGACGTTCGGGCACGAGCTCGCTCAATTTCGCCTTCACCTTCGCCGAAGGTCGACCTGGCATGGCCAGCGTCAGCCTCACCGTGCTGCCGACTCGGGCATCACCCGTGATCGACGGTCCCGACGGGTTCCACTCGTGCCATCTCCCGAAGTCGATGAGGATCGCCCACACGGCCTCTGGAGTTGCCTCAATGGGCGTCGTGGTCCGGTAGACCGACATGGCCGGCAGCCTAGTGTGGGCGCGGGCGCTGCCGTATCGCGGCGGTGTGACGCGTGTCTGCGAACGCGCGACCCGCGGCATTTCCGAACGTTCGAATTGTCACGCTCATCAGCCGACCGCGCATGGAACGGCAGGCAGGGCACACCACCGGCCATATCGCTGGACGTCGCCCGCGGAGGTCGCCATCGTGAATCTGTGACTACGGAGGACGACGTCAGACTTATCTGCTTGGCACTGCCTGGCGTCACCGAACGCCTCAGCTGGGGACGCCCGGCATGGTTCGTCAAGACGCTCATGGCTCGGATGTGGGAGGAAGACGTGCTCACGATCAAGACCCATGAGCGTGATGTGCTCGCATCGGCGGAGCCGGACGCGTACTACTGGACCAGGCACCACGACCGCTCCCCACTGTTGCTCCTGGTGCGGTTGGGGCAAGTCGGGCCCGAAGAACTCGAGGAACTACTCCGCGACTCGCATCGGATTGCCAGCAAGTGACATCGGCGGCTCACTCTGCCTGTCTGCGGTTCCGGATGGCCGCGCCCCACGCTATCTGCCGCGGCGTAGATCGCTGGGCGGTTCCATGTGGTCGAGAACAGGTGCGGCGAATCCTCCGGCATCCACACGCCTCATCACGGAGCGCTAGGTACCGGACTTCTTCGTCGTCGCCGGGAACGGGGTCTTGCCTTGGGCAAGGGCGTCGGTGAGTTGCTCGATGCGACGGGTGCGGGTCTCCGGGCGCACCGCGGTCTGAATGCGGTTCAGGAACGCGAAGCGGTTGCGGCCGTCCAGCGCGGCGTAGACGTCAGTGAGGTCGCGCGCGGCCAGGGCGGCGGCGAGGTCGTCGGGCACCACCGCAGTGGCCGGGCTGTCGTAGGCGGCGTCCCAGCGGCCATCCGCCTTCGCCTTTTCCACCTCCGCCAGGCCGGTGGGGCGCATTCGCCCCTCGGCGGTTAGCCGCTCGATACGCTCGCGGTTGATCTTCGACCAGACGCTCTTCGCGCGCCGCGGGGTGAACCGCTGCACGTACCACTCGTCGTCGATCCGCCGGGCGATGCCATCGATCCAGCCGAAGCAGAGCGCCACGTCTACAGCCCTCGTCCAGTCGATCGACGTGATGCCGGTGCTCTTCTTGGCCATCCGAATCCACACGTGCGGGGCAGACGACGCGTTATCCGCGAGCCAGGTCTCGAACGCCTTGTCGTCCTCGAAGAACACCGCGTCGGTGTGGACCATCGACATGGCGGCAGTGTAGTCGCGCGGATCTTGGTGTTGAGGCTATGCAGGGACTTGAGGACACCGCGGGGGGCCTGGCGTTCGACGATCCCGAGCGGCGGTTGAAGACCGTCCTGCGGTAGACCGGAAGGTGCTGGCCGCGAGCGCACGCTAATCGCGGCGGAATGACGCAGCCGGAATGACACTGCCAGAATTCACGCTCTGATGTCACACGGCGGCCCCAGCCGACGTCTTCATGTCGTACGCAAAACACAGGAGGACGACATGACTGGAACCACCCGGATTCCCGCGGCCGAGATCACCGGCTTCAAGGGTGCGGTGATCAAGCGGTTCGCAAAGAAGACGCTCGGCCAGGTGCCGAGTTCACTCGGGGTCTACTGGCACAACCAGAAGGTACTGATGAGCATGGCGGGCATCGGCGGCAAGCTGAAGAAGTGGGAGGCGTGCGACGACCAGCTCAAGTCGTTCGCGCACATGGCGGTCGCCGCACAGGTGGGCTGCAGCTGGTGCCTGGACTTCAATTACTTCGAAGCCAACAATCTGCACCTCGACATGGACAAGGCGCGCGAGATCCCGCGGTGGCGCGAGTCGGCCATCTTCTCGCCGCTCGAGCGCCAGGTGCTCGAGTACGCCGAGGCGATGACGGTCACGCCGCCCTCGGTCACCGACGAGATGGTGGCCCGGCTGCGCGAGCCGCTCGGCGACCCTGCCCTCGTGGAGCTGTCGGCGGTGATCGCGTTCGCCAACTTCACCACGCGCCCGAATGTGGCGCTGGGAATCGAGTCGGACGGGTTCGCCGCTGCCTGCGGCCTCAAGCCGCTCGCGCAGCCCGCGACCGTGGGGTCGTGACCATGTTGGACGACCCGTTCGTGGCTCACCGCGGCCTGCTCTTCACCGTCGCCTACGAGATGCTCGGCTCCGCCGCCGACGCCGAAGACGTGGTGCAGGAGACCTGGCTGCGGTGGGACGCGATCGGCGAGGTCGCGCGCGCCGAGGTGGGCGACCCGCGCGCCTTCCTGGTGCGAATGGTGACCCGCAGGCGCTCGACCGGCTGCGGTCGAACGCGCGTCGCCGCGAGGAATACGTCGGCGAGTGGCTGCCCGAGCCCCTGCTCACCGCGCCGGACGTCGCCGACGACGTGGAACTGGCCGAGAGCGTGTCGATCGCGATGCTCACCGTGCTGGAGACGCTTACCCCCACCGAACGGGCGGTGTTCGTGCTTCGGGAGGTCTTCGACACCCCGTACGACGAGATCGCCGAGGCGGTCGGGAAGTCCACGGCCGCCGTACGGCAGGTGGCGCACCGGGCGCGGGAGCACGTCGCCGCACGCCGACCGCGGATGGAGGTCAGCCGCACCGAGCAGCAGGCGGTCGTCGAACGGTTCGTCGCGGCCGTCACCGAAGGCGACTTGCAGGGCCTGCTGGACGTGCTGGCACCCGACGTGGTGCTCGTGGCGGACGGTGGCGGCGTGGTGCAAGCAGTTGTCAACCCGGTGACCGGGGCAAGAAGGTCGCCAACCTGCTGCGGCCCTTCAACCAGCTCGCCCCTGACGCCGAGATCCTGCCGGTGCTGCTCAACGGCGCGCCAGGGATCCGGATCGTCGGCACCGTCGATGGCGCCGACACCGCGGTCAGTTTCGTCGTCGAGGACGGCCGGATCTCCCGGATCTACGCGATCCGCAATCCGGCCAAGCTCGGAGGATCGACGCTGAAGCGACGCTCAGCCGCTAGCGGTCCTCGTGTGCGGGTCTGTCCACCGGCGTGACCGGGAGGAGATCGACGTTGCCCGCGCCGAGGCTAGCTTGAGGATCAACGCACCCAATAGGTCGCGCCAACGAGTGAGGTGGCCATCGAGTTGTGTCACCGAGAGCGAAGGTAGGTCAGGACTGCTTTGACACGGCGGTTCTGTTCGGGCGACTCGTGCAGGTCGAGCTTGGCGAAGATCTGCGAGACGTAGGAGTCGACGGTCTTGTGTGACAGAAACAGCTGCTCGCCGATGGCGCCGTTGGAGCGTCCCTCAGCGACGAGTGCGAGCACGTCCCGTTCGCGCTTGGTCAGGACGTCGAGCGGGCCGCGTGCCCGCTTGCGGGCGACCAGTCGCGAAACGATCGTCGGGTCGATCACGCAGTCGCCATCGGCGATTCGTCGGAGGGCGTCGGCCACGACGGCGACCTCCGAGACGCGGTCCTTGAGCAGGTACCCCGCCCCCGCCGGGACCTCCTCGAGCAGGCGCGCCGCGTAGCGCGAGTCGAGGTAGTGCGAAAGCACGAGCACGCCGACCGCGGGATGGCGGCGACGGATCTCCTGTGCGGCGACGAGCCCGTCGTCCCCCTGCCCGGGTGGCATCCGGATGTCCACGACCGCCACGTCCGGCCGGCGCGCTTCGACCATACGGAGGAGCGCCGCGGCATCTCCGCATTGGCCCACGACCTCGAAGCCGGAGTCCCCGAGCACCCGGGCGAGGCCTTCGCGGAGGAGTGCCTCGTCGTCGGCGATCACGAGGCGCATGGCATCTCCACTGTTAGTTGCCCCTCGCACACCGCTGTCGTACCGCCGACCGCGCCCACCCGGTCCTGGATCTGCAGCATCGTGCTGTCGGTCTGGTTGCCCGCACCGATCACCATGCGAAGCCGGCCGTGCTCTGCAACAGCATCCACGGTCACATCGTCGCGGGTTAGGCGCAGCGACTCGAGAGTGGCGAAGTACGCCGCCGACTCGACGTCGCTGGGAAAGCGGCCGGACGGCAGCGCACGCGGCACGAGCCGCGGAACCTGCTCGGAGAGCTCCTCCAGGGCGGCAGCGAGCCCCTCTTCGGCGAGCACCGCCGGGAACAGACCGTGGGCCACGTCGCGCAGTGCGACGACCGCGGCGCGTACGGCTGCCTCGGCTGTGGCCAGGCGCGCCTCCAGCTGCGCATCGTCGGGACCGAGGTTGCGACGGGCGAGCCGGATGGAGAGCGCGACCGCAACCAGGTGCTGTTGAGCACCGTCGTGCAGGTCACGCTCCAGCTCGCGGCGTTGGGAGTCGGCCTCGGCGACGATGCGGGCCCGGGACGCGCGGAGCTGCTCGAGGCTGGCCCGGCAGGCGGCGTGCAGGCGATCGTGCTCAAGCGCGAGGCTTGCGGTCGTCACCAGTTCGGAGAGGAGCGTGGGATCGTCGAGGAGCCCCGGTCGGTGGACGACGGCGAACACGTCCTGCCCGGCGATGCGCACCCTCGTGGCTTCCCTGTCGCCGGTGGGCGCAAGCGCTGCCGCGCGGCCCTCGGCGTCGACCCACTCGCCGTCCTCGAGCCGGTAGAGCAACGTGACCGTCGGGTCGCCGAGGGACTGGGCGAGCCAGGCGCGTACCTCGCCAGGCATCGGTGCGGCGCCGATGTCGAGCACCAGCTGCGCCAGCGCGGCCCGGGTTCGCCGGGCTCGTAGCCGGGCCAGGACCACTCCGACCGCGACGAGGCCGAGCGCCGCGGCCTGGCCGAGGCGGAGCGTGCGATCCGTCGGGTCGTTGGAGAAGAAGCCGCGCTCGAGACCGTGGACGGCTTCGAACCCCCACAGCAGGACGGCTGCGATCGCGGGGACGAGCACCGGCGCCGACAAGCGACGCCGTGCCGGCGAGGCGCGCACGATCCGGACCAGCGCGAGCAGGGCGAACGCCGCGGCCCAAGCGGCCGTCAGGGCGAGCCCGATGTGCCCGAGCGCGCTCCCGAGCGCAGGCGCGGATGCGATTAGAAGCAGGTTGGTCGGACAATCGCTACAGCCTTGGGCGGCCGGGTCGAACACGACCGCCGACGCCACCCCGAGCACCCCTATACCGCTGCCGAAAGCCACCGCCAGCAGCACGGCAGCCGGTCGGCTGGGTCGCTGCTCGTCCAGGCCGTGCAACGCAGCAGCGGCGAGTAACGGCGGCCACGTGGCGTACAGGACGAGTCCGGGCGTGAACGCGGGTCCAGCGGCCTGCGTGTTCCACTCGGTCACGAGCCAGGCGAGCGCCGTCCCGACGAGGAGGACCGAGAAGACGGCGCCCGCGCGCCAGGTCGCGAGTGCGGCCGTGCCCAGCAGGACGGCGGCCATGAGGCCCGCCGCCAGCGCCGCATCGTGCTCCCCGGCGAGGGTCAGCTCGGGTTCTCGGCGAATGATGGCGACGGAGACCGCTGCGACCGCGACGAGCGCCGCAACACCCACCCATGGCAGCCAACGGGGGCGCAGGTCGCTCACGGCGCGTACACCCCCACCGGCATCTCGGCTTCTATCCGGGTGCCAGCCCCGATGGGGCTCGCGACGGACAGTCGGCCGCCGAGGGCCTCGACGCGATCCATCAGCCCGCGCAGGCCGGAACCGCGCGCCGGGTCGGCACCACCTCGGCCGTCGTCCGCGACACACACGACCAGGCGCGCGCCAGCTTCGAGGACACTGACAGAGGCGCGCGTCGCCCCGGCGTACTTGGCGACGTTCGCGAGCGCCTCCGAGCACACGAAGTACGCCGCCGCCTCCTGCGCCGCCGGGAAACGACGAGACGGCAGGTCCACCGCAACGGGGACGGCCGCGTGGTCGGCCAGCTCGCGCAGCGCCTCGGCGAGCCCGTCCTCGGTGAGCGCCCTGGGGTGGATCCCCTGTGCGAAGCGGGTCAGATCCGCCCATGCGGCATCGAGCTCGTCGACGAGCTTCTGAAGGGCGACGACCGTCGCGCCTTCTCGGTGCCCGGCCACCGCCACCATCCCGGCGGACGCCTCGGCCAGCAGCTGCTCGGCTCCGCCACGGAGCTGTTCGCGGAGGCGGCGGCGCTCCTCGTCACCGGCCTCGACGAGCCTGCGACGTGACGCCGCCACCTCGCGCGTGCGAGCAGTGTCCTCGGCCTGGAGTCGCACGTTCGCCAGGACCAACCGGACCGCGGCGATGACCGACTGGGCCAAGGTGGCGTCGCGTAGTGCGGCGGGGTCGTGCACGAGCGCGGCCACAGGCGTCGCCCCGTCCTCGACGATGGTGACGACGCGCTCCTTGCTCTGCGCCGCAACCGGCAGCCGCACCGGCTGCCCGGCCTCGTCCACCCAGTCCTGGTCCACCCGGTAGGCGATCTCTAGGCCGGGATCACCCACGGCCCTAGACAGCGCGTCCCGCAGGGCCCGTGGCTCCTGCCGGTCGGAGAGATGTACGACGAGCCCGGTGGTCGCCGAGCGCACCGACCCGCCCGCAACCAGATCGCCGGCGAGCGCGATCGCCGTCAGAACGATCACTCCCTCGTAGAGCGAGGTGGCCAGGATGTCGGTCTCGGATCCGGTCAGGTGGCCGATCGACGCAAGCACGAGTGGCGCGGCCACCGCGGCCGCACACGCAGCCGCGAGCCGGCGGGCCGCCCGCTCGGGGACGTTCGAGGCAGACCGCGACGCCGCCACCGCGACGACGGCCGCCATCAGCGCGATGGTGGTCCAGGGATCACGCGCCACGGCGGGGATCAGGCCGTCGACGTATGCCAGAGCGATGACGACGACGGTCGGCGTCGAGCGGGTGCGCCCGGTCGGGAAGGTGAGCAGAGCGTGGACGAGCGGGCCACGGTGGGCGTAGACGAGTGAGCCCGAGACGTCGCCCGCCAGCCACGTGGCTCCGGCGAGAACGAGCAGCGGACCCGTCCGGCTGTGGCGCGCACGGACCCACGCCACGACGCCTGCGGACAGCAGAGCCAGGCACGCAATGAGGTCGCCGGCAACTTGTGCGGGGGTCACGCGAGCACCAGGCTCAGACTCTCGCCCGAGAACTCCGCCTTGGTGATGAAGCCACGGGCCGTCGTCGCAGCGAGCCGACCTCGGAACGCGCCTGGCCCGCGACTCGAGATGAGCACGACCGCCGGCGCTGCTGGCAACACGGCAAGCCGATCGGCCACCGCGAAGCCGTCCAACCCCGGCAGCTGCACGTCCAGCAGGACCACCTGCGGGCCGAGGCGCCGAGCCTGCTCGAGTGCCGACGGCCCGTCGGCAGCCTCGCCGACGACCTCGAACCCGTCGGCCTCGAGCAGGGCTCGCGCACTCGCCCGGAAGCCCGCGTGGTCATCGATGATGAGCACGGTCCAGGCCACGGCAGCATCGTTCCACGGTCGGCCGAGGCCGACTATGCGAGCGCCGCGCAGACCGCGTCGAAAACCGACAGGTCGCCATGCTCGAACGCGTCGATGAACGGCTGCTGCCCAGACTCGGACACGAGCCCGTCGGCCCCGAACACCACTCGTCCCGCGGTGATCAACACCTTATGGTGCGTGGCGGGGTCGAAGTACACGTTCGAACCCACCGACGTTTCGACTGCCGAGGTGAAGTCGCCAGGCACGGTCAGCACGGTCGTGATCGTGCCTGTCTGTGTGTAGGGGACCGTCTTGCCGGAGAGCGGGTTGCTCCAGTACGCCTCGGTCCAGCGCTCAGAGATTGAGCGCTTGGTGAGGTTCCCGTCGGCGTCATATCTCCGGGTCAAGCGCTCGTCGATCAGCCCGGTGTCGTGGATAACGAACGCGTCGGCGCCGGTGCCGCAGACCAGCTCCAGTTGTGGCTCCGAGACCTTCTCCTCGTGGAGCGACGCCGTGCAGATCGTGCCGGCGCCGAGGGGCTTGCAGGTGTAGAAGTCCGGGGGCGGCGGATTGAGGTCCTGTGGCGCCGGCGGGGCGGCCACGGCTCCCGGCGCCGTCACGAGTAAGCCGATCGCGGCAGCCGCGAGTGCCGGGGTCAACTTGCTGATGCGGATCATGGTGGACTCCTTCTCCGTCGGTTGAGCGGTACCGCAAAGCCAACTCCCGCGCGGCTCCCGTGCGTAACCGGGCCAACACCGGTCGACACCCGGGTCAACCCGCGTCTTCTGTCGGCTGATCGGGAGATGCTCCGGATGCCAGGTCGATGCGACGCGGCGTACCTTCGCCGCATGACCCAGGCCTCGGCGCTGCGCATCGGAGTCGCGCTCGCGATTCTCGCGGCGTTGGGCGGCTGCACGCTCGGGAGCGGTGAACGCGTCGGTGGCGGGCCCGACGCCGACACCAGTGTCGTGACGATGGTGACTCCGTTCGGCAGGAACGGCGACACCGAGCTCGTCGACGAGGTTTCACGGCTGTCGGACGGCCGGCTGGAGCTCCGTGTCGTCGCGACCGAGCACACCGGCACCGACTACGAAGCGGCCACGATCAGGGACGTCCTGGACGGCAGTACAGACGTGGCCATGGTTGGCGCCCGCGCCTGGGACGAGTTCGACGCACCGGGGATCAGCGCACTGGGCGCACCGTTCCTCGTCGACAGCTACGCACTGCAGGAGCGTGTCCTCACCAGCGTCCTCGTCCACACGATGCTCCAGGAGCTGCCTCCGGGCCTGGTGGGGATCGGCATCCTGCCCGGGCCGCTGCGCCGCCCGTTCGGCATGGCCCACGCCCTGGCGGCTCCCAGCGACTTCCGCGACCTGGAGATCGGCACCCAGCAGTCCGACGTGGCCGACGCGACCATGCGCGCGTTCGGCGCACGTCCCCAGCGACTCCTTCTCGATGTCGGCGCCTCACCCGGGTTCGCCGGACTTGCCGGGATCGAGCTCCAGGTGGCCGCCATCGAGAACGGTCGCCTCGACGCCGAGGGTTCGTTCCTGATGACGAACGTCAACCTGTGGCCGAGGTCGCTCGTCGTCTTCGCACGGGAGCCGACAGAGGACGGGTTGAGCGAAGATCAGCTCCAGATCCTGAGCGAGGCCGCCTCGAACGTTGTTGCCGCGCGGACCGCCTCCGAACGCGGCCTGGAGGTTGAGACAGCTGCCAACCTGTGCCGCAAGGGGCACACCACCTTCAAAGCAGCGAGCGACGCCGAACTGCAGGCGCTGCAACGAGCCGTCGAGCCGGTGTACGCCGACGTGGAGCGCGACGCCGAAGCCCTGAACGTCATTGAACGGATCAAGCAGCTCAAGCAAGAGCTCGGAGAACCGCCCACGGAGATTGCGTTGTGCTCGCCGGTGCCAGACCCGACGCGCGAGGGCGTCGCCACCGGCATCGAGGGCGTCTGGACCATGGACACCGACAGCATCGCCGCGGGTGCGGAGGGACAGGACGAGAACTGGGGCCACTGGATCTTCGTCTTCGACCGCGGCCGGTTCGCGATCACGCAGGAGAACGAGACGTCGTGCACCTGGGGCTATGGCCGCTACGCCCTCGACGGGGCTCGGATGTCGTGGTCGTTCGAGGACGGCGGCGGCATCGCTCCGAACAACGCGATGAACCGCCCTGGCGAGTACTTCGTCTTCGACTTCAGCACCTACCGCGACACGCTGACGCTCACCCCGGTCGAGGGCCAGATCTCGCCGCTCAACTTCCGGGCCGAGCCGTGGCGCCGGCTCGCCGAGACAGCGTCGACAGAACACTTCAGCAAGCTCTGCCCTCCACCCGCGGCTGCGCTGAACCGTTGACGCCATCCTCCGGCGTGGATCGTGCCGATCGGGGCTGACGTGGCTGGTGCCAACATTCTGTGAGCCGCCGGAGGGTCGTCTGCTGTGATTACCGAGGTCCCTTTGGGACACGGCAAGCGCGGATTCCGATCGCACGCGGCAGATGCCTGTCCAGACCAGACGACTCGAGGCCACTGACGGTCGTCTCTGTGGACACCGCATCGCGCAGATGTCAGCTGCGCGGTGGGCCGGCGGCGATCCGCTCGTCGACCGCCGCAAGCCGCTCGTCGACGTCCCCGGGCGGCCCCCAGCGCGTCTCCATCCACCAGGTGCAGCCTGCCTCGGCCCACGGCGCGACCTGGGCAGCCGCCGCCTCGGGATCGCGTGCCGCGGTCTCGCCCTCGCCGACGACGTCGATGTCCGCGACCGCGCCGTTGTCGCGCAGCCAGGCACGCAGGTCCCGTACGTCGTCAGGTGTGCCCGCGCGGCCGCCCAGGCGGCGCGCGTCGTACTCGGGCACGACCCCGTCGCAGCGCGCACCGCGTCGCATCGACTTCGGCCGGGGCCACACCGCGGCCACCCAGATCGGGATCGGCTGCTGCACCGGCCGCGCCGCGTCGAGCAGCCAGTCGGCGCAGGTCACGTCGTAGACCTCGCCGTGGTACTCGCGCTCGCCGGCCCACAGCGCCCGCATGACGTCGATCGTCTCGTCCAGCCGCTCGGCCCGCTCGCGACGGTCGGTGATCTCGCCGGTCTGCGGCAGGTCGTCGGAGAGCGCGCCGAGCCCCAGCGTGACGAAGGCCCGGCCGCCGGAGAGCTGGTCGACCGTCGCCACCTGGCTCGCCAGCTTCCACGGGCGGCGCCACGGTGCCGGGGTCAGGATCGTGCCGAGCCGGACCCGCTCGGTCCGCGCCGCGATGGCCGCGAGCAGACTCCAGGGGTCGACGCCGTAGCCCGCCTCCCACACGACCACGGCGTCCCACCCGGCCGCTTCCGCCGCGAGGGCCTGCTCGAGCTGCTTCGGCGCCGTACCGCCCGGAAGGATGAAGCCTGCTCTCATCCCGCCGACGCTAGGACGGGCCGCCGACAACCTGCGGGGCGAGCGCGGCGAGCGCGGTGACCGCCTCCGGGAAGATCGACGCCGGCGGGTTGACCAGCCCGGCGCCCACCTGCCCGGTGCCGGCCACGCGACCGGCCATGCCGGTGTTGATGTGCGGCAGGATCCCGGTCCGCGTCACCAGCGTCGCGTCGATGCCGGTGGGCGTGCCGCGGAAGCCGAGCACCGGCACCTGGTAGACGGGGTTCTCGGCCAGCGTGATCTCGTACATCAGCCGGGTGGCCTCGATCGCGTCGCCGACCTCGCCGCCGACGAACTTCACGATCGCCGGCGCCGCGGCCATGGCGAAGCCGCCGATGCCGCCGGTCTCGGTGATCGCCGAGTCGCCGATGTCGGGGTTGGCGTCCTCCGGCCCGAACGACCCGAGGTAGAGGCCGTCCGGAGTGTTGGCCGGTCCGGTGAACCACTGGTCACCGGTGCCGGACACCTGGATGCCGAAGTCGGTGCCGTTGCGCGCCATCGCGACGACCAGCGACGACCCCGGCACGTCCCGCGCCGCGTCGCCGGCCAGCTTGCACGCCGGCATGCCGAGGTTGAGGAAGAAGTGGTCGTTGCCGGAGACGAAGCGCACTGCCTCCGCGACATCGGATGTCGGCGCCCCGGAGTCGATGAGAGACGGCAGCAGCTCACGCAGGAACATCAGCGTCCCGGCGCGGTTGCGGTTGTGGCCCTCGTCGCCCATCTGCAGCATCTGCGCGGCGATGGACTTGATGTCGACCGGGCCACCCGCGTCGGTGCGCGACCTGACGGCGGTCTGCAGCAGGGGACCGAGCACGTCGGACATCCAGCGCAGCCGCTCGATGACCTCGGGGCCGTAGGCGCCATAACGCAGCACCTTGCCGAGTCCCTCGTTGAGCGAGCAGAAGGCGGTGCCGCCGTGCACCGGGTCACGCAGCTCGAACATCCACATCGACGGGCTCACCACGCCCGCCATCGGCCCGACGGTGCGGTGGTGGTGGCAGGGCTCCCAGTGCAGCCCGCCGCCCGCGTCGGCACCCGCGAGGGCGCGCTCGGCGTCCTCCGCTGTGTCGGCGAGACCCTCGTAGACCGTCGCGCCGATCAGGGCGCCGCGCAGCGGTCCGGACGCGCGGTCCCAGCCGATCGGCGGTCCGGCGTGCAGGAACGACCCCTTCTCGAGGGCGAGCGCCTCGGACGCCGGCCGTACGTCGACCAGCTCGGCGCCGGCGGCCAGCATGCGGGCGACCGCGGTCTGGTTCGCGTCGGCGTGCCGGGGGTCGGCGAGGACCCGGGCCAGGTCGGCCTCGATGCCCTCGTCGCCCAGCGGCGGCCGCCAGTCGACCTGCTGCACCGGGGCGGCCTGGGCGGCAACCGCATCGGCGAACATCTGGGCGCCCACGGCCACCAGCCGTGGCTGGCTCTCCAGCAGGCTCATCGGCCACCTCCGGTGCAGATGCGTCCGGCCACTCGCCGCGTTGTGGACGCGCCAGCACCAGACACGCCGACGGGCCGGTGTGTCGGGGTCCACAAGAGGGTCATGAGGGGGTGCCTCCGGTGACGAGGGTGACGGCGTGGCGGGCGGCGGCGGCGTTGGACAGCCAGACCGAGGCGCCGGCCTCGTGCAGCAGCTCGGCCTGCCGGCGCGGGTCCTGGGGGTCGTCGTGCGTGGCGCACAGCGAGACGACCACGGCGAGCTCGCGGCCGTCGTCGGCAGCGCGGGCCCGCGCCGCTGCGATCGCCGGTGCCAGCTCGGCCGCCGGGTCGGGGTTGGCGGCGTGGCCGAGCACCACGTCGAGCAGCAGCACCGAGCAGGTCGGGTCCGCGCGCCTCGGCCGCCATCCGGTCGATCCGGGTGCGCTGGTCGATCATCGGGTGGGCCCGCCCCTGGGTGAGCGCGTCGTCGCCGAAGTCGACCATCAGGTGGCCGGGGGAGCGCAGGTCGTCGCCGACCGCCCACTCGGGACGCAGCGGGATGTTGGACCGCACCTCGCCGAGCGTCTCGCTCGCGATGAGCATCGCCTCGTCGCACAGCGTCCCGCCCGCGAAGAGCCCGCGCAGCGACCCGCCCGGCGCCGGTGCCGGCTGCTGGTCCCAGGACCACGGTTCGGTCCACTCGCCACCGAGGTGCTCGACCGCTCGCCGGGCGACCGTGGTCAGGTCGTCGCGGCCAGGGCCGAGCAGCGCGATGAGCACCGGGGTCGTCAGCGACTCCGCGTAGGCCGTCACGTCGGCGGCCACGGCAGGGTCCGGCGGCTTGGACACCAGCACGATCAGCTCGGTCGCCGGGTCCTCGTCGAGCAGCGCGAGGGCCGCCTTGGTGGACCGCCCGGCCACGGCGGCCGACAGGTCACGGCCGCCGACGCCGAGGCAGTGGCTGACACCGACCTCGCGGGTGTCGAGCATGCACATCACCTGCTGCGCGCCGGTGCCGCTGGCCGCGACGATCCCGACCGGCCCGGGCCGCACCTGGTTGGCGAAGCCCAGTCCCACGCCGCCGACGACAGCCGTGCCGCAGTCGGGTCCCATCACGAGCAGGCCGAGCCGGGCGGCCTCCTCCTTGAGCGCGACCTCCTGCTCCACCGCCACGTTGTCGCTGAAGACGAGCACCGAGAGCCCGGCCTGCAGCGCCGACCACGCCTCGGTGAAGGCGTGCGGCCCGGGCACCGACACCAGCGCGAGCGACGGCGGCTCGGGGGAGCGCCGGACCGCCGAGCCGATGGTGCGCGGCTCCGGCTCGCGGCCGCCGAGTCCGTCACCGCTGCCGCCGCCGGTCGACGTCAGGACCGTCTCGAGCCGTTCCAGCGCTGCGGCCAGCCCCTCCTGCGTGGTGGCCCGCACCGCGACCACCAGGTCGTTCGGGCCGGAGTCGGGCGGCTCGAAGCCCATCCCGCGCAGGAAGTCCAGGTTCAGCTCGGTGCCCATCGCCACCTGCGCCGCGTCCACCCCGTCGACGTCGGACACCTGCCGGCTGACCTGCATCAGGGTGACCGAGTCGTAGTACGCGCCCTTGCGCACCTCGACGTGGGTGCTCATGCGCCCACCAGCTCCCGGCTCGCCGTACGGGCGCCTCGCAGCAGGCCGAACGCCAGCGCGGCGCCGGAAGTGTGGCCCACTCGCAGCAGGCGGTCGACCGCGGGCGCGACATCGCCACGGCCGCCCAGCGCGTCGGCGAGGGCCACGGCCGCCGGCACGCCGCGTCCCGCGGCGGCCTCCTGCAGCAGGGTGGCCGACAGAGCGGTAGTGGCCGTCGGTGCCGCGGCGAGCACCGCCGCCGGCGCCGCCCGCAGGTCGTCGACGTGGTGCACGGCGAGCAGCCAGCCGGCGAGGACGTCGTCGCCGGCCGGTGTCAGTCCGGGTCCGCGGCCGAGCAGGTCGTGGGGGTCCAGGTCCGGGTCGACCGGAGGGCGTACGTCGCGAAGGAGCCCTTCGAGCTCCTGCCAGCGCGGACCCTGCCGACTCCATGGCCGGACGGTCGGCGGCGACCACCAACGCACGACCCGGGCCTCGAGATCGCCTGCGACGACCCGTCCCTCGCCGACCGTCGCCCGGTCCCCGACCTCGATCGTCGGCGAACGGGGCGGCGGCCCGGTCGATGCCGAGCCGCAGCGCGCAGGGCAGCCCCACGCCGTCGGCGGTCTCCACAGCGACCACGGAGCCGCTGCCGTCAGGCCGGTCGGGGTCGCTGACGACGTACACGCATGAGGGGTGGACACCCACCACCCGGCCGGGCCGCAGCGGCCCCGTGAGGTGGGTGCGGGAAGGCAGCGGGGCCACCACGGGCAGGGATGCCATGCCGCGACCGTAACGCGTCACGCTCAGCCGTCCGCCGCCCTGTCGGACTCCTGCAACCGCGATCGGCGAAACGCGAACGACCGGGAGACCACTCGCTGACCCAGCACGTCGCGACGGCCACGCGGGAGCATGCCTCCCGCGTGGCCGTCACCGTTCTGAGAGGATCCGTCGGGTGAAGCCGTCCGCCTTCGCCTATGCGGCACCGGAGACCGTCGAGCAGGCCCTCGACGTGCTGGCGGTCGCGGGCGACGACGCCAAGGTCCTCGCCGGCGGCCAGAGCCTCGTCCCGATCCTCAACATGCGTCTCGCGGCGCCACAGCTGGTGGTCGACATCAACCGCCTGACCGACCTGGCGTACGTCCGGACGGAGCCCGACTCGGTCGTCATCGGCGCACTGGCCAGGCACGCCGACGTCGAGCGCGACGAAGACGCCCACCTGGCGATCCCGCTGCTGCGCCAGGCGCTGCGGCTCGTCGCCCACCCGGTGATCCGCAACCGCGGCACCACGGTGGGGTCGCTGGCACACGCCGACCCGAGCGGCGAGATGACCGCCGTGCTCGCGCTCACCGGCGGCTCCGTGACCGCGGCCAGCCGGGACGGCGGCGAGCGCGAGGTGGCAGCCGCCGACTTCTTCCTCGGGCCGCTCGAGTCCAGCCTCCGGCCGGGGGAGCTGGCGGTCTCCGCGCGCTTCCCGCGATTCCCGGCCGGCACGCACACGGCCTTCGTCGAGGTGGCCCGGCGGCACGGCGACTACGCCATGTGCGGCGTCGGCGTCGCCGTCGCCGTCGAGGGCGGCACCGTCTCGTCGGCGACCGCGGCCTTCATCTCGATGTCGCCGACGCCGCTCGTCGTCGACCTGACCGCCGCAGTGGCCGGCCGTCCGGTCGACTCGGCCGACTGGGCTGCGGCCGGCGACCTGGTGCGCGAAGTCGTCGACCCCGAGGCCGACATCCACGCGACCGCCCACTACCGGCGGCACCTCGCCGGCGTCCTGACCGGTCGCGCCCTGGCCGAGGCCACCGGCTCCGCCACGGGGCAGGCGGCATGACCGGCCAGCCGACCGTGGGCGACGGGGTGGTCCCGGCCGACCAGCTGTGCGACGTACGCCTGATGGTCAACGGGGTCCGGCACGAGGCGCGGGTGCCGGCCCGGCGGCTGCTCAGCGACTTCCTCCGGCACGACCTGCGCCTGTCCGGCACGCACGTCGGGTGCGAGCACGGGGTGTGCGGGGCATGCACGGTGCTGCTGGACGGCAAGCCCGCACGGTCCTGCCTGCTGCTGGCCGTGACAGCCGACGGCCACGAGGTCACGACCGTCGAGGGGCTCGGGACGCCGGACGCCATGCATCCGGTGCAGCGGGCGTTCCGTGAGTGCCACGGGCTGCAGTGCGGCTTCTGCACGCCAGGATTCCTGACCACGGTGGCCGCGTTCGTCGAGGACAACCCGGACCCGTCGGAGGAGGAGGCGCGAGAGGCGATCAGCGGCAACCTGTGCCGGTGCACGGGCTACCAGAACATCGTGGCCAGCGTGCTGCGCGCCGCCGAGATCCGTCGTGAGGACGGCCCGTCGTGACGACCAAGCTCTTCGGTGAGCCAGTCCAGCGGGTCGAGGACGCCAAGCTCGTCACCGGCACGGCGCACTTCCTCGACGACATCGGCCACGACGCGCTCGGTGTCGCCTTCGTGCGCAGCCCGCACGCCCATGCGCGGGTCGTCGACATCGACGCGTCGGGTGCACTCGACGTCGACGGGCTGGTCGCGGTCTACACCTACGACGACCTGCTGGCTGCGGACGAGACCGAGGGCAGCGCGGTCTCCGAGCCACTGCCCCTGCTGATCCCGCACCCGTCCCTGCACACGCCTCGCACCGGCTACGCGCTGGCCCGCGAGGAGGTCAACCACGTCGGCGAGCCGGTCGTGATGGTCGTGGCGAGCGACCGGTACGTCGCGGAGGACGCGGCGGAGCGCGTGGTGGTGACCTACGACTTCCTCCCGCCGGTCGTCGGCGTGGAGAACGCTCGCCGCGCCGAGCGCACGGTGCACGCCGACGTGCCGGACAACGTGTCGGCCCACCTGCTCCAGGAGGTCGGTGACGTCGACACCGCCATGGCCGCGGCGCCGCACCGGCTGCGCCTCGACCTCGACGTCGAGCGCAGCGCCTCGATGCCGATGGAGGGCAAGGGCGTGCACGCCCGGTGGGACGCGGCCGACGGCTCCATGCGGGTGCACTCCTCCACGCAGACGTCGACGTCGGTGCGGGCGGCCGTCGCGGCCAAGCTCGGACTGCCGGCGGGCAAGGTCGAGTGCGTCGCGCCGATGGTGGGCGGCGGCTTCGGGGTGAAGATCGTGCACCCGTGGCCGGAAGAGGTCCTCGTGCCGTGGGCGGCCCGTCGCCTCGACCGCGAGGTCAAGTGGGTCGAGGACCGACGAGAGCACTTCGTGTCGTCGGCGCACGAGCGCGGCCAGCTGCAGGAGATCGAGGTCGGCTTCGACGACGAGGGCCGGATCCTCGCGCTGGACGTCCGCTTCTGGCACGACAACGGGGCCTACACGCCCTACGGCGTCATCGTCCCCATCATCACCTCGACCCAGCTGCTCGGCCCCTACAAGCCGGGCGCCTACCGCTGCGAGTGGTGGTCGCTCTACACCAACACCGTCATCGTCACGCCCTACCGCGGCGCCGGCCGGCCGCAAGGCGTCTTCGCGATGGAGCGCACGGTCGACGCGATCGCCGAGGAGCTCGGGCTGGACCGGGCCGAGGTGCGGCTCCGCAACTTCATCCAGCCCGACGAGATGCCCTACGACCACCAGCTGACCTTCCAGGACGGCCGCCCGCTGATCTACGACTCCGGCGACTTCCCGGCGTCGCTCGAGAAGCTGCAGAAGCTGGTCGACTGGGACGGCGCGCTGGCGATGGCCGCTGCTGCCCGAGCCGAGGGGCGCAACGTCGGGGTGGGGCTGGCCTGCTACGTCGAGGGCACCGGGGTCGGGCCTTACGAGGGCGCCCACGTGCTGGTCGAGACGTCCGGCAAGGTCAAGGTGGCCACCGGCCTGACGACGCAGGGTCAGGGGCACTTCACGTCCTTCGCGCAGATCGCCGCGGACGAGCTGGGGGTGCCGCTCGCCGACGTCGAGGTCGTCACCGGCGACACCCGGCGCTTCGGCTACGCAGTCGGCACCTTCGCCTCGCGGGCCGCCGTCATGAGCGGCAACGCCATCGCGCTCGCCGCGGGCAAGGTGCGCGAGAAGGCGCTGCGGATAGCGGGTGACGCCCTCGAGGCCGACCCGGGGGACCTGGAGATCGTCGACGGGCAGGTTCGGGTCAAGGGGTCGCCGTCGTCGTCGATCCCGCTCTCCACCGTCGCCGTGCTCTCCAACCCGCTGCGGTACGCCTTCGACGAGGCGTCCAAGGCCGCGACGCAGTTCGCCGTCGGCGACGCGAGCGGCCAGCCGATCGGCGATGACGACGAACCCGGTCTCGAGGCCACCGACTACTACTCGCCGATGCAGTCCACCTTCGCCAACGGCATGCACGTCGCGGTCGTCGAGACCGACCCGGAGACCGCCGAGATCCGGATCCTGCGCTACTGCGTCGTGCACGACTGCGGGCCGCTGATCAACCCGATGATCGTCGAGGGCCAGGTGCACGGCGGCGTGGCGCAGGGCGTCGGTGGGGCGCTCTACGAGCGGATGGCCTACGACGAGAACGGCCAGCTGCTCAACGCCTCGTTCATGGACTTCCTGATGCCCTACGCCAGCGAGGTGCCGCACATCGAGATCGACCATCTCGAGACGCGGTCGCCGCTGAACCCGCTGGGCATCAAGGGCGCCGGTGAGGCAGGCGTGATCCCGTCAGCCGCGGTCTTCGCCGCCGCGGTCGAGGACGCCGAGGGGTTCCCGATCCGCCGCATGCCGATCTCGCCGAGCGAGCTGCACGACCTTCGGCTGCGCCACGCGGCTGGCGAGCTGCGAGCCCTGCGGCGACGTACGCCGTCCGACGATGCGATGCACGCCCAAGACACACCAGACGCCGAAGACACCAAGGACACCGAGGAGACACCGTGAAGGTCAGCGGATCGGCCACCCTGCACGCACCACGCGAGAAGGTCTGGGCTGCGCTCAACGACCCCGCCGTGCTGGTGCGCACGATCCCCGGCTGCCAGCAGCTCGAGGAGGTCGGCAAGGACGCCTACCGGATGACGATCACGGCTGGCGTGGCGTCGATCAAGGGCACCTATCAGGGCGACGTGGCGCTCACCGACCAGGAGCAGCCGGGCGCCTTCACGCTTCGGGCCTCCGGTGCCGGCGCGCCCGGCACGGTCAGCGCCGACGTCAAGGTGACGCTGGCCGAGACCGGTGACGGCGGTGACGTGACCAAGCTCGACTACGACGCCGACGCGATCGTCGGCGGCATGATCGGCGGGGTCGGGCAGCGCGTCCTCAGCGGCGTCGCCAAGAAGACGGCGGGGGAGTTCTTCTCCGCCGTCGACGACGTGCTCACCGGCCGGGCGCCGAGCGTGCCCGCGCCGCGCGAGGAACCTGTCGGCCCGGTGGCCGCCGCTCCGGCTCCCGGCGTCTTCACCGCGCCGCCCGCGGCCGCCCGGAGCGCGGGGGTCACGGACGACTTCGTGCGCGGTGCAGTCTTCGGGGCTGTGGTGGCGCTGGCCGGTGTGCTCGTCGGCGGCCTCGTGGCAAGACGCCGGCAGGGCTGACGGCCCTGACCGCACAGTGCTCAGGTGCGGCGGGCCGCCACGTCGTGCGACGACCGTCCCTCTCGCACCCCGCGCCGCTCGAACCGGGTGGTGGCCCGCCATGGCGCGACGACTGGCTCCAGGCCCGGAGTCGCACCGAGGACCGCCCGGGCGTCGTCGGCATAGGCGGCGATGTCCGTCGCCACGTGCAGCAGCCCCCCGGGGACCAGCCGGTCGGCGACCAGCGCGGCGAACGCCGGCGTGACCAGACGGCGCTTGGCGTGCCGCGCCTTGGGCCAGGGGTCCGGGAAGAAGACCCGCACGGCTGAGAGCGACGCCGGCCCGAGCATGTCGGCGAGCAGCACCCGGGCGTCGCCGGCGCCGACGCGCACATTGGTCAGACCGTGGAGCTCCACCAGCCGAAGCAGGTTGCCGTGTCCGGGCGTGTGCACGTCAACGGCGAGAACGTCGAGATCCGGCTCGGCAGCCGCCATCTCGGCGGTGGCCTCGCCCATCCCGAAGCCGATCTCGAGCACCACCGGCACGCGACGCCCGAAGAGCGCGGCCAGGTCGAGCGGCGCGCCGTCGACGTCGACGCCGAGGTCCGCCCAGCGGCGGGAGAGCGCATCGGTCTGGCCGGGCGTCACCCGCCCGGAACGTCGCTTGTACGTCCGCACGCCGGTCACGACAGCCGGCCGCGGGGTCGTCGTCACCTGGCAATCCTCCCAGCCGGTGGCACGATGGCTGGCATGACGTCGGGGATCCGCGCGCGCCGGCCGGTCGTCGTGCTGGTCGCGACCCTCGGCCTGGTGCTCACGGCCTGCTCCGGGTCGGGCGAGAACGAGGGCGCGGCACCGGGCAGCCCGACCGGGTCCTCGCCCTCGTCGGGCAGCGGGTCACCCGCCGAGCCGTCAGCGACGGCGACCGAGTCGTCGACGTCCTCGGACGACAGTGCCGACTCCGCCGCGGACCGGCTGCCCTCGGCGGCCAGCGACGTGTCGCTGCCCGCGATGATGCGACGCGACTACGACGGCAGAGGGCTGCGGCTCGGTCGGGTCCTGGCGAGCACCGGTGACTACGTCCGGCACGCGGCGAGCTACCGCAGCGACGGGCTGCGGATCTCCGGGATCATGAACATCCCGCGCGGCCGCGGCCCCTTCCCGGTGCTCGTCCTGCTGCACGGCTACATCGACCCGGCCTACTACGTCACCGGCCAGGGGTTGATGCGCGAGCAGGACTACCTGGCCCGTGAGGGCTACGCGGTCCTGCACATCGACTACCGCAACCACGCAGGTTCCGACGCCGACCCGGCCGCGGAGCGGCGGCTCCGGCTCGGCTACACCGCAGACACGATCAACGCGGTGCTCGCGGTGAAGAGGTCGCGGATCGCGCGTCTCGACGGCGACCGGATCGGGCTGCTCGGCCGGTCGATGGGCGGGGGAGTCACGTACAACGCGCTCGTCACCCGGCCGGGGCTGGTCAAGGCGGCGGTCGTCTTCGCGCCGGTCAGCTCGCGGACGGCCGACAACTTCAACCGGTGGATCCGCGACGACCGGTCCGACCTCGCAGCCGAGATCACGAGCCGGCACGGGACACCCCGGGGCAACCCGCGGTTCTGGCGCGAGGTCAGCCCGCGGCCGTACTTCGACCGGGTCACCGAGCCGCTGCTGATCCACCACGGCACCTCCGACGACAGCTGCCCGATCCGCTGGACCGAGGCGTCGTACGGCGCGCTGAAGGCCGCCGGCAAGGACGCGAAGCTCTACGTGTATGACGGGGAGGAGCACGCGTTCGGGCCGCAGTGGCCGCTGTCCATGCGGCGCACCGTCCGCTTCCTCGACCGCGCGATGGCGAGCTAGGCACCGGTCCCGATGAGCGACCACAGCGCCATCGCCGGGTTGCTCGCCGAGGCGCGCGCCCAGCTGGACCGGGTCGTGGCACGAGACCTGCCCGGAGAGGTCGCGGCCGGGGCCCTCCTCGTCGACACCCGGCCGGTCGACCAGCGGGAGCGTGACGGCGAGCTGACCGGCGCCGTCGTCGTGGACCGGAACGTCCTCGAGTGGCGACTGGACCCGAGCAGCCCGTACCGCATCCCGCAGATCAGCTCCGTCGAGCAACGGGTCATCATCGTCTGCGACCAGGGCTACAGCTCGAGCCTGGCCGCGGCGACGTTGCGCCGTCTCGGCCTGCACCGGGCGACGGACCTGGTCGGCGGGTATCAGGCGCTCCTGCTGGCAGGGGGTCCGCTCACCGGCGGCGGAGCACGACCCACGTGAACGGCTGGACCACGCCGCTCGGTGTGACGTGCTCGGCGCGCTCGCTGTGGACGAGCTCGAAACCGGTCCCGAACTCCGTCTCCAGGCCGGCCTCGTCGTAGCGGCACACCGGAAGGCCTGAGCAGTGTGTCGGGCCGTCAGGGGCGAACGTCGCCGCGACCAAGGACCCGCCCCGCGGGATCGCGGTCTCGGCCAGGCGGAGGTATCGCGCTCTCGACTCGGGAGAGACCAGGAAGTGGAAGACGGCCCGGTCGTGCCAGACGTCGAACGTTCGTCCCGGCTCCCAGGCCGTCAGGTCGGCATGCACGAAGGTCACCTGGGACGACCGTCGGCCCAGCCGCTCCCGCACCAGCTCGAGGGCCCGGCCGGAGACGTCCAGGACGGTCACATCGGTCACCCCACCGGCCACCAGGGAGTCCACCAGCGCGGATGCGCCGGCGCCGACGTCGAGAACGGATCCCTGGCGGGGCAGCACCGTCCTGATCAGCCGCAGCGAGGCGTCCGGTGTGGCCTCGAACCAGCTCACCTCATCGGCCCGTCGGCTCGCGTAGACCTGCTCCCAGTGCTCCTCGCCGGCAGCAGCCACGGTGCCCATGGTGCCGCACGCCTCAGGTCGCCTGCCGGTCGCCTGCCGGCCGCCTCCGCGAGCGTCGCCCGCCGACGTGGCACAGTGACGGGATGAAGGCGTTCACCGTCGCGGCCGTCCAGATCGCCCCGCTGCCCGGTCCCCTGACCGCGGAGTCCGTGAAGGGGAACGTCGCCAAGGCGGCCGACTGGGTCACCCGGTGCGTCGAGGCCACCGGCGCCGAGCTGGTCGTCCTGCCGGAGTCGGTCACGACCGGCTTCACACCCGGCATCGGGCCGGAGGAGCTGTGGGACCTGGTGTCCGACGTCCCGGGTCCGGTCGTCGAGCCGCTGCAGGAGACCGCGCGCCGCCTGGGCGTCCACGTGGTGGTGGGGACCTACGAGCGCGGACCGGAGCGCGGCGTCGTGCACAACGCGTCGGTCCTGCTGGGCCGCGGCGGCGAGGTCCTCGGCACCTACCGCAAGACGCACCCCTTCTGCACCGAGATGCGCTCGCGCGGCGGCTGGGTGACGCCCGGCGACGAGGTCAGCGTCGTGGAGACCGACCTCGGCCGCATCGGGCAGATCATCTGCTTCGACGGCGACTACCCGGAGCTCTCCCGGATCACCGCGGTGCGCGGAGCCGAGGTCATCGTCCGTCCCTCGGCGCTGCTGCGGTCGGCGGACATCTGGGAGCTGACCAACAGGGCGCGCGCCTACGACAACCATGTCTACGTCGTCGGCGCCAACGCCACCGGCGTCGACCCGGGCGGCGTCCTCTACTTCGGCAACTCGATGGTGGTCACGCCGATAGCCGAGGTGGTGGCCCGGGCTGCCAGCCACGAGTGCTGGGTCTCGGCCCGGCTCGACCCGGCGAGGGCGATGGCGTCGCTCACACCGGGCTCGAGCGTGCCGCAGGTCTTCGACCACCTCGCGGACCGCAACCTCGACCTGATCACCCGGTACGCCGACGACCTGGCCCGGCCGGCGGCGACGTCCTTCCCGCATGCCGAGCCGCACGGCGAGCCGGTCGACTAGCACCGGTTGCGCGGGTCGCCGGCCGCACCGGTTGAATGACGGGCATGCCCGACGCCGAGAGCCGCCGGATCCGCATCGGGATCGACACCGGTGGCACCTTCACCGACGTCGTGGCGCTGGACACGGTGTCGGGGGACGTCGTCACGACCAAGACCCCCTCGACGCCGACCAACCCCGCTGACGGCTTCCTCGACGCCGTGCACAAGGTCCTCGGCCTGATGTCGGCGAAGGGCGCCGACGTCGTCTCGGTGAGCCACGGCACGACCGTCGCGACCAACCAGCTGCTCGAGGGCAAGGTGGGCGACCTCGGCCTCATCACCACCGAGGGCTACGAGTTCATCCTCGAGATCGCGCGGCAGAGCGTCCCCGACGGATACGGCAACTCGTACTTCTGGGTCAAGCCGCCGCGGATCGTCCCCGCCGACCGGGTGAAGACTGTCGGCGGCCGGCTCGACTTCCGCGGCGAGGAGGTGCGGCCGTTCGACGAGGCAGGCGCGGTCCGGGTCGCCCGCTGGTTCCGCGACGCCGGCATCGACACCCTCGGGGTCTGCTTCCTGCACTCCTACGCCGAGCCGGTGCACGAGCAGCGGATGCGTGACGTGCTCAACCGCGAGCACCCCGACGCCGTCGTGTCCCTCTCGAGCGACGTACTGCGCGAGTACCGCGAGTACGAGCGTGCCGTCACGACGCTGGTCGACGCGGCGGTCAAGCCGCGGATGGCCTCCTACGTCGCCAACATCACCGAGCGCCTGCACGCCGTGGCCCGCACCGAGGCAGGCGGCGTGCCGTGGTACGTCATGAAGTCCAACGGCGGGGTCCTCTCGGCCGAGGAGGTCGTGCACCAGCCGATCACCACGGTGCTGTCCGGGCCGGCGGCGGGTGCCCTCGGCGCCGCGCTGATCGCGGCCGAGGCCGGCTTCGACCGGGTGCTCACGTGCGACGGGGGCGGCACCTCGACCGACGTCTCCGTCGTCATCGACGGCGAGCCGACGCTGACCACCGAGGGCACCATCGGCAGCTACCCGAGCAAGATCCCGATGATCGACATCGTCACCGTCGGTGCCGGCGGTGGCTCGGTGGCCTGGGTCTCGGCCGAGGGGTCGCTCAAGGTCGGGCCGCGCTCGGCCGGCGCCGACCCGGGTCCGCTCTGCTACCGCCGGGGTGGCACGGAGCCGACCGTGACCGACGCCCACGTCGTTCTCGGCCGCATCCCGCCGCATCTGCTCGGCGGCGAGATCCCCCTGGACGTCGAGGCCGCCCGCACCGGGCTGCGCGACCTGGCCGGCCGGCTCGGGCTGAGCCTGGAGCGTGCCGCCACCGGCATCCTGGAGATCTCGGCGTGGAACCAGGCCAACGCGCTGCGCCAGGTGACCGTGCAACGCGGCCTCGACGTCCGCGACTTCACGATGGCGACCTTCGGCGGCTCGGGCTCCCTGCTGCTCTGCCGGCTGGTCGACATCCTCGGGCTGGCCGGCGTGCTGGTGCCGCGAGACCCCGGCAACGTGTCGGCGTACGGCCTGCTGACCGTGGACGTCCGCAACGACTACGTGCGCACGGCCGTGAGCCGGCACGAGGACCTCGACCTCCGGGCACTGGGTCTCTTCTACGACGACCTGCAGACACAGGCCGCGGGCAGCCTCGACAAGGAGGGCTTCGCGCGGACCGACCACCGCTACGTGCGCAGCGCCGACCTGCGCTATGCCGGGCAGGCCTTCGAGGTCCGGGTGCCGGCTCCCGACGGTCCCGTCGACGGCGGCTGGGCCGACCGGGTGGCCGCGACCTTCCACGATGCGCACGAGCAGCTCTACGGCTACGCATTCCGCGACGATCCCCGCCAGCCGCTCGAGTGGGTCAACCTGCGGGTCTCGGGTGTCGGCCCGATCGAGCGGCCGAAGGCGCGCGAGATCGGCGCGCGTGACGGCGGTCCGGAACGGGCGCGTACGGGGCACCGCTCCGTGCTCTTCGACGCCGAGGCGGGTTGGGTCGACACACCGGTCTTCTGGCGGCCGGACCTGGCCGCCGGTGACGTGCTGGACGGACCGGTCGTCGTCGAGGAGTTCGGCTCCACGGTGCCGCTGCACCCGGGCTTCCAGGCCACCGTCGACCGCTTCGGCAACCTGCTCGTCAGGAGGACGTCATGAGCACGGTGGACCCGGTCCTCCTGGAGATCGTGCAGGGTTCGCTGGCGGCGATCGAGCTCGAGGTGGAGACGGCGATCGGCCGCACCGCGCGGTCGCCGATGATCCGTGACGCGCACGACTTCCGGGCCGGCATCCACGACCGGCGCCTGCGCAAGCTGACCGGCCGGTCCTACTCCGCGCTCGTGCACCCGGTCGCGCGCGACTTCCCGCTGGCCACGATGCGACCCGGGGACGTCTTCTTCCACAACGACGTCTACCTGTCCGAGGGAGGCATCGGGCACCTTCCCGACCTGTGCGTGACGGTGCCGGTCTTCGTCGAGGGCACCGAACGCCCGGAGGTGGTCGCCTTCGTGCAGGCCTTCGGTCACCACGACGACATCGGCGGCGCCGTGCCCGGGTCGATGCCCTCGACGGCGACCTCGGTGTTCGAGGAGGGCCTGATGGTCCCGCCGATCAAGCTCTGGGACCAGGGAGTGCGCAACGACGCCGCACTCCGCATCATGACGCGCAACTCGCGGATGCCGGACTCGCTGGCCGCCGACCTCGACGCCGAGTGCTCGGCATGCCTGATGGGGTCGCGCCGGCTCGGCGAGCTCTTCGCGCGCTACGGCCGCGAGACCGTCGAGGCCTGCTTCGACGCCATCATCGACACGACGACAGAGACCTACCGGCGGGAGATCCTGTCGAAGATCCCGGACGGCACCTACGTCTGGGAGGACTACGCGGAGCACGACGGGGTCGACGAGCCGCGGCTGCACGCGCAGCGCATCACCCTGACGATGGACTCGGCGCGCGACGTGCCCCTGGTCCTGGACTTCACCGGCACGTCGCCGCAGGCGAAGGGCCCGATCAACCACTGCGGCGACTATGCCGAGGGCAACTTCCTGAAGAAGTGGCTGGCTCCGATCCTCCGCAACCTGGCCGACACCCCGGAACGGATGGCCGAGCTCGACGTCAACGAGGGGATCGTGCCGCTGGTCGAGATGCGCTTCCCGCCGCCCGGCACGCTGCTCACGCCGGTCTTCCCCGCTCCCACCAACGCGCGCACCTTCGTGATCCTGCGGCTGCTCGGTGTGCTGGCCGGCGTCGTGGCCAAGGCGGTCGACGGCCGGATGCCGGCCGACCAGGAGACCATCCGCTACACCGGCGTCTACGGCACCGACGACGACGGTGACCCCTACCTGATGCGTGAGGTGCTCGGGGGCGGCTCCGGCGGCCGCTACTACGCCGACGGCGAGGACACCATCCACGTGGTGCCCGACTCGCGCAACCTGCCCACGGAGTTCACCGAGTCGCGCTTCCCGTTCCTGGTCGAGCGGCTCGGCCTCGCGGTCGACTCAGGCGGCGCGGGGGAGCACCGCGGCGGGCTCGGCTACGAGAAGCACATCCGGATGCTCCGGGACGCGCACTTCATGTCGATCGCCGACCGCTCGATCCTGGCCTGCTGGGGTGTGAAGGGCGGCAAGGCAGGCCAGCCCTTCCGGGTCACCATCGACCCGGGCGGCGCCGAGGAGCGCGAGGTGGACGCGCTGGCCGACGCGGAGCCGGTGCGGGCCGGCCAGGTCATCCGGATCCGCACCACCGGCGGTGGCGGCTGGGGCGACCCGCTGGCGCGGTCCGTCGAAGCAGTCCTGCGCGACGTGCGGTGGGGCAAGGTGTCGACGCGCGGCGCGCTGGAGGACTACGGCGTGGTCATCGCCTACGACGACGCGGAGCCGTTCGTGGACTCACCGGCCACCGAGGAGCTGCGGGCCGACCGGCGGGCGCGACGTACCGGCAATGAGCCGTTCTTCGACCGCGGACCCGGCTACGCCCGGCTCGCCGGCGGCGCGACGCACGCCGACGTCGACGTGATCTGACGCGGGCTGAGCCCCTACTGGTCGCAGACGGCTGCGTCGTTTCCGCCGCTGTCGCCGCCGCCCGCCAGCGGGGCGTTGCCGACATCGCGCGGGATGAGCCCGAAGAGGACACCCTCGGGCACCACCTCGAAGGCGCGGTTGGCGCCGGCGTTCGCGTTGGCGGGGGTGCACTCCAGCGGCGTGACGCCGTGGACGTGCGCCCCGGCCGGCGCCGCCATGGCGAGGCCGCCGAGGGCGATGAAGGCGCCGATCACGAGGACGCTGAGCAGCTTTCGCATGGTTCTGCCCCATTTCCGTCGAGGTAGTTCCTCACGCAAGCACCCGCGACCAGGGCCGTCAATGGCTGCCAGGTCTCGGCTCGGTCACGGCCCGTCCAGGTCGACCGACCCGGTGCGGGTCATCGTCGTTGCGTCGCCGGCTACGACCCCCGCCTCGCCGACGGCGAACACCAGCTCTCCGTCGGTGAGGACGCGGGTCGACCAGCTCTCCGACCCGAGCGGCATCCGTCCGGTCTCCAGCAGCCGGCCGGAGTCGTCGACGGCGATGCCGAGGGCGTCGGTGCCGTACTGCATGCCCTTCATGGAGTCGTAGCCGGTGAACGCGAAGGTCGCCTGCCGCCGGTCAGGGTCGTAGGTGAAGGCGCGCGAGTCGTCGAGCGCGGGCGACCAGCCCTCGCCGAGCCTGAGCCGGTCCACGATCCGCGGGTCGGTGAGGTCGGACACGTCGAAGACCGACACCTGCATGCCCGTGATGCGCCCTTCACGATCGGCGTCCTGGCCGACACCGACGAGGAGGCCGTCGCCGATCGGGTGCAGGTATGTCGAGAAGCCCGGCACCTTCAGCTCGCCGAGGACCTTCGGCTGCCCCGACAGGTCGAGCAGGTAGAGCGGGTCGGTCTGGCGGAACGTGACGACCGCCGCGATGTCGCCGAAGTAGCGGACGGCACGGATCTGCTCGGTGCGTCCCAGCCCGCCGACCCGGCCGGTCTCGACGAGGCGGCCGTCCTCCTCTGCCAGCTTGACCAGCATCGAGGACGTCTCGCCAACCTGGTCGCTGCCGTCCCACGGCGGCTGCCGCGTCGTGGCGACCCGGAGGTCGCCGTCGTAGCGGGAGAGCGCCCACCGGCCCATCACGTAGCCCGGGACGGACCCGCTGCCGACGTAGCGCGTCGTCTCCGGCGAGCCGGTGTCGAATGCGTGCAGCTCTGTGGTGACCTCGGTCTGGCGCTGCGGGAGGACGGCGCCCGGCCGCCCGACGACGTCGACCGCGGGACCGACCGGCCCGACGGTGCCCCACCGGCTGGTAGCGACGTAGAGCCGGTCCTCGGCGGCATAGACGAGGTCCCCGTCGGTCGTCACAGCGGTGCGGTCGGTGGGAGTGAGCCCGTCGCCAGGGCGCATCGTGGTGACCAGCAGCGTGCTGGAGCCGGCCGCGCTCCGGGCGTGGTAGACGTCCTCGCAGCCCAGCGCCGTCCCGTGCTCGAGGACCGACCCGTCGGCCGCGGTGTGCTCGACCTGCGGCAGCACGTCGCCGACGGTCAGCCGGGAGACCGCACCCTGGTTGGCGGCGAGCGACCTCTGCTCCCCGATGCCGCCCATGCGCTCCGGGTAGGCGACAGGGACCTCCGGTGTGGAGGTCGTCACGAGCCGCACGGTGCCGTCGACGAGCCGGGCGCTGATGTAGCGACCGTCGAGGACCATGGTCTCGAGCTCCCGGGGCTGGTCCGCCGACACGTCGAGCAGCGTCAGGGTCGTCGTCGGCGTCCCCGGCAGGTAGAGCCGGGTCATGCTGACGTTGCCGTCGTCCACTGCGGCCTGACGGTCCTGCCGCCAGCCGGGGGAGACCACCAGGGCGCGGTCGCCGGCGAGGAGCAGCTCGCCGCCCCAGCTCGCCGGGTCGCCGACGCGGGCGGAGCCGAGCACCTCGGGCCGCTCCGCGGCAGTGACGACCTGCAGGCGGTTGCCGGTCAGCACGACGAGCCGACCGTCGCTGAGCTTGGCGATGTCGGGCTCGTCGACGCCCTGCTCCTGGAGGTTGGTGCCGGTAGGCCCGGAGCCGACCGCCTGGTCCGCGCCGGCGCTCGCGGAGGTGGCGGACGGTGCGCCCGCCGCCGTGCTTGCCGAGTCGCGGGCGACGCCACCCATGGTCGCGAGCCCGCCTGGTCCGGAGAACCCGTACGCCGACACGGCCCGGAGCAGCTCGGAGCGGTAGTCGTCGAGCAGGTCGTCGCAGCTGCGGTAGCCGACGAGCTCGTCGGCCCGGGCCGCCGGCGCAGTGGCCGGGGCGAGCTGGACGGCCCCCAGGGCGATGACGGCCGCTGTCGTCGTCCCCGCAGCGAACAGAGCTCGTCGTCCGTTCATGGCGTGTCCCTCCCGGCTCGGTCAGCGGTGGGACGCGGCGGGGGACCGGCCGGTTCCGCCTCACTGCCCGTGAGTCCGCCGGGGCGATGCCAGGCCCGATGTCATGATCATGAATGTTCGGGTCAGCAAGTGACTACCCGAACATTCACGATCATGGAATCCGCTGTTACGGGGAGGCGGACGGAACGGGGCTACCGGCCGACGAGCCGGCGCGCGAGCGCGCGTTCGTTGGCAGCCATCTCGACGCGTTCGACGCGGACGACCACCCAGCCGGATTCTTCGCCCGGCCCTGACCGGCATGCAGGCCGGCGGCCACCCGATCGTGCAGGGCGTCCTCCTCGCCCGGTGCGCAGGCAAAGATGGTCCGGATCGAGATCGGCACGGGTCCACCCGTCCGCCGCTGGTCGTCGGGCTGCGTTGGCGGGCCGCACGGCACGACCGCGGTGTGGTGCGGCCACTGGCAGGGACCGTCGTGCTCCCAGTGCCCGCAGAGGGCGGTGGTGATCGCGGCACCGGGAGCAGCGGGGTCCGCGTCGGGGGCGAGCAGCAGCTCGGCCGCCACGACGTGTGCCCTCACGGCGAGGCGATCCGGCCGAGGCGAGCGGGAAGGCGCCCGGCCGCGCCACGGTCGAGCAGCCACAGGGTGCGCTCGCGCCCCGACGCCGCGGCGGCGGGCACCTGGTTCTGCCCGGCGCCGGCCAGCGCCATGGTGACGGCCTTGGCCTTGTCCTCGCCTGCAACGACAGCCCAGACCTCGCGAGACTGCTGGATCACCGGGATGGTGAAGGAGATCCGGGTCGGCGGCGGCTTGGGAGCACCTCTGACGGCGACCACGGTCCGGTCGTCGTAGAGCGCGGGCATGCCTGGGAAGAGGGACGCGATGTGGCCGTCCGGCCCGACGCCGAGCAGGCAGACGTCGAAGGTCGGCGCGTCGGCATGGTCCTCCGGTCGGGAGGCCGCGGCCAGCTCGTCAGCGTGGCGCGCCGCGGCCGCCTCCGGGTCGTCGCCGTCGGGACCGTCCGACGCGGGCATCGGGTGCACCCGTGCGGGGTCGAGCGGGACCGTGTCGAGCAGCGCATCGCGGGCGAGCGTCTCGTTGCGCTCCGGGTCCCCGGCGGGCAGGAACCGCTCGTCCCCCCACCACACGTCGAGGCGGCGCCAGTCGATCGCGCCCCTGGCGGGGGAGTCGCGCAGCGCCTCGAGCGTGCGGCGCGCGATGCTCCCGCCGGTGAGCACCAGCGACGCCTCGCCGCGGGCTGACTGCACGTCGACCAGGCGGGTCACGAGGCGGGCGGCAACGGCCGCGGCGAGCTCGTCGGGGTCGCGGTGGACGAGCACGGTGGGCGTGCTCACGACGAGCGCCTCTTGGTGCTCGCCCGCTTGGCGGTCGCCTTCGTCGCGGTCTTGGACGCGGCCTTCGGGGCGGTGGCGGCGCTCTTCTTCGCGGCGGACTTCTTGGGAGCCGGCTTGGACGCCTTCGGCTTGGCCGTCGACGACGTACGCCGCGCCGCCGGCCGCATCGGGTCGCGCCAGACGTGCTCCCGCTTCGCCGGTCGCTGGTCGAGCTTCGTCTCGCCGGTCACTGCCGACAGTGCGTCGGCGTAGGGCTGGTCGGCGTCCAGCCGGCGCAGCTCCTCGGCCAGCAGGTCGCCCAGCGTGCGGCGCTTCAGGGGGAGCTCCCGGTCCGACATGCCGGTGCGCGAGAGGGTGGCGAGGTAGCCGTTGGGCCGGTCGATGCGCAGCCGGTCGTTCGCGCCGAAGCGCACCTCCACCCCGGTGATGCCGGGTCCGGCCGACGGGATCCGCTTCACCTTGACGCCGAGTCGCGACATCAGCCAGCCGGCGAGCAGCGCAGCGCTGGCGTTGTCCGGCTCCGCGTGCACCTCGGCGGCTGTCGGCACCGCCGGCACGTCGTCCAGGCCGGAGGCGAGCAGGGCGCGCCACGGCGTGCACCGCGTCCAGGTCAGGTCGGTGTCGCCCGGCGCGTAGTCCTTCGCCCGGCGCTTCAGCGCGGCCAGCGGGTCGTCGGTCGTGGACACGTCGGTGACCCTGCGCGACGCCTGGACCGCCAGCGCGTCGTAGGCCAGCTTGTCCGGGGTGTCACCGTGCCACCAGGTGACCACCGGCGCGTCCGAGGCGAGCAGCGGCAGGATGACCGACTCGGCGTGCAGCGTCAGCCGGCCGTACATCCTCATGACGACGGACTCGTTGGCACCCATGTGCCCGCCGACCTGGACCTCGGCGTCGAGCCGGTCGTCGGCGTCGACCTTGCGGCGCACGACTACGAGCAGCCGGCAGGGGTGCGCAGCCGCCGCCTGGGTGGCAGCCTCGGTCGCCTGGGCGACGTTCTTCTCGTCGGAGACGACCACGAGGGTGAGAGCCAGCCCCGACGCGAGCGCCCCGGCAGTGCGTCGCTCGGCGGCGAGGGCCTTGACGATCTCGGTGCCGTTGGTGTCCCACAGGATGGTGCTCATCTCGGGGTCCCCGGAAGATCGCGAGCGCAGCGAGTGATGTTTTGGGGTGAGTTCACGGTCGCCTCCAGACCCGGCCGTCACGCGCCAGCATGTCGTCGGAGCACTTGGGTCCCCACTCACCGGCGCGGTAGAGCTCGGGCTTGGTGGTCGTCCAGTACTCCTCGAGCGGGTCGATCACGCTCCAGGACAGCTCCACCTCCTCGTTGCGGGGGAAGAGAGTCGCGTCGCCGATCAGGACGTCGAGCAGCAGCCGCTCGTAGGCCTCGGGGGAGGACTCGGTGAACGCCTCGCCGTAGAGGAAGTCCATCGACACGTCGCGGACCTCCATCGACGAGCCCGGCACCTTCGAGCCGAAGCGCATCGTGATGCCCTCGTCGGGCTGGACACGCACGACGAGCTGGTTGTTGCCCAGCTCCTCGGTGTCCGTCGCCGCGAAGGGCAGGTGTGGCGCCTTCTTGAAGACGACTGCGATCTCGGTCACCCGGCGGGGGAGCCGCTTGCCGGTGCGCAGGTAGAAGGGCACGCCGGCCCACCGACGGGTCTCGACGCCGAGCCGCACAGCCGCGTAGGTCTCGGTGGTCGAGCCCTTGGGGACGTTCTCCTCGTCGAGGTACGACGCCACGCGCTGGCCACCCAGCCACCCCTGGTCGTACTGCCCGCGCACGGCGTACTGCTCGAGGTGCGGCGGCAGCGAGATCGCCCCGAGGACCTTGACCTTCTCGGTCCGGATCGCCTCCGCGTCGAAGGTGGCCGGCTCCTCCATCGCGGTCAGCGCCATGAGCTGGAGCACGTGGTTCTGAAGCACGTCACGCGCGGCACCGGCGCTGTCGTAGAAGCCGGCGCGGGTGCCGATGCCGACGTCCTCGGCCATCGTGATCTGCACGGAGTCGACGTAGTTGCCGTTCCACACCGGCTCGAAGAGCGTGTTGGCGAAGCGGAGTGCCAGCAGGTTCTGGACGGTCTCCTTGCCCAGGTAGTGGTCGATGCGGAAGACGTCCTGGGGGGTGAACACCTCGTCGACCAGCTCGTTTAGCGCCTTGCCGCTTGCGAGGTCGTGACCGAAGGGCTTCTCGACGACGACGCGTCGCCAGCCGCCGCGCTGGGTGTTGTCGGCCATCCGGGTGCGCTGCATCTGCTTGAGCACGACCGGGAACATCGCCGGCGGGATCGAGAGGTAGAACGCGGCGTTGCCCTGGATGCCGTGCGTCTCCTCCATCTCGATCAGGGTCTCGGCCAGCGTGTCGAAGGCGCCGTCGTCGTCGAAGGACCCGGGGATGAACTTGATGCTGTCGGAGAGCCGGCGCCAGACGTCTTCCCGGAAGTCGGTGCGCGAGCCCTGCTCGGCCGCCTCCCTGGAGAGCGCCTCGAAGTCCCCGTCGCCCCAGTCGCGGCGGGCGAAGCCGAGCAGGGCGAAGCCCGGCGGCAGGAGGCCGCGGTTCGCGAGGTCGTAGACCGCTGGGATCAGCTTCTTGCGCGCCAGGTCACCGGTGACGCCGAAGACCACGAGGGCGCACGGGCCCGGGACGCGGGGGAGCCGGCGGTCGCGGACGTCGCGCAGCGGATTGGGATGTACGTCCGACTCGTGCTCGGGCAGGTCGCGAAGGGGCGGGTAGCTCGCGGTCACGAGCGGGTCCCCAGACCGTCGGCAGCGGCGAGCAGCTGGTCGATCCCGGTGCTGCGGTCGGTCAGGTGCAACCGCACGACAGGACGGCTCCGGCCGGCGAGCGCCCGTTGGTCACCGAGGGCCTGCGCCATCTCCAGGCGACCGAAGCTGAACGGCCGCCCGGGCACCGCGACGTCGTCGGTCACTGCTCCGGTCACCTGCAGGAACACTCCTGCCTGCGGGCCGCCCTTGTGGAACTGGCCGGTCGAGTGCAGGAAGCGCGGTGCCCAGCCGAACGTCACCTGACGGCCCGCGGCCGCCTTCGCGAGCCGCTCACGCAGCCCGGCCGCGTGGTCGTCGCCGAAACGGTCGAGATAGGCCATCACCGACAGGTAGCCGCGGTCGGGCACCTGCGTCAGCACGCCGCGCAGGACGCCGGTCAGGTCCGTGGGGTCGCCCAGGGCGGCCAGGTCCCCATGCACCTCGACGGCGCCGTCGACGAGTGTGGGCTCGCCCTCGGGCAGCGGCCCGTCGCCAGCCTCGTCCAGAAGCTTCTGGGTGTTCTCCTTGGACTCGGCCACGTTGGGCTGGTCGAACGGGTTGATGCCGAGGACCACTCCGGCTACCGCGGTGGCGTACTCCCAGAGCAGGAACTGGGCGCCCAACGACCCGGTCACCGACGTGGCGTCGAAGCCCGGCCGGCCGGGTCCGAGGACGACCAGGTGGGCGTCCGGGCCGGCGTCGGCGAAGCCCGGCGCCGTGATGCCCTCCACCACGACCGGCAGGATGCCCTTGCCCTCCTTGCCGGTCGACTCCGCGACCAGCTGCTCGGCCCAGTCGCCGAAGCCGACGATCCGGTTGCCGCCGGTGTCGCTGTCGGCGATGACCAGCTTGTCCCGTCCCGCTGCGGCGAGGTCACCCATCGCCCGCCCGAGGGCGATGCCCGGGTTGTCGTCCTCCGCCAGCTGGTCGGCCAGGACACGCGCGTCCGCGAGCAGCCGCTCGACGTCCGCGCCGACGAGGAACGACGGTGTCAGCCCGAAGGCCGACAGCGCGCTGTAGCGACCGCCGACCGTGGGGTCGGCGAGGACGACCTCGTAGCCCGCCTCCCGCGCCTGCTTCTCCAGGGGCGACCCCGGGTCGGTGACGACGACGACCCGGCGGGCCACCTCGGCGTCGGTCAGCCCCGCGTCGCGGAAGGCCTGCTCGAAGGCGCGCCGGTGACTGTCGGTCTCGATGGTCCCGCCGCTCTTGGACGCGACGACGAGGACGGTGCGCTCGATGCGGTCCCGCAGCACCGCGGCGACCTGGTGGGGGTCGGTGCTGTCCAGGATGGTGAGGTCCGCCCCGGCCGTGCGCGTGATGACCTCGGGCGCGAGTGACGAGCCACCCATGCCCGCGAGGACGACGCGGTCGAGTCCGTCGGCACGCACCCGCTCCCGCAGCTCCCGCAGCTGGGGCAGGAGCGCCTCCGACGAGGTCGGCAGGTCCAGCCAGCCGAGCCGCTGCGCGGCCTCGGGCTCGGCACTCGGACCCCACAAGGTGGCGTCCTTGGCAGCCAGCCGGGCGGCGACCCCGGCGAGGTCTGAGCGGTCGCCGGAACCTCCGGCGACCCGGACCGAGACGCTCACGCGCCGGCCCCTGTCGCCCCGGCCTTCGCTTCCTTGGCGAGCCGCTCCAGCTCGTCCTTCGTCGATGTGAGCAGGTCGTTCCAGGACGTCTCGAACTTCTCGACAGCCTCGTCCTCGAGCACCTGGACGACGTCGTCCATGTCGATGCCCGCCGCGGCGAGGTCGGCCATGACCTGGCGGGCGTCGACGTAGGCCGGGCGGATCGTGTCGCCGCGGATGACCCCGTGGTCCGCAACTGCGTCCAGCGTCGCCTCGGGCATCGTGTTGACGATGCCTGCGGCAACCAGATCGACGACGTACCGCGTGTCGTCGTAGGACGGGTCCTTGACGCCGGTGGAAGCCCACAGGGGTCGCTGCGGCTTGGCGCCGGCGGCGGCCAGCGCCTGCCATCTCTCGCCGGAGAAGACCTGCTCGTAGCGCTCGAAGGCCAGCTGGGCGTTGGCGATCGCGGCCTTGCCGCGCAGGTCGCCGGCGTCAGCCGACCCGATCTTCTCCAGACGCTTGTCGACCTCGGTGTCGACCCGGCTGACGAAGAACGACGCTACGGACGCGAGGTTGCTCAGGTCGTGCCCGGCGACCCGTGCGCGCTCGACGCCGTCGATGAAGGCGTCCATCACCTCGCCGTAGCGCTCCAGGGAGAAGATGAGGGTCACGTTGATGCTGATGCCCTCCGCCAGGCACTGGGCGATCGCCGGGAGGCTGGCCTTGGTGGCCGGGATCTTGATGAAGAGGTTGGGCCGGTCGACCAGCCACCAGAGCTGTCGAGCCTCGGCGATGGTGCGCTCTGTCTCGTGCGCCAGCCTCGGGTCGACCTCGATCGAGACCCGGCCGTCGGTCCCGCCGGAGGCGTCGTAGGCGGGCCGCAGCACGTCGCACCCCCAGCGCACGTCGAAGGTCGTCACCATCCGGACGGCTTCCTCCACGTCGACGCCCCGGACGGCCAGGTCGCGCAGCTGGCGGTCGTAGAGGTCGCTGTCGCTGATGGCCTTCTGGAAGATCGTCGGGTTCGTGGTGACCCCGACGACGTGCCTGTCGCGGATCAGGTCGGCCAGGTTGTCGGTCGACAGCCGGCCACGGCTCATGTCGTCCAGCCAGATCGCGACACCGGCCTCGCTGAGCTCTCGCAGTGAATCAGTCTGCCCACGAAGTGAATCAGTCATCGTCGTCCTCTCAGCTGCCGGTCGTGCTGCCGGTGATGGACCCGACCTTCTCGAGGGTCGCGTGGGCGGCGGCGACGACCCGGTCACGGGTGAAGCCGAACTGCTCGAACAACACGGTGTGAGCCGCGCTGCTTCCGAAGTGCTCGATGCTCACGATCTCGCCGCTGTCGCCGACGATCTCGCGCCAGCCCTGCGCGACGGCGGCCTCCACGCTGACGCGGGCCTTGACGCCCGGCGGCAGCACCTGCTGCTGGTAGGCGCGGTCCTGCGCGTGGAACCACTCGAGGCACGGCATCGACACGACCCGGGTCGGGTGGCCCTCCTCCTCGAGCGTCTCCCGCGCCGCGACGGCGAGCTGCACCTCCGAGCCGGTGGCCACGATCACGACCTCGGGCTGGCCACCTGAGGCGTCGGCGAGCACGTAGCCGCCGCGCGCCGTGCCCTCCGCGGAGCCCATGACCGAGCGGTCGAAGGTCGGCAGGTCCTGACGGCTCAGCGCCAGCCCGGCGGGCCGGTCGCTGTGGCCGAGGATCGTCCGCCAGGCGACGACCGTCTCGTTGGCGTCTGCGGGCCGCACCACGTCGAGCCCGGGGATGGCGCGCAGCGCGGCCAGGTGCTCGACCGGCTGGTGCGTCGGGCCGTCCTCGCCGAGCCCGATGGAGTCGTGCGTCCACACGTAGGTGACCGGCAGCTGCATCAGCGCCGCGAGCCGCACCGCGGGTCGCATGTAGTCGCTGAACACCAGGAAGGTGCCGCCGTAGACGCGGGTACCGCCGTGCAGCGCGATCCCGTTCATCACCGAGCCCATGGCGTGCTCGCGGATGCCGAAGTGCAGCACCCGGCCGTACGGGCCACCGGGGAAGGCCTTCGACTGCCGGTCCTCGGGGAGGAACGACGGCTCGCCCTCGGGTGTCGTGTTGTTCGACTCGGCGAGGTCGGCAGAGCCGCCCCACAGCTCGGGGAGGACCGGTGCGATGGCGGTCAGCACGGCGCCCGAGGCCTTGCGGGTGGCCATCCCCTTGGCGTCGGCCGGGAACTCCGGCAGCGCGTCCGTCCAACCGTCCGGGAGCCGCCGCTGCGACATCCGGTCCAGGAGCGCCGCGCCCTCCCTGTTGCCCTTCGCCCAGGCGTCGAACGACCCCTGCCACTCGGCGTGCGCGGCGCGGCCCCGGTCGACGACCTCGCGGGCGTGGGCGAGAACCTCCGGCGCCACGTCGAAGGTCTTCGACGGGTCGAAGCCGAGGAGCTTCTTGGTCGCAGCCACCTCGTCGGCGCCGAGCGCGCTGCCGTGCGACTTGCCGGTGTTCTGTGCGTTGGGTGCCGGCCACGCGATGACGGTGCGCAGCGCGATGAAGGACGGCCGTTCCGTCTCGGCGACCGCGGCGTCGTAGGCCTGCGCGAGCCGGGCGATGTTCTCGTCGTACTTCCCGTCGTCACCGACCCAGTCCACGCGCTGCACGTGCCAGCCGTAGGCCTCGTAGCGGGCCGCGGTGTCCTCCGACAGCGCGATCGAGGTGTCGTCCTCGATGGAGATGTGGTTCCGGTCGTAGATCAGCGTGAGGTTGCCGAGCCGCTGCGTGGCGGCCAGCGACGAGGCCTCGCTGCTGATGCCCTCCTCGATGTCGCCGTCGGACGCGATGCACCAGACGTTGTGGTCGAAGGGGCTCTCACCGGGCGCCGCGTCCGGGTCCAGCAGCCCGCGCTCGCGGCGCGCGGCCATCGCCATGCCGACGGCGTTGCCGATGCCCTGGCCGAGCGGCCCGGTGGTGGTCTCGACGCCGGCGGTGTGGCCGTGCTCGGGGTGCCCCGGGGTGAGCGAGCCCCAGGTCCGCAGCGACCGGAGGTCGTCGAGCTCGAGGCCGTAGCCGGACAGGTAGAGCTGGATGTAGAGCGTCAGGCTGGAGTGGCCGGCGGACAGGACGAACCGGTCACGACCGGTCCATCCCGGGTCTGTCGGGTCGTGGCGCAGGTAGCGCTGGAAGAGCAGGTACGCCGCCGGCGCGAGGCTCATCGCAGTCCCGGGGTGGCCGTTGCCGACCTTCTGCACCGCGTCCATCGCCAGGACGCGGACCGTGTCGACGGCCTTCTGGTCGAGGTCGGACCACTCGAGCTTCTGCTGGGGGCTCACGCGCGTCAGGGCTCCTTCGACAAGGCGTACAGGTGGCGTCCGTGCCGGCAGGGGCGACCGCCCGCCACGATCTCCGACGGAGCCTACTCAGGCGCAGGCCGGTCGCGCCCTCCCCGTTCTCGGCTGGCGGATACAGTGGGGCTGCCCCCGTGGGGCCCCGCGAAACGACCACCCGAGAACGGAACGAGGTAGCGCGTGACGGCTCTCGACGCCCGCGTTGGGGCGGCCGTCTCACCCCGTCCGCCGCGGACCCCTCGGCAGGTCGTCAGCGGCTATGTCGCGCTGACCAAGCCGCGCATCATCGAGCTGCTCCTCGTCACGACCGTGCCGACGATGCTGCTCGCCGAAGGCGGCATCCCGTCGCTGTGGCTCGTCGCGGCGACCCTTGTCGGTGGCACCCTCGCGGCGGGCAGCGCCAACACCCTCAACTGCTACCTCGACCGCGACATCGACCAGGTGATGCACCGCACCGAGCGGCGGCCGCTGGCCACCGGCCTGGTCAGTCCGCGCGAGGCCATGGTCTTCGGCGTCGTGCTGGGTGCGCTGGCGGTCGGCTGGTTCCTGCTCACCGTCGGGTCGCTGCCAGCGGTCCTCGCCCTTGCGGCGATCGCGTTCTACGTGGGCGTCTACACGCTGGCCCTCAAGCGCCGCACCCCCCAGAACATCGTGTGGGGCGGTGCCGCCGGCTGCATGCCGGTCCTCATCGGCTGGTCGGCCGTCACCGGGTCGCTGTCGTGGGCGCCGGTCGTGCTCTTCGGCATCATCTTCTTCTGGACGCCGCCGCACTACTGGCCGCTGTCCCTGCGCTTCCGCGACGACTACGCCGCGGCCGGAGTCCCGATGCTCCCCGTCGTCGCGTCGCCGACCACCGTCGCCCGCCAGGTGGTCGTCTACAGCTGGGTGATGGTCGCCGTCTCGCTGCTGCTCTGGCCGGTGGCCGGCACCACCCCGGTCTACGCGGTGGTGGCCCTGGTGCTGGGTGCCGCGTTCCTGCGGGAGGCCTACGCGCTGCTCCGCAAGGCACGCGCAGGCACGTCGCTCGACCCGGCCGCGATGCGCCTCTTCCACGGCTCCATCACGTACCTGACGCTGCTGTTCGTCGCCATCGGCGTCGACCCGCTGCTGCCCTTCTAGGTCGCACGCGCCGGCACGCGACTGCCGTAGGCAGCGGGCCTCACGCTTCTGCGACAGCCGCGACGGACGCAGTCGTCGCCTGCATTCCCGGGAACGGTTACTCGGTCTCCGCTCGTGCCGGGTGAGAACCCGGTTCTGCCGGAAGTGGGCAGTAGCCCCGTCTCTTCGCATGAAGAATGTTCAGCACGCCGATGGCGGCTCCGGCAGCGATGACCACGATCGGTGCCAGGTTGAGAGCAAAGCCGAGTAGCACCAGCACGACTCCCGAGCCCACGCCCCACAAGACCGGATGAACCACGACCCAGTCACTGAACCGGCTCAGCAGACTGCGCATCTGCTACCACATCCCTCGCTCGGACTGCCAAGGACGGTAGGGCCCACCTCCGCCCGATGTCGAGCACGGTTCGCAGGTGGATGCCGGACAGGATGCCTGGTCAGCAGTTTCCGCGGAAACGTCGTAGCTGACTCTGCGACACAACCGTGACTGGTGGGTCACCCGCAGGCGCACCAGCGAACACGCCAAGCGCAAAGGCACCAGATGTGTCGCGGAGCCAGCGGGCATGGCACCGCGCAGAGTGCCGGATACAGAGCACAGCGTCAGCCGCCGCACCCTCAGAGCTACCTGCTGAGGGCAGCCGTCAGACGTTGTTGGCGACCCGCGGGTTCGCCTCGGGACGCAGCCACTTGACGATCCACCGCATCAGCGCCGGGTCGCCCACCTGCGTGCAGCCCTGGGTCGCGACCCACTCCCGACCGGGCCGGCTGGTGTGGTAGAAGATCCCGCTGCCCTTGCCCTGCACGGCCATCGGACCGGGGTCGCCGAGGAATCGGGCGTGGTTGTAGTCGACCCAGAACCCGTAGCGCATCGAGGGCCGGTTGCCGTCGGTGCGGCCGGGCTCCTCGATCCACACGTTGTAGAGGCGGCCCGAGTAGTCGGTCACCGTCGAGGTCGGCAGCCGCCGACGCCACGGCATCTGCCCGGGGTTCGTCGTGGTCGTCGAGAACGTCGTCTTGATCCGGAACACGCCGGTGGGGCTCGTCCCGTCGCCCTCGTGTCGCTTGCCGGGGGCAGCGAACCCGCGAGGCCCGATGGTCGAGCGGAACTCGGCAGGCCGGCCGTCGGCGAGCCGGGCGAGCTGCCAGCTGTCCGCGACCTTCTCCCAGGCCTGGGTCTTCGTGCAGAACACCCGGTCGCACCACCGGTGCGTGCGCACGGTGCGGACGACCTGGGTGGTGCCTGCCGGGACCCGCTCGGCGAAGGCCGGCTGGCCGGTGACGGCGGACGCGGCCGGCGCCACCACCGCGGTCAGGGTCGCCGCGACGGTTGCGACCGTCGCGACGAGGGCGACCGTCAGGGTGCGGGCCCGTCGGGGGCGGACAGGAGGAGGAGTGCGGCGGGGCATGGAGCGGCTCCGTGACATGTGTCGATGGTCTCCGTGGGTCATCGGGACGTCGATCCGGTAGGTGAAGGAAATCCTCCCCTGTTGTCAGCCCGTGGGCGGGCCGAGGCGCATCGACACGCGGGCGCCGCCTCCCGCTGCCCGCCCGATGCGCAGGTCGCCGCCTGAGGCCGCCGCGGTCCGGCGGGCGATGTCCAGCCCGAGACCGGTCGACCCTGCCCGGCTCTCGCCGCGACGTACGACCTCGTCGTCGGCGAAGCCGGGCCCCTCGTCGCTGACAACGATCAGCACACCGTCGGCCTCCGGGCGCAGGGAGACGGTCAGCGAGGTGCCCTCGGGGGTGTGCGCGACGACGTTGCCGAGCAGCGCGTCGAGGGCCGCCTCGAGGTCGGCCGGACTGGTCCGCACCGGGCACGGGCCCTCGGCGAGCTCCAGCCGGACCTCGCGGCCCTCCTCCTCGGCGAGCGGCGTCCAGAAGGCGACCCGCTCCGCGACGACGGCGCGGGCGTCGGCACGCGCTTCCACGCCCTCACGGACCGGGCGGCGGGCCTCCCGGATCAGCCCGTCGACGTGACGGGTCAGCTCGTCCACGGCACCGGTCAGCCGGTCCCGGTCGGGGCCGGCGGGCAGCGACTCGACCTCGAGGCGGAGGGCGGTGATCGGCGTCCGCAGCCGGTGGGACAGGTCCGCGACCGACTCGCGTTCGCCGGCGAGGAGCTCACTGATCCGGCCGGCCAGCAGGTTGATCGCCGACCCCACGTCTCTCACCTCTGGCGGCCCGGCCGGCTCGACCCGGGCCGACAGGTCACCGTGGGCCAGCCGGTCGGCGGTCCCCGCCAGCTCGGTGATCGGCCGGGTGATGCTGCGCGCCAGCCGGTCGGCGACCAGCAGGGAGAGGCCGATCAGGACGAGGCCGAGGAGCCCGAGCACCGACCACGCCCTGGTGACCCCGTCGCGCAGCTGCTCACGGGGGACCACCGTCTCGACGACGAGCGTCCGGTCGCCGACCAGCACCGGCTGCCGGAGGAGGGCGGCGCCGCCACCCGTCCGAGTGACAGTGGCGCGGGTGCGGGCCGACGTCACCTCCTCGGAGACGGTGACGGTCAGGCCCAGGTCCGCCAGCTGCTGGGCGAGGGCGTCGATCTCGGCGGGCTCGGCACCGGCGGCGACCGCCGAGACGACGGCCTGGCTGCGCCCGGTCGCGGTGGAGACGGCAGTGCTCTCGGCGGCCCGGCTCACCAGGACGGCGGCCGGCAGCAGGAAGGCGAGCAGCACGACCGACGTGGTGGCCACGACCAGCAGAGCCAGCCGGCGTCTCATCGGGCGGTCACCGGTCCGGCGGCGGCTCGACGAGCTTCACGCCGACACCGCGGACGCTCTGCAGCAGGCGCGGTTCGCTGGCGGTCTCTCCGAGCTTGCGGCGCAGCCAGGACAGGTGCACGTCGACCGTCTTGTCGGCCCCGCCCATCGGCTGCTGCCACACCTCGGCGAGCAGGGTGCGCTTGCTGACGACCTCGCCCGGGCGGGCCGCGAGGTAGGCAAGCAGGTCGAACTCGCGCGGTCGCAGCTCGAGCAGCTCACCCGCCAGCTCGACGGTGCGGGCCTTCAGGTCGACGACGAGGTCGCCGACCTCGAAGCGGGTCACGGCGTCGTCGGCGCCGGTACGTCGCAGCACGGCTCGGATGCGCGCGTCCAGCTGCTCGGCGCTGAACGGCTTGACGACGTAGTCGTCTGCCCCGGCGTCGAGCGCGGCGACCGTGGCGGCGTCGTCGTCTCGCGCGGTCGCCACGATCACGGGCACCTTGCTCACCGGGCGCAGCATCCGCAGCAGCTGGATGCCGTCGACGTCGGGCAGCCCGAGGTCGAGCACTACGAGGTCGGGCGGGTCGTCCAGCACCCGCTGGAGACCGCGCATGCCGGCCGGCTCGGACGACACGGCGTGTCCGCGGTCCGTCATCGCCCTGGTCAGGGCGGTCCGGATCCGCGGGTCGTCCTCGATGAGCAGCAGCACAGCCACCCGCCGACGGTAGTTGCTCATGGCGGCGGATCGGTGGACTCGCGGCCGGTCGGCGCGGGGCCTGGCCCAGGGATGGCACGGCGTTAGCGACCGGTTAACGCGGCCGCCCGTCCGGGGCGGTCAGACTGTGCGGGTGGATCGACGAGTCGTGCTGGTCGCCCTGTGGGCGGTCTTCGCCGTTGCCGCCGTCGGTGTCGGGTTCGGTGCCGCCGGCCTGGTCGGTGACCCCTTCACCGACGGCGACCTGAGCACCACCGCATCGTCGGCCAGCCCGTCGCCCTCCGGGTCGGTTGGGACACCGACCCCGACCGGCTCCTCCTCACCACCCGCGACGTCGCCGACCTCGTCGGCCAGCAGCACTGGCGGGAAGGCAGCCACCCGCAGCGTGACCACCCGGGGTGGCCTGGTGTCCGGCACCTGCCGCGACGGTCTGGTGCGCCTCAGCGCTGCACCGGCGATCGGTTGGGAGGTGGACGACCTCGACTCCGGGGCCCGTGACGAGGCCCGGGCCCGCTTCGAGCGCGTCGACGACGGCGACGGCAAGGTCGAGGTGCGCGCGACGTGCACCAACGGGACGCCGGCCTTCACGGTGCGGGACGACTCGTCGGGTCATGGCGGGTCCGGCTCGGGCAGCTCCGGTTCCGATGACTGACCATCACCGTCGGTTAGAGCGGCGTTAGGGCGGCCCGCCGGAGGCTCGGTGCGTACCTGACACCTCACCGAGGAGATCCGATGCCAACGCTGATCCGTGCCGCCGTCGCCGTCGCCGCTGCCCTGCTGGGGTTCGGTGGCTTCGTCGCCGTCCAGGCCTCCACCGGCAGCGACCAGTCCGACCAGTCGGCCAAGCGGGAGGACGCCGTGTCCGTCCTGACCACCGCCGACGACACACCGACCCCAGACGACGACCAGTCGCCCGACGACACGCCGTCGCCCATGGCCTCCGTCGAGGACAGCCCCGCCCTGCAGGACGACTCCCCGGCCGGCGTCGACGACGACGGCCAGACCCGCACGCGGACCCGCGGTGACGACGACGGTCTCGACACCCGTGGGCACGACGACACGGTCGACCTCGTCGACACCAGCAGCCGCGACGACACCAGCGGCCACGACGAGACCAGCGGCGACCTGACCGACGACACCAGCGGCCACGACGACACCAGCGGGCACGACGACACCGGCGACGACCGGTCCGGCTCGAACTCGGGCCGGGGATGACTGGGATGACCGGCTGGGGGCTGGCGACCGGGGACGAGCTGGTCCCCGGCCGCATAGTGCACCGCCTGCTGGGCGGCGGCGGGTCCTACGAGGCCTACCTGGTCTTCGACGACGGGCTGCTGCACGCGGCGGTCGCCAAGGTGCTGCGGCCGGGCCGTGTCCAGGACCCGGTCGCCCGCCGGGCCATGACCCGCGAGGCCGCGGTGCTCGACACCGTTCGCCACCCGGTGATCGTGCGCGGCTTCGACGCCGTCCTCGACGGCGACCGGCCGCACCTGCTGCTCGAGCACCTGGAAGGACCGCGGCTGTCCAGCCTGGTCCGGCGGCACGGGCCGCTCGCGCTCGAGCAGCTCCTGCCGCTGGCCCTCGAGCTCGCCTCGGCCCTGCACTACCTGGCCGGCCGGGAGCTGGTGCACCTCGACGTCAAGCCCGGCAACGTCGTGATGGGAGCCCCGGCCCGCCTGATCGACCTGAGCGTGGCCCGTTCGGTCGACGAGGCCGCGGCACTGCGGCACGTCGTCGGCACCGACGGCTACCTCTCGCCGGAGCAGGCCGCACCGGCCGGCGGTCGGGTCGGCCCCGCGTCCGACGTCTACGGGTTGGGCGCGACGCTGTTCCACGCGAGCACCGGCCGGGCACCCGCGCCGGACGGCGGGGTCCCCGAGGGCGTCCCGTGGGCCTTCGCGGAGCTGGTGCTGGCCTGCCTCGACCCGGAGCCGGCCGCCCGGCCGACTCCTGCCGAGGTCGCGGCGGCCGTCGAGCCGCTCATCGCGATGCTGCCGAGACCTGTTCTCGCCGGCTTCCGGCCGCAGCGGTCCCGTTGAGCTCCTCGGCGGCGTACGTCCTCGTCGGGAGGGACGCGAGCAGGACCCGCAAGGTGGCGATCCACACCAGGCAGGCACCCAGGACGTGGGCGGCCACCAGGGCGACCGGCAGGTCGGTCACGTACTGCACGTAGCCGACGAGCCCTTGCCCGAGGACGACGCCGAGCATGACGGCGATGCGGCGGGGGAGCGGCTGCGTGGCGTCGCCGGCGCGAGCCGCCACCAGCAGCCCGACCGTGAGGCCGATGACGAGGAAGACGAAGTCGGCGTGCAGCTGGGTGACGGCCTCGAGGTCGAAGGGCAGCCGATGGGAGGCGTTCCTGTCCCCGGAGTGCGGTCCGGTGCCGGTGACCACGGTCCCGAGGACCAGGGTCGTAGCGACCGCGGCCGCGAGCAGCGCGGCGCCGGTCGTCAGCGCCCGGTGCGGTCGCACGGTCGCGGACCGGTTGCCCGCGGCGCGCTCGTAGGCCAGGACCGCGACGGCGATCAGGCCCATCGACACCAGGAAGTGGGCCATGACGGTCAGCGGGTTGAGGCCGGTCAGGACCGTGACGCCGCCGAGCGCGGCCTGCACGACGATGCCGAGGAAGAGCAGCAGTGCTGGCCGCAGGAGGTCCCGCCGACCAGCCCGCCAGGCGGTGACCAGGGCCGCGGCGACCGCGGCCGAGAGCACGAAGGTCAGCATCCGGTTGCCGAACTCGATCACGCCGTGGGCCCCCATCTCGCGGGTCACGACGAGGCTCTGGTCGGTGCAGCGGGGGAACGTCGGGCAGCCGAGCCCGGAGGCGGTCAGCCGGACCGCTCCGCCGGTCACCACGATCACGGTGTTCATGACCAGGGCGCCGAGGAACGTGCGACGCAGCACCGTCTCCGTCGGCCGCCACGCGATCACCCGGGCGAGCATGCCGCCAGCGTACGGGCCTCTCACCGCGTGAGCAGCAGCACCAGCACGGCCCACCGGCTCACTCCCACCGGAAGGTCCGGGCGGCGAGCAGCGAGCCGACCGCGGCCCAGACCAGCAGCACGAGCAGGTGCCGGACGGGCAGGCCGCTGCCGTCGCGCAGGACGTCGCGCAGCCCCTCGGCCAGGGCCCCGGACGGCAGCAGCTCGAGGAACGGACGCAGGCCGACGGGGAAGTCGCGCAGCGGCACCGCGATCCCGCCGCTGACGAGCAGCAGCAGGTAGACCAGGTTGGCCGCGGCCAGGGTGGCCTCGGCACGCAGCGTCCCGGCCATCAGCAGGCCGAGCGAGCTGAAGGCCGCCGTGCCGGCCACGACGAGGAGCAGCGCGTACAGCCAGGGCGTCACGCCGGAGGGCGCGTCCCACCCGAGCAGCAGCGCGACGCCGCACAGCAGCGTGATCTGCATCGCCTCGACCGCCAGCACGGCCATGGCCTTGGCCGCCAGCAGGGCCGCCCGCGGCAGGGGAGAGGCCCCGAGCCGCTTGAGCGCGCCGTAGCGCCGCTCGAAGCCGGTGCCGATCGCCAGCCCGGTGAAGGCCGTCGACAGCACGGCGAGGGCGAGCACCCCCGGCACCAGGAAAGCGAGGCGTGCCTCCCGGTCGCCGATGTCCGTCAGCTCGAGGCTCCCGAAGACGACGAGCACCAGGACGGGGATGACGATCGTCAGCAGAAGCTGCTCGCCGTTGCGGAGCACCATCCGGACCTCGAGCCCGGTCTGGGCGCGCAGCATCCGTCGGAGCGGGGCCGCGCCCGGACTCGGTGCGTACGTCGCAGGGGCGCTCATGAGCGCAGCTCCGACCCGGTGAGCTCCAGGAAGACGTCTTCGAGCGAGCGGCGCTCCACGGTGAGCCCGGACGGCATGACGTCCTGGGCGGCGCACCACGCGGTCAGGTCGGCCACGAAACGGGCGTCGACGGCACCGTCCACCTGGTAGCGGCCGGGCGCCACCTCGGTCACCGAGCTGGCGGCGGGCAGGGCCGTCGCCAGGGCAGCGACGTCGAGCCCGGGGTCGGCCTGGAAGCGGACGCTGCCCGCGGCGCCTCCAGACATCAGCTGCTCGGGGGTGCCGGCCGCGACGACCCGGCCCGCGTCGACCACGACCACCTGGTCGGCGAGGTGCTCGGCCTCGTCCATGAAGTGCGTGGTGAGGACCACCGTGACGCCGTCGCGGCGCAGGTCGGAGACCAGCTCCCAGGTGCCCCGCCGGGCCTGCGGGTCCAGGCCGGCGGTGGGCTCGTCGAGGAACACCAGCTCGGGGCGGCCGACCACCGCCAGGGCCAGCGAGACGCGCTGCTGCTGCCCTCCCGAGAGGCGCCGGTAGGGGGTGGACGCGACCGCTGACAGTCCCAGCCGGTCGAGCAGACCCGCCGGGTCGAGGGGGTGGGCGTGCAGGGACGCGACGTGGCGGACCATCTCGCCGGCCCGGACGCCTGGGTAGACGCCCCCCGACTGGAGCATGACGCCGACCCGGGGCCGCAGCTCAGGCCCGTCCCGGGCAGGGTCCTTGCCGAGGACCCGGACCTGGCCCGCATCGGCCCGCCGGAAGCCCTCACAGATCTCCACCGTGGTGGTCTTGCCCGCCCCGTTGGGCCCGAGGACCGCGGTGACCTCGCCGGTGCGGAAGGCGGCCGTGAGCCCGTCGACGGCGAGCGTGGCGCCGTACCTCTTGACCAGGTCGACGACCTCGACGGCGCTCTCCGACCCGGCACTCACGGACGGAGTCTATGAACGGGGCTCAGGAGGTTGTGGTCGCCGACTCGCGGTTCTCGGCGATCCAGCGCCGAGCGGTCTCGACCGCAGGAGCGAGGTCCACGAGGTGGCACTCGGCCTGGCCGACCGGACCCGTGCTCACGACGCCGGTCGAGCGGAGGTGCTCGCCGATCTGGTCGAAGTCGTCCTCGTCGAGATCCAGGTCCTCGAACGTCGTCCAGGCCCGTCCGCCGTCCGGCGTGAGCACGGCGGCACCGTGGGTGGTGCGGGCCGCTGCGCCGGGGACGCGGTACTCGGCCAGGTGGAAGGCCGTGCAGGAGCCGAAGGTGGCGCCCAGGATGAGGATCCGGGCCTCGAGCCGTTCCAGGGTGGCCAGCGGCGAGCGCTCACCGCACTGCGAGTCGAGGTCGTGGACGGCCACGATCTCCTCCGCAAGGGGACCGAGGGCAGCGAACGAGGTCTGCGGGTGCGTGCTGCGTCGGGCGCCCGGCCAGGTCCGGACCACCTCGGTGACCCGTCCCATGTGGTCGCTGGGTGTCAGCGCGGGGTCGAAGCCGGGGGTCGCCTGGCGGATCACCGGCCACCAGGCCGCCGGGACGGGTGGGTGCGCCCACTCCGAGGGGTCGCTGTTGGTGGCCGTCTGGGTCGGGACCACCAGGGTCCCGGACTCCCCGACAGCGTCGCGGAGCGCCTGGACCACCGCCAGCGGGCCACCTGGGATCCAGCCCAGGGCCTTGACCGAGGAGTGGACCAGGAGGGTGTCGCCGGCTCGGACGCCGAGCGTGCGCAGGCCCTCGGCGAGCCCCGCCCGGGTGTGGATCTCGGTCATGGCAGCAGTCTGGCCGACCCGGTGTGGGGCAGCCCACGCCGGGTTGCCCGGCGTGGCGTTTGCGATCGGCTTCGAATAACGCGACACTGGTGTTGTGAAATACGCCCTCGAGGACTCGACCCGTGACCGGGTCGTCCGCACCATCCTCGAATCCGGCCCGACGACCGCGGCCGGTCTGGCCGCTGCCCTGCACCTCACGCCGGCCGCCGTGCGCCGCCACCTGGACGCGCTGCTGGCCGAGGGGCTGATCGAGGAGCGCGCCCCGCGCCCGACCGCCGCGCGCGGCCGCGGCCGGCCGGCCCGGCTCTTCGCGATGACCCCGGCCGGGCGCGACCGGTTCGACCAGGCCTACGACGACCTCGCCGCCAGCGCCCTGCGCTTCGTCGAGGAGCAGGGCGGCCGTGAGGCGGTCGCAGCGTTCGCCCGGCAGCGGGTGGGCGAGCTCGAGACCCGCTACCGGGACGCCGTGGCGGAGGCGCCCGTCGGCAAGCGCACCGAGGCGCTCGCCGAGGCGCTGTCGGCCGACGGCTACGCTGCCTCGACCCGCCCGGCGGCGGCTGCTCTGGGGGAGCAGCTCTGCCAGCACAACTGCCCGGTCGCCCACGTGGCCGAGCAGTTCCCCGAGCTCTGCGAGGCCGAGACCGAGGTCTTCGCCCGGCTGCTCGGCACCCATGTCCAGCGGCTGGCCACCATCGCCCACGGCGACGGTGTCTGCACGACGTACATCCCGAGAACGCCCGACCTCCCCAGCCCCACGACCCTCGCCAGTGACCCGACCCGAAGGAATGCGCAGTGACTGCCATCCCAGAGACCACGCACGCCGAGATCGACGGCCTCGGCCGCTACGCCTTCGGCTGGGCGGACTCGGACGCCGCCGGTGCGACCGCCCAGCGCGGCCTCTCCGACGCCGTCGTCCGCAACATCTCGGCGCTCAAGAGCGAGCCCGAGTGGATGCTGAACCTGCGGCTCAAGGGCCTGCGCCTCTTCGGCAAGAAGCCGATGCCGACGTGGGGCTCGGACCTGTCGGGCATCGACTTCGACAACATCAAGTACTTCGTGCGCTCGACCGAGAAGCAGGCCACGTCCTGGGACGAGCTGCCGGCCGACATCAAGAACACCTACGACAAGCTGGGCATCCCGGAGGCCGAGAAGCAGCGGCTGATCGCCGGCGTCGCGGCCCAGTACGAGTCGGAGGTCGTCTACCACCAGATCCGCGAGGACCTGGAGGAGAAGGGTGTCCTCTTCCTCGACACCGACACCGCGCTGCGCGAGCACGAGGAGCTCTTCAAGGAGTACTTCGGCACCGTCATCCCGGTCGGCGACAACAAGTTCGCCGCGCTCAACACTGCTGTCTGGTCGGGTGGCTCGTTCATCTACGTGCCGCCGGGCGTGAAGGTCGACATCCCGCTGCAGGCCTACTTCCGGATCAACACCGAGAACATGGGCCAGTTCGAGCGGACGCTGATCATCGCCGACGAGGGCTCGTCGGTGCACTACGTCGAGGGCTGCACCGCCCCGATCTACTCCTCCGACTCGCTGCACTCGGCGGTCGTCGAGATCATCGTGAAGAAGGACGCGCACGTCCGCTACACGACTATCCAGAACTGGTCGAACAACGTCTACAACCTGGTGACCAAGCGCACCGCGGTGCAGGCGGGCGGCCGGATGGAGTGGATCGACGGCAACATCGGGTCCAAGGTCACCATGAAGTACCCGGCCTGCTACCTGCTCGGTGAGCACGCCCAGGGCGAGACGCTGTCGGTGGCCTTCGCCGGCGAGGGCCAGCACCAGGACGCGGGCGCCAAGATGGTGCACTCCGCGCCGCACACCTCGTCGACGATCATCTCCAAGTCGGTGGCCCGCGGCGGCGGCCGGACGTCCTACCGCGGCCTCGTGCAGGTCCTCGAGGGCGCCCACGGCTCGAGGTCGACGGTGAAGTGCGACGCGCTTCTCGTAGACACGGTGAGCCGCTCCGACACCTACCCCTACGTCGACGTCCGCGAGGACGACGTGACGATGGGCCACGAGGCGACCGTGTCCAAGGTGAGCGAGGACCAGCTCTTCTACCTGATGAGCCGCGGCCTCTCCGAGGACGAGGCGATGGCGATGATCGTGCGCGGCTTCGTCGAGCCGATCGCCAAGGAGCTCCCGATGGAGTACGCCCTCGAGCTCAACCGCCTGATCGAGCTGCAGATGGAGGGCGCTGTCGGATGAGTTACCCCCACGAAATCACTCGCTGCGCTCCTGATTCCGCGGGGACCCCGGAATGACGGCAGCATCCGAGATCCTCTCGCCGGAGACCGGCGGGTTCAGCGGCAAGCCGCACTCGCACGGCGCAGTCCCGGTCCCCGGTGACAGCCGAGGCGAGCGGCGGCGGTCCTTCGAGCTCGCCGACTTCGACGTGCCCACCGGGCGCGAGGAGGAGTGGCGGTTCACGCCGCTCGACCGGCTGCGCCACCTGCACGAGGACGACGGCCCCGGCACCGGCACGGTCACCGTGGAGGTCGACGCCGCTCCCGAGGTGTCGGTCGAGGCGGTCGCGCGCGGCGACGCCCGGCTGGGCCGCGGCGGCGAGCCGGCCGACCGGGTCGCCGCTCGCGCCTGGAACGCCTTCGAGAAGGCCACGGTCATCACCGTGCCGAGCGAGGCGGTCGCCAGCCGGGAGACCACCGTGTCGGTCCGCGGCACCGGCGTGGACGACGGCCCGGCCTTCGGGCACCTGCTGGTCGACGTGCAGCCGTTCGCCAAGGCCGTGGTGGTCCTGGACCACACCGGCTCGGCGACCTACGCCGACAACGTGGAGTTCGTCGTCGGCGACAGCGCACAGCTGACCGTCGTCGTGGTCAACGACTGGGCCGACGACACGGTCCACCTCTCCCAGCAGTCGGTGCGCATCGGACGCGACGCGAAGTTCCGCAGCATCGCCGTCGGCTTCGGCGGCCACGTGGCCCGGGTGTCCTCGGAGGCGCGGTTCACCGGGCCGGGGTCCGAGATCGAGATGCTCGGCCTCTACTTCGCCGACGCCGACCAGCACCTCGAGCACCGGCTCTTCGTCGACCACGCCGTGCCGCACTGCAAGAGCAACGTCGTCTACAAGGGTGCGCTGCAGGGCGAGGAGGCGCACACCGTCTGGATCGGCGACGTGCTGATCCGGGCGGAGGCCGAGGGCACCGAGACCTTCGAGCTCAACCGCAACCTGGTGCTGACCGACGGCGCCCGAGCGGACTCGGTGCCCAACCTCGAGATCGAGACCGGCGAGATCGTCGGCGCCGGCCACGCGTCGGCCACCGGCCGCTTCGACGACGAGCAGCTGTTCTACCTGCAGTCCCGTGGCATCCCCGAGAACGAGGCGCGCCGCCTCGTCGTCCGGGGCTTCTTCGCCGACGTGATCAACAAGATCGGCATCCCGGAGGTGCGGGACCGCCTCCTCGCGCAGGTCGAGCGGGAGCTGGAAGGCGCGGTGCACTGAGTTGGCCGACTACCAGCGTGCCTGCGCGGTGGCCGACGTCGAGGACGGCGCGGCCATCCGCGTGATGATCGACGGCGTCCCGGTCGCGATCGTGCGCAGCGCCGGCGAGGTCTACGCGATCCACGACGTGTGCTCGCACGCCAACGTCGCCCTCTCCGAGGGCGAGATCGAGGACCAGACGATCGAGTGCTGGCTGCACGGCTCGCGCTTCGACCTGGTCACCGGCCGCCCGACCGGACTGCCCGCCACCCAGCCCGTGCCCGTGTACCCCGTGAAGCTCGACGGTGACTTCGTCTATGTCGCCGTTCGAGTCTCAGAAACCGCTTAGGAGAACTGCGTGAGCACCCTCGAGATCCGCGACCTGCACGTCACCGTCGACACGGGTGACTCCGGCACGCGGGAGATCCTGCGCGGGGTCGACCTCACCGTGCGGGCCGGCGAGACCCACGCGATCATGGGCCCCAACGGCTCCGGCAAGTCGACACTGGCCTACTCCATCGCCGGCCACCCGAAGTACACCGTGACCGGCGGCACCGTCACCCTCGACGGCCGGGACGTCCTGGCGATGACCGTCGACGAGCGGGCCCGCGCCGGTCTCTTCCTCGCGATGCAGTACCCGGTCGAGGTGCCCGGCGTCTCGGTCTCCAACTTCCTCCGCAGCGCCAAGACCGCCATCGACGGTGAGGCCCCCAAGCTGCGCACCTGGGTCAAGGAGGTCAAGGAGGCCATGGAGCGGCTCTCCGTCGACCCGTCCTTCGCCGAGCGCAGCGTCAACGAGGGCTTCTCCGGCGGCGAGAAGAAGCGCCACGAGATCCTGCAGCTCGAGCTGCTGAAGCCGAGGATCGCCGTCCTCGACGAGACCGACTCCGGGCTCGACATCGACGCGCTCAAGGTGGTTTCCGAGGGCGTCAACCGGGTCCGTGAGGGCGGCGAGACCGGTGTCCTGCTCATCACGCACTACACGCGGATCCTGCGCTACATCGCCCCGGACTTCGTGCACGTCTTCGTCGACGGCCGGATCGTCGAGGAGGGCGGTCGCGAGCTCGCCGACACCCTCGAGGCCGAGGGCTACGAGCGCTTCGTGAAGGCCGGCGCATCGTCATGAGCGCCCTGTCCGTCGCCTCACCGCTCGACGTCGAGAAGGTCCGCAAGGACTTCCCGGCGCTCGAGCGGCTGGTGCACGGCGACCAGCCGCTGGTCTACCTGGACAACGCGGCGACGTCGCAGAAGCCGCGCCAGGTCCTCGACGCCCTCGAGGACTACTACGCGCGGCACAACGCCAACGTGCACCGGGGCATCCACACCCTGGCCGAGGAGGCCACCGCGCTCTACGAGGGCGCGCGCGACAAGGTCGCGGCGTTCGTCAACGCGGCCGACCGTGCGGAGGTGGTCTTCACCAAGAACTCCACCGAGGCGCTGAACCTCGCGGCCAACGTGATCCGGCTCCGGGAGGGCGACGAGGTCGTCATCACCGAGATGGAGCACCACTCCAACATCGTCCCGTGGCAGATGGCGACCCAGCGCTCGGGCGCGACGCTGCGCTGGTTCGGCCTGACCGATGACGGACGGCTGGACCTCTCCGACATCGAGACCCTGATCACCGAGCGCACGAAGGTCGTGTCGTTCGTGCTGGTGTCCAACATCCTCGGCACGGTCAACCCGCCCGAGGAGATCGTCCGCCGCGCGCACGACGTGGGCGCCCTGGTCGTGGTCGACGCCTCACAGGCCGCGCCGCACATGCCGCTCGACGTGCAGGCGCTGGGTGCCGACCTGGTCGCCTTCACCGGCCACAAGATGTGCGGGCCGACGGGCATCGGCGTGCTGTGGGGCCGCCGCGACCTGCTCGACGAGCTGCCGCCGTTCCTTGGTGGCGGCGAGATGATCGAGGCCGTCGACATGTCCTCGTCCAGCTACGCGGCTGTGCCGCACAAGTTCGAGGCGGGCACCCCGCCGATCGCCCAGGCCGTCGGCCTTGGCGCGGCGGTGGACTACCTCAGTGCGCTCGGCATGGACGCCGTCGCTGAGCACGAGCACGCGATCACGGCGTACGCCCTCGAGCGGCTGCAGCAGGTCGACGGGTTGCGGATCATCGGGCCGCCGACTTCCGAGATGCGGGGTGCAGCGATCTCGTTCACGCTCGGTGACCTGCACCCGCACGACGTCGGCCAGGTGCTCGACGAGCGGGGGATCGCGGTCCGGGTCGGGCAGCACTGTGCGCGACCGGTCTGCCTCCGCTACGGCGTTCCGGCGACGACACGAGCGTCCTTCTACATCTACTCGACCAGGTCCGACGTCGACTCCCTGGCCGACGGCCTGGAGCACGTCATCCGCTTCTTCGGCGGCCCGGGCGGTGCGCTGTGAAGCTCGAGTCGATGTACCAGGAGATCATCCTGGACCACTACCGCAACCCCCACCACAAGGGCCTGCGCGACCCGTTCGACGCCGAGGTGCACCACGTGAACCCGACGTGCGGCGACGAGGTCACGCTGCGGGTCAAGGTCGGGGACGACGGCTCGGTCGAGGACGTGTCCTACGAGTCGATGGGCTGCTCGATCTCGCAGGCCTCTGTCTCGGTGATGACCGACCTCGTGATCGGTCGTCCCCTCGACGAGGCCAATGCGGCGTACGACGCCTTCCTCGCCCTGATGCGCGCCAAGGGCGACGCGTCGGTTGCGGCCGAGGCGGTGGGCGGCGACCTCGAGGAGGTGCTCGAGGACGCGGTCGCGTTCGAGGGTGTGTCCAAGTACCCCGCTCGGATCAAGTGCGCGCTGCTCGGCTGGATGGCATGGAAGGACGCGACGGCGCGAGCTGTTGGCGCTACCGAAGACGAGACGACTGAGGAGACCGCATGAGCGAGACCGCGACCACCACCGAGACCGGAGGCCCCGGGCCGGCGAAGGTCGAGGACGTCGAGGAGGCCATGCGTGACGTGGTCGACCCCGAGCTCGGCATCAACGTCGTCGACCTCGGCCTCGTCTACGGGATCCACGTCGACGACGACAACGCGTGCACCCTGGACATGACTCTCACCTCGGCGGCGTGCCCGCTGACCGACGTCATCGAGGACCAGACCAACTCCGCGCTCTCCGCACTGGTCAAGGAGACCCGGATCAACTGGGTCTGGATGCCGCCGTGGGGTCCGGACAAGATCACCGACGAGGGCCGCGAGCAGCTGCGCGCCCTCGGCTTCAACGTCTGAGAGCCGCTGCCCCCTTGGGGTCCCCGCGAGCTGGACCGGTGGGATGGAGATCCAGCCCGGCGTCGGCGTCGAACTGGAGGAGGCGATCATGAACGATCAAGCACTCAGCCCGGCCCTCCCGCCTGTGGTGGACAGAAAGACCTGGCAAGAAGTGCGGGAAGCACTGTTCGCACGGGAGAAGGCGCACACCCGCGAAGGGGACGCGATCGCGGCGGCGAGGCGGCGGCTGCCGATGGTGGAGGTTGACGCCACCATCGAGGTGATCGGTGCTGACGGGCCGATCACGTTCCTCGACGTCTTCGAAGGCCGCAAGCAGCTCATCGCATACTTCCACGCATGGTGGCCAAGCCAACCCGCCGCGGAGCAGTGCGAGGGCTGCACGTTCTTCAACAGCCAGGTGCGCGAGCTTGCCTACATCCACTCCCGCGACGCCACGTACGCCACGCTCTGCAAGGGCCCGTACGAGGAGAGCGTCCGCTACCGGGACTTCCTGGGCCTGGACATGCCCTGGTACTCGGTCGAGAAGACCGCGGCGCAGCTCCTGGAGGGTCGTGACTGGCAGCGCCACCATCTCGTCTGCTACGTCCGCGACGGCGAGCGGGTGTTCGAGACGTACTACACCGGCGGCCGCGGCGTCGAGATCATGGCCCCCACCCACGGGCTGCTGGACATGACCGTCTACGGACGCCAGGAGTCGTGGGAGGACTCTCCCGACGGCTGGCCCCAGCCCTGGGGTGACGCCGAGAACCCCGAGGTCTGGCGTACGAACGGACGCCCCATCGCTCAGTGGTCCCGCATCGAAGCCGGCCGCTCCGACGAGCTGTCCTAAGGGTCAGCCGAGCCGCTCCTGGACCGCGGCTGCTCAGCCGAAGGTGTTGCAGGCGTTGACGTCGCCGGTTCGCCGGCCGGTCGTGAACCACTGCCTGCGCTGCTCGGCCGAGCCGTGGGTCCAGGACTCGGGGTCCACGCGTCCCTGGGTCTTCTGCTGGATCCGGTCGTCGCCGACCGCCTCCGCGGCGCCGAGGGCCTGGTCGACCTCGGCGTCGCCGACCGACACGTTGCCGGCGTCGTCGGCCAGCTTGCTCCAGACGCCGGCGTAGCAGTCGGCCTGCAGCTCCATGGCCACCGACAGCTCGTTGGCGGCGTCGGGCCGGGCCTGCTGCGACGCCCTGACCTTGCGCTCGGTGCCGAACAGGGTCTGCAGGTGGTGCCCGGCCTCGTGGGCCAGGATGTAGGCCTGCGCGTAGCGGCCCTCGGCTCCGAACTGCTGCTGGAGCTGCTCGAGGAACCCGATGTCGATGTAGATGCTCTGGTCCGGCGGGCAGTAGAAGGGGCCGACCTGTGACGACGCGGTTCCGCAGCCGGTCTGCACGCCCTGGGTGAAGAAGACCAGCCCCGGCTGCTCGTACTGCTCGCCGGCGCGGGCGAACTCGTCGGTCCACACCTCGTTGATCTCGTTGTAGACCTTCACGAGGAAGCAGTCGTCGTACTTCTGCACGGCGCCGTCGGTGTTGCAGCGCTCCTCGAGGTCGCTGGTCCCCGCTCCCTGGCCCGCCACCGAGCCGTCCTGGGGGACCAGCTGGCCGGGGTCGACGTTGCCTCCTCCCAGCACTGTGACGAGCAAGAAGACGATCAGGCCGACGATCCCGACGCCGCCGCCGCCGATGGCGATCGGCCCGCCGACGCCCCGGCGGTCGGAGACGCCTGACGTGTCGACAGACTGGTCGTCGAAGTCGATCCCCACGGGAAATGCGCTCCAGACTGTCGTCGGGTCATCCGTAGACTAGGGCGCATGCCGTCGTCGCCGTGCTGCTGAACCGGCTGGTCGATACCCCGCCAGCAAGCCCGTCATGCGGGCACCGAGCCGCAGAAGAAGAAGGACGACGATGATCACCGCCACCGGCCTGGAGCTGCGCGCTGGATCGCGCATCCTGCTCGGCAACGCCACCTTCCGGGTCGCCCCCGGTGACCGGGTCGGCCTCGTGGGCCGCAACGGCGCCGGCAAGACCACGCTGACGCGGGTGCTCGCCGGCGAGGGAGCGCCGGCCGCCGGCGAGGTCACCCGCTCCGGGCACGTGGGCTACCTCCCCCAGGACCCGCGCACGGGCGACCTCGACGTCCTGGCGCGCGACCGGATCCTGTCGGCCCGAGGCCTGGACGTCGTCGTCCGCCGGATGCGCGAAGCCGAGGGCGAGATGGCCAGTGCCGACCCGGACACGCACGAGCGGGCCATGACGAGGTACGCCCGGCTGGAGACCGAGTTCCAGGCGGCTGGCGGCTACGCCGCCGAGAGCGAGGCAGCGGCCATCGCGTCCAGCCTCGGGCTCCCGGACCGCGTCCTCACCCAGCAGCTGCACACTCTGTCCGGCGGGCAGCGACGTCGGGTCGAGCTGTCGCGGATCCTCTTCGCCTCGACCGGCACGGACGCGACGCTGCTGCTCGACGAGCCGACGAACCACCTCGACGCCGACTCGATCATCTGGTTGCGCGACTACCTCAAGACCTACAAGGGCGGCCTGGTCGTCATCAGCCACGACGTCGGGCTGCTCGAGCAGACCGTCACGCGGGTCTTCCATCTCGACGCCAACCGCGCCGAGATCGACCTCTACAACGTCGGCTGGCACGCCTACCTCGTGCAGCGCGAGACCGACGAGCGGCGGCGCAAGCGAGAGCGGGTCAACGCGGAGAAGCAGGCCGGCGCGCTCAAGGCGCAGGCCGACCGGATGCGCTACAAGGCCACCAAGGCCAGGGCGGCGCAGAGCATGGACAAGCGGGCGCAGCGGCTGCTCGCCGGCCTCGACGAGGTGCGCCGCAGCGACAAGGTCGCCAAGCTGCGCTTTCCCGAGCCCGCGCCGTGCGGCAAGACTCCGCTCACGGCGGAGGGGCTCTCGAAGTCCTACGGATCGCTCGAGGTCTTCACCGATGTCGACCTGGCGATCGACCGGGGGAGCCGGGTCGTCATCCTCGGCCTCAACGGCGCCGGCAAGACGACGCTGCTGCGGCTGCTGGCCGGCGTCGAGGCGCCGGACACCGGCTCGGTGCTGCCGGGGCACGGTCTCAAGATCGGCTACTACGCGCAGGAGCACGAGACCCTCGACCCCGAGCGGACCGTGCTGGAGAACATGCGTGCCGCTGCTCCGGACCCCACCGACGTCGAGCTGCGCCGGATCCTCGGCTCGTTCCTCTTCTCCGGCGAGGACGTCGACAAGCCGGCCCGGGTGCTCAGCGGCGGCGAGAAGACCCGCCTCGCGCTGGCCACCCTCGTGGTGTCCAGTGCCAACGTGCTGATGCTCGACGAGCCGACCAACAACCTCGACCCCGCCAGCCGGGCCGAGATCCTGGGCGCTCTCCGGACGTACGCCGGCGCTGTCGTCCTCGTGACGCACGACGAGGGCGCGGTGGACGCGCTCGCACCCGAGCGGCTGATCCTGCTGCCCGATGGCGTCGAGGACCTCTGGAACGAGGACTACGCCGACCTGGTGGCCCTCGCCTGACAAACGATCTCTTGGGGATCTATCGGGGCAGATCATCTGCAGCGCGGAAACTGCCTATGGCGCGACGGGGCAGGGACGACGATCATGGCGACACGTCCCATCAGCACGGGGCTGGCGAACAAGGGAGGCGGGCCGTGGTCGAGCTCAAGAAGGGCGCGCGGATCACTGGGGGGGACCGCAGCAAGCTGGCGGCGGACCTGAAGAAGAAGTACTCAGGAGGCGCGAGCATCCGGGAGCTCGCCGCCGAGACGGGCCGGTCCTACGGGTTCGTGCACCGGATCCTGGCTGAGTCCGGGGTGTCGTTGCGCGGTCGCGGCGGCGCCACGCGCGGCAAGAAGTCCTGACCACGCCACTGACAGACGGGCTCGCGGTCGCGCGTGACGGCGCGCTCGCGACGGTCACGCTGGACCGGCCGGAGAAGCGCAACGCGCAGACCCCGGCCATGTGGAGGGGGCTCGCGGCCATCGGTCGCGAGCTGCTCGCCGACGACTCAGTGCGCGTCGTCGTGCTGCGGGGGGAGGGTGAGTCCTTCTCGGCCGGACTCGACCGGGCGATGTTCACGACCGGCGTCGACGGCGAGCCCGGCCTCGCGCAGCTCGCCGGACTCGACGACGACACCCTCGACGCGACGATCGCCGGATTCCAGGAGGCATTCACCTGGTGGCGCGACCCGCGCGTCGTCAGCATCGCGGCGGTTCAGGGGCACGCCGTCGGCGCCGGCTTCCAGCTCGCGCTCGGCTGCGACCTGCGCGTGGTCGCAGACGACGTGCAGCTCGCGATGAAGGAACCGAGCCTCGGCCTCGTCCCCGACCTCGCCGGGACCAAGCCACTGGTCGAGCTCGTCGGCTACGCGCGCGCCCTGGAGATCTGTGCGACCGGCAGGTGGGTGGGCGCCGAGGAGGCGGTCGCCACCGGGCTCGCATCCCTGGCCGTACGTCGCGAGGAGCTGGACCGGGCGGCCTTGGACCTGGCAGCCGCGGTGCTGAGCGCACCGAGCGGCGCCGTGCGAGCCACCAAGGAGCTGCTCCAGGGCGCCGCAGGTCGCTCGCACCACGAGCAGCAGGCCGCCGAGCGGGCCGCCCAGGCGGGCAGGCTGCGGGAGCTCGCGCGGTCTGCGGCACGATCCTGACGTGGACCTGACTCTCAACGACGACCAGCAGGCGGTGCGCGCCGCGGTGCGCGAGTGGGTGGCCGAGGTCGTGGTGCCGGACGCCCTGCGCAACGACCGCGAGGAGCGGTTCCCCCAGGAGGCCCTGGACGGGCTGCGGCAGACGGGCTTCGTCGGGATGTCCATCGACGAGGCCTACGGAGGTGGCGGCGCCGACCCGCTGACCTACTGCCTCTTCATCGAGGAGCTCGGGCGCGGCGACGCCAACGTGCGCTCGATCATGTCGGTCCACCTCGGTCTGGTCGCCGGCTCGGTGCAGCGGTGGGGGAGCGACGCGCAGAAGCAGGAGTGGCTGCCGCGGATGGCCAGCCGGCGAGGTCATCGGCTGCTTCGGCCTGACCGAGCCTGACCACGGGTCCAACCCGGCCGACCTGCGGGCGACCGCTGAGCGCACCGCTACCGGGTGGCGGATATCCGGCCGGAAGGTCTTCATCACCAACGGCTCCATCGCGGGCGTGGCACTCGTGATGGCCAGGTCCGGCGGGCCCGGTGCCCGTGGGATCTCGGCCTTCCTGGTGCCGACCGACCGGCCCGGCTTCGCAGCGGTCCCCGTCCACGGCAAGCTCGGGCTGCGGTCCTGCGACACCGCGGAGCTGGTTCTCGACGGGGTCGAGGTCGGCGAGGAGGCGCTGCTCGGCGCGGAGGGCGACGGACTCAAGGTCGCGCTGTCAGCACTGGACGACGGGCGGATGTCGATAGCCGCCTCGTGCACCGGGATCGGGCAGGCCGCACTGGACGCGATGGTCTCCTACGCGGGGACGCGGGAGCAGTTCGGCAAGCCGATCGCCGGCCACCAGCTGGTGCAGGAGATGATCGCCGACTCCGCGGTCGACGTGGATGCCTCACGGCTGCTCACCTGGGCCGTCGCCGACCTCAAGACCCGTGGCGAGCCCTACTCGCTGGCGGCGTCGAAGGCCAAGCTCTTCGCGACCGAGGCGTCGGTGCGGGTCGCGAACGCGTGCATCCAGGTGCACGGGGGCTACGGCTACGTCGACGAGTACCCCGCCGCCAAGCTGATGCGCGACGCCCGGGTCACGACCCTCTACGAGGGCACCAGCCAGGTGCAGAAGCTGTTGATCGGCCGAGCGCTCACCGGCATCAGCGCGTTCTGAGCCGGACCGTTCCCGGTCCCCTCGAGCGACCGGTGCTCGCGCCTCATGGACCTGTGGCGTTCCCGCCCCTGACCGTCGCCGGGAGGTTACGTTGCAGTGGTCGGCAGGAGGCGGCATGCCTGAGGACAGTGTGCCCGGCCTGGGCGAGCGAGCCTGGGTGCAGGTGGTCCTCGACGCGACCCCGGTGGTGGTCTATGCCGCGGACCGGGCCGGCCGGCTGACGATGGTCAACACCGCGTTCGAGCAGCTGGTGCACGCCGACCGGTCCGAGCTGGTGGGGAGCACCCTCGAGGACGTCTTCGGTGCGTCGGCCGGGGCCTCCCTCGGGGACAGCGACCGGCAGGTCATCGACACCGGTGAGCCGCTCACGCTGACCCAGGACGTGCCGAGGGACGGCGACCTGCGGCGGTGCGCCGCCGTGAAGGTGCCGCTGCGCTCCGCGGACGGAGCGACCTACGGCGTCGCCGGGATCTGGACCGACATCACCGAGCTGAGCCGCGCGCACGAGGCCGCGGCTCGACTCGCGATCGCGCTGGACGCCACCGGTGACGGAATGGCGACCTTCGACCGGGACCTGATCGTGACGAGCTGGAACGCGGCCGCCGAGAAGCTGTCGGGCTTCACCGCCGAGCAGATCGTCGGGCGCGACGTGAGTGCCTTGGCGCCCCTCGCGCTGATGCCGACCGACGCGGTCCGGCTGGCGGCGACGTACGAGGCGGTGCTCTCCGGACAGGTGATGGAGCGGGAGGCTCGGCACCGCACGGCGTCGGGGCAGGACATCGTCCTGCGCACCCTGATCTACCCGACGCGTGACGAGTCGGGCGCGGTCACCGGGGGCCTGGTTCTCGGGCGCGACGTCACGGCGGAGCGGGCGGCCGAGGAGGAGCGGCTGCGCCTGCAGCACCAGGTCGAGCACCTGCAGCGGCTGGAGAGCCTGGGCCAGCTGGCCGGCGGTGTGGCACACGACTTCAACAACCTGCTGGCGGTCATCAACCTGACCGCGGAGGTGCTCGAGTCCTCGCTTCCGGCTGGCAGCGCGCAGCGCGCCCAGACCCGGCAGATCCTGGCGGCGACCGCGCGTGGCGTCGCACTCACCCGCAAGATGCTGGTCTTCGCCCACCGGGAGCCGGCCCAGCGAACCGTGGTCGACATCAACGACGTGGTGCGCCGGGCCGAGCTGCTGCTCGATCCGACCCTGGGTGAGCGCATCGGCCGCACCACGGACCTCACCAGCGTGCGGGCCCTCGGTCTCGGGAGACCCGCTGCAGCTGGAGCAGGTTGTGATCAACCTGGCGGCCAACGCCCGCGACGCGATGCCCGACGGCCGCGGCCACCTGCTGGTCCGGACGCGGGTCGTCACCCTTGCCGAGGAGGTGGCGGCCGCGACGGGGACCGGGACGGCACCGGGCGACTACGTGGTGCTCTCGGTGACCGACGACGGTGCCGGGATGGACGAGCAGACGCTCGCCCACGCTCTCGAGCCCTTCTTCACCACCAAGCCCCCCGGTCACGGGACCGGCCTCGGCCTGGCCATGGTCTACGGCGTCGCCACCGGCGCGGGCGGTGCGGTCCAGGTGGACTCGGGGGTGGGCAGGGGCACGACCGTCGAGGTCTACCTCCCGGTGGCCGAGGGCTCGCCCGAGCAGGCTCCGGACCCGCCGCCGGCGCCGGCCGGGGGGCGGGGGGAGCTGGTGCTCGTCGTCGAGGACGCCGACGACCTGCGCGACCTGGTCGAGGCCCTGCTGACCCGGGCGGGCTACCGGGTCGTCGCCCACGCCGACCCGGCGCGCGCGCTGCTGGACCCCACGGCCGTCCCGCCGGACCTGCTGGTGACCGACGTCGTGATGCCCGGGATCGACGGCCCGACGCTCGCTGCGGAGCTCCGTCGCAGGCATCCCGGGCTGCGGGTCCTGCTGATGTCCGGGTACCGCCCGGAGGACGTGCCGAGCGAACCCGGGGACCGCCTCCTCCCCAAGCCGTTCGTCGCCGACGACCTGCTGCACGCCGTGCGGGACCTCCTCGACGCCCCGGCTTCCGGCTGAGGCCTGTCGGCCCCGGCGCGTACCGTCGGGAAGCAGCCGGCCCCAGCGGGTGTTGAGCGGGTTGTAATCAGGATTACAAGCAGGAGGTGCCGGTGTCGATGTCGCACAGCCCTTGGGCTGCCATGCGCTCGCTGACCCGCGACGGCGAGGTCACGAAGCGGAAGCTGGCTCCCGGGACCATCCCGCGCATCGCCGGCTTCGCGAAGCCCTACAAGGGGCAGATCTCGGTTTTCCTGGTCCTGGTCGTGCTCGACGCGCTGCTGGTCGTGGCGCTGCCGCTGCTCTTCAAGGTCATCGTCGACGAGCTGTCGCCGGGCGGTGGCGAGAGCAAGTCGGTCATCGTGGGGGTCGCGCTGGGTGTCGCCGGGCTCGCGGTGGTCGACGCCGGGCTGACGCTGTGGCAGCGGTACCTGTCATCTCAGGTCGGCGAGGGACTGATCTACGACCTGCGCACCCGGGTGTTCAGCCACGTGCAGCGGATGCCGGTCGCCTTCTTCACCCGCACCCAGACCGGCGCGCTGGTCAGCCGGCTCAACACCGATGTGATCGGGGCGCAGCAGGCCTTCACCTCGACGATGTCGTCGGTCGTGTCCAACGTCATCGGCCTGATACTCGTGCTGGCGACGATGCTCTACCTGTCCTGGCAGATCACGCTGGGCGCGCTGGTGCTGACGCCGCTGTTCCTGCTCCCGGCGCGGTGGGTCGGGCGCCGGCTGCAGGTCATCAGCCGCGAGGCGATGCAGCTCAACGCCGGCATGGGCACCACCATGACCGAGCGCTTCAACGTCTCCGGCGCGCTGCTGGTCAAGCTCTTCGGCCGGTTGCCGGATGAGTCGCTGGCCTTCTCGGGGCGGGCCGGCCAGGTCCGCGACATCGGCATCAAGCAGGCGATGTACGGCCGGGTCTTCTTCACCAGCCTGACGCTGGTCGCGTCGCTCGCGACCGCGCTGGTCTACGGCGTCGGCGGCGTCCTCGTCATCGACGACACCATCACCCTCGGCACCCTGGTCGCGCTGACGGCACTGCTCGGCCGGCTCTACGGCCCCATGACCGCGCTGTCCAACGTGCAGGTCGACGTCATGACCGCACTGGTCAGCTTCGAGCGGGTCTTCGAGGTGCTCGACCTCCCACCGATGATCGACGAGAAGCCGGACGCGGTGGAGCTGCGCCGCGGGCCGACCGAGGTCGAGTTCCGCGGGGTGTCGTTCCGCTACCCGAGCGCCGACGAGGTCTCGCTGGCGTCACTCGAGTCGGTCGCGGTCCTCGACCAGGCCCCCAGCCAGCAGGTCCTGCACGACGTGTCGTTCACGGTGCCGCCCGGCTCGATGACCGCCCTGGTGGGACCGTCGGGGGCGGGGAAGACCACCATCACCAGCCTGGTCGGCCGCCTCTACGACACGGTCGAGGGCTCGGTGCGGGTCGGCGGTCAAGACGTCCGGGACGTCACGCTCGCCTCGCTGCACGAGGTCGTCGGTGTCGTCACCCAGGACGCGCACATGTTCCACGAGACCATCCGCACGAACCTGCTCTACGCGCGTCCTGCTGCGACCGACACGGAGCTGGTCGCCGCTCTGCGCGCCGCCCAGATCTGGGACCTGGTCGCGTCGCTGCCCGACGGCCTGGACACCACCGTCGGCGACCGCGGCTACCGGCTGTCCGGCGGCGAGAAGCAGCGCCTGGCGATCGCCCGGCTGCTGCTCAAGGCCCCGGACGTCGTGGTGCTCGACGAGGCGACAGCGCACCTGGACTCCGAGTCCGAGGTGGCGGTGCAGCGGGCCCTGAAGATCGCACTCGAGGGCCGCACGTCGCTGGTCATCGCCCACCGGCTCTCCACGGTCCGCGAAGCCGACCAGATCCTGGTCGTCGAGGGCGGCCGGGTCGTCGAGCGCGGCCGGCACGTCGAGCTGCTCTCGTCCGGCGGGCTCTACGCCGAGCTCTACCGCACGCAGTTCGCCGGCCAGGAGCAGTCGGCGGCGGCCGCCGCCGGGCAGGGGGGCGAGCGCCCCGAGCGTGACCCCGCCGAGGTCGCCTGATCCCTGCCGGTGTCCTGCGCACGACGGGACCCTGCTCACGAGCGCGCGGGACATCCGTGGGCCGACCGTAGGAGCGACCGGCGGGACCGACCTGCCGCCTCCCGGAAGGCAGCGCGACCATGTCGACCCTGACCCGCCCTGATCCAGGCTCGGCCCCCGACGGCGCCGGCGCGGCCGTCGCGTCCCGGGAGACGGTGCCCCGGTCGGTCCCTTTCGGTCGCCGGGTCGCCGTGGTCGCCCTGCTGCTGGGGTCCGCGGCCAACACCGCGGAGGCGGTCCTCGGCCGCTGGCTGCTCCCTGACTCCCCGGACGCGCCAGGTGCGCTCATCGAGCACTACGCCCGCCACGGCACGGCGATCGGCGTCCTGTCGACCATCGGCACCCTGGCCATCCCCTTCATGCTCGTCGGCTTCCTGTCGCTGGCCCACCTGCTCGCCGGCCGGATGCAGCGGACGGCTGCCGTCGCGGCCGGCCTGCTCGCAGCCGGCATGTGGGGCTTCGCCGGCGTCCACCTGCTCGAGCTGACCTACCTCTCGGTGGCCGACGTCGGGAACACCGCGGCGCTGCGCGAATTCGTCGACGTGGTCGAGGGCAACGTGTACCTCGGTGTGCTGTGGGGTCTGCCGTTCCTGGCCGGCTGCGTGCTCGGCGTGATCACGCTGGCACTCGGGTTGCTGCGCAGCGGGGTCCTCCCGCGCTGGGTTCCCGGCTGCCTGCTCGGCTTCATCCTGCTGGACTTCACCGTCGGGACGGCCTCACCCGTCGACCCGCACTGGCTCTACCTGTTGGCCTGCTGCGGTGCGGCGATGATCATCGGCCGGATGTCCGACGACGAGTGGCGAACGGCTGACACCCGGCGCGGGCGCTCCTAGCGTTACCAGCGTCATGACCGCGACCGACCGGGCGCACCCGCGCAGCCGGGCCGCCGTGACGGCGGCCTGGCTGCTCGCGGCTGCCGCGACGGTCGCCGGCCCGCTCGCGGTCGTGGTGGCAGCGACCGCCGAGCCCCCGTTCACGTCCGAGCTCCTCTCGAGCCCCGAAGCCGTCGTCGGTCCCTCGTTCACGATCGTCGGCGCGCTGCTCGTCGGGCTCCCTGCCGCCCGGCGCATCGGCTGGCTGATGGTGACCATCGGGGTGACCTCGGCGACGTACGCCCTGTCCTTCGCTCTCGCGGCGCGTTCCCTGGAGCTGGACGGCGACCTGCTGCTGGACGCTCCGGCCGACGGCACCGTCGAGGGCGCGCTCGCGGTGGCTGTCTGGCTGACGACCTGGTCGTGGTTGCCGTCCTTCCTGCTGGTGACCGTCGTCCTCCCGCAGGTGGTGCCGTACGGGCGCCCTCTCCCGGCCCGTCCCTGGCGGGGCCTGCTGGCGGGCTCCCTCGTGCTGGCCGGCGCCACCACCGCGTTGGTGGCGCTGCTGCCGGGACCAACCGCCGACTTCCCGGCGGTGGACAACCCGCTGGGTGTCGCCGGTCTGGACGAGGTCGGCGCCGGGGTCGGTGTGGCGGTCAACGTCACCTTCGCGCTGATGGTGCTCGCGGGGCTGGCGTCACTCGTCCTGCGGGTGAAGCGGGCCGGCTCGGTCGAGCGCCGGCAGCTCGGATGGATCGGCCTGGGCATCCTCGCCGCCCTGATCGCCATCGCGCTGGCCCCGTCGTGGCTCGTCGACGTCGCCGTCCTCTGCGTCCCCGCCGGCATCGCGCTCTCGGCCTACCGCTACCGGCTCTACGACGTGGACCTGCTGGTCAACAGGGCGCTGGTGGCCGGGCTGCTGCTCGGGGGTGCCGCTCTCGCCTACCTGGCCCTCGTCGGCTGGATCGGCGCCCTGGTGGAGACGACCGGCGACACGGTCTCCTTCGCGGCAGCCTTCGGCGTCGCCCTGCTCTTCCACCCGGCACGGATCGCCGTCCAGGGCGGCGTCGACCGGTTGCTCTACGGCCAGCGCGGCAACCCGACCGCACTCCTCGCGCAGCTCGACGACGTGGTGCGCACCGCCTCCTCGCCGCGGACGGCGTTGCAGGCAGGCGTCGAGACCGTGGCGGCCGCGCTCAAGCTGCCCTACGTCGCGGTCGACGTGCCCGCACGGTCCGGCGACGTCGGCCGCCTCTCGGCCGGCTCGGCGGGTTCGGCCGCGGCCGACCGCGAGCTGCTCGCCGTCGGCCTCGAGCTGCACGGCGAGCGGGTCGGCACGCTGCTGGCCTCGCCGCGCAGCGGCACCGACCGGCTCGGCCGTGCCGACCAGCGCACGCTCGCGGCGGTCACCGGCCCGCTCGCGAGCGCCGCGTTCGCCCTACGGCTCTCCGGCGACCTCGAGGAGTCGCGGGGCCGACTGGTCAGTGCGCGTGAGGAGGAGCGCCGCCGGCTGCGCCGGGACCTCCACGACGGGCTCGGCCCGCAGATGTCCGGGGTGGTGATGGGGCTCGACACCGCGCTTGCCGCGCTTCGCCGGGGCGACGACGCGCGCGCGACGGACCTGGTGGCCGCGGCCACCGGCCAGGCCCAGGAGGCCGTCCAGGACGTACGACGCCTGGTCCACGGGCTCCGCCCTCCGGCGCTGGACGACCTCGGGCTCGTCGGAGCCCTGGAGGCGCTCGGCCGGCGGCTCGGCGAGGGCGGCGGCCCGGCTGATCACCGTGACCTGCGGGGGCCCGGCGGACGGCCTGCCGGCGGCCGTCGAGGTCGCTGCCTTCCGGATCGCCCAGGAGTCGCTGACCAACGCGGTGCGTCACTCGGGCGCCGGCAACGTGGTGCTCTCGCTGACTGTCGAGCCCGGCTGCGTCGCCCTCGACGTCCGCGACGACGGTTCCGGCCTGCCCGAGGACCGGGTGGCTGGTGTGGGGCTCGCGTCCATGCGGGAGCGGGCGGCCGAGGTCGGCGGCTCGGTGGAGATCGGCGCGAACCCGCCGCACGGGACGAGGGTGACCGCACGGCTGCCGTTGGCAGTGGCACCGGTGACCGGGTTGCCCGTGCCGCGGGCGTCGTCGTGACCGGCTGGGCGCGGGTCGTCGTGGCCGACGACCACCCGGTCTTCCGCCAGGGCCTGCGGGTGCTGCTCGAGGACATCGGGGTCGATGTCGTCGGAGAGGCCGCCGACGGCGAGCAGGCCGTCGAGCTCGCGCGCGAGACCCGGCCGGACGTCGTGCTGATGGACCTGCAGATGCCGGTGCTCGGAGGGGTGGCCGCGACCCGGCGGCTCTCGTCCGAGCTGCCCGACGTGCACGTCCTCGTGCTGACCATGGTCGACGACGACGCGGGGGTCTACGCCGCGATCCAGGCCGGTGCGCTCGGCTACCTGCTCAAGGGCGCCGGCCAGGAGGAGATCGGCCGGGCGCTCCGCGGGGTCGTCGCAGGTGAGGCGGTCTACGGCCCTGCCGTGGCACGGCGCGTGCGGGCCTTCTTCTCTGCCGGCCCCGGAGCAACGGCGCCCGCGAAGCCCTTCCCGGCGCTGTCGGACCGGGAACGCGAGGTTCTCGACCTGATGGCGGCCGGCCACGCCAACCCGGTGATCGCCCGGCGGCTCTTCCTGTCCGACAAGACCGTCCGCAACTACGTGACGAGCATCTTCCTCAAGCTCGACGTGCCGGACCGTCCGGCCGCGATCGTCGCGGCGCGCGAGGCCGGTCTGGGGCGCGTGGACTAGCGGGGACCGGAGTTGAGTTTCGACAGTGCCTCGCCGCGACGGGGGGCGTCAACCGTCCGTGGTCCGCTCCACCCCGGCAAGCGACTCGGCCAGCAGCGCCGGCACGCCCTGCTGGTCCGCGTAGTCGGCGAGGGCCGCGCACAGGCAGAGCGCCAGGACCCGGGCGCGAAGCTCGCGTTCCTCGTCCGGCTGCGCGCCGTACGCCGCGAAGAACGCTGCCCGGGCCGGACCGCGGAAGGCCGCGTAGGCCAGCGCGAGGTCGACGGCGGGATCGGCGTAGCAGGCGTCGCCCCAGTCGATGACACCGGCGGCCGCCCCGTCGGTGCCCACCAGGACGTGGCGCAGGTGGAGGTCGCCGTGGACCAGCACCGGGTCCCCGGCCGGCGGCGCGAGGGGGTCGGCGGCCGCGATCATCTCGTCCGCGGCGCGGTCGGCCGCCGAGCCGGCGTCCCACGTGCCCCGCGCCGCGAGCCCGTCCAGGAAGTCGCGGGCCATCGGGCCGCGGGTGCTCGGCGTCCCCCGGCGCATCGGGTCGTGCGGCAGGTCGGTGGCCAAGGTGCCGGACAGGTCGGCGGCAAGCGCCGGGTCGTGCAGGGTGCGCAGGAAGGCACCGAGCTCTGCGGCCAGGCCGACCCGGTCGGCGTCGAGGAGCCCGCTGTCCGCGAGCTCGGCGCCGCGCAGGACCGGCGCCGCCCAGAAGCTCCACGGGTAGTCCTCGCTGGGCCGGCCGAGGAGCTGTGGCACCGGCACGGCGATCGGGAGCCGCGGCGCCAGGGCGGGCAGCAGCGCGACCTCGCGGGCCAGCGTCGGCAGGGCCACCTCCCGGCGGGGGAAGCGCACCGCCCAGGTGTCGTCGACCAGGTAGACCGTGACGTCCCAGCCCTCGCCGAGCGGCTCGATGGTGTCCAGCGCCAGGTCGGGGAACTGGTCGCGCAGCAGCTGCCGCGCCGTACCGGCGTCGACGACCCGCTCGGGGTCCCACACGTTCACGCCGCGCCCCCCTCGTCGGAACCCCTAGAGCCCGCGGGCCAGGCCCCCGTCGACGGGGATCATCACACCGTTGAGGTACGACGCGGCCGGTGAGAGGGCAAAGGCGGCCACCCGGCCGAACTCGGCCGGCTCGCCGTACCGGCCCAGCGGGATCTTGCGCTCGAACTCCTCGCGCTGCTTCTTGGGGCGGCCACTCGCGTCGTCGAGCTCTCGGATCCGATCGGTCTCGACCCGCCCGGGCAGCAGGCCGAGGACCCGGATGTTCCGCGGGCCGAGCTCGTCGGCCATGGTCTTGGCGAGCATGCCGAGGCCGGGACGCAGCCCGTTGGACGAGGCCAGGCCGTCGACCGGCTGCTTGACCGACAGGGACAGGACCAGGGCGATCGCGCCGCCGTCGTCGCCCATGGCGGAGGTGACGGCCCGCACGATGCGGACCGACCCGAGGAAGACCGACTCGAAGGAGCTGCGCCACTGGTCGTCGGTGATCGAGAGCGCCGGGCCGCCGGGCGGTCCGCCGACGCTGACCAGGGCGCCGTCGAGCCGGTCCCAGCGAGCCACGGCGGACGCAGCGAGGCGCTCACCGATGCTGGGGTCCGACAGGTCGCCGGTGACGCCCAGCGCGTGGTCGGCGCCGCCGAGGGCGTTGGCCGCGGCGGAGAGCCGCTCCTCGTCGCGGGAGCAGAGCACGACCCGCGCCCCGTCGGCGACCAGGGCCTGGGCAGTCGCCAGGCCGAGGCCGCGGCTGGCGCCGGTGACGACGTAGACGCGGTCACGCAGTCCGAGATCCATGGGGGACATCCTGCCCCTAGCGGACATCGCGCCGACATCGGGCGGGCACCAACCCGGTCTCGCCGCGCCCGTAGGGTGCTGGGCGTGCCGCCGCTGACCCGACCACCCCGGCTGCGCGCCGGAGACCGCGTCGCGGTGGTCGCGCCGAGCGGGCACATCGTCGAGGAACGGCTCACTCGCGGCCGCGCGGTGATCGAGTCGTGGGGGCTCGAGGTGACCGTCGGCGAGCACGTGCTCGACCGCACCCGACACCATGCCGGCACCGACGAGGCTCGGGCGACCGACCTGCTGGCCGCGTGGTGCGACCCATCGGTGTCGGCGGTGCTGGTGGCCCGGGGAGGCAGCGGAGCCGCGCGGCTGGTCGACGGCCTGGACTGGGCGGCGATGCGCACCGCCGCACCCAAGGTCCTCGTCGGCTTCAGCGACGTCACCGTCCTGCACGAGGCGGTGGCGCACCACCTCGGCCTGGCGTCGCTCTTCGGTCCGATGCCCGCTTCGGACGTCTTCGGCGGCCCCGACCCGGACGCGGCGACCGCGGACCACCTGCGCCGGACGCTCTTCGAACCGGAGACCGTGCAGACCCTCGGCCCGGGCATGCCGGGATCGCCCGGCCCGACGGTGCCGCACGTCTCCGGTCGGGCGACCGGCCCGACGGTGGGCGGCACGCTGGCCCTGCTGGCCAACGCCGTGGGCACCGTGGAGTCCCGGCCCGCGCGCGGCCGCATCGCGGTGCTCGAGGACGTCGCCGAGCCGGCCTACCGGATCGACTCGCTGCTCACCCAGCTGCTGCGGACCGGCTGGTTCGACGACGTGGCCGGGATCGTGCTCGGGTCGTGGACCGACTGCGGAGACGGCGCCGTGGACACGGTCGTCGAACGGCTCTCGGGACTGGGCGTCCCGCTGGTCTCGGGGCTGCCGTTCGGCCACGGGCGGCCCCAGCTCACCGTGCCGCTCGGCGTCGAGGCCGAGCTGGACGCCGACGCGGGGACGCTCACCTTCCTCGAGCCGGCGCTGGCCTGAACGTGCGCATCCGCCCGGTCCTCGCCGCTGCCGACGACCACGCGGGCCGTGATCGCGCCGCGGTCTACGAGGTGTGCCTGCGCACCGGAGACGGGGGCCAGGACGCCGGTCCTGCGCTGGGCGCGGTCGACGCACACCTGATGGGCGACGTCTGGGCCGGCCCCTACCTGGCCGTCGAGCCGGAGCTCGCGTCGGTGGCCGAGGACGACGAGGGCGTCGTCGGCTATGTGCTGGGGACGACCGACACCCGCCGCTTCGAGGTCGCGTGCGAGCGGGAGTGGTGGCCCGACCTGCGCGCGGAGCACCCTGCGCCGGCCGGCCCGCCCGCGTCCTGGTCGCTGGCGGACCGGCTGCGCCACCTGGTGCACCAGCCGGTGCGTTCGCCGGACGACGTCGTGACCGGTTTCCCTGCCCACCTGCACCTCAACGTGCTGCCGCGGGCCCAGGGTCGCGGGGTCGGCCCGGCGCTGTTGGCGGCGGCCGTCGACCGGCTGGCTCGCCGCCGGGTCGCAGGCGTCCACGTCGGGGTGGGCCCGGCCAACGCGCGCGCCAACGCCTTCTGGGAGCGCGGCGGCTTCCGGGAGGTGCGGCTCGACCCTGACGTGCGCTGGCTCGGACGTCCGCTCTAGCCCGCGGCTTCCCGGTCGGCACGCTGCTCGGCCGGCGCGTCGTCGCCCGGGGCGGGCACCCCGGCCAGGTTCAGAGCCGAGTTGACCAGTGCGAGGTGGCTGTAGGCCTGCGGCATGTTGCCGAGCTGGCGGCCGGCCGTGACGTCGTACTCCTCGGCGAGGAGCCCGACGTCGTTGCGCAGGGCGAGGAGCTGCTCGAACCTCCGCCGTCCCTCGTCGACCTGCCCGTCGAGGACCAGCGCGTCGGCGAGCCAGAAGGAGCACGCGAGGAAGGCGCCTTCGTCGCCGGGCAAGCCGTCCACGTCGTGGTCGGTGTCGTAGCGGCGGACCAGGCCGTCAGATGCGAGCTCGTGCTGGACGGCGCGCAGCGTGCCGCGCACGCGCTCGTCGTCGGGCGGCAGGAAGCCGACCTGCGGGATGAGCAGCAGTGCGGCGTCGAGGCTGCGTGAGCCGTAGTACTGCGTGAAGGTGCCCCGGTCGGTGTCGAAGCCCTTGCGGCACACGTCGTCGTGGATCGTGTCGCGCAGCGCGCGATAGCGGTCGATCGGGCCCTCCAGCTCGGCGGAGTGCTCGATGGTCCGCACCGCCCGGTCCGCGGCCACCCAGGCGAGCACCTTCGAGTGCGTGAAGTGCTGGCGCGGTCCACGTACCTCCCAGAGGCCCTCGTCGGGCTGCTGCCAGTTGCTCTCGAGCCACTTCATCAGCCCACGCTGGATCCGCCAGGCGTCCTCGTTGGGGTCCAGGTCGTAGGACCGCGCGAGCCACAGCGTGTCCATCACCTCGCCGTAGACGTCGAGCTGGAGCTGGTCGACGGCGTCGTTGCCGACCCGCACAGGGGCGGAGCCCTCGAATCCCGCCAGCCACGGCAGCTCGTGCTCGGGCACCCGTCGCTCACCGGCGACGCCGTAGAGGATCTGCAGACGGTCCGGCGACCCCGCGATGGCGCGCAGCAGCCACTCTCGCCAGTCGGCCGCCTCGTCGGTGTAGCCGGTCTTCACCAGGGCCTGCAGCGTGAAGGTCGCGTCGCGCAGCCAGCAGAAGCGGTAGTCCCAGTTCCGGACGCCGCCGAGCTGCTCGGGCAGCGAGGTCGTCGCAGCCGCGACGATCCCGCCGGTCGGCGCGTAGGTGAGCGCCTTGAGGGTGAGCAGCGAGCGCATGACCGCGTCGCGGTACGGGCCGTCGTAGGTGCACTGGCGCGCCCAGTCGGTCCAGAACCGCTCGGTGTCGTCGAGCGCCGCCAACGGGTCCACCGGGTTGGGCCGGTGGACGTACGACGGGTTCCAGGTCAGGACGAACGAGCGGCGCTGGCCCGCCTCCACCGTGAAGTCGGCGTAGGAGGCGAAGTCGCGGCCGTGGTGCGCGACGTCGGAGGCCAGCCACACCGAGTCCGGCCCGGCGACCGCCGCGACCATCCCGTCGAGGTGTCGCACCCAGGGCACCACGTCGCCGTAGCCGAGTCGTAGACGCAGCTCGCTGCGCAGGTGCACCGTTCCGGAGACTCCCTCGACGATACGGACCACGTCGGGCGCCTCGCCGCGCTCGGGCATGAAGTCGACGACGCGCACCACGCCGTCGGGGGTGTCCCACTCCGACTCGAGGATCATCGTGTCGCCGCGGTAGCGACGGCGGTTGCACAGCCCGCCCTGGCGCGGCGCCATGCGCCAGTGCCCGTTCTCCTCGTCGCCGAGCAGGGCGGCGAAGACGGCCTCGGAGTCGAAGCGCGGGAAGCACAGCCAGTCGATCGACCCGTCGCGCCCGACGAGGCCGGCGGCCAGCCGATCGGAGATCAGGGCGTAGTCCTCGATGCGCAGGCGGCTCATGTGCGCACCCCTACCCGGTCGTCGGCGGCCATTCCTGCTCGCCGGTCGGCCTCCTCGCGCCGGGCCAGGACGACGTAGCCGCCGAGGGCCATCGCGGCGAAGAGGAACCACTGGACGGCATAGGCCAGGTGCGGCCCCTCGCTGGGCTCGGGCGGCGGGAGGCGCGTCGGCGTGGTACGTCGCTCGGGCTGCTCCGTGGTCACCTCGCCGTAGCCGCCGAAGACCCGGTACGGCAGCGAGCCGGCGATCTCTGAGACGTCGATGCGGGTCACCTGTCCCTTGGGTGGTGCGCCGGTCGTGGACGGCAGCTCGCTGGGCCGCAGCCGCGCCGTGACGGTGACCGTCCCGGCCGGAGGAGCGGGTACGTCCGGCAGCGACTCGGCCGTCGGGCCGTCCTGGACCCAGCCGCGCACCATCAGCACGGCGGGACCCTGCCGGGTCACCAGGGGGGTCAGGACGTAGTAGCCGACCTGGCCGTCGAGCGGCCGGGTGCGCACCAGCAGCTGGTGCCCGACGTCGTACCTGCCGGTCGCCCTGATGCGGGCGTACTGGTCCTCGTCGCGAGGGCCGCGGCCCACGCGGACCAGCTCCTGCGGCGGCACCGGCGGGCTGTCCAGGTTGCGCTCGAGGAGGTCGTTGCGCTCGTGCCGGTCGCCCATCCGGTGCAGCTGCCACCTGCCGAGCGCGACGCAGGTCGCGGCGACCAGGAGGGCGACGAGGAGCAGCCCGGCCCAGCGACGGGACAGCAGGAATCGGTAGGGCCGCCCGGTGGGGCTGCCCTCGGTGGCGGCCATCAGGCAGACGGTAACCCGCGGGGCGTCGGACCGCCGACGTAGGGTGGGCGGGTGCTTGTTGACACGTTCGGGCGCGTCGCGACCGACCTCCGGGTCTCGCTGACGGACAAGTGCAACCTGCGCTGCTCCTACTGCATGCCACCGGAGGGACTCGAGTGGCTGCCGTCCACGGACGTGCTCACCGACGACGAGGTCGTCCGGCTGGTCGGGGTCGCCGTCGGGGAGGGCGTCCACGAGGTGCGCTTCACCGGCGGGGAGCCGCTGCTGCGCCGCGGCCTGGTGTCGATCGTCGAGCGGGTGGCCGGGCTGCGCACACCGGACGGCGTCCGCCCCCACTTGTCCCTGACGACCAACGGCATCGGCCTCGCCAAGACGGCGGACGCACTCGCCGCCGCGGGGCTGGACCGGGTCAACGTGTCCCTCGACACGCTCGACCCCGAGCGGTTCCAGCAGATCGCGCGACGCGACCGGCTTGCTGACGTGCTCCGGGGGATGGCCGCCGCCGAGGCGGCAGGGCTCGTGCCGGTCAAGGTCAACGCCGTGCTGGTGCGCGGCGTCAACGACGACGAGGCCGTACCGCTGCTGCGGTGGGCGCTGGCCGCCGGCTACCGGATGCGCTTCATCGAGCAGATGCCGCTCGACGCCCAGCACGGGTGGGACCGCACCGAGATGGTCACGGCCCAGGAGATCCTCGACCGGCTGTCGTCGGCGTTCACCCTCAGCCCGGTCGAGCACGAGGAGCGAGGCAGCGCCCCGGCGGAGGAGTGGGTGGTCGACGGCGGTCCCGGCCGGGTCGGTGTCATCGGATCGGTGACCCGGCCGTTCTGCGGTGCCTGCGACCGGGTGCGGCTCACGGCCGACGGCCAGCTGCGCAACTGCCTCTTCGCCCGCGAGGAGTCCGACCTGCGGACCGCGATCCGGGCCGGTGCGTCCGACGAGGACCTCGCCGCGCGGATGCGCGCCGCACTGATGGCCAAGCGACCCGGGCACGGCATCGACGAGCCCGGCTTCCTGCAGCCGGTGCGCCCGATGTCAGCGATCGGCGGCTGACTCCGCCCACTCGGCAACGGTGTGTGTCTCGCGGAGGAAGCCGCGGGCGTCCAGGAACTCGGTGAGCGGTCCCTTGTGCTCGTCGCACGCTGTCCAGGTCTTGCGCCGGTCGGGCGTGTGCAGCTTGGGGTTGTTCCAGGCGAGGACCCAGGTCGCCGCCGCGCGGCAGCCCTTCGCGGAGCACACCGGGGAGGTGCCCTCGACGCTCTCGGAGCGTTCCGTCGTCACCGTCGTCCTCGGTCCCGTCGGTTCGATGCTCGACAGGGCGATGCCGGGCAGCCACGGGGGGAGCCGCCCGGCATCGCGCTCAGGCCACCGCGGCGGAGACCGTCGCGGCGTCGTGGCCGGAGTATTGCACGAATCGATGTCATCTCAAGGGCCAGACCGACCAATGGCTCGCCGGTCGTCCGCAAGGTCCGTTTCGGGCAGGTCCACGGTCCTTTCCCGGCCGCCGTTGGCGAAGACGACCGACAGGTAGGGGAGCACTAAAGCTGCCGCGATCAGCACCCACCGGACCCAGCCGCTGGCGACGACGGCGAGCACGAAGCACACCGTCCGGATGCCCATCGAGATCAGGTATCGCCGGGTCCGGCTGTCGACGTCCTCGCGAACCCCACGGCGGGCGCCGGTGATCTGGTAGACCGGCTCACGGGCACCGGAACGCCTGTCACGCGATCGCGAGAAACGTGCAGTCGTCCGGGCCACGCGTCTCACACTAACCGCCTGTCCAGCCCCCGTCGTCCCATGAGGAGACCTGAATGAGCAACCGGACGTACCGAGTGACCGAGATCGTCGGCACCTCCGAGGAGGGCGTCGACCAGGCGATCCGCAACGGCATCGCGCGCGCCTCCCAGACACTGCGGCACCTCGACTGGTTCGAGGTCACCCAGGTGCGTGGCCAGGTCGTCGACGGGGTGCCCCAGCACTTCCAGGTGGGCATGAAGCTCGGCTTCCGCCTCGAGGACGCCTGAGCGGCCGGCCCCCGGGTGGGGACCGACCGCCGGGCGGTGGTGCGGCGTACGGGCTAGGCGTTCAGGATGCCCAGGATGGCGTTCAGCAGGTTCGTCAGGACCGCGCCGAGGTTGCCGAGCTGGCTGCTGTCGAGCAGGCCGGCGACCGCGCAGAGCAGGTTGCCCAGCAGCTCACCGGCGCCGGGCACGGCGGTGATGTTCAGGTGCACCCGGTCCAGGTGGACCTGCAGGCCGAGCAGGTTGAGATCCAGCGGGCCGAGCACCAGGTCGAGCACCTCGCAGCCGACCACGGCGGGTGCCGCGGTGCCGGGCGCCGGCGGCAGCCCGGTCACGGAGGAGGCGGCCGGGCGGACGAGGAGCTTCACGCCCTTCTTGGTGACCCGGTCGGTGTCACCGTTCTTCTTGGTCAGCTTGCCCTTGAGGGTGCCGACGGCCTTGGTGCGGCCGGAGTCGGTGGTGACGAACCGCTTCACGTTGTAGTGGCCGGCGAACGTCGTGCCGTTCTTGGCCTCGCCGGTCACCTTGCTGACCTTGAGGGTCCCGAACTCGTTCGAGGTGGACTGGGCCGACGCCGACTGCGCTCCTGCACCGCCGACCAGCCCGATGACGGCGAGTGCCACAGCTGCCGCAAGCAGGCGGGCGTTCCTTCCGAACATGCGCAAACCCTTTCGTTCAACGTACCGACGTGCACGGCTCCGGGGTGCCGCAGCCGTGGTCCTTCGAGATGGAAGATCACCTCAGGCGTTCCGCATGACGTGGGCGGCCGGACCGCGACAGGCCCGCGCACGCGGCACATCGGGGCGGACCGGGGCGGACGGTCGCGTCATGTACCCGTCGCGAAGGAGTCCCGGCGTGCGCGTCTCCGTCAGCGGTGCCCGGCGCCCGGCGGGACGCTTCGGTGCGTCATGTCGTACGTCGCCAGGACCTCGACCAGGAACTCCGCGGCCGCCGACCCGATCTGCCGCACGTCCTCGGACAGTGAGCTGTCGAGGACGTCCAGGAGCACGGCATGGTGCAGCCGAACGACCTCCAACATGCTCACGCCGTCCTCGAGCGCTGCCCTGCCCACGAGGTAGCCGCTGTGCAGGGCCGCCTCGTCGCGCCGGGGCAGGTACCGCAGGAAGGCCGCCCGGTAGTCGCGTTCCATGTCCTCCGGTGACCTCATGGGCGAACGTCCGCCTGCGATCCGGAGGCGCCCCGTCGGGTGACGTTGGCGTCGAGGTAGGCCAGGCCCTCCTCGAGGTCCAGCGCCGTCGCGACCGAGCCGGTGCCCATGCCCAGGGCCACCATGGCGTACGCCACGTCGGGCTGGATCCCGACGATGACCGTTAGCGCCCCGCGGAGCCGGGCCATCTCCGCGATGTTGCGCAGGGTCCGCGACCCGAACGAGTCGAGCACGTCGAGCGCGGCGACGTCGATGATCACGCCGCGGGCGCGGGAGGTGCCGATCCGGTCGACCAGGTCGTGCTGGAAGCGGACCATCTGCGAGTCGTCCAGCGCAGTGTGGATCGACGCGACCAGGTAGCTGCCCTGGCGCAGGATCGAGACGAGCGCTGGTCCGGTCGCCACTATCCGCCAGCACCGTCCTCCCGGGTCACGGTGTAGCCGAGGAGCCGCTCGGCCTCCTCCAGGCCGCCCTGCAGGTCGCCGATGGTGTTCATCTTGCTGAGGTCGACACCGATGGTGACCAGAGTCTGGGCGATCTCCGGCGACAGGCCGGTGATGATCACACTCGCACCCATCAACCGTGAGGCGTCGACGGTCTGCACCAGATGGTTCGCCACCGACTCGTCCACGTCAGGTGCGCCGGTGATGTCGATGACCACCACCTTGGCCCGGTGGGTGCGGATCCCGGCGAGCAGCTGCTCGGTCAGCTGGCGGGCTCGCTCCGCGTCCAGCACGCCGATGATCGGGAGGATCAGCAGCCGCTCGCGGACGGGGAGGACCGGGGTGGACAGCTCGCGGATGGAGTCCTGCTGCTGCCGGATGACTCGCTCACGCTCGTCGACGAAGCTCACAGCGACGGTGTTGGCGATCCGGTTCGCGGCCGGCTCGTAGGCATCGAGCACGCGGTTGAGGAGCGCGAAGTCCCGCTGGTACTTCTCGAAGAGCGAACGTGCCAGTACGTCGCGCAGCAGCAGGACGATGCCGACGACCTCGTGCGTCTCCACGCCACGGGGGATGATGCGTTCCGAGAGGTCCGTCGCGTAGTGCTGGAGGGCTTCGACGCTCCCCGTCTCGAGGACCTCGACGTAGTTGTCGTAGACGGACGTGGTCTCCGCCGCCATCTCCTGGGGTGTCATGGCGTGCAGCAGGTGGGCGTCCTGGATGCGGCTCGCCCACTCCTGCCGGAGCTTGGTCCGGTGCTCCCTCAGGTGCGCGACGAGCTGGGGCAACAGCTGGTTCTCGTCCTCGTGGTCGAGCGTCGGGAAGTCCTTCGTCACGTCCTGCGCAATCCTGGACTGGTCCTCGTCGTCGGTCATCGTCACCTCTCCTGACGCCACTTGGTCATGGTCACTGTCGTGCCGCGGCCTGGCTCGGACGCCACTTGGAACTCGTCCATCAGGCGGCGTGCGCCGGGCAGGCCGAGCCCGAGCCCGTGGTAGGTGCTGTAGCCGTCACGCATCGCTTCCTCGATGTCGAGGATGCCGGGGCCGGTGTCGCGTGCGGTGGCCCGCACACCCGGCCGGTCGTCGTCGACCAGCTCGAGGAACAGCTCGCCGCTGCCGGCGAAGCGGACGATGTTGCGCGCCACCTCGGAGACTGCGGTCGCGATGAGCGTCAGGTCGGTACCGGTGAACCCGCCCTTGGCCGCCAGCTCACGGACCTGCTGCCGGGCCGTGACGATGTCGGCGTCCGTGCGGATGGGGACGCGGACCTCGGTGTCCTTCTGGTGCGCGCGCTCCATCAGGGGCTGGCTCAGCTCGGCGCAGACCGCACACTCCAACAGGTGTCGAGCCGCCCCGACCTCCCGTTGCCGGCGTCGGTCCCCTCCGGAGATGGCGAGCAGGACCGGGCGGCACCGGTCGGTCGGCGGCTCGGTCTGCTCCAGCGCCAGCAGGTACTCCACGCGCAGCCGGGCTCGGGTGCGGTGCAGCTGGGCCGCGACTGCGCCGGGGGACGAGCCGGTCTGGTCGGCCAGCGAGCGGGTGTCCTTGCCGTCGACCTCGTGTGCGACGAGCGTGGCCCGGTCGTCGGCAGGGAGGCGGGACAGCGCCTCTGCGACAGCCGCCTGCTCCTCGTCCGCCAGTAGCCTCTCGTCCGGCGCAGCAGGCGGCCGTAGGTCGACCACGCGATGCTGGTTGCGCCGGTGGCGGTCGGTCTCCTTCCAGAGCGTGGCGACCACGTTGCGCGCAGTGACGATGGCGTAGGGCTCGAGCATGCCCGGCTCGACCCGGTCCGCGGCGGCGAGCACCCGCGCGAGGGTCTCCTGGACGAGGTCGTCAGCCGCGAGCGTGTCCGACACCCGGGCGCCGATGATCCGCCGCACCATCGGGATCAGGGCGGCGATGTCGCGGTCCACGGGGGCATGCCCGGCTGCCGAATCGGACATCGCCGTGCTCATTTCGCGAACAGTACGCCCGCGGTCGCGTCATGCGAGCCGGCCGGTGGCGTCTTCATGGGTGACACGCCCGCTTCATACCCGCATCAGGAGGAAACATGACCGTCCTGCCGTTCCGGACGACGTCCGAGAAGCCCGTCCCCGGCACCGGACCGCCCACGAGCGGCCCCGAGCTGATCGGCACCTTTCGGGCGCCCTCGGGCGGCCGCGGCCTGTTCACGGGCACCTACCGCTTGGAGAGGCTGCTCGATGAGCACGGCCAGCTCGCAGCCGCCGGTGTCTTCACCGGTGAGCTGCACGAGGCCGACGGGTCCCACGTCGGGACGGGCAGCCGGCGTCTCACCTGCGCGGCGGTCCTCGGCGACGACCCCACGACGTACGAGGTCCTGATCGGGCCGGTGGACGTGAACCTGCTGGGCTTCATGGTCAGCATCAACGAGTTCGGCATCGGCATGAGTCGCGAGCTGGGGACCGGCGCGCCGGCCCCGGCCCGTCAGGCGGCCCAGCTCGACCGATGACGTACCTCGCCCTCGCCGGTCCGCTGCTGGCGCTGGGCTTCCTCCTGCTCATGCAGGAGCTCGAGCGCTGGCTCGGCCAGTCGATCGTCCAGGACAAGGTCATCGCCCGCAGTCGGGCTCGGACACGAGCGCGCACGCGCTGGAGAGGAGAAGTCGTCGATGTCGCCCCAGTGGCCCGTCGAGTGCGAGCACACCGAGCTCTCGGCCGCACTCTGTGAGCTCGAGGACCTCCGTGCGACGCTGCGCACGAGGCCGGTCATCGAGCAGGCCAAGGGCATCCTCATGGCGCACCACCACTGCGACGCCGACACGGCGTTCGCGATGCTCCGGTCGGCGTCCATGCGGGACAACCGGAAGCTCAACGAGCTCGCGAGCTGCATCGTCGCCGGCGTCGTGGACCGCAGCGCAAAGCGCTAGGACGCCTCGGACACGACGCACGTTGAATTCCTCACGCGCCGTTGGGCCCACACCGCGGGTAGGCATTGACCACATGCGGGTGCTGCTAGGCGCGCCACAAGCCGCCAAACATGGGACGTCCCCGCACCGTGACGGTGCGGGGACGTCCCCTTCGCTTGAGCTACCTCATGCACGCTTCGTTCTCAGAGAGGCCGCCGAGTGCCGTAGTACCCGCCGAGCGAGTCCCGGTACTCCCGCTCCTTGTAGGCCTTCTCGTCGAACTCGGGCGCCGACTTGATCTCGTCCTTGGTCCGGTCTACGTGGACCTTCTCGGCGGACGCGTCGACGCGGCTGATCACGCCGGCCGGCAGCATGACCTTCTTGCCGAGGATCCACGGGCCTGTGTCAACCACGACGTAGCCCGCACCGACCTCGTACGAGGCGTCATCAACCTTGCCGATGTCGCCGTCCGTGGCCTCGACCTTGTAGCCCGCGACGTCCATGGAGGACCAGTCGCCGCTTCCGTAGGTCCAGATATCGGTGTTAGTCATCAGGGTTCTCCTCTCGACTCTCAGGCTGGACACTGAACCGGTCCCCGGTCGGGGCGGGTGAAAACTCCAACCACCGATCGGCGCGAAGCTCAGGAACCACCGTGATCGCTGCCGTCGGGTAGGGGTTTCGATGGCGGCGGCCGGGGGACCCTGCACTCGGCTTCACCCGGTGGGGTAACGGCGGCCGTCGGCTGGCAGTTGGCGTCCCGAGGGTCCGCGTGGGCACCGGGAAGCAGGAAACGCCCCCGATCAGGTCGATCGGGGGCGTTTCCTGGTCGTGAGCTGGGTCAGGTCGCGAGCTGGCTAGTGGCTGGCTGCTCGCACATGTGCTTGTAGTGCGCCCGGGCATCGTCGGCCATCTGCTTGAGCTCGGCCCGTCTTGCGGTCGCCTCGCGCCCATTACCCACTGTCGTCCGCTGGTCACCGCGCACCGTCCAGCGGCCCGGGTCCTCCGGTCGGCCATGTCGCTCTGACCGATCGGCCGGTTTCGACGACGCTTCCTTTGCACACAATTGCCATGCGAGGACAGGCCGGAGGGGACCTGTCGGACGCAACGGGGAGACCGGTCGAGTCAGCGGCCAGCGCAATGGGCTTGCGTCGGCCGCAGGGGGCACGGCGCAAGCCCCTTGTGCGTCGAGCGGCCCGCGACGCCGAGGGGTACGCCTGCAAGGTCCCGAGCCGCGTCCTCATGTGCGCATCCGCGAACCGCGCGTGATCTGCGTCCAGTCAGGGCGTCTTCATGGTGATGGCGATCCCGAGACCCCGGACCGGAGAACTGATGAGTGCTCCAATTTCCACCATCCTTCCCTCACGTCTGCCGGACACAACACGGCTGGTCGTCGGCTGGATGACCTTCCGTCACGCTCTCGCGCGCCGGCCCTGCTCCTGCTGGATCTGCGAACAGGGCGGGAAGCGCGTACCGGAACCGGCACGAGGAAGGGCCGAGTCATGACGCCGTCAGCAGCAGGCACGAACGCCAAGAAGGTGCGCGAGGGCCGCCGGATGGCCTCCTCGCTCCGCTGCGAAGCGCACGACCAGAGTCACGGCTGGATCACCGAACAGGTGCGTCCCCCACGTCGCGGGTCGAAGTCCCGACGGAGACGTTCCACGAGGTCCGGAATGTGAGTCCCGGACGCGCCGCAGAGCTGCGAGAGCCCGCCACCGCGCTTCGCAGAAGCAGGTCAGAGCCTCAGGACGCCTTCGACACCGACGACATGTTGAAGTCGGCGAGCGTGGCGCACACATGCTGCGGTCCGGGCACCTGGGGCTCGTGACCTGGGCTTTCTCTATTGACGAGTATTGGCTGTCGTTGACCTCTTGCGAACGTCCTGCGGACTTTCTGCGGACTAGCGAGGGGGTGAATCGCATGACGATCACCGTCTCGGTCAGCCTCCGCCGCAAGCCGCGGAGCTTGCCGCCCGGGCGACTGGCTCAGGTCCTCGAGCCATACGTTCGGACGACCCTCCGCTATTCCGAACGGACACGTAGCACCCCGGTCACGGAACCCCGGCCCAACCGGGCCGGGGTTCCGTGACCTTGGTTCGTGAGAGTGTTTGCGGCACCTGACCTGAAGGGAGGCGGGACCGTCGGTGGAGCCGGTTACCGAGGCCACGCGCTTTCGCGAACAGACCGACGAACTGCTCACGAGCTGGGATGCGCTCTCGAAGTCGAACTTCGTGGTGAACCGTCGCAGTGGGGGCGTCACGGTGGATGCCCAATTCGCCGTCGTGCACGGCCTGGCGGCACATGCGCACGTACTTGCGTGGGCAGCTCTGCCTGTCCTTGAGATGATGAGGCCGCTGGAAGCGATGCCCCTGATTCGCGCCGGGTACGAATGCGCGCTGACCGCACAGTGGGTAGCGCAGACGCCTGACGGGGCGGAAGCATTCGTGAACGAGGAGTACCGGCAACGACGCGCGCACATCAGAACGCTCGAGAAGGCCGCCGCTGAGGTATTTCGTGCGGCCGCACCCGGTATCGCGGCGCGCATGCAAGAGGACCGGACGACAGCTTCGTCGGCGAGAAATTTCGAGGGGATCTGCAATGATCTCGCGGGGGCGGGACCCGACGCCTATGCGGTCTATCGGCTCATGAGCCACCTTAGCCACGCTTCTGGACTCGTAGCGGACCAGTACCTGACCTGGACGGATGAAGCCCCACATCTGAAGTTGCGCATGAAGGCCCAACAGCCAGACACGGCCGTGTGGACTTTCTTTGTTCCCGCCTCGCTGGTCTGGGCTGGAAGGGCTGTCGACTACTTCGACGACGCTCGACGGCGACGATCGCAGCTTCGGAGGGCCGCAAGGGAGCTAGGCATCCGGTCGGCGCTGCAACTAAGCGACGACGCCCGCCGGCGGGCGTCGGGCAACAAGTCTCACCGCGGCCCGTGACGCCCCCAGTGTGAGCCCGGGCCGCCTGGACCTCCCTCGGGCTCGCGCTCATCGCTTTGGTCGACTGCAACGTCCGGGCCCAACGGGTTTCGCGTGCGATCCCGCGGGGACCACCGGCTCGTCCTCCGGGCACGGAAGGACAAGCTCCGCGTCGGCACCTGGGCAGGGGGACCGTCGGCCAGGGGGACCGTCGGCGCGGAGCGCCTAGGACGGCCCGCGCCGCTATCCCCGAGGGCGGCGCGGGCCCCCAATTACCCGCTCGGCGTCGCCTCGTCGGCGGGCGCCCGGGGATCGTCCGTTTGGCCGGTTCGCTGTGTCCGATCTCCCGGTGTCCTGGACGAGATCGGTGGGCAGAATGGCACGGCGCGGCCAGGGCTCGGGGGCTCTGGTCGGCGCTTCCGGGGGACACCGGTCGAGACAGCGGCCAGCGCAAGGGGCTTGCGCCGGTTGCAGGGGGGTCGGCGCCAGCCCCTTGTGCTTCCCGGGCGGCCCGGCGCCGCCGAGGGGGGTTCAGCGGTGCGGGCCTGACCACGGCTCCAGGGGGAGTGAAGTCGTGGCTGCGGCAGGGATTCCCCTGGCCTGTGCCTCGAATCCCACTCCGTATTCTCTTGACCATGGCGCCCGATCACGGCGTGACCCGGTATGACGACTACGGCTGCCGCTGCCGGGTGTGCCGGGACGCGAACGCCGAACGGCACCACGCCGGGCGCGAACGACGATCAGACTGGCCAGCCGGAGGACAACCCGGCGCTCGAGCACGGAACCAAGTCGACCTACGTGAACCATGGCTGCCGGTGCGAGCGGTGTGTCGACGCGCAGCGTGAGGCAAACCGCCGGAGGCTCAGCAGGGGCACGCGCGCCTGATAACACCCGCCCACGAATGTGGTCAGTATCCGGCATTACCGAGCGACCCTCTGGACGCGCCGCTCATGCCGATAAGCGTTCGTCATTACGGCCCAGAATGGGGCGCAGCGCACTCAGGACATGTCGGGCGGGACGTCCGGCCGGACGAGTCCCGACTCGTAGGCCGCTACCACCACCTGGGTCCGGTCCCGCAGACCTAGCTTTCGCAGGATGCTGGCGACGTGGGTCTTGACGGTCCACTCGCTGATCACCAGCGCGTCCGCGATCTCCGCGTTCGACATCCCAGTCGCGATCGCCCGGGCGACCTCGAGCTCCCGACTGGTCAGGCCAGCCAGGTCGCTCGGGGCCGGCGCCGGCGTACCGGCGGCCCGCCGCCGCTCCGCCTCGGCGAGCAGAGTGGTCGCCTCCGCCAACCGCTGTGCCAGGTCGCGGTTGTCTCCGGCGACCCGCTGGAGCTGTCCGGACCTCTGCGCCACAGCAAAACCCATCAGCCATGCTGATCCGTAGACGATCGCCATGAAGGCGCCGTCTCCCTCGGCCCGTGCGAGGAGCGCGACCGCGACCAGGATGGTTGTGGCGCTCAGCGCCGCCCTGGCGGCGCCGGCGAAGGCACTGCTCGAGTAGGCGGCTACTAGCATCGCGGTCAGGGTTGACAGTCCTTCGGTCGGCGTGGTGAGCCAGGTCTGGACCACTGCCGCTCCGAACACGACGACGAGAACCGCGACAGGCGCCGTACGACGCAGCGCCAACGGCAGGGTCATTGCGAGCGTGGTGACCGAGAGCACGGGACGCGACCCGGTCACCTCTCCGACGCCGGGCAGCACTCCAGGTGCCCAGATCTCGACCTGGGTGGCGAGCGTCAGAGCCGCCGCCACCACGATGTCCACCGTGGTCGGCCGCCGATCCGGCATCCATCTCATGGGCGGGACCGTACCCAAATGTGAGTGCCTCCGGGCGTCACTCTCGAGAGCGAGATCGGCCAGAACCGCTCTGTGGAGCGATGCAGCGTGTCCGCGAGCTGACCGATGTTGGACGTCCGAACGCAAACACACCCCGGAGGTCACCATGTCTCGACTCACCACCAAGCTCCTGTACGCCGCACTCCTGGGCCAACTGGTCGCCCAGCTCGGTTGGATCGACCCGCTGTTCATCCCACTGGTCCTGGCCGGTCCGCTACTGACCGGAGCGATCCTCGCCTCGCGGCGCGTCAGCTACGCGTGGGTGGCGGTCCTCTGGGCGAGCACCGGGGTCGGCATGGCGTGGTCGGACTGGGTGGTCAACCAGTCGGACGTCGTGTTCCACCTGGCGCTCGCCGTGCTCATGCCGCTGCTGGCGGGCATCGGATGGGGAGTCGTTCGGCTGACCCGCCGCCGACAGGCGGTGCCTGCGGCCTGATGGCGGTCGTCGCGACGTGGCGGAACCTGCTCGGCTCCGCGTAGCTGGGCTCATGGGCCAAGGCGGTAACCACGTCGTCGCCGTCCGCGACCCCGCCAGACGTCTGCGAGCCCCGGCGGCCTCGGCACCCGACGCCACACGGTGGCGCAGACCCGCGTCATTGCGCCGCGACTGCCGTCTCCGCCAATGTCCGGATCTGCCCGATGAGAGCGCTCGGTATGTGCCGCTACCGTCGCGGCTCGCGACGCCCCCACGCCTGAGTCGGGCCGGGCTGGACTGCCCTCGGCCTCGCCCTCATCGCCTGGTCGATTTCTGCTGCTCGTCGACCTGCTCCGGCGATGAAGGCCCCGGTCAGTCGCCGCGGGAGGCGGCGAGGAACTCGTGCAGCGCGTCGCACTGCTCGCGGTCGAGGACCTCCAGCAGGTCGAGTTCATGCGGCTCCGGGGCGCCGGCGAGGGCGCCGCGTCGGATCATCGCGTCGGCCGCGTCAAGGTAGGCGACCAGCGCCTGCTCCCACGCACCGAGGGCAGTTGCCCTTCGCGCATCGTCAGGCATGCCTCCCGTTGTACCGGGCGCGCGGCGCTCTGCGCACCAGGGTCAGCTCGGCCCGCCCGGCGCCTGGTCCTCGCCCTGCCGCACGGCCCGCGCACCACGAGCCTCGCGCTGCTCGGGCCGGGGGCGGAACGGCAGCTCGCGTCAGCGTCTGGACCGGTCGGCGGTCATCCCTTCCACCGATGCCCAAGGACCGTTATGGGTGGCAGCGTGGATGGTGTGTGGCGGATCGCGTCGGAGCTCCTGAGGGCAGTTCCGCCGCAGCGCGATCCCGAGGTGGGCGGTCACCTGAGTGACGTCCGACACCAGCCCGCCGGGGTCCGGCACGCGGTGGCCGAGGGGGAGGCCGTGACGGAGTGCGGGATCCCGGTGTCCGTCCTGGCCGTGTGGGAGATGGCGTGGCCAGGGGACCGTGGCGCGGTCGTCTGCACCGAGTGCGCCGTCGAGGTCCTGCGCGCGACCGAGGCCGAGTGATCCCGCCGGTCTGATCCCGCGTTGGTCCGCCACTGCCAGGCTGGGGGTAGGCCGGACGCCATCGGGGCGGCCGGCTTCTCGGTACCTGGCAGCGGCGGGCCACCGCCTTTCGATGCTGCCCTCGGATGTGATTCGCCAGCGTCGCATCGGCGCATGTTCGACCGGACGTCGCAGCGCGGCGACCGCTTCGGGCTAGTTCTCGCGTTCACTGCTGAGCGCTCGGGCACTGCTCAGCCCAGACCACCCGCTGGAACTGGTAGCCGGCGGCCACCGAGTAGCGCACACCGCACCGCCAGCCGCCGGTCTCCCGGTCACGGTGCTGCCCGCGGAGCCGAGCCACGTACCAACGGCCGTCATCGTGCAGGACCTCGACTGCGGGGGTGGGCATCGGGTCGGCCTTCCGTCCGTTGGCTCGACCCTCGGAGCTCATCATGTCGCAAGCAGCGGCGCCCGCGCTCCCCGCTCAAGAGGAATGGGGCTAGCGCCCCCGGTTTGTATCAGGGGGTTCGCCGGGGGCGCTAGCACCTCCCACGATGCGGGGCGAGAGCCGACGGGACAGGTAACAGGCGTCACCGGATGCACGACGAAGTGTCATCAGGTCCGATGGACGTGGCCGGTCGCCCGGGACTTTGGTCCCGCCAGCCCGATGACAGATCGCGTGCTGTGCGATGACCGCCGGTACCTGTCGCGGCGACCCCGTCCTGCGGTGCTCGGCGACCCGCGCCCGGGTGAAGCTCCCGTCCCGACCCACCGTCGAGGTCAAGCCGCCCACCCCAGCAGAGGTCGCGGCCCTCGCCGATGGCGTCGCACCTCGACAGCGGAGTCTGATTGTCCTGCTCGCCGGCACCGGGCTGCGGATCTCCGAGGCGCTGGGGCTTCAGGTGGGGGACGTCGACTTCCTGCGCGGGTCGCTCCGAGTTGAGCGCCAGCGGGACAGCCGGGCCGAGGGCTTCATCCCGCCCAAGACCCGGAGCAGCGCCCGCACCGTGCCCCTCGGTCGGGTCGTTGTCGACGAGCTGGCTGCGCACCTCGCGGCATACGGGCCCGCGCCGGACGGGTCGATCTTCACCGACGAGTCGGGACGGCCGCTGACCTACACGGCTTGGAAGTCGGTGTGGCGGGCCGCGGGGACGACGTACAAGACGCACGATCTCCGCCACTACGCCGCGAGCGCCCTGATCGCCGGGGGAGCGTCGGTGAAGCAGGTCCAGATGATCCTCGGCCACGCGAGCGCCGCGGTGACTCTTGGTGTCTATGCGCACCTCTGGCCCGGCGACGACGATCGCGCCCGCGGCATCCTCAACGCCGCTCTTGCGGACTGTGTGCGGACCGAAAGGGCGGCCGGCGAATGAACGCGCAGGTCAGCGGCCTAGGACGCCTTCGACACCGACGACATGTTGAAGTCCCCGACCCTCCAGGTGGGCATCGCCGTCCGCGTGAAGTAGTCGCCGAACTCCCGGGCAAGGGTCCGCTCGGTCAGCCCGACCTCGGCCAGCCGGCCGAGCAGGTCGACCGGGCTCTCGTTGAAGCGGAAGTTGTTGACCTCGGCCACGACCTCGCCGCCCTCGACCAGGTAGACGCCGTCTCGCGTCAGCCCGGTCAGCAGCAGGTTCTGCGGCTCGACCTCCCGGACGTACCAGAGGCAGGTGAGCAGCAGTCCTCGCGACGTGTCGGCGACCATCTCGTCGAGGCCGCGCGTTGCGTCGCCGGAGGACATCAGCAGGTTGTCGACGCCGGGTGTGAAGGGCAGCCCGGTCATGTCGGCGGACTGGCGGGTCTGGATCAGCGCCTTCAGCTCGCCGTCGGCCAGCCAGTCGGTCGACGAGATCGGCAGGCCGTTGTCGAAGACCGACTGCGAGGCCGCGGAGGACGCGGCGAAGACGACCGGGTCGCACTCGATGCCCGGGGCCTGCGGGTCGCTCCAGATCCGCAGTGGAGCGTCCGCGAGCTGCTCCCCGACCCTCGTGCCGCCGCCCTGGCGGCTGAAGACGGTGCGGCCGTCGTCGGCCTCGCGCGCGACGGCGGTCCAGTAGAGGTAGACCAGCAGGTCGGCGACCGCGCTGGGCGGCAGCAGCGTCTCGTAGCGGCCGGCCTCGAGGTCCACCCGGCGCTCAGCCCACCCGAGCCGCCTGGCCAGCTCGGCGTCGACCTGGGTCACGTCGATGTCGGAGAAGTCGCGCGTGCTCTGCCCGACCCACGACGACCGTGACCAGTCGCTCGTCTTCCCGGTGACCTCGATGCGACCGGTCGGCTGGGCGTGCCGCACCCGGACGCCGGTCGAGGTGCCCAGGTAGACGGTCGACATCTGGTGCTCCGCGAAGCCGAAGAGCTCCCGGCCCTCGGCGCGCGCCCGGCCGAAGACCTCGCCGAGCGACTGGGCCATCGTCGCGAAGACCCCGATCGACGTCTCCGCGGGCGCCTCGTCCCATCCCCGGCCGGACAGCGGCACGTCGGAGGGGGTCGCGAGCGGCCGGGCGTCCTCGGCGGGTCGTCCCTCCCGGGCTGCCTTCTCCGCGGACCTGACCAGTGCCTCGACGTCGTCGAGGGACACGTTGCTGCGCCCGACGACCCCGGTGGCGGTGCCCTCGGTGCCACCGACGGTGGCGATGACGGTGAGCTGCCGGCCGCGCATGACGCCGTTGGTGGTCAAGGTGTTGGCGGCCCAGCGCAGGTTCGCGTCGCTGGTCTCCTGCGCTATCACCACACAGCCGTCGGTGTCGGACAGCGAGAGCGCGCGCTCGACGACCTCCTGGGCCGCCACGTCCGTCGTCGTCATCGCCCTGCCTCCGACTGGGTGTTGAGGATCCGTACGCCGCGGAACAGCGTCGACGGACAACCGTGGCTGACGGCGGCCACCTGTCCGGGCTGGCCCTTGCCGCAGTTGAAGGCTCCCCCGAGGACGTAGGTCTGCGGCCCGCCGACAGCCTCCATCGACCCCCAGAAGTCGGTGGTCGTGGCCTGGTAGGCGACGTCGCGAAGCTGGCCGGCGAGCTTGCCGTTCTCGATCCGGAAGAACCGCTGCCCGGTGAACTGGAAGTTGTAGCGCTGCATGTCGATCGACCAGCTCTTGTCGCCGACGATGTAGATGCCGCGGTCGACCCGGGAGATCAGCTCCTCGGTCGACGGACCGCCTTCGGCCGGCTGCAGGGACACGTTGGCCATCCGCTGCATCGGCACGTGGCCGGGGGAGTCGGCGAACGCGCACCCGTTGGACCGGCCGAGCTCCTTGCGGTGGGCCATCGCACGGTCGAGCTGGTAGCCGACCAGGACGCCGTCCTTGACGATGTCCCACTGCTGGCCGGCCACGCCCTCGTCGTCGTAGCCGATCGAGGCCAGCCCGTGCTCGGCGATGCGGTCACCGGTGACGTTCATGACGGGCGAGCCGTACTTCAGCGACCCGAGCTGGTCGAAGGTCGCGAAGGAGGTGCCCGCGTAGTTGGCCTCGTAGCCCAGCGCCCGGTCCAGCTCGGTCGCGTGGCCGATCGACTCGTGGATGGTGAGGAAGAGGTTCGACGGGTCGATCACCAGGTCGTAGGTGCCTGCCTCGACCGACGGCGCCCGCAGCTTCTCGGCGAGGTGGTCGGACAGCTCCTCGATCTCGGTGGCCCAGTCGTACGTCCCGGTGACGTGCTCCCAGCCGCGGCCCACCGGCGGGGCCAGGGTCCGCATGGTGTCGAAGCGGCCGGACTCCTTGTCGACGCCGACGGCCTCCAGCTGGACGTTGACGCGCATCCGCTGCTGGGTGGTCGTGGTGCCGGCCAGGTCGGCGTAGAACTTGTTCTCCAGCACCATGTGCGCCGACGCCTCGGCATGGGCCACGACGTCGTAGGCCAGGAGCTGGGAGCTCCACTCGGCGAGCAGCGACACCTTGTCGCTGTCGGGGACCGTGAAGGGGTCGATCTCGTAAGAGGACACCCAGGTGACGTCGCCGTGCGCCGGCTCCGGGGCGAGGACGACCCGCTCGGTCGACAGCGGCCGGCTCACCTTGGCGACCTCGACCGCTCGCTCGGCGAGCCGCTCGGCCGCCTCCGGGGTCAGCGCGACGTCGCTCGCGAAGCCCCACGTCCCGTCGTGCACGACCCGCACCGCGAGCCCGACGTCCTCACGGTCGCTGCTCCCGTCGAGCCGGGCGTCCCGGAGGCTGAGCCCCTGGTCGCGGATCCGTTCCACCCGCAGGTCCGCGTGCTCGGCTCCGAGCGCGCGAGCCCGGCTCAGGGCGGCGTCGGCCAGCCGACGGAGCGGCAGGTCGGTGAACGCAGCGTCGATCTCGGCGGGCACGTGGTCTCCCCGGGCTAGTGAGGGCGGTCAGTCGTCTGCTGGTCGGCGCCGTCCGGTCAGCCGGACGGCGAGTGGTCGGTGCAGTCGAGGGTGAGCTTGCCGGTCGTGCGGCGCGCACGGAGATCCTCGTGGGCGCGACGGGCCTCGGCCAGCGGATATCGGCCACCGTCGAGCACCCGGAGACGGCCGGCCGAGTGCAGGTCGAAGAGCTCCTCCAGGGCGGGTCGCAGCCCGCCCGGGAGCCGGAGGGCGTGCACCAGCCAGAAGCCGACCACGGCCCGCGAGGTCGCCATCAGCAGCTGAGCCGGCACCGGCGTTGGCGGCGTGCGCGAGGCCATGCCGTACGTCGCCAGGCGGCCGAACGGGGCAAGTGCCGCCAGCGAGGCGTCGAAGACCTTGCCACCCACCATCTCGAGCACGACGTCGACAGGCTGCCCCGCGTTGGCGTCGACGAGCGCACCGGCGAGGTCGTCGACGTCGGGGTCGATGGCGACGTGCGCGCCGAGTTCCCTGGCCAGGTCGCGCTTCTCGGGGGTCGACGCCGTAGCGATGACCCGTGACGCGCCGAGCTCGCGGGCCAGCTGCACCGCGAGGGTCCCCACACCACCGGCCGCCGAGTGCACGACGACCGACTCGCCGGGCGTGAAGCGGGTGCTCGTGCGCAGCAGGTGCCAGGCCGTGGTGCCCTGGACCAGGAGCGCGAGCGCGGTCGTGTCGTCGACGCCCTCCGGGACCGGGAAGGTGGTGGCGGGATGGGCGACCGCCTCCTCGGCGTAGCCGCCCTTGCCGAGGAGCGACACGACCCGCCGCCCGTCGTCGGTGCGGCCGACCACCTCCGCGCCTGGGACAAATGGGACGTGCTGGGGCGCGAGGTAGTCGTCTGCCGTCTGGTGGGTGTCGGCGTAGTTGATCCCCGCGGTCGACACCTCGACGCGGAGCTGGTCGCCGCTGGGGGTGGGACCAGGCAGGTCGACGAGCTCGAGGACCTCCGGACCCCCGAAGCGCCTGACCTGGATCGCACGCATCGGCTTGACCCTAACCAGTGCGGCGGATGACGCACGCTTTGGGTGAACCCACCGGTAGCCGATAGCGTCCCCGCCGTGACCGAGGAGACTCCAGCGCAGGCATCGGAGGCGCCCGAGGGCCGCAGCGTCCTGGTGACCGGCGGCAACCGGGGCATCGGCCTGGCGATCGCCCGGGCCTTTGCCGGGGACGGCGACCGGGTGGCTGTGACCTACCGGTCCGGGGAGCCGCCCGAGGGACTCCTCGGGGTCCGGTGCGACGTCACCGACTCCGGTTCCGTGGACTCGGCGTTCACCGAGGTGGAGGAGAAACAGGGTCCGGTCGAGGTGCTGGTGGCCAACGCCGGGATCACCCGGGACCAGCTCATGATGCGCATGTCCGAGGAGGACTTCGCGGCTGTCGTCGACACGAACCTCACCGGGTCGTGGCGGGTGGCCAAGCGGGCCTCGAAGGGGATGCTCCGCCTGCGCCGCGGGCGGGTCGTCTTCATCTCCTCGGTCGTCGGCCTGCTCGGGTCGGCCGGGCAGAGCAACTACGCAGCGTCCAAGGCCGGCCTGGTCGGTCTCGCGCGCTCGCTGGCGAGGGAGCTCGGCTCGCGGGGCATCACCTACAACGTGGTCGCGCCCGGCTTCGTCGAGACCGAGATGACCGCGGTCCTCTCGGACGAGCTCCAGGCGACCTACAAGTCCCAGATCCCGCTCGGCCGGTTCTGCTCCGTCGACGAGGTGGCCCGCGTCGTGCGGTTCGTGGCGAGCGACGACGCGGCGTACATCACGGGCGCGGTGCTGCCGGTCGACGGTGGCCTCGGGATGGGTCACTGATGGACCGCTGACAGGTCAGGTGACACCCCGCAGTCACCGACAGCACGGCGACGAAGGACGAGGAGGACGGCATGGGTCTGCTCGACGGCAAGCGCATCCTGGTGACGGGGGTGCTGATGGACTCGTCCATCGCATTCCACGTGGCACGGATCGCACAGCAGGAGGGTGCCGAGGTCGTGCTGACGTCCTTCGGCCGCACGATGCGCATCACCCAGACGATCGCCAAGCGGCTGCCCAGCACCCCACCGGTCATCGAGCTGGACGCGAGCAAGGCCGATGACTTCGACGCCCTGGCGGACCGGGTGCGCGAGCACGTCGACGGCCTGGACGGCGTGCTGCACTCGATCGGCTTCGCGCCGGAGGCGGCCCTGGGCGGCAACTTCCTCAACACGTCGTGGGAGGACGTCTCGACCGCGGTCCAGATCTCGGCGTACAGCCTGAAGGCCCTCGCCGTAGCGACGAAGCCGCTGATGCCGGACGGCGGTGCGCTGGTCGGCCTCACCTTCGACGCGACCGTGGCGTGGCCCAAGTACGACTGGATGGGCGTGGCGAAGGCCGCGTTCGAGTCGACGGCGCGCTACCTGGCGCGCGACCTCGGGCCCGACAACGTGCGGGTCAACCTGGTCGCGGCCGGGCCGCTCAAGACGACGGCCGCCAAGTCGATCCCCGGCTTCGAGGAGTTCGACGGCGTCTGGTCGACGCGCTCGCCACTCACCTGGGACACCAGCGACTTCGAGCCGGCCGCCCGTGGCTGCGTCGCACTGCTGTCGGACTGGTTCCCGGCGACCACGGGGGAGATCGTGCACGTCGACGGCGGCGTGCACGCCATGGGTGCCTGACGGGCGGCTGGCCGGCGTGGGTGAGCACCGACCGGCCTTGGTCGAGCTCCGGCTGCTCGAAGGGGCGAACCTCTACTTCCCGAGGCCCGCCGTCAAGCTGACCCTCGACGTCTCGGCACTGCTCGACCTCGACGACGCCGCGGCACGGGCAGTGGCGCAGCAGCTCGGCCTGCCGTCGGCGCGACCCGGTGCCGCGGGCAGCGGCATCCGGCAGCGCTTCGCCAGCCGCGTCGTCGCCACGGTCGTGCGGCGGGTCGCGAACGAGGCCGGGGTGACCCGCCTGGCCGTCCGGTCCCGCCCGACCGCCGATGTGCACCGGCTGGTGGTGGCCTACCCCTGGCGGCACCGTGGCCGGGCGGAGGCGCTGGGGCACGCCGTGGCAGGCGTCCTCGACGCCCTGGAACCAGGGGGGTCGTCGGGCTCCGACCTCGGCCAGGCGGTCGCTGCCGGCGGTGCCTTCGTGCGCGGCTCGGCGCTCGGCGAGCCGCCGACACTGCGGCGCCCCCACGTCCCGGTGGTGGCGGTCACCGGCACGAACGGCAAGACCACGACGTCGAGGCTGGTCGCCCGGATGGGGCGCTGCGCCGGCCTCGTCGTCGGCTGGTCGTCGACGGACGGCGTCTTCGTCGACGGCGAGCTGGTGGAGGCTGGCGACTACTCGGGGCCGAGCGGCGCGTCGCAGGTGCTGGACGACCCGCGGGTGCAGCTGGCGGTCACCGAGACGGCTCGCGGCGGCATCCTGCTGAAGGGCCTCGGCGTCGCGCACAACGACGTGTCGGTGGTCACCAACGTGAGCGCCGACCATCTCGGCCTGCACGGCGTCGACACGGTGGACCAGCTGGCCGAGGTGAAGGCGGTGGTCACGCGAGTGACGCGTCGGGACGGCTGGGTGGTGCTGAACGGTGACGACCCGCGCACCTTCGCGATGCGGCTGGCCGTCGACGCCCGGGTGTGTGTCTTCTCCCGCGACCCCGAGTCACCGTCGCTGCGGTCGGTGCTCAACGAGGGCGGCCGGGCGGTCACCCTGATCGACGGAGCGGTCACCGTCCTCGACGGTCGCGCCGAGCCGGACGCGCTGGTCCCGGTCGTCGACGTACCGGTGACGCTCGCCGGCCTGTCGCACGTCAACGTCGAGAACGCGCTGGCGGCGGTGGGGGCCGGACTCGGCGTGGGACTCCCGCGCGCGGCCGTCGTCGACGGCTTGCGGTCGTTCTCCCCGGGGCCGGACGACAACCCCGGCCGGATGAACATCTTCGACCTGGGCGGGGTGACCGTCGTGGTCGACCTGGCTCACAACGAGGCCGGCGTGCTGGCCCTGGTCGAGGTGCTCACCGGGCTTCGGGCGCCGGGGGGCCGCACGCTGCTCGTGATGGGGTCACCGGGAGACCGGACCGACGAGATCATCCGCGGTGTCGCCGAGCTCGCAGCGCGCGGCACAGACCAGGTTGCGATCGCTCACAAGGAGCACTACCTGCGCGGGCGCGAGCTGTCCGAGCTCACCGCGCTGCTGCGGGAGGGCGCGGCCGCCGTCGGGGTCACCGACGTTCCCGACTACCCGACCGAGCTTGCGGCCCTGCAGGCGTTGGTCGCCGAGGCGTCGCCCGGCGACACCGTCGGTGTGATGTGCCATGCCGAGCGGTCGGAGATCGGCGCCTGGCTGGCCGCCGCCGGCGCCACCGTCGACAGCCCCGAGGCGATCCGCCGGAAGGTACTACGGGGTCGCAGCTCCTGACGACGTAGCGGCGGCGATGCAGTCTCGGTAGGCCCGCTCGTAGCCGTCGACCATCCGGCCGGGGGAGAAGTTCCGCTCGACATGGGCACGGCACGCCTCGGGGTCGATGTCCGCCAGGTGGTCGATCGCGTCGACGAGCTCGTCGGGCTGCTGCCGCACGAACCCGGTGACGCCGTCGACCACCACCTCGGGCACCGCCCCCCGCCGCAGGCTGAGCACCGGCGTGCCGCAGGCCATCGCCTCGATGAGCACCATCCCGAACGGCTCCTCCCACTGCAGGGGGAAGAGGAAACCGGCAGCCCGGCCGAGCACGTCGTACTTCTCCGAGCCGGTCAGCTCCTCGACGAACTCTGCGTCGTCACCCAGGAGCGGCTCGACCTCGGAGCGGAAGTACTCGTGCTCGTCCGGCTCGCTGAGCTTCCCTGCCAGGAGCAGGTGCCGGCCCGCCTTGCGGGCGACATCGACCGCCAGGTGGGCTGCCTTGTCCGGTGAGAACCGGCCCATCCAGACCAGGTAGTCGTCCTTCTCCGCCCGACACGGGATGTCGGAGACGTCCAGCGCGTTGTGCACCACAGCCCGCCACGGCAGGTCCGGTGTCAGGTCCACCTGCGCCTGCGAGATCGCCACGAGATACATGCCGTCCCCTGCCGCGGCGAGATAGTCCCCCCAGGCCCCGGTGGCGGGGCCGTGGGACGTGATCACGAGGGGTGTCTGGCGGTCACGGACGAAGGCCGGGCCGGTGGCCGAGTGGTCGTGCACGACGTCCGGCTGCAGCTCGTCGAGCAGCCCTGACACCCGGGCGGCGTGCAGCAGCTCCGGCTCGGCCTGGCCGAGGCGTGGCCACTGTGGCTCCTCGAAGGTCTGGACGAGCCGGGCACGGGTCCCCGGCTGGCCGGCGGCGAGCAGCGTGACGTCGTGACCACGGTCGACCAGCCCGTCCGCGAGAAGCGCCACCACGGCTTCGATCCCGCCGTACCCGCTCGGCGGGATCTCGTAGAACGGCGGCGCGACAACGGCGATCTTCAGGGGCTCCTCCGGCATGGGCCCTCCTTCTCTTGCCACGCGCGCTACCCGGCGGCACCTGCCTCATGCACGGCGCTGGTCGCGGGTCGCGGCTCGTAGCAGATGTCCAGGCCTGCCGGGGCGCCGTCGACCTCGACCGGCCGACCCCGCTCGACACGCACGGACAGACGCGACCCGGCGAGCGGCAGGTTGGTGAGCGTCAGGTCGCCGAAGCCCTCGGGCAAGACCGGCGCCAGCCACGCGGTCCCGTGAGGGACCCAGGGGTCCCAGCGAAGCAGCGTCCGGAGCAGCTGCACGGGTGTCGCCGACGCCCAGGCCTGCGGGGAGCAGGATGTCGGGAACGGCACCGGCCGGTGGTACGTCGCGCGGTCGAAGCCGCAGAACAGCTCCGGGAGGCGCCCGCCGAAGGCCTCAGCGGCGTCCAGCACTGCTGTCGCGACTCGTTGCGCCTCGGCCACGAAGCCGTAGCGCATCAAGCCGGTCGCGATGAGCGCGTTGTCGTGCGGCCACACCGAGCCGTTGTGGTAGCTGAGCGGGTTGTAGGCCCCCATGGAGGTGGCCAGGGTGCGCACCCCCCACCCGCTGAACATCTCGGGGGAGAGCAGCCGCTCGGCCACCGCGGCGGCCTTGTCCTCGTCGATGATCCCGCTCCAGAGGCAGTGACCCATGTTCGACGCCAGCGAGTCCACGGGGCGCTTGGTCCCGTCCAGTGCGAGGGCGAACCAGCCCTGCTCAGGCAGCCAGAACTGCTCGTTGAAGGCCTTCTTCAGAGCGGCCGCCCGGCCGGCCCAGGTCTGCCGGGCCTCGTCGTCACCGGCCTCCCAGGCGAAGTGCGCCCGGGCGAGGAAGGCGGCGTACGTGTAGCCCTGGACCTCGCAGAGCGCGATCGGCCCGTTCGCGACCGTGCCGTCGGCGAACGTGACTCCGTCCCAGGAGTCCTTCCACCCCTGGTTGGCCAGCCCGCGGTCGGTGGCGCGTTGGTACTCGACGAAGAGGTCGCCGTCACGGTCGCCGCGCTCGACGATCCAGGTCAGCGCCCGCTCGGCGTGGGGGAGCAGCCGGTCGACCTCGTCTCCGGCAAGCCCCCATCGCCGCAGCTCCCCGAGGAGGACGACGAAGAGCGGGGTGGCGTCGGCGGTGCCGAAGTAGACGGAGCGGCCGCCGAGTGCCAGCGCGGGGTCGGCGCCGAACCGCACCTCGTGCAGGATCCGTCCGGGCTCCTCCTCCGAGGCCGGGTCGTCGTGCTCGCCCTGCAGGCGGGCGAGCGTCTGCAGCGTTCCGAGGGCGAGGGGCTGGTCAAGGGCCAGGGACATGTACGACGTCAGCAGGGAGTCACGACCGAAGAGGGTCATGAACCACGGCGCCCCGGCGGCGACCACGGCCACGTCGGGCTCGTCAGGGTCGAAGATGCGCAGCGCACCGAGGTCGACGCGGCTGCGCTCCAACGTCCGGGCGAGAGCCGGGTCCGCTGTGTGCAGGACCGGCACCGACTCCCGCCAGGCCTGCGACCGGCGTGCGGCGACCGTGTCCTCCAGCGGACGATCGGTCGGGAAACGCGGCTCGAGGGTCTGGTCGTCAACGATCGGGACCACCTGGATGCAGCCCGACCAGGTGCCGCGGGCGGGCACCACGACGTCGAAGGTCAGCCCATGCGTCGTCGTGGTGGCATCTTCGGCGCTGACTCGGACGCCCCGGCGCCCCTGGTGGGGATAGCTGCGGGACATCTCCAGGATCCCCTCGACCGCCGAGCACTCCGGCGCCGGCCGATGGGGGACCCGGCTCTCCTTGACCTCGAAGAGGTCGGCGAAGTCCGCGGCACACTCGACCGCCAGGCGCACGGCGGCCGGCTCGTCGGAGAGGTTCTCGACCAGGAGGTCTTCACGCATCCCTTGGCCGACGTATCGGTCGCGGCGGACCAGCAGGGTGCTCTCGACCCGGCCAGGGCGAGGGGCCGCCCGGCCGACGAAGGTGGCCCGCCACGGCTCGTCGCTGAGCACCGTCAACGACTCGACCGGCTCGTCGTCGACCGTGATCCGCCATCTGCTGACGATGCGGGTGTCCTGGAAGAACACGCCCTGGGGCGTGCCCTCCCGCAGGTCACCTGACGGCTCGCACACGCAGAAGGACGAGCCCTCGACGAGTGTGACGCCGGCGCTACCAAGAGCAGCCGGCTCTCCGGCGTACGACCATCCGCTCATCCGGTCCGCCGTCCCCGGGTTGGGTGGTCCGCAAACGTTCTCATGCGGACGTGGTCAGGGGGTCTCGGACCGCTCGGGGATCGAGGCACCAGGTGAGGGCGGCGGGGAACGGCCCGTAACCGTCGTCGATGGTGAAGTGCCCGGCCCCGGGCAACACCTCGGTGTCCAGCGCGAGCGGCGTGCCGTAGACGTCCGCGGCGGTTCCCTCCGTCGAGTAGGGGTCACGGTCCGAGCACAGGAGCCGTACGGCGCTCCGGCTGGCCGCCCTGACGGACTCGGGGTCTCTGGGCGCGACGAAGCCGGCGATGTCGGGGATCTCCCGGGTGACGATCGGGCTCGGCGGCGCCACCAGCAGCACCCGGTCGGCCCGCGGGTCGACGAGCCTGCGAGCCGCAGCGTGCAGCCACAGCAGGCACCCCAGCGAGTGCGCGACGACGACCCGCTCGCCGTCGCCCATCTGCCGCCACTCGGCGGTGAAGGCCTCGAGCCAGTCGTCGAGCTGCGGGTGGTCCGGTGACGGCAGCTGCGGGTAGAGCACCTGCTCACCCCGGGCCCGGAGCCGGTCGGTCAGCCACCACTCCCAGTGCTCGACCGGTCGGTGGTTCTCCCAGCCGTGCAGGACCAGGAACCTCTGGCCGGTCACTGCTGCGGGTCGTCCTGCCCGGGGGGCGCGGGGACGGCCGTGTCCGGGTCACCCACAGCCTCGTGGATGTGCGCGCCGGCCTGAGCCTGGTGAGACATGGCTTCGAGCTCGGCGAGCACTGCTCCGTGCTTGTCGACGCAGAGGACGACGATGTCGCCGGGGTGCGCCCTGGCCATCGCCTCGTGCACCGCCGGGATCTCCTCGAGGACCAGCTCGACCTGCTTGCAGCGCGCCCCCTCGGCCATCCGGGCCCGGGCACCGTCGGCAACCAGGCCGGCCACGTCGCCTCGAGCGCGGCCGCGCAGCGCCACGTCCTCGCGGACGACCAGCACGTCGAAGTGGTCGGCCGCCACGGCGCCGAGCTCGCGCATGTCCTCGTCCCGGCGGTCACCCGCCGTCGCCACCACTCCGATCCGCTGCGGGCGGGCCAGGTCCGAGGCTGCCTCGGCAGCCGCTGCCAGCGCCTCGACGAAGTCGCCGAGCAGCCGCATCCCCGGTGCGTTGTGGCAGTAGTCGACGATCACGTTGGCGCCACCCACGTCGATCTGGTTCAGGCGGCCCGGCGACAGGTAGTAGGACGTCGTGAAGGTCCGCAGGCCCTGCCGGATGTCGTGCAGGTGCGCCCCGGCGGCGAAAGCCGCAGCCGCTGCTGCCATGGCGTTCTGCACGTTCATCTTCGCCTTGCCGCCGAAGGTGGACGGCAACAGGTGGGTCCAGGCGAGCTGCATCGAGCGGCGGCCGTGCCGGATCACGATCATCTCGCCGAGGTCGCCGCGCTCCAGGACGACGGCGCGACCGCCCCGGCGGCAGTGCTCGTCGACCGAGTCCCGCACGTCCGAGCCGGCCTCGGCCATCGAGAACCACACCACCTCGCCCGAGCACCGGCGGCGCATCCCGGCGACCAGCTCGTCGTCCGCGTTGAGGACGGCGAACCCGTCACGGGGCACTGCCTCCACGACGACCTGCTTGACCTCGGCGAGCTGCTCGAGCGTGTCGATGCCGCGCATCCCGAGGTGGTCGGGCGCGACGTTCAGCACTACCGCGACGTCGTTGCGCTGGTAGCCCAGCCCCTCGCGCAGGATCCCGCCGCGGGCCACCTCGAAGACCGCGAAGTCCACGCGCGGGTTCTGCAGCACCATCCGAGCCGACTTCGGACCTGACGCGTCGGCGCGGATCACGAGCCGCTCGTCGATCACGATGCCGTCGGTCGAGGTCATGCCGACCTTGCGGCCCATGCCCTTGAAGATGTGCGCGATCATCCGCGCGGTCGTCGTCTTGCCGTTGGTGCCCGTCACGGCGACGATCGGGATCCGGCTGGGGGAGCCGGGCGGGAAGAGCGAGTCGACGACGGGCTTCGCCACGAACTGGGCGTCGCCGACCGTCGGGTGGGTGTGCATCCGGAATCCCGGGGCCGCGTTGACCTCGCAGATCGCGCCGCCGGCCTCACGCACCGGCTCGGCGATGTCGGGGGAGATGAAGTCGATGCCGGCGACGTCCAGGCCGACGACCCGGGCGGCCTCCTCGGCGATCTCGACGTTGTCGGGGTGGGCCTCGAGGGTCCGGTCGATCGAGATGCCGCCGGTCGACATGTTGCCGGTCAGGGTCAGCTTGACCATGGTGCCCTCGGGTGGCACGGCGTCCATCGCGAGGCCCTGCTCCGTCACGAGTGCGACGGCGGCGTCGTCCACCTTGATGCGCGTCAGCACCTTCTCGTGCCCGACACCGCGTCGAGGGTCGGCGTTGGTCTCGTCGACCAGCTCGCGGACGGTGTGCACGCCGTCGCCGATGACGTGCGCGGGCACTCGCTCGGCCAGAGCGACCATCCGGCCGCCGATGACCAGAACGCGGTAGTCCTTGCCCGTGATGAACGACTCGACGACGACCCAGCCGCGCCGCGACTCGTCCTGGGCGACCGGGAAGGCGGCCCGCACCTGCTCGGCGTCCTTGAGGTCCAGCACCACACCGCGGCCGTGGTTTCCGTCGAGCGGCTTGCACACGACGGGGTAGCCGATGCGGTCGGCGACGCGCACGGCCTGCTCGGCGGTCCGCACGGACTCCGACCGGGGGACCGGCAGGCCGGCGGCGGCCAGCAGCCGCGTCGTCAGCTCCTTGTCGCCGGCGATGTCGACGGCCAGCGCGGCGGTGTTGGAGGTCATCGTCGCGCGGATCCGCTGCTGGTGGACCCCCTGCCCGAGCTGCACGAGCGAGTGCTGGTTGAGACGCAGCCAGGGGATGTCGCGGGATACCGCCTCGTCGAGGATCGCCTGGGTCGACGGGCCGAACGCGGTCCGCTCGGCCTGGACGAGGAAGCGCTCCAGCTCCGCGGCGAAGTCGAACTCGGGGTCGGGCTGCACGAGGTGGTTGACAAGGCGCACGGCCAGCGCCCCGGCCGCCAGGCCGACCGACTCGTCCACGTACCCGTAGATGACGTTGTACTGACCGCGCACGCCCGTCCCGCGGGTCTTGCCGCGCCGGATGTCGTGGCCGGCCTCCTGCTGCAGCTGGAGCGCGGTGTGCTCGGCCACGTGCCCGAGCCAGGTGCCCTCCTTGAGGCGCTCCAGGAAGCCGCCGCGGTGGCCCCGCGAGCACGAGTGCCGCGCCACGCCCGGCAGGGCCTCGACCAGGCCGTCGACGAAGCCCGGGAGCACGTCGGAGGGGTAGTCCTCGAGCGATCCGAGGTCGACGACGAGGTGCATCGATGGCTCGTACGACCACAGGTTGGGCCCCCGGTACACCCTGGTCTGCAGGATCGCGAGATCGGGCTGCGGGCTGCTCATCTGCGGCTCAGTCCTCCTCGGTCTGGTGCTTGATCTGGTGGGCCAGGTGCTCCTCGACGAAGGACAGCAGGCGCCGCTCGGCCAGGTCGAACCTGGCACCGGCGGGCAGGGTGTGGACGACGACCCCGGACACCAGCAGTGGCGCTCCGTGCTCGGCGAGGTGGGCGTCGCTGACCGCCTGGGAGCCGTCGGCCACGAAGACGCAGCCGGACCCGACGACCTCGAGCTCCCGGCCGCCGCGGACGACGGCTGCTGTGTCCTCGTCGATGCCGAGGCCGAGCAGCCGGGGCGAGCGGCCGACCATCGACAGCAGGCGGCCGTAGCGGTTGCGCTGCGCGAAGTGCTGGTCGACCACCACGTCGGCGAGCAGGCCCAGGCCGGCTGCCGACGTGACGGCGCCCTGTCGCGGGGAGGCGGTCTCGTCGCCGAAAGCGATCATGTGCTCGCTGACCGCGCTGGCGCCCGCCGAGGTGCCGCCGACGACGGCGCCTCGGCTGTAGGCCGCGGACACCGCGGCGCCGAACGGGGTGCCGCCCACCACGGCGGCGAGCTTGAGCTGGTTCCCGCCGGTCATGAAGATCGCGTCGACCTCGCCGAGAGCGGCGACCGTGGCCGGGTCGGCGGCGTCGGCCCTGGTCTCCGGCCTCAGCCGGACGATCTCGCCGGCTCCCAGCGACCGGAACGCGTCGTCGTAGGCGTCCAGGATCTCGGGTCCCAGCGAGGACGCGGTGGCGACGACCGCCACCGTGGCGCCCGGCCCACCCGCGAGCCGGATGAACTCCTGCAGCACGATCCGGTCGCCGCTGCGGTCCTCGGCGCCGCCGATGACGCACAGCACGCCACCCTCGACGGGCCTGACCGGTCGATGAGCCACCGGGCGAGCGTAGCCATGACGCTGCGAAGTTGTGTGCGCGCAGGTCGGCGTGGCGGGCGCTGCTGCGGGGCCGATCAAGATCATTTGGGCCGGGCGGCGGCTTCCCCGTCGAGGAAGCGACCGCGGCGGCCCAAACGATCATCCTGACGGTGGGCGCGGCAGGATGGTGGTCATGTCCGACGCCGATGCCACCCGCCTGGTCGCGCTCGTCCGGCACGCGAAGGCCGAGTCCGGTGAGGAGGATGCCGACCACGACCGCCGCCTCACCGACCGGGGCGAGCGCAATGCCGCTGAGGCCGGCGTGTGGCTCGCAAGCGTCCTCCCGAGAGTCGGCGAGGTCTGGTGCTCGTCCGCCACGCGGGCGGTCCAGACCTGGACGGCGATGAGCAGGTCGATCGAGGCGCCGCCGCCGAGCGTCGAGCGCAGCCTCTACCTGGCCGATGCGCCAGAGATCGCCGAGCGGCTGGACGGGCGAACCTCGACAGACGCTGGCCCGCTGGTCGTCGTCGGGCACAACCCGACGATGGAGCAGCTGCAGGCGCTGCTCACCGGTGAGCTGCGCGGGATGCGAGCGGGCGCGGTTGCCGTCGTCGACCTGGACAGCCGCGCGGTGGTCGGCTCGTGGAGCCCGGCATGAGCGACGTACCGGAGGAGAACTACTCGCCGAGCTGGACGACCGAGCGGCAGCCGATCCCGACGACCGGCGGCGACCGGGAGCTCCTGACGGCGCTGCTGGACTACCACCGGCAGACCTTCGCGGCCAAGTGCGAGGGGGTGCCGCCGGAGCGGCTGCGCGAGCGCGGGGTCCCGCCGTCGACGCTCAGCCTGCACGGCCTGGTGCGGCACCTCGCCGGTGTGGAGCGCTGGTGGTTCCGCATCCAGCTCGCCGGTGAGGACGCCCCGATGCTGTTCTACACCGACGACAACCCGGACCTGGACTTCGACTTCGGCGAGGATGCCGACCCGGTGGCCGACCTGGCGACCTGGCGGGCCGAGTGCGCCGCGTCGGGCGCGGTCGTCGCGGCGCGCGGCCTCGACGACGCGGGCACCCGCAAGCGCGACGGCGCGCCGATCTCGACCCGTTTCGTGATCGCCCACATGCTCGCGGAGTACGCCCGGCACAACGGGCACGCCGACCTGCTGCGCGAGCGCATCGACGGTCGAACCGGCGCGTGACGCGGCCGAGTCAGGCGCCCCCGTTCCGCACCGCCCAGGGCTGCAGGACGGCGTAGACGGCCCGCGTCATCGGCACCGGCACGCCGTGTCGCTCGGCCCGCCTGACGACGAAGCCGTGCAGCGCCTCGAGCTCCATCCGGCGACCCGCCACGAGGTCGTCGTGCAGCGACGAGAAGCTTCCCGGCTCCACGCTGCGTCCCAGGTCGAGAGCCCGTGCCACAGCCGCGTCGGCCAGCGGGTGGCCGTCGGCCGCCGCGACGGCAGCCACCTCCTCGACGATCGCCCGGAAGGCGGACCAGCCGGCGTCGGTGGACCTGATCTCGCCGATCGGCAGCCGCACCGTGGCCGTCATCCCGGCCTGTGCGCAGATGAAGGCCAGCTTCGCCCACAGGACGGTCGCGATGTCCGGGGACAGCTCGGCGCCGAAGCCGGCGGCGTGGCAGCTCTCGAGCAGTCGTCGAGCCCGTTCCGTCGACCGGCCGTCCAGCTCGCCGAAGGTGATGCTCGTCGGCCCGCCCGTGTGCACCACCACGCCCGGCTCGGCGATGCCCGCGAAGATGAAGGCCGCCCCGCCGAGGACGTGCTCGGCACCGACGACCTCGGAGAGCTTCTCCTCGTTGTCGACGCCGTTCTGCAGCGAGACGACGGCCGTGTCGTCGCCGAGGAGTGGCGCCAGCCGGGCGGCAGCCGACTCGGTGTCGTAGGTCTTCACGCAGAACAGCACGTAGTCGCACTGCCCGATCTCGGTCGGGTCGTCCGTCGCCACGACATCGACCTCGAAGTCTCCGGCGACGCTGCGGACTCGCAGCCCGTGCTCGCGCAGAGCGGCCAGGTGTGCCCCGCGGGCGATCAGCCGGACGTCGGCGCCTGCCTGAGCCAGCCGGCCGCCGAAGTACCCGCCGACCCCGCCGGGCCCGTAGATCGCCACGCGCATGCGGGCATCCTGGCCCAGGACGCCACGCCGCACCAGGGTCAGGTGGGTGGCGTGACGACGTCGATTCCCTCGGCGGCGTCGGCGTCCTCGATCTCCTCGCGGCTGATGCCGAGCAGGAAGAGGATCGCGTCCAGGTAGGGCACGCTGAGGGCCGCGTCAGCCGCCTCGCGCACCATCGGCTTGGCGTTGTAGGCGATGCCCAGTCCGGCGCGGGCCAGCATGTCGAGGTCGTTGGCCCCGTCGCCGATCGCCACGGTCTGGGTGACCGGCACGCCGGACTCGCGCGCGAAGCGCTCCAGCGCCTCGGCCTTGCCGGCCCGGTCGACCAGCGGTCCGACGAGCTCACCGGTCAGCCGGCCGTCGACGATCTCGAGGGTGTTGGCCGCCGAGAAGTCGATGCCCAGCTCGGCCACCAGCCCGTCGGTCACCTGGGTGAAGCCGCCGCTGACGACTGCGATCCGGTAGTCGAGCCGCTTCAGGGTCCGGACGAACGTGCGGGCGCCGCGCGCGAGCTGCAGGTCGCGGCGTACGTCCTCGAGCGCCGTGTCCGGCACCCCGGCGAGCAGCCGCACACGTGCGCGCAGCGAGTCGGCGAAGTCGAGCTCGCCGCGCATCGCCGCCTCGGTGACCTGACGCACCTCGTCGGCGCAGCCGGCGTGCTCCGCGAGCATCTCGATGACCTCGCCCTGCACGAGCGTGGAGTCGACGTCCATGACCACCAGGCGCTTGGCGCGGCGGTGCAGCCCGGCCCGCTCCACCGCCACGTCGACGCCGAGCGTTGCTGCCGCGAGCGACAGCTGCTGGCGCAGGACCGCCGGGTCGACCCCCGACACCTCGAGCTCGACCGCGGTCACCGGGTAGCGCGCGATCCGCACGATCCGGTCGATGTTGCCGCCGTAGTCGGCGACGCAGCCGGCGATGCCCGCCATCGCGGCCGGCCGCAGCGGGTGTCCCAGCACCGTCACGTGGCTGCGGCCCCGTCGGTGCGTGCCGTCCTCCGCCCCGACGGCGGCGACCTCGACATCCATGCCCATGGGTGAGAGCGCCGAGTCGAGCGCGGCCTGCACCTTCTGCTGGGTGCCGCCGGGCGCCCGGAGCAGCACGCCGAGCACGAGGCGGCCCCGGATGACGACCTGCTCGACGTCGGCCACCGTCAGGTCGGCGCCGCCCAGGGCGTCGAAGAGTGCCGAGGTCACGCCCGGGCGGTCCCGTCCGCTGACCGTGACGAGGAGCGCTCCGCCGGGCTCGCTCATCGGCTCCTGCCCTCGAGTGGCGCGTTGCGGCTGTCGAACCGGCTCGGGAGGAGCCGCTTCGCGCCAGTCGACGATGCCCGCACTCAGACCGTGACCCGCTGGCCCTTGCCGACGACGACGATGCCGCCCTCGGAGACCACGAACCCGCGAGCGAGGTCTTCCTCGCGGTCGATGCCGATGCGCGCGCCCTCGGGCACGACGACGTTCTTGTCGAGGATGGCGTTGCGGACGACGGCGTTGCGGCCCACGTCGACGTGGTTCATCAGCACGCTGCCGGTGACCTCGGCCCACGAATGGACGTGCACCCACGGCGACAGGACGGAGCCCTCCACCTTCGCCCCGGAGACGACAGCGCCGCTCGACACGAACGAGTCGATCGCGTGGCCCATCCGGCCCGCCGCGCCGTGCACGAACTTGGCCGGCGGCAGCGGCTCGTGCGAGGTGTAGATCGGCCAGTCGTTGTTGTAGAGGTTGAAGACCGGGTGCACCGCGATCAGGTCGCCGTGGGCGTCGTAGAACGCGTCCAGCGTGCCCACGTCACGCCAGTAGTCGCGGTCCCGGTCCGTCGACCCGGGCACGTCGTTGTCCTGGAAGTCGTAGACGTGCGCGGCGCCCTGCTCGACCAGCTTGGGAATGATGTTGCCGCCCATGTCGTGCTTGCTCGTCGGGTCGAGGGCGTCCTGGCGCAGCGCGTCGAGCAGCACCTCGGTCGTGAAGACGTAGTTGCCCATCGATGCGTAGACGTGGTCCGGGTCGTCGGCCAGCCCCACCGCGTCGGTGGGCTTCTCGCGGAAGGCCGAGATGACGCGCGGGTCGCTGGACGTCTCGATGACCCCGAACTGGTCGGCCAACCCGATCGGCTGCCGGATGGCGGCGACCGTCACGCCGGCACCGGTCTCGATGTGCTGGCGGACCATCTGGCTGGGGTCCATCCGGTAGATGTGGTCGGCGCCGAAGACGATGACGTGGGTGGGCTGCTCGTCGCCGATCAGGTTGAGGCTCTGGTAGATCGCGTCGGCCGAGCCGGCGAACCAGTACGGGCCGAGCCGCTGCTGGGCCGGCACCGGCGCGATGTAGTTGCCGAGCATCGCCGAGAGCCGCCAGGTGGACGCGATGTGCCGGTCCAGGCTGTGGCTCTTGTACTGCGTCAGCACCACGATCTTGCGGTAGCCGGCGTTGACCAGGTTGGACAGCACGAAGTCGATCAGGCGGTAGATCCCGCCGAACGGCACCGCGGGCTTGGCGCGGTCGGCGGTGAGCGGCATCAGCCGCTTGCCCTCGCCCCCCGCCAGGACGATGGACAGGATCCGGTCCGGCATGGTGCGGAGGCTACCCCGGTGATGCCACGATCACGTCATGCGCGTCGACCTGCTCACCCGCGAGTACCCGCCCGAGGTCTACGGAGGTGCCGGCGTCCACGTCGAGTACCTCGCGCGGGAGCTGCGGCGCCTGGTCGACGTCCGCGTCCACTGCATGGGGGCACCGCGCGACGAGCAGGGGGTGACGGCGTACGGCGTCCCCGAGGACCTGGTCCGCGCCAACCCCGCGCTGCGGACGCTCGGGACCGACCTGCCGATGGCGGCCGGCTGCGCCGAGAGCGACCTGGTGCACTCGCACACCTGGTACGCCAACCTGGCAGGCCACGTCGCCAGCCTGCTGCACGAGGTGCCGCACGTGATGAGCGCGCACAGCCTGGAGCCGCTCCGACCGTGGAAGGCCGAGCAGCTCGGCGGCGGCTACGCGCTGTCGTCCTGGGTCGAACGGACCGCCGTCGAGGCGGCGGACGCCGTGATCGCGGTGTCGGCCGGGATGCGGGACGACCTGCTGCGCTGCTACCCGGACGTCGACCCCGACCGGGTGCACGTGGTGCACAACGGCATCGACACCGAGGAGTACCAGCCCGATCCCGGGACCGACGTGCTCGCGAAGCACGGGATCGACCCAAACCGGCCGTCGGTGCTCTTCGTCGGGCGCATCACGCGCCAGAAGGGTCTGCCCCACCTGCTGCGCGCCGCGGTGTCCCTGGACCCGTCGGTGCAGCTGGTGCTGTGCGCCGGCGCCCCGGACACCGACGAGATCCTCGCCGAGGTGTCGGTCCTCGTCGACGAGCTGCGCAGGACCCGCGACGGCGTCGTCTGGATCGAGGAGATGGTGCCCAAGCCCGAAGTGGTGCAGCTGCTGACGCATGCCACGGTCTTCGCCTGCCCGTCGGTCTACGAGCCGATGGGCATCGTGAACCTCGAGGCGATGGCGTGCGAGACCCCGGTCGTCGCGACCTCCACGGGCGGGATCCCGGAGGTGGTCGCGGAGGGAGAGACCGGCCTCCTGGTGCCCATCGAGCAGGTCACCGACGGCAGCGGTACGCCGCTGGACCCGGCCGCGTTCGAGGCCGACCTGGCGAGCGCCCTGTCCGAGCTGCTGGCTGACCCGCAGCGCGCCACGGCCATGGGCGTCGCCGGTCGCCGACGGGCCATCGAGTCGTTCTCCTGGGCGGCGATAGCCACCAGGACCCTGGACCTCTACCGGACCCTGCTGTAGGCGGCGGCTCCTCGCCGGTCACTGCTCCGGCGGTGCGGTGGCTCTCTTCGGTGCGCCACGCCGTTCCAGCCAGGTCGGAGGATTCTGCGAGGGGAACAGCGGCCGGTAGGCCCGCTGGACGGTGAGGAACCGGCGGACCGCAAGGGTCCCGGCGACGAGCAGGTAGACGACCGCGACGACGCAGCCGAGCGTGACGGTCAGGGCGGTGCCGGCCCCGGCGGCCGAGGCGACGACACCGGACAGGACGCCCGCCACGGCGCTGTTGACGACCATGACGAGCATTCCCGTGCTGCCGAAGAGGTGCGTGACCGGGTTGGCGCGGAAGAGGTTGTAGGTCTCCATGACACCGGAGTCGTCGTCGTGGGCGGACGCCACGAAGTAGCGCTTCAGCGCAGGGTCCAGCTCGGTGTAGGCCGCCCGGAGCCGGTTCATCCCCACGACGAGTGCGTAGTCCTCCTCGCTGGCGTTGTGCACCCGCAGCAGCGTCATGGTCCCGACCAGCAGGACGAGGCACAGCAGCACGATCGCGAAGACGGAGAACCGGCCGTCGAAGTCGGTCGCCTGGCCGACCAGCGCGAGGCTGACCGCGGTCGCGGAGACGAAGGTCAGCAGGATCGCGATCCGCGAGAGCACCTCGGCCTGGGCGGTGCTGCGCGTCGCGAGCAGGCTCCAGTGCTCGGTCGCCAGGATCTGCACCCGCACGCCGGGGGCGATCGCCTCGTCGGGGGCGGGTGTCGGCTCCGCCGGCGGTTCGTCGGGCATGGCCCCTCCCGCGGGCAAGGCAACCTCTGTCGCGGCCAGTATGCCTGCGCCGACCGGAGCCGTCAGCGGTCGACGGGCGCGCTGCACGCGACCTCGACCGCGTGCCGCGCGGCATCGCCGAGCTCCCGCAGCACCTGCGACCGCGCGGTCGACTCGCCGCCCGTGACTGCCGCGCCGTCGCTCGCGAGAGCGACCTCCACGAGGCGCGTGATGCGCAGTCCCTGGGCGAGCAGGGCGTGCGCGGCCGGCCCGGCGGAGGGCGGCAGCGACGTACGTCCGGAAGCGACCCGGCCCTGCACCACCTCGGCCGCGGCCGGGTCCCACCGCGCGACGTCGAGCCGGGCGAGCTCGACTGCCGCGTCGCGGACAGCGCTGCCGAGCGCGTGCTCCGCCTCGCGCAGGGTCGGCCGAGCCCGGCGGTCGGGTGACACCGGGACCGCGACCCACGACGCGCGGCCGCTCGGCACCAGGCCGAGGTGGCAGTCGCCGGTCGTCAGGACCGCGGCACCGGCCGAGACCGCTGCAGCATTGGCGCCGGCCGGGCCGGGCAGACCTGAGACGTCGCCCGGTCGGGGGAGGACCAGGCGCAGCCCGCTCGCGCCGAGTGAACGGATCCGGACCAGTGCGTAGGGGAGCGTGACCGGCCCGTCCTCGCCGGGGAGGTCGGTCACCCGGTGGCCGGGGTCGACAGGCCCCGCGACGGCGTCGGCCGCCTCGTCGGGACTGGCCGCGCCGGTGAGGGCAGCGGAGCCCCACGCGGCAAGTCGCCCGGCGGGCAGCAGGTCCTCCACCAGTCCATTGTCGATCAGCCGCTGGATAGGTTGGCGCCATGTCCGACGTGCTCGAGCTCTCCGGGGTCAGCGTGCTCCGGGACCGGGCGACGTTGCTGGACTCGATCGACTGGGAGGTCGCCGAGGCGGACCGATGGGTGGTGCTCGGGCCCAACGGCGCCGGGAAGACCACGCTCCTGCAGCTGGCAGCGGCCAACATCCACCCGAGCCGCGGCACGGCGACCGTCCTGGGCGAGACGCTCGGCGCCGTCGACGTCTTCGAGCTGCGACCGCGGATCGGGCTGTCCAGTGCCGCGCTGGCCGAGCGGCTGCCCGCCGGGGAGACGGTGCGTGACGTGGTGCTCACCGCGTCGTGGGCAGTGGTCGGCCGGTGGCGCGAGCACTACGACGACCTCGACTCCGAACGCGCCGACGAGCTGCTCGCGGCACTCGGCGTCGCCCACCTCGCCGAGCGTCGCTTCGGCACGCTGTCGGAGGGTGAACGCAAGCGCGTGCAGATCGCGCGGGCCCTGATGACCGACCCGGAGCTGATGCTTCTCGACGAGCCCGCGGCCGGGCTGGACCTCGGTGGCCGCGAGGACCTTGTGCGCCGCCTCGGCGACATCGCCGGCGACCCGGCGGCACCGGCCCTGGTCCTCGTGACCCACCACGTCGAGGAGATCCCGCCCGGCTTCACCCACGTCCTGCTTCTGCGGGGCGGTCGCGTCGTCGCCGCCGGCCCGATCGAGACGACACTGACGGACGCGACCCTCGCGGCGACCTTCGGCATCGCGCTCGAGCTCGGCCGCTCCGGCCCGCGCTGGTCGGCCCGAGCCACCTGACGCGCTGACCCGATCGGTGCTCTCGCGAGGAACCCGCGTGACGCACCGCGCGTTGCGCGGGTGACAGCAGCGACTCGTCCCTAGGATGGCCAACGTGAACGGCTTGGGGGGCTACGACTGGGTCGCGTGGCTCGGCCTCGCGGTCGTGCTGGGCATCGTCGAGGTGACGTCGCTCGACCTCGTCTTCGCGATGCTCGCCGCTGGCGCGATCGCAGCCGCCGGGACCGCACTCGTCACCGACAACCTGTTGGTCCAGGCGTTCGTCGCGATGGTCGTCTCGATCGCCGGCCTCGCGGTCGTGCGGCCGGTTGCCATGCGCCACCTGCACACCCCGCACGCGATCCAGACCGGCACCGCGGCGCTGGTCGGCGAGCGCGGGCTCGTGCTCGAGCCGGTGAGCCGGGACGACGGCCGGGTCAAGGTCAAGGGCGAGGTGTGGTCGGCCCGCACCTACGACCCGCACGCGTCCGTCATCGAGGCGGGCCGAAGCGTGCAGATCGTCGAGATCGACGGCGCGACCGCGCTCGTCTACGAAGCGGAGGTCTGATGGACGTCGGCTCGATCGTCATCGTCGTGGTGATCGTGGTCATCACCCTGTTCGTCCTCATCGCGCTCGCCAAGACCGTCCGGATCGTGCCGCAGGCCCGGGCCGGGGTCGTCGAGCGACTGGGCCGCTACTCCCGCACCCTCACGCCGGGCCTGACGGTGCTGGTGCCGTTCATCGACCGCCTCCGCCCGCTCATGGACCTGCGCGAGCAGGTCGTGTCCTTCCCGCCGCAGCCGGTGATCACCGCAGACAACCTCGTGGTCGGCATCGACACGGTCATCTACTTCCAGGTCACCGACGCCAAGGCGGCGACCTACGAGATCGCCAACTACATCCAGGGCGTCGAGCAGCTCACGGTGACGACACTGCGCAACGTGGTCGGCAACCTCAACCTGGAGGAGACGCTCACCTCCCGCGACCACATCAACGCCGCGCTGCGCGGAGTGCTCGACGAGGCGACCGGCAAGTGGGGGATCCGCGTCAACCGGGTCGAGATCAAGGCCATCGACCCGCCCACCTCCATCCAGGACTCGATGGAGAAGCAGATGCGCGCCGACCGCGAGAAGCGCGCGACGATCCTCACCGCGGAGGGTTTCAAGCAGTCGCAGATCCTCACCGCCGAGGGCGAGCGGCAGGCGTCGATCCTCAAGGCCGAGGGTGATGCCCAGGCCGCCGTGCTGCGCGCCGACGGCGAGGCGCAGGCGATCCAGAAGGTCTTCGACGCCATCCACGCCGGCAACCCCGACCAGAAGCTGCTGGCCTACCAGTACCTCCAGACCCTGCCGAAGATCGCGCAGGGCGACGCCAACAAGGTCTGGATCGTCCCGAGCGAGCTGGGCGAGGCACTCAAGGGCATCGGCGGCATGCTCGGCTCCGGCGAGCAGCGCCCGCCGGCGCCACCGGCCTGACCGCCTGCTGCCAGAGCAGGGTCAGCCGAGCTTGCGGCTGGGGGTCCGCTCGGCGTACTGGCCGGCCAGCTTCAGGACGAGCTGCACGTACCAGTCTGCGTGGTTGTAGTGCCAGATCGCGCGGGCCAGCGCCTCGCCGCCGCGCCCGGCGCCGTTCGCGCACAGGTAGTGCGCCGCGCTGAAGACCGAGTCCGCCGGGTCCATGATGTCGCGGTCGCCGTCCTTGTCACCGTCCACGCCGTACGACGCGAAGGTGCTCGGCATGAACTGCATCGGGCCCTGTGCACCCGCGTAGGAGGTGCCCGGGTTCGCCCCGTGGCCGGACTCGACCTGGCCGATGGCCGCGAGCAGCGTCCACGACATGCCCGAACATGTCTTGGCCGCGGCGACGTACAGGCTCTCGAACAACGGAGGGATGTCGCCCGCGGAGGCAGCGGCGACCCGGGCAGAGCCTGACGCGTCGACGGCGGCGTTGAGGGCGGCGATCTGCGCGAGCAGGTCCTGGGCCTCCTGCAGTGACCTCGCTCGCTGCGACAGGGCCGCGAGCTCGGCTCGCGCCTCGTCGAGCGCGGCCTGCACGGTCTCGTACCTTCGCTGCACCTCGCTCGCCCTGACGATCCGCTTCGTGGCGGCCGCCTCGAGCCGACCGGCCCGGCTGCGCAGCGCGTCGGCGCTCGCCGAGCTGGTCGCCGACCTGGTGGCGCCGGCCGACACGAGACGCTGGACGTACTGCACCCGGGCGAGAGCCTCGGTCGGACCCGCGGCGGTCAGGACCGTGGCGTAGAGCGCCGCACCCCCCGTCATGTAGAGCGCGCGCACCCGCTGGTTCTCGTCGGCGCGGGTGGCGGCCTCGGTCCGGTCGGCCAGGTCGGCGTCCTGCGAGGCACTGATGCTCCGGGAGACGCCGCCCGCCAGGTCCCGCAGCGACCGGTCGTAGGCACGCAGCGCGCGCTCGACGCGGGACTGCAGCGCGACCATCCGGTCGGCGGCCGCTGCGACCTTGGCCCGCGCGTCGTCCAGGCTCTCGGCCTGGGCAGGCGAGGGGCTGACGACCGCGGCCAGCAGCACGACCGCCGTCAGGGCAGCCGCGCGTCGCAGACCACTGTGTCGGCCACCCACACCTGGTACGTCGGCGCCTGGCGGGGCTGCCTTGACGTCGTGCGAAGGCACGCATCGACGCCGTGCGAAGATCGCCCGGTGCGGTGCCGGGTCCGGGACGGGTGTGCTGGGTGAGCTTCTGGGAAGCCGTGGCCGTCGCCCTCGCCGGGCTGGCCGCCGGGACGATCAACACCGTCGTCGGGTCCGGGACCCTGGTGACCTTCCCGGTGCTGCTCGCCGTGGGCTACCCGCCGGTGCTGGCCAACGTCACCAACACGGTGGGCCTGGTGCCGGGCTCGCTCAGCGGGGCCATTGGCTACCGGCGCGAGCTGACCGGCCAGGGGCGCCGCCTCGCCCGGCTCGCGGTCGCGTCGGTGCTCGGCGGCATCACCGGGGCCGTGCTGCTGCTCGTGCTGCCGGAGGAGGCCTTCCAGGCGATCGTCCCGGTCCTGATCGGCCTGGCCTGCGTGATGGTCATCGTGCAGCCGTGGGTCGCCGCCCGGCTGCGGGCCCGCGAGGACCACGAGCCGCGGCAGCACGCCGGGCCGCTGCTCTACGCCGGGATCTACCTGGCCGGCATCTACGGCGGCTACTTCGGCGCCGCCCAGGGCGTGCTGCTGATCGCGATCATGGGCCTGCTCCTCGACGAGCACCTGCAGCGGATCAACGCGGCGAAGAACGTCCTGGCCCTGCTCGTCAACGCGGTCGCGGCGGTGATCTTCATCGCCGTCACCGACATCGCCTGGTCGGCCGCAGCGCTCATCGCGGTCGGCTCGACCGTGGGCGGACAGGTCGGAGCCAAGATCGGTCGGCGGATCCCGCAGCCCGTGCTGCGCGGGCTGGTCGTGCTGGTCGGCCTGGTCGCCATGGTCCAGATCCTGGCCGGCTGAGGCGCGGGAGCCGGGCTCAGCCGGCGCGCTCCAGCCGGGTCAGCGCGGCCGTCGCGCCGAGGTCGGCGAGGAGCGCAGCGGCCGCCGGTCGGTCGCCGGCGAGCCAGGTCTCGACGGCCTGCTCGTAGCGCTCGTGCAGCGCCTGCCAGCCGTCGGCCGCTCGCCGGTGGTCCCCGGCGAGCGCCGGCCGCCACGGCCCGGGGAGCTCGGTCCCTGCCAGCTCGGAGTCCGGCGCGGGCAACGGACGGCCGGCTCTGGCGGCGTACGTCGCGAGCTCGGCCTGGGTGACCAGGTGTCGGCGCCGCTGCGCGAGGGCGTAGGCGTCCACGACGAAGGCAGGGAGATCCCCGGTCCCGGCCAGCCAGTGCAGCTCGGCCGCCGCGGCTGCGACCGGGCCGACCAGATGTGGCTCGTCCGAGCCGGTGACGTCGGCGACCGCGTGGGCGAGGAGGGACCCGGCCTGGTCCCGGCCGCGCCGGGCGAGCAGGCGGGCGAGCAGCGCGGTCGCCATCGGGCGCATCAGCCCCGGCTCGCCGGGGCGGTCGACGAGGTCCCGCAGGCCCGCCTCCGCCTCGTCCCAGTCGCCCGTGGAGAGCTTGATCGCGGCGCGGGTGAGGTCGAGGCGGTACTCGCCGGCGAAGAACTCGCCGTCCGCGCAGCCGGCCAGCCCGGTCCGCACGTAGTCCAGGGCCAGCCCGGGTTCTCCGGACCGGTAGGCAGCACCCGAGGCGTTGACGCAGCCGCGGGTGACGTACTCGACGCGCGGGTCCCGCGCGGCCAGCCGGACGGCCTCGTCGAGGTCCCCGCGGCCGCCGGGGTCGCCGTTGCTGAGCCGCTCGGCTCCGAGGTAGGTCAGGGTGTGCGCCACCAGGTCGTCCCGGCCGCTCTGCCGGGCCAGCTCCACCGCCAGCCGGGCGTGCTCGACCGCACTCAGGCTGGGTTCGGAGACCGGGCCGACGGTCGCCAGGTTCCCCCGGGCACGGGCGAGCTCGGCGTGCGCCTGGGCGAGCAGGACCGCCGTGGAGGCGTCGGTGTCCGGGGACCGGCCGGTCGCCGCCCGGGCCTGCTCGGCGGCCACGACCGCCCGCTGGGCGGCCTGCTCCGCGAACCGCGGGCCGACCGCCCACAGTCCGGTGCGCGCGAGACCGACGAGCGCCCGGCCGAGCTGCGCGGGGTCGCCGACCGACTCCCAGAGGGCCACCGACTCCACCGCGAGCCGCTGCGACTCGGCGAAGCGGTTCAGCAGGTAGAGCGAGTGCGCCCGGTCGGTCAAGGCCCTGGCGACGGTGTCCGTCGGGAGCTGGTCGCGGAAGGAGAGCAGCAGCTCCAGGTGCGCCGCCGCCTGCCGGTGGGCGCCGGCCGCCACGGCCTGGCCGGCCGCGAGCAGCGCCTGCTCGCGCACCAGGTCGGGCAGGGTGCCGAGAGCGGCATGGTGCAGCACCCGCGCCGGGTCGGCGCCGCGAGCCGCGAGGACCTCGGCGGCCACCCGGTGGTGAGCCGTGCGCTCGGCAGCCGTGAGGTCCTCCTCGATGACCCGCCGGGCGAGCTCGTGACGGAACCACACGCTGCCCGCGTCGCCGGCCAGCAGGCCGCGCCGCTCTGCCTCGTGCAGGACCGCCCCGGCCGACGGCAGCAGTGCCTCCGCCAGCCACCGGTCGGCGCGGGAGGGGATCACCGAGAGCACCTGCAACCCGTGTCGGGCGGTGTCCGAGGTCAGGTCGAGGCGAGCGAGCACGGCGTCCCGCACGCTGGCCGGGACTGCGGGGCCGGGGTTGGCGACGATCTCGGAGACGAAGAACGGGTTGCCACCGGTCACCTCGTGGACCTCGTCGGCGGCGAGCCCGGTGCCGGCGGTCATCCGCTCGACCGCCGCCGGTGACAGCGGCTCGAGCGGGAGGTGCGAGACGGAGGAGCGGAGGGAGCCGAGCAGCCGCCGCATCGGGTGCCCCTGGCCGATGTCCTCGTCCCGGTAGGTCACGACCAGCAGGGCAGGCAGCGCCGGAGCCTGCCGGACGAGCAGTCGCAGCAGGTCGACCGTCGCGTCGTCCGCCCAGTGGACGTCCTCGACCACGATGACCGGCGGCCCCTCGGCGGCCACCACGTCCCGCAGGCGGGCGAGGACCGCGCTCGCGTCGAAGGCGGCGTCGACGGCGCCGACGAGCACCTCCCCGGACGGCAGCAGCATGTCGCGGAAGGGCCCGAGAGCGCGCGGCGTGCTCAGGTCCTCGCAGCTGGCCAGCAGGAGGGCGACGTCGGCGCCCGCGTCCTCGGTGGCCCGGCGCACCAGGGTCGTCTTGCCGAGCCCGGCGGCTCCGCTGACGCAGACGACCCCGCCGTGGCCCGCCAGCAGGTCGCCGACGGCCTGGCCGAGCCGCCACAGCTGGTCGTCCCGCTCGAGGACGGCTGTCCGCAGCCCGGCAGCCGGCGGCTGCCGCGCGGCCGACGACGCCGACCGCGGTGCCGGCAGGGTCGCCGGGCCGGTCACCTCGATCACGTCGGCGACGAAGCGGTAGCCCCGACCGTGGACGGTCCGGATCACCCGCTGGTCGCGGCCGTTGTCGTCGAGGACGGCGCGCGCTGCGCGGATGCGACTGGTCAGGGCGGACTCGCTGACGAACCGGTTGCCCCACACCTCGTCGAGGAGCTCCTCCTTGCTCACCAGCCGGTCCCGGTGGCGGGCGAGGTAGGTCAGGACCTCGAACACCTGTGGCTCGAGGTGCCGGGTCTCCGTGCCGCGGCGGATCTCGAAGCCGTCGAGATCGACCTCGAACTCTCCGAAGCGGAGCCGCATGCGCCGGAGTCTGGCACGGCGCCATGCCCTTGTGTGAGGTCGTGACGGTGCATTTGCCGCATACTCCGACGGTGCCGCAGCAGCCCACGACGGTCCGTCCAGGAGCGGCCGAGCTCGACGACTACGTCGGGCTGACCGACGTCGCGCTGCGCACAAGTCTCGAGCCGGCCGAGGGCATCTTCATCGCCGAGGGTGAGAAGGTCATCCGCCGGGCCGTGGCGGCCGGCTACCCGGTGCGGTCCCTGCTCCTCGAGGAGAAGTGGCTCGCGGCGCTGGCGGACCTCGTCGACGAGATGGCTGCCCCGGTGTACCTGGCCGACCCGGAGACCCTGCGCACGGTCACCGGCTACAACGTCCACCGCGGGGCTCTGGCGTCGATGGCCCGGCTGCCGCTGCCGTACCCGCGCGACCTGCTGCGGTCGGCGCGGACCGTGGCCGTCCTCGAGGACCTCGTCGACCACACCAACGTGGGTGCGGTCTTCCGCAGCGCCGCCGGGCTCGGCGTCGACGCGGTCCTGGTCACCCCGCGCTGCGCAGACCCGCTGTACCGGCGGTCGGTGAAGGTGTCGATGGGAGCGGTCTTCTCCGTGCCGTGGTCCCGCCTCGAGGCGTGGCCCACCGACCTGTCGGACGTACGCCGCGAAGGCCTGTCGGTCCTGGCCCTCACTCCTGCGCCCGACGCGACCCCGCTGGCCGAGCTGCCGCCCTCGGTGACCGAGAGGTGCGCGCTGCTGATCGGCGCGGAGGGCCCGGGGCTCACGCAGGCAGCGCTCGACGCCGCCGACCACCGGGTGCGGATCCCGATGTCCGGCGGCGTCGACTCGCTGAACGCGGCTGCGGCGTCAGCCGTGGCCTTCTACGCGCTGGCTCAGAGCCGGCGGTAGCGTGCCTCGGCGACGCAGTAGGCGCCGAAGCAGACCAGGCCGAGAGCCGCGACGATGAGCAGGAACTGGCCGAACGGCGCACCGGCGATGCTCTTCAGCGCGACGTCGAAGCCGCTGGCCTTGTCGGGCTGGTAGTCCATCGCGGCCTTGCAGACGAAGATCCCGACGAGGCCGAAGACGACACCGCGGGCGACGTAGCCGACCTGACCGAGGCGGCGCACGGCCTTGAAGGTCGTCGGGCTCATCCGGCCGGTGTCGAGGTGCTTCTCGAAGTCCGTCTTGAGGCCGCGGATCGTCAGGGCGATGGCGATCACGATGATGACGAGGCCGCTGATGAAGACGATGGTCTGGCCGCCCGGCCACTTCAGGACGGTGGCGGTCAGGTCCGCGCTGGTGTTGCCGCCGGAGGACCCGGCGGTGACGGTCTTGAACGCGAGGATGCCGAAACCGAGGTAGATCAGGCCGTTGAGCGCCGAGCCGATGCGCTTGACGGTGCGCTTCTTCTCGTCGGTCTCGTCGCGTCGGCCCCAGGCCGCCTCGCTGAAGCGCCACAACGCGTAGCCGACGAAGCCGAGCACCATCAGCCACAGAACAACGCTGCCCCCGGGCTTCTCGGCGACGGCTTGCAGAGCGCCCTTCTGGTCGGTCTGCTCGCTGTCACCCAGGGCCACCTGGACGGCCAGCAGGCCGATCAGCGCGTAGACGACTCCCTTGGCGATGAAGCCGACCCGCGCGGCCTTGTTGATGGCGCCGCTGTTGGCGGCCTGGTGCGCGGCACCCTTGGCGGTCGCGGAACCTGGCGACAGGTTCGTGGTCATGGGCGGTCTCCTCCTGGCAGGGACGGTCACACCGCGTCTACCCCCAGGAAGGCGAGTGAAGCCTAGGATCGGGCGGTGTCCCCGTCGCAGGTACGCCGCCGGAGCGCGGCACTGGCGGTGACCGCCCTGCTGGCCGGCGTGCTGTCGGGCTGCGCGGCCGGTCCCGACGAGGGTCAGGCAGGCGGCCCGCTCCAGGTGCGCCAGTCGCCTGGCGCGACGCACACCCACCCGGCCGGCACCGCGCCGCACAGCCACGGGTCCGCGTCCGGCGACGCGGGGTCGCCCGCCGCCCGGGTGGCCTCCGTCCCGCTCCGGCCCGGGGAGCGACGCGTCACCCTGCACCTGCCCGGCGGTGCCTACCGACCCAGCGCGCCGGGGGTCGGGCGCGACGACTACCGGTGCTTCCTGATCGACCCCGGGCTGACCGGCGACGCCTATGTCACGGGGTCGGACGTCGTGCCGGGCAACACCGCTGTCGTGCACCACGCGATCCTCTTCGCCGTCCCGCACGACCAGGTGGCGGCCGCCGAGCAACAGGACGCCGAGGCACCCGGTGACGGCTGGAGCTGCTTCGGCGGCTCGGCGCTGCAGCAGAACGGCGACGACCCCATCCGCAGCCTCGACCAGGCGCCGTGGCTGGCGGCCTGGGCACCCGGTGGCGGCGAGACCGTGCTGCGCCAGCGCACCGGTCGCTGGATGCCGGCCGGCAGCCGGGTCGTGCTGCAGCTGCACTACAACCTGCGCGCGGTCGAGGGCACCGACGCCGCGTCCTTCGCCGACGACACGGCCGTGAAGCTGCGGCTGATGCCGGGCAGCGCCGACCTGCGACCGCTGCAGACGATGCTGCTGGTGGCGCCGGTCGAGCTTCCTTGCACCCCGAAGGAGTCCGGGCCGCTGTGCGACCGCTCGCAGGCGCTGCTCGACCTGACCCAGCGCATCGGGCCGAGCTCAGGTCGAACGGTCGCCGGGCTCGCGCTGCTGTGCACCCGGCCGGACCAGCCGGTCCGGCCGGGACCGACGCAGAGCTGCGACCGGACCGTTCCGGAGGACATGGTCGTGCGCGCGGTCGCGGGCCACATGCACCTGCTCGGGCGGTCGATCAGCGTCGACCTGGACCCTGGGACGGCGGGGGAGAGGCGACTGCTGGACCGCAAGGTCTGGGACTTCGACGACCAGGCAGCCACGCCGCTGCGCCGGCCGGTGCAGGTCCGGGCAGGCGACACCCTGCGCGTCACCTGCACCCACGACGCCGCCTTGCGGTCGATGCTGCCCGAGCTGGCGGACGAGGAGCCGCGCTACGTCACCTGGGGCGAGGGCACCTCCGACGAGATGTGCCTCGGGATCGTGCAGTACACCCGCGGCTGAGCCGGGGCCGTCGGTCGTCAACCCAGGGTTGACGACTCGGAAGGCGTCAACCTAGGGTTGACGCATGACGCTGGACGAGCTCATCACGCAGGTCAGGACCCGCCGCCCCGACGGCACCGCGCTGGACCACCTCGCGGAGGCGGCCGGGCTGGCCGCGTTCATCGACGAGCTGGCCGACCACCTCGTCGGGCACTTCGTGGACCAGGCCCGACGGTCGGGTGCCTCGTGGACGGCGATCGGCCAGAGCATGGGTGTCACCAAGCAGGCCGTCCAGAAGCGCTTCGTCGCCGGGGAGACCTCGCTGGACCGGTTCACGAACCGCGCCAAGGTGGTCGTCCTCAAGGCGCAGAACGTCGCGCGCGAACGGGGCGAACAGGAGGTCACCAGCCTGCACCTCGTCCTCGGCCTGCTCGCCGAGTGGGAGGGACTGGCCGGTCGAGCCATCGAGGCAGCCGGGGTCTCGAAGGCCGCAGTGGAGACCTCTGTGGTTGAAGCCCTGCCGGAACCAGGCAGGCCGGCCCGGCAGCACTCGCCCTTCGCACCGGGCCTCAACAAGGTCCTCGAGCTCAGCGTCCGGGAAGGCCTGCGGCTCGGACACAGCTACGTCGGCACCGAGCACCTGCTGCTCGGCCTGCTGGAGTCGCGCGACGAGCCCGGTGCCCAGGTCCTCGAGGCCCTCGGCGTCTCGAAGGCGGACACGGAGGCGTGGACCCTTCAGGAGCTGTCGGAGCTGCAACGTCGATAGCCGTCTCGCGGACCGATGAGTTCTCAGCGGCCTGCCGGTCTCATCTGCTGTACGAGGAGTGGCGCCACACCCCGTTCGCGACAACCGAGTCATCCGGTCCCGGAGCTCGGAGATCGAGTCACTGCGGCCGTACGTCGCAACGTCGGCCGTGCGAAAGGAACCGAGGTGCGCCATGTGCTCCCACCAGCCGACCTGCCCGCCCGTCACCGACGGGATCGCCAACCCACTGACCGCACGCGTCGTCGCCGACCACCCTGAGCAGGGCTGGAGCCTGCTGTGCAACGGCGTCGTACGTTTCGACGACGGCGGCGCGCTGCTGCCCGACGGGACCAGCATCCCCGCCCTCGTCACCAGCCCGCCCCGGCCAACCGCTACTCCGCGCACGCCGTCGCGGTCGCCGCGTAGGTGATCGTCATGACCACGACAACCCCCACCACGACGGGCACGACCCGGATCCAGGTCCGCCGGCAGCCGCGGCCGACCGCACCGCCATCGCTGGACCTGCGCACCCCGTCCGGCCGCGAGCTTCCGTCCTACCTCGACCTCTCGCGACTCGCCGGCTCGATTGCGCCGGTCATCGGCCGGCGCCGAGGCACGATCCTCGGCCAGCTCGGCGAGCAGGTGCAGCTGACGGGTCATCGACCGGTTGATCATCGAACGGGTCAGGGCACGCATCCCGGGCTTGAGCCAGTAGGGCACGTAGTTCCCGCTGAGCGCGCGGCAGGAGTAGACGATGCGCGAGCCGGCGCCTTCGGGCTCCAGGTCGTAGCGGTGGACGAAGTTCACGAGCAGCTCCGCCCCGTGCTTGCGGTCGAGCCGTGACTTGGTCTCGAACTCGAAGGTGTACGACTCCGCGACGGTCACCACGGACGTGTCGTGGAACGTGCCGTTCATGTTGGCGCCGGTCGAGGAGAACCTGGTACCGACCGATGCGGGCGCTGCTTGGGCATCGAGTGACAGCAGCCGGAACGTCTTCTGGGGTGAGCGGGTCCCTGCCCACACGAGATGCGAAGGCAGGTCCAGAAGGACGTCGAGGACGCTCTGCCGGTCGGCGCGAGTCGTCGCAGCCGCTCCGAACCTGATGAGGTCGCCATCGGCGCCCATCACGCGCTCGTTCCGGCAATGACGGTCGGCTGCGGCGATGCGTATTGCGCCGCGGCGGACGACCAGTCGAGCAGGTGGCACGCCGCGTCACCGACCACCCACGCGTCGTGTCCCGGAAGGACCTCGAACGCGTCCCCCGCGACGAGGTCGGTGTGGGAGCCATCGTCGGTCTCGACGTGCAGCGTGCCGGTGATCAGGTAGCCGAGGTGGTGGACCTGGCAGCTAGCGGTTCCAGCGATCGGACGGACGTCGTTCGACCAGCGCCAGCCCGGACGGAACTCGGTCCGCCCGATCGTGTGACCGCCAACGGTCACCAGGGCGTCGGCTCCTTTGGGGAACTCACGGATCTCGTCGGGCCGGTCGAGGTTCTTCACCTGTGGGGCGATCATGACTGCTCCTTCTCGGTGCCGGGTGATAACCGAGGACGCTAGGGAGCCGGGACCGGCGTCACATGAGGAGTTCTCCTCACGGATGCGGGGAATCTCCGGGGCCGGCCGATCCCTACATGCTGTCGAGCAGACCGTGCTGCATCGCGAACATGGTTGCCTCGGCCCGGCACGAGGCGCCGATCTTGGAGTAGATGCGCTCGACGTGGTTGCCGGCAGTCTTCGGGGTGATACCCAACTGGTCACCCACCTCGCGCAGCGTCGCACCGCGGGCGACGCGCACCAGAACCTCGATCTCGCGCGATGTCAGTCCGGCCGGCGCGATCGGCTTACGACGTCGCGCATGCCCGGCAGCGGCGAGCACCCAATCGACAGCGTCACCGCGCAGGGTGCCTGCCCGTGCCATGTCCCGCAGCTCGCGCGCGGCCGCCTCCTTGCTCAACGCGGCACGGTAGGGACGCGGCTCGAGCATGGCGTGGTAGGCGTCCGCGGCCTCGAGGATCCGACCGAGCATCGGGATCGTGTCGCCGGCGATGCCGCGCGGGTACCCGCTGCCCTCGGCCCGCTCGTGCGCCGCCGACGCGATCGGGGCGAGGTAGGCCAGTGCGCCGGCCCGTCGCACGATGCGGTCGGTGTAGTACGCGTGCAGCTGCACGCGTTCCCTCTCTGCCTCGGTGAGCGGACCGGGCTTGTCCCAGATGGAGTTGGGCACGCCGTTGCGACCCAGGTCGTGCAGCAGCGCTGCACGACGCAGCATCGTGACGTCCCCCTCCGGGAGACCGGCATGTCGGGCGGCCGTCGCCGCGAGGTCGGCAACACCGCGCGAGTGCCCGGAGAACCACGGCGACTTGAGATCGGCGTAGTCGGCGACGACCTCGAGCGCAGCATCCAACTCAGGCTGGGTGAGCGGCGGTCGTGGTCGTGGCTCGGCAGCGATCACAGCGTCCCAGGACGACTCCTGGCCCAGAGACTCCAGAACAGCAGCCGCGGCCCCGGCCCACGCTGCGACGAGGGTCGGGTCGAAGAACGTCCCGGCGCCCGCCCGCACACGGTCGATGGCGCCCTGCACCCCTTCCTCGCGGTGCCAGACCTCGATGCCGTCGGCCATCTGGCAGATCTGCATGGGCAGGACGATCCGGTCGCCTCCCAGCCCGCGCGGGACCCCCTTGGCATCCCAGCGCGTGAACGTCTGATCGAGCGCGTCGGAGATGCGCGGGTCGAGACCGACCCGCTCACCGAGGCGACCGCTCACGTGGCAGTGCGCGACCAGCGAGTCCTGCACCGCGCGCATCCCCGTGCGCATCAAGTCGGCGCGCACCCGCAGCCGGCCGGTCGGCGACCGGTCGTTGCCGGCCCGGCCGAGGTGGTAGCGCAGCTGGGAGAGCGCTGACGGACCGACGTCGTGCCAGCGCGACCGCCAGGCGATGTCGTCGCCGAACAGCGGCGTCAGCTCGTAGGACACTCCCGTGCAGCCGACCGTGACGAGCAAGGTCAGCCAGTACGTAGTCTCAAGGTCGTCGTCGCTCACATCCAGATGACCGGCGAACCGGGTCGCGATCACGCACGACCGGAGCACGTGCTCCATGGGCTGGCCCAGTCCCAGGTCGGCCCCGAGCGAAACGGCGGCGATCACCTCGGACAGTCGCACGCCGGAGCTCTGCTCCGCGCCAACCCCCTCGCGTCCGTGCGACATGACGGAGACGGTAGGCCAGCAGTCAACATGGCCCGCCAGCAGCCGCTAGGCGTGTGACTGTCAGAGGCGATACGTCGTCTGGCCATGCGCGTCGCCGAACGCGATCACCTTCACTGGCTCGACCCGGAAAACATGCGCCCCTCCTGTGGTGCTGCCACCGGAGTCGCTGAGCTCTACGAACTCCTCCCCGCGGACCTCGAACCGCCAGTCCTCCCCATACTTGTCGAGCCAGGCGTCCGCCAGCGATTGCAATGTCTCGGCGTCGGTGACCCGAACCGCGGTGCCCTCAACCACGACATCCTTACCGCTGTTCCACCCGTTCGCACCCGTGTTGCCGGTGGTCACCGCGACCTGCGGGTTCTCGTCGAGGTTGCGGTGCTTCTGCTCCTCCGCACCTGTGCAGAAGGCGAACCCGCCGGCGTGCCAGACGCCGACCAGCGGCGCAGCGTGCGGGCGCCCGTCCACCCGGACCGTGACGATCCAGTAGAGCTGCGCATCCGTGAGGAGCCGCTCGATATCGCCCCAGGGTGGTGCGGTGGCCGACGCGTCGCCATATCTCGGATCGATCTGCCCTTCGGTCATTCCTTCCTGCCGTCCTGCCCGTATCGGCTCAGCGCACAGTTTACGCCTTCGAGCCGTGCTGGTTGATGGCTGCGAGGAAGGCCCGGCCGGCAGCCTCTACCACGTCTGTGGACGACGCCGTGACCACGACCCTGCGGCCGCGACACTCGACCTCGAGCTCGACTGGCCTGTCGGCCTCGCTTCCGGACCCGACCGCGTATGCGCGGAACGCGATAGTCGCGCCGCCACCCCGGTGGCCTGTGAGATCGAGTCGCAGACGGCGTCGATCGAGCCCGTTACCCGTCCCCTCGGCGTGCACTTGCTTCCCCGGCGGCCAGCTGCACGTTGGCCCGCGGCCCGTCCTGCGATCCCCCGGCGTACGGATCGTGTCGAACTGCCAGCTGGTCGATGGTTCGGTCATACGGTGCTCCTGGCTCGAGCGGAGCGTCGGCTCGGTTCATGGCAGCAAGGGCCGTCGATCGTCGGGAGCCGCCGATCCCTGAGGCAGGCTCGGCGGTCTGGCCCGAGGATCCGCGAGTGCGATGGATGTGGATCCAGTGCTTGACGCCGGGTCACCTGTCGCCCCCAACCGCCCCGAACTCGGCCGACGAGTTCCGGCTCGGCGAGCGCCTCAGCGGCGGCGGTGCCAGCGCGCCAGGAGCTCCGACTCCCGGTCGGGCGCAAGCCCGGGGGAGTCCGGCTGGCTGACGGACTGGGCCCAGGCCCAGGTGTCGCGCACCGTGTCGGCCAGCGGCCGGGCACGCAGGCCGGTCGCCACCGCCCGACCCGGGTCGGCCGCCATCGAGAGCACCGCCGGGTCGTTGGCGCCCCACAGCGGCAGGGTCCCGTCGTCGACACCCTCGGCGAGCAGGAAGTCCGCGTCGACCCAGGTGAGCGTCGTACCTGCCGGCGCGACCGCGTCGCGCACCGCGGTGAGCTCGTCCCGCCAGGAGAAGGGCGGCGCCGGGCTGACGGCGTGGAAGGCGCCGGACCGGCCGTCCTCCAGCAGCTGCACCATCCAGTCCGCCATGTCGCGGACGTCGATGACCTGTGCCGGGTCGTCGGCCGGGCCGGGCACCAGGACCTCGCCGCCCCGGGCCATCCGCATCACCCACCACGGGAAGCGCCAGGTGTAGTCGTCGGGTCCGACGACGTACGTCGGTCGGACGACCACGGTCCCCGGGCCGTAGCGGTCGGCGGCGGCGCGCTCGCAGAGGACCTTGAGGCCGCCGTAGGTCTCGTCCGTGATGTCCTCGACCGTCGGGTCGTCGAGCTCGGCGAGCGGCGCGTCCTCGTCGAAACCGGGCGCCGACGGGGGTGCATAGGCGGAGACGCTCGAGACGACCAGGTGCCGGCCGCCCCGCGTCCCCAGCACGTCGGCGAGCGACTGCACCTGGCGCGGAAGGTAGGCGCAGGTGTCCACGGTGGCGTCCCACTTGCCGTCCGCCAGCGCGGACAGGTCCGAGTCCCGGTCGCCGGTACGTCGCTCCACGCGGTCGTCGCCGGCGAAGAGCTCGCTGTTGGTGCGGCCGCGATGGAAGACCGTGACCTCGTGGCCGCGGGCCAGTGCCTGCTGGACCACGTGCCGTCCGATGAACCGGGTGCCGCCGACCACCAGGATGCGCATCCGCCGGACGCTACCTCAGCAGCTGCGCGACGCCCGCAGCCCCGGCGGCCCACAGGACGCTCGCCAGGGTGCCGATGATGAACGCCTCCGGCGCGTTGGGCTCGCGGAGCTCGGAGTAGCGGCCGACGCCCTTGACCGCGAGGACCAGCGCGACGCCCTCGGGCCAGCCGGCCAACAGCGTGGCGGCGACCGCCGCGCGCTCGAGGTAGCCGATCCAGGCGCCGCCGCGCAGCCCGGTGTCCGGCTCCCCGGTGTCGCGGTCCAGGACGTCGCGTTCGGGCGACTCGGGCGGCGCGGGCGGCTCGGGCGGCGCCGTCAGCTGCGCCGTCTCGGCGGGGTCGGCACGATCCGGGACCGCCGGCTGTTCTGTGGGCGAGGTGCCGGCGGCAGTACTGACCGGCACCGGGGTCCGCGCCGGGCGGAACTCCCGTCGCATCAGCCGGAAGATGCTGCGCACGACGACACCACCACCGGTGGTCGCCGCGGTGACGCCCAGCACGAGGGCGGCCGCCAGCAGCCAGCCGTCGGCCGGATCGGCAGGGTCTGTGGCGGCGGCGATCGCGGCGGCGAGGGCGAGCAGCACGCACACGGCGCCGGCGACCGGCAGGACGGGGTCGAGGATGCGGCGCCGCAGCACCGGCAGCAGTGCCGGCGTCGCGGTCGTCAGCAGCAGGAGCACCAGGGTGAGCACAGTCATGGTCGCTCCACCCTGTCAGCCGGCCCGGACGCATCGGCCACCGCCAGCAGGTGGGCCGCCAGCTCCCGCGCCGGCGGCTCGAGGTGCCAGTCAGCGGCGTGCAGCCGCTGCGACACGGCCTGCTTGGTGATCCCGAGCCGCTCGGCGACCTCGACCTGGGAGAGTCCCCGGGCCGCGAGGTCGACGGCCTCCCAGCCCCGGTCGGTGCGGCGCTGGGCGAGCGCGGCGAGCAGGTCGAGCGCCGCCTGCGCATGAGCGGCCCCGGCCGTGGACGCGCCGCTCACCGCCAGCCCGGTCGGCCGGCTCTTCGCGCGGGTCACCGCGTCGCGGGCCAGCGTGAACGCCGCACCCGACCCGGCCCTTGTGCTGGCCGGGAGGGGCAGATCGACCGGCCCGACCCCGAGCCCGATGCTCCAGTCGTCCTGCCGGACCAGGTCGGTCACCAGGTCGACCACCGCGCCGGGGTGGTCCAGCACGCCCTGCACCTCGTCGCCGGCGGTCCGTTCGAAGCCACGCACCCGGCCCCGGTGCCGGCCGGCGAGGCCACGCAACAGGTCATCGATCCGGTCGCCCGAGCGGCGGCTGTGGCGCTGGTCGACGGTCAGCACGAACATTGGTCAAGCCTAGGACCCTGACTGGCAGAAATCAACCCCAGCACCTTGTCCGAGGCGGCGGGGACTGGCTAGCGTCGGCGCCGTGCCCCCGCCGACCCCGTCCGACCAGCCGCCCCCGTCCGGGTCGACTGCTCGTGCCAGGCAGCGGAGCTGGCTGCGCCCGATGGTCTCCCGCACGATCGACGAGGAGCACCGGGCGTCGACCCCCCTCGAGCTGCTCTTCGACCTGACCTTCGTCGTCGCGGTCGCCACCGCAGCCGCCGAGCTGGCCCACGGCATCGCGGAGGGCCACGGCGGCGAGGACCTGGTGACCTACCTGCTGGCGTTCTTCGCCATCTGGTGGGCGTGGATGAACTTCACCTGGTTCGCGTCCGCCTACGACTGCGACGACGCGCCCTACCGGCTGCTGACGCTGGTGCAGATGAGCGGCGTCCTGGTCCTCGCCGCCGGCGTGCACGGGATGTTCGAGGACCAGGACTACCGGGTCGCGGTCGTCGGCTACGTCATCATGCGGCTGGCGATGGTGGCCCAGTGGGCGCGGGCTGCCAGGTCCGACCCGGACCACCGGAGCACCGCGCTGCGCTACGTCGTCGGCATCTCGGCTGCTCAGGTCGCCTGGCTGCTCCGTCTGGCCCTGCCGGAGTCGCTCGGGCTCGTCTCGTTCCTCGTGCTGGCGGGTGTCGAGCTGCTCGTCCCGGTGTGGGCGGAGCGGCCGTCGATGACCAACTGGCACCCGCACCACATCGCGGAGCGCTACGGGCTCTTCACCATCATCGTGCTCGGCGAGTGCGTGCTGGCCGGTGCGACCGCGGTGCAGGCCACGATCGACGAGGATGGCGCGAGTGCCGAACTGGTGCTCGTCGGTGCTGGAAGTCTCGGACTGCTCTTCGCCCTGTGGTGGGTGTACTTCCTCAAGGACAGCGGGGGAGGCCTGGCCCGCAACCGGCACCTGAGCTTCTGGTGGGGCTACGGGCACTACGTCGTCTTCGCGTCGCTGGCCGCGCTGGGCGCCGGTCTCGAGGTGGCTGCCGAAGCGGTGGCGCACCACGTCGAGGCCTCCGACGTCGTGGTGGCCTCCGCCATCGCCGTGCCGGTCGTGGTCTTCCTGGTCATGGTGTGGGGGCTGCACGCGCCGATGGGTGCCGCGCCGGCGCACAGCGTGGTGCAGCTGCTGGTGGCCAGCCTCGCCTGTGTGGCCGTGGTCCCGCTGGTCGCCGCAGGGCTGCCCCTCGGCTGGGCGGTCCTGCTCCTGGTGGTCCCACCGGCCGGGCTGGTCGTCCACCACCACAGGCTCCCGTCGGCGACCGACGTCGCGGACCACGGTCAGCCGGCGGAAGCCACCACCTGACGGATCGTCTCGGCCACCCGGCCGGCGTCGGACTCCCCGGGCAGTGGCGGCGGTTGCACGAGCTGTCCCGGCAGGCCGGTCAGGGACTGCGGGTCCAGGTCGCCGTGCAGGACCGCGCCACCGGTGTCGGCGGCCATCGCCGCGACCGCCTCGGCCGCCCGCTCGTCGTCGACGCCCGTCACGGCGGCCACGCGGTCGGCGTCGAGCAGCGGCATCCCCAGTGCGGACGCGAGCGACGCCGCGAACGCGGCTGCTTCCGGACGTACGCCCGACAACGACCCACACCGCGCGCACCGGTGCGGCGAACCGTGGCCGCGCACGGCTCATGACGTCGGCCACGACGTCGGCCTTGGCGTCGGCGTAGTCCTGCACGTGCTCCCACGTCCTGCCGGCCAGCTCGACCTTGGTGCGCAGGTAGAGCGCGCGGTCCCGCGCGTCGGCACGCAGCTGGTCGCGGAACGCGAGCATCGCGCTGATCTCGTCGTCGCCCGCCGCGAAGACGTGCAGGTTGACGGCCGGCTCGTCCCGCCTGAGCAGGCGGTGCTCCCGCCACTCCGGCTCGCGGATCCGGAGCTGGTAGCCCGCGGACTCGAGACCGGGGACGTACGCCGCCTCGTCGGTCGGGTCGGGCACCCCGAGGACCAGGTCGAGGATCGGCTTCGCGGCGAGCCCCGGCACCGACGTGGAGCCGACGTGGGCGAGCACGACTGCGCCGTCGCCGACGACCGACCGGATGCCGTCGCACAGGGCCGCAGCTGTCACGGGCCACTCGTCATCGGGGTCGGCGAGGGTGACCGGGCCGTCGAGCCGCGGCCGGGCCACGACGTAGTGGTCGTTGGCGTAGACCGTGAGCGGCAGACCGTCCGGGCCGGTGAGCCGCGCGTTGACCGACCCCCACGGCGTGCGCACCGGACCAGCGACCAGCTCGGCACCCGCGCCGACCAGGTCGTCGGTCGCACCGGCGGCATCGGCGACCTCGAAGGCGACACGCACCGGGCCGCCCGACGGGTGACCCACCTCCAGGGCGTCGATCGACTCGGAGTGGGCGGCGTCGCCGAGCTCGAGCGTCGCGCGGCCGGCGTGCAGCAGGGTCGCCCGCCCGCCGTTGTCGTCGGTGAAGCTGGCCTCCTCGCGCAGCCCGAGGACGTCGCGGTAGAGGTGCAGGGCGTTGTCGTAGTCGGTGCTCGTGAGCACCAGGCGCAGCTCGCGGGTGCCATCGGTCACGCCGTCAGGCTAGTGACGGTGACGCCTCCTAGGCTGCGGGTCGTGGACGTCCGTCGTGAGGTCGACGACCTGCTCGCGAGCGAGCACCCCTCGCTGCGATGGAAGGTCCGCACCGGTGTCCTCGGCGAGGACGACGCGTCGAGGAGTGTCCGGCGGCTGCGCGAGGAGATCCGCGCCAGCCAACAGGCACGCGGCCTGCTCGAGGGTTACGCAGCCAGGCGGCCGAGTGCCTACGCGAAGTGGTACGGCGCGCACTGGGTCCTTCAGTCCCTCGCCGACCTCGGCTACCCGGAGGGGGCCGACGAGCTGGTGCCGCTTCGCGACCAGGTGCTCGGCACTTGGCTGGCGACGCGCTACCTGCGGGAGTACGTCGACATCGGCGCGCCGAAGGACCGCTACCGGGCCGCGGTCCCCGTGGCGGATGGCCGGGCACGACGTTGCGCGTCACAGCAGGGTGGTGCCCTGCTGGCGATCGTGCGGCTGGGCATCGACGACGGACGGGCTGCCCGGCTCGCGGAACGGCTGCTGCACTGGCAGTGGCCGGACGGCGGGTGGAACTGCGACCGTCGCCCGGAGGTCACGGCCTCGTCGTTGCACGAAACGGTCCTGCCGATGCGGGCGCTGGCGGCATGGGCGGAGGTCAGCGGCGACGGCGCGTCCCGAAAGGCCGCCACGTCGGCGGCCGAGGTGCTGCTGCGGCGCTCGGTCGTCTTCCGCCGGTCGGATCCGTCGCGGCTTGTGCGCACGTCGTGGGGCGAGCTGCGCTACCCGGCGTACTGGCACCACGGCCTCCTCTCCGGTCTCGTCGCGCTCGCCGGTGCAGGCGGCATCGACGATGCCCGGTGCGCACCCGCGCTGGACCTGCTCGAGCGCAAGCGACTGCCGGGCGGGGCGTGGCCGGCTGAAGGTCGGTGGCACCGCGACCCGGCCGGGCCGGTGCGGCCCAGCGGGGAGCATGTCGGCTGGGGCGGGGCGTCGCGGACCAGGCCGAATCAGTGGGTGACGGCCGACGCTCTCGCTGTGCTCTCGGCCGCCGGGCGGCTGGACGGCATGTCCAGGCACGCGTCCGTCCCGCCTGTCCCGCGGGCTGCGGGGGATTGACGCCCCCACCGTCGGCCGCGAGGCTGCACGGCCATGTCCCTCTGGACCAGCGGTGAGGTCTACGAGGCCTACATGGGCCGGTGGAGCCGCCTCGTGGCGGCCGAGCACGTGCGGCGGCTGGGCGTCGGCCCAGGGCTGCACTGGCTGGACGTCGGGTGCGGGACCGGGGCACTGACCTCGGCCGTCCTGGCTGAGGCCCGAGCCGGCGTCGGTGCTCGGCGTCGACCCGTCAGAGGCCTTCGTCGAGCACGCAACCGCCCACGTCGCCGACTCGCGCGTCGACTTCCGCGTCGCAGAGGCGGGCGACCTGCCGCTGCCGGACCGTTCGGTCGAGGTGGTGGTCTCCGGTCTCGTCCTGAACTTCGTCGCCGACCAGCCGGCGGCCGCCCGCGAGATGCGCCGGGTGCTCGGGCCGGGCGGCCGGGTCGGCTGCTACGTCTGGGACTACGCCGGCGGGATGCAGATGCTGCGGCACTTCTGGGACGTCGCGGCCTCGGTGGACCCCGCGTCGCGCGAGGCGGACCAGGGCGAGCGCTTCGAGATCTGCCAGCCGGAGCCGTTGCGCCGCTTGATGTCCGACGCGGGCTTCGACGATGTGAGTGGTCGACGAGATCGTCGTGCCGACGGTGTTCACCGACTTCGAGGACTACTGGTCACCGTTCCTCGCCGGCCGGGCGCCGGCCCCGTCGTACGTCATGACCCTCTCGGACGGTGACCGGGAAACGCTGCGCGCGGCACTTCGTGATGACCTGCCCACCGACCCCGACGGCGCGATCAGGCTGACCGCTCGCGCCTGGGAGGTCACCGGGCGGGCTCGTAGGCCGGTCAGCCGTCGAGCACTCGCGCGCCACCCGTGATCGTTTGCGACGTGCTGGCCATGCGACACGCCGCGCCGTCGGAGTGTCGAGCCTCCGAACGTCGCAAACGATCTTGTGGCGGGGGTGAGTCGTGAGGCCGGTCAGCCGGTGGCCGGCAGGATCTCGGCGAGGACGGCGTCCGCCGCACGGCATGGCCTCGATCTCGCGTCGCAGGCTCTCGGCGGCCACCCGGAAGGTGTCGTCGTCGAGCAACCTGCTCAGCGCGTCCGCCACCGCGTCGGGGGTGACCTCGTCCGGCTGCAGTGCGAGTGCCGCACCGGTGGGCAGCAGCGCGGCGGTGTTGCTCGGCTGGTCGGTGCCCTGCGGCAGGCAGAGCTGCGGCAGTCCGTGGCAGAGCGCACCGAGCATCGTGCCGGCACCGGCGTGCGAGATCACGGCCGCGCAGATGGGCAGCAGTGCGGCTTGCGGCAGGAACGGCGCCATCCGCACCGACGCCGGCAGGGGACTGAGCAGCTCGGGGTCGAGCGCCGGGCCGGTCGTCACCAGCAGGTTGACCGGCAGCCGTGAGCAGCCCTCGAGGACCGCGCGGAAGACTTCCGGGTTCTGGTTCATGATCGTCCCGAGGGTGACGTAGACCGTGCGCTCGTGGGGCAGCCCGCCAAGGTCGATGCCGAGGTCGCTGCCGTCGTGCTCCCCGGCCGACGGGCGCAGCGGAATCGTCGTCGGCCACGGGTTCGGCTCCGGTCCGCGTGCGCTCGGCGGGCAGATGTCGAGGTACGGAGCGGCGAGCACGCTCGGGTATCGGGTCCGCAAGTCCGGCGGCCGCGATCGCCGAGCCGATGGCCGCCGCGAACTCGTCGGTCCGCGGGACCGTCGGCCCGTAGCCGTGGGTGACGTGCGGGATGCCAGTCAGGACGGCGGCAGTCGCCGACCCCAGCTCCAGGGTGTCGTGCACCACGAGATCCGGCCGCCAGTCAGCGACGAGGTCGAGCACGTCGCGGGCGCGGCGCACCGCACCGGCACCGAAGAGGTGCTGCGCGGCGAAGATCGGCTGCTCCTCCGGCGGCAGCTTGCTGATGAGCACGTCACCGGGCATCTGCTGGTAGGACTCGGCCAGCGTCAGACCCGACGCGTGGGCGGCGATCCCCATCGACGCCAGCAGGTCGGCGAGGTCGCTGCCCGTCGTGACGAGCACCTCGTGACCGGCCTCCTGGGCCGCCCGGACGAGCGGCACCATCGGCAGCAGGTGCCCGTAGCCGGGCCAGGAGCCGACGAGGACGCGCATCGGCTCAGGCCGTGACGGTCGACGGAGAGCCGGTCATGCAACGACTGCGCCTTGTCGAGCAGAGGGGCAGCACCGAGCGACGTCGCCGACCTCGACGACCTTCGTCGCCTCGCGGCTCGGCGGCGACTGACCTCACCTGCGTCGGCCAGCACGACGGCAAGGTCGTAGCGAGCAAGGGCAGCCCAGTACGGGTAGCCGAGGTCGTCGAGCTGGCGACGGCGGACCGCAGGTCGGACTCGATCGTCACGACCGCGGTCACCGCGGGTCCATCGCACTCGGGCGCCGGAACCGGGTCAGCTGCGCCCGCAGGAAGGGCGGGGCATCGCCCGGGCCGCGGCCGAGGACCTGCCGAGCATCAGCTCTGCCTCGTCGACGTGGCCGAGTCTCCAACGCGGCTTCCACAGCCGCCGGCAGGGCCACCCGGAAGGCCTCCCGCCGGATGCCCCGCGTCGTAGTCGAGGATCGGCCTGAAGCGGCGTCGGTCGCCTCCTGTGGACTGGCCCTGGCCATCAGGACGGTCGCGTGGGCAGCGCCGAGCATCTCCCTGTCCTGCAGGTTCGTGTCGGAGAAGTGCGGCCGGGTGAGCTCGATCTCGTCGGAGGCGGCTCGCCGAAGTCGCCCCGCCAGGCCGGAGCAGGGCGAGGCGGACGTGGACGTCGCCGAAGTCCTGCTCCTGCGGCTGGTCGCGGGTCTGCTGATCACCTCGTCCCAGCGGCCGACGAAGAGCATGCCCAGCCACTGGTTGGAGAGCACGGTCTGGAGAGCGCTGCGGCTGTCCGAGTCGTTTCGCCTGCGCGACGCCCTCGAAGGCGCGGTCGCCAGGGCGCTGGGCGCGTCCGAGGTGAGCAGGTGGTCGACGAGGTTCCCGTAGGGCTGCAGCATGGCCGACGTGTTGCCGGCGGCGTTGGGCGGCCTCGAGGGCGAAGGTGAACAGTGCGGCGGCCTCGACGGACGACCGGCCCAAACATCAGCACGCCCTTGACGGTCAGGCCTCGCGAGATCAGCGACCTCGTCGCCGCTGGCCTCGGCAGCGTCGAGGCCGTCCTCCAACATGTGCCGACGGCGAGGCTCACTGCTCGCCGGTGAAGAGCATGCACGTTGGCCAGCGCGATCGCGACCTCGGCGTAGCCCCGGTCCCGCGGGCCTTGCGCCAGCACCTGGAGGGCGCCGGCGGAGGTCTGCCTTGACCTCTTCGTCGCCCGGCCGTGTCATCCAGCTCGCCATCGCCTGCAACCGGCGTGCGTTGCGCGAGTCGCCGGCGCCTCGTGGGCGGCCGCGGCCGCCCTGGACCGAGTCGCGATGCCTCCGTGCGCTCGAGCGCGCGCCATAGGCCAGGTACGCCGCGCGCTCCAGGAGCTCGGCGGCTGTCGGCGTCGTCGGTCGGCGAGCTCGGCGGCGTGCTCGAGCGCAGCCTTGGCCGTGACGGTGGCTCCGAGCCGCTCGGCGCGGTCGCCCGCCCGCTGGTAGGCATCGAAGGCCAGTCGGCGCAGGTCCTGGCCCTCGGCGTCGTCGGGCGACCCGGCGCGCATGGCCGCCAGGTAGTGGGCGGCCACGAGGTCGACGACCTCGTCCCCCTCGTCCGGCAGCGACGCCCGCAGGTGCTCGGCAGCCGCGGTGTGCAGCGACCGGCGCTCCGGCTTGGACAGCGTGTCGTAGGCGACGGTCTGCAGCAGTGCCTGGTTGAACTGGTACTCGCCGCGCCGCGGTGACAGCGGGTCGGCACGCACCGACAGGACATCGCGGTGGACCAGGTCGGAGAGCAGCTCGTCGAGGGCCGCCTCGTCGAGTCCGCCGGAGAGTGCGCCGGCTCCCGAGCGGGTGAAGGTCATGCCGTGCACCGAGAGGTTGCGCACCAGCGTGCGGGCGGCGGGCGTCAACGCGTCCAGCCGAGCCGCGATGAGGGCGGTGAGGCTGGCGGGGACGCTCAGCTCGAGCGGGCGGTCGTCGACGACCCGGTAGCGCCCGTCATGGCTCCGCTCGAGACGGCCCTGGTCGACCAGGGTCCGGATCGTCTCGACCGCGTAGAGCGGGATGCCGTCGGAGCGCTCCGCGATGCGGTCGCGCATCGATGCGGCATCTCCTCGACGAGGTCGTCGACCAGCAGCGCGACGGCGCCGGGGGAGAGCGGCTCGAGGTAGGCCAGGGTCGCGTTGCGCCGGCCCGATCCCCAGCCGGGACGACGGTCCAGCAGCTCCGGCCGCGTCGCCATCAGGACGAAGAGCGGGAACTGGGCAGACCACTCCAGCAGGTGCTCCAGGAAGTCCAGCAGCCCGCTGTCCGCCCACTGCGCGTCCTCGACGACCACCACCACCGGGCGCCGTCTGCGAGAGCCGTTCGAGCAGCAGTCGCCACCCGGAGAAGAGCTCGTCGCGCGAGAGGCCTTCGCCGTCGTCCAGGCCGACGAGGCGCCCGACACGGGGGATGAGGAAGTCACGCTCCACCGGGTCGTCGAGGTAGCGCGCTAGGCCGTCGGCCACCTTGGTCGCGACGACATCACTGGGGTCGTCGTCGGCGATGCCGAAGCGGGCCCGCACCACCTCGGCCAGCGCCCAGTAGGCGACCCCGTCGCCGTAGCGGGGGCAGCGACCGACGTGCCAGAGCAGCGTGCCGGCGATGCCGTCTGTGTACTTCTCGAACTCCCAGACCAGACGGGACTTGCCCACGCCGGCCTCGCCGACGACGGTGACCAGCCGGGCCGTCCCGCGGTCGACGGTGTCGTGCAGCATCGCCTTGACGAGCGCGAACTCGGTGTCCCGTCCGACGAACGCCGGCTCGAGCCCGTCGCCGCGCCGCTGGCTGCCGCGGATACCCGCCACCACGCGCAACGGCCCGCCACAGGTGGAGCGGATCGGCCTTGCCCTTCGCCGTGTGCTCGCCGGCGTCCTCGTAGGCGAGCGACTCCTCGGTCAGGGCCCGGGTCACGTCGTCGACCAGGACGGTGCCCGGCTCCGCGGCCGACTGCACCCGGGACGCGGTGTTGACCCGGTCACCGACGACCAGCCCCTCGGCCGGGTTTGCGATCGACGCCGCGTGCCCGGTGACGACACCGCCGCGCGCCTGCAGGGCGGGGACGCCGGCCTCCTCGCCGAAGACCGGGACCTGCGCGACGAGCTCCAGGGCCGCGCGCACCGCCCGTTCCGCGTCGTCCTCGAGGGCGACCGGTGAGCCCCAGACCGCCATCACGGCGTCGCCGATGAACTTCTCGACCCGGCCGCCGTAGCGCCCGACGATGGTGCGGGCGGTGTCGAAGTACGACGACAGCAGCGTGCGTACGTCCTCGGCGTCCCGGGTCTCGGAGAACGCGGTGTAGCCCACCAGGTCGACGAAGAGCACCGACACCTGGCGGACCTCGGCGTTGGGGACCGCGACCGGAGCCGCGGCGGCGGCCACCGAGCCCTCGCGCCGGGCGCCGCACTCGCCGCAGAACTTCTCGGCGCCGGAGTAGGCCGTCCCGCACGAGGCGCAGGCGGCCGGACCGCGGCCAGGCCGGTCCCGCACTCGCCGCAGAACTTGCGGCCCTCGGCGTTGAGCTCGCCACAGGTCGGGCAGGGGGCAGCGCTCATCGACGCGGTACCCGCCTTCCCCAGCCGTCTCGCCCGTCGACCACAGGCGAAGGCTACGGCTCGCTGACGGCGTACGGCCGGAAAACGTGGCCGATCGCGCGTCATGCAGCCGGGGCAGGGACGTCTTCAGGGGGTTGGCGCCCGTTTCGACCCGCCGGACCACATCGACCCGATCATCTAGCAAAGGACTGAACCCATGTCGTTCTCGACTCCGACCACTGTCCCGTCAGGTATGTCCGTGCCCGTCCTGGCTGTTGACGGCCGCATCCCTGACAGCCTCCCGGACTTCACTGGCGACGTCTCGTTCCTCGTGGACCTCGACCCCCCTCACCTCGTGCAGGGCTGCGGCACCCTGCAGGGATCGACCGTGAGGTTCCACGAGAAGGACATCGGCAACGGTGGCAAGGACATCCGGGTGTGGAACGTGCGGGCGCAGGGAAGGCGGTTCGTCGCGGAGCACGCGGCGCAGTTCTGACAGTCGCGCGGGATGCCGCGCGTATGATCGTCATCTCGCCCAGGCGGCGGGTCGGTGCAGGGGGGTGCACGCCGTGGCGGACCAGACTCCCGACGTGGTCCTGATCATGCCGGACGACCAGCGTCCCGACACGTTGCACCACATGCACGCCGTGCAGGAGCACATCCGGGACAGGGGCACCCGTTTCAGCCGCACGGTGGCTGCCACGCCGACCTGCTGCCCGTCGCGGGCGTCCCTGCTGACCGGGCTCCACTCGCGGCGGACCGGGGTCTACGGGAACACGCCTCCGGACGGGGGTTGGCGGACCTTCTTCGACAACGGTCACGAGGACCGGACCCTGGCCACGGCCCTGCAGGCGCGTGGCTACCGGACCGGGCTCGTCGGCAAGTACCTCAACGGGTTCGCCCAGAACGAGCTGGGCGGCAAGGGAGGTCGCCGGCCGCCGGGCTGGGACGTCTTCCTGACGTTCGTGAAGCGAACGGGTGCCTATTACGACTACACGCTCACCGACGGCACCCACTTCGGCACCGACGCGGCCGACTACTCGACCGACGTCCTGGGAGAGCGGGCCGCTCGGTTCATCCGGAGGACGCCGTCCGGGCAGCCGCTGTTCCTCGTGTTCACCCCGTTCGCCCCGCACAAGCCATACCGACCGGCGCGTCGGCACCTGCACGACTTCGCCGGCAAGCTGCCGACCTACCGCCCGCCGTCGGTGACCGAGAACGTGGCCGACAAGCCGCCGTTCCTCAGGGACCGCCCCCGCGTCAAGCAGCGGGCCATCGACTTCGTCCGGACCCGGCAGCAGGAGCAGCTGGCGTCTGTCGACGACGCGGTGGCGGGGGTGGTTGACGCGCTGCGGACCACGGGACGGCTGCACAACACCCTGCTGGTCTACATGTCCGACAACGGACTGATGGTCGGCGACCACCACATGATCGGGAAGGCGCTGCCCTACCGCTTCGCGACCGACGTGCCCCTCGTGGTCAGGTGGGACGGCCGGGTGGGCGCCGGTCGGACCGACCGGCGGCTGGCCGCGACGGTCGACGTCACCGCCACGATCGCGGAGGCGACGGGTGCGGTGATGACCACCGACGGAGTGAGCCTGCTCGGGGACGAGCGCCGGTCGGACGTGGTGCTCGAGGGCCGGCAGTGGCGGCGCCTGGACGGCTCGGTGCCGCACCCGGCCTACTGCGGCCTGCGCTCTGACAGGTACCTCTTCGTGCGCTATGCCGACGGCTTCGAGGAGCTCTACGACTACCAGGACGACCCCTACGAGAGGCGCAACCGGGCGACCGATCCTGACTACCGTGACCGGCTGCGCGCCATGCGGCTCAGGACGCTGCAGAAGTCCGTCCCCACGCCCCCGGGGTTCTCCTGACTAGGAGCCGGGCTGGGCGAGGCCGTGCTCGTAGGCGTAGACCACGACCTGCACCCGGTCGCGCAGGCCGAGCTTCATCAGGATGCGCGCGATGTGCGTCTTGACGGTCGGCTCACTCACATAGGCCTGCGCCGCGATCTCCGCGTTGGACAGGCCTTTGGCGACGTACCGCATGATCTCGGCCTCGCGCGGCGTGAGCTGGTCGAGCTCGCGCGGCCGGGGCCTGGCCACCTCAGGCGGCCGACGGACGAACTCCTCGATCAGTCGCCGGGTGATCGTCGGCGCGAGCAGCGCGTCGCCGCTCGCGACGACGTGGATCGCCTCGACGAGCTGCTCGGGCGGGATGTCCTTGAGCACGAAGCCGCTGGCGCCGGCGAGCAGCGCCTCGTAGACGTACTCGTCGAGGTCGAACGTCGTCAGGACCAGCACCTGCGGACCGGGCTCGTCCTCGCGCACGATTCGGCGGGTGGCCTCGAGACCGTCCATGTGCGGCATGCGGACGTCCATCAGGATGACGTCGGGCGCGGTCGACGCGGCCATCGCCACCGCCTCCTCGCCGTCGGTGGCCTCGCCCACGACGACCAGGTCGGGCTCGACCTCCAGGACCATGCGCAGGCCGGTGCGGGCGAGTGCCTGGTCGTCGACGATCAGGACGCGGATGGGGGAGTCGCTCATGCGTCCGGCCCGATCGGGACGTGCGCGCGCACGACGTAGCCGCCTTCGGGACGAGCACCGCTCTCGAGCCGGCCGCCGTAGAGCCGCAGCCGCTCCTGCATGCCGACGTGCCCGTAGCCGTTGCCCTCCGAGGTGTTGCGCCCGTCGTTGGCGACCTCGAGCGTCAGCTCCTCCGCACCCCAGTGCACGTGCACCCAGGCGCGGGCCGGACCGGCGTGCTTGAGTGCGTTGGTCAGTGCTTCCTGCACGACGCGGTACGCCGCGAGGTCGATGCCCGGGGGCAGCTCCCGGCTGGTGCCCTCGACGTCCAGCTCGACGGGCAGGCCGGCACCGCGGACGGTGCCGATCAGGGTCTCGAGGGTCTGCATGCCGGGCTGCGGGCCGTAGCTGGGCGTGGCGTCCTCCTCGCGCAGCAGGCCGACGAGCCGGCGCATCTCAGCCATCGCCTCCCGGCCGGTGCGCTCGACCGCGAGCAGCGAGTCGCGCTCGGTGTCCTGGTCGTCGGTGAGCCGCCGGCGGACGGCGCCTGCCTGGACGGTCATCACCGACACCGAGTGGGCGATGATGTCGTGCAGCTCGCGGGCGATGCGCTGCCGCTCGTCGACGACGGCCTGGTGCGCGGCCGCGGCCTGCTCCTGCTCGAGCTGCGCGGCCCGCTCCTCCGCGGTGATCGCCCGTTGCACGGGCCGTCGGACGAGTAGCCCGATCAGCCAGCCGAGCGACGTGATGACGGAGACCGACAGGGCGCGCCCGATGTCGCCGTCGGGGTGCTGCGACACGGCAACGGCACCAGCGACGCAGACCACCAGCAGCCCGGCATAGTCGCGCCGCGTCTGGGTCAGGTAGCCCGCCAGTCCGCACGACAGCATGACCAGCAGGTAGACGAACGTCGAGTCGAGCACCCACGCCGACGCGGGGAACGAGGCCAGCGCGAAGAGGACCAGGGCGGCCAGCGGTGCCACGACGCCGAGCCGGCCGCGGAGGGCAAGCACCACGGCCACTCCGGCGAGGACGGTGACGATCACGGCCTCGGGTCCGCGGTCGAAGGTCCCGGCGTCAAGGTCGACGGTCGGCCGGGTCAGGTCCTCGACGAGCGCGCCGACAGCGAGGGCCACCGCCAGCGCGGTGACGCCGTGCCGCCCGACGCGGCTGGCCAGGTCACCCGTCATGTCTCGACGCTAGCGGCGGCGCGGTGCTGTGAGCGTCATCCCTGAGGACGACGGGCTGGTCGATCCGCCGGACGACGGGCTGTCGTCGTCGCGGCCGACGACGCGGTGTCGTGGGCCGCCTAGCTTTCGGACGTACGCCGCGAAGGTCGGCACCGCACCGAGGAGGGTTCGAGATGCGCCAGGTCCAGCAGTCCACCCGCCAGCCGGTCCGCCCCACGCCGCCGATCGACCTCCGGACGCCGCTCGGGCGTCGGCTTCCCTACTGACGGAGGGGACCCGAGACTGGGGTGAGTCTCCGGCCACTCGAAGGGACAGCCCCATGAAGCTCACCGTGCACACGTTCGTCACGCTCGACGGGGTCATGCAGGGACCGGGCGGACGTGACGAGGATCCCAGCGACGGCTTCGACCACGGTGGGTGGCTCGTGCCGCACGTCGATGAGGACTTCGACCGCATCGTCACCCGCTGGTTCGGCGAGGCGGACGCGATCCTGCTCGGGCGGTCGACCTACGACATGATGCGCGGATTCTGGACCGAGGTGGACGATCCGGCGGACGCGGTTGCCTCGGCCCTGAACGGACTGCCCAAGCACGTCGTGTCGACGACGCTCACGGACCCCACGTGGCGCAACAGCACCGTCATCGCCGACGACGTCGTCCAGGCCGTGACAGCGCTCAAGGAGCTGCCCGGTCGCGAGCTGCAGGTCCACGGCAGCTGGCAGCTCGTGCGCACGCTCCACGACGCCGGGCTGGTCGACGAGTACCGGCTGCTCGTCTTCCCCGTGGTGCTGGGACACGGCAAGCGCCTCTTCCCGGACGGTGCCGCCACCACCGGTTTCACGCTGGTCGAGAGCGAGGTGACGGGCAAGGGCGTGATCCACCAGGTGCTGCGGCCGACGGCGTTCGGCACCGGCGAGGTCGTGGTCGAGGACGGCCGCGAGGTCATCGTCCGGCCCGAGTAGCACGTGCGGCCCGGTGGACCTGGACAGCCCAGAGCCCCGGTGCGACGCTTGATCGTGCACGGCAGTCATGCCGTCGAGCACCAGGGGTCGCGATGAGCCACATCCCGCCAAACCGCCCGTGGGACCTGCCCGCACTCGATCCGGCCGATGCGGCGAAGGAGAACCGCCAGACCCTCGTCTGGCTGTGCGCGATCTCGATACTCGCCGTCGTCGTCGCCATCCTGCTCGACATCTGAGGTCGCAGCCGTCCGACTAGCGGCTGCGTGCCCGTGCGCTGGCGTGCGGCTTGGCCGTCGTGTGCATCCGCTCGCCCTGCGGCCCGAAGACGCTGAGCACCTCCGCGGTCTCTGTGCCGGTGCTGCCGAACCAGTGCGGGACCCGGGTGTCGAACTCTGCGACCTCGCCAGGGCCCAGGACGAGGTCATGGTCAGCGATCACCAGGCGCATGCGACCGGCGATGACGTAGAGCCACTCGTAGCCCTCGTGCGCCTTCAGCTCGGGTCTGCGCTTCGACGTCGGGATCATGATCTTCCAGGCCTGCACGCCGCCGGGTTGCCGGGTGAGCGGGATGACGGTGCGGCCGTTGACACGGCGTGGCCTTGAGCCGGACCCGGGGGTCGCCGACCTCGGGTGCACCGACCAGGTCGTCGAGCGGGACCCGGTAGGCGAGCGCGAGCGGCAGCAGGAGCTCCAGGCTCGGCCGCCGCTGCCCGGTCTCCAGCCGCGACAGCGTGCTCTTCGAGATACCGGTCGTGGCTGCCAGCCCGGTCAGGGTCACCTCCCGCTGCTGCGCGCAGCCGCTTCAGGCGCGGACCAACCTGGTCCAGCGCGGCCGAGATCGGCGGTCGTCGTGTCGTCCACGCCCGATGCTGCGCTGGGTTTTCCCAGAAATGGCAACGTTTGTTGCTGTCCGGGAGGGCTCGCCGCACAGTGGCAGGACATGACCGACTACGACGTCGTGATCATCGGTGGCGGGGCCGCCGGGCTGTCGGCGGCCCTGGTCCTGTCCCGGGCTCGCCGTCGCGTCCTGGTGGTGGACTCCGGCACCCCGCGGAACGCGCCGGCCGCGCACCTGCAGGCTTCCTGTCACGCGACGGGATGCCGCCCGGCGAACTGCTCGCCGCCGGGCGAGCGGAGGTGCGCGGCTACGGCGGCGAGGTCATCGCCGGCGCCGTCAGCGCCGTCGAGTCCGGTCGAGCCGAGGGTTCCGGTGCGCTCGAGGCGGCGACCGGGTCACGGCGCGGCGGCTGCTGGTCGCGACCGGCCTGCGCGACGAACTCCCGGACATTCCGGGCCTGCGCGAGCGCTGGGCGCGCGACGTCCTGCACTGCCCGTACTGCCACGGCTGGGAGGTGCGCGACCAGCCGCTCGGCGTCGTGGCAGCGGCGCCGGAGACCGTCGACTATGCGCAGATCGTGCGGCAGTGGTCCCAGGACGTCGTGCTCTTCGCCCCGGCGAAACGTTGACCCGGCCCAGCGTCCGAGCTCGGGCCCGGCCATCGAGCGTCGTCGAAGGGGCCGTCACCGCGGTCGTCGTCGACGGAGGACGGCTGACCGGCGTCGAGCTGGCCGACGGCCGGTCGTTCCGCGCGCGCGCTGTTCGTGCCGCCGCGCTTCGTCCCGAACAACGACCTGCTGTCGCGCTCGGCTGCGACCTCGACGACGACGGCTGGGTCGTCACCGGATGCGACGGTGCCACCAGCGTGCCCGGTGTCTGGGTCGCGGGGAACGTCGCCAACCCGCGCGCCCAGGTCATCACCGCCGCCGGCGAGGGCTCCGCCGCGGCCATCGCCATCAACGCCGACCTCGTCGACGAGGACGTCCGCACTGCCGTCCA
>CAVXNC010000007.1:0-6380 GCA_963762865.1 uncultured Actinomycetota bacterium
GCGTGGACGACGAGCAGCTCGCACGGTCCGACGAACCCGTCCGCCGTCTCGAACTGCCGCAGGCCCTCGTGCACCTCGTCCCAGACCGACTCCCGCTCCGCGACGGGCAGTCCGACCAGCATCTGGTGCAGCGCACCGAATGACTCGCGCTCGAAACGCAGGCAGTCGGCGGCCGTCGCCATGCGCAGCGGGGCATCGAGAGCATCGACGTGTACGTCGCGGAAGCCGGCCGCTCCGAGCACGCGCTCGAGGGTCTCGGCCGTGCCGAGGCTGAACGGGCCGGGCAGTCCCGGGCCCGGCGCGGGCAGGCCGGCCCGGCCGCGGACGATCGACACAGGCACGGAGAAGAAGCCGTTGCGCTCGGGCGTCGAGTAGACGACCGCCGACACCCGCCCGTCGGGGCGCAGTGCAGCGGCGATGCCGCGCAGGGCGCCGACCTGGTCGGGCAGGTAGATCAGTCCCAGCCGCGAGATGGCAGCGTCGAAGCCCGCGCCGGCCAGCCCGCCGAGCTCCTCGGCGTCGCCGGCGACCGTCTCGACGTTGGTCAGGCCCTGCTCGGCGGCGGCCTTGGCGGCGTACGTCAGGATCCCCGACGAGATGTCGTTGGCGACGACGCGGCCGGCCGCACCGACCCGTCGGGCGGCGGCCAGCGTCTGCCCGCCGGCACCGGCCGCGACATCGAGCACCGACGACCCGCCGGTCACGCCGGCCCCGTCGAGCATGCGTCCGGTCGCCTCGCCCAGCCAGGTCTCCAGGGTCGGGCCCCAGCGGTGCCAGGCCTCGGCGGCGTCGTCCCACTGCTGGCGGGTGGTCGTCTTGTACTGAACCGGGTCGAAAGTCATGGTGCTCGCTCCTTGTTGACTTGGTGTCCGGTGGGCCGTGCCGGGTCGCGTCGAGCCGGTCGGGTCGAGTGCCGCGGGCCTGTCATCCGTTAGGCGCCAGGTCCGCGCTTGGCGTCGCCAGGTCCGGTCTGGCGCTTCGCCAGACGACAGGAGCGCCCGGACCCGGCACGATGTCGGCCGTGGACGCAGCGGGCCGGGCCGGGCTGCTCGGGCGGGACGAGGCCCTGGCGCGGGTGGCTCGCGCCGTCGACGCGGCCCGGTCGGGCACCGGCCACACCGTGCTGGTCAGCGGCAGCGCGGGAATGGGCAAGTCGGCACTGCTGCGGGCGTCGGTGACCGGCATCGACGACCTGGACCTCGGGTGGGGGACCTGCGTCGAAGGCGGCGGCGTCCCGGGCTTCTGGCCCTGGACCCAGGCGCTCGACGGGCTCGTCCGGCGGGTCGGTCTGGAACGCGCTCGCGCGGCGGCTGGGGATCTCACCCGCCGGCTGGCATCGATCGTCCCGGCGCTCGGGACGGCCGATCCGTCCCAGCAGCCAGAGCCGTCCGAGCAGTCGGAGCGCGAACAGCTGCTGCTGCTCGACGGCGTGGCGGCCTGGCTGCGCACCCTGGCCGCCGAGCGCCCGGTCGTCCTGCTGCTCGACGACCTGCAGTGGGTCGACGACTCCTCCCTCGCCTTGCTCGAGATCCTCGTGCAGGACCCGCGACCGGCGGCCGTGTCGGTGCTGGCCGCCTACCGCGACGACGAGGTGCCGCACTCCCAGCGGGGACGGCTGGCGGCGCTGGTCGCGCGCGCCGACCACGTGCACCTGACCGGGCTCGACCAGGAGTCGTCGCGCCGCCTGGTCGCCGACATCGGCGGGCCCGAGGTGGCCGACCGGGCCGGTGATGCGATCTTCCGTCGCGCCGGCGGGCATCCCTTCTTCACCCGGGAGCTGGCCCTGGCGGCGGGCAGCGGCGGTGCGGGCGGTCACGACGACGGACCGGTCGCCGTCCCGGCGGCCGTGCGCGACGCGGTGGCGCGCCGGGTCGCCGCGCTCCCGGCCGCGACGCGTGAGGTGCTCACGACGGCAGCCGTGATCGGTGGGGCGCTGCTGCCCGACGTGCTCGTGGCGGCGACGGGGCGCGATCCCGGAGACGTCGACGCCGCGGTGGCCGCGGCGACCGCCGCCGGGATGCTGGTCGAGGAGCGGGGGGCGGTCCGTTTCACGCACGACCTCTATCGGGAGACGATCGCCGACCTGGTGCCGGCGACCGACCGCCCGGCACTGCACCGCTCCGTCGCCGACGCCCTGGAGCAGCGGCTGGCTCGGGGCGCGGCGGTGCCGGCTGCCGAGCTGGCCGGCCACCACCGGGCGGCCCTGCCGAGCGCGGGCACCGGGCCGGCTGTCACCTGGGCGCTGCGCGCCGCGGCCGAGGACCTGGCCGCCCTGGCGCTCGCCGAGGCGGCGGCGCACCTGCGGCGGCTGCGCGCCGCCGTGGCCGCGGCGGGCACCGAGCTGCCCGACGACGCGCTCGTCGACGTCCTGCTCGCCGAGGCCGACGCCCTCGCGCGGGCCGGACGTCCCTCGGACGCGCGCGGCCTGCTGCAGGTCGCGCGCGAGGCGGCCGACCGGTCGGGTGACCCGGTGCGCGTCACCCGGGCGGCACTCGCGGCCGTCCAGCTGGGGTCGCGCTTCGCGAGCCGCCGCGACGACGTGGTCGCGGAGCTGGAGAGCGCCCTGGCCGCGGTGAGCGGGACCGACCCGGTGCTGGAGGCGCAGCTGTCGGCCGCCCTCGCGCGCGAGCTGCAGCACTCGGTGCCCGAGCAGCGGGCCTGGGCCGGGCCGCTCAGCGAGCGGGCTCTCGAGCTGGGCCGGGCGTCGGGCGACCCCGGCGTGCTGGCCGGCGCCCTGCTGGCCCGGCACGACGTGCTCTGGACCCCCGGTGAGGCGGACCGCCGTGCCGCGGTCGCGGCCGAGCTGGTGGCGCTCACGCGGCGGACGGGCGACCACGAGCGGCACGCGCAGGCACTGCTGCTGCAGGCAAACGCCTTGCTCGAGTGCGGGAGCGCGCGCTTCGAGCCGGTCCTGCAGAGCTGCCTCGAGCGCCTGACGGCACTCGGGCAGCCCGGCCACCGCTACACGGTCGAGACGCGGCGGGCCTGCCTGGCGCTGCTGCGCGGCCGGCTCGACGAGGCCGAGGAGCTGATCGCGAGCGCGGCGGGGCTCGGCGAGCGGCTGCGCGAGCCGGACACCGCCAACGTGTGGATGTCGCAACGGCTCGAGCTCGTCCGGGCGCGCGGGCTGCCCGACGAGCTGGCTGCCTTCGCCGCAGAGGCGGTCGCGCACTGGACCGGCGCGCCGGTGCACGCGCACGCGGTTGCCGCCGGCTTCTGCGCCCGGGCCGGCGACCTGCACGGCGCCCGGCGCCACCTGGCCGCGGTGCGCGACCTGGGCGGGTGGCGTGCCGACCGCTCCTACCTGTGGTCGGTGTTCGTCCGCGAGCTCGCCGACGCCGCCGTGGTGGTCGGCGACACCGAGCTGTGCGCCGAGCTGCTGCCCGAGCTCGAGGAGCTGGCCGGCACCTGCGGGGTCAACGGGGCGCTGGTCGCCTTCGCCGGCTGCCACTCGCACACGGCGGGCCGGCTCGCTGCCGCACTCGGCGACCCTGCCCGGGCGCGCGCGCTGCTCGCAGAGGCCTGTGAGGTGTACGAGCGGCTGGGCGCGGCGTCGCTCGTCGAGGCGAGCGCAGACCTGAGCGCCCTCACGCCCGCCATCGCGGAGGGTCCTGCAGGGGCATCGCTGGTGCGCCGTGGACCCGTCTGGGAGGTCACCTGGATGGGCACCACGGCGGCCGTCGGGCACACCAAGGGCATGGCCGACCTCGCCGAGCTGCTCCGCCGCCCGGGCCGCGACGTGCACGTGCTGGACCTGGTCGGGTCGCCAGCACGCTCCGATCCGGCCGGAGAGCTGCTCGACCGGCGGTCCGTCGAGCCATACCGGCAGCGCCTCGCCGACCTTGCCGAGGAACGCGAAGCCGCGGACGCGGCCGCTGACGACGTACGACTGTCACGGGTCGAGGACGAGCACGACGCGCTGGTCGCCGAGCTCGGTCGCGGGACGGGCACGGGCGGGCGGTCGCGGGCCTTCGGCAACCATCCGGCCGAACGCGCCCGCAAGGCGGTGACTGCTCGGCTGCGAGACGCCGTCCGCCGGGTCGCCGCCGTCCATCCGGAGCTGGCCGCGCACCTCGACCGCACCGTCGTCACCGGGGTGCGGTGCCGCTACAGCGGAGAGCATGCCTGGCGGGTCGACGGGTAGTCGCCGCTGGCGCCGCCCGAGGGGCCGCGGAGCTCAGCCCTCGTCCTCCGTCCAGGTGGCCACCAGCCCGGGAAGGTCTGACACGACTTTGAGCTCCCGGCGCGGGGAGTTGCCGGCGATGTCGGTGGTCAGCACCGTGTAGCCGTCACCTGTCGGCAGCCACCACACCAGCCGGTCGTCGGCGGTCCACCCGATGAGCCGGTCGACCGTCGGCCGGGCGATGACGCCGACGGTCTGACCCGACTCGGAGTCCAGCACCTGCCACTGGCGCTGGCCGCCGGCGAGGGTGCTGGCCGCACCCATCGCGAAGAGCGACAGGTCCGGAGCGGCAGCCCACCCGTGGGCCAGGACCAGGTCCTCCTTGACGTGCACGCCGCGCGCCGGCCGGGGCGTCTTGCCGAGCTCCACGCGCGTCGCGCCCAGCCCCTCCAGCACCAGCACCGCAGAGCCGTCGTCGCTCCACACCACCGGCACCAGCTCACCGGCGGCCGTGGTGGTCGTGACCGGCACCGTGGTGTGCGGGCTGCCGTCCAGCGGCACGAGGGTGAGGTCGATGGCGTCCACCTGGTTGTCCACCGCGTAGGCGGCGGTGCGGCCGTCCGGTGACACCGACACCAGGTGGTCCAACCCGTCCGGGGCGGGGACCTCGATCGCCGCCCCGTCGACGCTGCTCAGCGCCGTGACCGTTCCCGAGCCCCCGAAAGACACGGTCGAGCCGCCGGCCGAGAGGACCGGCGGCGCACCGGGCAGCGCGACGGCCGGCCCGGTCACGGTGGCGGCCCGACCATCCGCGGGTCACCAACCAGGAGGCCCTGCTGAACGAGTCCACGACACCGAGCACCGCCGACGAGCCGAGCGGGCCGCGCGACGCCTGCGACAGCTCGACCGTCGGCACCCGCCGCGGGTCGGCCGGCGGCGCGGCGTCCGGCTCCGACGGCGACGCCAGCAGTGCCGCTGCGACCAGGACGGCGGTCACCGGCGCGGCGACGGCTGCCACCCGACGGCGCCGTCGCAGGACGTCCGTCCGGGCGCGCACCCGGGGCCCGAGGTCGACGACCGTCACCTCGCCCGCGATGTGCGCCAGCGCGCCGCGCAGCTCTCGGTCCGTCATCCCCCCAACCTCCTGACGATCATCGGGCCTCCTCGGCGGCCACCATGTCCGGCACCACCTGGCGCAGCCGGGCGAGACCACGGGCGTTGTGGCTGCGTACCGTGCCGACCGAGCACCCCAGCATGGCGGCCACCTCAGCCTCGGGACGGTCCTCGAAGTAGCGCAGCACCAGCACCGCGCGCTGGCGGGGAGGCAGCCGCAGGAGCGCGGCGCGGATCGAGTCGGACTCGGCCAGCTCGTCGACGAAGTCCGGCGCGGTTGGCCGCCTGGGCTCCGGCAGCTCGGCCGCCAGGACCTCGGCGACCTTGCGACGCCGCCACGAGGACACGTGCTCCCGGTAGAGCACCGTCCGGACGTACGGCTCCGGATGACCCTTCGCGACGATCCGCCGCCACCGCAGGCTCGCCTTGACCAGGGCCGACTGCACCAGGTCCTCCGCGAGCTGCTGGTCGCCGGTCAGCAGGTAGGCGGTCCGGAGCAGGGCGCCGGTGCGGGCCGCGACGAACGCGTCGAACGAGCCGTCGCCGTCGCGGTCGAACGAACCGTCGCCGCTCCACCGCCCCTCCTCCCTGCAGGTCCCGGCCGGTCATGGCCACTTCACCAGTCGGCGGGCCGCCCCGCATGCGTTTCAGGGGCAGTAGAGGTCGGCCTGGTCGAGCGTCGAGGAAGGTGTGCGGTCCCGCGCATGTCCACCGGGTCACCGGCGGCGTCGATGGCGATCCACCCGGCATCCATCAGCAGCACGCCGCCGTCCGGGTCGAAGAGCTGCAACGGCTTGCCCACGACCACCCGGCTGCCGTCGGGCGAGTTGAAGCTCGTCGCCGCGCCCTTCTCCATCGGGATCCTCGGGTCGGACGAGGTGAACGTCCGCACCGTGTGCAGCGTCTCCGAGCCGTCCGGGAACTCCTTGAGCGTCCACCGCTCCGACACCGTGACGTCCGCGGTGATGCCGCACAGCTCGAAGATGAAGTCGTCGAAGAAGGTCTCCTCGTCGAGCCCTCGAACGATCGTCGGGCCGTTGCCCGCCGCAGCCGCGGGCGAGCTGCTCGCGACGAGCCCCGCCGCGACCAGCGCGCCGGCCGCCACCGCCGTGCCGACGGTCCTCGTGACTGCTCTCACGACGCA
>CAVXNC010000008.1:0-241707 GCA_963762865.1 uncultured Actinomycetota bacterium
ACGGGCGAACCAACATCCCTGTCACTATGGCCGTCCGGCCACGGGAGGCGGAGTGGACTCAGAGCTTGTTGTTGACGAACCAATTGCCGATCGCCCAGCCAAGTAGCACGACCGTCACGCCCACGCCGGCCATCGGCCCCAGACCAGTACCTACTTCGCGCTTCCAGTCGCCATGGGGCAGTAGCTGGGACCACAAGAACCGCGAGTGCCGGCAGCCACAGCGACGCCGACGGCCTAGTCTCGGGGACTCGGAGGCGTCGGTCAGGAAGGTTCGGCCGCCTCGCGCCATCCACCGCCATTGACTCGGACGCCGTCCTTCCAGACTTGTTCCACTCGAGACGGAAGGTTCTCCAGGTCCTCGAGCTCGCCGACGAGAACCACCAGGTCGGCCCGCTTGCCCGGCTCTAGTGAGCCGAGCTCGTCGCCGAGCCGCATAAGGTCCGCCGCGGTGCTGGTGGTGGCCTGCCAGGCCTCGACAGCCGACAGTCCGGCCCCGACGAGATGACCGAGCTCGCCGAGGTTCTGCCCGTGCGGCGATACCGGTGCGTCGGTACCCATGGCGATGCGCACACCCGCTTGGTGCGCGACCGCACCAAGGCGGCGTGCTGCACTATGAGCTCGCGGGACTTCTCCACGCCACCGGGAGGCAGGTCGCGCCGGCTTCCGCGGCCGCAAGGACCCCATGCGGAGCGCTCATCGTCGGCACCAGGAACGTCTCGCGCTCCGCCATCAGAGCGACCGCTTCCTCGGTGAGCAGTGTCCCGTGCTCGATGGACCGGACGCCGGCGCCGACGGCGGCGATCACACCGGCTGCCGCGTGGGCGTGCGCCATGACGTAGCGCCCGGCAGCGGCGGCCTCGGCGACGATCTCCTGCAGCTCGTCTTCGCGGAGCTGGGCCACTCGAGGGTCCGTATGGGCGCTGAGGCCGCCGCCCGTCGTGGCGACCTTGATCTGGTCGGCGCCGGCGCGTACGAGCAACCGGATCACCCGCCGCGCGCTGTCGAGGCCGTCCACCAGCGCATCGGGGATGCCCGGGTCGACCGGCCAGCGCAGCCCGCTCGGCGTCCAATCGTCGCTGTGCCCGCCGGTCTGCGAGACCATGTTTACCGCCAAGCGCACTCGTGGACCGGGCACCAGCCCGCGGTCGACCGCCTCCCGCACCCCTTGGTCCACGAACCCCGCGTCGCGCACGGTGGTGATGCCGACGTCGAGGGTGCGACGCAAGTTCGCCACCGCGTGGTAGTGCCGCAGTGAGGCAGGATCGTAGACCGCGGCACCGATGTCGAGCGTTGACCCTGCGAGGTGCACGTGGCAGTCGAACAGCCCCGGCAGCACAAGCCGCCCGGACACGTCGACCATTTCATCACCATCAAGCCCCAGCCCGACCTCGACCACACAACCGGCTTCGACCAGCACGTCAGCCGGTGCGACGGTGCCCGACCGCGCATCGAACACCCGCCCGCCGGCGACCACGATCCTGCTCACGACCACGCCTCCCCTGTCAGCCTCGGGAGCAAGTCAACCAGGCGGCGATGTTCGAGTAAGAGCATCGTCCGCCTCGCCCAGTCCCGGCGGCCCTTGGCGCCCTATCAAGTAGACCGAGGGAGCTCAACGACTCCGGTCACGCAGCGGCAAGGCCAGCAGTGGCGAGAGCATGCCCAACCCGACAGCAGCAAAGAGTCGCCAGTTGCGGTGAAGGTTGGCACGCTGAAGCTTGCGAGCCTTGGCGCCAGCGAACCGTCCCGCTCGGACGTCGCTTGCGAGCTCGCGTTCGCGAAGTCGCTGCGCAACGCCGCGGGCGCTCACGACTCGCAGCCCCCGCTAGTTGAGAGAAGACTTCACCCGCACCGGTCTCCGTGCGGTCGTGTCAGCCGCCGGGCGGTGCTCGGGAGGGTCACTTACGCGCGACCGACCTCCCGGCGACATGACGCGGAGGGCACGCCGGACGTGCTGGGCTTCCCCGGCCGCCCGCGATAGTCGCATGCCTGCCCACAGGGCGATGCGGCCCGACCGGACGAAGGAGCTTGGCCCACGGTGCCAGCGTGAATGCGAGCCTCGCGAAGCGATGCGGGGTCGATGGCTGTCCGGTTCGGCGCCCACCGCACGTGGGCGGCGAACATGAACGCGGCCACGCCGCTGTACATGCAGTGCAGCAGCCAGACCGGGCCGGGCGGCAGGCTCGCGATGTAGACGGTGTGCACCGCGTTGCCGACGTTGGTCATGAAGAGGTGACTGCGGCTGTACGACGACACGTCACGTGTTCGGGCTGCGCGCACCACCATGGGCAGTGAGCTGCCCGCGAACATCGCGGTGGAGGTGACCCCGGCGATGGTGGCGGCGTTCATCGCCCACGCCGACGTCGGCGGCGCCGGCGGCCGGGGCTGGCGAGTTCGACGTGTCCGCGGCGGACCCGTCGGTCGACCTCGTCCTGGCGCTGACGGGCGAACTCGATGACGGCAAAGGTGTTGGCGGGCAGCATGGTGTGCTCCTTGGGTCGGGGCCTCGGCGAGGCCGCTGGACCGAGAGTCACACCAGGCGCTGGCACCTGACTGTCGTCGTGCCGTCACGCGACTGTCACCGGGTGATCCGGACCTGACCGTCGCTCGCAGGCCGGCGGCTCGTCAGCCGACCCGAGACGGTCCGTTCGCCGTCGGCTGGGTGCTCAGCAAGGCGACGACCGCGTGACCCGCGGCGTCCAGGTCCCGGGCGGCGCCGTCGCGCCAGGCGGCGTCGAAGTCCGCAGGCTCCAGCACCTCTCGGGCCCGGGCCATCGCTTCGTCCAGGCGTTCGGCTTCGAGACCGTACGACGGTCGGTCGGGAGTCTGGGTGGTCGTCGTTGCCACCAGCTCGACGACCGCTCGGTGGGAGTCGAGCCGGTCCAGGAGCGAGACCACGTTGCGCAGACAAGTGACCAAGAGGTTTTCGTTGCCCGAGCCCAACCAGAAGCGCACGGCGTCGGCTGTCCTGCTCACGGTCTCGGTCTCCAGGTCGCCCACCCGCCCGAGGAGGGCCGTCTCAGCGACCATCGTGACCCCGAGGGCCAGCCGGTTGCCCGTCGTACGGGCCAGCTCTCGGGCCGCCGCGAACAGCTGCAGCGCCTGGAGCGGCTTCGCGGCGGAGACCGCCTCGGCCTCGGAGAACAGCGCCATCGCTCGGATCATCGGGTTGTCGACCCGGCCTTCGTACGCGCGCAGCAGCGCGATCTCGTCGGCCACCTCTCGCTCGTCGTAGGCGCGGGCCAGGAGCATCCCGGACACGCAGAGCACGGTCGCGTTCCAGTCGCCCGCGTCCATCGCGTGCCGCATAGCGTGCTCGGCCAGATCCCATGCCTTGTCCACGTCGCCGACGGCCAGGGCGGTGTCTACGGCGGCGTTGAGGGCGAGGTAAGCGGCCGGCGCTCCGGGGCCGCCCGCCAGCTCGATCCCTCGGTCGGCGTGCTCGCCGGCGCGGTCCTGGTCGCCCACCATCCACCAGTACGTCGAGGCGACGGCGAGCACCGCTGGGGTCACGGCCTCGGCGTGACCGGAGTCCACCAGCCGCCGTCCCCAGCCCATGACGTCGGAGCGGACCCGGAAGTAGGCCCAGGGGTAGAGGTCGGGGACGATCCGCATCGCCTCCTCGACCCGGCCCGCTTCGATAGCCCAGGCCACCGCTTGAGCAAGCTCGGGCAACAAGGCTTCGATCCGCTCGCTGCACCCCACCACGTCCTGGCCCGACATCTCGACGTGCGCTGCCGCGGCGACACCCGCAGCCCACTTCGCGTGGGCGAGCCCGGCCTCCTGCTTCTCGGCGTCGTCCAACAGTGCCCGAGCGTACGCACGGACGGTCTCCAGCATGCGGTAGCCACCCTGCGTCGCCCCGGGCCGCACCAGCAGGGACCGCTCGACGAGGCCGAGCACCAGCTCGGTCGAGTCCGGGCCGAGCACGGCCTCCGCCGCGTCGAGGTCGAAGGGGCCGGAGAAGACGGAGAGTCGTCGCATCGCGCGCCGGTGGTCGTCGTGGAGGAGGTCGTAGGACCAGTCGATCGTGTCGACCAGGGTCTGATGGCGAGCGGGGCCGCGGCGGTGGTGGGATCGAAGCATGTCGATCCGGTTGTCGAGCCGGCTGCGCAGCGTCGCGAGGCTGACCACCCCCACCCGGCTCGCGGCCAGCTCGATGGCGAGGGGGAGGCCGTCCAGCCGTCTGACGAGCTCGGCGACGTCGCGCACGACGCTCGGTGTGGCTTCGAGGTCTGGAGCCGATGCCCGGGCCCGTTCGAGGAACAGGGCCATCGACGGCACCTCGGCGTCGACGACCCCGGCTGCGGGCAACCGGAGCGGAGCCAGTGGGTAGACCTGCTCCATCGGGAGCCCGAGCCGCTCGCGGCTGGTGGTGAGCAATCGGATACCCGCGCCGGCCGCGGCGATCTCGATCACGAGGTCGCCGACCGCGGCGAGCACATGCTCGCAGTTGTCCAGCACGAGCAGTCCGGTCGCCGTCTCCAGCCGGCGGTGCAGCGCGGCCGCGGCGCTTCCTCCCGAAAAGACCTCCACCCCCAGCGCCGTGGCGACGATCGCACGCACGCCTTCCTCGGTGGAGACGCTGGTCAGGTCGCCCCACCACGCGACCTGCTCGGTGGCGGCGACGGCTCGTGCGAGGGCGGTCTTGCCCACGCCGCCCGGGCCGACAAGGGTGACGCAGCGGTGGCGGGCCGTGAGGGCGCGAACCTGCTCAATGTCGTCGTCCCGGCCGATGAGCCTCAGAGTCGGCTCGAGGTCGGGGACGGTAGCCGTGGGGAGCCTGGTCGTTTCACCCGTCGCATCAGCGGTGATGTCACCCGCCGGGGCATGGGTCCGCCACTGCTCCGCGCCGGGTCCGGCGTGCGCTCGAGGATGCTGCGCTGGGCTTCGTCCAGCTCGGGGGACGGGTCGAGCCCCAGCTCTTCGGCCAGCGCGGCCCGGTGGACCGCGTAGACGGTCAAGGCGTCGGCCGAGGCACCGAGCCGGTGCAGCGCCCGCATCAGCAGCAGCGCCGGTCGGTCGCGCAGCGGCTGCTCGGAGACGAGCTGGCGCAGCTCGTCCGCCGCCTCGCGGGCGCGGCCCAGCGCCAGGAGCACCTCCGCGCGCTCCTCGCGCGCCGCCGCGTGCGCCTCCTCCAACGCAGGGCTCGCCCTGGGCGACGTCGGCGGCCAGCCCTGCCCAGGCGGGTCCGCGCCACAGCGCCAGCGCCTCGTCGTACACCGCCAGCCGACCGCTCTCCTCGAGGGCGCGCGCCCGCCCCAGCCCGGCGGCAAAGCGGTCGGCGTCGACGTCCACCCCCGTCAGGTCGAGCCGGTAGCCGACAGCGGTGCGCCCGATGCGCGAGCCCTCCGCGCCAAGCGCACGACGGGCCCGGCCGACAGTGGTGTGCAGGGCGGCGCGCGCATCGATGGGCGGATCCTCCCCCCACACGACGTCGACGAGCCGGTCGTCGGTGACGACCCGACCCCGGGCCACGAGCAGGCATGCGAGCAACCGTCCCGGGCGGCCTGCCGGGAAGGGAGCTCACGACCGCCAATGCGCAGGTGAGGGTCGCCTAGGACGTAGACCTCCATGCCGGTCACCTCCGCCCAGGCACGCAGGATGTCCACCCTGACAGGACGTGTGTGAAGCATTGTCAGCCGCCCGTGAGCACCCTGTCAGCGCGACATTCGATTCTGGACGCGACCACCGGCCCGGACTCACATCGGAGACCCCATGACCATCGACACTTCCACCACCACCGACCGGACCGAGGAGGCGACCAACGCCCTCGCGGACCGGGTGTTTGCCTCCGTGCTCGGCACCCTCGACATCCTCACGATCCATATCGGCGACCAGCTCGGACTCTACGACCTGCTGCACCGGCGCGGACCGCTGGACGTCGCCGAGGTCGCCGCGGCGAGCGGCACCCACCCGCGCTACGCCCGCGAGTGGCTCGAGCAACAGGCCGTCGCCAGCCTGATCGACGTTGTAGACCCGGCGGTCGGTGCAGACGAGCGGCGCTACTGGTTGAGTGACGCCCACGCGGCCGTCCTCTGCGACCGCGACAGCCTGGCGTACACGACCCCCTTCGCCCGGATGGTGGCGACGGCCGCGGTGCAGCTGCCGCGACTGCTGGACGCCTACCGGACCGGCGACGGGGTCGGCTGGAGCGACTACGGCCAGCTGATGCGAACAGCACAGGCGGACGCGAACCGGCCGCTCTTCCTGCAGGTGCTCGGCTCCGACTGGCTGCCGTCGGTGCCGGGACTCGACGGCGTGCTCCGAGACGGCGGCCGGGTCGCCGACATCGGCTGCGGCGACGGTTGGTCCTCGATCGGCATCGCCCGGGCCTACCCGGGCGTCACGGTCGACGGGTACGACGTCGACGCGGACTCGATCGAAGCCGCCCGCGGTCACGCTGCCGCCGAGGCCCTGACTGACCGAGTCAGGTTCACCCTCGTCGACGCCGCGAGCGTGCCCACGTCCGGGGTCTACGACCTGGTGGCCGCCTTCGAGTGCATCCACGACCTCCCCGACCCGGTCGGTGTCCTGCGCTCCGCGCGCCGGATGGTGAAGCCGGGCGGCACGGTGCTCGTCATGGACGAACGGGTGCCCGAAGAGTTCACCGGCCCGGGCGACACGGTCGAGCAGCTGATGTACGGCATCTCGATGCTGGTCTGCCTTCCCGACGGTCTTTCCAATGTCGGATCGGTCGGCACTGGTACGGTCATGCGCCCCGACACGCTGCGGCGCTACGCCCTCGACGCCGGCTTCGCCGACATCGAGGTGCTGACGATCGAGCACGACATGTTCCGCTTCTACCGACTGCTCGGCTGAGCCAGACCGTAAGGCCCTGCCCGCGACACCGCGGTCATGGCCTCGCAGTCTTGCGCTAATGCGGCGGTAGGCCGCACCGGGCACTCTCTGCGGCCGCAGGCAGGGCCATTGATGTCCCCGCCGGCGATGGCCGGAACCCCCGCGGTCGACGTTTCAATCGGCTGTGGCCGGCGACACCTCTCCTGGCGATTGCGGTGAGCAGAAGGCACAGACGCCTCGGCAGGCCCCTGGCCGCCGTGGGGGGTTCCGTCAGCCTCGCGGCGGGGAGGCCGTGGAGACGGCGATGCCTTGGGGTTGTTGGCCGGCTGAGTCGGGAGGAAGTGAGTCGCCGGCCTGCGGCTGTTCTTTCGTGCGACCTTGCAGCCACGGGTCGCGTGCATGGTGCCACTTTGTCTGGTGCCGTTCAGCACGGTCCGCAACAGTGCGCGGAGACACTCAGAATCGTCTGACCTGCGGAACCGTACGGTGGTGGTGGCACCTGAACCCCCCATCACCGATCTCTTAATCCGCGGGTTCGGGGTTCGAGTCCCTGGCGGCGCACGCACGTGACCTGGGCGTTCTTCCCCTCGGGAAGGGCGCCCAGGGTCGTCTCCGGGCCCTTTGCAGCGGAGTGCCGGGCATGGCCGGGTCAGCCCCGGGCGCGAATTCGGCCCAGCCCGTTCGGGCCAACCCGTTCGCGCTATTACCGGGCATGCTCTGCGGTCCTACCGTCGACCCGTGGTGCTCGTGCTGCTCTACCTGGTGACGGCGACCGTGGCCGTGATCGGCGCCGTGCTCGGTATAGAAGCCGTGTTTCACCGCATGTGGGGCAACCATTTGTTCGGTCAGCGGCAGTCGAGGCAGCCCGCTGACTAGAGCCCCCAGAGCAGATCGACCACGAGCTGAACCCGACCGGGAGGATGTCGAGACGCCTGGCGGCCGTGGTAGCGGCGCCCCCCTGTGTTCCCTACGCTGCGGGGGTGGATGGGGACCTCGAGCCCGGTGCGGTGATCGCCGACGCGGAGCGGGCACTGACCGAAGCGCGTCAGGCACTACGTGCCGAGCGGCGGACGTCATCGGACGCTCGAGCAGAGCAGGTGCAAGCCAATGCGGCCCGGCTCGAGGAGCTGCTTCGGGAAGCCGACGTGCGGGACCGGGACGAGGCTGCCTCAGACCGCGAGGAGATCCAGCGGCTGACGCGCGGGACCAGCGCCGACGGCGACGGCCTTCGGGCGTCGCCGGCGCGGGACTAACGCACCCAAGGAGCGCCTCACCACCACCTCGTGCCGGCCGGCCACGACTAAGGGATACCGCCGCCGCGACCTGGGTGTTCACCCGATGTGCCCCGACCGGCACAGGCCCAGGCTGGGCCACAGGCCCCGGTTGGCGGGGCCGGGGGAGGAAACACCATGAACGACAGCAAGGCGCTGCCCTGGCGGGGACGCCGGGCCAACGCGAAGACCATCCTGATGCTCCAGGCCGCCGAGCGGATCCTCGGCCACCGGCTGGTGATCACCCAGGGGTCCTTCACCAGCCACGGTCCCGCAGAGCGCGAAGACCCACGACAAGGGCGGCGTGCTCGACCTGAGCGTGCACACGCCGGGGTCGTCGACTCGGAAGAAGGTCAAGGCTCTGCGCAAGGTCGGCTTCGTGGCCTGGCACCGGACACCGGACCAGTTCAACGATCCCAAGCCGCCGGAGCACATCCACGCCGTTTCGCTCTTCGACACGAACCTGTCGGACGACGCGGCCGACCAGAAGGCGGGCTTCCTGGCCGACCCGCCGCGCAACGGGCTGGCCAGCGGCGCCCTCGACGACGGGCCGGACGTGCCGGTGCCTGACCAGCCGCGACTGGTCAAGCAGGTCGTGCGTCGCGCGGACATCGTCTTCGGGGCGACCAACGAGTCGGTGGCCTTCCTGCAGGACGTCGTCGGCCTGCTCCCGGACGGGTTCTTCGGTCCGGTGACCAGGAACGTCATGAAGAACCTGCACGACTGGGGCGGCGCCGAGCCGATGAGCAAGGAGCTCTGCAAGCAGCTCTTCCGCCCGAGCGTCTTCAAGCGCGACCTGGTCGTCGGGGACGTGGCAGCACTTCCGGCGGTGGCCTGAGACGTCGCTGCGGTCGGCGGCCGACTCCCGAAGTCGGCCGCCGACCGCAGCGTCAGAGGTCCTTGCGCAGGAAGGACGTCGCCGCGAGACCCCAGATCATCGCCACCCACACCGCGGCCCAGGCGAGGTAGGTGAGGGTCAGCGGGGCGGCACTCAGGAACGGGAACGCCACGCCGTCCTCGGTGCCGAACTGGGCGAGCGCTGTGGGGTCCTGGAAGGCGTGCATCGCCCCGCGCCACAGGCCGTCGGTGGGCAGGGCGATCCGCGAGAGCGTGCCGACGCGCGCGATGCTCTCGTTGTCGAGCGACTCGCCGATGCCGCCCACGACGCCGGCGACCCAGGCGGCGCCGAAGAGGCCGACGGAGACGACGCCCGAGGCCATCGGTGAGATGACGGTGGACAGCAGCAGGGCGAGGGTGAGCAGGACGGTGGTCTCCGCCGCGAGCAGCGCAAAGGCGGCCGCCGGGTCGGGCGGCCAGTAGTCGGCCGTCGCCCGGACGACCAGGCACTGGGCCAGCCCGGCGACGACGACGAAGCCGGTGCCGAAGACCACCAGGCCCAGCCACTTGCCCAGCAGGAAGGCCGACCGCCGGACCGGCCGAGCCAGCACGGTCAGCGCGATGCCCGACTCGGTCTCGCCGGCCAGCGTCGGGCCGGCGAGGAACGCCGTGCCCAGGGCGGCGATCAGGCTGAAGCCGAACATCACCAGGTTGAGCAGGATGGAGGCGACCAGCCGGCTCTCGCCGCTGGTCATGGACTCCTCGGCCGCGAGTCTCGAGAAGCCCCAGCCGCTGAGACCGATCAGCACCACCGTGAGCCCGGCCAGAGCCAGCAGCACCCGGCGGCGCGACGCCTCGCGCAGGGTCAGCGCGGCGATCGTCAGGACGGTGCGCACCGTGTTCATCGGTCACCCTCCGGTCCCGGCCGCAGGATCCCGAGCAGCCGTTCCTCCAGGCTGATCCGCGCCGGCTCGACCGCGTGCACCCGCGCGCCCAGCCCGACCACGTCGCCGACCAGCTCGGGCACGAGTGACGTGGTGCTCTCGTGGGCGTCGTCGTCCACGTCGTCGACCGGCAGCAGCACGGTGAACCAGTCACCGACCCGCTCGACGCTGCCCGTCCTCGCGAGCCTCGCTTCGACCGCCGGTGAGACGTCTGTCAGGTGCATCCGGAGCTCGCGCTGGCCGAGCAGCTCGGCCAGGGTGCCCGAGGCGGCGACCCGCCCGTGGTCGAGGATCACCACCCGGTCGCAGACTCGCTCGACCTCGCCGATCAGGTGCGAGTTGAGGAGCACGGCGACGCCCTGGGACCGGAGCTCCAGCACCAGGTCCCGTACGTCCGCCCGGCCGAGCGGGTCGAGCGCGCTGGTCGGCTCGTCGAGGATCACCAGCTCCGGCCGGGTCACCAGGGCGACCGCCAGGCCCAGGCGCTGCTGCATCCCCTTGGAGAACCCACCCACCCGGTCATGAGCGCGGTCGGCCAGCCCGACGAGGGACAGCCGCTCGTGCTGCTCCGCCGCCGGCACGTCGATCCCCGTGAGCCGGACGTGCAGGGCGAGCACCTCGGCCGCGCTCAGCCACGGCTGGTACCGGAAGAGCTCCGGCAGGTAGCCGACGCGGGCGCGGGCGGCGGGCTCGGTCGCCGGCCGCCCGAGGAGCATGACCTCCCCGGCGTCCGGGTGGACCAGGCCGAGCAGCATCTTGATGACCGAGGTCTTGCCGGCCCCGTTGGGTCCGAGCAGCCCGACGACCTGGCCGCGGCCCACCTCGAGGGACACGTCGTCGACAGCCGCTCGCCGGCCGTACTTCTTGCGCAGCCCGGAGCACCAGACGGCGGGCGCCGCCGGCAGGCCGGCGACGAGGTCCCGCGCGGCACGGGTGGCCTCGTCCCCGACGGGCGATCGGTCGTGGGTGGTGGGGTCGGCGGTCACGGTCAGCGAAGCTCCTTCGCGATCGACAGCACCTCATCGGTGTCCAGCGAGCCGGCCACGGCCGTCACCACACCGTCGTCCACCCACACGACCGCGGCAACCGCCCGGTCGCGCGTCTCCAGCACCGTCGCCGGCGCCCCGTTCACGACCGCGGTCGAGGTCTCGACCTCGTCGGACGGGACTGGCAGCGGCAGCGTCGAGCCGTCCGCGGCGAAGGTGCGCAGCTGGGCGGCGACGTCGTCCGGCAGACCGGGGAGGGACAGCAGGTAGTCGCGCACCGTCTCGAAGGGGACGCCGGAGGAGAAGGCCGTCGGAGCGACGGCGCGCCCCACGACAAGGGCAGGCACGCCCCCGGACGACCTCCACACCGCGGCCAGACCGGGGCCGGCGTCCAGCCGCACGCGGCTGCCGTCGAGGCCCGGCGGGGGCGGGGGCAGCGTCTCGCCGGCCTCGGCGGCCGCTCGGGTGGCACGCTCGGACGAGAACGTGAAGGTGGCGCTGACCGGAGCACCCACCCGGTAGACCGGCTCGCCGGTGACGCCGCGCGGCAGGGTCGCCACGTCCGGCACCTCGAGACCCGTCTCTTCCGTGGCGGCCGACGCGTCGGCGACCTCGCGCGGGTCACCCCCGCCGGTCACCGTGACGTCCCCGTAGGCACTCAGGTCGGGCATCGCCACCAGGTCTGCGGCCTGCAGGCTGATCGGGGTGATCTTCTCGGTCCGGAAGATCTGCAGCCAGTCGTTGGCGGCCGCCGCGCCGGCACCAGCCACGACGACCGCGGCTGCCAGCACGGCAACAGCGGGGCGACGTACGAGATCACGGGCCCGTCCTGCGCGTGGCGCCCTCGCTCGCGTCGCCCTCGCGCCGGACGAATGCTGGGGTACGGGGCTGCCGGCGCCCGACGACAGCCGCTGCCAGGCGGCATCGACGTCGAGGCCCGCGCGACCCGGGACAGCCAGGGCCGCCCCGACCAGGGTGGCGTCCTCGCGCGCCGCGGCGAGGTCGGTGAGGCACTGCGGGCAGTCGGCGACGTGCCTGCGGTCGGGGTCGGACACTCCGGCGGGTTCGTCGAGCAGGCGGCGCAGCACGCCCTCAGTCGGATGACGCATGGCGGTTCAGCTCCTTGCGAAGGGCAGACTCGGCGCGTCGCACGGTGGTGCCGACGCTCGTGGGGGACAGGTCGAGTGCGGTGGCGACGTCGGCATAGCTCAATCCGCTGTGCCGCAGCACGAGCGCCACCGACTGGGTGCGGGGCAACCGGGCGAGAGCGGCTCGGACGAGGGTGCGCTCCTCCGACGTCACCACGGCTTCGGCCACGTCGGGCGCCACCGTCTCGCGGGACGCCGCGACGAGCTCCTCCCGGGAGGCGCGCCGCCGGCCCGCCCGGACCAGGTTCAACGCGGTGTGGGCCGCCGCCACGGAGAGCCAGCCGCGGGCCTCCGCTGCCGGCACCGAGGAGCGCCCGAAGGAGAGGAAGACCTCCTGGGCGACGTCCTCGGCCTGGTCCCGTGAGCCCAGCACCCGTGCCGCCACCCCGACGACCAGGTGGTAGTCCCGCCGGAAGACCTCGTGCAGGTCGTCGCGGACCGGTTCTTGGGCGGACCCCGACTCCGTCACCTGCTCCGTCCTCCCGTCCCGTCGCTCGGTGGCGGAGGATGCCGGGGAGGCCGTGAGTGCCATCACGACGCCCGCCGGGGCAGCCCGTCCGCGCTGAACCAGGTCCATGTCCCGTAAGCACCGCCGGGAGCAGAAATGTGACATCCGACGTCACAAGTCTGCTCCCGGCGGGGAGGACCGCTGTCAGTGCCCGGCGGGCAGCACCCGGTCCAGCCACTGTGGCAGCCACCAGTTGCGCCGGCCGAGCACGGCCATCGCCGCAGGGAGCAGCACGGCGCGCACGATGGTGGCGTCGACCAGGACGGCGGCCGCGAGGCCGATCCCCAGCTGCTCGAACTCCAGCAGCGACAGCGTGGCGAAGATGCTGAAGACGCCGATCATCACCGCCGCCGCACTGGTCACGACACCGGCCGACGACGTCACGCCGCGGGCGATCGCCGCTCGGGTCGGCTCGCCGAGCTCGTGCGCCTCCCGGACCCGGCTGACCACGAAGACGTGGTAGTCCATCGAGAGCCCGAAGAGGATCACGAAGAGGAAGAGCGGCAGCCAGTCGACGATGAAGCCGCTCTGCTGCACGCCGAGCAGGCCGGTCGCCAGGCCGTGCTGGAACACCAGCGTCAGCAGTCCGTAGGCGGCGCCGACCGAGAGCAGGTTGAGCGCGACCGCAGTGGCAGCGATGACGACCGACCGGAACGCGAGGACCAGCACGAGGAACGTCACGAGGAGAACGAAGGCGAAGACCTGTGGAAGATGCGACTTCAGGCTGGCCGTGAAGTCGCGTGACCCGGCGGCGTCACCGGTCACGGCGATCTCGGTGTCCGGCAGGTCGGCCCGGAGGGCGGGCACCAGGTCGTCGCGCAGCAGGTCCAGCGAGGAGGCGGCGCGGTCGCCGTTGAAGTCCCCGGTCATGGCCAGGTCGACGGTCGCCGTCGACCCGTCCGGTGCGAACGCGACGGCGGAGTCACCCAGGTCGGCGAACTGTCCCGAGCCTTCGGCCGAACGCACCAGCGAGTGCAGCCCGGTGGTCACGGCGGAGCGGTCCAGCGGCTCCCCGTCCGCGTCCCAGACGGCGATCGTGTGGGTGAAGCCGGTCTGCGGGAAGGCGGCAGTCATGGCGTCGTACGTCCGGACCTCCGGGATCGAGCGCGGCAACGAGTCCGCGCCGGACTCGCCCAGCCGCATGCCCAGTGCGGGCACGGCGAGGGCGGTCAGTGCGGTGCCTGCCACCACCAGCGAGAGCACCGGCTTGGCGAGGACGCCGCGCATCACCAGCGGCCAGAAGCGCGTGTTTGAGGCGTGGCCCTCGCGGCGCAGCCGGTGGACCAGCGGGATCCGCGGCCGGTCGACCTTGTCGCCGAGCAGCGACAGCACCGCGGGCAGCACGGTGAGCGATCCGAGCACCGCCACGGCGACGACCAGCATGGTCCCGATGGCCATCGAGCTGAAGACCGAGCTGCCGGAGAGCAGCAGGCCCGCCATCGCCACGATGACGGCGATGCCGGAGACGACGACCGCACGGCCGCTGGTCGCCGCGGCGATGTCGATCGCCTCCCGGCGGCTGGCGCCGCGGGCGCGCTCCTCGCGGGTCCGCCGCACGTAGAAGAGGGAGTAGTCGACGCCGACCGCCATACCGATCAGCAGGATGACGCTGTTGAGGGTGTCGCTGACCGGGAGCAGGTGCGACACCAGCCCGGCCAGCCCGATCGACGTGCCGACCGCGGACAGGGCGAGCAGCAGCGGGACACCGGCGGCGAAGAGCGCGCCGAAGGCGAGCAGCAGGATGCCGAGCGTCACCGGCAGGCTCAGGGTCTCGGCGCGCTGGAAGTCGCTCTCGACCACGTCACCGATGGCGCGGTCGATCGACGTCCCACCGACCTGTGCGACCGTCACACCGGGGTGGCGTTCTGCCACGCCGGCAGTGGCCGCGACCACCGTGTCGATGCGTTCCGCGGCCAGGTCCTCGGCGGGCGTGCCGGTCAGGGAGTCGACGTCGAGGACCATCGGGAGAACGGCGGACCGTCCATCCGCGGACCGGACGACGTCGCCGACCGATGCGACGGCCGGCAGCGGGTCGAGCGCCTGGCGCAGCTCCCCGGTCACGGCGCGCGTCTCGGCTCGTTCGAGCACCTGCCCCTTCGGTGCCTGGATGAGGACGCGCTCGGTCAGGTCGGGCGGGAAGCCGGCCTGCTCGAGGTGCCGATCGGCACGCCCGGACTCACCGGCTCCGATCTCGCCGTCGGTGAGCGTCCGGGTGCCGGCGACCGAGCCGCCGACGACGGCGACGGCAACCAGCAGCAGCCAGAGGAGAAGGGCCGTCCAGCGGTGCCGGGTGCTCCAGCGAGCGAGTCGTTCGGCGGCGCTGCGGCGGGTCGTGGTGCCTGGTCCGGGTGCGGGCGATGCGGTGCGGTCTGCGAGGAGTGTCATGGCTCTCACCGTGCCGACGACGACGGCCGACGTCTCTGCGGCCAGCGGCCGAACGGGGGTGGGGACAACCCCAGGGCGCGTCCGGGTGCCGCCCGGCTGCCGGAGGGCGCGGCGGATCTCTAGCGTTGGGGTTCCAGTCGGGACAGCCCCGGCCGACGAGAGGAGCCGAGATGTCCGGGAGGTGGGTGACACGTCCGCTGCTCGAGCTCGCCTACCTCGTGACCGGCCTCTTCGCCGGCATCCTCACCTTCACCGTGACGGTCACCATGCTCGCGCTCAGCGTGGGGCTGCTACCCGCCTTCCTGCTCGGGATCCCCGTCGCGGGCCTCGCGGTGCTCGTCGTGCACGGGCTCGCCACGATGGAGCGTCGCCGGGTGGCCGCCTTCCTCGACGTCGACCTGCCGGGCCGGCCGTTGCGGCCGGCGCCGGACCGCGGCTGGGTCCGGCGCATCTTCCTCCGCGTGCGGTCGGGCGAGTTCTGGAAGGAGGTCGCGCACGGCGTGCTGCTCCTCCCGCTGGGTGCGGTGTCGGCGAGCCTGGTCCTCGCCTTCTGGTCAGCAGCCGTGGCGGGCATCACCCTGCCGCTCTACGCCGACCGGCTCCCCGGCGACGACGCCGTCACCTGGCTGGACTGGTCGGACGCCCTGGAGACCTGGACCGGCTTCGCTGCCGGTGTGGCGTTCCTGCTGCTCGCGCGGCTGCTCAGTGCCGGGCTGGTGCTCGGTCACGTTGCGCTCTCCCGGTCGTTGCTGTCGCCGAGCAGCACCGAGGCGCTGCGGCTGCAGGTCACCGAGCTGCGGGAGACGCGGGCCCGCGTCGTGGACGCCGCCGACTCCGAGCGGCGGCGGATCGAGCGCGACCTGCATGACGGCACCCAGCAGCACCTGGTCGCACTGGCGATGAACCTGGGGCGCGCGAAGGAGAAGCTCGACTCGGACCCCGACGCGGCGAAGGAGCTCGTCGCGCAGGCCCACCAGGAGGCCAAGGACTCCATCGCCGCGCTGCGCGAGGTGGTCCGTGGCGTGCACCCGGCCGTACTCACCGACCGGGGCCTCGACGCCGCGCTCTCCGCGCTCGCCGCCCGCTCGCCGGTGCCGGTGAGCCTCGACGTCGACGTGCCCCAGCGGGCGTCGCCGACCGTCGAGGCCATCGCCTACTTCGTCGTCAGCGAGGCGCTGACCAACGTCGCCAAGCACTCCGGTGCCAGCCGGGCCGCCGTCCACGTCGAGCGTGCCGGCGACCGGCTGCTCGTCTCGGTGTCCGACGACGGCAAGGGCGGCGCCACCGAGGCTCCTGACGGCGGGCTCGCCGGGCTGCGGGACCGGGTGCGCGCCGTCGACGGGACCTTCCGACTGCACAGCTCGCCGACCGGCGGGACGACCGTGACCGTGGAGGTGCCGTGCGCGTCCTGATCGCCGAGGACTCCGTGCTGCTGCGCGAAGGCCTTGTCCACCTGCTCACCGACGCCGGCATGGACGTCGTCGAGGCCGTCGACGACGCGGACGAGCTGCTGCGCGCCGTCGACGAGCACCTGCCGGACATCTGCGTGGTCGACATCCGGATGCCACCGACGCACACCGACGAGGGCGTACGAGCGGCGCTGGTCATCCGCGCCCAGCACCCGGACGTCGGGGTGCTCATGCTGAGCCAGTGGGTGGAGGAGCGCTACGCCACCGACCTGATCGCGTCGGACACCCGCGGCTTCGGCTACCTGCTCAAGGACCGGGTCGCCGACGTCCGCGAGTTCCTCGAGGCGGTCCGTCGGGTCGCCGACGGCGGCACCGCACTCGACCCGGAGGTCGTGTCCCAGCTGCTCGTGCGGAGCCGGCGCAAGGACCCGCTCGCCGGGCTGACTCCGCGCGAGACCGACGTGCTGCGGCTGATGGCCGAGGGACGCTCGAACACCGGGATCGCGACCGAGCTGGTGGTCACCGAGGGCGCGGTCGAGAAGCACGTCAGCTCGATCTTCGGCAAGCTCGGCCTGCCTCCCGCGGAGCAGGACCACCGCCGCGTGCTTGCCGTCCTGCGGTGGATCGGGGGATGACTCGATGACCAGCCACGCACCTGCCCGGATCCTTGCGGTCGGTCTCTCGCTGCTGCTCGTCGCCTACGGCGCGGTCACACTTGCGAGCCTGCTGGCACGCGACACCCAGACTCGCACCGCGACCTACCAGGGCGTCACGACGATCGAGCTCGACACCGGCTTCGAGGACGTCGACGTCGTCGCGACGGAGGGCGCCGACAGCGTCGGGATGAGCCGCCGCTGGACCTGGTCACTGAGCCAGCCGACAGTGTCGTCGCGGCAGGACGGAGACCGCCTGGTGCTCACGTCGAGCTGCCCCTTCTCGCCGGGCCTGCCGTGCACCGGCCGCATCCGGCTCACCGTGCCGCCCGACCTGCGGGTGACCGGCGGCGTCTCGGACGGGCACCTGGTCGTCGACGGCCTGACCAGCCCGCTCGACGTGCACACGGCGGACGGCAGCGTCGACCTGCGGGGCCTCTCCGGAGACCTCCGCCTGGTGACCAGTGACGGGTCCGTGCACGGCACCGGGCTCACCTCGGACCGGGTCTCCCTCGAGTCCTCGGACGGCTCGACCCAGCTCGACTTCGCACGGCCGCCGACGTCCGTGCGGGCGACGACCCGGGACGGCTCGATCGAGCTGGGCATGCCCGACGACGGGACGTCCTACGACGTCTCGGTCGACGTGGACGACGGCTCGCAGGACGTGACCGTCCCGACCGCCTCCAGTTCGCCGCACAAGGTGACCATCGACGCCCGCGACGGGTCCGTCCGGGTGTTGACCGCTCGCTAGGCTCGGCGGGCCGTGGACAGCGACAAGAGGCCGGACGGGCCACCCGACCTGCCGGTCGACCCCGACGTCGACACGGCGGAGCTGCTGCTCGGCCGCCCGTCCGCCCGAGCGGTGCTTCGTGAGGCGCTGCTCGAGCGTCGTGACGTCCTGGCGGTCGTCGCGGTGGGTGGCGCGATCGGGGCCGTGGCGCGCTACGGAGTGAGCACCGTGGCGCCGTACGACGACGGGCACTTTCCCTGGGGCACCTTCCTCGTCAACCTCAGCGGCTGCCTGGCCATCGGCGTCCTGATGGTGCTCGCCCTCGACGTGTGGCCGGCGCACCGCTACCTGCGGCCGTTCGCGGGCGTCGGGGTCCTCGGCGGCTACACCACCTTCTCGACGTACGCCCTCGAGAGCCGTGACCTCGTTGCTCTGGGGCACCCGGTGACTGCCGTCACCTATCTGCTGGGCAGCGTCCTGGCCGGCGTGGCGGCTGCGGCGACCGGCATCCTGGTGACCCGCGCCGTGGTCGAGCGGCCGGCGCGCGACGGCGGTGGCTCCCGGTGATGCTGCTCGCCGTGGCGCTCGGTGCGATGGTCGGCGCGCCCGCGCGCTACCTGACCGACCTCGTGGTCCAGTCCCGCCACGGCTCGGAGCTGCCGTGGGGCACGGTGACGGTCAACGTCACCGGGTCGCTGGTGCTCGGCGTGACGGCCGGCTCACTCACCGGACAGGCGACGGATCACTGGCTGCTGCTGCTCGTCGGCACCGGCTTCTGCGGCGCGCTGACGACGTTCTCCACGTTCTCCTTCGAGACGGTGCGACTCCTGCAGCAGGCGCACCCGCGGACCGCGGCGCTCAACGTCCTGGTCAGCGTCGTCGGGGCGCTCGCCGCATGTGCAGCGGGCTTCGCGGTCGCGGTGTCGCTGACCTGACCCCGGGTCAGCGCAACAGCTGGCGGCGCAGCGGGAGCCGCCGCCAGACGCGACGAGCGACCTTGCCTGCCGGGCCGGGCAGGTCGGTCCACCGGTCGAGCCGGACAGCCAGCGGCAGCACCACCCGGAAGCGGAGGTGCGAGAACGCAGCACGCGCCATCAGACCTGACGGCCGTCCCGATGTCGTGCGGTCCCAGTCGAAACGCCGGAAGTCGCGCGCACCGAGCCGCTCGACGGCGGCGACCTCGACCGGGGACAGCTCGCGCTCCCACGCGCGCATCGACGACGTGTTCACACCGGCCGCGATCTGCCCGTGCTGCTCGAAGTGCGCCGGGACGTAGGTCTCCACGACCGCTTCGGGGTGCAGCATCGCGTCGGCGAAGTCCTCCCCGACGAAGTTGCACAGCTGTCGCAGCGTCGCCTCCGTCGTCGTCGTCAGGTCCTCGTAGCGCAGCTCGAGGAATCGCTCCGGGCCGAGCCGCCGCAGCGCCCGCCGACCGGCATGCATGCTGTTGAGCCAGGTGGCGATGGCACGGCTGGACGAGTAGGAGAAGGGCGGCCGCTTGAGCGACGCCACGCAGCCGCGGCCGTCGCGCACCAGGTGCACGAACTTGGCGTCCGGGAACATGGCGTGCAGCTCGTCGACCAGGGTGTAGTAGGCGGGCCGCTTGTCGCCCCAGCGCGCCTTGCCGTGACGGTGGGCGTACGCCGCGAAGACCTGGTCCAACGCCACCGCGACCGACTCCGGCCGGGTGCGCTCGAAGTCGGCGACCAGCGAGTCGCGGGAGACGCCGAGGTGCGACGAGCCGCGGCCGCGCCTGGTCAGCGACCGGGCCATCCGCCGGGCCGCCCGCGCGCTGCCGGGAGGGCTGAACCGGTGGCGGCCGAACCAGAGCGGCGCGACGAACCTGTTCTCCGGCGGCAGCGCGATCCGCGGGTGCGCGTTGAGCATCACCCGCAGCAGCGTGGTCCCGGAGCGGGGGCAGCCGAGCAGGAAGATCGGCTGTGGTCCGCCGGTCGTTGGCAAGCCTCCTCCTCGGGTCCGCGAGAGCGAGCGCCCGACCCTAACCAACCGGGAACCGCCTGCTGGGCGCGGCGGGTCGACGAAGCGCTAGGACGCCTGGCAGCGCGGGCACCAGAAGAGGTTGCGCCCGGCCATCACCTCGGTCGCGATGGGTGTCCCGCAGACCCGGCACGGCAGACCGGTGCGGCGGTAGACGTAGAGCGCGTCCTCGCGGCGCACCCGGCCGGTCCGTGACCGGTGGGACGGCCGGGTCGTGATGATCCGGCCGCTGCGCAGGCCGGCCTTCATGAGGGTGACGAGATCGGTCCACATCGGGTCCCACTCGTCGCGGCGCACAAGACGGCCCGGTCGGTGCGGGGACATGGCCGCCCGGAAGAGCACCTCGGCCCGGTAGACGTTGCCCATCCCGGCCACCACCTGCTGGTCCATCAGCAGCTGCCCGACGGGCGTACGGCTGCGAGACAGCCGGGACCAGGCGTCGTCGCCGCGCGGTCGCGGGCGCAACGGGTCAGGTCCGAGCCGGGCCTCGAGGACGGACTTCTCGACCGGGGTCCAGACCTCGCAGGCGGTCGGGCCGCGCAGGTCGGCCCACGAGCCGTTGCCGACCAGCCGGACGCGCAGGGCACCCCGCGGCTGTGGTGGCGGTGCATCGCCGAAGGTCCAGGTGCCGTAGAGACCGAGGTGGACGTGCAGCCAGCGGTCATCGGGGAAGCCGAGGAAGAGGTGCTTGCCGTAGGCCTCCGAGGCGAGCAGCGGCCGGCCGTCGAGGAGCGCGGCCCCCTCCGCGAAGCGGCCCTGCGGGCTGCTGACCGACACGGCGACGCCGCCGAACCGAGCAAGGTGCTCGCGGGCGCTGCGATGAATCGTGTGACCCTCGGGCACCGGCACACGGTAGCCGTCGCCGGCGCGTGCCCAGCCGGTGCCCTCGGTCAGCCGCAGACGCAGACCAGCTCCGCGCCGGACCCGACGCGGAAGCTGTAGAGCCGCACCACGGTGTAGGGGACCGTCGGGTCCCAGACCACGACCTCCGGGTTGGCGAACGGCCGGCCGGCCAGCAGGTAGACCGTGCCGTCCGGACCGTCGACGAGCCCGGCCCGCAGCAGGACGCGGTCCGTGCCGGGCAGCACGACCGGCTGGTCGAAGCGCGTCACCAGGCGGGCGAGCGCGAAGCCCACGCCCTCGAGGGACCGGACCGGCACCAGCACGCCGGGGCGGTGGCCGGCGATCGGCCCAGGGGTGAAGGACCAGCCGGTCGGCGGGGTGACCTCCCCGACGTCGACCCGGCCCGGCGTGACCTGCACCGTGCGCAGCACGCAGTCCTCACCCGGACATGTCTCGCCGAGCACGAGGACCCAGTCGCCGGCGATCCCCAGCAGGGCACCGTCGACCGGCAGCGGGGTGACCTGCTGCTGCTGCGCAGTCCGCACCAGGGTGCCCGGCCAGGCGACGGCCAGGCGCGTCGCGTCGTCCACGGCGCTCATCAGCAGGGCGCCGGTCGCTTGGGTGCGTACCACGCCGTGCGCCACCCAGCCGGCGGGGTCGAAGCCCGGGAAGGGGTTGTCGTCGGTGATCCGGCCGTCGCCCGCGTCGAGCTCGAGCAGTCGGCCGTCGCGGAGCACGAGCACGCGTCCGGGGCTGGCCGCCGCGTCGACGACGTCGGTGGCGGCCGCCACCCGGGTCGCCTCGCCGGAGCGCACGTCGATCCGCACGAGGTCCCCGTCGCCGATCCCCAGCAACCCCGCCCGGGCGGCCCCCGGCTCGGGTGGCGACTCGACGGCGACCAGGTCGCTGTCCTCGTCGACGGTCTCGAGCACCGGCCGGTCGGCGCGCACGCCGTCGGGGAGGCCGACCGCCAGCGCGTCGTTCCACCGGGCGACCGGTCGCGGCGGACCGAGGACCAGGTTGCTCGTCGTGGGGGGACGCGTCACCGACGGGGACGGTGTGGGGAGGCCCGAGCGGTCGGTGCCGTCGGACGACAGCACGTCGGTGCGCGTCAGGACGGCGACCGCGATCAGACCGACGGCGATGAAGACGAGCAGGCGCAGTGCCGGGGGCATCGGGTCGTTGGGGGCGGCGTCCTCATCCGCGCGCCCGACGACGTCCAGTCCCTCGGTCATGCCCCGAGTATCGGCCCGTCGAGGGGCCGGCGGGGCGGCTCAGCCGGCCGGCTCCCACCACCGGGACTCCGGTGCCCCCTCCTCGGCGAGGATCGCGGCCGACTCCGGGCCCTCGGGATCCGTGAGGTCGCAGAGCAGGGCGAGCGGCACGTGGTCGTGCAGCAGCGTCATGACCGCGAGGTCCGCGGCGCTGTCGGCATCGGGTGCCGGGCGGTGGCCGGTCGGGGTGTCCTGCGTGCTGTCCGTGGCGGTGCTCATGCAGACGGCCCTCCTGTGGGGCGTCGGAAAGGACTACACGAATGGTGTCGACCGGACTAGTCCGCGCTCTTGAGGAGCGCCCGGCAAAGGCTGGCAAAAGGGTGGCAAAAGGCAAGTGCCCGGCCCCCCGTGAGGGGGCCGGGCACCAGACCGGGTCGAGCCGGTCTCAGACGGGGCGCACCTGGTCGGCCTGCGGGCCGCGCTGGCCCTGGGTGACCTCGAACTCCACGCGCTGGTTCTCGTCCAGCGAGCGGTAGCCGTCGGCCTGGATGGCCGAGAAGTGCACGAAGACGTCGGGCCCGCCGCCGTCCTGGGCGATGAAGCCGAAGCCCTTCTCGGCGTTGAACCACTTGACGGTTCCCTGAGGCACTGTCTCTCCTTCGGAGGAAACGAAGTTCGACCGCCGCACCTCGCGACGACCGGGTCGTCAGATCGCGCTCCCTCTTCAGGTCCTGACAGGCTGTCAGGTCCCTCATACAAGACACGCCCGACCGTTGGACGGCCGAGCGTTTCAAGACACCGAGGCACTCACAACTTCCAACCGGGGCACACGCTAGGACATCTCGCCCGGGAATGTCCATGCCATCTGGACACCCGCCGGAGGCGGCTCAGGCGGTCACCAGCCGCGGATGCCCCAGCGCAGGACGTGCTCGTCACCGGGCGGGAGGACGACCAGGTCCACCCCGCTCGCCAGGGCGTCCGGCGGACAGCTCATCGGCTCCACCGCGAGGCCCTGGCGACGCCGCGCCGGGTCGGGCAGCGTGTCGCCGCTGAAGACCTGCAGGCAGCGGGTGGTCGCCGCCTCGCACCACAGCTCCACGCCGTGGTCGCCAGCGGCCTCGTCGAGGCGCACCCGCACCCGGCCGTCCGGACCGGGCTGCAGCGCGACGTACGCCTCGTCGAGCCGGAGGTCGCCGACCGGACGTCCGGACCGGAAGTCGTAGGGCGTGCCGTCGACCGGCTCGTCACCGACCGGGACGCTGCGGTCGTCCATCAGCAGGCGCCGGTCGGCCGGCACGGTGAGCACGGCGCTGTCCACCCCGCCGGGTGCGGCCAGGTAGGGGTGCTGGCCGACGCCGTAGGGCGCCGGGTGCTCGCTCTCGTTGCGCGCCGCGAGGGTGACCTCGAGCCCGTCCTCGAGGAGGCGGTACGTCGCTGCCAGCCGCAGCAGCCACGGGTAGCCGGGCTGTGGCCAGACAGTCGTCGCCATGACGACCTCGTGGTCCGTGTGCGACTGCGGAGCCCACCCGACCCAGCGGACGAGCCCGTGGATGGCGTTGCCCTTCGCCGCCTCGGTCAGACCGAGCTGCAGGTCCTGGCCGTCGAAGCGGTAGCGACCGTCACGCACCCGGTTGGGCCAGGGCGCGAGCACCTGTCCGCGGCCACCGTCGGGGCGCTGGTCGGCCGGGAACCCGTCGAGCACCGGCCGGTCAGCGACGTGGTAGGACCGCACGGTCGCACCAACCTCGGTGACGACCGCCACCTGGTCGCCGCGCGAGATCCGGTGCTGCTGACCGGACGGTGACGACGCCATGGGCCGGATCACGCGGCTGGACGCTCGGTGAGGGGAAGCCGCACGACGAAGGTTGTCTCACCAGGTGTCGAATGGACCGTGAGGTCACCGCCGTGCCGGGCGACCACGATGCGGTAGGAGATGTCCAGACCCAGACCGCTGCCCTGCCCCACCGGCTTGGTGGTGAAGAACGGCTCGAAGATGCGCTGGCGGATCTCGGGCGGGACACCCGGGCCGGTGTCGCCGATCTCGACGCGGACGTAGTCGCCGTCCAGCGACGTGCGCAGAGTCAGCGTGCCGGAGCCGTCCATCGCCTGGACCGCGTTGTCGATCAGGTTGGTCCAGACCTGGTTGAGCTCGCCGGCGTAGAGCGGGATCGGCGGCAGCGACCGGTCGAAGTCCTTGACCACGGTGATCCCTTCGAGCTTGCCCATCAGCATCGCCAGGGTGCTCTTCAGCCCCTCGTGCACGTTGGCCCGCTCGAAGGGCATCCGGTCCATGTGGGAGTACTGCTTGGCCGCCGAGACGAGCGTCGAGATGCGGGTGACCGAGTCGGTGATCTCCTGCAGCAGCAGCTCGGTCTCCAGCGTGTAGGTCAGCCAGCGCACCGCTCCGTCGAGCATGTCGGGGCGCGCGCCGGCGGCCACCCGGTCGAGGAAGTCGGTCGACATGCCCGCCGCGACGAGCACCGGCGCCAGCTCCCAGCCGTCGCGGACCCTGTGCTCGTCGAGCCAGTCGGTCAGCTCGTCCTCCCGCTCCGACTCCTCGAGCGGCGACAGCTCGGGCGCCTTCGAGACGGCGGCGACCGCCTCCTCCTGCACGTCGACCAGCAGCTCGAGCATCCGCGGGTCGATCTCGTCGTGCGCCAGCATCGCCAGCTTGTGGCGCATGCCGGCGACCCGCTCGCGCAGTGCCGCGTTCGCCCGGACGGCGGCGGCGGCCGGGTTGTTTAGCTCGTGGGTCAGGCCCGCGGCCAGCGAGCCGAGGGCGAGCAGCTGCTGGCGCTGCCCGACGATCTGCTGCGAGTTGCGCAGGCCGAGGAAGAGTCCTTCGAGCAGGTGTATCGCCATCGGGAACCACTCGCGCACCGCGTCACCGAAGACGTCACCGCGGATGACGAAGAGCCGCACCTCGCTGAGGCTGCGGACGCTGGTCGTGTAGGTCGAAGCCTCGTTGACCTTGAGGTAGGAGAACATCGCGCCGGCGTAGACCCCGTGCTGGTCCGTGCGCACGACCTCGACGTCGTCAGGCCCGACGCGCCGGCTCATGGCGATGGTGCCGCCGAGCAGGACGACGACGACCTCGGAGGGGTCGCCCTCGACGATGAACGTGGTGCCGCTGGGCACCTCGACGACCCAGCCGCACTCGGAGAGCCACTGGAGCTGCTCCTCGTCGAGCTTCTCGAAGAGGAAGAGTCCGCGCAGCTCGTCGACCGGGAGCCGGTCCGCGGTGGGTTCGGGGGTGAGACTGCTCATGGCGATCCCAGGTAGCGGTGAGCGAGGGTGACGGCCATCGCGCCCTCGCCGACGGCGGAGGCCACCCTCTTGACGGAGTCAGCGCGGGCGTCGCCCGCGACGAAGACGCCCGGGATGCTCGCCTCGAGCGGCCAAGGGTCGCGGTCCAGCGGCCAGCCGCGGGGAGATCGCCCGTCGACGACGAGGTCGGGGCCGGTGAGCAGGAAGCCGCGGTCGTCGCGGGCGAGCGTCCCGTCGAGCCATTCGGTACGTGGCTGCGCGCCGATGAAGACGAACGCGTGGCTGGTGCTCACCCGCTCGGTCGCCCCGCTGGGCACGTGGCGCAGCGTGACTCCCTGGAGGTGGCCGTCGCCGTGCGCCTCCTCGATGACCGTGTCGAGCCGGTAGCCGATGTTGTCGATCGCCTCGAGCTGCTCGATGAGGTAGTGCGACATGCCGTGCGCGAGGGACGCTGCGCGGACCACGATGGTGACCGACTTGGCGACCCGCGCGAAGAAGACGGCCGCCTGCCCGGCCGAGTTCGCGCCGCCGACGACGACGACGTCGGCGTCGGCGCACTCAGCGGCCTCGGTCGCCGCCGACCCGTAGTAGACGCCGGACCCGGTGAGCTCGGCGCAGCCCGGTGCCTCCAGGTCGCGGTAGGACACCCCGGTGGCGACGATCACCGCGTGCGCGGCGACCTCGGTGCCGTCACCGAACCGCACGACCCGTGACGGGCCCTTGGCGCGCAGGCCGACGACGTCACGCGCCGTGAGGATCTCGGCGCCGAACTTCGTCGCCTGCCGGCGGGCCCGGTCGGTCAGCTGGGCACCGGAGACGCCGTCCGGGAAGCCCAGGTAGTTCTCGATCCGCGACGACTGACCGGCCTGGCCGCCGGTGGCCTCGCGCTCGACGAGCAGGGTGCGCAGGCCCTCGGACGAGCCGTAGACCGCCGCGCCGAGGCCGGCAGGTCCCCCGCCGACGACGACGAGGTCGTAGAAGTCGGTGGCGGGTGTCGTCGAGAGCCCGACCGCCGCGGCGACCTCGGCGGTGCTCGGCGCGACGAGCGCCTGGCCGTCGGGCGTGACGACCAGGGGCAGCCTCGTGCCGTCGACCCCGGCCGCCTGCAGGAGTCGCTGCCCCTCCGGCTCGTCCACGACCACCCACCGGTAGGGGACCGCGTTGCGGGCCAGGAAGTCGCGCACCGCGAAGGACGGCGCCGACCACCGGTGGCCGACGACCTTGGTCTCGCGCACCTCTGTCGCTGCCGTGTCGCGGTAGACGTCGAGCATCTCGTCGACGACCGGGTAGAGCTTCTCCTCCGGCGGCTCCCACGGCTTGAGGAGGTAGTGGTCGACGTCGACGACGTTGATGGCCGCGATCGCGGCGTCGGTGTCCGCGTAGGCCGTGAGCAGGGCTCGGCGGGCCCGCGGGAAGAGGTCCATCGCCTGCTCGAGGAACTCGATGCCGCTCATCTCGGGCATCCGGTAGTCCGCCAGCAGCACTGCCACCTGGTCGCCGCGCAGCTTCAGCTCGCGCAAGGCCTCCATCGCCTCGGCACCGGACGAGGCACGCAACACCCGGTGGTGCTCGCCGTAGCGCCTGCGCAGGTCGCGGGCCACCGCCCGCGACACCGAGGGGTCGTCGTCGACGGTGAGCAGGACCGCGCGCTCGCGGCCGCTGCTGGTGTCGGTCCCGGTTGCTGCAGCTGTCGGGATGGTCGTCTCGGTCACGGGTGGGAGAACTCCGGGAGGTCGGGCATCAGGAAGCCCGTCTCGTCCACGAAGCACCACCACCAGTCCTCACCAGGCTCGTATGACGAGACCAGCGGGTGGCCGACCGCCGCTCCGTGCGCCGACGCGTGCTTGTTGGGGGACGAGTCGCAGCAGCCGACGCGGCCGCACACCCGGCACATCCGGAGGTGCACCCAGCGGTCACCCGTGCGCAGGCAGTCCTCGCACCCGGTCGACGACGGCTGCGCGTCGACGTCCACCTGGTCGAGGTGGGTGCACTCGTCGGGCATGCGTCCTCCGTGCCGGTCTGACGGTCCGAGACGATCATTGCTGACAGGTTCCTGATTCGCAGACTAGGACTACATTCGCGCCCATGAGCGACGCGGACATCCACCGGACGATCACCGACCTCGTCCAGGAGGAGCACCGGCTGCGGTCCGGACAGGTCTCGGCCGACGACCGCGCGCGGCTGTCGCAGCTGGAGGAGAGCCTCGACCAGTGCTGGGACCTCCTGCGCCAGCGGCAGGCGCTGCGCGAGACAGGGGCCGACCCCGAGGAGGCGCACAGCCGCCCGGTCGGCGAGGTCGAGGGGTACCTCCAGTAGCGGCTGGGTCAGGGAGGACATCGGATGGGCATCGTCACCCCCGGCTTCTCGGGCCGCGGACGAGAAAGCGCGCCGGACCTGCCCCCGGGGCAGTACCTCACGCACGACTTCCCGGTCCTGTCCGCCGGGCCGACGCCCCGTCTGGACCTCGACACCTGGCGCTTCGAGATCGTCACCGAGGCGGGGGAGCGGCACGGGTGGTCGTGGTCCGAGCTCACCGCGCTGCCGCACGCAGACGTCACCGTGGACCTGCACTGCGTCACCCGGTGGTCCAAGCTCGGCACGCCGTGGACCGGGGTCAGCCTGGACACGCTCTTCGAGGACGTCGAGACCTCCGCCGACTTCGCGATGGTCCACTCCTACGGCGGCTACACGACCAACCTGCCGGTGGCCGACCTGCTCGACGGCCAGGCCTGGGTGGCGTTCCGCTACGACGGCGACGAGCTCGACCCCGAGCACGGCGGGCCGGCCCGACTGCTGGTGCCGCACCTCTATCTCTGGAAGAGCGCCAAGTGGGTGCGGGGCATCACGCTGATGCACGACGACGAGCCGGGCTTCTGGGAGAGCGTCGGCTACCACAACTACGGTGACCCGTGGCGCGAGCAGCGCTACTGGGACGAGTGACCCGGGCGGGCCGGCGTCGGGTATGAGCTGGCGGGTCGGCACGGTCACCGAGCTGCGCGACGAGTCGGCGACCGCGCGCACCATCGCCCTCGACGTGCCCGGCTGGCCGGGGCACCGGGCGGGTCAGCACGTCGACATCCGGCTGACGGCCCCTGACGGCTACTCCGCGACGCGGTCCTACTCGATCGCGTCCGCCGTCGACGGCATGCGCGTGGAGGTGACAGTCGAGAAGGTGCCGGACGGTGAGGTCTCGCCCTACCTCACCGAGGTGCTGCCGGTCGGTGCTCCCCTCGAGCTCCGCGGCCCGCTCGGCGGCTGGTTCGTGTGGCGGCCGGAGGACCCGGCTCCCGCACAGCTGCTCGCCGGCGGCTCCGGAGTGGTTCCGCTGATGGCCATGCTCCGTACTCACGAGAGGGTCGGATCGTCGACTCCGGTGCGCCTGCTCTACAGCGTCCGCGACCCGTCCTCGGTCATCTACCGCGACGAGCTGCGCACGCTCACCGACGGAGGGCCACGCGGGCTCACGCTGGCCTGGACCCGCACAGCACCAGAGGGCAGCGACCGGCCGCCCGGTCGGGTGGACGCAGCCCTGCTCGCGGCGGTGACCCTGCCGCCGGCGGACCGGCCGGCATGCTTCGTGTGCGGACCCACCGGGTTCGTGGAGACCGTGGCCGATCTGCTCGTGGCCGCCGGCCACGACCCGACGCGGATCAGGACAGAGCGGTTCGGACCTACCGGAGGACGCGGATGAGCGACACCACAGACAACGGACGGGACGCCGTGCGACAGGGCCAGGACGCGCTGGACGGCAACGCCGCGGCCGGGATGCTCTCCGAGGTGTTCGCCGTGGAGCTGACCGCGGCGGTCGCCCGGTGCGCTGCCTGCGACCGGCTGGGATCGCTCGCCGACGCTGTCGCCTACCTGCAGGCGCCCGGGGCGGTCCTGCGCTGCCGCGGCTGCGAGAGCGTGCTGGTGCGCGTCGTCGTCGGCCCGGACCGGCGCTGGCTGGACATGACCGGCGTGGCGGTCCTGGAGCTGGCTGCTGCGACGACCTGACCGGTCAGGCCAGCCGTCCGCCGTCGAGGCGCACCACCCGGTCGGCGACGTCGACGACGCGGGCGTCGTGGCTCGCGACGAGGATGGCCGTCCCGGCGCCCGTCGCACTGCGCAGGGCAGCCAGCACCTGCTGCACGTGGTCGTCGTCCTGGTGGCCGGTCGGCTCGTCGAGGACGGCCAGTCGAGGCGTCAGCACCAGCGCGCGGGCCAGGGCGATGCGCTGCTGCTCGCCGATCGACGTGTCGGTCACGGACCGGTCCGCGAGATGGTGGACGTCGAGGGCGCTCATCAGGAGGTCGAGCCCGTCTGCATCGTCGACGCCCGGGCGGACCGGTGCAGCCGCTGCCCGGGTAGCCGGATGTTCTGCAGCGCCGTCAGCCCGGTGACCAGGCCGTGCTGCTGCGGCAGGACCGAGACCACGGACCAGTCGAGCCTGGCCGGTGGTGTGCCGTCGACCTCGACGGTTCCGTCGTCGGGCAGCTCGAGGCCCGCCGCGATGTGGCACAGCGACGACTTCCCGGACCCGGACGGGCCGGCGAGGCAGACGAGCTCCCCGGACCCGACGGTCATCGAGACCTGGTCCAGGGCCGTAAGCCGGCTCGGTCCGTCGGCGTAGGAGTGGGTGACGCCGTCGACCGTCAGCACCGACGTGTCGGCTGCGGCACTCACGCGGTCTCCCTCGGGGGTCGGAGCACGACCTCGCCGTCGACCAGGTGCACGGCAGCCCGCCCGTCGGGGAAGAGGTCGAGCGCCTCGGGAGGCAGCTGGACGCGACCGGTGGAGTCGATGACCGCAGTAGTGGCCCCGGCACCCTCCTGCTCTGACGAGAGCACACCGTGGCGGAGCCGGAGCACGCGGTCGGCTCGCGACACGACTCGGTGGTCGTGGCTGCTGACGACGACAGCCGACCCGCGGCGAGCGGCACCGAGCAGCGCGGACATCACCAGGTCGGCGTTGTCATGGTCGAGCTCGGCGGTCGGCTCGTCGGCGACCACCAGGTCTGGTGCGCCGACCAGGGCCGCCGCGACCGCCAGCCGCTGCTGCTCGCCACCGGAGCTGGTGGCTGGGCGGTGATACGAGCGGCTCCCCAGGTCGACCGCCTCCAGCGCCTCGGTCACGTCGAACGGGCCGCCGCGCAGTGCCGCGACCTGGCGGAGCTGGTCGGCCGCCACGAGGTGGGGGAAGAGTGCGGTCGCGGACCGCTGCGCGACGAAGCCGATGCGCCGACGCCGGAGGCGGCGGAGCTCGGCCGAGGCGGCGGTGGCGACGTCGGTGCCCAGGACGTCGAGCTCCCCCGCGCTGGGTCGGTCTCGCGCAGCCACCAGGTGGAGCAGGCTGCTCTTGCCGCTGCCGGAGGGACCGGCGACGACGGTCAGCACCCCTCGGCCGAGCACCAGGTCGAGGCCGCGCAGGGCATAGGTCTCGCCGGTCGCCGACCGGTAGAGCTTCACCAGCCCGTGGCAGCGCACCGCCGTCGGGTCATCCGTCGCCACGGAGCACCTCCGCCGGGTCCCTGGTGGCGGCTCGTCGCCGGGCGACGGCGGCAGACCCGGCGACGAGCAGCACGCCGACGGCGAGCAGCACCGCGGCGTCCACCGGCGCCGGCGCCGGCCGGGTCAGCGGGGGGAGGTCCGCGGCCGGCTCGACGGTCGTCGGGGCGATCGCGAGCGCGGCGACGACGAACGTGGCGGCCACCAGCGCTGCGGCGACGACGGCGACCACCTCCCAGGTGCGCGACCTGGCGAGGTCGGCAGACCGGAAGCCCATCCGGCCGAGGACGACGTCGGCCATCGCATCCCGGTCCGCGAAGCGGACAGCGAGGGTCAGGGTGGCCGCCGCGACGAGCAGCAGGGCGGCGGCGCCGAGGGCGACGACGTACCCGGACGACCACCCGGCAGCCTGCAGCTCGGGCCGGGTCGCCGCAGTCGTGCGCACCAGCGAGGCCTGCGCCTGGATGTCTGCCCGGTCGAGGGTCGTCGCGACCGCGGTGGGCGAGCGCGTCGACCACACCCACGTGGACATGCCCCCGGCGCCCTCGGTGAGGCCTCGCGTGCGCCGGGGGTCGACCGGCTTGGGCACCCACTTCCACAGGCTTGCCGCGTCGGCGACGAGCGCGATGTCGCCGGCGTCGGTCTCGGAGCCCGGGAAGGCCTCCACCACGCCGGCGACGACGAACGGCACGTACCACTCCTCGTACGACACCATCGTGCCCTGGTCACCGGCGCGCATGTCGGTGTCGCCGACGATCAGCACCGGGAGCTCTTTGGCGCCGGGGGCCCGGCGGAGCTTCGGCAGCAGCTCACGACCGGCGTCCAGCTTCCCTGACGTGCCCCAGTCCGCCGTGTCGGCGAACGTCGTGATGTCGACGGCCATCAACGGCTCGGCGCCGAAGGTGGGAGGAACGGTGACGACCTGGCGGAAGACCACCGAGCCACCCGGCACGGGGCTGGCCGGCCGACGGGGCGGGTGTTTCTTCAGGGTGCTGAGGCCATCGCCGACGTCGACGACTGTGCGGGAGCCGACCAGCGCGGCGACCTTGTCGTCGACGCCCTGGGTGACGCCGCGGTGTGCGGCCAGGCTGTAGCCGAGGACGCCCAGGCCCACGGCCAGCGCGAGCGTCACGGCCCCGACCTCCGACCTGGCCGCGCGGGACCGCAGCACCGCCAGCCCGCGCGGAGTGGCGGGCTGCGCAGAGCCCGGGCGGCGGGCGGTGACCGCCTGCAGTCCGCGCAGCACGAGCAGCCCGACCGCCGTGGCCAGGAGCAGGGGGAACGCCACCGCGAGCGGGGACGACGGCCGGGCCCCGACGGCGGTCGTCGTCACCGCGACCCCTGCGGTGACCGCGGCCACCAGGACGACCGCCTCCCAGGGGACTCGCCGGCGCGACCGGCCCAGCCGGGAGGACAGAGCGCGCCGGTCCGTCACCCAGGCGGTCGCCCCCGCGCACAGCGCCGCCACCGCCACCGCGAGCGCTCCGGCGACGGCAGCCAGCCCGGCAGCACCGGACGCGCCGCCGGACAGGTCACCCGGCGGGCCGGCCGCGACAACCGTGGCCCAGGCGAGGCTTCCGCCGAGCAGCGCGCCGGCAGCCGCGGGCAGCATCCACTCCAGGGCCGCGAGCCAGGCGACCTCGGCAGGCCGCATCCCGAGGCCGGAGAGCAGGTGCTGCTCCCGCACCCGGCTGCGGCCGAGCAGGAGCGTCGCGGCGGCGACCACGGCAAGCGCCAGGGCGACCGCGGCCGTCGCGAAGGGTGCCGCCTGCGACTCGGCGGCGTCGGCCGTCCGACGCGCATCGAGGACCACGTCGGGCAGTCCGGAGACCACCTGCAGCCTGGTCGGTGCCGGCTCTGCCGACAACGTGGCCGACGCGACGCGGCTGGACTCGTTGAACGCGCGCTCGCTGAGTCGCTGGATCTCCCGGGCGGCTGCCGACGCCTCGCCGGGAGTGACGCCGGCCGGCAGCTCGAGATCTGCGTTCCAGAGCGGAAGCTCGCCGATGGCGAGGACCAGGCGGTCGAACGTCGCGTGGTCGGCGATGGCGATGGGTCGGCCGATGCCCGGCTGGTCGGGGTCCCACGGGAGGTCGCGACGAGCTATTCGTGGGTCATCGGCGAGCTGCTGGGGGAGCGCGGAGCCGCGGGACCGTTCGAACGTGCCGGCCACCGTCGTCGCCGCCCGCTTGCCCTCGCCCGGCGCGATGAACTTCTCGAGCCCGAACCTGACCTGGTCGCCCGGTCCGACCCCGAGCGCCTCGGCGACGTCGGCCGCGAGCCAGACGCCGGTGGTGCCCGCCGTGCCGCCGAGCGCCTCCACGGCGCCGTCGCGGTAGTAGAGGACCGACGGCTGGGCCTCCCGGCCGCGCACCTCCACGATGGGAGTCGTGAGGCGGTTCGCCGCAGTGCCCTGTGCTGTGACGACCGGCCGGCCGTAGGTGGGCAGCCGGGTGAGCGCGCGGCGTACGACCTGCTCGGAGGCGTCCGGCAGCACGCCGATCCAGGTCGCGCGGACGTCGACCGAGGTGCTGGCGAAGGCGTCCTCGTCGACCGCGGCGAGGCCGGCGTCGAGGGCGGCGTCGTCCGCCGCCCGGGCGAAGAGCCCGGGGGCGACGAGCGCGGCCGTGAGGAGGGCGACCGCCGTGGTGGCCAGGAGCAGCCAGCCGGGCGTGGCGACCAACCGCCCGGGGGCGGCCCGCCGGAGCGGTTGGGTGCGTCGCCGCCTCACGCTCGGCAGGCTAGCGGTGATCATCGCGCCGAAGCGGCGATCACTGGTTTCGTGATCTCCGGGATATGGTCGTCCGCCCAGCCGCCCTGCACCGTCCGGGCGTCGCACAACGTCACGGGGAGCCTGCTGCATGACCTCGCACCACCACGCCATGACCCGCCTCGCCGCGGTCGCCGTCGCGCTGCTCGGCCTCGTCACCGGGCTGGTCGCGGCCGCGCCGGTGGCCGATGCCGCCGCTGCGCCTCAGGGCCGCGAGCTGCTGGCCAGGGAGCGCGGGTTCGACGTGTCCTACCCGCAGTGCGGACGGGTGCTGCCGACGCGGGCCGACTTCGCAGTCGTGGGTGTCGACGGGGGCCGGCCGTTCGACGCGAACCCGTGCCTCGCCGAGCAGATCGTGTGGGCACGCGGATTCGGCCGGGTGCAGTACTACGTCAACACCGCCAACCCGGGGCCGCGGCTCTCGGACCACTGGCCGCTGGGCCAGACGTCACCGCGGGTCTGCAGCCGGTCGAAGCCGGACTCACAGGGCTGCGCCTTCGACTACGGCGTCAATGCGGCGAAGGACGCGTTCGCGCGAGCCCGCGCCGCGGCCCGCTCGGTCGGTGCGCCGGACGTTCGGCGCAGTGCGTGGTGGCTCGACGTGGAGACGCACAACACCTGGGAGTCCTTGGTGTACGGCGAGCGGACCAAGTTCCTCCGCAACGACACCGCGGTTCTGGCCGGCATGCGGCACGCGCTGCTGCGGCGCGGTGTGCGGGGCGTCGGTGCCTACAGCACCCAGCACCAGTGGGACCGGATCACCGGCGGGGCGTCGCTGGGCTCGGCTCCGGTCTGGTACGCCGGTGTCGGCTCCCGGACGCAGGCGGCGCGGCGCTGCCGGCCGGCCTACTCGTTCACGGGTGGCCCGGTGCGGATGACGCAGTTCCTCGCCGGCAGCGGGCTGGACGGCGACCTGCGCTGCTGAGCCTCGCTACCCGTAGAGCGGCGGCCGCGTCGGCAGGTCGATGGCGACGCGCCCGCCGCTGCGGTAGGAGTCGATGGCCCGGTTCGCGATGACCGCCGCCGCGTAGCCGTCCCAGACGTTCGCCCCGGGGAGGGCGCTGCCGGTCCGCAGGGCGTCGATCCAGCCCTGCAGCTGCCGGCGGTAGGCCTCGTCGAACCGCCCGAGCCACAGCTCGGGGATGGCGACACCGCGGCTGAAGTCCTTGGATCGGGTGACCCAGGAGCCGTCGCCCATGACCGCCTGTCCGTGCGAGCCGGTGACGCGGCAGGTCACCTCGTAGCCGAACTGGTCGTGCCGGAAGGCCTCGACCTCGACGAGCACGCCGCTCTCCGACTCGAGGACGACGAGGATCGGGTCGCGCTCGCCAGCGGGAGTGTGCGGCCCGGGCTTCCCCGCGAGGACCAGGACGGAGACGAGCTCCTCGTCGAGCAGCCACCGGTTGGCGTCGAACTCGTGGACGACCATGTTGGTGAGGGTCTCCTCGGTCCGCAGGCCGTACGGAGCGACGGTGTTGCGGTGGATGTTGTGCACGATCAACGGGTCGCCGATGCCTTGCGGGCCGAGCTCGGCCTTCAGGGTGGCGTAGCCGGGGTCGAAGCGCCGCATGAACCCGAGCTGCACGACCCGCTTGCCGAGGGCGACCTCGGCGTCGAGCACGGCGAGCGCCTGCGCCTCGTCCACCGCGAGCGGCTTCTCGCACAGGACGGGCTTGCCGGCGGGGAGACCGTCGAGCAGCTGCTGCGCGTGGAACCGGTCGGGCGAGGCGATGAGCACCGCATCCGTGTCGTCGGCGCCGAAGACCTCCTCGACCGACCCGACGCTTCGCGCGCCGAGGTCCGACGCGAGCGACGCCGCGCGCGACGCGTCGGCGTCGTGGACGACGGTGAGCCGTGAGCCGGAGACGGTCCGGGCAAGACTCGTCGCATGAGCGGTCCCGATGTTGCCGGTGCCGATGACACCGACGCGCACCGGCTCTGCAAAGACCATGGGGTGAGTGACGGGACTTGAACCCGCGGCCACCTGGACCACAACCAGGTGCTCTACCAGCTGAGCTACACCCACCATGGAGCACCGCGCCAGATGTTCCTGGCCGCGGCGGGGACCAGCATACAAGCGACGCCGACCCTTCCGGGCCGGGCTCAGCCCTCCGTGCCGGGCGGCGGCGCCAGCTCGAACCGGGCAGCCATGGCCTTCGCGGCGTCGCCGTCCGGTCCGGGCTGCGGCACGAAGACCGCCTCCCGGTAGAACTTGAGCTCCTCGATGCTCTCCTGGATGTCGGCCAGTGCGCGGTGGCCGCCGTGCTTGGCCGGGGTGTTGAAGTACACCCGCGGGAACCAGCGCCGGACGAGCTCCTTGATCGAGGACACGTCGACCAGCCGGTAGTGCAGATAGGCGTCCAGGTCCTTCATGTCGCGGGCCAGGAAGCCCCGGTCGACGTAGACCGTGTTGCCGGCCAGCGGGGCCTTGCGCACACCCGGGACGTGAGCCCGGACGTACGTCAGGACCGCGTCCTCCGCCTCGGCGAGGGTGATGCCGCTCTCCAGCTCGCTGAGCAGGCCGGAGGAGGTGTGCATGCCGCGCACCACGTCGACCATCTGGTCCAGCGCAGCGGCCGGGGGCTTGATGACGACGTCTACCCCGTCCCCGAGGACGTTGAGCTCTGAGTCGGTGACCAGCGCGGCGACCTCGACGAGCGCGTCGTGCTCGAGGGACAGGCCGGTCATCTCGCAGTCGATCCACACCAGTCGCTCGTTGCGCTCCGTCATGGGCGCCAACCCTAGACGGCACGTGCGGGCGCGCTGCCCCAGCACGTGCTGACTACTGAAAGTTAGGAAGACGTGACTATCTGTTGGGTATCGGTGGGGCGTTACAGGGCGCATGCTGGGAGCACCACTTCCGGGGGACGGACAGGGCCATGGGTCGGCACGAGGAGCAGCGCCGTCGCGACGAGCGACGCGGCACCGCGCTGCGCGACGACCATGGGATCGAGGTGATCGGGCACCGGCACCTCGCCGCCCCGCCCGTCGACGAGGACGGGACTCCCTACGAGGAGCCGGACCAGTTCGGCCTGCGGATCAGCTGGCAGAGCGAGGAGGAGCGGCTCGAGGCAGCCGAGTTCCTGCTCGCCACCCGGATCCAGGAGGACACCCGGCAGCGGCTCAGCCGGGAGATCGACGAGCTGCGGCAGCGCGAGGCCGACACCGACGACTGACGGCGCGCTGTCGGTCGGTGCTCGGCTGACGCCTCCGCGGTCCCGCGATCGGTGCCCCCGGCAGGGATCGAACCTGCGACCGTCCGCTTAGAAGGCGGCTGCTCTTGTCCGCTGAGCTACGGGGGCTCGTGGACCGAGCCGGACCACGGGGCTCCACGTTACCGACGGTGGTGCTGGCCACACGTCGGTTGACGAGTCAGCGCCCTGGGACCAGCCGGCCCTTCTCCGCAGAGTGATGGCGAGCCGCGGCAACCGCGGCAGCCAGCCACCTGCGCCGGGACGGACCCGGCACCAGCCGAGGAGTCCCGATGTCCCTGATGGTCGGAGAGCCGCGTTCCGTCGAGGTCCCCAGCCCCCGCACACCGCTGGACCCGCCCGGTCGCTACGCGCGGAGCCCGCGCCGCGCCGAGACCTTCTACCGCAGGGCGGCCGGCTCAGCCGCGTTCCTGTCCGGGCTGCTGGTGTTCGTCAGCATCCTGATGATCCCCTTCGACGGCGTCGGCTCGGAGGGCTACCTGCGCTCCAACGCCGAGCACCCCGACGCGATCCGCTGGGCCGCCGTCGTCCTGCACTACGGCTTCCTGCTGCTGGTGCCCGCGGCGCTCGGGATGGGCTACCTGGCCCGCCGCGGCTCGCGATCGCTGGCCAACCTCGGTCTGGTGCTCGCGGTGCTCGGCTCGGGACTGTCAGGCCTGATGGCCGTCGACTACTACGACCTCGCGCTCGCCACCACGCTGCCGATGGACCAGGCCGTCGAGGTGTACGACGCGGCCGCTGCGACAGCCGGCGCCGCCCCGATGTTCATCCAGCTCCCGTCGATCCTGGGCACCATGCTCGGGACGATCCTGCTGGCCTTCGCCTTCCGCCGGGCGGGCTTCGGCAGCTGGTTCGCGCCGATCGCGATGACAGCCGGGTGGGTCGTCTTCCTCGCCGGAGCACAGCACTTCGTCTGGGCGGCGGTCGGCACCGGGCTGCTCGCCGCGGCCACCGTGCTCATCGGCCTGCGCATCCTCTACGCCTCGGACCAGGAGTGGGAGACCGGCATCCCGGACTGACCACGGCCGACGCCGACGGGGCGCCTCTGGCACGCAGTTGCGTGTGGCGGCGTCCCGTGGCGCGTGGATCTACGCGAGGATGACGACCATGGTCACGGGCGTGGATCCCGGCGGCCTGCTGGTGGCCCTCGACGGCTTGCACCGGCAGGTCGCCTCGCTGCGCCTCCCGCTCGAGGCCCCCGATGCGGAGCGTGGCCGCCGGATGCAGCGCGAGGTGACCGAGCAGCTCGAGGACTACGTCCTGCCGCGGCTGCGCCGGCTGGACGCGCCGCTGCTCGCGGTGGTCGGCGGTCCGACCGGGGCCGGCAAGTCGACGCTGGTCAACTCCCTCGTCGGCATCCGGGTCAGTGCAGCCGGCGTGCTGCGGCCGACGACGCGGTCCGCGGTCCTGGCCTACAACCCGACCGACGCCCTGTGGTTCGAGGACGAGCGCATCCTGCCGGGGCTGCGCCGCACGACCGGCGACGGCGCCAACGACCCAGCGGCGCTCCGGCTCGCGCCGAGTGAGCGGATCCCCGCGGGCCTCGCCGTCCTGGACGCCCCCGACATCGACTCGGTCGTCACCAGCAACCGCGACCTCGCCACCCAGCTCCTGGCCGCGGCCGACATGTGGCTCTTCGTCACGACGGCTGCGCGCTACGCGGACGCCGTGCCGTGGGAGTTCCTGCGCGCGGCGGTGACCCGGGGCACGGCCGTCGCGGTCGTCCTCGACCGGGTCCCCGAGGGCGCCACCGAGGAGGTGAGCGGGCACCTGGGGGCGATGCTGACCGAACAGGGGCTCGGCGGCGCACCGCTCTTCGTGATCGCGGAGACGACGACCTTCGACGCCCTCCTCCCGCCCGAGGTCGTCGAGCCGGTCCGGACCTGGCTGCACGGTCTCGCGGCCGACTCCTCGCTGCGCGCCGCCGTGGTGCGGCACACCCTTGACGGTGCGGTGCGCTCCCTGGGCGCGCGTGTCTTCGTCCTCGCCGCTGCGGCCGACGCGCAGGCGGAGACCGTCGACCGCCTGCGACGTACTGTCGACGCGTCCTTCGACGAGGCGCAGGCACTCGTCGACGAGGCGAGCAGCGACGGCTCACTGCTGCGCGGTGAGGTGATGGCCCGCTGGCAGGAGTTCGTCGGGACCGGCGAGCTGATGCGGTCGCTGGAGGCGAAGGTCGGCCGGGTCCGCGACCGGGTGACCGCAGCGGTGCAGGGCAAGCCGGCGCCGGGCGACGACCTGGTCGAGGCCCTCGAGTCCGGTGTCGAGGCGCTCGTACGGTCGGCGGCCGACGCCGCCGCCGAGCAGGTGGCCACCGCCTGGTCCGCCGACCCCGCCGGGCGCGAGCTGCTCGACGAGTCGCTGCGCCGGGCATCGCCGGAGCTGCAGGCACGGACCGAGCGGGCCGTGCGCGAGTGGCAGGGCGGGATCCTGGAGATGGTGCGCAGCCAGGGGCAGGGCAAGCGCCGCTCCGCGCGCTACCTTGCGTTCGGGGTCAACGGCCTCGGGCTGATGGTGATGATCGTGGTCTTCGCGCACACCGGGGGACTGGTTGCGGGTGAGATCGCGGTGGCCGGCGGCGCGTCCGCGCTGAGCCAGAAGCTGCTCGAGGCCGTCCTCGGCGACCAGGCGGTCCGGACGATGGCCGACACGGCGCGCGCCGACCTCAACGCCCGGGTCGCCGAGCTGCTCGGTGCCGAGCGAGAGCGCTACCTCACGAAGGTCGACGTCGCCGAGGTCGACGCGGCCGCCGGGCAGGCGCTGCGCGCGACGGTCCAGGAGATCGAGGACGCGCGGATGGTGGACCGGTGACCGCGCGGGTGAGTCGGCCGTGACCCCACGACTGCGCGGCCGGCACCGCCGGGCCGACCTGCCCGGCATGCTGATCGCCCTCGACGAGGCGATCGACGCGCTGGACGGCCGCGCCGACCCCGAGGCCGTCAGCAGGGCGCTGGCCGTCGGCGCTCGGGCGGGGGAACGGCTGCGGCTGTCGGGCGAGCACACCGTCGTCGCGCTGGCCGGCTCCACAGGCAGCGGCAAGTCCTCCTTGTTCAACTCGCTGGCGGGCGAGCAGCTGTCGCCCGAAGGTGTGCGCCGGCCGACCACGTCGAGGGCGTACGCCTGCGTCTGGGGTGCGGAGGGCGCGACCTCGTTGGTGCAGTGGCTCGGCGTCCCGCGGCGGCAGACGTCCTGGCGGCACGGGACGGGAGACGCGTGGGGGCGCGCGATCGGCGGCCGGGCGGCGCCCGAGGACGAGCTCGACGGGCTGGTCCTGCTGGACCTGCCCGACCACGACTCCACCGTCGTCGAGCACCGGATAGAGGTGGACCGGCTGGTCGAGCTGGTCGACCTGCTCGTCTGGGTCGTGGACCCGCAGAAGTACGCCGACCAGGCGCTGCACGAGCGCTACCTCCGGCGGCTGTCCGGGCACTCGGCCGTCACCCTCGTGGTGCTCAACCAGGTGGACACGGTGAACCCCTTCGCAGCGGCCGAGTGCGCCGAGGACCTGCGCCGGCTGCTCGACGAGGACGGGCTGCGCCGCTCGCCGGTGCTGACGACGTCGGTGCGCACCGGAGCCGGCCTGCTGGAGCTGCGGACGCTGCTGGCCGACGCGGTGTCCCGACGGCGCGCGCGCAACGACCGGCTGGTCGCCGACGTCGAGGACGTCGTGGAGGGCCTGGTGGCGTCGGTGGCGGCCGAGGAGCCGCACGGCGTGCGGCCGGCCGAACGCGGTCACCTGGTCGAGGCGCTGGCGACGTCGGCGGGGGTGCCGGTCATCGGACGCGCCGTCGAGGAGTCGTGGCGGCTGCGCGCCGACGGTGCGCTGGGCTGGCCGCCGACCCGGTGGGTGCGGCGGCTGCGGCCGGACCCGCTGCGCCGGCTGCACCTCAAGCCGGGGGAGCGCAAGCAGGTCCGGGCGGCGATGGTCCGGTCGTCGGTGCCGGAGCCGACGCCGGTGCAGCGCGCGCAGGTCGACAGCGCGCTGCGCGAGGTGTGCGACGTGGCAGCAGGTGGCCTGCCCGAGCCGTGGCAGCGCGCTGTGCGGGAGGCCGCGCAGGGGCGGTCCGGCGACGTACGGGACGCTCTGGACAAGGCGGTGGTGGGCACCGACCTCGGCGCCGAGCGGACACCACTGTGGTGGCGCGCCGCCGGGGCGCTGCAGTGGCTGCTCGTTCTTGCGGCGGTGGTCGGCGCGGGCTGGTTGCTGCTGCTCGGTGTGGGGTCCTACCTGCGCCTCCCGGACCCACCGACGCCCGACGTCGCCGGCATCGCCGTCCCGACGTTGCTTCTCGTCGGTGGTCTGCTGCTCGGTCTCCTGCTGGCGCTGGTCGGCCGCGCGAGCGCGAAGGGTGGCGCGGTGATGCGTCGTCGACGGGCCGAGTCGCGGCTCCGGTCGTCGATCGAGAAGGTCGCCGACGAGCTGATGCTCGCCCCGGTCGAGGCCGAGCTGGCGCGCCACCAGCGGGCGCGCGCCGCCCTCGACCGGGCACGCACCGGCTGACGGTCGTCCACAGCTGACGACCTGTTCGTCGTCCTCCACAGATCCGCCTGGAGGTCTGTTGCCGTCGCGGTGTCGCGCGACATCGTCGGGTCACGCGGCACCGGCCGCGCAGCGCGGTCGACGGACAGGAAGGCGACGATGGCGAACGAGACGGTTGTCACGGTGACGGGGTACGTCGCGCAGGAGCCGGTCCTGCGCCTCACGGGGTCGGGCACCAAGGTGGTCAACTTCCGGGTGGCCACCACGGAGCGGCGCTACGACAGGGGCGTCAACGGGTGGCGCGACGGCGACACCCTGTTCTTCTCGGTGAGCTGCTGGCGGACCCTCGGGGAGAACATCCTCGACTCGCTCAAGAAGGGCGACCCGGTCGTGGTGCAGGGCCGGCTCCGGGACGGCTCCTGGGAGAAGGACGGCGTCACCTACTCCAAGGTCGAGATCGAGGCGTCCGCGGTCGGGCACGACCTGTCGAAGGGGGTGAGCCAGTTCACCAAGTCGACGCTGCAGCCGCGGGAACCGTTCGTCGAGGTGGTCGCCGAGCAGCCGACCGGCGTCGGTGACGACCTCGGTGACGACCTCGGTGACGAGCCTGACCGGGACGTGTCGCACCCCGCTGCCTGAGGCGCGCGCACGACATCAGACTCGCGCCCGGGTCGCCGCCGATCCCTCCCCCGGTTCCGGTCGGTGGCCCGGGCGCGACCCCAACGGTGGGTCTGAGCCACGTCCGGCCGCGTGCGCTCGATGTGACCTCGCCGCTCCCGCTGAGGCAGGATGGAAGCCTTCCCCCTGCACGGCGACATGGACGGCGGACGGTTTCTCTTGGCTGAGTTCATCTACACGATGCGCAAGGCGCGCAAGGCGCACGGCGACAAGGTCATCCTCGATGACGTCACCCTGTCGATGTACCCGGGCGCCAAGATCGGCGTGGTCGGGCCCAACGGCGCCGGCAAGAGCACCGTGCTCAAGATCATGGCCGGTCTGGACCACCCGTCCAACGGCGACGCCTTCCTGTCGCCCGGCTACTCCGTCGGCATCCTCGAGCAGGAGCCGAAGCTCGACGAGTCCAAGGACGTCCTTGGCAACGTCGAGGAGGGCATGGGAGCGATCAAGGCGAAGGTCGACCGCTTCAACGAGATCGCCGAGCAGATGGCGACCGACTACAGCGACGACCTGATGACCGAGATGGGCAAGCTGCAGGAGGAGATCGACCACGCCGACGCCTGGGACCTCGACTCCCAGCTCGAGCAGGCCATGGACGCGCTGCGCTGCCCGCCGCCGGACGCCGACGTCTCCGTGCTCTCCGGCGGCGAGCGCCGCCGCGTCGCCCTGTGCAAGCTGCTGCTCAGCCAGCCCGACCTGCTGCTGCTCGACGAGCCGACGAACCACCTCGACGCCGAGAGCGTGCAGTGGCTGGAGAGCCACCTGGAGAAGTACGCCGGCACCGTCGTCGCCGTGACGCACGACAGGTACTTCCTCGACAACGTCGCCCAGTGGATCCTGGAGCTGGACCGCGGCCGCGCCTATCCCTACGAGGGCAACTACTCGACCTACCTGGAGACCAAGCAGTCGCGACTGAAGGTCGAGGGGCAGAAGGACGCGAAGCGCGCCAAGCGGCTCAAGGACGAGCTCGACTGGGTGCGTTCCAACGCCAAGGGGCGCCAGGCCAAGAGCAAGGCGCGCCTCGAGCGCTACGAGGAGATGGCCGCCGAGGCCGACAAGACCCGCAAGCTGGACTTCGAGGAGATCCAGATCCCGCCGGGTCCGCGCCTGGGCAGCGTCGTCGTCGAGACCGACAAGCTGACCAAGGGGTTCGGCGACCGGCTGCTCATCGACAAGCTCTCGTTCTCCCTGCCCCGCAACGGCATCGTCGGCGTCATAGGCCCCAACGGCGCGGGCAAGACCACGCTCTTCAAGATGATCATCGGCGAGGAGCAGCCCGACGACGGCGAGCTCAAGATCGGCGAGACGGTCAAGATCGCCTACGTCGACCAGAGCCGGGGTGGGCTGGTCGACCCGAAGAAGACGCTGTGGGAGGTCGTCTCCGACGGCCTCGACCACATCAAGGTCGGCAACGTCGAGATGCCGTCCCGGGCCTACGTGTCGGCGTTCGGCTTCAAGGGTCCCGACCAGCAGAAGCCCGCGGGGGTGCTCTCCGGTGGTGAGCGCAACCGGCTGAACCTCGCGCTCACGCTGAAGATCGGCGGCAACCTGCTGCTGCTCGACGAGCCGACGAACGACCTCGACGTCGAGACGCTGTCCTCGCTGGAGAACGCGCTGCTCGACTTCCCCGGCTGCGCGGTGGTCGTCAGCCACGACCGGTGGTTCCTCGACCGGGTGGCGACGCACATCCTGGCCTACGAGGGCGACTCGCAGTGGTTCTGGTTCGAGGGCAACTTCGAGTCGTACGAGAAGAACAAGGTCGAGCGCCTCGGACCGGACGCTGCTCGTCCCCACCGGGCGACCTACCGCAAGCTCACCCGCGGCTGAGGTCGTGCGCCACCGGTTCCGCTGCGCCATGCGGTGGTCCGACATGGACGCCTACGGCCACGTCAACAACGTCGTCTACCTGACGTACCTCGAGGAGGCGCGGGTGGACATGATGTTCACGCTGGGCTCCGAGTACGGCGGCAAGGCGTTGTCCGAGGGCGTCCTCGTCGCGCACCACGAGATCGACTACAAGCGACCGCTCGTCTACCACCCCCGCGGCGTCGACATCGAGATGTGGGTGGGCTACATCAAGGGCGCGTCCTTCGAGATCCGTTACGAGGTTCACGACGAGACCACGGTCTTCGCCAGAGCTGCCTCGGTGCTCGTCCCCTACGACCTGGAGAAGGAGCGACCCCGCCGGGTGAGCCCGGAGGAGCGTTCCTTCCTGGCGCAGTACCTCGAGCCGGGTGCCGCTGACGACTGAGCCCCGACGCCGATGGGGGCCGGCCGGTGTCGTGGTCGCTGGCGGGGCTGCCGGGCTCCTCACGGCTCTGGCCGTCGCCGTCTCGTGGCGCGACCCGCTGCCCGGCGAGACCTGGCTGCTCGAGACGGTCGCCGCCACCGACGGCGGCTGGCGCACGGCTGCCGAAGCCGTGGCAAGGGCGACCGACCTGGTCCCGGTCGTGGCAGTGACCGGCCTCGTTGTCGTTGGCATCGGGCTCCGCGGCCGGGTGCGAGTGGCCGTCCTGCTCGCAGTCGCATGCGCGGCGGTGTGGCTCCTGAACCCGCTGCTCAAGGCGCTCGTCGCGCGCCCGAGACCTGAGCTGGTCGACCTGCCCGAGCGGCTGAGCACCTACGCGTTCCCGAGCGGCCATGCCGCCAACACCGCTGTCGTGGTGGGCGCCGTCGTGCTTCTCGTCGTCGGGACTGGGCACCGTAGGGCGGCAGCGGTCGTCGGCTCCTCGGTCCTGGTCGTGGTCGCCGCCGCGCAGCTGACGCTCGCCAGGCACTACCCGAGCGACATCGTCGCGGGCTGGCTGCTCGCAGCCGTGGTGCTCGCTCTGCTGCCTCGCGTCACGGCGGACCCGGTCCGTAGAGCCAGATCGCACCGTACGTCGCCGAGCTGACCGCGAGACCGCCCAGGACGAGCAGCAGCCGGGAGGCCGGCAGCCGGGCCAGCCAGGGGCTCGGCCAGAGCAGCAGGGTGAAGACCGGCAGCAGGTACCGCGGCTTCGACCCGAAGTACGTGGCGGTCGCGAAGCTCAGCAGGACCGAGACCAGGGTGAAGGTGAGCACTGGTGACGGGTAGCCGCGCCTTGCCGTGGCCACGACGGCGGACGCGAGCAGGGCCAGCCCGAGCAGCACGGCGACGGCGAGCATCGGCTGCCCGTCGAGCAGCAGGCGCCACACCCACGCGGCGAAGCCCAGCCCGCCGTCGAAGCCGTTGCCCCACCCGTGGGTGACGTCGAGATAGGCGAGCGCCCCGTCGCGCTGCCGGCTGACGTAGGTCAGGTAGCCGGCAAGCCCCAGCGGTGCCAGGACGAGTCCGGCCGCAGGATCAAGGACTGCGGATGCTGACGGCGCCGTTCCACCGCGACGCGCACGGTGCAGGTCGCGCAGCCGAATGAGCGCGCCGACCGCGACTGCTGCCACCACGGCCACTCCCATGGGCCGGGTCAGGCCGGCGAGGCACGCGGCCACACCGGCGACGGCGTACCGATGGATGAGAACGGCGTACAGGCTCCACGCGGCGAGGGCGGTGAACAACGACTCCGTGTAGGCCATGGACTGGACGACCGATACCGGGACCGCGGACCACAGGACGACCAGGACGATCCCGGTCCGGGAGCCGTGCAGCAGCGTGCCGACCCGATAGATCCCCGCGGCGGCCACGAGTGACGACACCGCGCTGACCAGGAGGCCGGCGTGCAGCACCGTCAGGCCGGTCAGCGCCGAGACCAGTCGCTCGAGCGCGGGGTAGAGCGGGAAGAAGGCGTAGTCGGACAGGAGGCGTCCATCGGCAGCGACGACGACCTGGCCGTAGCCGTCCTCGGCGATGCGCGCGTACCAGCGGGCGTCCCAGCGGGTGAGGACCTTCAGCGCCGACGAGTCGCTCATCGTCCCGCCCACGACGAGGACGAGCAGGGAGACCGCCCGGGTCAGCAGGTGGGCAGCGAGCGCCGTCCCCAGGCCCGGGGGACGACGGTCGTCGGGGCGCGTGGAAACAGCGCGCGAGCGCGCATCCGCACGAATACCCCGCAGCTGCATGGCTTCCCCCACCCTCCGACCACGCTACCTGCCGCTGCGTGGCCCGTCCGCGGTTCCGCCGACCGCGGGGGTCAGTCCAACGCCGGGACCTTGTCCTCCTGGGTGCGCCGCGGCTCGGGGATGGCGGCGTGCGGCTCGACCCGCAGCGGTCTGGCCGCCCAGGACGGCAGCCACCAGTTCCACTTCCCGAACAGCGACACGAGGGCCGGCACCAGCAGGGCGCGGACGACCGTGGCGTCGAGCAGGATGCCGATCCCCAGTGCCGTCGCGAAGACCTTGATGTCCGTGCCGGGAGACGAGGACAGTGCGAGGAACGACAGGAACAGGATCATCGCCGCGCCGGTCACCAGCCGGCCGGTGCGGGCGAGGCCGGTGATCACCGCGTCGTTGGTGTCGCCGCTCTTGTCGTACTCCTCCCGCATGCGCGCAAGGATGAAGACCTCGTAGTCCATCGACAGCCCGAAGAGGAACGCGAAGATCAGCACGGGTAACCAGAACGTCACCGCGCCGGTCGGGGCGATGTCGAAGATCTGCTGCGAGCCGCGGCCCTCCTGCCAGAACAGGACCGTCGCTCCGAAGGTGGCCGCGACCGAGATGATGTTGAGCAGAACCGCCTTGATGGGCAGCAGGATCGACCGGAAGGTCCGCACCAGCAGCACGAAGGTGACCAGTGCGATGAGGCCCAGGGTGTAGGGGAAGTTCTTGTACACCGCGTTGATGTAGTCGAGCACGGTCGGCCCGATGCCTGCGATGCCGATGAACCCTGGCACGTCGGCGACCGCATCGTCGACGCGCTGCACCACCTGGGCCTGGGTCGAGTCGACCGTCTCCTCTGTGGGGATCGCGGCCACGAGGGCGGTCCCGTCCTTGCGCCACGACGGGTCGTCGGGGGCCATGGCGGCGGCGATCCCGTCGACGTCGACGGCGCGCTGCGCCACCTCGTCCGCGGAGCCGGCCGCGTCGTCGCCGCCGACCAGGATCTCCAGTGGCGAGACGATGCCGGACGGCACGCCGTTGTCGGTCAGCTTCAGCAGCGACTCGTAGGCGGGGCCGCCACTCGCCAGGGACGACGTCTGCGCCTGCCCGATCTTGATGCCGAAGACCGGCACGATCAGCGCGGCCAGGAAGACCAGGGCCACGGTCGCGGCGACCCAGCGCCAGCGCACGACGGCCCGTGCCCACGCCGTCCAGCCGGGGGACTGCTTGCCCTCGTGGCGGATGTGCGGCCAGTCGGCCCGCGGGCCGATGCCGCCGAGCATGGCCGGCAGCAGCGTGAGGATGACGACCGTGCTCGCGAGGGGGATGAGCATGCCGCCGAGACCCATGCTGCGCAGCAGGGGAACGGGGATCACCAGCAGGGCGCACAGCGAGATGGCGACGGTGCCGGCGCTCGCCAGGACGGCGTGGCCCGCGTGCTGCATGGCGACGACGACCGCGTCGTGGTTGTCGCGGCCGTGCGCACGTTCCTCGCGCCACCGGTTGACCACGAGCAGGGAGTAGTCGACCGCGACGCCGAGTCCGACGAGCGCGATGAGGAACTGCACGACGAAGCTCACGTCCATCACGTAGGTGCCGAGCAGCACGATCGTGAACGTTGTGAGGATCGACACCGCCGCGATGAGCAGCGGCACGAAGGCGAGCAGCGATGCGAAGAGGAAGAGCAGGACGGCCAGCGCGCCGAGTCCGCCGAGGATGGTGTCGACGAGCAGGCTCGGCGCCTCGGGGTCGTCGGTGCCCTGGGCGAGCATGTTGTAGCCGGTGACGCCCCAGTCGATGTCGGAGCTGGCAGTGGCCTCGGCCAGGATCGGCTCCATCGCGACGTCGGGTCCCACGTCGGTGAAGCTCTCGAAGGGCTCCGGGTAGACCAGCGCGTAGGTCGTCCGGCCGTCGTCGGTCAGGAACACCGGGTCCTCGGTGTCGAGGTAGCTCAGCATCCGGGTGCCCGGAAGCGCGGCCTTGACGTCGTCGAGGACGGTCCCGATCGCGTCCTTCTGCTCGTCGACGGTGCTGCCCTCGGGCACGGTGGCGACCGCGATGGTCGGCGGGTTGGAGCCGCCGTTGCCGTAGATGTCGAGGATCTGCTTCTCGGTCTCGTAACCGGGCTGCCCGGGCAGCGAGAAGTCGATGGTGAGCCGCTCCGAGGTCTTGCCGGCCGCGAAGATGCCGACCACGAACATCACCAGCCAGAAGAGCATCACCAGTCGGCGGTGGTGCAGCACGAACTCGGTGAGACGGATCATCGGGCAGCTCCCAGCGGTGATCGGCGGGTCAGACGCTCGCTGACGTTAGGTGAGACCACCGACGGTCCGCAGCCTCATCGCCGGGAGTTCAGGGGGCGTTCAGGGTGAACCCCGAACCGAGTTCGGACGTCCCCGACAAGTCGGACATGCCGTCAGACCAGCCAGGCGGCGGCGTCGCGCGGGAGCCGGCCGTTCTCGAGCGGCTCGCTCGTGACGAGAAGCGTGTCGTACGCGGGCAGGTCGGCCGGTCCGTCCCCCAGGTTGACCGCGCAGAGCACGGAGCTGCCGCCGCCACTACGGCGGAAGAGCAGCGTGCCGGCCGGCCCGTCGAGCCACTCCAGGTCGCCACCGGTCAGGTGCTCCCGGCGCAAGGCGAGGGCAGTGCGGTAGAGCTCGAGCACCGAGCCGGCGACGCCCTGCTGGGCCTCGACGGACAGGTCGGTCCAGGAATCGGGTTGCGGCAGCCACGGGCCGCCGGCGCCGAACCCGAGAGACGGACCGGTGCGGGTCCACGGGATCGGGACCCGGCAGCCGTCCCGACCCCGCACCCGGTGCCCGGACCGCTCCCAGATCGGGTCGGCCAGGACGTCCTCGGGCAGGTCGACGACCTCGGGAAGGCCGAGCTCGTCGCCCTGGTAGACGTAGGCCGACCCGGGCAGGGCGAGCAGCAGCAGGGCGGCGGCCCGGGCCCGCCGCAGCCCGAGCTCCGGGTCGATCGGGGTGTCCGGACGTACCCGCTCCTCGTCGGCGACGCCGCCACCGGTGTGGTCGAGCCGACCGAAGCGCGTCGCGTGCCTGGTGACGTCGTGGTTGGACAGCACCCACGTCGTCGGCGCGCCGACCAGCGCGGTCGCCGCCATGCTCTCGTCGACCGTGTCCCGCAGCTCGGTGGCGTCCCAGGCGGCCCGCACGAAGTTGAAGTTGAAGGCGGTGTGCAGCTCGTCGGGGCGGACGTACATCGCGAGTCGCTCCGGGGAGTTGACCCACGCCTCGGCGACGAACAAGCGGTCGCCGTCGTAGGAGTCGCTGACCTTGCGCCAGCCCCGGTAGACCTCGTGCACCTCGTCGCGGTCCCAGAACGGGTGGTGCGGCCCCTCGTGCGGGACGAGCAGCGACTCCTCCTCGGTGCCGACGTCGGGGAAGGTCTGGTCCTTCTTCAGCGCGTTGGCCACGTCGATGCGGAAGCCGTCGACGCCGCGGTCGAGCCAGAACCGCACGATGTCCTCGAACTCCTCGACGACCTCGGGGTTCTCCCAGTTGAAGTCGGGCTGCTCGGGCGCGAAGAGGTGGAGGTACCACTCCCCGTCGGGAACCCGGGTCCACGCCGGACCGCCGAAGGTCGAGTCCCAGTCCGTCGGGGCCTCGCTGCCGTCGTCGCCGCGGCCCGGTCGGAAGACGTACCGCCCTCGCTCCGGGCTGCCGGGCCCGGCGGCGAGCGCCGCCTGGAACCAGACGTGCTGGTCCGAGGAGTGGTTGGGGACGATGTCGACGATCACGCGGATGCCGTGGTCATGAGCCTCGGCGATCAGCCGGTCCGTCTCGTCGAGCGTCCCGAAGAGCGGCTCGATGTCGCGGTAGTCGGCGACGTCGTAGCCGCCGTCCGCCATCGGCGACGGGTAGAACGGGGTGATCCACACCGCGTCGACGCCGAGGTCCCGCAGGTAGGGGAGGCGCGACCGGATGCCGGCCAGGTCACCGATCCCGTCGCCGTCGCCGTCGGCGAAGCTGCGGATGTAGACCTGGTAGATGACTGCCGTGCGCCACCACTCGTTGCTCACGCGCAGAGTCTTCCAGGCGCGGGCGAGGCACTCGCGCGCTAGGGGGTGTCGCTGTTGACGAGGCTGCCGGCGGCCATCAGCAGGTAGTCCCAGAGCAGTCGCTCGGCGTCCGGGTGCAGGCCCAGCGAGTCGACCGCGTCACGCATGTGCCCCAGCCAGGCGTCGTGCTCGGCCCGGCCGATCCGGAACGGCGCATGCCGCATCCGGAGCCGTGGGTGGCCCCGCCGCTCGGAGTAGGTCCGCGGGCCACCCCAGTACTGGACGAGGAACATCCGCAGCCTCTCCTCCGCGCCGGACAGGTCCGGCTCCGGGTAGAGGGGGCGCAGGACGGGGTCGTCGGCGACACCCGCGTAGAAGCGGTGGACCAGCAGGCGGAAGGTCTCCTCGCCGCCGACGGTGTCGTAGAACGTGGCCGCATCCCCGTGGCCGGCCGGAATAGTCACGTCTGCCATGGTGTCACGTGGATAGGCACGAAGCCCGAGCCGATCCACGCAATCAGTCGCAGGAGGACACATGGCCACGACCCGCACTGCCAACGCCCACTGGGAGGGCTCGCTCTTCGAGGGCAAGGGTCGGGTGTCGCTCGACTCGTCCGGCGTGGGGGCGTACGACGTGAGCTGGCCCGCGCGGACCGAGGAGCCCGACGGGATGACCAGCCCCGAGGAGCTGATCGCCGCGGCGCACTCGTCGTGCTTCTCGATGGCGTTCGCGAACCAGCTGACCAAGGCCGGGTACACGGTCGAGTCGGTCGACACCAAGGCGGAGGTCACCTTCCAGCCAGGCACGGGGATCACCGGCAGCCACCTGACGACGCGCGCGTCGGTGCCGGGGATCTCCGAGGAGGAGTTCGCCACCATCGCCGAGTCCACCAGGACGGGCTGCCCGGTCAGCGGTGCCCTGGCCGCCATCACCATCACCCTCGACGCGGCGCTGGCCTAGCCCCCAACACCGCGTCCGCGCGGTTCGTTCAGGTCGCTCCTAGACTTCGGCCGTGAGGGACACCTTCACGACTCCTAGCGGACTCGCGGGCTGGGTCACGGGCTCCGGACCCGCGGTGCTGCTCCTGCACGGCGGCCCGGGCATGACCGACTACATGGGCAGCCTGCTGCCGGAGCTGGACGGCTATCGGGTCGCGTCGTTCCAGCAACGGGGAGTGGCACCGTCGACTCTGGCTGGACCTTTCGACGTCCCGACACTGCGCGACGACGTCATTGCCGTCCTCGACACCCTCGGCTGGAGGGCGCCGGCGATGATCGGTCACTCCTGGGGCGGGCATCTGCTACTTCACTTGTTGGCGGTGACGCCCACGCGCGTCGGGGCCGCCCTCGCCGTGGACCCACTGGGGGCGGTCGGCGACGGGGGATACGCCGCCTTCGAGGTCGAGTTGATGCGCCGGCTTCCGGAGGACACCGTCGCCAGGTTGAAGGAACTCGAGGCGCTCGAGGCGACACGGCCGCTGGACACGGCCGAGCGCCTCGAGGCCATGGAGCTCGCCTGGCCCGGGTACTTCTCGAGCTTGGAGGTGGCGCAGCCGATCCCCCAGAGCGGCCACGCCCCGAGCGACGAGAGCTGGGCCTCGATCCGCGCAGAGCTACCGATCCTCGCCGAACTGCTCCGGGGCTGCACGGTGCCAACCCGATTCATCCACGGCGCGCTGGATCCTCTGCCGGTGACTGCGAGCACGGACATCGCCCAGCTCCTGGGCGCAGATGTAGACGTGCTTCCGGGCAACGGCCACTTTCCCTGGCTCGAGGACCCCGGCTGCGTGCGCCGCAGCCTCGACCAGCTACTCGCTACGACGGGCTGAGCCACATCCGGTGACGGTGCCGGGACACCGGAATCCGCCCGCACCTGCCGCGGCAGCCGATGCGCTAGTCCGGCAGCTCCACGAGCCCCTTGTCGTAGGCGCCGGGGTTCTTGATGTTGGGCAGCGGTCCCTCGTCAGCCCGTCGCTGTGGAACCCCATGCACCAGCAGCCGCCCCAGACGCCGTTGTCGGCCTCCACGAGGCGGGCGAAGTCGTCCCAGGTGTCGGGCGACAGCGGGCGGGTGTCCCCCTCAGGTCGCGGGTGCGCCGACACCGGGGGAGGCCGGCGGGAAGACGGGCGGAGGGACCCGGACGCCTTCGCGGTCGAACGCCTCCTTGATGCGCTCCCGCAGCTCGCGCTGGACGCCCCAGTGCTCGTTGGGCGTGCACTTGGCGATGACCCGGATCGTCACGGAGTTGCCGGTCACCGACTCGACGCCCGCGACGGTCGGCACCTCGAGCAGCTTGGGCTGCCAGGCCTCGTCGTCGTACATCGCCTGCGCGGTCTCACCGATCAGCGCCTGCACGCGGGGGATGTCCTCGGTGTAGGCGACCGCGACGTCGACGATGCCGGTCGACCAGCCCTGACTGTGGTTGCCGACCTGCAGGATCTCGCCGTTGCGGACGTACCAGACGACACCGCTGCCGTCGCGCAGCCGGGTGACGCGCAGTCCGACCGCCTCGACGGTGCCGATGGTGCCCATGCCGGTGTCGATGAGGTCGCCGACGCCGTACTGGTCCTCCAGGATGAGGAAGATCCCGGACAGGAAGTCCTTCACGAGCGTCTGGGCGCCGAAGCCCACCGCGATGCCGACGATGCCGGCACTGGCCAGCAGCGGCCCGATCGGGAGACCGATGACGTCCAGGATCATCAGGAACGCCACGCTCGTGACCACGCCGGTGGTCACGCTGCGCAGCACCGAGGACATCGTGTCGGCGCGCTGCTTGCGTCGCTCGGACAGCAGCGGGCTCGACTCAAGGATCTTGTGGCCCTTGCCCTTGGCGAGCACACCGGGGACCGTGCCTTCGGCTGCGCGGTGGGCGAGCCGGCGGATCAGCCGGTGCAGCAGGAATCGGATGACGGCCGCGACGAGGACGATCGTCGCGATCGCCGTCGGCTTGGCCAGGATCCAGTCCGCCGACTCGGCCAGCCAGTCGACACCGGTGAGGTCGTAGACGCGGTCGCACAGGGTGTCCGTCTGCTTGTCGTCGACGCAGCTGCGGAAACGGATCGCCTCCGGGAGCGAGGTCGACAGGGACGCGGACACTGGTGCGGTCGGGACGGCCGCGAACGGCACGGGGGGTCCTCCAGGGGAGCGGGTTCGTCGGTCGCCGACGAGGCTAGCGAGGTCAGCCGGGCAGCCGCAGGCCCGTCCAGCGCGCCGCGAAGCCCAGGGTGTCGGCGCTGAGCGCGACGGTGCGGCTCAGGGCCCGCGCACCGTGACCGACCTCACGCTCCAGCCGGAGCAGGACGGGCCGGTCGCCGGCTGTGGCGGCCTGCAGCGCGGCGCACATCTTGCGCGCGTGCAGGGTGTCAACCCTGGTGTCGCCGTCGAAGACGGTGAAGAGCGTTGCCGGGTAGTCCACGCCGTCGCGGACGTGGTGGTAGGGCGAGTAGCCCAGCAGCCAGCCCAGCTGCTCGGGGTCGTCGGCGGTGCCGTACTCGTCGTTCCACGTCACGCCGAGCCCGAACTTCTCGTAGCGCACCATGTCGAGCAGCGGCGCCGAGCAGACGACCGCGGACCACAGCTCCGGTCGCTGCGTGACGGCCACGCCGACCAGCAGCCCGCCGTTGGAGCCGCCGGAGCAGGCCAGCCGGTCCGGCGCGGACCAGCCATCGGCCACCAGCTTCTCGGCGGCGGCGTAGAAGTCGTCGAAGACGTTCTGCTTGCGGTCGCGCATCCCGGCGCGATGCCACTCCTCGCCCTCCTCGGAGCCGCCGCGCAGGTTGGCGATCGCGTAGACACCGCCGGCCTCGACCCAGGCCAGCACTCCCGCGGAGTAGCCAGGGGTCATCGGCACGCCGAAGCCGCCGTAGCCGTAGAGGATCGCCGGCCGTGGCTCGTCGGGATCCTTGACCGGCGAGAGCACCACCATCCGTACGGTCGTGCCGTCCTTGGACTGCAGCTCGACCTGCCGCGCGTGGACCTCCGGCACGTCGACGGTGCCGGGCGGGCTCGCCCACAGCGACGTCTCGCCGGTCGTCGCGTCGAAGCGGAAGACCGACGACGGCGTGACGTGGTCGGTGTATCCGAACCACGACTCGTGCCCGCCCTCGGGCCGCTCGCTCAGCCCCGTCACCGTTCCCAGCCCTGGCAGCGGGACGGAGCCGGTCCGCGCGCCGGTGCGCAGGTCGTGCGTCGTGATCTCACCCATCGCGTGCCGGGTCCAGCTGCACAGGAGGACCGGGTCGGCGAGCTCGTCGCCGTCGAGGAGAGCGAAGCCCTCCAGCACGGCCTCCGGGTCCTCGGGCACCAGGTCGGTCCACGTCTGGGACCCCGGGTCCTGCGGTGTCGTCACCGCGATCCGGCCACGAGGGGCGTCCCGGTCGGTGAAGACGTAGGCCAGGCCGTCCCGCCCGACGTGGATCGATGTGCTCGCGTCGACGCCTTCCTGCACGACCCGCAGCCGGGGCGACCCGAGCTCGCCGTCGCCCAGGTCCGCGATCCACAGGTCGTTGCGCGGCGCCGTACCGGCGGAGGCGCCGACGACCAGCCAGCGGCCGTCCATCGAGACGCTGATGCCGTAGTAGTTCGTCTTGTCCTGCCCGTCGCCGTGGACCAGGACGTCGTCGTCAGGGGACGCGCCGAGCCGGTGCAGCCACACCCGCCTGTGGTGCTGCTCCTCGCCCTCGGGCACGAGGCCGGGCTCCAGGCGGCGTACGTAGTAGAAGGCCTCGCCGCCGGGAAGCCAGGCGACCGGGGAGAACCGCGTGCGGTCGATCGGACCGTCGACCGCCTCGCCGGTCGCCACGTCGAGCACCCGCAGCACCGACTCCTCGGTGCCGCCCTCGGAGAGCTGGTAGGCGAGCAGCCGGCCCTCCTTCGAGGGCTGCCAGCCGTCGAGGGTCGTGGTGCCGGACGGGTCGATCGCCATCGGGTCGACCAGCACCCGCTCGTCGGCGCCGTCGTGGTCGACGGTCAGCAGAACGGCGTGCTCCTGGTCGGCGGTGCGGCGGAGGAAGAACTGGCGCTCCCCGCGCCACGACGGCGTGCCGATGCTCCCGGCGCCGAGCAGCTCGCCGATGCGGGTCCGCAGGTGGTCACGACCGGGTACGTCGCGCAGCTGGTCGGTCAGCAGCTCGTCCTGGCCGGTGGTCCAGGCCAGGGTCTCCGCGGAGGTCGCGTCCTCCAGCCAGCGGTACGGGTCCGGGATCGTCCGGCCGTGCAGGACGTCCGCATCGTCGGTGCGGCGGGCCGCTGGGTAGCCGGGGCGCGTCATGGGTCGACACCCTAAGGTGCTGGCCTTTGCCGCCCCGGAGAGTGACACTGGACCCACCCGACCCGGCACGAGCCACGTGCCGGGCCTTCGCTGGGAGGCGGGAGTGGGCCACGCCCTTGTGCTGAACGCGACGTACGAGCCGCTGTGCGTCGTGCCTGCGCGACGTGCCCTCCTGCTGGTGCTCATGCACAAGGCGGTGTCCGTCGAGGCGTCCGACCTGGTCATGCACAGCGCCTCGCTCTCGGTGAGCGCGCCGGCGGTGGTGCGGCTCACGCGCTACGTCCGGATCCCCTACCGCGGCCCGGTGCCCCTCACCCGTCGCGCCGTCTTCGTGCGCGACGGCGGCCGCTGCGTCTACTGCGGCAGCACCGCCACGAGCATCGACCACGTGATCCCGCGCAGCCGCGGTGGCCGGCACGAGTGGGCCAACGTCGTGTCGGCGTGCCGGCGCTGCAACCACGTGAAGGCTGACCGCACGGTCGCCGACCTCGGCTGGCGGCTGCACATGCCGGAGGAGCCCACCGGCACCGCGTGGCGGATCCTCGGCACCGGCCGGTCCGACCCGAGCTGGGTCCCCTACCTCGAGGCCTACGGCGGCAGCGAGGTCGTCGGCGCCGCGACCGCCTAGCCGCCCGACGTGTCGGAGCTGCACGACCTCACCGCCGTCGAGCAAGGAGCCGCGGTCGCGCGCCACGAGGTGTCGCCGCGCGAGCTCGCCGAGCACTACCTGGGGCGTGCCGCCCGGCTCTCCGACGAGGTGGGCGCCTTCGTGACGCTGACCGCGGAGCGGGCGCTCGAGCAGGCCGACGCCCTCGCCGCGGAGCTCACGACGACCGGCCCGCGCTCACCGCTGCACGGCGTCCCGGTGCCGGTGAAGGACCTCAACCTGACCGCCGGGATCCGCACGACCTTCGGCAGCGCGGCCTTCCGCGACCACGTGCCGGAGGTGGACGACACGGTCGTGGTGCGGCTGCGGGACGCCGGCACCGTGCTGCTCGGCAAGACCAGCGCCCCCGAGCTGGGCCTGCCCTGCTACACCGAGCCGGCCCTGGTGGCGCCGGCGCGCTCGCCGTGGGCGCGGGACCGGATGGCCGGCGGCTCCAGCGGGGGCGCGGCCGCGGCGGTGGCCGCCGGCCTGGCCCCGGTCGCGCACGGCAACGACGGCGGTGGGTCGGTGCGCATCCCCGCCAGCTGCTGCGGGCTGGTCGGTCTCAAGCCATCGCGCGGTCGCATCAGCGGCGGGCCGCTGCGCGGCGACGTGAGCGGCCTGCCGTGCGAGGGGGCGCTGGCCCGGACCGTCGAGGACGCCGCGGCGCTGCTCGACGCGATGGCCGGGCCTTCCCCGGGCGACCCGCACTGGGCGCCGCCGCTGCCCGACGGCGAGAGCTTCCTCGACCATGCCGGGCGGGAGCCGGGGCGGCTGCGGGTGGCGCGGTTCGTCACTCCCGTCATCGGCGACGCCGAGGTCCACGCCGAGTGCCTCGCGGCGTACGACCGGACCAGCACGCTGCTCAGCGACCTGGGGCACGACGTCGAGGACATCCCCGCGCCCTTCACGGACGACGTGGTGCCGCTCTTCGAGACGGTGTGGTCGGTGCTGCCGACCCTGGCGCCGGTCGACCCGTCGCGCGAGGGCGACCTGATGCCTCTGACCCGCTGGCTGCGCGAGCGGGGGAGATCGGTGAGCGGGAGTGCCTTCGCGCTCGCGCTGGTGTCGCTGCAGGTCCTCGCGCGGCGCGCGGTCGTCGCGATGGGTGCGTACGACGCGGTGCTGACACCGACCCTCGCGCAGCCGCCGTTGCCGGTCGGTGCCCTGCGCGACGACGACGACCCGGCGGCGGACTTCGCTGCGCAGGAGCGCTTCACGCCGTGGACCGCCTTGTGGAACCTCACCGGTCAGCCGGCGGTGTCGCTGCCGGTGCACCGGACCGCGGATGGTCTGCCGGTGGGCGTGATGCTCGCCGGCCGGCCGGCGGGGGAGTCGGGGTTGCTGTCACTGGCGGCGCAGGTCGAGGCGGCGGCCGGCACGGTCTGGACCACGGGAGGCAGTGCGCGGCCGGCGATGTGGTGAGGGAGACTCGTCCGCGATGTCGACCGACCCCCACACCGTCGATCACCCGCCCACCGACGAAGCCGCGCTGCCGACCCCAGAGCTGCAGCGGCTCGCCGAGGTGCACGGGGTCGCGACCGACTTCTGGGACTGGCAGGGCCGGCACCGTCCGGTCTCGCGGGCGACGGTGGAGGCGGTGCTCGCGGCGCTCGGGGTGGCCGCGCACACCGACGAGTCGGTGCGGGCGTCCCTGGCCGAGGCCGAGGTGGCGCCGTGGCGGCGGACCCTGCCACCGTGCGTCGTCACCCGGGCCGGGCGCGAGCACCAGGTGCCGGTGCACGTCCGGCACATGGAGCCGGTCGCGGCGTGGGTGGAGCTGGAGGGCGGCGGCCAGGTCGACCTGACGCTCGCCGACCGGTGGGTGGAGCCGCGGGAGGTAGCCGGTGAGCTGGTCGGCGAGGCGACCGTCGTCGTGCCGCCGGACCTGCCGCTGGGCTGGCACACGCTGTGCGCGTCCGTCGGTACGCCGGCCGCGGAGGCCCGCACTCCGCTGGTGGTGACGCCGGACCGCATGCCGGCACCGGCCACCGGTGACCCGCCGGCCGCCTGGGGTCTGATGACCCAGCTCTACTCGGTGCGGTCGCGCCGGTCGTGGGGGCACGGCGACCTCGACGACCTGGCCGAGCTCGCCCGGTGGGCCGGACGCGAGCTCGGTGCGGGCTTCGTGCTGGTCAACCCGCTGCACGCGCCGGCGCCGACGACACCGGTGGAGCCCTCGCCCTACCTGCCGGTCACCCGGCGCTTCGTGTCGCCGCTCTACCTGCGCGTCGAGCTGGTGCCGGAGCACGCCTACCTGACCGGCGCGGTGCGCGCCGAGATCGAGCGCACCGCACTCCTGCAGCGCTCGGTCAACACCGCCGACGTGCTGCTCGACCGCGGCGCGGTGTGGGAGGCGAAGCGGTCGGCGCTGACGCTGGTGCACGCGGTCCCGCGCAGCCCCGCGCGCGAGGCCGACTACCAGGCGTTCGTACGTCGCGAAGGCGCCGGGCTGCTCGACTTCGCGACCTGGTGCGCGCTGAGCGAGGTGCACGGCGACGACTGGCGCACCTGGCCCGCGGACCTGCACGACCCGAGGGGCCCGGCGGCTGTCGCAGCCCGTGAGGAGCTCGCGGAGCGGGTCGACTTCTACTGCTGGCTGCAGTGGCTGCTCGACGAGCAGCTGGGCCGGGCGCAGCGGCTGGCCGTCGAGTCGGGCATGGCACTCGGCGTCGTCCACGACCTCGCCGTCGGGGTGCACCCGCACGGCGCCGACACCTGGGCGCTGCAGGGCGTCATGGCCCGGGGAGTCACTGTCGGTGCGCCGCCGGACGCCTTCAACCAGGTCGGCCAGGACTGGTCGCAGCCGCCGTGGCGGCCCGACCGGCTGGCCGAGGAGGGCTACACGGCCTACCGGGACATGCTCCGGACCGTGCTACGGCACTGCGGCGGCGTACGTGTCGACCACGTCATCGGACTCTTCCGGCTGTGGTGGGTGCCGGAGGGCATGCCGGCCAGCGCCGGGACGTACGTGCGCTTCGACCACGACGCGCTCGTGGGCATCCTGGCGCTGGAGGCGTGGCGGGCCGGCGCGCTGGTGGTGGGCGAGGACCTCGGCACCGTGGAGCCGTGGGTGCGCGACTACCTGGCGGAGCGGGGGCTGCTGGGCACCTCCATCCTGTGGTTCGAGCGCGACGAGCAGGGCGCGCCGCGACCGCCCGAGACCTGGCGGGAGCTGTGCCTTGCGGCGGTGACGACCCACGACCTGCCGCCGACCGCGGGCTACCTCACCGGCGAGCACATCCGGATCCGCGACGACCTCGGGCTGCTGACCCGGCCGGTCGAGGAGGAGCGCGGGGTCGACGAGGCGGACCGAGCGTCATGGCTCGACCTGCTGGTCGCGCGCGGGTGGCTGGCCGACGAAGAGCGAAGCGACGAGGAGGCAGTGACCGTTGCGCTGCACCGCGCGCTCGCGGCGACACCGAGCCGGCTGCTCGGTGTCGCCCTGACCGACGTGGTGGGTGACCGGCGGGCGATGAACCAGCCCGGCACCGACGACGAGTACCCCAACTGGCGAGTGCCGCTCGCCGACGGCGAGCACCGCCCGGTCCTGCTCGAGGACCTCGTGTCGATGCCGCGCGCCCGGCGACTGGCGGCGGCTGTCCGCGGTGGGCACGTGACGGGCCAGGGCACCTAGTACGGTTCCTCCCGTGAACGTGCGCCGCCTCACCGCATCGACGGTCTGCGCCATCTGGGCGACGGGACTGCTGCTGGCGACCGCCGGGCCGGCACTGGCCGCTCCCGACGACGGCAGCGACACCGGTCCCGGGTTCAGCGTCCTCGAGACGCTGCTGTGGTTCGTGGTCCTGCCGGCCGGCATCTTCCTCGCCATCGTGGTGCTGGTGTCGGCGCCGTCGATGGCCCGCGGGCCGCGCTACCGGCCGGGTCTCGGCTGGTGGGCCGCGCCGGTCTGGTTCAACGGCCCGGACGACGCCGACACCGCCGTGCGCAAGGCCGCGGCGACCGCCGGGGGAGGTGGCGCAAGTGCCCGCTGGTGACGCGTTCTCCGACCGGCAGCAGCAGGACGTGGTCCGGGCGATCCGCCTCGCCCAGCAGCAGTCGCAGCTGCCCGTCTCGGTCTACGTGGGGACCCTCGAGGGCGACAGCCGGGCGACCGCGCTGCAGCTGCACGGCGCGCTGGGCGACGAGGCCGCCGAGACGGTGCTGATCGCCGTGGACCCCGGCGCCCGCCGAGTCGAGGTCGTGACCGGCCCCTCGGTGCGCCGCCGCCTCGACGACCGCGCGGCCGGGCTGGCCGCGATGACGATGACCTCGGCCTTCCAGGCCGGGGACCTTTCAGGCGGCATCGCCAGCGGCGTACTCGCCCTGGCCGAGCACGCCCACGCCCCCCGCAGCCTGCACACCGACACCCCGTAGCCCGCCCCCGGAGCCCCGCGGCCCCGGAGCCACCACCGCGTCGCTCGCCACATTGATCACGCTCGCGTGATCAATGGTGGCCAGGCGCGGCGAATTTGCCTGTGCCAGGACGCAATTGCCTAGGCCTGGCCAGTTGTGCACATGGCCTCAGCCATCCACCGATCTGCGGCCGCCCCGCCGCTGGCCCCTGCTGGCAAGCAGAGTCGAGCCATGGACGGTGAGCTCTCCCGGCTGGTGGCTGCCCAGCGTGGCTTCTTCTTCCGCTCGCAGGCCCTGGACTGCGGCTACAGCCCACAGGAGGTCAGCGACCTGCTGCGCACCCGCGCGTGGGTCCGGATCCGGCACGGTGCCTATGCGCCGGCCGAGCTGGTGACCGACGTGTCGGCCGCCGCGCGTCACCTGCTGGTGGTCCGGGCAGCCGTCGCCAAGCTAGTGGGCCAGGTCGTGGTCACGCATGTCTCCGGCCTGGCCGCTCTCGGTGTGCCTTTGTGGGGCGTCGATCTCGGGCAGGTCCATGTGCATCGCGACGCAGAACGGTCCTCGCGACGGGAGGCCGGGATCGTGCATCACTCCGGTGTTCTGCCGGACTCGCAGATCATCGAGGTGGACGGGCTGCTGGTCGCGATTCCCGAGCGATCCGCCCTCGACGCCTGCCGCACGGAGGGATTCGAGGCGGGCGTGGTGCTGATGGACGGCGCTCGCCGACTGAGCCGGTTCGACGAGGAGATCGCCCGGCAGATCCTCGAGGAGCAGCGTGATTGGCACGGCTCCGTTCGCGCCTCGCGTGTCCTGGCCTTCTCCGACCCGAAAGCACAGACGGTCGGTGAGTCCAGGACGCGTGTGCTGATGGCCCGGATCGGGCTGCCGAAGCCGGCCCTGCAGCACCACGTCAACGACTCCACCGGCCGACTGATCGGCATTACCGACCTGTACATCGACGAGATCGTGACTGCTGTGGAGTTCGATGGCCGACTCAAGTACGGCCGAGAGCTCTATGAACGCAGCGGGGAACCGGACCAGGTCGATGTCGGCGAGGTCGTGTGGCGGGAGAAGCTACGCGAGGACGCCATCCGTGACGAGGGCAACGAGATGGTCCGCATCGTGTGGCACGAGCTGGACGGCCACGACAGGAAGGTGGCCCAGCGATTCGACCGGGCAGCCACGCGGTCGCAACGCGGCCGCCGGGCCGGATGACCGGGCCAGGCCGCAGCAAGTGGGGGCTGACATAGGCAAATTTGCCGCGCCCAGCAGTAAATGACCACGCGAGCGTGATCAATTTGCCGGGTGGTGCCTCCGGTCGAACGGCGGCGCGGCCCCCGGGACTCAGGCCGTGGCGGCCGCGGCGTCCTTCAGCTGGGCGCGCAGGGCACGGGCCACGCCGTCGCGGGACTCGATGACCAGCCGCCGCAGCGCCGGCACCGCGTCGGCGTTGGCGGCCAGCCAGGCGTCAGCGGCGTCCACCGTCGACTGCTCGGCGAGCAGCGTCGGGAAGAAGCCGATGACGATGCTCTGCGCGGTCTCGTTGGTCCGCGTCGACCAGACGTCGGTCAGCGACGCGAAGTACGGGTTCACGAAGGACCGCAGCAGCTCCAGCTGCCCCACCTGCTGGAAGCCGCCGATCACCGCTGTCTGGATCGCGTTGGGCAGCTCGTCGTCGTCCAGCACCGATGCCCACGCCTCGGCCTTGGCGACGCCGCTCGGCCGGGCGGCAAGAGCGGCGGCGGCCTGTCGCCGGCCGGTCGCCGTGTCGTCGCGGTCCAGCTCGCGGTCGATCTCGTCGTCGTCGGCGAGGCCCGCCGCGACCAGGTGGTGCAGGAGGTGCCAGCGCAGGTCCGTGTCGATCGAGAGGCCCTCGAGGGTCTCCTCGCCGTCGAGATAGCGACGTACGGCCGCGAGGTGCTCCTCGCCCACCGCAGACGCGGAGTACGCCCTCATGAACTGGAGCTGGTTGTCGCTGCCCGGAGCGGCCTCGGCGAGGAGCCGCTGCAGCCCGTCGGCCAGCCGCAGCCGGTTCTTCTCGCGCCGGTCGGGCGACGAGTAGAGGACGACCGCGGTCTCGGCCTGGCGCAGGACAGTGCGGGTGACGGAGCTGTCGGTCTCGCGACCGATGCCACCCAGCACCAGGGTCAGGTAGTCGTTGGTCGTCATCTCACCGTCGCGGGTCATGTCCCACGCGGCCGACCAGCACAGCGACCGCGCCAGGGTGTCCTCGAACTCGCCGAGCGAGTCGGTCAGGGTGCGCAGCGACCGCTCGTCCAGCCGGACCTTGGCGTAGGTCAGGTCGTCGTCGTTGACCAGCACCAGGTCGGGCTGCGCGACGCCGACCAGCTCGGGCACCTCGGTGCGCGCGCCGGTCACGTCGAGCTCGACGCGGTCGCGGCGCACCAGGCCCTGGTCGACCCACGAGTAGAGCCCGACGGCCAGCCGGTGCGAGCGCAGCGTCGGCCAGGCATCCGGCGCGCTCTGCTCCACCGCGAAGCTCGTGAACCGACCCTCGCCGTCGACCTCGAAGGACGGCCGCAGGGTGTTGACCCCGGCGGTCTCGAGCCACTCGGCCGACCAGGCCTTCAGGTCCCGGCCGGAGGTCTCCTCCAGCTTGCCGAGGAGGTCAGCGAGGGTCGTGTTGCCCCAGGCGTACGCCCGGAAGTACTCGCGGATGCCGGCCAGGAACTCCTCGCGACCGACCCACGCGGCCAGCAGCTTGAGCACCGACGCGCCCTTGGCGTAGGTGATGCCGTCGAAGTTGACCTCGACGTCCTCGAGGTCGTGGATCTCGGCAGCGATCGGATGCGTCGACGGCAGCTGGTCCTGCCGGTAGGCCCACGTCTTGTCGGTGTTGGCGAAGGTCGTCCAGGCCGACGTCCAGCGGGTGGCCTCAGCGGTGGCCAGCGTGCTGGCCCACTCGGCGAAGGACTCGTTGAGCCAGAGGTCGTCCCACCACGTCATCGTCACGAGGTCGCCGAACCACATGTGCGCCATCTCGTGGAGGATCGTCACGGCGCGACGCTCGTAGGACACCTCGGGCACCCGCGACCGGAAGACGTAGTCCTCGTTGTGCGTCACGCACCCGGCGTTCTCCATGGCCCCGGAGTTGAACTCGGGCACGAAGAGCTGGTCGTACTTGCTGAAGGGATACGGCATCCCGAACTCGCGCTCGAAGAACTCGAACCCCTGCCGGGTCTCCTCGAGGATCACGTCCGAGTCGAGGTACGGCGCCAGCGATGCGCGGCAGTAGAGCGACAGGGGGATGGCCCGGTCGCCGTCGCGGTACTCGCTGTCGACGCGGTGGTAGGGACCGGCGACGAGGGCCGTGATGTAGGACGAGATGCGCTCGGTCGGCGCGAAGCGCCACGTCGCATTGCCCAGGCCGGCCGGCTCGGGCTCGGGCGTCGCCTGGTTGGACACCATCTGCCAGTCGTCCGGCGCGGTCACGGTGAAGGCGAAGGTGGCCTTGAGGTCGGGCTGCTCGAAGACCGCGAACATCCGCCTCGAGTCGGCGACCTCGAACTGGGTGTAGAGGTAGACGGACTTGTCGACCGGGTCGACGAAGCGGTGCAGCCCCTCGCCGGTGTGCATGTAGCGGCAGGTCGCCCGGATGGTGAGCGTGTTGTCCGCCGCCAGGTCGTCGAGCCGGATGCGCGTCCCGTCGAAGACGTCGGCGGGGTCGAGCGCCGTGCCGTTCAGCTCGATCTCGGCCACCTCGGGGGCGACCAGGTCGATGTACGTGCTGCTGCCCGGCTCGGTGCACCGGAAGACGGCGACCGTCGTCGAGGAGAAGGTGACGTCGCCGGCCGTCAGGTCCAGCGTGACGTCGTACGACTCGACCTCCAGCAGGCGGGCCCGCGCCTGGGCCTCCTCGCGGGTGATGTTCATGCGGGTGCTGGGGCTGGGCACGGACGAGGCTCCTCGGGCGGACGCGCGGGCGGCAGGACGGGGCGTTGCGGAAGGGCGTGGCAGAAGGACATGGAATCCTCGCACGGCCAGGAGTGTCCGACCCAACGGGAATGACGAACTGTGATGTCCGAGTTGTCGCTGACGTGACAGTTTCCGACGAGTCGACCACGGCCGACTTCTGGTTCGACCCCGTCTGTCCCTGGGCCTGGATCGCCTCCCGGTGGATGCTCGAGGTGCAGCAGGTGCGACCGGTCGAGGTCCGCTGGCACGTCATGTCGCTGGCCGTCCTCAACGACGGCCGCGAGCTGCCGGAGAAGTACCAGCAGGTCATGGCCGAGGCCTGGGGCCCGGTCCGGGTGGTCACGGCGGCGGTCGCCGAGCACGGGGACGGCGTCGCGCTGCCGCTCTACACGGCCCTGGGCAACCGCTTCCACCACGAGGAGCTGCCCAGGGACCGGGCCACGGTCATCGAGGCGCTGCAGGAGGTCGGTCTGCCGGAACGGCTCGCTGACGCGATGGACGACCCGGGCTGGGACGCCGCTCTCAAGGAGTCGCACCACGCCGGCATGGATCCGGTCGGCTACGAGGTCGGCACCCCGGTGATCCACGTCGAGGGCACCGCGTTCTTCGGCCCGGTCGTGTCCCCTGTCCCGCGGGGCGAGGATGCCGGTCGGCTGTGGGACGGCGTCCGGCTGGTCGCGGGCACCGACGGGTTCTTCGAGCTCAAGCGGTCCCGGACCCGCGACCCGATCTTCGACTGACCCCGGGTTCGCCGGATCCCGGCGGGGCCGTCGCACGGAACGCGGGACGCTCCGCGCAATCGGGGTGACGGCGGACGCGTCGTGGCGCATGCTGGCCCCGAGAGGGGTGGGAGCTGTGATCAACGCGCGGCCGGGCTACTGGGACATGGACCGTTGCTCATGGGTGGGGGTCGAGCCCACCTACGTCGTGCCGCCGCTGCGACACGCCGAGCACCCGCACGACCGCGTCGTCGGCGCGCCGCTCCCGCGCGTCCCTGCTCCGCGGCACCGGCGTCCGGAGGTCGCTGACGACGAGCTGGACGGCAGCTGGACGGCGACGACGTCGCCCCCCTGTCCTTCTAGGTCACGATCCGCATCTGCCGGCCGCGCTCGTCGCGTGGTGGCTCGGCGGGCAGGACGCGCGCCGTCCCCGTGAGGTACCGCTGGGCGGACCACGCCGCGGCGAGGGCGTCCAGCGCGTCGATGGCGAGCGGTCCGGAGGGCAGGTCCGTACGCCCGACGGCGCCGGGCAGCCATCGGTCCAGGGCGGCCAGCCGCTCGGCACGGCCCTCCGACGTGCGCTTGGGGGAGAGCACCCGGCCGGCCAGGGCGGCGAAGGACAGCTCGGGGTGCACCTCCACGAGCCGCTCGTCGTCAGCCACCTCGTCCACCTCGGCGATCCGGTCCACGATGTGCCAGGTCTGCACCGACATCCCGGCGCCGCCGACAAGACCGCGGTGCAGCTCGCCGGCCACGGCGTAGTCCGGCGCCGCGAGCACGCCGCGGGGCGGGGTGAGGAAGACGCGCGGGTGCGCGGCCCCCAGCGCCTTCTTGGCCAGCAGGTCGCACTCCCGCCGGCCGGTTGCCGGGAGGCCGATCGGCATGTCGACGCCCACGACCGCGGTCCCCACGGCGAGCGCGGCCGTGATGTCGCCGAAGCGGAGCCAGCTGACCGCTCCGTCGGCGACCAGTGCGCCCATCCAGCCGCCGCGGCAGCCGTCGACCCCCAGCACCGCCGCAGTCCCGGACTCGGCCGTCGCCGTCACGGCACGCTCCTGCCAGACTGCGCCCCATGCGCGTGCATCTCGGCTCCGACCACGCGGGCTTCGAGCTCAAGGCCCACCTCACCGGCTGGCTGCGCGACGAGCGCTACGAGGTGGTCGACCACGGCCCGGTCGACTACGACCCGGTCGACGACTACCCGCCGTTCGTGCTGCGCGCGGCCGCAGCCGTCGTCAACGACCCGGGCAGCCTCGCCGTCGTCATCGGCGGCTCGGGCAACGGCGAGGCGATCGCGGCCAACAAGGTGCCCGGGGTGCGGGCGGCTCTCGCCTGGAACGACGACACCGCCGGCCTCGCCCGGGAGCACAACGACGCCAACGTCGTCAGCGTCGGCGCCCGGATGCACACGCTGGACGAGGCGACCCGGCTCGTCGAGCGGTTCCTGACGACCCCGTTCAGCGGGGACCCGCGGCACCAGCGGCGGATCGACCTGATCGCCGGCTACGAGACGTCGCACGACCTGCCCGACCTCCCCGCGCCGCCGACCGGTCCCTGAGACCTCCCTGGGGACTCGCCCGCTAGAAGATCCACGGCGTCCACGGCGCCGGGAAGTGCGCGAAGGCGGCGGTCGTCGCCGCCAGGGCACCGGGTCGGCGCTCGACCGGTCCGCCGGCCAGCGCCAGCTCGGTCAGCGCCGTGCCGCCCAGGTAGGCCGCCCCCAGGTGGACGACGTCGAGCGAGATGTCGGCCTCGTCGTCGGTCGGCTCGCACCTCGCGTCCGGCGTCGGGCCGGCGGTTGCTGTCAGCCGCCAGGTGCCGGCGTTCCACGGGCAGATGTCGTCGGTCACCTCGAGCACCACGTCGAGGTCGGTCGCGTAGCTGCGTGCCGTCAGCGCCCGCGGCAGGTCGACCAACCGGACGTAGAGGCAGTCCTGCAGCACCGGCTTGGCGGACCGCGGGTTGCTCAGCCAGTGGACCAGCGGGTCGTCGACCGGGACGTGGTCGAGCGTGGTGCTGCCCATCAGGTCGAGGTCGAAGAGGTAGCGGTAGAGGGTGGCCAGCGCGGTGGGGTCGGTCGCCATCACCTCGCTGGCGGTCACCTGGCCCTTGCCGAAGCTCTCGTCCCAGAACTGCTTGGTCGCGTAGAGGGCGTACCCGCGTATCGCGTCCCCGTCCTCCGCGACGACGCACCGGAGCGGCGACTTTCCGCCGCGCAGCGCCGGCAGGTCCCGGACCGTTCGCTGCCACCAGGCCTCGTCCCGGAGCGGGACCCCCGGACGCGTCCCGGCGACCGCTTCGTAGACCGGTGCCAGCTCCTTCCACGCCTTCGGGTCGACCAACCGGGTCCGAAGGCCGGGATCGGCCGGCGCCGAGGCGTGCAGCGCACGGTCGCTGCGGGGGACGGTCATGGAGTACGCCCGGTTGGCCAGCCCGTAGCCGAACCTGCCGTAGATCTGCGGCTCGGACGCCCAGAGGATGGCCAGCGGCTCGGTTCCCTCCTCGTGGACGGAGTGCAGCTGATGGGTCATGAGTGCCCGCAGCACGCCACGCCGCCGGTGCGTCGGCAGCACGCCGACCCAGCTCACTCCGGCCGCCGGGAGGTCCGCACCGGGCACGGCGAGCCGGAAGGGGAACGCCGTGGCGATCCCGACGAGCTCCTCCGCGTCGTACGCACCGATGTCGCGCGCGCTCCCGTGAAGCTCGCGCTCGGCGGCCTCGTGCTCCTCGGCCATCGCGGCGCCGAAGGCGTGCGCGTCGACGTCGCGGAAGACCTCCCAGTCCTCGTCGGCGACCGGCCGGACCGTCCACGGCTGCTGCGGGCTCATGGCTGCTGCCTACCAGAGGGCACAGACGGGGACCAACCGCATTCCAGCGACCGCCCGTCGACCGGTGGTGACGGTCGGTACTGTCCTCCCCATGTCCGCTGCAATCCCCAGCCGACGCCGGGGGCCGCGGCGGTCCGCGCTCTGGTGGCGCGCCAAGACCTACGTCCGGCGCCACCTGCTGCACTCCGAGGGCTTCGTGCTCCTCGTGCTCAGCCTGGTCGCCGCCGCACTCGGCGCGCTCTACACCGAGAACCGGGGGCTCTTCCCGGTGTCGATGCTCGCGCTGGTCGTGCTGGCCGGCGGCTTCCTGCTCAGCGTGCGCAGCCTGCTCCTGCTCGACGTGGTCGTCGCGGCGGTCGTCGTGCTCGACGTCGTGCGGGTGCCCGACGTGTCCACCGGCGCCATCCTGGTCGTTGCCGCCACCGCGGCCATGGTGCACCTGCTCGCGCGAAGCCGTGGCCGGTTGGGAGTCCAGGGGACCCGCGGCGACTCGATGCTGGTCGACCTGCGCGACCGGCTCACCGCCCAGGGCGAGATGCCGGCGCTGCCGGAGGGCTGGACCGCCGAGGTCGTGCTGCGGTCGGCCGGTGGCGCGTCCTTCTCCGGCGACTTCCTGGTCGCGACGCTCAACGACGGTGGCGACCACCTCGAGGTCGCCCTCGTCGACGTCTCCGGCAAGGGCGTCGACGCCGGTACGCGGGCGTTGCTGCTGTCGGGCGCATTCGGGGGGCTGCTCGGCTCGGTCCCGCACGAGGAGTTCCTGCCCGCGACGAACCGCTACCTCATCCGGCAGCACTGGGAGGAGGGGTTCGCGACCGTCGCCCACGTGGTCATCGACCTGTCGACGGGGGAGTACGTCGTCTCCGTCGCCGGGCACCCGCCGGCCGTGCACTTCAGCGCGGGCTCGGGCCACTGGCGGATCAGCGAGGCCAGCGAGGGCCCGCTGCTGGGGATCTTCCCCGACGCCAAGTTCGTCAGTGAGCGTGGCCGGCTGGCCCGCGGTGACGCGCTGCTGATGTTCACCGACGGGCTGATCGAGAAGCCCGGCCAGGACATCGAAGTGGGCATCGACAAGCTGCTCGGGGAGGCCGAGCGGCTGGTGACCCGTGGTTTCCGGCACGGCGCCCGCAAGCTGATCGACCGGGTCGCGGCGGCCCACAACGACGACCGCGCGGTCGTGCTGGTCTGGCGCGAGTAGGGCCGGCCGGGCTGGAGCGGGTGACGGGAATCGAACCCGCATGACCAGCTTGGAAGGCTGGAGCTCTGCCATTGAGCTACACCCGCGACGAGCGCTGCAGCGCTCCGCCGGTTCGCCGAAGGCGCCGACGGGCCCTAGGATGCCATGTGCGCTGCGGGGCGTAGCGTAGTGGCTAGCGCGCCTGCTTTGGGGGCAGGAGATCGGGAGTTCGAGTCTCCCCGCCCCGACCCTCCGCACCGGCGGTGACGACGGCAGGCACGCCGCTGCTCGCGCGCGCCGCGCACCCGATGCCCGCAGCACCGACCGACGCACCCTGCTCGTGACCGACGCCCAAGGAGCCCCCTGACCGTGAAGAGCGATCTCGAGACCCTGAACCCGACGCGGGTCAAGCTGACGGTGGAGGTGCCCTTCGAGGAGCTGGCGCCCAACCTGGACGCCGCCTACCGCAAGATCGGCGGGCAGGTCACGATCCCGGGCTTCCGCAAGGGCAAGGTCCCGCCCCGGGTCATCGACCAGCGCTTCGGTCGCGCCGCAGTCCTCGAGGAGGCCGTCAACGAGGCGCTGCCGGGCCTCTACGGCAAGGCCGTCGAGGACAACGACGTCCAGGTCATCGGTCAGCCCGAGGTCGACGTCACCGAGCTGGCCGACGGCGAGCGGCTGGTGTTCACCGCCGAGGTCGACATCCGTCCCGACTTCGAGCTGCCGGACTACGACGGCCTCGAGGTGACGGTCGACGACGCCGAGGTCACGGACGCCGACATCGACGAGCAGCTCGAGGGGCTGCGCGAGCGCTTCGCGACCCTCACGGGTGTCGACCGGGCGGCGGCCGACGGCGACTTCGTCTCCATCGACCTCTCGGCCACGGTCGGCGGCGAGGCCGTCGACGAGCTGACCGCCAAGGGCCTCAGCTACCAGGTGGGCTCGGGCTCGCTGCTCGACGGTCTCGACGAGGCGGTGACCGGCCTGTCCGTGGGGGAGACCCGAGACTTCCCGACCACGCTGGTCGGCGGCGACCACGCCGGCGAGGAGGCCACGGTCACCGTCGAGGCCAAGTCCGTGAAGGAGCGCGAGCTGCCCGAGCTCGACGACGACTTCGCCCAGACCGCCAGCGAGTTCGACACCCTCGACGAGCTGCGCGACGACGTGCGCGGCCGCATCGGCGACATGAAGTCCGTCCAGCAGGGCGTGCAGGCGCGCGACAAGGTGCTCGAGGCGCTGCTCGCCAAGGTCGACATCCCGCTGCCGGAGAACGTCATCAAGGCAGAGATCGAAGCGCGCAACCACAACCTCGCGCACCAGCTCGAGGCTGCCGGCATGAGCCGTGACGACTTCCTCGCTGCCGAGGGCCAGACCGCCGAGGAGTTCGACGCCGACGTCGAGGAGCGCACCCGCGGGGCGATGACCGCGCAGTTCGTGCTCGACAAGGTCGTCGAGAAGGAGCAGCTCTCGGTCAACGAGCAGGAGCTCACGGACCACATCGTGCGCAGCGCGTCCCGCTACGGGATGGGCCCCGACCAGTTCGCCCAGCAGATCGTCCAGGCCGGGCAGGTGCCGGTGCTGGTCTCCGAGGTCGTACGTGGCAAGGCGCTCGCTCTGGTCCTGGAGCGGGCCAAGGTCACCGACGAGTCGGGCCGCGACGTCGACCTCGAGTCGCTGCGCGAGGACTCGCCGACGCAGGTCATGGACGTCGACATGGAGCCCGGGTCCGAGTCGCCGAGCGCGGCGGACACGGACTCCGACGCCGACTCCGGCGCGCCGACCGCGAGCCCGGCCGAGGAGAACGCACCCGCCTGAGGCGTCCGGGTGACGGCCGTGCGCCGTCAGCGAACAAGGGCCGAGTCGGGGATATCGGCCGCACCCGTCCGCGTTAGTGTCGCTACCAGTTGATCGGTGCGGGTCCTCCCGCCCGAGACACCCACAGACACGAGACAGGTGACGCGCAGTGAGTGAGCTCATCACCCCCGGTCCGCTCCCCGGGATCCAGCGGTTCGAGGCCCGGTCGCAGCAGCCGCAGGGCATGGGCCTGGACGACCAGGTCTACAACCGCCTGCTGCGCGAGCGCATCATCTTCCTCGGCTCCGTCGTCGAGGACAGCAACGCCAACGCGATCTGCGCGCAGCTGCTGCTCCTGGCGGCCGATGACCCCGACCGTGACATCTGGCTCTACATCAACTCGCCCGGTGGCTCGGTCTCGGCCGGCATGGCGGTCTACGACACCATGCAGTTCGTCAAGAACGACGTGGCGACGGTGTCGATGGGTCTGGCCGCGTCCATGGGGCAGTTCCTGCTCTGCGCCGGCGCGCCCGGCAAGCGCTACTCGCTGCCGCACTCGCGGATCATGATGCACCAGCCCTCGGGTGGCCTCGGTGGCACCGCGTCCGACATCCGCATCCAGGCCGAGCAGATGCTCTACACGAAGAAGAAGATGGCCGACCTCATCGCGCAGCACACCGGCCAGTCCGTCGAGACCATCGAGCGCGACTCCGACCGCGACCGCTGGTTCACCGCCGACGAGGCGCGGGAGTACGGCATGGTCGACCAGGTCGTCAGCAGCGCCGGCCAGGTCAGCGGGTCGGGTGGCACGGCATGAGCGACCTGACCACGATGTCGTCCGGCGCCCGAGGAGAGCGAGCCCCGATGAGTGACCTCTACACCCCGAGCTCGCGCTACGTGCTGCCCCAGATGGAGGAGCGCACGTCCTACGGGTTCAAGCGGATGGACCCCTACAACAAGCTGTTCGAGGAGCGCATCATCTTCCTCGGCACCCAGATCGACGACGTGTCGGCCAACGACGTGATGGCACAGCTGCTGACCCTCGAGTCGATGGATCCCGACCGTGACATCTCGATCTACATCAACTCGCCGGGCGGCTCGTTCACCGCGCTGACGGCGATCTACGACACGATGCGGTTCGTCCGGCCGGACATCCAGACGACCTGCCTGGGCCAGGCCGCGTCGGCGGCCGCGATCATCCTGGCGGCCGGCACGCCCGGCAAGCGCTTCGCGCTGGCCAACTCGCGGATCCTGATCCACCAGCCGTCCACCGAGGGCGGCGGCCAGGCGAGCGACGTCGAGATCCAGGCGCGTGAGGTGCTGCGGATGCGCAAGCTGCTCGAGCAGATGATCGCCGAGCACTCCAACCGCACGCCGGAGCAGGTCGAGGTCGATATCGAGCGCGACAAGATCCTCACCGCACAGGAGGCGGTGGAGTACGGCATGGTCGACCGGGTCCTGACCACCCGCGGCGCCTGAGCACGCCCCATCCGGGCTAATCGGGCAACTCCGACGGCGCGGTAATGGAGGCGCAGCAGGCCCTGCCGGGGTACCGTCAGGGCACGGATGATCCGGTCAGCCGACCGGTGAGGGAGAGGGAGAGGCCCCCGGGTGGCACGCATCGGTGACGGCGGCGACCTGCTGAAGTGCTCGTTCTGCGGAAAGAGCCAGAAGCAGGTCAAGAAGCTCATCGCCGGCCCCGGCGTCTACATCTGCGACGAGTGCATCGACCTCTGCAACGAGATCATCGAGGAGGAGCTCTCGGAGAGCTCGGACCTCAAGTGGGACGAGCTGCCGAAGCCGATCGAGATCTGCGAGTTCCTCGACTCCTACGTGGTCGGCCAGGACGTGGCCAAGAAGGCGCTCGCCGTCGCGGTCTACAACCACTACAAGCGGGTGCAGGCGGGCGAGTCCAGCGGCGGGAAGGGCCGGGACGAGCACGTCGAGCTGGCCAAGTCCAACATCCTGCTGATCGGGCCGACCGGCTGCGGCAAGACGCACCTCGCCCAGACGCTGGCCCGGATGCTCAACGTGCCCTTCGCCATCGCCGACGCGACCGCGCTCACCGAGGCGGGCTACGTGGGCGAGGACGTCGAGAACATCCTGCTCAAGCTGATCCAGGCCGCCGACTACGACGTCAAGAAGGCCGAGACCGGGATCATCTACATCGACGAGGTCGACAAGATCGCCCGCAAGAGCGAGAACCCGTCGATCACCCGTGACGTCTCCGGCGAGGGCGTCCAGCAGGCGCTGCTGAAGATCCTGGAGGGCACCACCGCATCGGTGCCGCCGCAGGGCGGCCGCAAGCACCCGCACCAGGAGTTCATCCAGATCGACACCACCAACGTGCTCTTCATCGTCGGGGGAGCCTTCTCCGGGCTGGAGAAGATCATCGAGGGCCGCATCGGCCGCAAGGGCCTGGGCTTCGGCGCGACGCTGCACTCCAAGGCCGACCGCGAGGCGGTCGACGTGTTCGGCGACGTGCTCCCCGAGGACCTGCTGAAGTTCGGCATGATCCCGGAGTTCATCGGCCGGCTCCCGGTCATCACCAGCGTGCGCCACCTCGACCAGGACGCCCTTGTCCGCATCCTCACCGAGCCGCGCAACGCGCTGGTCAAGCAGTACGAGCGGCTCTTCGAGCTCGACGGTGTCGAGCTGGAGTTCACCGACGACGCGCTCGAGTCGATGGCCGACCAGGCCATCCTGCGCGGCACCGGCGCCCGGGGGCTGCGGGCCATCATGGAAGAGGTCCTGCTCTCCGTGATGTACGAGGTGCCCTCGCGCAAGGACGTCGCGAAGGTCGTCATCACCCAGGAGGTCGTGCTCGAGCACGTCAACCCGACGCTCGTGCCGCGCGAGACCCCCAAGCGCGAGCGCCGCGAGAAGTCCGCCTAGACCAGCCTGAGGGCGTACGCCCTCGACGACCCACCCGGGTGGGTCACTGGGCGTCCCACGCCTCGTCGGTTGCCTGTGCGACGACCGCCGGGTCCGGTGCTGCGCCGCCCATCCCCATCACGAACACCGCGCGGCGCCAGAAGCTCCGCAGACAGAGGGTGGCGCCGAACGCCGGCCCGGTCTGAACCGGTGGGCTGAAGCAGGTGACGTCGCCGTGCTGTGACTCGGTCCAGCCAGCGAACGGGTCGTCACCGCTGTCGTCCCCGGGACGTGATCCGCCACGGGCGGAGAAGAGGAGGTAGCCGGTGCCGCTCCCGTCGCCGTAGATCGCCACGCGCACCGCGCTCCCCGAGGAGAGCTCGTCGGCGAACTGGTCCTGTGCGTCCTGGATCAGCCGGTCGGCCGAGGCGTCGGCGATCCGTGGCATGCCCATCAGCGTCGCCGGTGTCACCGGCTCGGCCATGAACTGCCGCCAGCCGAAGCGCCCACCGAGTACCGCCACGAGCAGGAGGACGACCGCCACGCCGGCGACGACGAGCTTGATGGTGGACCCGTTGCCGCCCCCGGCGCCGGGTGGCGGCCCGGAGGGTGCGGGGAGCGTCGCGGCACCGCCGAACGGGCTGGCCGCGCTGGCGAAGCCGCCGAACTGGCTGGGCGCGCTGGGGGAGCCGCCGAACTGGGACGGTGCGGGGGCGCCGAACGGCCCGGTGGATGCCGGGGCGGGGCCGCCGAAGGCACCGGTGCCGTGCGGCTGCGGGGTGCCGGCGAAGAACCCCAGGTCGGGCACCGGGCCGCGCGGCGCGGGCACGGCGTCGGTGGCATCCGCTGCGTCGTGCTGGTCCTGCTGCTCGGTCACGAGTCTCCCCTGGCGCGATGGGCGTCAGAGGGGTGCGTCGGCACCATCCGGGGTGGTCTTGAGGTCGCGCGACCTGTCAGAGCGTGACGGTGGCCGTCAGTACCCCGCCGTCGGCCTGGAAGACCAGCTCACCGACCCGGCCGGTGGCCCGGAGGTCCTCGGCGGCCAGCGCCACCCGGTCGAGGGCCTCCTGCGGGCCGCTGACCGTCGCGGAGGCCACGTCGGTGCGCATCGAGGTCTTGGCCTCCGACTTCGCCTTCCGGACCGCGGCCAGCACGACCGCCGTGTCACGCAGCACCCCGGCGTCGGCCCCGGGCGCCATCGCCGCCACCTCGTCGGCCACCGGCCAGCTGGAGCGGTGCACCGACCCGTGCTGCCACCAGGACCAGACCTCCTCGGTCACGAACGGCAGGAACGGCGCCAGCAGCCGCAGCTGCACGGACAGGGCCGTCGCCAGCGTGGCCTTCGCGGAGGCCGCCGACTCGTCGCCGCGGCCGCCGTAGGCCCGCTCCTTGACCAGCTCGAGGTAGTCGTCGCAGAAGCCCCAGAAGAAGGTCTCGGTGAGCTCGAGGGCCCGGGTGTACTCGTAGTCGTCCATCTCGTGGGTCGCCTCGCGCACGACCCCGGCCAGGGACGCGAGCAGCGCTCGGTCGAGCGGGTCGCTGACGGCTGCCGGATCCTCGACCGCGCCGAGGGACAGGGCGAACTTCGACGCGTTGAGCACCTTGATGGCGAGTCGGCGCCCGATCTTCATCTGCGCCTCGTCGAAGGGGCTGTCCATGCCGGGCCGTGCCCCTGCGGCCCGCCAGCGCACGGCGTCCGAGCCGTAGCGCTCGAGGATCTCCACCGGCGTCACCTGGGCGTTGCCCTTGGACTTCGACAGCTTCTTCCGGTCTGGGTCGACGACGAAGCCGGAGATCGCGGCGTGCGACCACGGCACGACGCCGTGCTCGTAGTGGGCACGCACCACGGTCGCGAAGAGCCAGGTGCGGATGATCTCGTGCGCCTGCGGTCGCATGTCCATCGGGAAGGTGCGCGCGAAGAGGTCCGGGTCGCGCTCCCAGCCACACACCACCTGCGGCGACAGCGAGGAGGTCGCCCAGGTGTCCATCACGTCGGGGTCCGCGGTGAAGCCGCCCGGCACGTCACGTTGGTCGTCGGTGTAGCCGGGCGGGGTGAGCGACGCGGGGTCGACCGGCAGGTCAGCCTCGTCGGCCAGGATCGGGTCGTCGTAGTCCGGCTGCCCGTCGGCGTCGAGTCGGTACCAGACCGGGAAGGCCACGCCGAAGAACCGCTGCCGGCTGATCAGCCAGTCGCCCTGCAGGCCGTTGACCCAGTTCTCGTAGCGGTGCCGCATGAAGTCCGGCACCCAGGCGATCTCCCGGCCGCTCTCCACGAACGCTGCGCGAAGGGCCTCGTCGCGGCCCCCGTTGCTGATGTACCACTGCCGGCTGGTGACGATCTCGAGCGGCTTGTCACCGTTCTCGTAGAAGTTCGCCATCCGCTCGGTCGGTGTCGGCTCGCCGTCGAGGTCGCCGGACGCACGCAGGGCGTCGACCACCGCGACCCGCGCCGAGAAGGTGGTCTTGCCGGCGATCTCGGCGTACGCCGCCGAGGCGCTCTCGTCGCCGGCCAGCCACTCCGGCGTCTCGCGCAGCAGCCGCCCGTCGCGACCGACCACGGAGCGCACCGGCAGGTCGAGCTCGCGCCACCAGGTCACGTCGGTGAGGTCGCCGAAGGTGCAGCACATGGCGATGCCTGCGCCCTTGTCCGGCTCGGCGAGGTAGTGCGCGAGCACCGGCACCTCGACACCGAAGAGCGGTGAGCGGACGGTCGTACCGAAGAGTGGTTGGTAGCGCTCGTCGTCCGGGTGCGCGATGAGTGCGACGCACGCGGGGATCAGCTCGGGCCGCGTGGTCTCGATGTGGATGGGGCCAGTGGGGCCGTGGAAGGCGACCCGGTGGAAGTGGCCGGGGTAGGGACGGGCCTCGAGCTCGGCCTGCGCGACCGCGGTCTTGAAGGTGACGTCCCACAGGCTCGGCGCCTCGGCCTGGTAGGCCTCCCCGCGGGCGAGGTTGCGCAGGAAGGCCCGTTGCGAGGCGATGCGCGAGTCGTCACCGATGGTCGTGTACTTCTGCGTCCAGTCGACCGAGAGGCCGACCATCCGCCATAGCTCCTCGTAGGCCTGCTCGATCTGCTCGGTCCACTGCTCGCAGAGCTCGATGAAGTTGCGCCGCGAGATCGGCACCTGCTTCTTCGGGTCGGGCTTGGCCGGCGGTTCGAAGTCGGGGTCGTAGGGCACCGACGGGTCGCACCGTACGCCGAAGTCGTGCTGCACCCGGCGCTCGGTCGGCAGGCCGTTGTCGTCCCAGCCCATCGGGTAGAACACCTCGCGGCCGCGCATCCGCTGGTAGCGCGCCACGATGTCGGTGTGCGTGTAGGAGAACACGTGCCCGACGTGCAGCGACCCGCTGACCGTGGGTGGCGGCGTGTCGATGGAGAAGACCTGCTCGCGGGTCTTGGACCGGTCGAACAGGTAGGTGCCCTGCTCCTCCCATACCTGGCTCCAGCGCGCCTCGAGGCCGTCGACGGTCGGCTTCTCGGGCACCCGCGCGGTCGCGCCGGGGGTCAGCTGGTCCATGCCCCAAATCCTATGGGCCTCGGCTGGCCTAGGCTCGCCGGCGTGACGGACACCAGCCCGGAGACCGAGGCCGGCGGCCGGCTGCGCGAGGTGGAGCGGGCGATCCTGGCACGCACGCCCGAGCACGACATCGTGCCGTCGCTGGACCGGGTCCGCGAGGTGCTCGACCTGCTCGGCAACCCGCAGCAGGCCGCGCCGGTGGTCCACGTCGCGGGGACCAACGGCAAGACGTCCACCACCCGGATGATCGACACGCTGCTGCGCGAGTTCGGGCTGCACACCGGCCGGTTCACCAGCCCTCACCTGCACTCGGTGCGCGAGCGGATCGCCTTCGACGGCGCGTCCATCGAGCCGGAGCGGTTCGTCGCGACGTACGACGACGTGGCTCCCTACCTCGACCTGGTCGACTCCCGCAACGACATCCGGCTGTCCTTCTTCGAGGTGCTGACGGCGATGGCGTACGCGGCCTTCGCCGACGCCCCGGTCGACGCAGCCGTCGTCGAGACCGGGATGGGCGGGACCTGGGACGCCACCAACGTGGCCGACGCCACGGTCGCGGTGGTCACCCCGATCGCCATCGACCACACGCACTTCCTGGGGACGACCGTCGAGGCGATCGCGGGGGAGAAGGCAGGGATCCTCAAGCCGGGCTCCTACGGGGTGCTGGCCCAGCAACCGGTCGAGGCGGCGGACGTGCTGCTGCGCCGGTCGGTCGAGGTCGGCGCGATCGTCGCCCGCGAGGGCCTGGAGTTCGGCGTGCTGCAGCGCATCCTGGCTGTCGGCGGGCAGGTGCTGCGGCTGCGCGGTCTGGCGGGCGAGTACGACGAGGTGTTCCTCCCGCTCATGGGCGCCCACCAGGCACACAACGCGGCTGTCGCCCTCGCGGCCGTCGAGGCCTTCCTCGGCGGCGGGCACGCCGAGCGCGGCCCGCTGGACGTCGACGTCCTCCGGGCCGGCTTCGCCAAGGTCACCTCCCCCGGTCGCCTCGAGGTCGCGCGGCGCTCGCCCACCGTGCTGCTCGACGCCGCGCACAACCCGGCGGGCGCCCGGGCGACCGCCGAGGCGATCCAGGACTCCTTCGGCTTCACCCGGCTGGTCGGTGTCTTCGCGGCGATGGCCGACAAGGACGTGCGGGGGATGCTGGAGGCCCTCGAACCGGTGCTGGCCGAGGTGGTCGTCAGCCAGTCGCACTCCGGCCGGGCGATGCCAGCGGACGACCTGGCGGCAGTGGCGGTCGAGGTCTTCGGCGACGACCGGGTCGAGGTCACCCCGCGGCTGGACGACGCGATCGACTCGGCCGTGTCGCTGGCCGAGGAGCACGGGGACGACCTCGGCGGCGCCGGTGTGCTGGTGACCGGGTCGATCGTCACCGTCGCCGAGGCGCGGACCCTGCTCGGGCTCGGCGACCGGTGAGGGGGATCGCCGCGTCGATCCTGGTCTTCGAGGGCCTCGTCGTCTTCTTCGCCACGCTCGTGGCGCTGGACCTCAGCGACGTCGACGACGGCACGCTGTGGTGGACCGGCGGCACGCTGGCGGTGGCGTGCGTCGTCGCGGCCGGCCTCCTCGGCAGACCCTGGGGGTACGTCGTCGGCTCGGTGCTCCAGGCCGTCGTCGTGGCCGCGGGGCTGCTCGTGCCGGCCATGTTCCTGCTCGGCGCGGTCTTCGCGGCGCTGTGGTTCCTGGCCCTGCACCTGGGCCGCAAGGTGGCCCGGTTCGAGGCGGCACAGCCACCCCCGGAGCCCCCCGGCTAGGCTCCCGGCCCGTGAGCGAGCGCACCCTGGTCCTGGTCAAGCCCGACGCCGTCCGACGTGGGCTGGTCGGGGAGGTGCTGACGCGCTTCGAGCGCAAGGGGCTGCGGATCGTGGCCATGGACCAGCGCTCCGTCGACGGCGAGCTGGCCGACCGGCACTACGCCGAGCACGTCGAGCGCGACTTCTACCCGCCGCTGCGGGAGTTCATCACCTCCGGGCCGCTGGTGGCGATGGTGCTCGAGGGCGACCAGGCGATCGCCGTGGTCCGCGCGATCAACGGCGCCACCGACGGCCGGGCGGCGGCAGCCGGCACCATCCGCGGCGACCTCTCCCTGTCGAACCGGGAGAACCTGGTCCACGCCTCCGACTCGCCCGAGTCGGCCACCCGCGAGATCGAGATCTTCTTCCCGGGCCTCTAGCGCCACCGCCACATTGATCACGCGAGCGTGGTCAGTTGTTGCTGGGCGCGGCAAATTTGCCGCGCCCAGGCGTCATTGACCACGCGAGCGTGATCAATTCGGCACCCCCTACGGCGGTGGGGCAGTCGGTGGCGGCCGGGCAAAGAGTTGTCACAAGTTGGTGCCGGTCCGGCGCGCGTTGGCGGGTCGGACCACCGGGCCGCCGATACGATGACCGCCGACGCGTCCCAGCCAGCTCAGCACGTGGCGGCCGGTCGAGCACCTGCACGGAGACTTCGGGAAGGCACCTCCCACATGGGAAACAACATGTCGTTCATCGGCCGGGACATGGCCGTCGACCTCGGGACGGCCAACACGCTGGTCTACGTCCGGGGCAAGGGGATCGTGCTCAACGAGCCCTCGGTGGTGGCGATCAACACCAACACCGGCGGCATCCTCGCGGTCGGGGCCGAGGCCAAGAAGATGATCGGCCGCACGCCGGGCAACATCGTGGCGATCCGCCCCCTCAAGGACGGCGTCATCGCCGACTTCGACACCACCGAGCGGATGCTGCGCTACTTCATCCAGAAGGTCCACCGCCGGCGCCACCTGGCCAAGCCGCGCATCGTGGTCTGCGTCCCCAGCGGCATCACCGGTGTCGAGCAGCGGGCGGTCAAGGACGCCGGCTACGCGGCCGGCGCGCGCAAGGTCTACATCATCGAGGAGCCGATGGCTGCGGCGATCGGCGCCGGGCTGCCGGTCCACGAGCCGACCGGCAACATGGTCGTCGACATCGGCGGCGGCACCACCGAGGTCGCCGTGATCTCGCTGGGCGGCATCGTGACCAGCCAGTCGATCCGCACCGGCGGCGACGAGCTCGACATGGCGATCATCACGTACGTGAAGAAGGAGTACTCGCTCATGCTGGGCGAGCGGACCGCGGAAGAGATCAAGATGGCGATCGGCTCGGCCTTCCCGGCCCCCGACGAGCCGCACGCCGAGATCCGCGGCCGTGACCTGGTCTCCGGCCTGCCGAAGACGATCGTCGTGAGCGCAGAGGAGATCCGCAAGGCGATCGAGGAGCCGGTCAACTCGATCATCGACGCGGTCAAGACCACGCTGGACAAGTGCCCGCCGGAGCTCTCCGGCGACATCATGGACCGAGGGATCGTCATCACCGGCGGCGGCGCACTGCTCAAGGGGCTCGACGAGCGGCTGCGCCACGAGACCGGCATGCCGATCCACCTGACCGACCGGCCGCTGGACTCGGTCGCGTTGGGCTCGGGGAAGTGCGTCGAGGAGTTCGAGGCACTGCAACAGGTGCTGATCTCCGAGCCGCGGCACTGAACGAGGCCGAGCACGGGCCGGGCGGGCTGAGCGGCCCGCGGCGGCGACGTACGGAGTGAGGCACGAACCGAGGCGGGTCGAGACGTGAACAGGGACACCCGGCGGTCACGGGTGCTGCTCGCGTTGCTCCTGGTCACGTCTGTCGTCCTGGTCGTCGTCGACCACCGTGGCGACGGCTCGTCACCCCTGGACGGGCTGCGGCACGCCGCGTCGGCGGTCTTCGGCCCGGTCGAGCAGGTGGCGGCGGCGATCGCCAGCCCGGTCAGCGACGCCGTCGACGGCGTCTCCCGCCTCGGTGACGACGGCGACGAGCTGGACCGGCTCCGCAAGCGCAACGAGGAGCTCACCCGCCGGCTGCGCACCAGCGAGCTGGACCGGCAGCGGGCCGCGGAGCTCGACGGGCTGCTCCGGCTCGCCGGGGCAGGCCGCTACGAGGTCGTCCCGGCCAGGGTCATCGCGATCGGCGCCGCGCAGACCTTCTCCTGGACCGTCACGATCGACGCGGGCACCCGGGACGGGGTCCACGCCGACATGACGGTGCTCAACGGCGACGGGCTGGTCGGGCGGGTCAAGACCGCCGGACCGTCCACCGCCACCGTCCTGCTCGCGGTCGACCCGGACTCCTCCGTCGGCGTGCGGCTCGAGGGCTCGATGGAGGTCGGGTTCACCACCGGGCAGGGGATCGCGAACGGGTCCGCTCTGGACCTGCGGCTGCTCGACGGCCAGTCCACGGTGGCCCGCGGCGACCGGCTGGTGACCTTCGGCTCCCAGGGCGACACCCCGTACGTGCCCGGCGTGCCGGTCGGCGTCGTCCGCAGCGTCCAGGGCAGCCCGGGCTCGCAGACCCGCACCGCGGTGGTCGACCCCTACGTCGACTTCACGTCCCTGGACCTCGTGGGGGTCGTCGTCCAGCCGCCGCGATCGGACCCCCGCGACGCCGTGCTCCCGCCGAAGCCGGCCAGCACCCCGCAGCCGACGGTCACGGTGACCGTCGCCCCGAGCACGGACACGACGAAGGACTCGTCGCGGTGACCGGCCTCTACGCCCCCCGGGTGGCTCTCGCCACCGCCCTGGTCATCGTCGCCCTGGCGGTGCAGGTCACGCTGCTCTCCCGGCTGCCGCTGCCCGGCGCCACACCGGACCTGGTGCTGCTCGTGGTCGTCGGCCTGGCGCTCAGCGGCGGGCCGGGCGTCGGTCTCCTCACGGGCTTCGGGGCGGGGCTCGCCATCGACCTGGCGCCGCCCGCCGACCACGAGGTCGGCCGCTGGGCGTTCGTCCTCACGCTGGTCGGCTACCTCGCCGGACTCGCGCAGGCCGAGACCCGCCGGTCGGCGTTCGTCCCCCTCGCGGTGGTCGCCGCCGCCGGCGCGGGGTCCGTCCTGATGTACGCCGCGCTCGGCGCACTTCTCGAGGACCCCAACATCACCTGGAGCGCGGTGAACCGCCTGCTGCCCACCGCCGTCGTCTACGACGTGGTGCTGAGTGCCTTCGCGGTGCCGGCGATCATCGCGATGGCCAAGCGCACCGAGCCGGACGGGAGCCTGCGATGAGCGAGCGCTCCCGGCTGCGGCTCGTCGTCCTGCAGGTGCTCGTGCTCTCGCTGCTCGCGACACTGCTCGGCCGGCTCTGGTTCGTCCAGGTCGTTGCGTCGGAGAACTACAAGACCGCTGCCGCGGAGAACGGCACCCGCGAGATCATCACTCCTGCACCGCGCGGCATGATCCTCGACGCGCGCGGCCGCCCGCTCGCCCGCAACCGGACCGCTCTGGTCGTCTCCATCAGCCGGACCGCGATGCTCCGGCAGGCCGACGGCGGCCGCGACCTGGTGGCCAAGGTCGCCACCGTGATCGGCGAGCCCTTCGAGCAGGTCTGGGACAAGACCCGCCTCTGCGGCTCGCCCGGTGCCCCGCCCGCCCCGCGATGCTTCAACGGGTCGCCCTACCAGCCGATCCCGGTCACCGACGAGGCCAGCACCGCGATGGCCCTGCAGATCATGGAGCGTCGCGAGGACTTCCCCGGCGTGACGGCCGAGCTCACCTCGGTCCGCGAGTACCCACAGCCACTGGCCGCCAACGCCGCCCACGAGCTCGGCTACCTCGGCCCGGTCACCGACGAGGAGCTCGCGGCCCGCGAGCTCGCCAACGACAAGCGGGGCGCCAAGAACGAGACGGTGCTGCAGAGCACCGACCTGATCGGGCGGGCCGGCCTCGAGCGCGAGTACGACGAGGACCTCCGCGGCCGGCCGGGCGTCAAGACGCTCGCGGTCGACCACGAGGGCGGTGTCATCGGCACCCTGGCCGAGACCGAACCGACCCCGGGCAACTACCTGGTGACCACGATCGACGCCGAGGTCCAGGCCGCCGCGGAGAAGCAGCTCAAGGCCGCGATCATGCGGGCCCGCAACACCGGTGACATCAACAAGGGCTACGCCACGAAGCTGAAGGCGGACTCCGGAGCGGTCGTCGTCATGGACGTCCGGACCGGCGGGATCGTCGCGATGGCCAGCTGGCCGACCTACGACCCCAACATCTGGGTCGGCGGCATCAGCACCAAGGACTACAAGTCGATCACCAGCAGGAAGAACGACTACCCCAACCAGTCGCGCGCCTTCCAGGGCGAGTTCGCGCCGGCGTCGACCTTCAAGGCGGTGACCCTCCCGGCCGCGGTCAAGGCGGGCTACTCGGTCGACTCCTCCTACGACTGCCCGTCGGCCTACTCGATCGGCGGCACACCCAAGCGCAACTACGAGTCGCAGGGCTACGGCGTCATCTCCATGCTGCGCGCCATCCAGGTGTCCTGCGACACGGTCTTCTACAAGTTCGCCTACGAGACCTGGCTGCGGATGGGCGGCCTGAAGGCGAAGAAGAAGGCCAAGGACCCCTTCACCGAGATGGCCAAGGCCTACGGCCTGGGCAGGCCCACCGGGCTCGACCTGCCCAGCGAGTCCGACGGCCGGATCGCCGACCGGGCCTGGAAGCGCGCGTACTGGAAGGCGACCAAGGACTTCTACTGCGCCAAGGCCAAGACCGGCTACCCGGAGGTCGCCCGCAAGGACCCGCAGCGGGCCGCCTACCTGCTGCAGCTGTCCAAGGAGAACTGCGTCGACGGCTGGGCCTACCGCGGCGGTGACGCAGCCAACTTCGCCATCGGCCAGGGTGACACGACCACCACACCGCTGCAGATGGCGCGCGTCTACGCCGCGGTCGCCAACGGGGGCAAGCTCGTCACCCCGCACATCGGCCGTGCCGTGATGACCCCCGACGGCAAGCTGGTGCGGCGCATCGAGCCCAAGCCCGCCGGCCGCATCCCGGTGAGCAAGTCGACGCTGGACTGGCTGCGGCACGCCCTGAAGACGGTCACCGAGGTCGGCACCGGCTACGGCCCGTTCGCCCGGGCCGCCTTCCCGATCAGCAAGCTGCCCGTCGCCACCAAGACCGGCACCGGTGAGGTCTACGGCAAGCAGACCACCTCGTGGTTCGCGTCCTTCGCGCCGGCGGACAAGCCGCAGTACGCCGTCGTGATGATGGTGTCGCAGGGCGGCACCGGCTCCGGTGTCTCCGGCCCGTCGGTCGCCGAGCTCTACAAGACGCTCTTCGGCGTCGACGGCAGCCGCGTCGACCTGGCGCAGGCAGCACCGCCCGGGGGGCACCCGACCACGGCGCTGCCGGACGTACGCGCGGACGGGACCGTCGTCCAGCCACCGCGAGGGCGCGACGCCGTGGCCGGCCCTCCCGAGGAAAAAGCCCGGCGCGAGGACGAACCGTCGGACGGCGGTGGTGGCGGATGAGCGCCGGCTACCGTCCCACGCCCTACACCGTGCCGCCGCCTCGGCGCGGCTCGCGGCTGCTGCACCGCGACTCGGCGGTGCGGCGGCTGGACTGGACGCTGGTCCTGGCGGTTCTCGCGCTGTGCGCGATCGGGGCCGCACTGGTGTGGTCGGCGACGAGGCAGCCGGCCATCGACAGCGGGGGAGACCCGCAGGCGTTCTTCAAGAAGCACACCCTCAACGCCGCCATCGGGGTGGGCCTCGCAGTCGCCGCGTCGGCCTTCGACTACCGGATGCTGCGGGCCTACGCGCCGGTGCTCTACGTGCTGTCGCTGGTCGGCCTGCTGGCGGTCCTGTCGCCGATGGGCACCACCATCAACGGGTCGCACTCGTGGATCGTGCTGCCGGCCGGCTTCTCGGTGCAGCCCTCGGAGTTCGCCAAGGTGTCGCTCGTCGTCGGCATGTCGATGCTGCTGGCGGAGAAGCGCGATGCCGAGGACGAGCCTCGCGACGTCGACGTGCTGCTGGCTCTCGCGGTCGCTGCGGTGCCGCTCGCGCTGGTGATGCTGCAGCCCGACCTCGGCACCGCGATGGTGGTGTCGGCCTTGGTCCTCGGGCTGGTCGCGGTCTCCGGGGCACCGATCCGGTGGGTCATCGGCCTGGTGGCCGGTGCCTTGCTGGTCGCCTACCTGGCGGTCGTGACCGGCCTGCTGAAGGACTACCAGCTCGACCGCTTCCGGGCGTTCTACGACCCGACGGCCGACCCGAAGGGCGCCGGCTACAACGTGCGCCAGTCGCTGATAGCCATCGGCTCGGGCGGGGTCGACGGCCAGGGGCTCTTCCACGGCGCGCAGACGCAGGGCAAGTTCGTGCCCGCCCAGCAGACCGACTTCATCTTCACGGTGGCCGGTGAGGAGCTCGGGTTCGTCGGTGCCGCGCTGGTCATCGCGCTGCTCGGGCTGGTCCTGTGGCGGGCCGGCCGGATAGCCATGCAGTCCGAGGACCTCTTCGGGCGGCTGGTGGCGACCGGGATCCTCTGCTGGTTCGCCTTCCAGGCCTTCGAGAACATCGGGATGACGCTCGGCATCATGCCCGTCACGGGCGTGCCGCTGCCGTTCGTCTCCTACGGCGGCTCGTCGATGTTCGCCAACCTGATCGCCGTCGGTCTGCTGCAGAACGTGCACATGCGCCGCTACGCGTGACCCGGGGTTAGGCTGGACGCTCCGCCCGCACCCGTCGTGAAGTAGGTCTGTCGCCATGCCCGTCGAGTCGCTGTTCCCGCGACTGGAGCCTCTCCTGACCAAGGTCCAGAAGCCGATCCAGTACGTGGGCGGCGAGCTGAACTCCACGGTCAAGGACTGGGACTCCTGCGACGTCCGCTGGGCGCTGATGTACCCCGACGCCTACGAGGTCGGCGTGCCCAACCAGGGCGTCATGATCCTCTACGAGGTGCTCAACGAGCAGGAGCGCACGCTCGCCGAGAGGGCGTACGCCGTCTGGCCGGACATGGAAGCGCTCATGCGCGAGCACGCTGTGCCGGCGTTCACCGTCGACGCGCACCGGGCGGTCGGCGACTTCGACCTCCTCGGCGTGTCCTTCGCCACCGAGCTCGGCTACACGAACCTGCTGCAGACCCTGGACCTCGCGGGCATCCCGCGCCGGTCGGCCGACCGCACCGTCGACCACCCGGTGGTCGTGGCCGGTGGGCACGCCGCCTTCAACCCCGAGCCGGTCGCCGACTTCGTCGACGCCGCCGTGCTCGGCGACGGCGAGCAGGCCGTGCTGCAGATCAGCGAGGTCGTGCGCGAGTGGAAGGGCGCCGGCTCTCCCGGCGGGCGCGACGAGCTGCTCATGCGGCTGGCGCGCACCGGTGGCGTCTACGTGCCCGCGTTCTACGACGTCACCTACCTGCCCGACGGGCGCATCCAGCGCGTCGCGCCCAACCGCCCCGGCGTGCCGTGGCGCGTCGGGAAGCACACCGTCATGGACCTGGACGAGTGGCCCTACCCGAAGCAGCCGCTGGTGCCGCTCGCCGAGTCGGTGCACGAGCGCGCGTCGGTCGAGATCTTCCGCGGCTGCACGCGCGGCTGCCGGTTCTGCCAGGCCGGCATGATCACCCGCCCGGTGCGCGAGCGCTCGATCACCGGTGTCGGGGAGATGGTCGAGAAGTCGCTGGCCGCCACCGGCTTCGAGGAGGTCGGGCTGCTCTCGCTCTCCAGCGCCGACCACTCCGAGATCGCAGCCATGACGCACGGTCTGGCCGACCGCTACGAAGGCACCCAGACCTCCCTCTCGCTGCCGTCGACCCGTGTCGACGCCTTCAACATCGACCTCGCCAACGAGCTCACCCGCAACGGCCGGCGGACCGGGCTGACCTTCGCCCCCGAGGGCGGCAGCGAGCGGATCCGCAAGGTCATCAACAAGATGGTCACCGAGGACGACCTGATCCGGACCGTCACGGCCGCCTACTCCGCCGGCTGGCGGCAGGTGAAGCTCTACTTCATGTGCGGGCTGCCGACGGAGACCGACGACGACGTGCTGCAGATCGGCGAGCTCGCCAAGCGGGTCATCGCCACCGGCCGCGAGGTCACCGGTCGCAACGACATCCGCTGCACGGTGTCGATCGGCGGCTTCGTGCCCAAGCCGCACACGCCGTTCCAGTGGGTCGGCCAGCTCGGCCACGAGGCGACCGACGCCCGCCTCGCCAAGCTGCGCGACGCGATCCGCTCGGACAAGCGCTACGCCAAGGCCATCGGCTTCCGCTACCACGACGGCAAGCCGGGCATCGTCGAAGGCCTGCTCTCCCGCGGCGACCGTCGGGTCGGCAAGGTCATCGAGGCGGTCTACGAGGCCGGCGGTCGCTTCGACGGCTGGAGCGAGTACTTCTCCTTCGACCGCTGGATGGCCAGCGCCGACGCCGCGCTCGCGGACACCCCGGTCGACGTCGACTGGTACACCACGCGCGACCGCGACCACACCGAGGTGCTGCCGTGGGACCACCTCGACTCCGGCCTGGACCGCGACTGGCTCTGGGAGGACTGGCAGGACGCGCTCACCGGGACCGAGGTCGAGGACTGCCGCTGGACGCCGTGCTTCGACTGCGGTGTGTGCCCGCAGATGGGCACCGAGATCCAGCAGGGCCCCACCGGCCAGACCCTGCTGTCGCTCACGGTCCTCAACTCCGCCCGCGACCAGGTGCTCGCCGGGAGCCCCGCCGAGTGACCGCGTCGCCCGACACCATCCACCAGCGCGGCCGTGACGCGGTGCTGGGCGGCCGCGAGCTGCTCGACGACCCGCCGGTCCCCGGTGCCACCCGCTGGGGGCTGTCGCTGGTCGCCCGGCCGGATGCCGCGGCCGCCGACCGGCTGGACGCGCTGGCGACCGAGGCCGCGCAGCTCGCGGGGCCGGGGCAGTGGCTCACCGGCGGCCGAGGCTCGGCGCACCTCACCGTCACCTATCTCGAGCGGGTCCACCGGGTCGTCGGCGCCGACGACCCCGACGTGCAGCGCTACGCCGCACTCGTGCGGGAGGTGGCGGAGCACACGCCGCCGCTGCGCTGGGAGGTCACCGGCCTCGCCCTGGCAGACCGCGGCGTGCTCGCGCTCGCGACCGCGGTCGGCGGCACGGACGCCTTCCGGGCCGAGGTGCTGGCCGGCCTCGGCGGGCTCGGTGCGGAGGAGGGCTACTACCGGCGGTCGGTCTGGTGGTCCACCCTGCTGCACTTCGCCGCGCCGGTCGCCGACCGGTCGGCGCTGGTCTCCTGGGTGGACGCCCGCGAGTCGGTGCCCCCCATTCCCGTATCGGCCGCCTCCGTCGAGGTCGTCCGCTACGCCTACGACGGGGAGCGCACGGTCCCGTTCACGCTCACGTCAGCCGAGCTCACCGGCGCCGGCTGAGCTCCCGTTCGGGCGTACGCCCGACAATGTCCAGTTCGGACGTACGCCCGCACAGCGCCCCTTCCGAGACCACCGGAGACACCCCTGCCACGCAAGCCCGAGGGACCGCCGCCGCCGCCGACCGTGCAGCGGCTGCGCCTGCACTACGCCAAGCGCGGACGGCTGCGCTTCTCCAGCCACCGCGACTTCCAGCGCGCCTTCGAGCGAGCGCTGCGGCGGGCCGCCGTGCCGATGGCCTACTCGGCGGGCTTCTCGCCGCATCCCAAGGTCAGCTACGCAGGCGCCGCGCCGACGGGTGTCGGGAGCGAGGCCGAGTACCTCGAGATCGGGCTGGCCGCGCGCTGCGACCCCGAGCGGCTGCGCCTGGCCCTGGACGCGTCCCTGCCCCCTGACCTCGACGTCCTGGAGATCGTGGAGGTAGCCCCGCCGCCACCCAACGTGAAGGCGGCCGCGCTCGCGGACCGGCTGCAGGCGTCGGTGTGGGAGGTCCGGCTGGAGGGGGTGGCGCCCGGCGAGGCCGCCGCGGCGGTCGAGGCATTCCTGGCCGCCGAGCGTGCCGAGGTGTCCCGGATGACGAAGAACGGGGTGCGCACGTTCGACACCCGCGCGGCTGTCGTCTCGATCGGCGTGGCGGAGGCGGCGAGCCGGGTCGCGGGTGGGCCGTGTGCGATACTTCGGGTGGTCGTACGCCACGTCACACCGGCGGTGCGACCCGACGACGTCCTCGCCGGACTCTCGGCGATCGGCGCCCTCGCGCCGCCCTCGGCCCCCTTGGTCGTCCGGCTGGCGCAGGGGCCGCTCGATGACGAGACCGGCACGGTGTCCGACCCACTGGCACCGGACCGGGACGCATCGACCACACAGCTTTCAGCGCCGTCCTCCGACGGCTCTGACTAGGGAACAGCCTCCGCGCGGCGCCGCGGGCGGTGCCGGGCAGCGCACGACGCGGCCCAGCGCTCGCACCTGGTGCCCGGAGGCGTGACGGGAGACAACCCGGATGCTCGACGACGAGTCGACAGACAGCACCACCACCAGCACCACCAGCGAGACGAGCGACAGCAGCACCGGCGGGGCTACACCGCCGGCCCGGCGCCGCCGAGCGGCCAGCCGCCCGGCAGGCCCGCCGGTGGCCACCGCCGAGGCACCCGCGCCCGAGGCCACGGCCTCGTCGAGCGAGTCGGCGACGGACGAGTCCGCGACCGCGCCCGCCAAGCGAACCCGCAAGCGGGCCACCAAGGCGGCGAAGACGACCGCCAGCAAGGCGGCCAAGGCCACCGAGAGCGCTGCTTCGACCGAGGCGGCCGACGCGTCGGCGCCCGACCAGACCGCCGACGCTGACAGCGCCGCCGAAGCGGCGCCCGCGCGCAAGCGGGCCGCCAAGCGCGGCAGCAAGAAGGCCGCAGCCGCCAAGACCGCCGCCGGTGACCAGACCCCGACCCCCGGCGACGACGACGCAGCGTCGGACGGGGTCGCGACGGCCGGGGCCGCGCCCGGCGCACCCGGCCTGCTCTTCCAACCCCCGGAGCCGGTGGCCGCGCCGCCGCGACGCCGCCGGGCGGCCGCCAAGGCAGCCGCACCGGAGGAGCCGACCGACGCGGCCGCGGACGAGACCGACGACGCTGCCGCCGCTGCCGACGCCGAGAGCGGCGACGAGGCCGAGGGCGGCACCCGCCGGCGCCGACGCGGCGGCCGTGGCCGCCGCGGCCGCGGGGGACGGGCCCGTGAGGACGAGGGGAGCGACGACACCGAGCCGGTGGCCGAGACTGCCGCCGACAGCGACGACACCACGCCCGGGGACGCCGGCGACGCTGACGGCGCCGAGGGTGACGAGACCGGCGAGGGCGGCACCCGCCGCCGGCGGCGGCGGCGCCGCCGGGGTGGCGGCGACGGCGAGGAGAACGGGTCCGACGACCCGCCGAACACCGTCGTCCGCGTCCGGGAGCCGCGCAAGCGCGCTGCGCGCGAGGACAAGGGCGGCGCCGAGGACGACGACGGCGTGCGCTCGGTCAAGGGCTCGACCCGGCTCGAGGCCAAGAAGCAGCGCCGTCGCGAGGGCCGCGAGGCCGGCCGCCGACGCCCGCCGGTCATCACCGAGGCGGAGTTCCTGGCCCGCCGCGAGGCCGTGGACCGCGAGATGGTGGTCCGCCAGGCCGGCGACCGCACCCAGATCGCCGTGCTCGAGGACGGTGTGCTCGCCGAGCACTACGTGAGCACCGCCTCCAGCACCGGCCTGGTGGGCAACGTCTACCTCGGCAAGGTGCAGAACGTCCTGCCGTCGATGGAGGCGGCGTTCGTCGACATCGGCAAGGGCCGCAACGCCGTGCTCTACGCCGGCGAGGTGAACTGGGACGCGGCCGGGCTCGAGGGGCAGCCGCGACGGATCGAGCTCGCCCTCAAGTCCGGCGACCCGGTCCTCGTGCAGGTGACCAAGGACCCGATCGGCCACAAGGGCGCCCGGCTCACCAGCCAGGTGTCCTTGGCCGGCCGCTACCTCGTGCTGGTCCCGGGGAGCTCGATGACCGGCATCAGCCGCAAGCTGCCGGAGAACGAGCGCGCCCGGCTCAAGGCCATCCTCAAGAAGGTCGTCCCGGAGGGTGCGGGCGTCATCGTCCGCACCGCCGCGGAGGGCGCCAGCGAGGACGAGCTCAGCCGCGATGTGGCCCGGCTCACCGCGCAGTGGGAGGACATCGACAAGAAGTCGCAGAAGGGGTCGTCCGCGCCGGCGATGCTCTACGGCGAGCCGGACATGACGATCCGCGTCGTGCGAGACATCTTCAACGAGGACTTCACCTCGCTCGTCGTCTCCGGCGACGACGCGTGGGACATGCTCGAGCCGTACCTGAGCCACGTCGCCCCCGACCTGCGGGACCGCATGTCGCGGTGGACCGACGAGAAGGACATCTTCAGCGCCAGCCGGATCGACGAGCAGCTCGCCAAGGCCATGGACCGCAAGGTGTGGCTGCCCAGCGGGGGCTACCTGGTCATCGACCGCACCGAGGCGATGATCGTGGTCGACGTCAACACCGGGAAGTTCACCGGTCAGGGCGGCAACCTCGAGGAGACCGTCACCAAGAACAACCTCGAGGCGGCCGAGGAGATCGTCCGGCAGCTCCGGCTGCGCGACCTCGGCGGCATCATCGTGATCGACTTCATCGACATGGTGCTGGAGAGCAACCGGGACCTGGTGCTTCGCCGGCTCCTCGAGTGCCTCGGCCGGGACCGCACCAAGCACCAGGTCGCGGAGGTCACGTCGCTGGGTCTCGTCCAGATGACCCGCAAGCGGGTCGGGCAGGGTCTCTACGAGGCGTTCTCGACGCCCTGCGAGGCCTGCAACGGCCGCGGCTACCACGTGCACACCGAGCCGGTGGAGACCAAGGGCGGCGGCGGCAACGGCCGGTCGGGTGGCGAGCGCACCAACGGCTCGTCGCGCAAGTCGGCCAAGCCGAGCGCCCCGTCGAGGAAGTCTGCTGACCGTCGGCCCGACACCTCCGACACCTCGGACGCGGCCGACACGTCGGAGGCGGTCGAGGCATCGCCGGTCGCGGTGGAGGACCCGGTGGAGGCGCCGACCCTCGGCTCGCTGCCCGTCGACGAGGCGGACATGGCCACCGACGGCGCCGCGGCAGCGACCCGCGCCGCCGCGGTGACGGACAAGACCCCGGCCGCCGAGGAGACGCCGCCCACCAAGCCCAAGCGCCGCCGCCGGGCGGTCAGCCCCACGACAACCGTCTGACCACCCGCTGACTGGCGGACCGTCGCCGGTTTGACCGGGAACCCGGCCGGTTCGTACCCTGGAGCGTCTTGAGCCCACGGCGCGCGCCTGCGCCGTCCTCCGCGCGCGCCCGCCCCGGGCAGCGCGCACACCTGAGCAAGACCGAGCAACCCACTGATCCGAGTGCAGAAAGCGAGCCGGTGTCCACGATGGTGTACGCGATCGTCCGTGCGGGTGGACGCCAGGAGAAGGTCGCTGTCGGCGACGTCCTCGAGATCGACCGGGTCGACGCGGAGCCCGGCTCCACCCGCGAGCTCCCGGTGCTCCTGCTGGTCGACGGCGACGACGTCACCAGCGACAAGTCGGCGCTGGCGAAGGCCACCGTGACCGTCGAGATCGTCGCGGCCACCAAGGCCGCCAAGATCGACATCATGAAGTTCAAGAACAAGACCGGCTACCGCCGCCGCCAGGGTCACCGGCAGCGGCTCACGCAGGTCAAGGTCACCGGCATCGAGACCGGCGCCAAGAAGTAGCAGGCGACCGCAGTCCGTCGGTCCGGTCCACGAGCAGCAGCACAGCGAAAGGTAGAGCTCCATGGCTCACAAGAAGGGCGCGTCGTCCACCCGCAACGGGCGCGACTCCAACGCGCAGCGGCTCGGCGTGAAGCGCTTCGGCGGCCAGGTGGTCAACGCCGGGGAGATCATCGTCCGCCAGCGCGGCACCCACTTCCACCCCGGTCTCGGCGTCGGTCGCGGCGGTGACGACACCCTCTTCGCGCTCGTCGCGGGCGCTGTCGAGTTCGGCAGCCGCCGCGGCCGCCGGGTCGTCAACGTGGTCCCGGCCGACGAGGCCGTGGCCAGCGCCGGCTGAGCACCAGCCCAGAGCTTCACGAGGGGACCACGGTCGCTGACCGTGGTCCCCTTGGCCGTTTCTCGGCCCCCGTTACCCAGCACGTCCAGCACGACGAGGACGACCTGTCCGACCAGCAGTGCGACGTACGACGCGAAAGGACTCGCCGTGACCACCTTCGTGGACCGCGTGGTGCTGCACCTCGCGGCCGGGGACGGCGGGCACGGCTGCTCCTCCATCCATCGTGAGAAGTTCAAGCCGCTGGGTGGGCCGGACGGCGGCAACGGCGGCCGCGGCGGCGACGTGCTGCTGAAGGTCGACGCCGACATCACGACACTGCTGGACTACCACCACTCACCGCACCGCCGTGCCAGCAGTGGCAAGCCGGGCCAGGGCGGGAACAAGAGCGGTGCCGAGGGCCAGGACCTGGTGCTGACCGTGCCGAACGGCACCGTCGTGAAGACCGCGAGTGGCGAGGTGCTGGCTGACCTGGTCGGCGCCGGGACGACGTACGTCGCGGCCCAGGGCGGTCGCGGCGGCCTCGGCAACGCGGCGCTCGCCTCCGCCCGCCGCAAGGCCCCCGGCTTCGCCCTCCTCGGCGAGCCCGGTGACACGAGCGACGTCGTCCTCGAGCTGAAGACGGTCGCCGACGTGGCGCTGGTGGGCTTCCCGAGCGCCGGCAAGTCCTCGCTCGTCGCCGCGCTGAGCGCCGCCCGACCGAAGATCGCCGACTACCCGTTCACCACCCTGGTGCCCAACCTGGGCGTCGTCGAGGCGGGCGAGGTCCGCTACACGGTGGCCGACGTGCCTGGCCTCATCCCCGGGGCCAGCGAGGGCAAGGGCCTCGGGCTGGAGTTCCTCCGGCACGTGGAGCGCTGCAGCGTCCTGGTCCACGTGGTGGATGCCGGCACCCTCGAGCCCGGCCGCGACCCGATGACCGACCTCGACGTGATCGAGGCCGAGCTGTCCGCCTACGGCGGTCTCGACGACCGGCCGCGCATCGTCGCGATCAACAAGGTCGACCTGCCCGACGCCCAGGACCTGGCCGAGATGGTCACCGCCGACCTCGAGGCCCGCGGGCTGCGGGTCTTCCCGATCAGCGCTGCGGCCCGGACGGGCCTGCGCGAGCTGTCCTTCGCCATGGCGGACCTGGTCGCGCAGGCGAGGGCGGCGGCGCCGGACCTCGAGGCGACCCGCATCGTGCTGCGACCGCGCGCGGTCGACGAGGACGAGTTCCAGGTCGTGAAGCAGGCCGAGCGCTTCCTGGTCCTCGGGCACAAGCCCACCCGCTGGGTGCGCCAGACCGACTTCAGCAACGACGAGGCAGTGGGCTACCTCGCCGACCGGTTGGCGCGTCTCGGCATCGAGGATGCCCTGCTCGCCGCGGGTGCGCAGGCCGGTGACGAGGTCGTGATCGGCGAGGGCGAGTCGGGCGTCGTCTTCGACTGGGAGCCGACGATGCAGGCAGGTGCCGAGCTGCTGCACGGCCGCCGCGGCACCGACCTGCGGCTCGAGGGTCGCTGACCCGATGTCGTCGGCGTCCTCGGCGGCCGCGGCCGCGCGCGTCGTCGTCAAGGTCGGGTCGTCGTCGATCACCTCGGCGGCCGGTGGGCTCGACCAGCACCGCATCGACGCGCTGGTCGACGCCTTGTCGGCGACCCGCGCGGGGGGCCGGGAGGTCGTCCTCGTGTCGTCCGGTGCGATCGCCTCCGGACTCGCGCCCCTGTCGCTGGGCAAGCGGCCTCGGGACCTGGCCACCCAGCAGGCGGCTGCGAGCGTCGGCCAGGGGATCCTGGTCCATCGCTACACCGAGTCCTTCGCCCGCCACGGCCTGACCGTCGGCCAGGTCCTGCTGACGGCCGACGACGTCGTCCGTCGCGGGCACTACCGCAACGCGCAGCGGACGCTGTACCGGTTGCTGGAGATGGGCGTCGTGCCCGTCGTGAACGAGAACGACACGGTCGCCACCGAGGAGATCCGCTTCGGCGACAACGACCGGCTCGCGGCGCTGGTCGCGCACCTCGTGCACGCCGACCTGCTCGTGCTGCTCTCCGACGTCGACGGCATCTACGACGGTGACCCGCGCCGGAGCGGCACCCGGATGCTGACCGAGGTGGCCGGGGAGGCCGACCTGACCGGGATCCGTCTCGGAAGGACCGGCGGCTCCGGACTCGGAGCCGGCGGGATGGCGAGCAAGGTCGACGCGGCCAGGATCTCGGCGGCGGCCGGCATCCGGGCTGTCGTCGCCTCCGCGGAGGATGCCGGTGCGGTCCTCGCGGGAGCCGCCCTGGGCACGACCTTCCGGCCCGCCGACCGCCGGCTGCCCACTCGGCTGCTCTGGCTGGCCTACGCCGCCACCTCCCGCGGGCGCCTGCGCCTCGACCCGGGTGCCGTCGAGGCCGTGGTCGGGCGCCGGATGTCGCTGCTTCCAGCGGGGATCACGGCTGCCGAGGGCGAGTTCGTGGCCGGTGACCCGGTGGACCTCCTTGACCAAAACGGCCACACGGTCGCCCGCGGGCTGGTGAACTTTGACGTGACAGAGCTCCCCGCGCTTCTGGGCCGGTCGACGCCGGACCTGGCGCGGGAGCTCGGACCGGCGTTCAGCCGCGAGGTCGTCCACCGTGACGACCTGGTGCTGCTGAGGTGACGACGGCACGCCCACCTCGGGTCGTGCCACACGAGAGGGCGGTGCACCGGGTGAGGAACCGCACCCTCGCGTCGCGAGCACCGAGCACGCACGAGGCCCACCCCATGTGGCACGTGACGCTCACCGTGGTCGGTGACGTGGCTCCCGTTGCCGACGTCCGGGACGCTCTCGAGCGGCTCACCCACGAGCGGCCCTTCCTGCTGTCGGCGAGGTACGCAGCCGACCGGGCCGAGCTGCGCTACTGGGAGGAGGCCCGCGACCTCGAGGACGCTGCCGCTCTCGCCCTGCGACTCTGGGGCGAGCACCGCACCACCGCCGGCCTGCCGCCCTGGCGGGTGGCCGGGCTCGAGGTCGTCGACCGAGATACGTTCCAGCAGCGCGCGATGGACGCCCCGGCACCCGCACTGGTGCCCGCGGGTGGCATCCGCCCCTTCTGAGTCTGCTGTGGGAGACTGCCGACCGTGACAGCACAGACCGTCGCCGCCCTGCTCGCCACCACCGAGGAGAAGGGCCGAGACCTGCCCCTCGAGCCCTGGGCGATCGGGGTCGGGGCCTTCCTCCTGCTGACCGTCCTGCTCGCGGTGACGATGACCTTCGGCAAGGACCGCTGACCGCCCTGATCGGGATGGCTGACACGCGCCGACCGCGGCTGGGGGTGATGGGCGGCACGTTCGACCCCGTGCACCACGGCCACCTGGTGGCTGCCAGCGAGGTCGCCGCCCGCTACGACCTCGACGAGGTCGTTTTCGTCCCCACCGGCCGGCCGTGGCAGAAGGAGGACGACGACGTCACCACGGCCGAGCACAGGTATCTGATGACGGTGATCGCCACCGCGGCCAACCCGCGCTTCACGGTCAGCCGGGTGGACATCGACCGGCCTGGCCCGACCTACACGGTCGACACGCTGCGAGACCTACGGGCGCAGCGCGGGGACGACGTCGAGCTGTTCTTCATCACCGGCGCCGACGCGCTCACGCAGATCATCGACTGGAAGTCCTCCGCCGAGCTCTTCGACCTCGCCCGCTTCATCGGCGTCACCCGCCCGGGTCATGACCTCTCGATCGAGGGTCTACCTGCCGACAGAGTGAGCATGCTCGAGGTCCCTGCGCTCGCCATCAGCTCCACGGACTGCCGGGAGCGTGCCCGCCGCGGCGACCCGGTCTGGTACCTGGTGCCGGACGGCGTCGTGCAGTACATCTCCAAGCACCGGCTCTATGACGGCGGGGGGACCGCCTCATGAGCGGCCGACACCGCCGGCCCGAGCCGGACTCGCTGCCCGACGTCGACGTCGCCGGCGAGCTGACGGCCGGCCCAGTCGTCGAGGCGCCCACCGCGGTCGAGGCGTCCCACGCCCGCCACGCCGGGACGCGGACGCTGCCCTCTCCGGGCGAAGAACCGCCACCACGGGCACCGGGTCCGCCACCGGCACCGGCGACCCCCGGCGCACGAGCCGGCGCCGCTCCGGCCGCACCCGGCCGGACCGTCGTCGCGCGGCGCGACCGGGCGGCGGCGCGCGCCGCGCGCCGGGCCGAGGCGCGCAAGCGCAACCTGCGGATCCTCTCCGTGGTCGGGGCGGTCGTGGTCGTCCTCGCCGCAGTCGGCTGGCTGCTCTTCGGTCGCGGTGGCGACGACACGCCCGTCGAGACGACGAACGGCCCGCCGGCGCAGCAGACCCTGCTGATGCAGGTGACCGGCTCCGACGGGACTGCCGCGGCCAGCGCGCTCACCGGCGTCACGCCGTCCGAGGGCACCGGAGCCGCGATCCTGGTGCCGTCCCGCCTGCTCGTCGACGTCGCCGGCACGGGCGACATCCCCTTCGGCGAGACCGTCACACTGGCGGAGCCGTCGGCACCTTCGCAGGCGATGACCGACCTGCTCGGGGTCCGGGTCGACGACAGCTGGGTGCTGGACGAGGCGGCGCTGGCTGCCCTCGTCGACGCGGTCGGCGGGGTGCAGGCGGCCGTCGATGTCGACGTCACGCGCACCGAGAAGGACGGCAGTGAGACCGTCGTGGTGCGCGCCGGCAACCAGAAGCTGGGCGGACCGGCGGCGGCCGCCTACGCCACCTACCTCGCCGAGGACGAGCCCGAGCAGGCCCGGCTGGCACGCTACGACGACGTGCTCGGCGGTCTGCTCGAGGCGCTGCCGGCGGACCGCGCCGAGGTGGTCAGTGCCCTGGCCAAGGCCGGTGACGGCTCGCAGTCCACGCTCGACCCGGCCGGGCTGGCCGATCGGCTGCTCGCCCTGAAGCAGGCCGCCGACGACCAGGACCTGGTCTCGGACGTCCTGCCCGTGACCGAGATCGACACCGGGGCGGGCACCCCGTCGTACGGCATCGACGCGGCCCAGGTCGCGGCGATGATGCGCACGCGCTTCCCGGGCGCCCTGCAGAAGGACGCCGGGGGAGAGGTCCTGCGGGTCCTGGTCGAGAACGGCGTGGGGACGCCGGGGCTGGTGGAGAAGGCGCGGACCAAGCTGGTGGACGACGGCTTCCGCTTCATCAACGGCGGCAACGCGGCGTCCTTCGACAACGAGGAGAGTGCCGTGATCATCCCGGACGGCACCGACAAGAGCGTGAGCCGGGGCGAGCGGGTGGCCAAGTCGCTGGGCCTGCCGACCACCTCGGTGGTGCCCTCCGACCGGGGCCAGACGGTCGCCGACGTGATCGTCATCCTCGGCAAGGACTTCGCACCGTGAGCGGCATGGGAGAATTGTCCTGATGACGATCTCCGACCGCGCCCAAGAGCTGGCCGTCGCCGCCGCCGAGGCGGCCTCCGAGAAGCTCGCCGACGACATCCTCGCCTTCGACGTGGGCGAGCAGCTGGTGATCACCGACTGCTTCGTGCTGTGCTCGGCGGCCAACGACCGCCAGGTCAAGGCGATCGTCGACGCGGTGGAGGAGCGGCTGCGGGAGCTCGGTGCCAAGCCGGTACGCCGCGAAGGTGAGCGAGAGGGCCGCTGGGTCCTGCTCGACTACATCGACGTGATCATCCACGTGCAGCACGCCGAGGAGCGGGTCTACTACTCGCTCGAGCGGATCTGGAAGGACTGCCCGCTCGTCGAGCTGCCCGCCCACGTCCGTGCCCCGCGGTCGCGCCACGAGGACGATGCGGCTGCCCGGACCACCGGCGCGGCTTCCTGACCGCCGGCGTTGACACCGTGACGCCCCGACGAGCATGACTGCGACCGCCCCGCCCACGAGACGCGTCGTGCTGTGGCGTCACGGCCAGACCGGGTGGAACGTCCAGGACCGGTTCCAGGGACACACGGACGTCGAGCTCGACGAGGTGGGTCGCGACCAGGCCGCCCGCTCGGCCCGGCTGCTGGCGGCCCTGCGCCCGAAGGCGATCATCTCGTCGGACCTCAGCCGCGCGCGCGAGACCGCCGAGGCGCTGTCCCGGCTGACCGACGTGCCGGTGCGCGCGGATGCGCGCTTGCGCGAGACGTTCGGCGGCACCTGGCAGGGCCTGACCGTCGGCGAGATCCGGGGGCTGGACGCCGAGGCATACGCCCGCTGGCGGGCGGGCGAGGACGTGCCGGCCGGCGGCGCCGAGACGCGCACAGACGTGGCCGGCCGCGTGCTGCCGGCGGTGCTCGAGGCCGCCGAGCAGATCCCGGCGGGCGAGTGCGTCGTGGTCGTCACGCACGGTGGGTCGGCGCGGGCCGCCATCGGGTCGATGCTCGACCTGCCGATGGACCGCTGGGCGGTCGTTGGCGGCCTGGCCAACTGCTGCTGGTCCGTGCTCGAGCAGGTGGGGGAGGGCTGGCGACTGGTCGAGCACAACGCCGGCAGCCTGCCCGAGCCGGTGATGAGTGACGAGGGGTAGGGCGATTCGTCGGCTGTGCCGCCTGCCCGTTAGACTCGTCGACCGCAAGGGGCTGTGGCGCAGCTGGTAGCGCACCACACTGGCAGTGTGGGGGTCAGGGGTTCGAGTCCCCTCAGCTCCACCCTTCGTCGAACCGGCCGCTCTCCCGCACGGGAGGGCGGCCGTCGTCGTCGCGCCACCGCGACGCACACCCTTCTGACGACACCGTCTGATCGGGCCGTGACCGTCGGCGCATAGGGTCGCTGGTCGTGGCGGTCTACGGCGGCAAGGGCAACAGCAGCCGGGTCTACCAGCACCGGTTCCTCACCCGGGCGTCGAAGGACGTCCGGCCCGGGGAGCGGGTCCTGGACGCGGGTGCGGGGCGCGCTCCGTACCGCAAGCTCTTCCGGCACGCGGAGTACGAGACCGCGGACTTCATGGCGATGAAGAGCATGAAGTACCGGCAGCCGGACTACGTCTGCGACCTCGCGGCGATCCCTGTCGAGGACGGCCGTTTCGACCACGTCCTGCTGACCCAGGTGCTCGAGCACCTGCCCGAGCCCGGGCGGGTGCTGGCCGAGCTGCACCGGGTGCTCGCGCCGGGGGGTCGGCTGTGGCTGACGGCGCCGCTGTTCTATGCCGAGCACCAGACGCCCTACGACTTCTACCGCTACACGCAGTACGGCATGCGCCACGTACTGGAGACCGCCGGCTTCGAGGTGGTCTCGCTGGAGTGGATGGAGGGCTACCTCGGGACGCTGAGCTACCAGCTTCGCGTCATGAGCAAGGTGCTGCCGGCAAGCCGGCGCGACTACGGGGGCGGGCCGCGGGGGACGGCGGTCGCGCTGGCGGCCAGGACGGCCAAGCGGCTCGGGGGGCCGGCCGCGGACCTGCTGGCTCGGCTGGACGTGCGCTTCAAGTTCGTCGACCGCGGGATGCCGAAGAACTACCAGGTTGTGGCGAGGAAGCCCACCGCTGCGTGACGGCGATGGGCCGTCCGAGGGAATCAACGGGGACAATCCGCCCAAGGGGTCGCGCGCGGAGGACACATCTTCCTACGCTTGCCTGGGTCGGGTCGTCCGACGGTCGGGTGAGCGAGAATCCGCGAGGTGCCAGGTGGGTCGCCCCAAGCCCCTGCCCCGGCGACCGCGCCCGCCGTACGGTGTCAAGGTGCTGACCCCGGGTGTCGACAGGGTGCAGGTGTCGCCGGCGCCGGACCAGACCTACGACGCCGCGTCGACGGCCGTCGTCCCGCTCCTTGCGGGCGGGCTGGCGGCTATCTTCGCGCTCTATGCGGTCCTGCACCTGCTGATGCTCGACGGCATGCCGCGCGCGGTGATGGCACCGGTGGCTGCGAGCACTGCGCTCATCTACGCGGCCGTCGCGCTCGTCCTGCGCACCAAGCGGCTGCCGGACCACCTCGCCCAGCCGGTGACCGCCGGCCTCGTCCTGCTCGCCGTGGGCAACGCGGTGCTGCACCTGATGCTCGTGAACGAGCCGCGTCAGACGACGAACGTCATGCTGATCGTCGTCGGTGCAGGCGCCGTGCTGCTCTCCGTCCGGTGGCTTCTCACCACGCTGTACGTCGCATGGGGGGCCTGGGCCGTCGCCGCCTTCGTGGTCGGCCCGTCGGACGCCTGGCCGCACTACGTCGTCGGCATGGTCAGCGCGACCGCGCTCTCGGTCGCGGTCAACCATCTCCGGCGGGCGGGCGTCCGGGACCTGGCGAGCGCTCGCGCAGCGGCCGAGGCGGCCGCCGTGCGCGACCACCTGACCGGCGTCGCCAACCGCAGGGGGCTGGCCATGGTGGGCGCGCAGATGGTGGAACAGGCACGCCGTCAGGGCGATGCGGTGCACTGCATCTTCATCGACATCGACCGGCTCAAGACGGTCAACGACGCCTTGGGTCACGCCGCCGGCGACGACGTCATCGTCGCTGTCGCGGAGGCCCTGCGCTCGGTCACCAGGGCGACCGACATCGTGGCGCGTTGGGGAGGCGACGAGTTCTGCGTCGTCGGACCCGGGCCGGGGATGGCGCCGCTCGAGCTGGAACGGCGGGTGCGGGACAGCGTCCTGCTGCAGGCGCCGATCCCGGCCGAGGTCTGGACAGTCAGCGTGAGTGCCGGCGGCGCGATGCTCGCGCCGTGGGACTCGGGCACGCTCGAGACCCTGCTCGGCAAGGCCGACCAGGAGATGTACCTCCGCCGGTCGCTGCGTGCCGAGGGGCGTCCCTCGCCGCGCCGCCCCGCGGCCGCCGAGTGACCGGCCCGGTAGGCGTCGCCCGTTAGCCTGTCCCGCCGAAGGGGGTTCAGGTGACTCGACTCGGTGGCCGGGCACGGGCCGCGGCGGCGGTCGCCCTCGTCCTGGTCCTTGCCGGTCCGGTCGTCCTGCTGCTGCTCGGGTCCCTGCACCGGCCCGGCCTTCCCCCGCCGGACGGGGTCGACGTCTGGCCCTCGGACCCGCGGTGGCAGAACCTGCGCGACGTGGGTGCCCTCGTGCCTCTCGGCCGCCAGCTGCTCAACTCGGCGCTGGTCGTGACGGTCGCGGTCCCGATCACGGTGCTGGTCGCATCGCTAGCCGGATTCGCGATCGTCACCGCCGGACGACGGACGCGGTGGGCGCTCGTCGTCGTGTCCCTGGTGGCCCTGGTGGTGCCCAGCGCGTCGCTGTGGGTGCCGCGCGTGGTTCTCCTGGACCGGCTCGGCCTCACCGACCGGACGGTGGTAGTCGCCTTTCCCGCGCTGCTCGGCACGTCGCCCTTCCTCGTCCTGCTCTTCGCGCTGGCCTACAGCCGCATCCCGCGGTCGCTGCTGGAGGCCGCCCGGCTCGAGGGACTCTCGGCGGTCCGCACCTGGCGCACCGTCGCCCTCCCGCTCGCCCGGCCGGCCGCCTTCGCCGTCGCGATGCTGGCCTTCGTCTTCCACTGGTCCAACGTCGTGGAGCCGTTGCTCCTGCTCTCCCGCGAGGAGAGCTGGCCGGTGGCGCTTGGTGTCCGTTCGCTGTCCACCCTGGAGCCGACCTTGTACCCCTTGTTCCTCAGTGGTGCCCTGATCGCCACCATCCCGCCGGTCGTGGCCTTCTCGCTCGCGCAACGCGCGCTCTTCCGCGGGACGGTCGGCCTGTGAGCCGGCCGGCCGTCCGGTGGGCCGGTGTCCCCCTGCTGCTCGCCCTGGTCACCGGGGGCTGCGGTTCCGGCGACGACGACCGGGAGGGGCAGGGCGGCGGCGGTTCTCCTGAGCGGATCAGGGTCCAGGTCTCGGGAGAGCCGGAGGAGACCAAGGTGTACGCCGCCCTGGCCCGTGCCTTCGAGAACCAGCGGCGGGACGTGACGGTCGAGGTTGTCGAGATCGCGAGCAAGGGTGACCACCTTGCGAGGCTGAGCACGTCCTTCGCCGCCGGAAGCCCGCCCGACGTGTTCCTGGTGAACTACCGCGAGTACTCGCAGTTCGTGACGCGTGGCGCGGTCGCCGCGATCGAGGCGCCGCTCGCGGAGCGCGACGTCGACCTGTCGGCCTACTACGACCAGCCCGTCGATGCGTTCACCTACGACGGCGAGCTCCAGTGCATGCCGCAGAACGTGTCGTCCCTCGTCGTCTACTACAACCGGGCGGTCTTCGCCGCTGCCGGGGTGCCTGAGCCCGCCGACGGCTGGACGTGGGACGACTTCGTCTCGACCGCGCGAAAGCTCACCGCCGGAGAGGTCCGTGGCGCCGGCATCGATGCCAGCATCATCCGCCTCGCGCCCTTCGTGTGGTCGAACGGCGGCGACGTCGTCGACGACCTCGAGCAGCCGACCCGGCTCACCCTCGACGAGCCGGCGGCGCGCGAGGCCGTGCAGGACGTGGTCGACCTGGTGCGCGAGGGCTCGGTGCCGACCGAGGAGGAGCTCGCGGCCCAGGACCTGCAGACCCGCTTCGTGACGGGCAAGCTCGGGATGCTGCTGTCCTCCCGGCGCGAGGTCCCGCCGCTGCGAGAGGTCGCCGGTCTCGACTTCGACGTCGCACCGGTGCCGCGCCGAGTCGACCCGGTGACGATCCTGCACTCCGACGCCTACTGCCTCTCCGCCGGCGGCGACGCGCAGGACGCGGCGGCGGACTTCGTCGCCTTCGCGACCGGCGAGGCGGGGCAGCGGCTGGCGGCGCTGAGCGGCCGCACCGTGCCCTCGCTCCGCTCGGTCGCCGAGTCGCCGGCCTTCCTCGACCCGTCCCGGGCCCCGTCGCGCAGCCAGGTCTTCCTCGACGGGATCTCTTCGATGCGCCGCACGCCCGTCGTGCCCGTGTGGCCCGAGGTCGAGGACATCGTCGAGGAGCAGATGACCCGCGCGTTCTACGACGAGTCCGGCGACCTCGACGCGGTGCTCGCCGAGATCGACCGGCGCACCCGGCCGGTGCTCGCGCGATCCGACCCGTGAGCCTCACGCTCGAGGATGCCTCGCGGACCTATACCCGGCGCGGCCACCCGCCGGTGCACGCGCTGCGCGAGGTCGACCTGGACGTCGGGCAGGGCGAGCTCGTCGTGCTCGTCGGGCCCTCGGGCTCGGGCAAGTCCACGCTGCTGCGAGCCGTCGCCGGCCTCGAACCGCTCGACGGCGGGCGGGTGCTCATCGACGGCATGGACGTGACCGGAACGCCACCAGGCGAGCGAGCCGTCGCCCTCGTCTTCCAGGACCTCGCGCTCTTCCCGCACCTCTCGGCGGGCGACAACATCGGCTTCGGGGCGCGGGCCCGCGGCGGGTCGGCGGCGGACGTCTCGGAGGCCGTGTCCGACGCGGCGGACCTTCTCGGGATCCGAGGCCAGCTGGACCGGATGCCCGGCGAGCTCTCGGGCGGCGAGCGGCAGCGCGTGGCGTTGGCCCGAGCGCTGCTCCGCGGACCCCAGCTCTTCCTGCTCGACGAGCCGCTGTCGAGCATCGACGCGGAGCTGCGGGTCAGGCTCCGCGAGGAGGTCAAGGACCTGCAGCGGCGCACCGGGGTGGCGATGGTGCACGTGACCCACGACCAGTCCGAGGCGATGGCGCTCGCCGACCGGGTGGTGGTCCTGCGGGACGGGGCGGTCGAGCAGGTCGGCACGCCGGCCGACGTGTGGCACCGGCCCGCCACGGTTGCGGTCGCGCGCCTGGTCGGCGACCTACCGCTGACCGTTCTGGCGGCCGCCACCGTGGGGGAGCGCGGCGACCACGTCGTCGCGATACGTGCCGCGGACCTGCGGCTCTGCCCGCCCGGGGAGGGCGTGCTGGACGTCGAGGTGGCCGACGTCGTCCTCGACGGCGGGTCGGCTGTTGCCAGGTGCGCCTCAGCCGAGGGCCCGGTGCACGTCCGGGTCCCGTGGGGTGACCGGCCGCTCCCGGGCCGCCGCCACGGTGTCGTCTGGGAGGCGGGGCGCGAGCACCGCTTCGACGCCCGAACCGGTGCCCGGCTGCCGTGACGGTCGAGCAGGGTGTCGGGCGGGGCCGCCGTGCCGGGTGGCGGCGATCCGTCTCACCCGGAGGGCTCGCGGCTCCGTACGTGGTCGGCCTCGTGGTTCTGGTCGCGCTCCCGGTGGCGGCGGCGGTGACCCTCTCGTTCACCGAGTACTACGGCTTCACGGCGCCCCGGTTCACCGGTACGGACAACTTCCGCCGCGCCGTGCAGGACGAGATGTTCCGTACCTCGATCCGCAACGTCGTCCTCATCGCGCTGTTAGCGGTGCCGTTGCGGCTGGTCCTCGCGACCTTCGCCGCTCTGCTGCTGCAGGGGCGCAGCCGTGCAGCGGGGTCCGGGCGAGCGGGGGCCTACCTGCCGAGCGTGGTGCCGGACGCCGCGTGGGCGCTGCTGTGGCTATGGCTGCTCAACCCGCTCTACGGCCCGCTGCCCGCAGCACTGGCCGCGGTCGGGTTGGGGTCGCCGGGATTCCTCACCGACCCGGCGGCGGCCCGGGTCGGCATCGCGTTGATGTTCGCGCTGCAGGTGGGCGAGGCCTTCATCGTGGCGCTCGCGGCCCGGCGCGCGATACCCGACCGGTTGTACGAGGCGGCAGCCGTCGAGGCAGCGCGACCCTCCTATGTGGTGCGCCGGGTGACCCTGCCGCTGATGGCCCCACTGCTCGCGCTGCTCGCGGCTCGCGACGTCGTGCTGCTCCTGCAGGTCAGCTTCGTGCCGGTGCTGCTCGTCACCAACGGCGGACCGCGGGACTCGACCATCACGCCGCCGCTCTACCTCTACCAGCGGGCCTTCGGATACGGCGAGCTCGGCTACGCATCGGCGCTGTCGGTGCTGCTGCTCGGCCTGACCGCGCTCGTGCTTGCCGTGCAGGCGGTGCTGATGCGGCGCTGGCTCGCCCGCTGATCAGCGTGTCGTTGCTGGCGTGTCCGTGGCCGGCATCGTCGTGGAGACCGAGACCTGCAGGCTGGTCCGGCCGTCGCACCGGGGATCTTCGCGAAGCCGCGCGACCCCGTAGACCCCGTCGCCGCGCGCGAGGTAGATCTCGGCCTCGAACCCCTCGTCGTCCTCGCCGAGGCGCTCGTAGCCGGCCGCGTCGAAACGGTCGCGCAGCACGGGGAGCAGGTCGCCGACGCTGCGACGGGACACGATGGTGACCGTCGACAGTCCGGGCTGGTCGTCGGCGGCCGTGGTCACCCCGACACTGTGCAGACGCAGGGCGCGTACGAGGTCGCCGGTGTCGGCCACCGCGCGCAGCTGGCTGCACCCGTCAGACCGGTCTGCGCCGGACGAGCAACCCGCGACACCCGCGGTCAGGCCGACCACGAGCAGGAGTGCGGCGGGACCCATGAGCGCGCACCCTACGTCCGTCGGTCCAGGACCGTTACCTGATCGTGACGGACGGCCCGGGCTGCCCGCGCATAATCTGACCCGGTTCGGCATGACTCGGGGGTCATGAGTCAGTCCGTCATCTTTGAGGGGGTCGGTCGAGTGTCCTTCACACGAGGTCAGAAGCGCGGCAGCGCCGCGGTAGCCGCTGCGGCAGTGAGCGTTGCAGCAGTCATCCTCGCCACGACCGGCGGTGGTGCCACGTCGAGCGCGGGGCCGCGCTACGTCGGCTACCTCGAGCGGGTGGGCCAGGGCGAGGAGGCCGAGGAGGAGCGCGAACGCGAGCGTCCCGAGCCGGTCGTCGGCGACGCCAACGCGGAGTCGGCCGAGATCTTCAACGCGCTCACCTCGGCGTCCAACGCCCGACTGGCGCCGCGCGGCTCGGTGCCCGCCGGCCTGCTCACGCAGGAGATGGGCGAGTTCAAGAGCCTGGCGTCCAACGGCGGCACCTGGGACGAGGTCACGGACCTGCCCTATGACGCGGACGACCCCAACTACCGCGACCCGAGCTTCTCGAACTCCTCGGGGGGTGCGGGCTTCGTCGCCGGCCGGATCACCGGCCTCGCCGTCGGCAACGGCTTCCTCTTCGCCGGCGGCGCCAACGGCGGCGTCTTCCGCAAGTCACTGGGCGCCAACCTGAACACCACCAGCGACGACGGCACCTGGACGCCGATCTCCGACAGCATCCTTTCGCTCTCGACGGGCGACCTGGTCTACGACGCGGACAGCGACACGCTCTGGTACGCGACCGGCGAGGCCAACACCGGAGCCACCTCGTACACCGGTGCCGGCGTCTTCCGCCTCGCGCACGCCTCCACGGAAACCTTTACCGACGCCGACCGTGTCGGCGACCGCGAGCTCGACAGCCGTGGCATCAACCAGCTCAAGGTCGACGCCGAGAACGGTGTCGTCTACGCCGCGACCACCCGCGGGCTGTGGCGGCACTCCCTCACGGGCGACGCCCCGTGGGAGCTCGTGTTGATGCCGAACCCGGACGACGACGACGACATCACGGTGCCGTACAACAACATCGTCAACGACGTGGCCATCCAGCCGGGCACCGGCGCTGTCCTCGCCAACGCGGCGTGGCGCAGCGGCGCGGCCTACAACGGCTTCTACTACAGCGAGGACGGCTCGGCTGACTCCTTCACCCGGATCAACCCCAAGGGCGCCCTGAACCACCAGGACGTCGGCAACACGGAGTTCGCGTACAGCGCGGACGGCTCGGTGCTCTACGCCGTGGTCGAGTCACCGAACAAGCTCAACCACTCGCCGCAGACCGTTCTCAATGGCGTCTACAAGTCCCCGTCGGGGACCCTCGCCGGACCGTGGAACCGGATCGCCACCAGCGGCAAGCTGGCCGGGTCGGGATCAGCCCTCGGCGGCGGCGGTGGCGTCTTCTACCGGCCAGGCGTGCAGGCCTGGTACAACAACTTCATCGAGGTCGACCCGGCGAACGCAAACCACGTCTACCTGGGCCTCGAGGAGGTCTACGAGACCTCGGACGGCGGGAACAACTGGAGCACCCCGGGCCCGTACTGGAACTTCGGCTTCCCCTGTTGGGACATCTCCGACCCGCGGGGCGGCTGTCCTGAGACCACCCACGCCGACCAGCACTCGATCGCCATCACCGACGGCTACGTCTACATCGGCAACGACGGTGGCGTGAAGTCGCGACCGGCCCCGCCGGCGCAGAGCGAGGAGGACTCGCTCAACCACGCCAGTGACTGGCTGAACCACAGTGCCGGTCTGGGGACGCTGCAGTACTACTCGGTCGGTGTCGGCGCGGACAAGGCACGTGGCGGCTACCTGGTGGCCGGCGGCCTGCAGGACAACGGGGGCTCGCTGCTCCGCGGCGACCGCAAGGACAACCAGGGCAACACCGAGATGGTCTCGCCCTTCGGCGGGGACGGCGGCGACATCATCGTCGACGCCGACGACGGCTGCCAGATTCTCGACGAGTACGTCTACCTCGAGCTCTGGCTGACGAAGAACTGCGGGCAGACGGACGGCTCGGAGAGTGCGATCTTCGAGGTCGGTGTGCCGGACCCGAACCCGCGGTTCACCGCGCCGTTCCGGATCGTGCGGGGCTCCGAGAACACCGTGGACGGCGACAGCGAGCGATGGGTCGCGGGCGGCAACAAGGTGTGGACGCACGACAAGGCGTTCGCCTACACCGAGGAAGAGGCCGAGGAGGACGCGTCGCACGGCTGGCGGAAGATCGCTGACCTCGGCACCGCGGGACGGATGACCGTCGGCCTCGACGCGATCGCCGACCCGGCCGCACCCGCGGACCCGTCCAAGGACGTCGTCTACGCGGCCTGGTGCGGTGAGGTCAACTGCAACACCGGCGCTGGACCGGCCGCGTTCACCAGCGGCGTCGCTACGAACTACGGCGGCACCTGGCGTGAGCTGCAGCTGAAGGACTCCAACTCTGCGATGCAGCTGCCCAACCGCTACCCCAACGCGGTGTGGATCGACGAGAAGGCCAACGCGGGTGGCAACACCATCTACCTGGTCTACAACGGCTACAACCGCCGCTTCATCGAGGGCCCGGGGTCCGGCGTGACGCACGTCTACAAGGGCGTCGTGAGCACGACTGCCAACGCCGACGACGCGCTCGCGGTGGACTGGACAGACATCTCCGGGAACATGCCCGACGTCCCGGCGACCGACGTCCTTCGAGTCGGTGACAAGCTCGTGGTCGGCACGGACTACGGCGTCATCGTCAGCGGCCTGAACGGTGGGACGTGGACGCGCGTAGGTGCCTCACCGGGTTCCTCCGCGGCCGCCCTGCCGCTGACGACGGTCTACGACCTGACCCTCGGGCCGGACGGCTACGTCTACGCCGCGACCCACGGGCGCGGCGTCTGGCGGACTCTGGCCAGCACCCTGTAGGCCGGTCGCGCGGCCCCGCTCGACCGAGCGGGGCCGCGCGCGGTCCGCTATGGTGGGCCGCGTGCGTACCGGACTGCTCCTTACCGGGCCGCGCTGACGGCGAGACGGCAAGACGTCGAACCTGTCAGTGCGGCAGCCCCTCCCTGCGAGGGGCTTTTCTGTGTCCGGACCCGCCTGAGACCCAGGCCAGAGACCCGAGAGAGCGCAGCCGACATGAGCAGCGAGACCCGACCGGTCGACCAGGACAGACCGAGCGGCGACGACGCCGACGCGCCCCCGCACCGCTACACCGCCGCGCTGGCCGCCGAGATCGAGAGCCGCTGGCAGGACCGGTGGGAGGCCGAGGGCACGTTCGCCGCGCCCAACCCGACCGGCCCGCTGGGGGACCCAGCGGCGGTCGCCGGGCGGCCGAAGCGCTACGTGCTGGACATGTTCCCGTACCCCTCCGGTGTGGGGCTGCACGTCGGGCACCCGCTGGGCTACATCGCCACCGACGTCTACGGCCGCTACCTGCGGATGACCGGCCACAACGTGCTGCACACGCTGGGCTACGACGCCTTCGGGCTGCCCGCCGAGCAGTACGCCGTCCAGACGGGCCAGCACCCACGTACGACCACCGAGGCCAACATCGTCACGATGCGCCGCCAGCTGCGCCGCCTGGGGCTGGCGCACGACCCGCGGCGCAGCGTCGCCACGATCGACCTGGACTTCTACCGCTGGACCCAGTGGATCTTCCTGCAGGTCTACAACTCCTGGTACGACGCCGAGCAGGACAAGGCCCGCCCGATCGTCGAGCTGGAGGCCGAGCTGGCTGACGGCACCCGGCCGGTGCCGCCCCGGGTGGCGGAGGTGCCGACCGGTGCGACCTGGCACGAGCTGGACGCCATCGCGCGGCGGCGGGTCGTCGACGCGCACCGGCTGGCCTACCTGTCCTACTCGCCGGTGAACTGGTGCCCGGGTCTGGGCACTGTCCTGGCCAACGAGGAAGTGACCGCCGACGGGCGCAGCGAACGCGGCAACTTCCCGGTCTTCAAGCGCGACCTGCGACAGTGGATGATGCGGATCACGTCCTACGCCGAGCGGCTGCTGGACGACCTGGACGACCTGGACTGGCCCGAGTCCATCAAGCTGATGCAGCGCAACTGGATCGGCCGCTCCGAGGGGGCGCTGGTCGGCTTCCCGAGCACCGCCGGGGCGATCGAGGTCTTCACGACCCGGCCCGACACGCTGTTCGGCGCGACGTTCATGGTCGTGGCGCCCGAGCACCCGATGGTCGACCTGCTGGCGTCCGGCGCGTGGGCCGACGGCGTGCCCTCGACGTGGACCGGGGGTGCTGCGACGCCGCGCGACGCGGTCGAGGCCTACCGCCGCTCGACCGAGATGCGCACCGAGATGGAGCGCCAGACCGAGGGTCGCGACAAGACCGGTGTCTTCACCGGCGGCTACGCGACGAACCCGGTGACCGGCGAGGCCGTCCCGGTCTTCGTCGCCGACTACGTGCTGATGGGCTACGGCACCGGCGCGATCATGGCGGTCCCCGGCCAGGACGAGCGGGACTGGGAGTTCGCGACGCGCTTCGGCCTGCCGATCGTGCGGACCGTCGCGCCGCCGGAGGGCTGGGAGGGCGAGGCCTACACCGGCGAGGGCCCGGCCATCAACTCCGCCAACGACACGGTCAGCCTGGACGGGCTGGACGTCGCCACCGCGAAGACGCGCATCATCGACTGGCTGGAGGAGCGCGACTTCGGCCGGCGCACCATCACCTACAAGCTGCGCGACTGGCTGTTCAGCCGTCAGCGCTACTGGGGTGAGCCCTTCCCGATCGTCTACGACGAGGACGGCCTGCCCAGGGCGGTGCCCGACTCGATGCTGCCGGTGGAGCTGCCGGAGGTCGACGACTACTCGCCGCAGAAGTTCGCCGAGGACGACGTCACCAGCGAGCCGGTGCCGCCGCTGGCCCGCAAGCAGGACTGGGTCGACGTCACGCTGGACCTGGGCGACGGGCCGAAGCGGTACCGCCGCGAGACCAACACCATGCCGCAGTGGGCAGGGTCGTGCTGGTACGAGCTGCGCTACCTGGACCCGACCAACACCGAGCGCTTCGTCGACCCCGAGGTCGAGCGCTACTGGATGGGCCCGACCGAGCACAGCCGCACCGGCGGCGTCGACCTGTACGTCGGCGGCGCGGAGCACGCCGTGCTGCACCTGCTGTACGCGCGGTTCTGGCACAAGGTGCTGCACGACCTGGGTCACGTGTCGAGCTCCGAGCCCTTCCACCGGCTGTTCAACCAGGGCTACGTCCAGGCCTACGCCTACACCGACGAGCGCGGCACCTACGTCCCGGCCGACGAGGTCGCCGACGTCGACGGCCACGGGTCCTTCCAGTGGCAGGGCAAGCCGGTCAACCGTGAGTACGGGAAGATGGGCAAGAGCCTGAAGAACATGGTGACGCCCGACGACATGTGTGACACCTACGGCGCCGACACCTTCCGGGTCTACGAGATGTCGATGGGGCCGTTGGACTCCTTCCGACCCTGGGAGACGCGGGCGGTCGTCGGCTCGCAGCGCTTCCTGCAGCGGCTGTGGCGCAACGTCGTCGACGAGCAGACCGGCGACGTACGTGTCGTCGACGAGGCCCCGGACGACGAGACGCGACGGCTGCTGCACCGCACGATCGACCAGGTCCGCAAGGACTACGGCGGCCTGTCGGACAACACTGCGATCGCGCGGCTGATCGAGCTGAACAACCACGTCGTCAAGGCCGGCGTGACCCAGCGCGAGGTCGCCGAGGCCTTGGTGCTGATGGTGGCGCCGCTGGCACCGCACATCGCCGAGGAGCTGTGGTCCCGGTTGGGGCACGAGAAGTCGCTGGCCTTCGCCGCCTTCCCCGAGGCCGACCCGGCGCTGCTGACCGTGGCATCGGTGACCTGCGTGCTGCAGGTCGCCGGCAAGGTGCGCGACCGGATCGAGGTGCCGCCCGACGTCCCCGAGGACGAGCTGCGCGAGAAGGCGCTGGCCTCGGAAGCCGTGCAGCGAGCGCTGGAGGGCCGCGACGTGCGGACCGTCATCGTCCGCGCGCCGCGCCTGGTCAACGTCGTGCCCGCATGAGTCGGGAGGCCAGCGGACCCGTCGCGGTCGTCACCGACTCCACGAGCTACCTGCCCAAGGAGCTCGTCGAGCGGCACGGCATCGAGGTCGTGCCGCTCCAGGTCGTGATCGGCGGCCAGGCGCACGACGAGGGTGGCGAGACGTCGTCGGAGACCGTCACCGACGCGCTGCGGTCGTGGACGCCGGTCACGACGTCCCGCCCCGGGCCGGCGGCCTTCGCGGAGGCCTACGACCGGGCGGCCGAGCGGGGCGCTGCCGGTGTCGTCTCGATCCACCTGTCGTCGCAGATGTCGGGCACCGTCGACTCCGCGCAGCTCGCGGCCAAGGAGGCTCCGCTGCGGGTCGAGGTCGTCGACTCGCGATCACTCGGGATGGGCCTCGGGTTCGCGGTGCTGGCCGCGGCCCGACTCGCTGCCGAGGGCGGGTCGGTGGACGACGTCGCGCAGATCGCCCGCGAACGGGCTGAGTCGTCGGCGGCGGTTTTCTACGTCGACACCCTCGAGCACCTGCGGCGCGGCGGCCGGATCGGTCCCGCTGCTGCACTCCTTGGCTCGGCGTTCGCGGTGAAGCCGTTGCTGCACCTCGTCGACGGGCACATCGAGCCGCTGGAGAAGGTCCGCACGTCGGCCAAGGCGATCGCCCGCCTCGAGGAGCTCGCCGTCGAGCGGGCCGTCCGGATCGGTGCCGGCCCGGTGGACGTGGCCGTGCACCACCTGGCCAACCCCGAGCGGGCAGCGGTGCTCGCCCAGCGGCTGCGGTCGCGGCTGCCGCAGCTCGGCGACCTCTACGTCAGCGAGGTCGGCGCCGTCGTCGGCGCCCACGTGGGCCCGGGGATGCTCGCGGTCGTCATCGCGCCGCGGTAAGCCGGACGCGACCCGAGGTCGCGGTCGTCCGCCGGGTCCCGGTCGTCCACAGGTCGTACGTCCGGCCGGCGCCGTCCACAGACCCTGCGCGACCAGTCCGTCGGGGAGGGCGACCCGCCTAGCGTCGACGGGTGGGAGTGCGCTCGACGGGGACCAGGAGACGGGGCGGCGGGCCGCCCCGGCCGCTGTCTCGTCGCGGCCGGCACGCGGCCGAGGCCGACGAGCTGGCGCAGACCACGCGCCGCCGGTTGCGCGCCGTGCTGGGCGCGCCCGACGCTGAACCCGCCCGACTGGACCCGGGCGCGATCGGCGGGTGGGTGCCGCAGCCGCCACCGGACGCGCGCCCCGCGGAGGGGCCGGCGCACCGGCCGGGTGCGGCTGGCGGCGCTGCGCGACCGGCTGCCCGCGGGCGTCCAGGCGGTGGCAGTTGCACCCAGCGGACGGGCGGTCGTCGGTCTGCTGCTCGTCGTGACGGTGGCCGTCGCCACGACCGGGGCGACCGCCTGGGTGGCCCGTCCGCAGGAGCAGCGTGCGCCGGGACGGGAACAGGTCCTGGGGAGGCCACTGGCCTCGCCGAGCACCGCAGCCGCCACCGGGGCACCGGGCGCCGGCCCGGTCGACGGCTCGACGGCGTCGCCGGGTGCATCGACCGCCTCGACGACGGTCGTCCTGGTGCACGTCGCGGGAGCCGTGCGCCGGCCCGGGCTGGTCGAGCTGCCGGCTGGTGCGCGGGTCGCGGATGCGGTGGACGCCGCAGGCGGGGTGACACCCGCCGGCAACCCGGCGAGCGTGAACCTGGCCCGGCCGGTCGTCGATGGTGAGCAGGTCGTGGTGGCGCGCCGCGGCGAGGACGTCGTGCCGCTGCCGGCCCCGCCCTCGGCGGGCACGGCTCCCGGCGCGGCCGGCGCGCTCGTCGACCTCAACACGGCGACGCTCGAGCAGCTCGACGGGCTGCCCGGCATCGGTCCCGTGCTGGCGCAGCGGATCCTGGACTGGCGCACCGCCAACGGTCGCTTCAGCGTCGTCGACGAGCTGGGCGAGGTGTCCGGCATCGGCGAGGCCACCCTGGCCGACCTCCGGCCGCTGGTGACGGTGTGACGACGTCGCGGCTGGCTTCGCCGGCCCCGTCCGAGCCGCCCGCCTCGACGCCCGACGCGGCACCAGCCGAGGCGGCACCGGCCGATGCACGGCTGGTGCTCCCGGCCATGGGTGCCTGGTCGGGCGCGTTCCTCGGCACCGCCGGCGCCTGGTGGGCGGCGGCGACCGTCCTTCTTGTCACCGTGCTCGCCTGGGTGGTGCTCGTCCGGCTGGTCGGGCGTACGACCGGGCTGGCCGCCCTCGCGGCGCTCGCCCTGCTCGCGGGCGGCGTCGCGGTCGGCGGGATCGCGCGCGTTTCGGTGACGACCGGGCCGCTGCCCGACCTCGCGGCCGCGGGTGCGACCGTCACGGCCCGGGCGGTGCTCACGGGTGATCCCGACGCGGCTGGTGCCACGAGTCAGCGGCTCGACACTCGGGCGGTCGCTGGTCCTCGTGCCGCTGCGGCTGGAGGACCTGACCGCGCGGGGACGCCGGATCCGGGTGCGGGCACCGGTCCTGGGCTTCGCCGACGACCGGAGCTGGGCAAGCCTTCTGCCGGGCCAGCCGGTCCGCGTCGCCGGCCGGCTGGGCCGGGCGCGCGCCGGGCAGCCGGTGGCCGCGACGCTCACCTTGCGCGGCCCGCCGGAGCGCGTCGGCCGTGCCCCGGCGCCGCAGACTGCGGCCGGTGCCCTGCGCGCGGGACTGCGCGACGCGGCCGACGGCCTGCCACCTGCCGAGCGCGGTCTGCTGCCGGGCCTCGTCGTGGGTGACACGTCGCGGCTGCCGTCCGGGCTCGCCGAGGACTTCCGCACGGCCGGCCTGACGCACCTGGTCGCGGTCAGTGGCGCGAACCTGGCGATCGTCACCGGGTTCGTGCTGCTGCTGGGTCGCGCGGTCGGCCTGCCCGGACGGACGCGGATCGCCGTGGCCGCGCTCGCAATGCTCGGCTTCGTCGTCCTCGCGCGGCCGCAGCCCTCCGTGCTGCGGGCCGCGGTGATGGGCGGTGTCGCCCTCGCCGCGCTCGCGAGCGGCCGGCGTCGGCGCAGCCTCGCGGCTCTCTCGGCCACGGTCGTGGTCCTGGTGCTGGTCGACCCATGGCTCGCCCGGTCGTACGGGTTCGTGCTGTCGGTGCTCGCCACTGGTGCGCTCGTCACGTTGGCGCCGGGCTGGGTCCGGCGCTGGCGGGCGGCCGGGCTCCCGTCGGTCGCTGCGCACGCGCTCGCCGTGCCGCTCGCCGCGCAGCTGGTCTGCGGGCCGGTCGTCGTGCTGCTCAGCGAGCAGGTGAGCCTGGTCGCGGTCCCCGCCAACATCCTGGTCGCGCCGGCGGTGGCGCCCGCGACCGTGCTCGGCGTCCTGGCCACGCTCGCGTCCGCGGTGCACCCGGCGGTCGCGGTCGCGCTGGCCTGGCTGGCCGGGGTCTTCGTGTGGTGGATCGTACGAGTGGCGACCTGGTCGGCGGCCCTTCCGTCGGCAGCCGTTGGCTGGCCGGGCTCGGCCGGAGGTGCGGTCGTGCTCGCCGTGGCGACAGTGGCCGGCGTGCTGCTCGCGCCGCGGCTGGCCCGTCACCGGCTGGCGGCCGCGTCCGTCGCCGTGGCGGTGGCCGCGCTCGTCGTGGTGCCGGCCAGGTCTCCCGGGTGGCCGCCGCCGGACTGGGTGCTCGCGGTGTGCGACGTCGGCCAGGGCGACGCGCTCGCCCTCTCCGCGGGGCCCGGCGCGGCGGTGGTGGTCGACGCCGGTCCCGACGCCGTGGCCGTCGACCGGTGCCTGCGCCGGCTGGGAGTCGACCGGGTGCCGCTCGTCGTCCTCACCCATCTGCACGCCGACCACGTGGAGGGGCTGCCGGGTGTGCTGCGCGGCCGGGTGGTCGGGGAGGTGGAGGTGGGGCTGCTGGAGGAGCCTGCCGAAGAGCTGGTTCGCGTGCAGCGCTGGGCGGCCTCGGCGGGGGTCCCGGTCACCCGGGCGCTCGTCGGTGACCGCGCCAGGCTGGGCCGGCTGGCCTGGCAGGTCTACTGGCCGGCGAGGGTCGTGCAGGCCGGGTCGGTGCCCAACAACGCGAGCGTGGTCCTGCTCGTCCGCACCCGGGGCCTGTCCCTGCTGCTGACCGGCGACGTCGAGCCGGAGGCGCAGCGCCTGATGCTGGCGCGCGGCGGCCTGGGGCGGGTCGACGTGCTGAAGGTCGCCCACCACGGCTCGGCGAACCAGGAGCCACAGCTGCTCCGCACCGTACGGCCCAGGATCGCTGTGATCTCGGTCGGTGCGGACAACGACTACGGCCACCCGGCACCGCGCACCCTTGCTGCGCTGCGACGAGCCGGCGCGCTCGTCGGGCGCACCGACCGGCAGGGGACGGTGCTCGTGGCCGGCTCCGGGTCGTCGGTCCGGCTCGTCACGGGCGGCGGGTAGCGTGACCGCCGATGGCTGACCTGCCCGCACCCGTGACCCTGGTGACCGGCCCCGAGGACCTGCTCCGCGACCGGGCCGTCGCGGAGGTGGTCGCGGCCGCGCGCGCCGCCGACCCCGCGACCGAGGTCCACGACCTCGCCGTCGTCGGGCTCGAGGAGGGCCGGGTCACCGGCCTGGCCAGCCCCTCGCTCTTCGGTGAGCCCACCGTCATCGTGCTCCGCGACGTCGCCGAGTCCTCCGAAGGGATCACCGACGAGCTCAAGACGTACGTCGCCGCACCGCCCGACGACGTCGCCCTCGTGCTGGTGCACCACGGCGGCGTCAAGGGCAAGGCGCTCCTCGACGCGGCCAAGAAGGGTGGCGCGCGGGTCATCGAGTGCAAGGCGGTGAAGTGGGAGAGCGACAAGGTGTCCTTCGTGCAGGCGGAGTTCAGCCGGGCGCACCGGCGGATCAGCCACGACGCCGCGAGTGCGCTGGTCGACGCCTTGGGCAGCGACCTGCGCGAGCTGGCCAACGCGTGCAGCCAGCTGGTCGCCGACACCGACGGGACCGTGGACCGCGAGGTGGTCGAGCGCTACCACGCCGGTCGGGTCGAGGTGAGCGGCTTCAAGGTCGCCGACGCGGCGGTGGAGGGGCGCCACGACGAGGCGCTGCGGCTGCTGCGGCACGCGCTGGCGACCGGCACCGACCCGGTGCCGATCAACGCCGCGTTCGCCTCCGGCCTGCGCAACATCGCGCGGGTCGGCGGCGCACCGCGCACCGTGCGCCCGGAGGACGTGGCCCGCGACCTGGGCATCGCGCCCTTCCAGGTCCGCAAGGCCAAGGGCCAGATGGTCGGCTGGACGGGGGAGGGGATCGCCGAGGCCATCGAGGCGGTGGCGGTGGCCGACGAGCAGATCAAGGGTGCCGGCACGGACCCGGTCTTCGCGCTCGAGCAGGCCATCGGGGCGATCGTGACGGCCCGCAGCAGGCGGGAATGACGGAAGGGCGCCACCCTCGCGGGTGACGCCCTTTCGGTGGCGCGGAGTTCTAGAGCGAGGCGGCGCGCTTGGCCATCGCCGACTTGCGGTTGGCCGCCTGGTTGCTGTGGATGACGCCCTTGCTGGCCGCCTTGTCGAGCTCGCGGGAGGCGGTCGTCATGGCCTGCACCGCGGTGTCGCGGTCGCCGGCGTCCGCAGCCTCGCGGAACTTGCGGACCGACGTCTTGAGGGAGGACTTGACCGCCTTGTTGCGCAGGCGCGCCTTCTCGTTCGTCTTGATCCGCTTGAGCTGGGACTTGATGTTCGCCACGAAGAAGCCTCGAGAGTCTGGTCGGTTCGGGATGTCTGGCCGGCTGCGTGGACGCGGGGCCCGGCTGCGGCGGATCAGCGTAGCAAGAGGAGCGGGCGGGCCCAAAACCGTCCTGGGGACAGCTCGGGCCGGTGGTCGGCCAACAGGTCGCGCCGGCGGCTTGCGCCGGGGTCGGCCAACGGCTCGCGTCCGGGGTCGGCCAACGACACGTGATCCCGGGACCTTCCATGGGGAAACATGACGCACAGTAAAAACCGAGTCAAACAGGACGTTTTGGCTGGTGTGACGGCCGTCACCGGGCGAGGGTATGCCGACCCGTCGCTCGACGGGACACCCACCCTTGGAAGGCGCAGGACCCCTATGTCTCGATCCCACAAGCACGGGCGGGCGGCCGTCACCTCGGTCGCCCTGGCCGCGCTCGGCGCCCTTGTTGCCGGCGGGCTGACCGCTCTGCCGGCCGAGGCCGCACCCGGTTCGTCGGCGACGACGTCGCGCGACCAGCTCGGCAAGCACGACCGCCAGCTGCTCGCGGCGGCCCGGGCGGCCGACGACACGACCGTGCAGCTCCTCGTCGCCGCCGCACCAGGCCGCAGCTCCTCGGTGGCATCGGCCATGACCGCCCTCGGCGCGACCGTGGTCAAGCGCGAGGACGCGGTGGACTACCTGCGCGTGCGGGTCCCGGTCGGCAAGGCGGCAGCCGTGGCCAACGTCAAGGACGTCGTCGCCGCGGACCTGGACGAGGTGGTGCCCCTCGAGGACCCGACTCCGGGTGAGGACGGCGACGGCACTGACGGCGCGACGGTCCCGACCCCAGGCCCTGCCCCCAGCAGCTCCACCCCGCAGGCCAACCCCTACATGCCCGTCCGGGACACGAAGGCCGTCGACTTCCAGCAGGCACACCCGACCTGGGACGGCCGTGGCACGACGATCGCGATCGTCGACTCGGGCATCGACCTGGACCACCCGGCCCTGCAGACCACGACGACCGGCGAGCGCAAGATCGTCGACTGGGTCACCGCGACCGACCAGACCGGCGACGCCGACCCCACGTGGCTGGACATGAAGAACCAGGTGAGCGCGACCCCCGACTTCACAGGCGCCGGCACGACCTGGACCGCGCCGGCCGCGGGCACGTACCGCTTCGCCATCTTCGACGAGCGCGACCCGCGCCTGGGCGGCGAGGTGGGCAGCGACGTCAACCGGGACGGCAACCCCGCGGGCAGCAAGGGCACCTTCGGGGTCCTGTGGGACGCCGGCACGAACGACGTGTGGGTGGACACCGACCAGGACGGCTCGTTCTCCGACGAGTCTGCGATGACCGACTACCGGGTCCGACACGACATCGGGCACTTCGGGACCGACAAGCCGGGGACCCAGATCCGTGAGCAGATGCCCTTCGTCGTGCAGACCGACGGCCGGACGAAGTTCGTCAACATCGGCATCGTCTCCGGCGCCCACGGGTCGCACGTCGCAGGCATCACCGCGGCGAACGGCATGTTCGGCGGCGAGATGACCGGCGCGGCTCCCGGCGCCAAGCTCAAGGCCGTCCGGGTGTGCATGTTCATCACCGGCTGCACGAACCACGCACTCATCGAGGGCATGACCTTCATCGCCAAGCAGGGCAACGTCGACGTCATCAACATGTCGATCGGCGGCCTGCCGTCCCTGAACGACGGCAACAACACGCGCGCGGTGCTCTACGACCGGCTGATCGACACGTACAACGTGCAGATGTTCATCTCGGCCGGCAACAGCGGCGCCGGGCTGAACACGATCGGCGACCCCTCCGTCGCGTCCAAGGTCGTGAGCGTCGGCTCCTACATCACCAACGACGACGTGGCAGAGCAACTACGGCTCGTCCACGGTCAACGACGACAACATCCACCCCTTCTCCTCGCGCGGCCCGACGGAGGCCGGCGGCTTCAAGCCGCAGATCCTCGCGCCCGGGTCGGCCGTCTCGACGATCCCGACCTGGCAGGCCCGGCCGGCGCCGTGCCTGCCCTACGCACTGCCCGCCGGGCTACGCGATGTTCAACGGCACCTCGATGGCGTCGCCGCAGGCGGCCGGCGCGGCGGCGCTGCTCGTCTCGGCCGCGAAGCAGGCCGGCGTCCAGGTCCAGCCGGCGCAGCTGCGGCAGGCGCTCACGTCCAGCGCGCGCTTCATCGACCGACTACCAGGCCTTCGAGCAGGGCAACGGCCTGATGGACGTGACAAGGCCTGGGACCTGCTCGAGCAGAACGTCGAAGACCGTCAGCATCACGTCGTCGGTGCCGGTCAACACGGTGCTCTCCGGCTTCCTCGCGACGCCGGGCTTCGGCACCGGCATCTACAACCGCGAGGGCGTCAAGGCGGGCGACAGCTACACGCGCACGTACACCTTCACCCGGACCTCCGGCGGTGGCGGTACCGAGACGTACGACCTGAGCTGGGTCGGCAACGACGGGACCTTCTCCTCGCCGACGTCGCTGGCACTGCCGCTGAACAGCCCTGTGAAGCTCACGGTCTCGGTCAACCCGACGACCTCGGGCATCCACTCGGCGGTCCTGAACCTGGACGACCCGACCCACCCCGGCGTCGAGGCCCAGACGATGAACACCGTGGTCGCGGCGGAGCAGTTCACCGCAGCCGGCAACTACAGCGTGACCAAGACGGGCACGATCGCGCGCAACCAGGCGAAGAGCTTCTTCTTCGCCGTGCCGGCCGGCACGCCTGCGTTCAAGGTGGACATGACGGCCGGTGGCGCCACCGGCACTCGGCCAGGTCCGCTTCCTGCGGTTCCACCCCTACGGGGTGGGTCTCGAGGCCAACTCCACGCCCAACTGCTACAACCCGCCGGTGGCGGGCGGCTCCACGTGCGGTGGCGCACTGAGCCGCACGACGGCCAACCCGCTGGCCGGCGTCTGGGAGGTCGTGGTCGAGGCGCGTCGCACGTCGGACGTCCTCGAAGCGCCGTTCTCGATCACGGCGTCGATCCTCGGCGCCGAGGTCGCGCCCGACCCGGACGTGGTCGACACCGCCGCGCTGAACACCCCGGTCAGCCGCAGCTACACCATGACCAACCTGTTCGGTGACTTCACCGGCAGGGCCACCGGGTCGAACCTCGGCAGTGCCCTGATCGCTAGGCCGACGGTCGGGGAGGGCGTGCAGAAGGAGTCGCTCGTGACAGTCGACTCCGGCTCGACGTCACTGACCGTGCGGATCGGCAACCCGGCCGACCTCAAGGCGGACCTGGACCTCTTCGTCTACAACGACAAGGGCGCCCTGGTGGGCCAGTCCGCGGACGGTGACAGCGAGGAGGCGGTGACCGTGGCGAACCCGGCTGCGGGCACCTACCGGGTCGTCGTCGACGGCTACTCGGTCCCGGCCGGCTCCACGGCGTACGACTATCTCGACGTCTTCGCCAACCCGAAGTTCGGCACGGTTGAGGTCACCGATGTCGACGCCTTGCGGCCGGCGGGGGCGACGTGGACCGTTCCGGGGACGGTCACGGCCAAGATCGCTCCGGCGGCCGGTCGCGTGCTGCTCGGCAACGTTCTGGTGCGCTCCGGGGGCGTCACGGTCGGCTCCGGCGACGTGATCGTCCAGGCGGTCACGCCGTAGCCAGCGCTGGTGCATGACGACTCGGCCCCGCGGGCTCTTCCTGCCGGGGCCGAGTCGTCAGCCGCGAATGACCTGGCCTGACGACTACCCGGTCCGGGCAGTGCACACCCGCACGGCGCCGCCACCACGAGGGCCCCGACGGACACGTCCGTCGGGGCCCTCGTGTCGTGCGGCGTGGGAGGATGGGGTGCTGGCGGACGTACGACCGCGGCCGACCAGCACTGACAGCACCGACCGCCCACCCGAAGCATTGGATCCTGCGTGCCCGCGAGCAACTCGACCGCCCGGAACCTCATCCGGCCGAGCCGCACCGACCCCGCGGTGATCCGCAACTTCTGCATCATCGCCCACATCGACCACGGCAAGTCGACGCTGGCCGACCGGATGCTCCAGGTGACCGGGGTCGTCGACGACCGCACGATGCGCGCGCAGTACCTCGACCGGATGGACATCGAGCGTGAGCGCGGCATCACCATCAAGAGCCAGGCGGTGCGGCTGCCCTACGAGGCGACGGACGGCCGGTTCTACGCGCTCAACATGATCGACACCCCGGGCCACGTCGACTTCACCTACGAGGTGTCGCGGTCGCTCGCGGCCTGCGAGGGCACCGTGCTGCTCGTCGACGCGGCGCAGGGCATCGAGGCGCAGACGCTGGCCAACCTCTACCTGGCGCTCGAGAACGACCTGCAGATCATCCCGGTGCTCAACAAGATCGACCTGCCGTCCGCCCAGCCGGAGAAGTACGCCGCCGAGATCGCACACATCATCGGCTGCGACCCGTCGGACGTCCTGCAGGTCAGCGCGAAGACCGGCGTCGGAGTGCCCGCGCTGCTCGAGCAGATCGTCGCGCAGGTGCCCCCGCCGGTCGGCGACGCATCGGCACCGGCCCGCGCGATGATCTTCGACAGCGTGTACGACGTCTACCGCGGCGTGGTGACGTACGTCCGGGTGATCGACGGGCACCTGTCGCCGCGCGAGCGCATCCTGATGCTCTCCACCAAGGCGCAGCACGACCTGCTCGAGATCGGAGTGATCTCGCCCGAGCCCATGCCGTCGGAGGGACTGGGAGTCGGCGAGGTCGGCTATCTCATCACCGGCGTGAAGGACGTCCGCCAGTCGAAGGTCGGCGACACGGTCACCAACGCCACCAAGCCCGCCCAGGAGGCGCTGAGCGGCTACAAGGACCCGAAGCCGATGGTCTTCTCGGGGCTCTACCCGGTGGACGGCGACGACTACCCGGACCTGCGCGACGCGCTGGAGCGGTTGCAGCTCAACGACGCCGCGCTGGTGTGGGAGCCGGAGACGTCGGCCGCACTCGGCTTCGGCTTCCGGTGCGGCTTCCTCGGCCTCCTGCACCTCGAGATCGTGCGCGAGCGGCTGGAGCGCGAGTTCGACCTCAACCTCATCGCGACCGCGCCCAACGTCGTCTACCGGGTCGTGATGGACGACGCTTCCGAGCGCGTCGTCACCAACCCGAGCGAGTTCCCCGATGGCAAGATCGCCGAGGTCCACGAGCCGGTGGTGCGCGCCACGGTCCTGGCCCCGAGCGAATACATCGGCGCGATCATGGACCTCTGCCAGACCCGGCGCGGCACCCTGCTCGGCATGGACTACCTGTCCGAGGAACGCGTCGAGCTGCGCTACACGCTGCCGCTCGCCGAGATCATCTTCGACTTCTTCGACAACCTGAAGTCCCGGACCCGCGGCTACGCCTCGCTCGACTACGAGGTCGAGGGCGAGCAGGCGTCGGCGCTGGTCAAGGTCGACATCCTGCTGCAGGGCGAGGGCGTCGACGCCTTCTCCTCGATCGTGCACAAGGACAAGGCCTACGCCTACGGCGTGCAGATGACCCAGCGGCTGCGCGAGCTCATCCCTCGACAGCAGTTCGAGGTGCCGATCCAGGCCGCGATCGGGTCGCGGGTCATCGCCCGCGAGAGCATCCGTGCCATCCGCAAGGACGTGCTGGCCAAGTGCTACGGCGGAGACATCACCCGCAAGCGCAAGCTGTTGGAGAAGCAGAAGGAGGGCAAGAAGCGGATGAAGATGGTCGGTCGCGTCGAGGTCCCGCAGGAGGCCTTCATCGCCGCGCTGTCCACCGACTCCGTCGGGGAAAAGACGAAGAAGTAGCCGGGTGAGCGCAGGTAGCCTCGGGCGAGTGCCGGAGACCTCGCAGACCGCCGCCATCAGGGCCGTCAACGTCGTCCACGCACTGATCCCGGACCACCGGGGGGACCTCGACCGCACGGCGATCGACAAGCGGCCAGTCGGCGGCCGGGTCACCGTGTCGGCTGCGGCGGAGTCCGAGGTCGGCCTGGCCGGCGACCAGATCTACGACCGCAAGCACCACGGCGGGCCCGACCAGGCGGTCTACGCCTACGCGGTCGAGGACCAGCGATGGTGGTCGACCGAGCTCGGTCGGGACATCGAACCCGGCTCGTTCGGCGAGAACCTGACGACGTACGGCCTGGACGTCACCGGCGCCGTGATCGGCGAGCGCTGGCAGGTGGGCGAGGACGGTCTGGTCCTCGAGGTGACCTGCCCGCGGATCCCGTGCAACACGTTCCAGGGCTGGATGGACGAGCCGCACTGGGTCAAGCGCTTCACCGAGCACGGCGCGCCGGGCGCCTACCTGCGCGTGGTCTCGCCGGGCACGGTCGGCGCAGGTGACCGGGTCAGCGTGCTGAGCCGCCCTGACCACGGGGTGACGATCGGCGACACGTTCGTGATCAGGCGCGCGCCCGCGGACGCCCTGCTGCGGATGCTCGAGATGCCGGGGCTGAACGAGACGCTGACCCAGGTGACCCGGCGCGACCTGGCCGCCCGCGCCCGCACCGCCACTCGCTGACCGCCCGGCCCCCCGTCGAGTGGCGCGTTGCGGCTGCGCTTTACCGATACAGCCGAGCCGCAACGCGCCACTCGACAGCCGTCATCGCTGGGCCGCGAGCTGGTATCGACGCAACCGGGCGGCCAGTCGCGCCCGACCATGGCCGGTCAGGGTCGACACACCGGCTAGCCGGAGCCAGGTGCGGATCCGCTCGGGATCGTGCGGGATCCCTCGGGCATCCTCGGCGTCCTGGATGATGACGGCGGCCGACCGGCTGATCTCCTGCGTCGTATAGCCGTAGCGGTCAGCTCCCACGCGGCTCATCGCCTTGTCCCGCTTGAGGTCGCGGTTGTGCTGGTCGGCCGTGCGATGGTCACCACCGTCGCACTCCGGGTACCTGTCGGTGCCGACGAGGTGCAGGTCGGCGCGGCCGACGAAGACGCCATCGGAGTCCTTGATGTCGACCTGGCTCTCGATGGGTCCCAGCCGTGTGACGACATGCATGACACGGAGCACCGATTCCCACCACGACTCGCTGCGTGGGTCGCCGAGCTCGATCGCCCGTCGTAGCGTCACCACACCGCGGGTCCGGCGCCGGCAGGCCGCCAGCAGCTGCTCGACCATGGCCCCGCCGGCGAGTGCGCAGTCGACCATGGGCACCAGGTCGACGAGAGTCAGGTCGCGAGCAAGCTCGACGAGAAGCGTCGGAGCATTCGCCATCGGCAGACCACCGACCTCCTCGATCTCCAGGTACTTCGACCTGCGGACGTACATGCCGCTGCGCTGGACGTGGACTTCACTGCGTGTCGAAGCGAGGACGACGTGCCGCGGGAGCCTGTTGGGGAGCCACCAGCCGCGAGCCGCCGCACCAGTGAGGTGGCCGAAACCACTGTCCCTGGGCAGCACCTGAGCGAGATGGGTCAACTGTGAATCGTCACGTGGTCCAGGGTGCGCAGGTACGTACAGGCCACGGCTGAGTCGACGCCATCCCGGTCCGCGCAGCTGGCTGCGAGGTACCCGCTCGCTGCGCACCGTCACGGCTTCGACACCGATCTGGGTCGTCGTCGCGGTGGTCGCCACGTGTCGACCGTGCCGGGAGCCGGACCACCTCGGTGGCCGGTGGAAAGGATCTGTGGACGACTGGCACGGGTCCGTCGTCGGTGGATGGTGTCGAGCGGCGCGCTGAGGTTGTTCTTGACCGCTCCAGGACTGCCGCAACGCGCCAGTCGACCGGTGAGCCGGCAGGTCGCAGTGCTCGCGGCACTTTTCGGGAGCCGATAGCGTCAGACCCAGGCAGAAGGCCCGGGCGATTCGGAGGGCGGCAACGTGACGGGACATGGCGCCGATGGTGCTGATCAGGTGACGCGTGGCGGCGGAGGCATCGACGGGCGCCCGGCGTCGGTCGGCCGGATGTTCCTCGACCGGGTCGCCGCGACGCCGCACGGCGAGGCCTACCGCCGGCCGGTCGGCGACGGCTGGGAGTCGATGACCTGGGCGCAGGCGGGGGAGCGGGTGAGCGCGCTGGCCGCCGGGCTGGTCGCGCTCGGTATCGAGCCCGAGCAGCGGGTCGCCATCATCTCCTCGACGCGGGTCGACTGGGCTCTGGTCGACTTCGCGATCCTGTGCGCCGGGGCCGCGACGACGACGGTCTACCCGACCACCAACCCGGAGGACGTCGCCTACATCCTGGCCGACTCGGGCGCCCGCCTGGTCTTCGCCGAGGACGACGCGCAGATCGCCAAGCTCAAGGCCCATCGCGACGACCTGCCCGACCTGATGACGGTCGTGACTTTCGACGGTACGCCCGACGGCGACCGCGTCATCGCCCTTGACGAGCTGGCCCGGCGGGGCACGGAGCTGCTCCAGCAGCAGCCCACCGCCGTGACCGACCGGGTCGATGCGACCCGGCCCGACCACCTGGCCACGCTGATCTACACCAGCGGCACGACCGGCCGGCCCAAGGGCGTCCGGCTCCCGCACGACTGCTGGGTCTACGAGGGTGTCGCCGTCGACGAGTCCGGGCTGCTGACCCCCGACGACGTGCAGTACCTCTGGCTGCCGCTCTCGCACTCGTTCGGCAAGGTGCTGCTGGCCGCCCAGGTGGCCACCGGCTCGTCGGCCGCTCTCGACGGCCGGGTGGACAAGATCATCGACAACCTCGCCGTCGTGTCACCCACCTTCATGGCAGCGGCCCCGCGCATCTTCGAGAAGGTCCGCGGCCGGGTGGTCACCATGGCCGAGGACGAGGGCGGCCTCCGGCTGAAGATCTTCACCTGGGCGATGGGCGTCGGCCGGGAGGTGTCGCAGCTCAAGCTGGCCGGCAAGGAGCCCGGCGCCGTGCTGAAGGCCAAGCACGCGGTCGCCGACAAGCTGGTCTTCACCAAGCTGCGAGCGCGCTTCGGCGGGCGGCTGCGCTTCCTCGTGTCGGGCAGCGCCGCCCTCTCGCGAGACGTGGCGGAGTTCTTCCACGCCGCCGGCATCCTGATCCTCGAGGGCTACGGCCTCACCGAGACCAGCGCAGGCACCCTGGTCAACCGGCCGGAGAACTACCGGCTGGGCACCGTCGGGATCCCCTTCCCCGGCACCGAGATCCGCATCGCCGACGACGGCGAGGTCCTGGTGCACGGTCCGGGCGTCATGCAGGGCTACCACGGCATGCCGGAGCAGACGACCGAAGCGCTCGCGGCCGACGGCTGGCTGCACACCGGCGACATCGGCGAGCTCGACGACGACGGCTTCCTGCGCATCACCGACCGCAAGAAGGACATGATCAAGACCTCCGGCGGCAAGTACGTCGCGCCGCAGGCCATCGAGGTCGTGTTCAAGGGCGCCTGCGCGCTGGCCAGTCAGATCGTCGTGCACGGTGACGGTCGCAGCTACTGCACCGCCCTGGTCACGCTGGACCCGGACGCGCTGACGCAGTGGGCGGGGCACCGCGGCGTCTCCGGCGACTACGCCGAGCTGTCGCAGCACCCCGACGTGCACGCCGAGGTGGCGAAGGCCATCAACCTGGTCAACGGCAGGGTCAACCGCTGGGAGACGATCAAGGACTTCCGGATCCTCGAGCACGACCTCACCATCGAGGCCGGCGAGCTCACGCCGAGCCTGAAGGTGAAGCGCCGGGTGGTCGAGGACAAGCACCGCGACCTGCTCGACGCGATGTACCCCTCCGGCTGACCCTGCGGCGCGACACGGACTGGTGAGTTCGCGGGGTCAGATCGGACATTTCGCCCCGGGAAGTCACCAGTCGGAGAATGGGGGGGTGCCGTCCACACCGCCCGAGGGGGATGCCGTCCCCCGCGACGGCTCGTTGCCCGAATCGGCCCTGACCGGGGTGGGGGCCCGGCCGTTCGGCGTCTATGTCCACGTGCCGTTCTGCGCGACGCGCTGCGGCTACTGCGACTTCAACACCTATACCGCGACCGAGCTCGGCGGCGGCGGCTCTCAGGTGGAGTACGCCGCCACAGCAGCCGCGGAGGTACGGCTGGCCCGCCGGGTGCTCGGTGACTCCGACGTCTCGGCGGCAACCGTCTTCTTCGGCGGCGGCACGCCGACCCTGCTGCCCCCGGCTGACCTGGACGCGCTGCTGCGCGGCGTGCGCGACGAGCTCGGGCTGCGCCCGGACGCCGAGGTCACGACCGAGGCCAACCCCGACAGCGTCGACCGCGAGTCGCTGCAGCGACTGCGCGATGCCGGCTTCACCCGGGTGTCCTTCGGCATGCAGTCAGCGGTGCCGCACGTCCTGGCCACCCTCGACCGCACGCACGACCCGGAGCGGGTGCCGCGCGTCGTGCAGTGGGCGCGCGAGGCCGGCTTCGACGGCGTCAGCCTGGACCTCATCTACGGGACCCCGGGGGAGTCGCAGGCGGACTGGCGCACCAGTCTCGAGGCCGCCCTGGCGTGCGAGCCGGACCACCTGAGCGCGTACGCCCTCGTCGTCGAGGAGGGCACCCGCCTCGCGGTGCAGGTCCGCCGCGGCGAGGTCCCGGCGCCCGACGACGACGACCTCGCCGACCGCTACCTGCTCGCCGACGAGGTGCTGGCCGCGGCGGGGATGCAGTGGTACGAGGTGAGCAACTGGTCGACGACAAGTACGCAGCGCGCCCGGCACAACGAGGGCTACTGGCTGGGCCACGACTGGTGGGGCGTCGGCCCCGGCGCGCACAGCCACGTCGGCGGCACCCGGTGGTGGAACGTCCGCCACCCGGCTGCCTACGCGGCGCGCCTCGCCGAGGGTGCCTCGCCGGCGCAGGCGCGCGAGATCCTCGACGACGGGCAGCGACGCACCGAGCGGGTGCTGCTCGGGATCCGGCTGCGGGAGGGACATCCGCTCGACGACCTGAGCGACCGCGGCCGGACAGTGGCGCGCGATGCCGTTGCCACCGGGCTGCTCGACGGGGCCGCGCACGAGAACGGCCGCGCAGCGTTGACGCTGCGCGGCCGTCTGCTCGCGGACGCCGTGGTCCGCGACCTGCTCGACTAGGTGACCGGCTACTTCACCAGGCGGATGTTGACGGGGTAGCGGTAGTCCTCGCCGTTGTTGGCCTTGATGCCGGCGATGATCTCGAACACGATCCCGACGATGAAGATGACCGCGCCGAGGCCGCAGGTGACGATCGTCAGCGGGATGCCGACGATCAGCAGGCTGATCTGGAAGTTCAGCGACTCGACCGCCTGCTTGCGGGTGAACGGCGACTTGTCGCCCTGCACCAGCATCACCACCAGCGGCGCGATGAAGCCGATGACGACCGCTCCGACGTGGGCGAGCATCGCCCACATCCGCTCGTCGGCCTGGCTGAGCTGCCCGGTCGGTGGCGTGCCGTATCCGCCGGCCTGTCCGGGCGGGGCGTCGTACCCGCCGCCCGGCGGTGGCGCGCCGTAACCACCGGCGCCGGACTCACCGGGGTCGCCGGGCGGCGACGACGGCGGGGGCGGTGGTGGCGACGACGGAGGTGGTGGCGACGAGGGCGGTGGAGGCGGGGGCGGTGGTGTCGCGGACGCCGGGGGAGGCGGTGGCGGCGAGCCCTCGGGCGGCGTCGAGTCGCCGGCGGAGTCCGGCGGCTCGGGGGGCGGCTGGGTCACGGGTCATCCCTCCTGTTCGGCCGGCGAGGTGCCGGTCACGAAGTCGATGAGCTCCTCGACCTGGCCGAGAAGGCTTGGCTCGAGGTCGGCATAGCTGCGGACGCTGCCGAGGATGCGTCGCCAGGCGGCCGCGGTGTCGGCTGCGGTCTCGGCCGGCCAGCCGAGCGCCGCGCAGACGCCGTCCTTCCACGGCTGCCCGCGAGGCACGTCGGGCCAGGCCGCGATGCCGAGGGCAGCCGGGCGTACCGCAGCCCAGACGTCGACGTAGGGGTGGCCGAGGACGAGCACGTGGGGTGACCGCACCGTCTCGGCGATCCGCCACTCCTTGCTCCCCGGCACCAGGTGGTCGACGAGGACGCCGAGCCGGCGGTCCGGTGTCGGCCCGAAGTCGCGGACCTCGGCCGCGAGGTCGTCGATGCCGCCGAGGTGCTCGACGACGACGCCCTCGACGCGCAGGTCGTCGCCCCACACCTTCTCGACGAGCTCGGCGTCGTGCTTGCCCTCCACGTAGATGCGGCTCGCTCGCGCGACGCGCGCCCGCGCGGTAGGTGCGGCGATCGACCCTGAGGCGGTACGCCGCGCCGGCCGGTGCTCCTGGGCGGCCGCGGCCCCGTCGGGCCGGACGAGCTCGACGGGTGCGCCGTCGACGAGGAAGCCGAAGCCCGACGGGAAGACCCGGTGCCGGCCGCGGCGGTCCTCGAGAGTCACGGTCGGGCCGCCGGGGGTCTTCTCCCAGCGCACGACGGCGCCGCAGAAGCCGGTCTCGGCGTCCTCGACGACCAGGTCGCGCTCGGCGGCGACCTGCGGGACGGCACGCTGACGCGCGCGCGGCTGCGCGAGGACGTCACCGGCATATCGGTCCACGACCCCAGACTGTCGGTCCGCAGGAGCGCGCGCCACGGGACGCGCCGAGCTGCGACGACCGCAATCGCGTCGGCTAGAACCCGTTGTCGCGCACGACTTGTGCGTACCAGCGCGCGCTGTCCTTCACGGTGCGCCGCTGCGTGTCGTAGTCGACGCGCACGATGCCGAAGCGCTTCGAGTAGCCGAACGCCCACTCGAAGTTGTCCATCAGCGACCACGCGAGGTAGCCGCGCAGGTCGACCCCGTCGGCGATCGCCTGGTGGCAGGCGCGGAGGTGACCCTCGAGGAAGGCGCGACGGTCCTCGTCGTGCACGGCCCCGTCGCTCGCGACCTGGTCGTCGAAGGCGGCACCGTTCTCGGTGATGACCACTGGCGTCCCGGCGTACTCCTTGTGCAGCCGGACCAGCATGGCGTGCAGACCGCTCGGCTCGATCTCCCAGCCCATCTCGGTCGTCGGTAGGCCCTCGGGAGTGTCGACGGCGTTCTCCGCGCCGATCCAGGTCGTCGGCAGGTGCGGCTCGGTGTCGGCGCGCATCGTGAGCGTGTAGTAGTAGTTCACGCCGAGCACGTCGATCGGCCCGCCGATGGTGTCCAGGTCACCGTCCTGGACGAGGTCCGGCAGGCCGTACGGCGTCAGGTCGGCCCAGACGTCCTCCGGGTAGCGGCCGCGGAGCACCGGGTCGAGGAAGACCCTGTTCTGGAGACCGTCGACGCGCCGGGCGACCTCGCGGTCGGCCTCCGACGACGGGTCGGCCGGGTCGACCGGCGACAGGTTCAGGGTGATGCCGACGCTGCCGCTGCCGATGCTGTCGCCGACGCCGCCGGTGCCGACGCCGCCGTCGCGCAGCACCTGCACGGCCAGTCCGTGGCCGAGCAGCAAGTGGTGCAGTGCTGCGACAGCGGCCCGTGGGTCGGTCCTGCCGGGGGCGTGCGCGCCCGCGCCATAGGCCAGCAGCGACGAGCACCACGGCTCGTTGAGCGTCGTCCACGTCGGGACCCGGTCGCCGAGGGCGTCGTGCACCGTCTGCGCGTAGTCCGCGAACCGGTAGGCGGTGTCGCGGTTGGTCCAGCCGCCCTGGTCCTCGAGGGCCTGCGGGAGGTCCCAGTGGTAGAGAGTCAGCCACGGCTTGATGCCCTTGCCCAGCAGCTCGTCGACCAGCCGCGAGTAGAAGTCGAGGCCCTTCTGGTTGACCGGCCCCCCGTCGGGCCGGATCCGCGGCCAGGCTGTCGAGAACCGGTAGGTGTCCAGGCCGAGCTCGGCGAGCAGCGCGATGTCCTCCGGCACCCGGTGGTAGTGGTCGCAGGCGACGTCACCGGTGTCTCCACCGAGAACCCGGCCGGGTTCCCGGCAGAAGACGTCCCAGATCGAGTCGGTGCGCCCGTCCTCGGCGGTCGCGCCCTCGATCTGGAAGGCGGCGGTGGCCGCGCCCCAGGAGAAGCCGTCGGGGAAGGTCAGGCCGCCGCGTGTGTCCTGGGTCACCCGGCCGAGTCTAGGGAGCCGCCCCAGCCAGGCCGGAGGTCGTACACTGGCACTCGCGCCGCCAGAGTGCCAGTGTGGCGGCCCGACCGGCTGTCCGACTGGTGATCGACGTGCGGGAGGTGTGCGTGCTCGAGGACCGCAAGCTCGACGTGCTGCGCGCCATCGTCGAGGACTACGTGTCGACGCAGGAGCCGGTGGGCTCGAAGGCGCTCGTCGAGCGGCACAACCTGGGCGTCTCGCCGGCAACGATCCGCAACGACATGGCCGCGCTCGAGGACGAGGGCTACATCGCCCAGCCGCACACCAGCGCCGGCCGGATCCCGACCGACAAGGGCTACCGGCTCTTCGTCGACCGGCTCTCGACCGTCAAGCCGCTCTCGACCGCCGAGCGCCGGGCCATCCAGTCCTTCCTGGACGGGGCGATGGACCTCGACGACATCGTCACCCGGACGGTGCGGCTGCTCGCCCAGCTGACCCACCAGGTGGCTGTCGTCCAGTACCCGTCGCTGTCGCGGTCGAGCGTGCGCCACGTCGAGCTGGTGCCGCTGACGGCGACGCGGCTGCTCGTCGTGCTCATCACCACGACCGGCCGGGTCGAGCAGCGGGTGGTGGAGACCGCGACCGAGGTTCCCGAGGACCTGCTCTTCGAGCTGCGTGCGCAGCTCAACGCCGCCACCGTCGGCCAGCGGCTCGCCGAGGCGGCCGGCCGCCTCGCCGGGCTGCCCGACCGCTTCACCGTCGAGAACCGGGCAGCCGTGCAGGCGGTCCTGTCCGCCCTGCTCGAGAGCCTGGTCGAGGAGCACGAGGACCGGGTCGTTCTCGGCGGCACGGCCAACCTGGCCCGTGTCGGTCCCGACTTCCCGCTGACCATCCGGCCGGTCCTCGAGGCGCTGGAGGAGCAGATGGTCCTGCTGCGCCTGCTCGGCGAGGCGAGGGACCAGTCGGCGGTCACCGTACGCATCGGTCGCGAGAACCTGCACGAGGCGCTGACGTCCACGTCGATCGTGAGCGTGGGCTACGGGAACGAGGACGAGACCCTGGCGAAGCTCGGCGTGCTCGGCCCGACCAGGATGGACTACCCCGGAACGATGGGAGCAGTGCGCGCAGTGGCTCGCTACGTCGGCAGGATCGTGGGGGACGGCTGAGTGGCGGCCCACAGCACGGACTACTACGAGGTCCTCGGCGTCTCGCGCGATGCCACCCCCGAGGAGATCAAGAAGGCCTACCGCCGCCTCGCGCGCCAGCTGCACCCTGACGTCAACCCGGCCGAGGAGGAGCGCTTCAAGGAGGTCACCAAGGCCTACGAGGTGCTCTCCGACCCGCGCAAGCGCGAGCTGCACGACCTCGGCGGCGACCCGTTCTCCACCGGTGGCGGCTTCGGGTCGGGCTTCGGCTTCTCGGACATCATGGACGCCTTCTTCGGCGGTGGGGGCGCGACGCGGGGACCCCGGCCGCGGCAGCGTCGCGGCCAGGATGCGCTGATCCGCCTCGAGATCGACCTCTCCGAGGCGACTTTCGGCGCGACCCGTGAGCTGCAGGTCGACACCGCCGCGACCTGCCCCACGTGCCAGGGCGCGGGGACCGCGGTCGGCACGTCGCCGCGCACCTGTGACGTCTGCCAGGGCCGCGGCGAGGTCCAGCAGGTCACCCGCAGCTTCCTCGGTCAGGTCATGACCGCCCGCCCGTGCGCGGCCTGCCAGGGCTTCGGCACGGTGATCCCGCACCCCTGCGCCGACTGCGGCGGTGACGGCCGGGTCCGCACTCGTCGCGCGCTGCCCATCAGGGTGCCGCCGGGCGTGGACACCGGGACGCGGATCCAGCTGTCGGGCGAGGGCGAGGCCGGGCCGGGTGGCGGGCCGGCGGGCGACCTCTTCGTCGAGATCGTCGAGAAGCCGCACGCCACCTTCCGCCGCCAGGGCGACGACCTGCACTGCACGGTGGAGGTGCCGATGACGGCGGCCGCGCTCGGAACGGCGATGCAGCTCGACACGCTCGACGGCTCCCGCCCGGTGGAGATCCGGTCCGGCACCCAGTCGGGGCACGCGGTGACCTTGCCCGGACTCGGGGTCACGCACCTGCGCCGGCAGGGCCGCGGCGACCTCATCGTGCACGTGGACGTGCAGACGCCGACGCGGCTCGACGCCGAGCAAGAGGAGCTGCTGCGCAAGCTGGCGGCGCTGCGCGGGGAGGACGGTCCCGACGTCGGTCAGGTGACCGGAACCCGGCAGGGCTTCTTCAACCGGCTGCGCGACGCGTTCAACGAGCGCTGAGGCGACGGGCGGCTCTCGGCGATGAGCGCGCCGGTCTTCGTGGTGGCGACCGAGCGGCTGGTGGTCGGTCGTGTGGTGGTGGACGGTGCCGAGGGCCGTCATGCGGCGACGGTGACCCGGCTTGCGCCCGGCGAGGCCGTGGTGCTGACCGACGCGCATGGTCGGCGAGCGTCCGGGGTGGTCGCCGGCGCTGAGCGTGACGTGCTGTCGGTGGACCTGGTCTCGGTGGTCGACGTGCAGGCGCCGCAGCCGCGGTTCGTCGTCGTGCAGGCGTTGCCGAAGGGCGACCGCGGCGAGCTGGCCGTCGAGACGATGACGGAGGTGGGGGTCGACGTCGTCGTCCCGTGGGCCGCGGCGCGGTGCGTCACCCGGTGGCGCGACGCGCGTGGTCAGAAGGCCCTGTCCCGATGGCGTACGTCCGGCCACTCGGCCGCGAAGCAGTCCCGCCGCGCGTGGTTCCCGGAGATCGCCGAGCTGGCGACGACCGCCGAGGTGGCTGGCCTGCTGTCCGCTGCGGCCCTCGGGATGGTGCTGCACGAGTCGGCGACGGCGCCGCTGGCCACTGTGGAGCTGCCCTCCGCCGGTGACGTCGTGCTCGTGGTCGGTCCCGAGGGCGGGGTGTCCGACGACGAGCTGAGTGCCTTTCGCGAGGCGGGTGCAGCGACGTACCGGCTGGGGGAGACCGTGCTGCGCACCTCGACGGCGGGGACGGCCGCGCTCGCCGTGCTCTCCGCGACATCGCGCTGGGCCTGACCAGAAGGGCGCGCGTCGTGCAGGATGCAGGCATGACGTCATGGCGCGAGGAGACACCCCAGGCCGTGCAGGACGACCTCGACGGCCTGGCCGCCGTGGCACTCGACTCGGCTCGGCAGCTGCTCGACAAGAACGGTGAGTTCTTCCCCTTCGGCGTGACGCTCACGGCCGACGGCGAGCAGCGGCTGGTCGCGGGTGACCCGGCGCTGGGAGAGCACCCGGAGTCACAGGCCGTGCTGGAGACCCTTTACGCGGGCGTCCTCGGTGAACGCGAGGACCTGCGCGCGGCGGCTTTCGTCGCCGACGTCCTGACCGGCGGCTCGGACGCGATCAGCGTCCAGGTCGAGCACCGTGACGGGGGACCAGCGATGCAGATCATGCAGCAGTTCTCGAAGCACGGGTCGGGGATCGACTACGGCGCAACGTCTGCCTCCGGCGGCGACCGGAGGATCTGGATCTCCCACTGACGCTGACGCAGACGCGGCCCGCCGGCTCCGCTCGAGGCGATCGTCATCGCCGGTCGGCCTGCACGGCGTTGCCGCGTAGGCCGTCGACCACCGCGCGCAGTCGCATCAGTGCCTCGCGGACGTCGCCGTCGTGTTCTGCGAGGGCGTCGGCGACCTGGCCGCGAACCGGCCGGAACAGGGCGACGGCGGACCGATGGGCACGGCGACCGGCCGGCGTGAGCCGGATCAGGTAGGAACGTCGGTCGCCCGGATTGGGCTCGCGGACTACGTGGCCTCGGGACTCGAACCGCTTCAGGTAGCTGGACACCGTGGTCGCCGGTGCCGCCATCCAGCGCGCCAGATCACTAGGAGTCATCCGGTCCGCGCCATCGAGCACCGAGTAGATCGCGAACTCGTCAGCGACCAGGCCGACCGGCGCCAGCACCGAGTCGACCAGGTCCTCGGTGGACCGCGAGACCAGCCACACCAGGAACAAGGCGTCCACGCCCTCGTCGCGCACTTCCGCGGGCAAGAGGGGGTTGACAGAGTTGCTGCGATGTCGCACCATGTTCACATGGTACTGCGATTTCGTAGTACCAGCAAGCACCGCCCGTCGAGGCCCGGACGTCGACACCACCGGCGTCCCGCTTCCCCCCACAACCGCAGGAGCCCCCCATGTTCACCATCCTGATCGCCGCCGCTATCGCCATCGCCGTCGTGGGCCGCCTGGTCACCGTGGTTCGCGGCGACCGGGCGGCGACGCCACCCCGATCGCACACCCACGAGCTGGACCCGCACTCAGCCTGGCTGCCGCGCGTCATCTGACGCAGCCAGCCACTACCCCTCCCTGGAGCCATGGTGAACAGGACCGAAAGCATCGCCGAGCGGCCGCCTCTGGGCTTCGCCGGCGACCGCCACGACGCCGTCTCGCGCCGTGTTCAGGCGGCAGTCCGGACGATGATGAAGGAGGCCGGGGTGCCCGGCCTCTCGATCGCCGTCGTCGAGCGTGACCGACTGCGGTTCGCGGCTGGCTGCGGCGCCGCCGACCTGTCCGGCTCGCGAGGGGCGACACCCGACACGGCTTACCTGTGGTTCTCCATGACCAAGATCGTCACCGCCACTGCCGCGATGCGCCTCGCCGACGAGGGCCGGCTCGACCTCGACGCACCGGCCGCCGAGTACGTCGACTGCCTTCAGGCTCCCGGTCCGCGGCAACCGACTGTCCGTCAGCTGCTGACCCACACCGCCGGCCTGGCCAACCCCCTCCCGATCCGCTGGGTGCACCCAGCCGGTACAGAGGCCCCCGACCCGGAGGCATTGCTCCGCCGACTGATGTCCCGACGGCGCGCGTACCGTTACCGCGTCGGCGGGACCGCCCGGTACACCAATCTCGGCTACCTGGCCGCCGGCCAAGTCGTCGCGGCGGCCGCTGGACAGCCTTTCGAGACGTACGTCCGGCAAGCCGTCCTCGAACCGGCCGGGATGAAGCGCACCGGGTTCGCCTACCAGGACGACGGCGACATGGCGACCGGCTATGTCCGGTCCCCACGCGCCGCCGGCCCGCTGCTACGTCGCGTCCTGCCTGCCGGCGTCGTGGGGTCCCGGCACGGCGACTACCTCGCACTGAACCGGTTCTACGTGGACGGCCCTGCCTACGGTGGACTCGTCGGTGACGTCCTCGACGCCGCCCGATTCCTCCAGCTGCACCTCGGCGATGGTGAGCTGGACGGGCACCGCGTGCTGGCCCCCGCCAGCGCCCGAGCCATGCGCACCATCGAGCACGCCGGAACGCCGTTCGACCACGGCATCGGCTGGTTCCGGCGACCCACGAGCCAGGCCGCCGACTGGGTCGAGCACTTCGGCGCCGGCGCCGGCTTCTGGAACGTGATGCGCCTCTACCCCACCCGCCGCCTCGGCGTGGTGGTGATGACCAACAGCACCAAGACCTACAACTTCGAGCCGCTGTTCGCACTCCTGGCAGGTACCGAGTGGCGATGAGGCCGCCCGTGTGCCGTGGCATCCGCGCCCCTCGCTATAGCCGCCTGCCCGGGCACGGCGCACAATTCCGGGATGGGCCAACGGATCATCAAAGCCGGCGACGGTGAGGTACTGGGGTCGGTCGACGGTTGTCGAGACCGCTTTCTCATCGACTCCAAGGACTGGGGCGGCAGGTTCGCGGTGGTCGAGCACCTGTTGGCACCGCACTCGATAGCCGCGCCGATGCACCGGCACACCAAGGAGGACGAGTTCAGTCTCATCCTCGAGGGCGAGGTCTGGTACCACGCGGCAGGGGAAGAGCTCACGGCGAACGTAGGCGATCTCGTCTTCAAGCCTCGCGGCGAGTGGCACACCTTCTGGAACGCCGCCGATCAGTCGGCGCGGGTACTCGAGATCATCAGCCCCGGAGGTCTCGAGGAGGCATTTCGGCTGATCGACTCGGCTGGCCCCGATCTGGACCTCGGCCCTGCCATCGAGCCGTACGGGTGTGATGGCGACATGGACGCGACCCTGCCCATCATGGAGAAGCACGGCGTCACGTTCGGATAGCACCGCGCGCCGTGGCACGACACCAAACCGTCCGCACGCCTGACGTCGAACGGCGCACCTCCCAGGTGCCTCGATCGCTGTCATCGAATGAGGAGCCGTAGCGATGGCCGAAGTCCCGCTGATCCACTGCGCCCTTCTCGGGCTGTGGGAATGAGCGAGCAAGGGTGGAGGGCGTTCCTTGCCGCGGACGGCGTTGACGACTGGGTGGTGTTGCACGGCGGAGCGACTGCTGTGTTCCGCGTCCAGGCGCTTGGCGAAGCTGCACAGCTTTCCGAGGCGGTCGCGAACGTCGCCGGCCTGGAGGGCGCGGGGGTCTTGCTGACGATCGCTGACGACCGTCTCACCGTGCGCCTCTGCCGCGGTGTCTTCCGGCTGGAGGATCGGCACATCGACCTGGCACGTGCAGTCTCGGAGGTCGCGCGGGCGCGTGGTGCCGTCGCCGACCGCACAGCTGTGCACGAGGTCCAGCTGGCGATAGCTGCGACGCCCGACGCGCTCGATGTCGGCTTCTGGCGCGCTGTCCTCGGGTACCTACCGCTTGCCGACGACAACGCCGTCGACCCGCTCGGCCACGGCTCGACGGTCTGGATGCAGGAGCTGGCCGCGGCGAAGCCGCTCCGGCACGCGATGCACGTCGACGTGTCCGTCGCTCGCGAACACGCCGAGGCGCGGGTGGCAGCGGCTCTTGCTGCGGGAGGCCGCATCGTCGACGACTCCGACGCCCCCGAAGCGTGGATCCTCGCCGACCGCGCCGGCAACCGGGTGTGCATCGCCGCGTGGCCCGACGGAGCCGTCGCGGCTTCCCCTGCTGCCATGGAGTAACAGGCTCAGCCCTGATCCCTGGGATCACGCGGAGAGCAGCATGGCCGACCTCGTCGATCGAGGACGACCCCTTGCGGGACTACGACTACGCGTTCGGGTCCGCGACAGCGCCGTACGATTTGGAGGTGCCCGGGTCCGCGGCAGAGGCGGTCGACTGGCTGCGGGCGAGCCAGGAGCCACTGTGGGCTGTCCTGCAGGAGTTGGACGACGATGACCTCGGCGAACCCAGGCTGACGAACTGGGGCGACCAGTGGCCCTGCGAGCGCATCTGGCGCACGGTCATCGACGAGCAGGTCCACCACGGAGCCGAGATCAGTCTGCTACGCGACCTGTACAGGAATCGGGACACTCTCGGCTGGCCGCGTCCGGAGCGCGAAGCACCGTAGCTGCCGCTCCGGAGCCCTCGCCCCGGGAGGAACCACGATCGGGGGACGATGGTCACATGACAGTGGGCGCTCCGTTGGACTTGCCGGCCGTGTTCCGCTGGTGTCGAGAGAGGTTCGCGGCGGATCCCGAAGTCGTCTTGTTCGACACGGGTCACCTGTCGCAGGTCCTGGGACTGCGGCTGAGGGACGGGCGTGAACTCGTCGTGAAGGTGCGGCCCTGGCAGGAGCGCTTGATCGCTTGCGGGCAGGTGCAGGCGCACTTGCATGGCAACGGGTTCCCCGCCCCCCAGGTACTGGTGTCCCCTACACAGCAAGGCGATTTCGCGATCAGCGCCGAGACGCTCGTTAACGGCGGCGAACTGCTCGAGACGGACTCGGGCTCCGCAGCGCAGTTCGCGGAAGCTCTGCACCTCTTGGTGCAAGAGGCTCCCCGGGTGGAATCGGTGAGCTCACTGGACCCGTCCCCGGCATGGGTGGGCTGGGATCACAAGGCGACGCGGCTGTGGCCCGACCCGGATGACCGACCGGGTGACCTGAACACTCACGATCGCCGTCGCTGGCTCGACGACGTGGGCGCCGCAGCCCGCGAGCAACTCCTGGCGCTGGACCAGCCACTCGTCATCGGACATGGTGACTGGTGCTCCGCGAACCTCCGCTGGACACATCGGCGCCTCCGCGTCGTACACGACTGGGACAGTGTCATTGCCCAGCCCGAAGCCGCCATCGCCGGTCACGCCGCCGCCATCTGGCCGGGCACCGGTGAGCCAGGCGAGGTCGCCAACCTGACCCAGAGCGAGGACTTCCTGAACGCCTACATGGACGCATCCGGACGCTCCTGGACCGCCCACGAAGTCCGGGCAGCCTGGGCGGCGGGGTTGTGGACCCGAGCCTTCGATGCGAAGAAGGCCAGCCTGACCGGCGACGACCCTTACCTTGCCCTCACTCGGTCCGAGGCCGATGAGCGCGGTCGGCTGGCGGGGCTCTAGCTGCCAACACGTCGAGGCCGCCATCGCTTCGCCGCGGAGGGAGGGGGTGCGGAGGTGCGAGGGGCGCTTCGGGGAGCTACTCGACGGTGAAGGTCTTGGTGTCGACGTGGATCGGCTCCCCGTTCTCGGCGGAGGACTCGAACGCGCGCATCTCGTAGGTGCCCGGCTCGAGCTCCACGCTGTCGCCGAAGTCGGCGAAGTCGCCCATCGACCCGCCCTGCGTGAAGCCGTCGGCTACCACCTCGTCGGAGCCCTCGCGGCGCACCTCCCAGCTGATCGTGCCCTCGAACGCCGTGCCGTAGCCGGTGATCTGCACCGGCGACGACACGGTCGAGCCCTGCCCGGGGGTCAGCAGCCAGATGAGCCCTTGGACGTCCAGCCGCGGCGCCCGGACGATAGGCGCAGTCGCCGGCCCCCCGTCGATCCGCACGCGAACCTTCGTCACCGCCGTGTCGTTGGCAGTCACCGTGTAGACGAGCTGTTGGTAGGAGAAGTCGTCCACGTCGGTGCCGTCGGGGACGTCGAGGTCCACGGTGGCGGTGTCGCCCTTGCTCGAGTAGCCAGTGACGGACGTTCCCTCGGGCCAGGTCACGGCGTAGTCGGGGTCCATGGCCGGCTCGGAGAACATCGTGGTCAGCGCCATGGTCGCCGGGTCCATACCGATGTTGGGCCGCTCCTCCCGGTAGAGCCGCCACTTCTTGTCGTCGACCATCGCGTAGTAGACGAAGACATTTCCTTCGACCGGCACGGCCGGCGTCGGGGTCGCGGTGCCCTCCGAGGTGCTGGGCGTCTCCGAGGGGGTGGTCACATCCGAAGGTGACGCGCTGGTCGAGCCCTTGCCGCCGGCCACGGCGGTCGGGTCGTCGTCGCCGCCCAGCAATGCTGCCGCGCCGCCAGCCGCGACGCCGAGCACCACGGCTGCCGCCACGGCCAGCGCCGCCGGGTGCCGCCACCACGGCCGGTCGCCGTCCGCGGTCCGCTCCCGGATGGACGAGAGCTGGTCGTCGGGCTGCACCATGGCGGCCTCCACGTTCAGGGCCGCGCGCAGCCGCGCGGCGGTCGGGTCGTTCGCGTCGTCGTGGGGGGTGAAGTCGTTGCTCATGCTGTCGTCTCCAGCGAAATACGCAGCGCCGCGATGCCGCGGGACGCGTGGCTCTTCACGGCCCCGCGGCTGATGCCGAGGGCGTCGGCGATGCCGGCCTCGGACAGGTCGAGGTAGTAGCGCAGGACGAGCACCTCGCGCTGTCGCTCCGGCAGCCGTCGCAAGGCCGCCATCACCTCGGCGTGCTCGACCGCGAGCAGCGCGCCGTGCTCGGCGCTCGCCGCGTCGGGAGCCGGCCGTGGCGCGTGCTTCTCGACGACCTTGCGGTGCCGCAGGGCGGAGCGCGCACCGTTGACGACGGAGCGGCGCAGGTACGCCAGCGCCTTGTCGGGGTCGTCGCGGTCGCGTAGCCGGCGCCACGCGCCGTGCATCGCGACGAACGCGTCCTGCGTGACCTCCTCAGCAGCCCCGGTGTCACGCAGCAGGAGCGCGGCGAGCCGGACCAGCGAGCGGAAGTGCGCCGCGTAGAGCTGGGTCACCGCTTCGTCCGCGTCCCAGGTCGTCAGGCGGGCGTCGGCGGGCGAGGCGCCGGTGCCGTTCATCGTGCTCCTCGCCCAGTCCGGTGCCGGTGCGGGTGCCAGCACCGGGGTAGAGAGGTCCACGCGGGTACGACGCGCAGGCCCATGGACCGGTTTACCTGGTCCGGGTTACCTGGTCCGGTCTACCTGGCGGAGCGGCACCGGCGCTGGCCGCCACGCCGCGCGGCCCCGGGCCGTTGCCCGATCGGGACCATGCGCCACCTGCCGCGCCGCTCGCTAGGGTCGGGCTCATGGCCGAGACGCCCCCCGAGAACGCCGACTGCCTCTTCTGCCGCATCGTGGCCGGTGAGATCCCGGCCGACGTCGTGCTCCGGGGCCAGCGGGTGCTCGCCTTCCGCGACATCGACCCCAAGGCCCCCACGCACGTGCTGGTCGTCCCGCTGGAGCATCACGGCGACGTCGGTGCCCTGGCGACGGCAGACCCGGCGGCGCTCGCGGAGCTGGTGCAGGTCGGTAGGAAGGTCGCCGCCGACGAGGGGCACGACCAGTTTCGCCTCGTCTTCAACACCGGCGCCGAGGCCGGGCAGTCGGTCTTCCACGTCCACGGACACGTCCTCGCGGGGCGGCATATGACCTGGCCGCCGGGCTGACTGCACAAGCGGATTGGGCGGACCGCCGGGATCGCCTAGCATTGCCAGCACCCATGACAGAGCACCCCGAGTCCCGCACCACCATCGTGGTGCCCGCCAGCCAGCCGATGGTCGCTGTGCTGGGCCCGCGTGACGAGCTCCTCCGCGTCGTCGAGATCGCTTTCCCGACGGTCGACATCTCCGTGCGCGGCAACGAGATCAGTCTGGCCGGCGAGCCCGGCGAGGTGGCCCTCGTCGAGCGCTTCTACGACGAGCTGACCACCGTCCTGCGCACCGGCGCCGGCGTCACGGTCGAGTCGGTGGAGCGGATGGTCGCCATGCTGCGCACCGAGACCGGTGAGCGGCCGGCCGACGTGCTGACGCTCAACATCCTGTCCAGCCGCGGCCGCACCATCCGGCCCAAGACGCTCAACCAGAAGCGCTACGTCGACGCGATCGACAAGCACACCATCGTCTTCGGCATCGGCCCGGCCGGCACCGGCAAGACCTACCTCGCCGTCGCCAAGGCCGTGCAGGCGCTGCAGGCCAAGCAGGTCAACCGGATCATCCTGACCCGCCCGGCGGTCGAGGCGGGGGAGCGGCTCGGCTTCCTGCCAGGCACGCTCTACGAGAAGATCGACCCCTACCTGCGGCCGCTCTACGACGCGCTCCACGACATGATCGACCCGGAGTCGATCCCCCGGCTGATGACCGCCGGCACCATCGAGGTCGCGCCGCTCGCATATATGCGGGGTAGGAGCCTCAACGATGCGTTCATCATCCTCGACGAGGCGCAGAACACATCGCCCGAGCAGATGAAGATGTTCCTCACCCGGCTCGGCTTCGGCTCCAAGATGGTCGTCACCGGTGACGTCACGCAGGTCGACCTGCCGGGCGGCACCCAGAGCGGCCTCCGCATCGTCCAGGAGATCCTGGACGGGACGCGGGACGTCAACTTCACCCGGCTCTCGTCGCAGGACGTCGTGCGCCACCGGCTGGTGACCGACATCGTCGATGCCTACGGCCGGTGGGACGCCACTCAGGCGGCCGACCAGCGCCCCGCCCGCGGTGGCGCCGGGAGCGCTGGCTCCCGCCGCGGCCGCCGGTGAGCGGGCCATATGAGCAGCCGAAGGGCGACGATGGGCACCTCATGAGCGTCGACGTGCACGACGAGTCCGGAGCCGACGTCGACGTCGACCGGCTCGCCGAGCTCTCCCGCTTCGTCCTCGACCGGCTGCGGGTCCACCCGCTCGCCGAGCTCTCGGTCGTCGCCGTCGACCCCGACACGATGGCTGCCCACCACATGCAGTGGATGGACGAGGAGGGCCCCACCGACGTCATGGCGTTCCCGATGGACGAGCTGCGCCCGGGCCATCCCGGCGGTGGCCAGGACGACCCCGAGCCGGCGCTGCTCGGGGACGTGGTGCTCTGCCCGGAGGTCGCCGCCACCCAGGCGAGCGCCGCCGGTCACTCCGTCGGGCACGAGCTCGACCTGCTGTGCACGCACGGCATCCTTCACCTGCTGGGCTTCGACCACGACGAGGACGAGGAGCGCACCGAGATGTTCGGTCTGCAGACCGAGCTGCTGCGGGCCTGGTGGTCCGCACGGGGGCTCGAAGCCGGGGTGACGCCATGACGCAGACCGTCCTGCTCTTCCTCCTGGCGGCGGTGCTCGTGCTGCTCGGCGGACTCTCCGCCGGCGCCGAGGCGGCACTGTCCCGGGTGTCCCGCACCGCGACCGAGGACCTCGAGCGCGACGGGCGTCGCGGGGCGGCGAAGCTCCGCCTGGTCCTCGAGGACCCGGCCCGCTACCTCAACCTGCTGACCCTGCTCCGCGTGAGCTGCGAGCTGGTCGCCACGGTGCTCGTCACGGTCGCGATGCTCGACGTCTTCGACCGGGTTTGGCAGGCGATGCTCGCGGCGGCCGTGACGATGGTCGTCGTCTCCTACATCGCGATCGGCGTCTCGCCACGGACCCTCGGCAGGCAGCACCCGGCACCGGTCGCGCTCGTCGCGGCCAGCCTGGTCCACCCGCTGGCGCGCATCCTCGGCCCGTTGCCGCAGCTCCTGATCCTCGTGGGCAACGCGGTCACCCCCGGCAAGGGCTTCCGCGACGGCCCGTTCGCCTCCGAGGCGGAGCTGCGGGAGCTCGTGGACCTCGCGGAGGAGAACCAGCTGATCGAGGACCGCGAGCGGGCGATGATCCACTCTGTCTTCGAGCTCGGAGACACGATCGTGCGGGAGGTGATGGTCCCGCGCACCGACGTGGTCTTCATCGAGCGCGACAAGACACTGCGCCAGGCCCTGTCACTCGCCCTGCGCTCCGGCTTCAGCCGCATCCCGGTCATCGGCGAGGGCACCGACGACGTGCTCGGCGTCGCCTACCTCAAGGACCTCGTCCGCCGGACCTACGTGCACCGCGACGGCGAGTCCGTCGAGAAGGTCGAGTCGGTCATGCGGCCGGCCATCTTCGTCCCGGAGAGCAAGCCGGTCGACGAGCTGCTGCGCGAGATGCAGACCCAGCAGACCCACGTCGCGATCGTCGTCGACGAGTACGGCGGCACCGCCGGGCTGGTCACCATCGAGGACGTTCTCGAGGAGATCGTCGGGGAGATCACCGACGAGTACGACGTCGAGCAGCCGATGATCGAAGAGCTGCCCGACGGCTCGCTGCGCGTGAGCACCCGGCTGCACGTCGACGAGCTCGCCGAGCGACTGGGCATCGAGCTGCAGGACGACGACGTCGACACCGTCGGCGGGCTGCTCGCCAAGCAGCTCGGCCGGGTACCCATCCCGGGGGCGCACGTCTGGGTGCAGGGCGTCGAGCTGACCGCCGAGAGCGCCCGGGGCCGGCGCAACCGGATCGGCACGCTGCTCGTCCGCCGGGTCGAGGACGAGCCGACGCTCACCGGTCATCGGCCGGCGGACGACGAAGGCGACGCCGGCCGCGGCGACGCCGACCGCCCCGACCGACCCGATCGAGAGACCGCGGATGCCCGTGACCGGTGACGGCCTGAGTGCCGCCGGCGAGCTGGACCCCGAGGACGCCAAGCTGGTGACCCTCGCGCGGGCCGCCATGGCCCGTGGCCGGACGCAGTCCGGGGCCGCCGTCCGTGACGACATCGGGCGGACCTATGCGGCCGCAGGTGTCGACCTGCCGTCGTTGCGGCTCAGTGCGCTGCAGGCGGCCGTCGCCGCGGCTGTCTCCAGCGGTGCGGAGCGACTCGAGGCAGCGGTCGTCGTGGGGTCCCGGTCATTCTTGCCCGACGAAGACACAGCTGTGCTCGCCGACCTCGAGGTCGCGACCGTGGTGCTCGCCGCGCCCGACGGCTCGCTGCACCGCTGACATGGGCCGCTACCGTCGGGCCATGCTCCGCAAGCGCTCCCGCGCCGCCACTCCGTCGCCGACCCCCGCCGTGGTCGCGCCGGGCACGCAGCCGCCGCCGCGCGGACCCATCGACGGCATCGAGACGCCGCACGTCCTGCGCTTCACCGCCGCCTGGTCCTGGCGGCTGCTGCTGGTCGTTGCCGCGGTCTGGGTCCTCCTCCAGCTCTTCGCGCTGCTGTCCGTCGTCCTGGTGCCGGTCATCATCGGCGTGCTGCTCGCGGCGGCCGCGTCGCCGATCGCCGACCGGATCACCAGCTGGGGCCTGCCGCGCGGGCTGGCAACCGTGATCACCATCGCGCTGGGCCTCTCCCTCATCGTCGGCCTGGTCACGCTCGTCGCCCAGCAGTTCGCGTCCGGTTTCGGGGACCTGCGGGACCAGTTCGACCAGAGCCTCGGGCAGCTGGAGCGCTACCTCGCCGACCTCGGCCTGAGCCGCGCGCAGCTGCAGGACTTCTTCGACCGGGTCCGGGACGGCGTCGGGTCGGGTGAGAGCAACCTCGGCGGCACGGTCGTGCGCACCGCGACGACCGCGGGCCACCTCCTCGCCGGGCTCTTCATCGTCCTGTTCGCCACCATCTTCTTCACCTACGACGGCCGCAACATCTGGCGGTGGGTCGTCCGCCTCTTCCCCGATCAGGCGCGCGCCCGGGTCGAGGGCAGCGGCGTGCGGGCATGGGCCGTCCTCACGGCGTACGTCCGGGCCACCGTGATCATCGCCGCGGTGGATGCACTCGGCATCGCGATCGTCGCCCTGGTGCTCGGTCTGCCGCTCGTCGTGCCGCTCGCTGTCCTGGTCTTCATGGGCGCCTTCATCCCGGTCGTGGGTGCGACCATCAGCGGCATCGCCGCGGTGGCGGTCGCCCTGGTGTCGGAGGGGCCGGTGCAGGCGCTCATCATGTTGGCCGGGGTCATCGGCGTGCAGCAGCTCGAGGGCCACGTGCTGCAGCCCTTCCTGATGGGCCGGCTGGTGCGGGTCCACCCGCTGGCTGTCGTCGTGGTCATCGCGATCGGTGGCCTGGTCGCCGGCCTCTTCGGCGCCCTCATCGCGGTTCCCCTGACCGCCATCGTGAACGCCGTGGCGACGTACCTCGCCGGCGAACGACGGCAGCGTCTCGAGCGCGAGAGCGGCGCGGCCGCCGACCCGGCGCTCACGTCGTGACGCACCGCGCGGGGTTCGTCGCCTTCGTCGGCCGGCCCAACGCAGGCAAGTCGACCCTGACCAACGCGCTCGTCGGCGAGAAGGTCGTCATCACCTCGAGCAAGCCGCAGACGACGCGGCGGGTCGTCCGCGGCATCGTGCACCGGCCCGACGCCCAGCTGGTCGTCCTCGACACACCCGGCCTGCACCGGCCGCGCACGTTGCTGGGCGAGCGGCTCAACGCCGAGGTGCGCTCGGCGTGGTCGGAGGTCGACGTCGTCGGCTTCTGCGTCCCGGCCGACGAGAAGGTCGGGCCCGGCGATCGCTTCATCGCCCGCGAGCTGGGCGAGCTGCGCGGGGTCAGCAAGGTGGCAGTCGTCACCAAGACCGACCGGGTCGGTCCCGCGACGGTGGCCGAGCAGCTGCTGGCCGTCTCGAAGCTCGCGGAGACCGACGGCTTCGAGTGGGCCGAGGTGGTGCCGGTGTCAGCCGTGGCGGGGGAGCAGACGGACCTGCTCGTCGACCTGCTGACGGCTCTGGTGCCGGAGTCGCCGCCGCTCTACCCCGGGGGCGAGCTGACCGACGAGCCGGAGCAGGTGCTGGTGGCCGAGCTGATCCGCGAGGCCGCCCTCGAGGGGGTCCGGGACGAGCTGCCGCACTCGATCGCGGTGGTCGTCGAGGAGATGCGCCAGCGTGAGGACCGACCGGCCGACCGGCCCCTGCTGGACGTGCAGGCCTTCCTCTTCGTCGAGCGGGACAGCCAGAAGGCGATCGTCATCGGCCCGAAGGGCGCCCGGCTGCGGGAGATCGGGGCCACCGCCCGGCGGCAGATCGAGGCGCTGCTCGGCACCCAGGTCTACCTCGACCTGCGGGTCACGGTCGCCAAGGACTGGCAGCGCGACCCGCGGCAGCTGCGCCGCCTGGGTTTCTGACCCGGTCCTTCCTGGGCAGGGGTGCCGCCAGGGTCCGGCAGTGGGCCCGCCGAGGTGGGGAGCCGCGCATGTGCCGGGTGCGGACGCTCGATCTGGGCGACGACACGCGGGCAGTCGCTGCCGCGCGCCGAGCGATCGTCGAGCTCCTGGAGCTGTGGCACCTGACCGACCTCCGGTCCGACGCCGAGCTGCTGGTCAGCGAGCTGGTCACCAACGCCGTGCTGCACGGGCGCAGCGGGGTGACCCTGACGGTCGCGGTGGCCGACGGCGTGCTCGAGGTGGGTGTCACGGACCGGTCGCCGATTCTGCCGTCGCCGCGGACCGGCCAGTCGGGCGATGCCGCGTGGCGCGCGGAGGGCGGCCGCGGCCTGCGGATGGTGGACCGGCTGGCCGACGAGTGGGGCGTGGCGGGCCTCCCCGACGGGAAACAGGTCTGGTTCCGGCTCTCGGTCGACGAGCACTGGCCGCACCGCACTGACTGCCCGTGCGGCGGCGACGGCCTGGAACGGGTGCGGCTGGAGTCGGGGCGGTTCGCCGTGGCCGCCGCCCCCTGGGACGGGGCTTGGCAGCTCCCCTGAGCGGCCGCTCCGCTCGCGCCTGTGGCGAGTGCCCCGGGCCGCCCGATCGGGCGACATAGACCGACTCCCGGGCGAACCGGGCAGGTTCACCATCTCTTGACAAGAGGGAACTAAAGCGGTTTATTAGAAAAATGCCCCGCAGGCCCACGATCGAGGACGTAGCGCGCGATGCGGGCGTCTCGAAGGGGGCCGTGTCCTTCGCCCTGAACAACCGGCCCGGCGTGGCCCCGGCGACCCGGGAGCGGATCATGCAGGTGGCTGCTGACCTCGGCTGGACACCCAGCCACCGGGCCCGCGCCCTGGCGGCCGACCGGGCGCTGGCAGTCGGCCTGGTCATCGCCCGGCCGCCGGAGACCCTCGGCGCGGACCCGTTCTTCCCGGCCTTCATCGCGGGCGTCGAGTCGGCGCTGGCGCCCCTGGGTCAGTCCCTGCTCCTGCAGGTCGTCCCGGACCGCGACCGCGAGCTCGAGGGCTACCGCCGGCTGGCGGCCGACGGGCGGGTCGACGGCGTCTTCCTCACCGACCTGCGCGTCGACGACCCGCGGTCTGGCCTGCTGGCCGAGCTCGGGCTGCCGGCCGTGGTGATCGCACCCTCCTGCGCCAGCCACGGAAACGTGGCCTGCGTGTGCGTCGACGACCGCCCCGGCATCCGGCAGGCGGTCGAGCACCTCGTCGCGCTCGGCCACCGGCGGATCGCCCACGTCGGCGGCCCGCCGGAGTTCGTGCACTCGTGCTCCCGGCGCGAGGCCTGGGCCGGAGCGCTGGGCGCCGCCGGCCTGCCCGAGGGCCCGATGGTCTCGGCCGACTTCTCGGCCCAGGGCGGCGCGGCGGCGACGGCCACCCTCCTGGACCTGGCAGACCCGCCGACCGCGGTCGTCTACGCCAACGACCTGATGGCGATCGCCGGGACAGCGGTCGCGGTCGGACGCGGTCTCGACGTCCCGCGCGACCTCTCGGTGACCGGCTTCGACGACACCGAGGTCGCCGCCCACCTGCGGCCGTCGCTCACGACCGTGCGGACCGACGCCTTCAGCTGGGGCCAGGCGGCCGCCGAGCGCTTGGTGGCGCTCGTCGCGGGCGATCCCAAGACCAACGACTCCTCCCTGCCGCCACCCGGCCTCGTCGTTCGCGACTCGACAGCAGCACCGCCAGACAAGTCATGACCCGCACGCCCGCGACCTGACCGGCCGCGGCCGCCCCTCGAACGGAGCTCAGATGAACCGCACAGTCACCGCAGCAGCACTGCTCACCCTCGCGCTCGGCGCCACCGCCTGTGGAGGCGACAGCGGGGAAAGCGGGGCTTCGTCCGACGACCTGGCGGTCAAGGGCCCGATCAAGATCTGGCTGTCGAACAACCCCGAGGAGCTCGCCTGGGGCAAGGCGATGGTCGAGGCGTGGAACACCGACCACCCGAAGGAGAAGGTCACGGCTCAGGAGATCCCCGCGGGCAAGAGCTCCGAAGAGGTCATCGGCGCGGCCATCACCGCCGGCAACGCACCGTGCCTGGTGTGGAACACGTCGCCGGCTGCGGTGCCGCAGTTCCAGAAGCAGGGCGGCCTGGTCGCCCTGGACGACTTCCCCGGCGGCACCGAGTACATCGAGTCCCGCACCGGTGACGGCGCCGAGCAGTACAAGTCGCCGGACGGCAAGTACTACCAGCTGCCGTGGAAGGCCAACCCGGTCATGATCTTCTACAACAAGGACCTGCTGAAGAAGGCCGGCGTCGATCCGGAGAACCCGCCGCTGTCGACCTACGACGACTTCCTTGCGACCAGCGAGAAGATCGTCAGCAGCGGCGCGGCGCAGGCAGCGATCTGGCCGGCCCCGTCCAGCGAGTTCTTCCAGTCGTGGTTCGACTTCTACCCGCTCTACGCCGCGCAGAGCGGCGGCAAGCAGCTCGTGGAGGACGGCAAGGCCACGTTCAACTCACCCGACGGCCAGGCTGTGGCCAACTTCTGGGCAGAGATGTACGAGAAGGGCTACGCCCAGAAGGAGAAGTACAACGGCGACTCCTTCGCCGACGGCAAGGCGGCGATGTCCATCGTCGGCCCGTGGGCGATCGCGGTCTATGGCGAGGACGTCGAGTGGGGCGCCGCACCGGTGCCCACCGAGAGCGGCATCACGCCGGAGGAGACCTACACGTTCTCCGACGCCAAGAACGTCGCGATCTACTCGGCGTGCAAGGCCAAGGGCACCGCGTGGAGCGTGCTGAAGTTCGCGACCAGCAAGGAGCAGGACGGCTCGCTGCTGGACGAGACCGGTCAGATGCCGCTGCGCGACGGCGTCGAGGCTGCCTACCCGGACTACTTCGAGAGCAACCCGGACTACAAGGTCTTCGCCGCACAGGCAGCACGGACCGTCGAGGTGCCCAACGTCACGAACTCGATCGAGATCTGGCAGGAGTTCCGCAACGCGTACTCCAACGCGGTGATCTTCGGGAAGGACTCCGTGGACGCCGCACTGCAGACGGCGGCCGACAAGGCCGACGAGCTCGCCGGCCAGTCCTGACCGGCGCGCGGTCATGACGACGACAACAGCGTCCGCCCCGGCCACGGCCCCCGGCCGTGGCCCGGGGCGGCGCAGCCGCCGGTCGATGATCCTCGGGCGACAGCCCCTCGGGATGCTCTTCGCGGCGCCGTACGCGATCTTCCTCGCCATGGTGTTCGCCTACCCGTTCGGGCTGGCGGTCTGGATCAGCTTCCACGACTACTTCTTCACCGCACCGGGCGCGGCGGTGGACCGGCCGTTCGTGGGCTTGGACAACTACACGACCGTGCTGGGGGACGAGGAGGTCCGTCAGTCGTTCGTCAACGTCGGCATCTTCCTGATCATCAACGTGCCGCTGACGGTCGTGCTCGCCCTCCTGCTCGCCTCTGCCTTGAACGCGGCGGTCCGGGGCCGCACCTTCCTGCGCGTGGCCTACTACGTGCCGTACGTCTCGGCGAGCGTCGCCGTTGTGGCGGTCTGGATCTTCCTGTTCTCCAAGGACGGCCTCGTCAACCAGATCCTGGGCTCCCTCGCACCCGACCCATCGTGGCTGGTGAACGAGACACTGGCGATGCCGCTGATCGCCATCTTCGTGACGTGGAAGCAGCTCGGCCTGTTCATCCTGCTCTACCTCGCGGCATTGCAGGGCGTGCCCAAGGAGCTCTACGAGTCGTCCTCCGTCGACGGCGCCACCAAGTGGCAGCAGCTGCGCAACGTGACCATCCCGGGCGTACGTCCGGCGACGACCCTGGTCGTCATCCTCGCCACCATCACCGGGGCGAACCTCTTCACCGAGCCCTACCTGCTGACCAACGGTGGGGGACCGGACGGCGCGTCGGCGTCCCCGGTGCTCGTGATGTACCAGAAGGGGATCGAGCAGGGGAACCCGGACGTGGCCTCGGCCATCGGGGTGCTCCTCGTGGTCGCTGTGCTCATCATCTCGCTGGTCAACAAGCGACTGCTGGAGAGGGACTGACATGGCACAGGCAGCCCCCCGTGTGGCCAACCCCGCCGCTCTGGACGACGAGACGAGACCTGCTCAGGTACCGCAGAAGCAAGGCGTCGGCGTCGGCACGGTGGTTCGCACCGTGCTGCTGGTGATCGGTGCGCTCCTCTTCCTGTTCCCCTTCTACTACATGCTCGTCGGCTCGTTCCAGCAGGCGTCCGACACCTCTGTCGCGGGTGCCTTCCCGGTCGACGGCTGGACGCTCGCCAACTACCGCGAGATCAACTCCCGGGTCGACCTGGTTGGCTCGCTGGTCAACTCCGGCATCTTCACCGGCGGAGTCATCCTGTGCACCGTCGTGTTCGGCGTGCTCGCCGGCTACGCCCTGGCCCGGCTGCACTTCCGCGGGCAGGGGTCGCTCTTCGCGGCCATGCTGCTGGTGCAGCTGATCCCCTTCCAGCTGCTGATGATCCCGCTCTACGTGATGATCGTGCGCAGCTACGGCCTGGCCGACAGCTACCTCGGGATGATCGTGCCGTTCGCCATCAACTCGACGGCGGTCTTCATCTTCCGGCAGTTCTTCCTGCAGCTGCCCGAGGACCTCTTCGCGGCCGCGCGCATCGACGGTGCCGGCGAGCTGCGGATCCTCTGGTCGATCGCCCTTCCCCTGGTCCGGCCGGCGCTGCTCACCGTGGTCCTGCTCACCTTCATCGGGCCGTGGAACGAGTTCTTGTGGCCGTTCCTGATCACCAAGGACACTGACATGCAGCCGCTGGCCGTGTCGCTGGCCAACTACTTGTCCAACGTGGCCGGTCGGGCCACGAACCCATACGGCGCCATCCTGGCCGGTGCCTGTGTGCTGGCCGCGCCGGCAGTGGCCCTCTTCGTGGCGTTCCAGCGCCACTTCACCTCCTCCGACCTCGGCTCCGGGGTGAAGGGGTGACGACCCAGCAGCCGGTCATCGGACAGGACGTTCCCTACACCTTGCGCCGCGCGGGCGTGGTCATGAGCCCGGACCCGTCGGACCCCTTCGAGGAGCTCGGCGTCCTCAACCCGGCGAGCGGGCGCGACCCCGACGGCCGGCTCTACCTGCTGCCGCGGCTGGTGGCAGCCGGCAACGTCTCGCGAGTCGGGCTCGCGGAGGTCGTCGTCGAGAGCGGCGTGCCGGTCGGTGTGCGCCGCGAGGGTGTCGTGCTCGCTCCCGACGAGGGCTGGGAGCGGGGCGCCAACAACGCCGGCGTCGAGGACCCCCGCACCACCTTCGTCCCGTCGCTCGGGCTGCACGTCATGACGTACGTCGCCTACGGGCCCCTCGGGCCGCGGTTGGCCCTGGCCGTGTCCGAGGACCTGCGCCAGTGGCGCCGGCTCGGGCCGGTCCAGTTCGCCTACCAGCCCGACCTCGACACCGACCTGGGCATGTTCCCCAACAAGGACGCGGTGTTCTTCCCCGAACCGGTCCCGGACCCGCAGGGCCGGCCGTCCTACGCGATGCTGCACCGCCCGATGTGGGACCTCGGCTGGTTCCGCGAGGGCGAGACGGTCCACCTGCCGGCCGGCGTCACCGACGAGCGACCGGGCATCTGGATCTCCTACGTCCCGGTCGACGAGGTGCTGGCGGACGTGCGCGCACTCGCCCGGCCGCGTGACCACCGCTGCGTCGCGCTCTCCGCGCATCCCTACGAAGAGCTGAAGATCGGCGCCGGTCCGCCACCCCTGCGGGTCGACGAGGGCTGGCTGCTGATCCACCACGGCGTCACCGGCGAGCAGCCGCAGGGCTGGGACCCGTCGGCGCAACGCGTCGAGTACTCCGCCGGCGCCATGCTGCTCGACCCTGACGACCCGTCCCGCGTGACGGCCCGCACCGCCGTGCCCATCCTCGAGCCCGAGACCGAGGACGAGCTCGCCGGCACGGTGCCCAACGTCGTCTTCCCCACCGCGATCGAGGAGGTGGACGGTCAGCGTTGGGTCTTCTACGGCATGGCCGACTCCAAGATCGGCGTCGCCCGCCTCGAGAGGATCGACCAGTCATGACCACCCACCGCCTCCGGGCCGCAATCGCCCTGCTCGCCGCGACGCTGCTCGCGCCGCTGGTCGTCGGACTGCCGGGCGCGACCACCGCGGCCGCCGACGAATCCCTGACCAACCTGGCGCACCTCGACTTCCTGCAGGACGACGTCACGCCACCGCAGCAGGCGGGCCACACGACCTACCAGCTCGCCGACGACAACCCGATCGGCGTGCTCTGGACCTACGCCGACCGCAACGCCGACGGCAGCTACCGCCGCGTCGGCGGCGGGCCATACGACCCGGAGACCGACACCTGGTCGCAGGGGGCCTTCAACGCCGACGACGTGTCACGCGCTGCGGTCGTCTACCTGCGGCACTGGCAGCAGACCAATGCCAGCTCGAGCCGCGAGCGGGCGTACGACCTGCTCCGCGGTCTCACGTACATGCAGACGGTGGCCGGCGAGGGCGTCGACGCCGGCCGCGTCGGGAACGTCGTGCTCTGGATGCAGCCCGACGGGACCCTGAACCCGAGCCCGATCCCGGTCGAGCTGCCGGACCCGTCGGACACCGGCGAGTCCTACTGGCTGGCCCGCACGATCTGGGCGCTGGGAGAGGGATACGCGGCGTTCTCCGGGACCGCTGACGAGGACTTCGCGGCGTTCCTCAAGGAGCGGCTGGACCTGGCGATCGACGCCCTGCAGCGGCAGACGCTCGCGCGCTACCCGCAGATGATGGACATCGACGGGCGGGCGACACCGTCATGGCTGGTCGTCAACGGTGCCGACGCGAGCGCCGAGGCCGTCCTCGGACTGGCCGCCTACGTGGAGGCCGGAGGAACGGCGACCGCGCGCACCGCGCTGCGCCAGCTCGCCGAGGGCATCGCCGAGCTCGGAGAAGGCGACGCCCGGCACTGGCCGTTCGGAGCGGTGCAGCCGTGGGCCCTGTCCCGGGGCAACTGGCACGCCTGGGCGTCGCAGATGCCGGCCGCGCTGGCTCGGGCCGGTGACGTGCTCGGCGACGCGTCCTTCACGGAGGTAGCGGCCCGCGACTCGGGCACGTTCGACCCGTGGATGCTGACGTCCGGCGGGCCGGACAACGGCCGGCTGCCGACCCGGACCGACACCACCCAGATCGCCTACGGCGTGGACTCCCGGCTGCAGTCGCTGCTGGCCACGGCCGACGTGACCGGGCGGACCGGTCCTGAACGGCTGGCCGCGATCGTCGGTGCCTGGTACTTCGGCGCCAACGCGTGGGGCCAGCCTGCCTACGACCCGATCAGCGGACGCACCGTCGACGGCATCAACGGCAGCGGCCAGCCGAACCTGAACGGTGGGGCCGAGTCGACCATCCACGGCTTGCTCTCGATGCTCGCACTGGACGCGCACCCGGCTGTTGCCCAGGCTGCCCAGCAGGTCGCACGGATCGAGGACCGGCTCGGCACCCGCACCCTGCAGGTCGAGGACGCCGCACTCACCGGCGACGCGCATCCGGTGGTGCCGCCGTCGATGTGGACCGGTGAGTCCCTGTTCGGTGGCACCGGCTACGCGGCGCTCGGTGACGGCGGCTCGGCCACGGTGGCCATCGGCCGGGGTGGTCCGCGTCTCGTGCTGCCGGTCGTCGACCTCCAGCCGGGCAGCTCCGCCGTCACGACGTTCCGCGTCGACGACACGGTGCTCGGCTCAGTGGCGTCCGGCGACATCGGCGAGATCGGCGACTCGCCGGCGCCGGGAGCCCTGCTGCCGGTGACGCTGTCGGTCGGCGATGGTGCCGTCCACGCGACGACCTCGGCGTCCGGCGGCGACGTCGCCCGCCTGGACGCGCTGATGCTGGAGCCGCTGGTCTCGCGGCTGGTGCTCTCCGGAGGTGACCACGGGACCGTGCTTCTGCGCAGTGCCGCAACCAGCACCTCCCAGGTCAACGTGGCCGTCCCCGGTGGCGGGGCGGTGACCATCGAGCAGTACGACGGGTCTGGACGCCTGGTGGCGGAATCCACGACCGGGGCCAGCCAGAAGGTCACTGTCGCGGTTCTGGCGGGAGGTTTCTCCGTCGCGCGCCGTTAGAGGTCCAGCCGCCACACCGACTCACGCTGCCGCGGGACGAAGCCCATGGCGTCGTTGATGGCGTTCATGTGGGTGTTCTCGTCGGCGTTCCAGGTGTGCACCCGTCGCGCGTCCGGGGCCTCGGCCAGCAGCCGCTCGAGGTTGGCGACCTTGACCAGCGCGCCGAGGCGGTGGCCGCGGTGCTCGCGCAGGACGAGGGTGTCCCACTGGACGGCGTTCTCCGAGTCATGGGTGGTCCAGCCCATGTCGGAGTACGCCACCAGTCGGCCGCTGCTGCGCAGTCGGGCGGCGGTCGCGATCGTCACCCGCTGCTGCGCGGCCAGCATCGCGTCGCGCTCGCGCACTCGCGCGACGTCCCACGTCGCGGCCTGGAAGCCGGAGTCACCCATCGGCGCGTCGGTGCTCATCCGGCCGATCAGGGCGGCGTAGGCCTCGACCAGGTCGTCGGGACAGTGCGCCGGTCCAGCCGACCAGGTCGTAGTCGCCCGACCTGCTCTCCGCCTCGGCCCGCAGGGCGGCGAGGCGGGTGTGGTCGAGCGCGGTGAGGTCCAGGACCCGACGCACCTCGCCGAGCGAGCTGGTGGCGCCGGTCGCGGTGGCGAATCGCATCGCCCGGTTCTGCGACCCGTCGGCGGGCTCGTGCACCTCGGTGTTGACCTGCGTCCGACCGAGCGCGGCGCATCGCGCGCGGAGGTGGTCCACCATCGCCCGGCCGTGGCCACGCCGCTGGTGCTCGGGGCGAACCCCGAGCTCGAGCTCGGCGAGCCGGGTGTTGTCGCGCTGCGGCAGGGTCAGGCGGTAGGTCGCCACCGGCTCGGTCCCCGCGTACATCACCCAGGTCTCGATCGTCACCGCTACCCGCTCGGTGCGCAGCTGCGCCAGCAGCTCGGGGAGCGACGCCATCGGATGGTCCGGCGAGACGTGCCGGTGAGCGGCCAGCAGCACGTGATGGTGGTCGGCAACCTGCCGGTCGTCGTGCACGTCGACCAGCTCGATGCGTACGTCCGGGTCGGTCATGATCCCAGCCTGGCTGCTCCCGGCGGCCGCTGCCATCGGGTATCCAGGTCCCACCATGCGGACAGGGCGCCGCGTCGCGCGCGACCGCACCGACTGTCCGGGCGTACGCTCGATGACGTGCGGCACCGTCTGCTCCTTCTCGGCTGCCGCGGCGAGGCTCTCGTCTAGAGGCCGGTCACCTCGCCGCGGAGTGCTCACCTGTCCGGTCGCCTCCGCTCCGACCCGAGAGTGACCCGATGAGCGACAAGCCCCAGCCGTCCCAGCTGTACGACGTGCGCACCGCGCAGCAGCCCTCCGGCATGCCGATCCACCGCTACAGCCCCTTCACACCGGTCGGGCTCGCCGACCGCGCCTGGCCGGGACGGGTGATCACCGAAGCGCCGCGCTGGTGCGCGGTGGACCTGCGCGACGGCAACCAGGCCCTGATCGACCCGATGAGCCCGGCCCGCAAGAAGCGGATGTTCGAGCTGCTCGTGCGGCTGGGTTACAAGGAGATCGAGGTCGGCTTCCCCTCGGCCAGCCAGACGGACTTCGACTTCGTCCGGATGCTCATCGAGGAGGACCTGATCCCCGACGACGTGGTGATCCAGGTCCTCACCCAGGCGCGCGACGCGCTGATCGAGCGGACCTTCGAGTCGATCCGCGGCGCCGACCAGGCGATCGTGCACCTCTACAACTCGACATCGACCCTGCAGCGGCGCGTCGTCTTCGGGCTGCCCCGGGAGGGCATTGTCGACATCGCAGTCCAGGGCGCCAAGCTCTGCCAGAAGCTGACCGAGACGGTGAAGGACACCGACGTCTTCTTCGAGTACTCACCCGAGTCCTACACCGGCACCGAGCTGGAGTTCGCCGTCGAGGTATGCAACGCGGTCAACGAGGTGTGGCAGCCCAGCCCCGACCGCAAGACGATCGTCAACCTGCCGGCCACCGTCGAGATGGCGACGCCCAACGTCTACGCGGACTCGATCGAGTGGATGCACCGCAACCTGGCCCGCCGCGACTCGGTCGTCCTCTCCCTGCATCCGCACAACGACCGGGGCACCGCGGTCGCGGCCGCCGAGCTGGGCTATCTGGCTGGTGCCGACCGCATCGAGGGCTGCCTCTTCGGCAACGGCGAGCGCACCGGCAACGTCTGCCTGGTCACCCTGGGGATGAACCTCTTCTCGCAGGGCATCGACCCGCAGATCGACTTCAGCGAGATCGACGAGATCCGCCGCACCGTGGAGTACTGCAACCAGCTGCCCGTCAACGAGCGGCACCCCTACGGTGGCGACCTCGTCTACACCGCCTTCTCCGGCTCGCACCAGGACGCCATCAAGAAGGGCCTGGAGTGGATGGAGCGCGACGCCGCCGAGGCGGGTGTCCCGGTCGACGACTACCGCTGGGCGGTGCCTTACCTGCCGATCGACCCCAAGGACGTCGGGCGGACCTACGAGGCCGTCATCCGGGTCAACTCGCAGTCCGGCAAGGGCGGCGTGGCCTACGTGATGAAGACCGAGCACCAGCTCGACCTGCCGCGCCGGCTGCAGATCGAGTTCTCCCAGGTCGTGCAGGCTCGCACTGACGCGTCGGGTGGCGAGGTGTCGCCCGCGCAGATGTGGGACGCCTTCGAGGCCGAGTACCTGGAGCGACGTACGCCCGTGGCGCTCAACTCGCACCACACGTCGTCGGCGGTAGGCGAGGACGACCAGCTCGACGTCAACGTCTACGTCGACGGCGTCGGGAAGTCGCTCGTCGGCCGGGGCAACGGCCCGATCGCGGCCTTCGTCGACGCGCTGCGGATCGTGGGCCACGACGTGCGGGTCCTCGACTACGCCGAGCACGCGCTGTCCGCCGGTGGCGACGCGCGCGCCGCGGCCTACGTCGAGTGCGCGATCGGCGAGCGGATCTACTGGGGGGTGGGGATCGACGCCAACATCGTCACGGCGTCGCTCAAGGCGGTCGTCTCGGCCGTCAACCGGGTGACCCCGGTCGACTGACCGGTCAGGCGACGCCGGCGGCGGGCAGCCTCGACAGCGCATAGCGGTCGAGTGCTGCCGCCTCCGCGTCGCCGAGGTCGACCAGCTCGAGCACGACCTCGTCCGCAGAGGTGCGCACCAGCACGGTGTGCACCTCCAGGACGTCGCCCGACGGCAGCTCGACGATGACCGTCGCCTTGTCGCCGTACGTCCACGCCGAGCCGGGCATCGCCAGCCGGACGCCGGCCCGGGAGATGTCGGTGGCCGGGACCGTGCGCGCCGGGTGGTCGTCGGCGTGGGCGATGCGCACCAACCCGCCAGAGGCCCGGACCGCGGCACGTCGTCGCTCGCTGGCCAGCCGGACCACGCCGTCGAGGACCAGGACGCCGTCCTGGGCCGCCGCGGCGGTGCCGGCAAAGATCGTGACGCCTTCCTCGTCGTCGGACCTCGTCACCGTGCTCAGCCAGACCTTGTGGTGGTCGAGGGCGTCGACGGCCTCCGCGTCGGCCCGGACCCGGGCGACGACATGACCGGGCTCGCTGACGTCCCATTCCGTGACCTCCGCCGCCCAGGCGTGGCCGCCGGCTCGCGGCAGCAGGCTCACCTGCCGGCCGCTCGTCAGGACGGGCGGTGGCATCGCGCTCCGATCGGTCATCGGGTCGGTCATCGGGTCCGTCGTCGGGTCGCTCATCGGGCCCCCTCCCTGGAAGGCCACCGTACCTACCCTGCCTCAGCCGCGTAGCCCGTGCCGGCCCGGACGAAGCCCACACGCTCGTAGACCCGGGCCACGGCCGGCGAGCTGGCCGTCAGGAAGACTGTGTCGACCCCCATGGCCCGCGCGTCGGCGACGAGCGCGGCGGTGACGGCCGCACCGAGCCCCTGGCGCCGCGCGGACGGCAGCGTCGCCACCCCCATCACCTCGGTGACCCCGGCGATGGGCAGCGTCCGGCCGACAGCCAGCACACCGTCGGCTTCGCCCTCTGCGACGGCTATCCGGACCGCACCCTCGGCGAGCAGGCCGATGACCTTGCGCTGGGGCGGCCGCAGCCGGCCGTCGCGCTCGGACGGCCCAGGGTCACCTGCATCGGTCCCGGCCGCTGCGAAGCCGACCTCGCTGACGGCCCGGCCGGCCGCGACTGCGGCGGGGTCGTCGGGCCCGAGCAGTCGCACCCGGACTCCGTCGGGCAGCGCGGCCGGGGGGTCGAGGGGCGCGTCGTCCGGGAGCACGAGCAGCGGGAGCTCCTCGGGCGTCAGCGAGCCCTCCTCGCGGACGGCGCCGAGCAGCGACGGCGTCGTCTCCTGGACCCACTCGACCGTCTCAGGCAGGCCGAGCTCCCGCAGCCGCGCGACGGCCGTGGCGATGTCGACCGCGTCGACGGCGTCGCCGTCGTCGCCCAGTCCCAGGCGCGGCCGGGCGTAGTAGACCCAGCCGCCCGGATCGCCGAGGAAGAGCGTCAACGGCCCGGACTCCTCGACCCGCGCGAAGCGGCGGGGGACCGCGTCGTAGTACCGCTCGATGCGGTCTAGCAGCTCGGTCACCGCCCGGAGGTGGCAGCCTTCACCAGGCGGGCGACCTGCTTCTCCACGACCGGACTCCACTTGGTGAGCGCGTACGACACCGGCCACAGGTCGCCGTCGTCGAGGTTCGCCGCATCCTGGAAGCCCAGGGTCGAGTACCGGTAGCTGAACTTGCCCGCGTCCTGGAAGAAGACGACAACCTTTCCGTCCGCGTTCGTGTAAGCGGGCATCCCGTACCAGGTCTTGGGCACCAGGTCGGGAGCGGCCGCGGTCACCGTCACGTGCACTCGCTCGGCGAGCGCGCGATCCTCCGGTGCCATCTCCGCGATCTTCTCCAGGAGAGCCTGCAAGCCGTCAGCCTTCTTGGCGCCCGACTTGCCCTCGGCACGCAGCTCGGCGGCGCGCTCCTTCATCGCGGCACGTTCCTCGGCGCTGAAGCCGTCGTTTCCGGTCTTGGTCTTCGCGGGCATTCTCTGGGTTCCCTTCGGTGCTTCCGATCTCGGCGTGGTGCCGGCCTTTCGCTGAAAAGGCTAGGACCGGGGGTCATCGTGGTGCTTCTCGATTCCTGATCGAGCTCTGGGCGGGCGAGGCGAGCCGGCTCCGCGCACATCGGGCCCCTACCCTCTCGGTTCACCCACAGGGGGTGATGTCGATCGACAGGTCGCTTGCGAAGGTGGCTGGAATGACCGATGAAGCAGCGTCGCCCGCGATCGAGGCGCCGTTGAACATGCGGCTGGCCATCCTGCTGTCGATGGCGATGTTCGTTCTCGTGGTCGACACCTCGTTGATGAACGTGTCGATCTCCGCGGTGGTCCACGACCTCGACACGACCGTGAGCTCTGTCCAGTCCGCGATCGCGCTGGAGGCGCTGGTCTCGGCGGCGTTCATTCTCATCGGGAGCAAGGTCGGTGACCTGATCGGCCGCAAGCGGGCGTACGTCCTCGGCCTGGGTGGGTACGCGGTCGGCGCGCTGGCGATGACGCTGGCCCAGAGCGTCACAGCCGTGGTGATCTTCTGGGCGATCGTCGGCGGGCTCGGTGCGTCACTGCTGCTGCCGAGCATGCAGTCGTTGATTCATGGGAACTTCGAGGGTGCCGCTCAGAAGAAGGTGTACGCCCTCGTCGGTGCCGCCGCTGCAATTGCTGCGGGGGTCGGGCCCCTGATCGGCGGCTTCATCACCACCTACCTGTCGTGGCGTGTCGCGTTCGGCCTCGAGGCCGTGGTCATCGCGATCGTGCTGTCAGGCATCAAGCTCGTGCGCGACGTGCCGTACACCGGTCCGAGGGAGATCGACCCGATCGGTGCGGCGTTGTCTGTCGTGGGCATGGGGGGCCTCGTTCTCGGCATCCTGGTGTGGCAGGAAGGTGGCGAGTACGTCGTCCTGCTGCTGGCCGCCGGTGGAGTCTCGTTGGGTTCACTCGTGTACTGGCTGAAACGACGCAAGCGCGTGGACAAGCCGACCTTGCTTGATCCGGACCTGTTCCAGTCCCGGCTCTTCCGGTACGGGATCTCAGGGCAGCTGCTGCAGCAGGTCTCGCTCGGCGGCATGATGATCGCGCTGCCGATCTACCTGCAGATGGTGCTGGAGTACGACGCGATGGAAGCGGGCCTCTCCCTCGCGCCACTGTCGCTCAGCATGTTTGCGACCGCCCTGGTCGCCGGCAAACGGGCGGCGAGCCGGCGTCCAGCAAGTGTCATCCGGCTGGGCTTCTCGCTCGTGTCGGCGGGTGTGCTGGTGCTTCTGCCGATCGTTCCGCGAGCGTCCTCCGGCTGGTACCTGGTGGTCCCGCTGGTGATTGCCGGGGTGGGCCTGGGTCTCCTGGTCTCCCAGCTGAACAACTACACCCTCTCGCCGATTACCGAGGACAGGGTCAGCGAGGCCGCCGGAGTCAACTCGGCCGCCGGCTCCTTCGGGCTCTCGTTCGGGCTTGCCTTTGCCGGCGCGATCATGCTGGCGACGCTGTCCTTCTCCTTCACCAACCTGGCCGAGGAGAGCTCTGTGCTCGACGTCGGGCAGCAGAAGCAGGTCGCGACCGCTCTCGAGGACGACGCGGAAGTGATGTCCAACTCTGCGTTGTCCGAGCAGCTCGCCGGTCAGCCCCAGGACGTTCAGGCCGAGATCGTCCGGATCAATACTGACGCCCGACCCGTCGCCCTTCAGGTCGCGCTGCTGATCCCGCTGATCGCCGGCCTCCTCGGTTTGCTCAACTCGTTCCGCATGATGCGCCAACCCGATCCCATACAGTCGAACTCGGGCGAGGGCATGGCGCTCGGCTGAGCAGTCGGACGCCGCCACCCATCGGGTGCACGAGAACGGCAGGCGCGTCCTGGTCGCGGACATGACCGGCGGAGTCAGGTGGCCGCACCGCTCCGCAGGCCGTACGCCGCGCCCAGCCGCCAGGCAGCGGAGTCGGGGACACCTGGTCACGCCCGCCAGGCAGGTCCGCAGCTCGGCCGCGGTGGTCAGGTGCGCTGCGTGGGCCGAGACCAGGGCGACCCATGGCGACAGAATGGCCCGGTGACCGTGCGGCCCGCGACCATCGACGACGCGCCCGGCATCGCACGGGTCCATGCCCGGTCCTGGCAGGCGGCCTACCGGGGAATCGTCGCCGACGCCTTCCTCGAAGGGCTCTCCGACGAGGTCTGGGTCGAGCGCTGGCGGACGATCTTCACCGAGCCGCGCGAGGGTGCTCGCACCCTGGTGTCCGTCGAAGGGGACGACGTGACCGGCTTCGCCCGGATCGGCCCGGTGCGCGATCCCGACCCGCCCGGGCCCGGCTGGGACGAGGTCTACGCGATCTACCTCGACCCGGCGTGCTGGGGCCGCCGGCTGGGCTCGGCGCTGATGGTCGGGCTCCTGGACACGGTCGCTGAGGGCGTACCCGGCGTGAGCCTGTGGGTCCTCCGCGACAACGCCCTCGCGCGGGCCTTCTACGAGCGCCACGGCTTCGAGGCCGACGGGCTCTCGCAGGAGATCACCATCGAGGGCCAGGCCCTGCCGGAGGTGCGCTACCGGCGGGTGTCGGTCGCAGGGCGGACAATGGGCGGGTGAGCCTCTACCGGGACGAGGGTGTCGTGCTGCGCACCCAGAAGCTCGGCGAGGCCGACCGCATCATCACCCTGCTCACCCGGGCCAACGGCCGGGTGCGCGCGGTCGGCAAGGGCGTGCGGCGGACCCGGTCGAAGTTCGGGTCCCGGCTGGAGCCCTTCTCGCACGTCGACCTGCAGCTCTACGCCGGGCGGTCACTGGACGTGGTGCAGCAGGCGGAGACCTTGGCGCCGTACGGCGACCGGCTGGTCGGTGACTACGCCCGCTACACAGCCGGCACCGCGATGCTCGAGACCGCGGAGCGGCTGACCGCGGAGGAGAAGGAGCCGGCGACCCAGCAGTTCCTGCTGCTGGTCGGCGGGCTGCGCACGCTGACCGACGGGAGCCACTCTCCGGGCCTCGTCCTGGACGCTTTCCTGCTGCGCTCGCTGGCGGTCGCGGGCTACGCCGCGTCCTTCGGGGACTGCGCGCGCTGCACGCGTCCCGGACCGCATCCCTTCTTCAACGTCCCCGCCGGGGGAGCCGTCTGCGGGAGCTGCCGGCCGGGCGGCTCGGTGTCACCGGCGACCGAGACCCTCGAGCTGCTCGCCGCATTGCTCTCCGGCGACTGGGAGCACGCCGACGCCAGCGACCAGCGGTACCGCCGCGAGGGGAGTGGCCTGGTCGCCGCCTACCTGCAGTGGCACCTCGAGCGGGGCCTGCGGTCGCTGCCGATGGTGGAGCGCACCTAGCACTGCCGGTTCCCGCGCTGGTGGTGGCAGTCCGAGTCAGCCCGCGGGCCACCACGGCGGCTTGCGTCGGTCGCCGCGGCCCCAGACGACGTGGCTCTCCTCGCCGTTCTCCCGGTGCAGCCGGTCGTGCACGACCGGTGCCGCGCACAGCGACCACACGCCGGCGACGAGAACGAGGAAGCCGACCAGCCGGTCCTCGCCGGAGACCGAGATCGCGAGGCCCACATACGAGACGAGCACCGTGACCGCCATCACGAGGATGAGCCCGACCTCGGTCCGCACCAGCACGCGCACACACGCAGCGTACGTCGCCGCACCGACGACGGTCGGGATGCCGGACCGACCCCGCGGGACATGGGGCCTCATCAACCCTTGGTGACCGATCAGCGACAGCGCCAGAATTCGGTGAGCTGCTCGGCGAGGGCTCTGCCTTGGTTGTAGCCGGCTCGAGCAGCCGGCGGACGCGTCGACAGATCCATCACATTGTCGCCGAATGCGGTGCGCGAGTCGCTGTCCGGGAAGATCGTCTCGACTCTGCTGTCGCGTGCGCGTAGTTCGTCGACCTGTGTTGCGAGATGCATGCCCCATTCCACCGGAGTCCGTGATCTGCCGCCGAATGGTGACAGCACCAGCACCCGTGCGTATCCGGCTGCCAGGTCGGCATTCTCGGCGTTGGTTCGGTAGCCGCCGTCGATGTATCGGCTGCCGCCGATCCTGTAGGCGAAGCCACTGGCACAGCTGGCGGCCACGGCGTCCACCAGGTCGACCCCGCTGTGGCGGTCGAACACGACAGGTTCACCGGTATCGGCATCGACCGCCGTGATGAGCATTCGCCGTTGCGGCCAGAGCTGACTGGGCAGCCGAGCGGCGACGGTTGCTCGCCATCGCGTTTGCGCCGAGCGGGGGGACGCCGCAGCAGTCTCGAGCGCCCACTCACCCATTCTGCGGCGCATGTCGGCCGCATCCTCGGCGGCGGCGATGATTGCGCTCGTTGTCTCCATGTGGTTCGTTGCGTGCCTCCTCGGGACAGGTCCACGGTCGGATCCGGCGGGTCCAGTCCGTGGTTGCGGCGCGGCGGCGAGGATGGCGGCGAGCACCTCGGCCGGGGGCGCGCTCGCTGTTTGGGCGGCAGCGGTCGATCCGGCCGACGTCCCGATGATCAGATCGGCCTCGGTCACATCCAACCCGGCCTCGAAAAGGCCGGCGATGACACCGATCAGCCACGCATTGCCTGCCGACCCGCCACCGCCCAGGACCAACGCTGTGCCGGTGGGGTGTTCCGAGACGTCGTGAGAGGTCGTCTCCGACTTGAACGGAAGTGAGTGATTCATGGTCGCAGCCTTCTGAGAGTGCCTTGCGGCGCTCCCCGCGACGGCTACCCCAGTCGCGCGATCGTGAACTCAAGAGGAGCGCCCAGAGTGGACAGTGTGTGCATTCGGGCTCACCTCCTCGAATCGAGTCACGTTCGCTCACGAACCTACCGGTTAAGGTTCGGCGTGCCAACGGACGTATGCCTAGGCATTTGACGGACTCAACCGGCAATATCGCTCGCATGACAGAGCCGGCAGCCACGCCGAAGAGTGCGCAGGACGTGCTCGAACTGCTTCACGCCTGGGGGAACGAAGACGAACCCCTGGTCGAGGCAGTGGGGAACACCCTTGCGGCGTTCCACCGCGTCGACTCCCAGGAGCTCGCCCGCCGGGTGGTCAGCACCGTGATCGAAGTGTTGGAGCGGTATGTGCCATCCAGCGGAGACTGACCGGCCAGCTAGTCGGACCTGAGGGGCCGGCTACTGATCGGCGAACCCGATGGAAGCGACGACGCCCTCCAGCGTGGCTTGGGTAGTCGAGTCGCCGCTCTGTACGCCCATGGTGAAGTAGTAGCCACGATCGGCGTGGGTCAAAGATCTCCCGACGTAGTCCATGTCCGCGCATCGATGCCGCGTGATCCGTGTCCGTTCGCCGGCGACGACGTCGGTGTCGGTTGTTTCCCGGCAGGTCTTGTCGGGTCCGGATGTGACGAGGCGCTCGAGCTCGGCCAGCCATTCGTCGGGGCTCATGCCATCGGGAATGGCCATCGAGTTGGACACCAGGAAACCGCTGCCGTCCGGTGCGGAGACCACGTCTTCTCCAGGAACTTCGGCTCCCGGACTGAACTGCGCGAAGTCGGTCCAGGTCCCGCCGTACTCCGACACGTTCCATCCAGCGGGCACCTCGAGGTGGTAGGAGTGCCGCTCGGAGACGAACTGGTTTGCCGACTGCGAGGGTGGGACGTCCGTGGCCTTCGGTGCCCCTTCACTGTCCTCCGGAGTGCACGACGTCAGCATGATCACGAATGCGCTCAGAAGTGCCGCGAGGCGAAACAGCGGCCCTGCAGTCATGCCCATGGCCGTCTCGTTGGAGTCGTATCCCCTCACCCCCTCATGGTCGCACCTAGCCGATGCGTCAAGGTGGAGCTGTAGCGAGGTGGAGGGAGGTGAGGGGGCATGTCGAGTCGGCGGGATGGCCGGAGCGGGACGTTCGTGAACGGGATGGAGTTCCTGACCTGGGGTAGCGGGCCGAAGGCGCTCCTCTTCATTCCGGGAGGTCCGGGGAGTGCCATCCCCAAAGGGATGACGTCCCGACTGTCTCGGCGCTGGTTCGACCCGTTCGTCGAGGCGGGGTACGCCATCTGGTTCGTCACCCGCTGTAGGAACATGCCCACTGGGCACACCGTTGCCGACATGGCAGACGACTACGCGCAGGCGATCTCGGAGGATCTCGGCGGGCGAGTCGACCTCGTGGTGGGCGAGTCCTATGGCGGGATGATCGCGCAACACCTGGCCGCTCGCCACGGAGCATCCTGGGATCGCGTCGCCATCGTGGTCGCCGCCGCCGAGGTCAGTGACTGGGGCAAAGAGGTGGACTCCCGGCTGTCCTCTGCGCTCGCCCGAGGGGACAAGACCGGTTTCGGCATGGCCTTCGCCGAGTACGCGCTTCCGGGTCAGCGCAGCAGATGGGTCCGCCGACTGGTCGCTCCCTGGATCGGCCGCGTCCTGCTTTCCGGGAAGAACTACCCGCCGGAGGATCTCCTCGTGGAGATAGCGGCGGAGATGTCGTACGACTCGCGGCCAGCGCTTCCCCGCATCGAGGGGCCTGTCGTTCTCGTGTGCGGCGACCGAGATCGGTTCTTTCCCGTCGGCGTCGTCGAGGAGACCGTCCGACTGATCCCGGACTGCACCCTCATCCAGTACGAGGGCCAAGGCCACATGAAGGTTGCCACCAGCAGAAGCGTTGCGCACGACGTCCTGGCCTTCGTCAACCGGAAGGATTGATGTGTCTGAGCCCGCCACCTTCGTGCCCACCGATTTTGACCCTCCGACCGCCTTCATGGCGGGTGACCTTCGCCTTGAGCCTCTCGGCGCGGAGCACAATGAGCGCGACTACGCAGCCTGGACGTCGAGCATGGAACACATTCGACGCTCACCGGGCTTCGCCGATGGGAAATGGCCTCGGGAGATGAGTCTGGATGAGAACCGCGCTGACCTGGAGCGGCATGCCCGAGACTTCGTCGATCGGGCAGGCTTCACCTTCACCGTTCTCGATGCGAGCGACGACGTCGTCGGCTGCGTCTACGTGTACCCGGCAAAGGACGGGGTGCACGACGCCGACGTGAAGTCGTGGGTACGGGAGTCCGAAGCCGCCCTCGACGAGGCCCTCAGGCGCGCGATCGCCGACTGGCTCACCAGCGATTCCTGGCCGTTCGAGCGGCCTCTCTATGCGCCGGTGCTGACCTGACGTCGAACGACGGGTCAGTCGTCGGCCAGCTCCGGCGGCCAGACCACGCGGAACCGCTCGAACACGACGTCGATCCGGCTGTGGAACTCCACACCGATCCGGCCGAGGGTCCGCCGGAAGTAGCGGGTGTGCCCGTCCAGCCACGAGTCGCGGGTGCGGTCGTCCTCACCCTCGTCCCACGCGAAGGCGTCGTCGACGCTGTCCAGCGGGCCGATCCGCAGCTCGACGCTGCGCAGCACGACCTGCGGGGCACCTGCCCCGTCGTGCACGATCCAGTGGTCACCGATGCGCGGCAGCAGCTCGCCGGCGTACTGGTAGTCGGCGACCGCGCCCGCGGTGGCGCGCTTCGGTCCGTGCATCACCAGGCCCAGCAGCTCGTCGGCGAGCGCGACCGAGTCGCCGAACCGCTCCGAGGCAGGCTGCTCCGGGTAGCGCCCCGGGTGCGCGGCGAGGTAGTCGGCCCACATGCGCTCGGCCGCCGGCAGGTCGAGGTCGGCCACGGGCCGGTCGTCGCTGGTCGTCATCCAGCCATTCTGTCGTGAGTCCTAGCACCCTTACGTGGTGGCCTTCACCGGTCAACGGTGACCCCGTCCGGACCGGCTAGCGTGCTGGCGTGCCACGACGCCAGCCGGTCCGACCGCCGACGCCCCATCCGTCGGGGGCGCGGCCGCCGGCGATCCCTGCCGACCTGCTGCCCAAGCACGTCGCCGTCGTCATGGACGGCAACGGTCGGTGGGCCAAGGAGCGCGGGCTTCCCCGGACCAAGGGGCACGAGGCCGGTGAGGCGGCTCTGCTCGACGTGATCCATGGCGCCATCGAGATCGGTGTGCAGCACCTGTCGGCCTACGCCTTCTCGACCGAGAACTGGCGACGGTCACCGGACGAGGTCCGCTTCTTGATGGGCTTCAACCGCGAGGTGATCCGGCGACGTCGGGACGAGCTGGACGCCATGGGGGTCAGGGTCCGGTGGGCCGGCCGTCGCAAGCGGCTGTGGCGCAGCGTCATCGACGAGCTCGAGGAAGCCGAGCGACGTACCCACGGGAACCGGGCGCTCACCCTGCAGTTCTGCGTGAACTACGGCGGGCGGGCGGAGATCGCCGATGCCGCCGCTGCCATCGCGCGCGAGGTGCGGGCGGGTCGGCTCGACCCCGACAAGGTCGACGAGAAGACCATCGCGAAGCACCTCGACGAGCCGCAGATCCCCGATGTCGACCTCTTCGTCCGGTCGTCCGGGGAGCAGCGCACGTCGAACTTCCTGCTGTGGCAGTCGGCCTACGCCGAGCTCGTCTTCCTCGACACGCTCTGGCCGGACTTCGACCGGCGCGACCTCTGGCGGGCGATCGAGACGTACGCCGCCCGCGACCGTCGTTATGGCGGAGCCATACCGAACCTGGCTGGCGAGTCAGGTCAGGAGCAGAACGAGCGGGCCCAGGACAGGTAGGCGACCGGCCGGTTGGTGATGACCGGTCCGGCGTCGTCGAAGGCCATCCGGCGCCAGCCCTTGACGGTGTTGACTGTCCACGGCCGGACCTCGAGGCCGGCCGCCCGCCAGCTCTCCACGCGCGCCTCGGTGACCGACCAGAAGTTGACGACGTAGGCCGTGCCGTACTGCAGCACGACGTCGGCGCTGCGGGCCTCGTCCGCCTTGTCGATGATCGCGGTCTGCAGGGCCGGCTCCTTGGCCCGCACCAGGTCGATGGTGGCCTCGTCGAAGCTGATGACGCGCACCCGCTGCAGCATCCCGAGCCAGCGGATGCGGTTCAGGAAGTCGTCGGCCTGCTGCTCGGTCGGCCGCACCTTGAGCTCGACCTGCAGCCGGGCGCCGCGCGAGCCCGCGAACTTCAGCGCCTGGTAGAAGGTCGGCACCCGCACGCCCGCGAAGTCGGCCGAGAACCAGGACCCGGCGTCGAGAGCGCGCACCTGCTCGAGGCTCATCGCCGCGACGCGCCCGACGCCGTCGGTCGTGCGGTTGACCCGCTTGTCGTGCATGAGGACGGGCACCCCCGACGCGGTGAACCGGATGTCGGTGTCCAGCTGCGTCACGCCCGAGCTCAGCGCCGCCCGGAAGGCCGGGATGGTGTTCTCGGGGGCCGCCGCGGACGCGCCGCGGTGGGCCACCGGGGGAGCGACGCACAGCTCTTCGGCCGCGTCGGCGGGCACCGGTCCGGGGCAGAGTGTGATCGCCACGGCCAGCGGGAGACCAAGGACGAGGGCGCGCAAGAGACGACGACCAGGCACTTCGGTGGGACCCCCGTCGATGCGGTTGCAGGGTGCGGCTCGACGGTAGCGCAACGGGTGCCGGAGGGTCGCGTCAGCCGCAGGCGGCACAGGTGCCGAAGACCTCGACCGTGTGCTCCACCGCGGAGAAGCCGTGCTCGGCGGCGACCTTGTCCGCCCAGCGCTCGACCGCCGGTCCGTCGACCTCGACGGTGCGCCCGCACTCCCGGCAGACCAGGTGGTGGTGGTGCCGCGGGGTGCTGCACCGCCGGTAGACCGACTCGCCGTCGGGCTGGCGCAGCACGTCGACCTCGCCCGTCTCGGCCATCGACTGCAGGGCGCGGTAGACCGTCGTCAGCCCGATGCGTGTCCCCGCGGCGCGAAGCCGGGCGTGCACGTCCTGCGCGCTCCGGAAGGATGCCTCGCGGGCCAGCTCCTCGCGCACCGCGATGCGCTGCCGGGTGTCGCTCATGAGGCCGCCACCACGAACCACATCACGGCGACGCCGCCCAGCGTGCACAGCAGGGTCAGCCGGGACGGGTGCCGGGCGTGCGCCTCGGGGAGGATGTCGGCGGTGGCCAGGTAGAGCAGGAAGCCGGCGAAGGCGCCGAGGTAGAGCGCGAGGAACTCGTCGCTCACGCTGAAGAAGAGCGTGGACAGCGCACCGAAGACCGGGGCCACGGCGTCGATCGCGAGCATCGTCAGGGTGCGTCGCTGGTCGTTGCCGTGCGTGCGCATCACCGTCACGGTGTTGAGCCCGTCGGCGAAGTCGTGCGCGATGACGGCGATGGCGACCGCGACACCGACCGTCTCGTCGACCTGGAACGCGAGCCCGATGCCGACGCCGTCGAGGAACGAGTGCACGGCCAGCGCACTGGCCGAGGCCAGGCCGACGCTCGGGTCGTGATGGTGGTGCGTCTCGTACTCGCCCTCGTGCGCACCGTGCATGGCGACCGAGCGCTCGACGAAGTGCAGCACGAGGAAGCCGGCAGCGAAGGCGACCATCACGGTCGGGACCCCGGCGACGGTCTCGTCACTGAGCTCGAAGAGCTCGGGCAGCAGGTCGAAGGCGACCAGGCCGAGCATCACCCCGGCTGCGAAGCCGAGCACCAGGTGCAGGCGGTCGCGCGCCCGGAGTGCGACGAAGCCACCGAGTGCCGTGGACAGCACGGTGGTGAGAGCGACGAGCACAGCCACCGGGGCACCGTACACCGAAATGAAAACCGTTGTCATTCCGCTTCGTGCCGTAGGTTGGCTCGGTGCTCGCCGTGACCCGCCTTCGCCTGCCCGCCGACGACGGTGGAAGGGCCGGCGCCCAGCTGCCCGGCGTGCTCGCCGCGCTGGCAGTCACACCGGGCTTCGTGCGCGGCCGGGTGGGGGAGTCCGTCGACGAGCCGGGTCTGCTCGTGCTGGTCACCGAGTGGTCGGGGGCGGGTGCCTACCGCCGCGGCCTGTCGGCGTACGACGTCAAGATCGCCTTCGCCGAGCTGATGGCGTACGTCCTCGACGAGCCGAGCGCGTTCGAGGTGGCGGCGAGCATCGAGCCCGAACAGGGGTAGTGTCTGCCGCTCACCCCGCCGAGCACCCCACCGCGTCACTCGCTGGCGCTCGTGACCCGTCGGGGACCCCGCCGACAACCAGCCGGATGGAGGCCATCGTGGCCAAGGGCACGTCGCGCTCCGAGCAGCGCAACAACGAGGTGGTGAGCCTCAGCAAGCGCCGGGGCTTCGTCTACCCGAGCAGCGAGATCTACGGGGGCACCCGCTCCGCCTGGGACTACGGCCCCCTGGGCGTCGAGCTCAAGGAGAACGTGCGCCGCCAGTGGTGGCGCACGATGGTGCAGCGCCGCGACGACGTCGTGGGTCTCGACTCCGCCGTCATCCTGGCCCGCGAGGTCTGGGTCGCGTCAGGTCACGTCGACACGTTCACCGATCCGCTCTCGGAGTGCCAGTCCTGCCACAAGCGCTTCCGGGCCGACCATCTCGAGGAGGCCTTCGAGGCGAAGCGGGGGACGCCGCCGCCCAACGGCCTCGCGGACGTCAACTGCCCCAACTGCGGGGTGAAGGGCGCGTTCACCGAGCCGCGCCAGTTCTCCGGCCTGCTGAAGACCTACCTCGGCCCGGTCGAGAGCGACGAGGGGCTGCACTACCTGCGCCCCGAGACCGCGCAGGGCATCTTCGTCAACTTCCTCAACGTCATGACGTCGGCGCGCAAGAAGCCACCCTTCGGTATCGCGCAGACCGGCAAGTCCTTCCGCAACGAGATCACGCCGGGCAACTTCATCTTCCGGACCCGCGAGTTCGAGCAGATGGAGATGGAGTTCTTCGTCGAGCCGGGCACCGACGAGGAGTGGCACGAGTACTGGCTGCAGGAGCGCTGGAACTGGTACACCGGCCTCGGGCTGCGCGAGGAGAACCTGCGCTTCTTCGAGCACCCGAAGGAGAAGCTGTCGCACTACTCCAAGCGCACCGTCGACATCGAGTACCGCTTCAACTTCGGCGGCAAGGAGTTCGACGAGCTGGAGGGCATCGCCAACCGCACCGACTTCGACCTGACAGCGCACTCGAAGCAGTCCGGGGCGGAGCTGAACTACTTCGACCAGGAGAAGGGCGAGCGCTGGACGCCTTACGTCGTCGAACCCGCAGCGGGCCTGACGCGCGCGACCCTCGCCTTCCTGCTCGACGCCTACACCGAGGACGAGGCGCCCAACGCCAAGGGCGTTCTGGAGAAGCGCACCGTGCTGCGTCTCGACCCGCGGCTGTCCCCCGTGAAGGTCGCGGTGCTCCCGCTGTCGCGCAACGCCGACCTGACCCCAAAGGCCAAGGACCTCGCGGCGACCCTGCGCGAGTCGTGGAACGTCGAGTTCGACGACGCCGGCGCGATCGGCCGGCGCTACCGTCGGCAGGACGAGATCGGCACGCCCTTCTGCGTCACCGTCGACTTCGACACCCTCGAGGACCAGGCCGTCACGGTCCGGGAGCGCGACTCGATGAAGCAGGAGCGGATCGGTCTCGACGCGGTGCACGGCTGGCTCGCTCAGCGCCTGCTCGGCTGCTGACCGGCGCCTGCGATGGCGCCGGCGGCCCTCCCGCCGAGGGAGGTCACCCTCCTGCTCTGCGACCGGACCGGCGACCTGCTCGGGACGCTCCCGTCCTTCGAGGTCACGGTCCCGTGGTGGCAGGAGGTCGGCGACGTCGTCGCCGCCTGCCGGGATCGCTACGCCGTCGAGGTGGCCGTGCTCCGGGTGCTGCCGGCCGGTGCCGAGGAGCACGCGGTGGGCGGCCCGGTGACCTACCTCGCCGAGGTCGTGGCCGGGGCCCCGGCGGTGACCCCGACGGCGTGGCACCGCCCGGCGCCGCTGGCCGACCACCCTCTACGGCTGCCCTACGCACGACCCGGCGGCCCGGCCGGTGAGGTCGCTTGGGCCGACGCCCGGTTGCTCGAGGCCGGCCGGTCGAGGACCGGGCGGGCAGTGCAGGTCCGCACCTGGAACCTGTCGAGCATCTGGCGGCTGCCGACCGCCGGCGGCACGACCTGGCTGAAGAGCGTCCCGCCGTTCTTCGCCCACGAGGGCGAGATGCTGCGCCGGCTCGACCCGGACCTCGTGCCGCCGCTCGTCGCGGCCGAAGGTCCACGAGTGCTGCTCGACGACGTGCCCGGCGAGGACCACTGGGGCGCGGAGCTGCCCGTGCTGCTCCGGGTGCTCGAGCTGCTCGTGGGGCTGCAGGCCGACTGGGTGCCGCGGGCCGCCGAGCTGGCCGAGGTCGCTGCCCCCGACTGGCGGGCCGAGCACCTGGTGCCAGCCGTCGAGCGCGTGGTCGAGAGGACCGCGCCAAAGCTCGATGACGGCGTACGTCGCCGGCTAGACGTCCTGGTAGGCGGACTGCCGGAGCGGCTGGACGAGGTCGCCGCCTGCGGGGTGCCGGACACCCTGGTGCACGGCGACTTCCACCCGGGCAACAGCCGTGGCTCCGCCGAGCCGGGTGGGCGCAGCGTCCTGCTCGACTGGGGGGACTGCGGCCTGGGCAACCCGCTGCTCGACCAGGCCGCCTTCCTCGCGAGCATCGCGGAGGAGCAGCGCGAGCCGGTGCGGGAGCGGTGGGCCGAGCTGTGGCTGGCCGCGGTGCCGGGGTCGGACCCGGCCCGGGCGGCCACACTGCTGACGCCGGTCGCAGCGCTGCGCCAGGCGTTGATCTACCAGGTGTTCCTCGACGGCATCGAGCCCGACGAGCAGGTCTACCACGCCGCCGACCCGGCGCACTGGCTCGGGAGGGCCGCCGCGCACGCGCCCGACGGTTCGCCGGGCTGACGTGCCATGAGCCCGGTCTGCCCGATTCCCGGACCGCGACACGCCCGACGAGAACGCACAAACCGGCCATGCCGGCCGCCCAGGCTGCAGACAATGGGTCGATGACCCGCTCCGTGCCGTTCCCGGCAGGACCCCGCGCCCGGCGCGCGCCGCGCCTGCTGGTCCTCGTGCTCGGCATGGCCCTCGCCGCCGTCGGCTTGCTGGTCGTGCCCGGCTCTGCGTCGGCGGCCGACGACGGCGGCCGGATCGACGCGCGCTGGGCGGCCACCGGTGCCGAGGCCGGTCCGCTCGGGGTGCCGGTCGGTGAGCCCTATGACGTCGCCGACGGGCGGGTGCGGGACTTCGCCGGCGGGTCGGTCTTCTGGTCGCCGGCCACCGACGCCTGGGAGGTGCTCGGCGCCGCGCGCGACAAGTACGTCGCGACCGGCGGGCCGACCGGGTTCCTCGGCTTCCCGGCCGCCCCGCCGCAGCCGGCGGTCAGCGACCCGGCCGCGAGCGAGCAGATCTTCGTCGGCGGGCGGCTCTACGCGTCGCCGACCACGCCCGCGTCGGCGCTCGCCGGGGTCGTGCTCGATCGGTACCTCGCCATCGGCGGCACCGCGTCGTACCTCGGCATCCCCACCAGCGACGTCGTGCCGGTCATCGGAGGGTGGCGCGCCTCCTTCGTCCGCGGACTGGTCAAGGTGAATGCCGCGACCGGAGCGAGCGTCGTGACCGGCCGGTGGGTGACGCCGTCGATCGCCCTCGTCGCCGCCGAGCAGGTGCCCTACACGTACCGTCTCGGCTGCCCCATCGTGCCCGAGCGGCTGCGCTGGCTGCGGGTGCCCTACTACGACTGGAACGGAGTGCCGCAGACCGGGGACCTCGTCGTGCGGTCCGTGGTGATCCCCGCGGTAAGCGAGATCTTCCGGCGCGCCTTCGTCGCCCGTTTCCCGATCCGCCAGATGCAGACGGCCGACGTCTTCCTCGGCGACGACATCGCGTCGATGGTCGCCGACAACACCTCGGCCTTCAACTGCCGCAAGGTCACCGGCAACCCCTACCGGCTCTCGCGGCACTCCTACGGCGATGCGATCGACATCAACACCGTCGAGAACCCCTACGTCACCAAGAAGAAGGTCTACCCGCGAGCCGGCCGTGCCTTCCTCGACCGGTGGCCGCCGCAGAAGGGCATGATCACGCCGAAGGGTCCGGTCACCCGCGCGATGACCGCGATGGGCTGGTTGTGGGGCGCGCGGTGGACCCACCCCGACTACCAGCACTTCTCCTCGAACGGTCGCTGACGTGCTCCGGTCCCCGGCCGTACGACCGGCCGCGGGCCAGGCCCGCGGGACCCTGACCGGCGGGCTGGCCGCGGGGCTCGTGGCCGCCACCCTCGTGCTCACCGCGTGCGGCGACGGTGACGACGATCGGCTCGCCGCACCGGCGACGCCGGCCACTCATCGTGCGACGAGCCCGGTCGCACCCACCAGCGAGTCGGTCACCCCGACACCGATCGCGGTCGCCGAGCCCAGCGGTCCGGACGAGGCGGAGGCGGCGGACGCGATGTCCGTGCCCGCGACGACCGCCGGTGACCTGGACGCCCGGGACGTCCCCGCGCCACCTGACCTCGGCCCCGGCTGGACGCGCTACGCGGACCCGGGGACGGCCGAGGACGGCTATCGGGGCAACGGCTCGTGGGTGCGGGCCCGCGACAGCGCCGAGGTGGCGCGCGCCCTGCTGCCCATCGGCTGCACCGGTCGACTGCCCCGGCTGCCGGTGCCGCGGTACGCGCTCGAGGCGACCTACCGCGGGCCGGGCGGTGCGCCGGCCGCTGCCCTGGTGCTCGCGTTCCGCGACGACGCCGCCGCGCAGGCGTTCCTTGCCGGGATGGACTTGCTCGGCGACGCCTGCCCGGCACCCGGGGGTGGCGTCGCGGCGGACGACCCGATGGTGACGGTCGTCACCCAGGCGCGCGTCACCGCCACGACGGTGCTGCAGCGCCGCCGCGAGCTCGGGGTCGGCGCCGGACCGTGGCTCTGGTCCGAGGCGGTGGTCGGCGAGGGACGGCGAGTCGGCCTGCTCGCGGTCGCGTCCCGGCCCGGCCGGGACGACCCGCCGGACCTCGCGGTGCTCGGGCGTGCGGTCCACGCGTCGGTCGCCCGCTGATCGCGCTTGCGACCACCCTGATGGTCGCGCTTGCGACAATGGGGTCGTGACCACTCCCGCCCCGCTGCGCATCGGGCCGCACCTGGTGTCGCCGCCCGTCGTGCTCGCGCCGATGGCGGGCATCACCAACTCGCCCTTCCGGCGGCTGTGCCGGGAGTTCGGCGGCGGGCTCTACGTCAGCGAGATGATCACCACCCGTGCGCTGGTGGAGCGTGACCCCGAGACGATGCGGCTCATCGAGTTCGCGCCGGACGAGCAGCCGCGCAGCCTGCAGCTCTACGGCGTCGACCCGGCTGTGGTGCGCGAGGCCGTCACCATGCTGGTGGCCGAGGATCGTGCGGACCACATCGACCTGAACTTCGGCTGCCCGGTGCCCAAGGTGACCCGGCGCGGGGGCGGGGCCGCGCTGCCGTGGAAGCGCGACCTGTTGCGCGCGGTTCTGCGCGCCGCGGTCACCGCCGCCGGCCGGGTGCCCGTGACGATGAAGATGCGCAAGGGCATCGACGACGAGCGCCTCACCTACCTCGAGGCCGGCCGGATCGCCGAGGAGGAGGGCGTCGCGGCCGTCGCGCTGCACGGGCGGACCGCCGCCCAGGCCTACTCGGGGTCTGCTGACTGGTCGGCGATCGCCCGGCTCAAGGAGCACGTCACCAGCGTCCCGGTGCTGGGCAACGGCGACGTCTGGGAGGCGTCGGACGCGCTGCGGATGATGGCCGAGACCGGCTGCGACGGCGTCGTCGTCGGCCGCGGCTGCCTCGGCCGGCCGTGGCTGTTCCGGTCCTTCGACCGGGCCTTCGCCGGGTTGCCGGACGACCCGCAGCCGACGCTCGGTGAGGTCGCGGCGGTGATGCGCCGGCACGCCGGCCTGATGGCCGACTGGGCCGGCGAGGACAAGGGTGCCCGCGAGTTCCGCAAGCACGTGTCCTGGTATCTCAAGGGCTTCGGCGTCGGCGGCGAGACCCGCAACGCGCTGGCCCTGGTCTCCAGCCTGACCGAGCTCGACGACCTGCTTGCCACCTTGGACTCGTCGCAGCCCTTCCCGCGCGAGTCGATCGGCGCACCTCGCGGCCGGCTGGGGTCGCCGCGACGTGTGGTGCTGCCCGAGGGCTGGCTCGACGACCGCGAGTGGGGAGCCGTCGACGCGTCCGCCGAGCTGGCGATCTCGGGCGGCTGAGGATCTCGCGAGCTCGGTGCCGCTTTCCCCGGCGGCCGTCGGCACGGCACACTGGTGGCGGACTTACTGACTCATGAATCAGTACGAAGGAGTGACCTGCGTGCCGAAGTCCTACGACGTCGTGGTGGTCGGTGGTGGGCACAACGGCCTGGTCGCCGCGGCGTACCTGGCCCGGGCGGGGCTGCGCACCGTCGTGTGCGAGTCGCGGGACGTCGTCGGCGGCGCAGCGGTGACCGAGCGGCCGTTCGGTCCGGACTACCAGGTCAGCTCCCTGTCGTACGTCGTCTCGCTGCTGCCCCCGACGCTGGTGCGCGACCTGCAGCTCGACCGGTACGGCTATCACGTCTACCCGCAGGGCCCCTACTTCGCGCCGCACGCCGACGGGCGCTACCTCGCGCTGCCCGACGAGCCGGCGGCGCGCCGCGAGCAGATCGCCAAGTTCTCGGACAAGGACGCTGTCGCGATCGAGCGGTGGGACGCGTGGATGGCCGACCTGGCCGCCGTGCTTTCGCCGCTGCTGTCGGTGATCCCGCCGAAGCTCGGGTCCCGCAAGCCCGCCGACCTGGCCGCGCAGGCGCGGCTGCTGCCCCTGCTGCGCGGTATCGACACGCGCCGGGCGGTCGAGGCGACCCGCCTGCTGACGATGAGTGTCGCCGACCTGCTCGACGACTTCTTCGTCTCCGACGCCATGAAGGGTGTGCTGTCCGTCAGCGGGGTCATCGGATCGTGGGCCGGCCCGCGGTCGCCGGGCACGGCCTACGTGATGGCGCACCACCACCTCGGTGGCGTCGGCGACGGCCGCACCGGCGCGTGGGGCTTCCCGCGCGGTGGCATGGGTGCGGTCACCCAGGCCATCGCGGCGGCGGCCCGGTCCTTCGGTGCCGAGCTGCGCACCGGCGCGGCTGGTCGAGGAGATCACCACCCGCTCGGGCGCGGTGACCGGCGTGCGGCTGGCGTCGGGCGAGGAGCTGCGGGCACCGACGGTCGTCACCACCGCGCACCCGGTGGTGTCGTTCCTCCGGCTGCTGGACCGCGCGGTGCTTCCGCCGGACTTCGTGGGCGACATCGAGCGGTGGCGGACCCGCAGCGGTGTGGTGAAGGTGAACCTCGCGGTCGACCGGCTGCCGGCGTTCACCGCCCATCCCGCCGTCCACGCCGACGTGCACGGCGGCACCATCGTCCTTGCCGAGTCGATGGACGAGGTCGAGGCCGGTTTCCAGGACGCGGTCGGCGGCCGGGCCTCTGCCCTGCCCTTCGCCGACATCTGCATCCCGTCGTTCTTCGACGACTCGCTGGCCCCGGCCGGGCACCACGTGATCTCGATGTTCACCCAGTGGGTCCCCCACGAGTGGGCCGACGAGCCGCGGACCGCCGACCTGGACGCGCACGCCGACCGGGTGGTCGCCCGGATGGAGGCCGTGGCCCCCGGCTTCACCGACTCGGTGCTGCACCGGCAGGTCATCGGCCCGCACCAGATGGCTACGGAGTACGGCCTGGTCGGCGGCAACATCTTCCATGGCGAGCTGACCGTGGACCAGATGTTCCACGGCCGCCCGGCGGCCGGCTACGCCGACCTGCGGACGCCGGTGCGCGGGCTCTACCAGGCCGGGTCGGGCACCCACGGCGGCGGCGGCGTGACCGGGGTACCCGGCCGCAACGCAGTCCGTCAGGTGCTGCGCGACCGGCGAGCCGAGCGGCTGCGCAGCCGGCTGGGGCTGCAGCCGCGATGACCAGCATGACGGCCGGATCAGCGGTGCAGGTCAGCCGCCTCGATGCCGAGCTCCGAGGCCGCCATCGCGCGCACCCACGTGGTGATCTGCCGGCGGCTCAGCACCCCCGCGTGCACGGTGCTCTGCACGGCGAGTCCGTCGAGCATCGCGGTGATCCGCCAGGCGGCAGCGCTGGGGTCGTCGCAGTGCAGCTCGCCGCGCTCGACACCGTCGGCGATCACCGCGGCCACCGTGTCCTTCCACCGCACGTCGAGCTGCCGGGACACCTCGGCCATCTCCGGCGAGCGGAGGGCGCTGGCCCAGGCGTCGATCCACAGGCTCCAACCCCCTGCAGATCCCTCGGGGCCGTAGAGCGCCAGGATCCTGGCCAGCCGACGCACCGCCGTGCCACGTGCGGCTGCCGCCGCGTCGAGCCGCTCGAGGTCGCGCTCGGCGGCGTAGGCGAAGGCCTGCGACAGCAGCTGGTCCTTGGACTCGAAGTGGTAGAAGACCAGCCCGGTGCTGATGCCCAGCCGGCCGGCGACGTCGGCGACCCGGGTGCTCGCAAAGCCGCGTTCGGTCACCTCGTCGACCGTGGCGCGCAGGATCTCCTCGCGCCGCGCCTCGACCTTCCGCCGGGCCATGCCCGGACCCTAGTTGCTCGACCACTCGTGGCCGTGGCGCTGCTCGTCACCGGAGGCAACACATGACGACCTCCGCGCCGGTCGGCGCCGACGGTCTCGCGTCGGCGCTGCGGTCGTTCGGCGAGAGCACGATGCTCCCGGCCGAGGCTTACACGTCGCCGGCCGTGCTGGCGTGGGAGCGCCGGCACTTCTTCGCAGCGTCCTGGGTGTGCGTCGGCCGGGTCGCCGACCTGCTTCCCGAGGGACGGACGCAGGTAGCCAGCACCGCCGGGGACGTGGCCGTCCTTCTGTCGCGCGACGCGTCGGGCGCCGTACGGGCATTTGCCAACACCTGCCGCCACCGCGGTCACGAGCTGCTCGCCGAGGGAGAGACGTCGGGCAGGCGCGCGGTCGTCTGCCCGTACCACGCCTGGAGCTACGACCTCGAGGGTTGCCTGCTCGCCGCTCCCGGTTTCCGGGACGTCGCGGCCTTCGACCCTGGGCAGCACGGCCTGGTGTCCCTGCCGGTCGAGGTCTGGCACGGCTGGGCCTTCGTCAACGGTCTTGGCAGCCCGGCTACGCCGTTCGCCGAGCACCTTGGCGGCCTGGCCGGCCTCGTCGCGCCGTACGCCCCGGAAAGGCTCGTCCTGCGTGCGACGCACGACTACGTCGTGGCGGCGAACTGGAAGGTGATCACCGAGAACTACCACGAGTGCTACCACTGCCCGCTGATCCACCCCGAGCTGTGCCAGGTGAGCCCACCGTCGAGCGGGTCGAACTACGACCTGCCGGGCAGCTGGGTCGGTGGCTCGATGGACCTGCGCGACGACGCCGTCACGATGTCGCTCGACGGCCGCTCCGCCGGGCGTCCGATCGATGGGGCGCACCCACGCCAGGTGCTCTACCTCGGCCTGTTGCCCAACCTGCTGCTGTCGATGCACCCGGACTATGTGATGACCCACCGGATGACGCCGCTGTCACCCGGGCAGACCCGCGTCGAGTGCAGCTGGTACTTCCCGGACGCGGACGTCGACCCGGCCTACGCCGTCGACTTCTGGGACCGGACCAATCGGCAGGACTGGGCGGCCTGCGAGTCGGTGCAGCGCGGGCTGTCGTCGCCGCACTTCGCGCCCGGCCCGCTGGCGCCCAACGAGGACGCGGTGCACAAGTTCGTCACGACGATCGCCCGGGGCTACCAGGAAGGCCGGCTGCGGGTCTAGCGGGCGTCCGGTCGGCGGCCGGCCGCGAGCCGGCGCACGGTGACCTCGGCGAGCCAGGCCGCGGCGTCGGGCAGCACCGCGTCGTCGAAGGCCGCGCGCGGCGAGTGGTTGTCCGGCGCCGTGACGTAGTCCGCGGCCGGGCAGGCACTCAGCAGGAGGTAGGCACCCGGCACCCGGTCGAGCACGAAGGACATGTCCTCGGAGCCCAGCTCCGGCTCCGGCATCTCGGTGAACCGGTCGGCCCCGAAGAGGTCGGTGACCGCAGCGACCGCCCGGGCGTACTCGCTCTCGTCGTTGACCGTCACCGGGTAGCCGAGCCGGTAGTCGACCTCGGCGGTGAGCCCGTGCGCGGCTGCGATGCCGGTGGCCAGGCGCTCGATGTCGGCCTGCACCTTGGCGCGGCTCGTGGCCGAGAGGCTGCGGACCGTCGCGTCCAGCTCGGCCGTGTCCGGGATGATGTTGTCCTTCGTGCCGCCGGCGATCCGGCCGACCGTGACCACGACCGGGTCGAAGACGTCGAAGCCGCGCGTCACCATCGCCTGCAGCGCCACGACGATCTCGCAGGCCACCGGGATGGGGTCCTTCGCGCGGTGCGGCGTGGAGCCGTGCCCGCCCACGCCGAAGACCCGCACGCGCGCCTCGTCGGCGGCCGCGAAGATCGGCCCGGGCCGGCCGAACCACTGGCCCTTTGGGTACTCCGACGAGGCGACGTGCAGCGAGTAGGCCGCGTCGACCGGCCGGCCGGCCGCGTCGAGCAGGCCCTCGGCGATCATCGGCTCGGCGCCGCCCGGTCCCTCCTCGCCGGGCTGGAACATCAGGACCACGTCGCCGGTCAGCTCAGCGCGTCGCTCGTGCAGCAGCCGCGCGGCTCCGACGAGAGCAGCAACGTGCAGGTCGTGGCCGCAGGAGTGCATGACCCCGGCGTGCTCGGAGACGTAGTCGACCGGCACCTCCTCGGTGACCGGGAGCGCGTCCATGTCGCCGCGCAACAGCACCACGGGGGCGTCCGGGCCGGCCGCGCCGCCTCTCAGCACCGCGACGACCGACGACAGCCCGGTGCCGGCCGTGACCTCGAGGTCGAGCCCGTCGAGCGCGCGAAGCACGGCCTGCTGGGTGAGCGGGAGGTCGTTGCCGATCTCGGGGATCCGGTGCAGCTCGCGGCGCAGCGCGACCAGGTCCGGCGCCATGGCGCGTGCGCTGTCCAGGACGCCTGACGTGGTGTCTGCCGCGGTCACCCGCGGAGTCTAGAGACGGGTGCTGCCTGCGCTCAGAGCACGGTGTAGTCGAGCCCGATCTGCCGCCGGATCTCGTCCATCGTCTTCATGATCGCGACCGTCTCGTCGAGCGGCATCACGTCGCTCTCGAGCTGGCCCGAGGAGAGGCAGCGACCCACCTCGGCCGCCTGGAAGCGGTGGCCGGAGCCCTCGACGGATCCGTCGAAGGACTCGAGCACCGACCCGTCGCGGCCGACCACGCGGATCGTCGTGGGGGAGTAGAAGACCGGGTCGATCTCGACGCGCGCCTCCGTGCCGACGACTGCGGCGGCGTTCATGCCGGCGGCCCGCAGCGAGCAGGTCAGGACCGCATGCGCACCGCCCTCGTGCTGCAGCAGCGCCGACGTCGTCGCGTCGACGCCGGTGAAGGCCGGGTCGCCCACTGAAGTCACCCGCGTCGGTGTGCCGAGCACCATCGAGGCGAAGGAGATGGGGTAGACGCCCAGGTCGAGCAGAGCACCACCACCTAGCGCGGGTGCGAAGAGCCGGTGCTTCGGGTCCTGGGCGAACCACTGGCCGTGCTCCGCGGTCACGGTGGTCACCTCGCCGAGCGTGCCCGCGGCCAGCACCTCGCGCAGCCGCACCACGTGGGGCAGGAAGCGGGTCCACATCGCCTCCATGAGGAAGACGCCTCGCGCCCGCGCCGCCGACACCAGGGCGCGTGCCTCGCCGGCGTCCATCGTGAAGGGCTTCTCGAGCAGCACCGCCTTGCCGGCGTCGATCGCGAGCATCGTCGCGTCGTGGTGGCCAGGGTGCGGCGTCGAGACGTAGACCGCGTCGACCTCGTCGTCGGACACCAGCTCCTCGTACGTGGCGAAAGCCCGGGGCAGGTCGTGCTCCCGGGCGAAGGCGTCGGCCGTCTCCTTCCTCCGCGAGCCGACGGCGACCACCTCGGCATCGGGCAGCAGCCGCAGGTCCCTCGCGAATGCCGCGGCGATGCCGCCGGTCGCGACGATGCCCCAGCGAACGGTCATGACTGACTCCTCTTCCGTCGAGCCGCGAGAGCGGTCACCCAGGTCGTGCCAGTCACGGCCAGCGGCCACAGGGCCTGTGCTCCCGCGGTGACCCGCTCGGCCAGCCCGACACCCTCGTCGGCCCGCAGCTGGACGCCGAACCAGCCGACCAGGCCGAGCAGGGTGGCGGCGGCGAGCACCGACGGGACCGGGCGAACCAGTGCCGCGCCGTCCCGCCGGACGGCGAACGCGGGCCACAGGGACAGCGTCAGGAAGGCGGTCCCAGCGACCAAGGTGTGTGCCGTCGACCCGCTGCCGTCGGCAGGCAGGGGAAAGACCGCGACCAGCACGGTCGTGACACCGCCGGCGGCGAGCACCGCCCGTCCAGCAGGTGCGGCAACGTCGCGCAGGGCGGCGGCCGTGGTCAGGTGGCAGATGCCGAGCCCCGCGAGGGCGGTCGTCATGATCCAGCGGTCGTTCGCGCCGTACGCCGCCAGGTCGCTGATGGTCCGCTCCAGGGGGTCGAAGGCGCCCTGCTGTCGGGCCGCCGCGACGGTCCACCCGCCGATGAGCAGCACCGGTGCGGCAGCCGACGACACCAGTCCGAAGCCGGGGACAGGTCGGTCGCTAACGGCGCGCATCCCCGCATCCTGGCGCACTCCGCCCGGTCCCAGGGCATTGGAGGAACCCAGGGTTTTCCCTGTCGCAGCCGGGAGCCTCCGGGGCTACCGTCGTGGACGCAGTGCTGTGGGGGAGGCAGCGGTGGAGTCACGGATGCCGGCACGATGGCGTGGCGGGCGGGCCGAGGAGATCTGGTCCGCCCACTACGCTGCGCTCGCGGGTTGGGCCGCGGCGGTCACCGGAGACGTGGAGCTCGCGCACCGCGTCGCATCTTCAGCATTCGTCCGGCTCTTCGACCGTGGGCGCCCCCACGGCGCGCGCGTGACGCTCTACCGCGCCGCTCTGCACGAGCTCGACCGCGGCAGCCACATCGGGCTGCCGCACGTGTCGCGGTGGCGCGACCAGGCCCGGCTGCTGGCGCTGGCCGGCCTCACGGTCGAGGAGGCCTCACTCGTCCTGCACCGCCCGGAGCGGGCGCTCGCTGCCGTCTTCGACCGTGCGCAGCTCGAGGATCTCGGCCGAGCGGGCGACCAGCTGGGTCCTCGACGTGATGCCGAGCTTGATGAAGACGTGCCGCAGGTGGAACTCGACGGTCTTGGTGCTGAGGAAGAGCTCCGTCGCGATCTCCCGGTTGCTGAGGCCTTTCCGCACCAGGCGACTGACCGCCACTTCCTGCGGCGTTAGCGCAGGACGCCCGATCTCGGCAGCCGGCGGGGGGCGCCCGCCGAGGAGGGCGATCTCCTCCGACGTCATGTCGAGGAACGGCAAGGCACCCAGCTCGCGGAAGCCGGCCGTCGCAGCCATGAGGACCCGCTCCGCCCGCTCGCGTGTGCCGGCGCGACGAAGGCAGGTCCCCAGCTGGAGTCGCACCAGGGCAAGGTCGAACGGTGTCCCGGCGTCCGCCGCCAGCTGCTCAGCGATCGCGAACGACGACACTGCCTCGTCCAGATGACCGGACTCGGCCAGCAGGAGGGCGCGGGCCCGAGCCAGACCGGCGCGTGCCCACGGGCCGCCAGTCACGGCCGCTGCGGACTCGAACCGGGTGAGGAACTGGTCCGCGTCGTCGTGGCGTCCCAGCCGCACCAGTGCCTCGGCGTAGAGCTGTGGCCACTCGAGCGCGCCGGGCTGGTCGGGCCCGCCGCCGTGCCGCAGCGACTGGATGAGCCCGACGGCCTGGAGGACTTCGCGGTAGGACTGCCTGCTGTGCGCGAGCACTGCGGCTGCGGTCGCTGCGTATCCGGTGCTCATGGCGTCACCGCCTGCGCGGGCGGCGGCCAGGGCCCGGTCGACGTGTCGCGCGGCGCGCTCCCACTCGCCGCGCCTGGCAGGAACCATGGCCGCGAGGGCATGGACAGGTGCTGCTGCCCAGGTCTGCTCGGTGTCGAGCACCAGCTCCACGGCCGGCTCGGAGTTCTGGATCGAGGCGTCCCATCGTCCTGTCAGGTACTGGACCTGGGCCAGGTTGGACCAGGCAGCGCTGAGGAAGTCCGAGACGCCCATGCTCCTGCTCGCCTCGATCGCGGCCCGCAGGTCCTCCTCGGCCCCGACGTAGTCGCCGGCATAGGTGCGCGCGGTACCGCCGCGGCAGACCGCCACGATCATCTGGTGCGGCGAGGGGCGACCGTGGATCTCGGCCGCAGCCTCGGCCTCGTCCAGGCGGCCGGTCAGGGAGAGGGCGGTGACCAGTATCGCTCGAGCCATGCCGCCACCCATGGACGTCGACGGTTCGACCCGCAGGGCCGTCCGTGCGTACTCGACGGCTTCGCCAGGCCGTCCGTCAATGACGAGCAGCCGCGCAAGGTGGCGACTCGCCTCGGCCTCGACGGACGACAGCCCGGCGTCCCGCGCTGCGCGGATGGCATCCCGGAAGAGCGGTTCAGCATCGTCGAAGCGTCCGTCGGACACTGCGATCCAGCCGAGGAGAGCAGGGCGCCGAGGTGACGGTGGCAGGTCGTGCAGGTCAGCGGCGATGCTGCGCGCCCGTCGTACGTCACCGCTCATCAGGCAGGCGGCCAGCGCGTCGTCGACGAGAGCGGCTCGACGTGACGGGTTCGAGGCCAGCGCGGCCGCGCTGGCGAGGAGCGCCGCCCCGTCCGACCAGCCGCCGTGGCTGAGGTACCCGGCCGCCATGGCGGCCAGCCGCTCGGCGAGCCCGTCGTCATACCCGGTGGCGGCCTCGATCTGGTGGCGCAGCCGCTCGCGGTCGTTGGCCGAGAGCTCGGCGAGGCTCCCGTGCAAGGTCCGCCGACGGTTCGGGTCGAGCCTCGAGACAACGGCCGAGGAAACCAAGGCGTGGACGGGGCGTACCTGCGTCGGCCCGCTACCGGACTCCCGCAGAAGCACTGCCTCGACCGCCTCGGCGAGGGCCGACTCCTCGTCCGCCACGGACGCTGCCCGGGCAAGGGCAGAGAGCGGCCATTCGGTCCCCGAGACCGCGGACGCCTCGACAAGCCGCCGGGCATCGGGCGAGATCCGGGCGAGCCGCTCGCCGACCAGCAGCTCGAACTCCTTCGGGGCAGGCAGGCGTGGTGACGGATCCGACAGCTGCTCCGCCGGCACCTCGCGCATCAACGCGATGGACCAGAGCGGGTTGCCCCCCGTGTGGTCCGTGAGCCGGCCAGCGGCTCCGGGGGGCAGCCGGATCCCCAGCGCTGCTGCCAGGTCGCCCACCGAGGCGGTGTCGAGCCCACCAAGGCTCATCAGGACGGTGCGGGCATCCCGCCTGAGGCGGTTGAACGCCGGCAGCAGCCCGGGCTCGTCAGGTCGCTCGGTCAGGACGATGCAGACGTCGTCCGCCCGGAGCCGGCGCACGGCGAAGTACAGCGCCTCCTGCGACGGAGGGTCGACCCAGTGGAGGTCGTCGACCCAGAGCACCAGCGGCCCGCTGGACTGAGCGTCCGAGAGAGCACCTAGCAGGGTGGATCCGACACTCATCGAGGTCCCGATCACCGGAGCCTCCGACCCGAGCGCGGTCATCAGCTGCTGGATGACCCCGAACGCGAGATCCCTCTCGGTCTCCTCACCGGACGCGGCCAGCACGCGGAAGCCGTCCAGGTCGCCGAGTGCCGAGTGCACGAGCGAGGTCTTGCCGATCCCGGCCTCGCCGCGGACGAACACGACCCTGGCCTCACCGCGACGCGCACGGTCCAGCTGCTCCCTCAGGAGAGCCAGCTCAGGGTCCCGGCCGACGAGCCGCGTGCCGTCCATCCCCCGTCCCTCGTTCGACGCCCCGAGCGCCACCTGCTCTCCGTGACTATGCAACGACGGCCCGTCCTCGTCCAGAGCGGCCGTGGGTAGGCTCCGACAGAGAGGTCTCCAGCGGGGTCGACAGATGATCGCCCGCCTGATCGAACTGCTCGAGCAGAGGGGTTGGCCATGACGAAGTACGTCTACGACTTCACCGAGGGCAGCAGGGACATGAAGGACCTGCTCGGCGGCAAGGGCGCCAACCTCGCCGAGATGACCAACCTCGGGCTGCCCGTCCCACCCGGGTTCGTCATCACCACCGAGGCGTGCAAGGTCTACCTCGACTCGGGCGACGAGCCCACGGAGCTGCGCGACGAGGTCAGCACGCACCTCGCGGCCCTCGAGAAGGAGATGGGACGCTCGCTCGGCCAGTCCGACGACCCGCTGCTCGTCTCCGTCCGCTCGGGTGCGAAGTTCTCGATGCCGGGAATGATGGAGACCGTCCTCAACATCGGGCTCAACGACGACTCGGTGCAGGGCCTGGCGAAGCAGGCCGGCAGCGGGCGCTTCGCCTGGGACTCCTACCGCCGCCTGATCCAGATGTTCGGCAAGACCGTCCTCGACATCGACGGCGAGCACTTCGAGGACGCGATCGACGCGGCCAAGAAGGCCAAGGGGACCGAGAACGACCTCGACCTCGACGAGGACGACCTGCGTGCCCTGGTCGACACGTTCAAGGGCATCGTCCGCGAGCACGGCGGTCGCGAGTTCCCGACCGAGCCTCGCGAGCAGATGGACATGGCGGTCCGCGCGGTCTTCAACTCCTGGAACGCGCCGCGCGCCATCCTCTACCGGCGCCAGGAGCGCATCCCGGCCGACCTCGGCACCGCCGTCAACATCTGCTCGATGGTCTTCGGCAACCTCGGGATGGACTCCGGCACGGGCGTCGCCTTCACGCGCGACCCGGGCTCGGGCCACCAGGGCATCTACGGCGACTACCTGCAGAACGCGCAGGGCGAGGACGTCGTCGCCGGCATCCGCAACACGATCCCGCTGCAGGACCTCGAAGGCATCGACAAGCCGGCCTACGACCAGCTGCTCGGCATCATGGCGAAGCTGGAGAACCACTACCGCGACCTGTGCGACATCGAGTTCACCATCGAGCGCAACAAGCTGTGGATGCTGCAGACCCGCATCGGCAAGCGCACGGCGGGAGCCGCGTTCCGGATCGCCACCCAGCTCGTCGACCAGGGTCTGATCGAGCTCGACGAGGCACTCACCCGCGTGACCGGCGACCAGCTCGCTCAGCTGATGTTCCCGCGCTTCGACTCGGGTGCAGCCAAGGAGCAGATCGCCAAGGGCATGAACGCCTCCCCGGGCGCAGCGGTCGGCAAGGCGGTCTTCGACTCGGACCGCGCCGAGGAGATGGCCGAGCGGGGCGAGCGGGTCATCCTGGTCCGCCGCGAGACCAACCCCGACGACCTCAACGGCATGATCGCCGCCCAGGGGATCCTCACCAGCCGCGGCGGCAAGACGTCGCACGCCGCCGTCGTCGCGCGCGGGATGGGCAAGACCTGCGTCTGCGGAGCCGAGGAGCTCGAGGTCGACCTGAAGGCCAGGAAGTTCACGGCCCGCGGTGGCGCCGTGGTCAACGAGGGCGACGTCATCTCGATCGACGGCACCTCCGGCGCGGTCTACCTCGGCGAGGTGCCGGTCCAGCCCTCCGAGGTGGTGCAGTACTTCGAGGGCGAGATCGACCCGGAGGGCAGCCGACACCGAGGACCTCGTGAAGGCCGTGCACCGGCTGATGGCGCGCGCCGACGAGAAACGCCGGCTCGGGGTGCGCGCCAACTCCGACACACCGGAGGACTCCGAGCGAGCCCGGCGCTTCGGCGCCGAGGGGATCGGCCTGTGCCGGACCGAGCACATGTTCCTCGGTGACCGGCGCCAGCACGTCGAGCGCCTGATCCTCGCCGAGACGGACGACGAGCGGCAGGCCGCGCTGGACACCCTCGAGCCGCTGCAGCGCAAGGACTTCGTCGGCATCTTCACTGCGATGGACGGGCTGCCGGTCACGGTGCGGCTGCTCGACCCGCCGCTGCACGAGTTCCTGCCCGACCTCACCGACCTCTCGGTCAAGGTGGCCCTCGCCGAGGAGCGGGGCGAGGACACCTCGCACGACCAGCTCCTGCTGGACGCGGTCCGCCGCCTCCACGAGCAGAACCCGATGCTCGGGCTTCGCGGCGTACGCCTCGGACTGGTGGTCCCCGGTCTCTTCGGCATGCAGGTCAAGGCGATCGCCGAGGCCGCGGCGGAGCTGAAGGCCGACGGGAAGTCGCCGAAGGCGGAGATCATGGTTCCGCTCGTCGGCGCCGTCCAGGAGCTCGAGGCGATCCGCGACGAGGCCCGCCAGATCCTCGCCGAGGTCCAGGAGCGGACCGGGCAGGACCTCGAGGCGACCATCGGCACGATGATCGAGGTGCCGCGCGCGGCGCTGACCGCGGGGCAGATCGCGGAGGCGGCCGAGTTCTTCTCCTTCGGCACCAACGACCTGACGCAGATGGGCTGGGGCTTCTCGCGCGACGACGTGGAGGCCGCCTTCTTCAGCCGATACCTCGAGCTGGGCATCTTCGGGGTCTCGCCCTTCGAGTCGCTGGACCGCGAGGGGATCGGCCGGATGGTCGCCATCGCCACCGAGGAGGGCCGCGCCACCCGCCCGGACCTCAAGGTCGGTGTGTGCGGCGAGCACGGTGGGGACCCTGACTCGGTGCACTTCTTCCACGACGTCGGTCTCGACTACGTCTCGTGCTCGCCCTTCCGGGTCCCGGTGGCCCGTCTCGAGGCCGGGCGGGCGTCGATCGTGAGCGACGGGAGCGACAGTCGGTGACCGCTTGCTGATCGTCCCCAAGCTGGTCGTCAAGACGCTGGCGGCCATCCTCGCCCTCGGTCTGCTCGTTTTCGCCGGTACCGCGTGGCTGGTGTGGTGGACCGCTCGCCAGGACGACCGCCGGACCTCCGACGTCATCGTCGTGCTCGGGGCTGCCCAGTTCGACGGTCGGCCCTCGTCGGTCTTCACCGCGCGGCTCGTGCACGCGCGCAACCTGTGGCGTGACGACGTGGCGCCGCGGATCGTCACCGTCGGCGGCAACCAGGCGGGCGACCGCTACACGGAGGCGTCGAGCGGCAAGAAGTGGCTCGCCGAGAACGGCGTCCCGGAGTCGAGGGTCACCGCGGTCGAGACCGGCGGCGACACCCTGAGCAGCCTGGAGGCGGTGGAGAAGCAGATGCAGCAGGACGGGCTGGTCGACCGCCGTCATCGTCACCGACCCGTGGCACGCCTTGCGGACCGGCTCGATGGCCAGCGGCCGGGGGATCGATGCGGTCGTCTCGCCGACCCGTCGCGGGCCGGCCGTTCGGACCCGCGGCGTCGAGCTGCGCTACATCCTGCGCGAGACGATGGCCTACCTCTACTGGAAGGTCTTCGACCGCAGCTCTGACTCCGGACCGAACGCTGTCTGAGGACCCGCGCCCGGACGACCGTTGGGTCGACGAGCCGCCGAAGCTCTCGGGTCGCACCGCCTATGACCGCGACCGGGCCCGCGTCCTGCACTCCTCGGCCCTGCGCCGGCTGGCCGGGAAGACGCAGGTCGTGGTGCCGGGCGAGAGTGACTTCCCGCGCACCCGCCTGACGCACTCGCTGGAGTGCGCGCAGGTCGGACGCGGCATCGGAGCGGCACTCGGCTGCGACCCGGACCTCGTCGAGACGGCCTGCCTCGCCCACGACCTCGGGCACCCGCCCTTCGGGCACACCGGCGAGGCGGCCCTCGCAGCAGTGGCCGGTCCCGCCGGCGGCTTCGAGGGCAACGCGCAGAGCCTGCGGCTGCTGACCCGGCTCGAGGCCAAGACCTTCGCTCCGGACGGGCGCAGCGTCGGGCTCAACCTCACCAGGGCGGTCCTGGACGCGTCCTGCAAGTACCCGTGGGGACCCGAGCACGACCAGCGCAAGTTCGGCGTCTACGACGACGACCGCGACGTCTTCGCCTGGTTCCGCGCCGGCGTGCCCGCAGGCACGCGTCGGCTCGAGGCGCAGGTCATGGACTGGGCCGACGACGTTGCCTACTCGGTGCACGACCTCGAGGACGCCATCCATGCCGGCCACCTCCGACTCGCCGAGCTCGACGACCCGGCGGAGCGCGCCGGCGTCGCCGAGCTCACGGCGCTCCGGCACCCAGCCGCCGGCACCGACGACGTGCTCGCGGCGTTCGACCGGCTGCTGGCCCTCGACGAGTGGCCGGCCGGCTACGACGGGTCGCACCGTGCGCTGGCCGCGCTGAAGAACCTCACCAGCGGCCTGATCGGCCGCTACGCGCGGGCGGCGCAGGACGCGACCCGGGAGGCCTACGGCGCCGGCCCGCTGGCCGGCTACGACGCCGAGCTGGTCGTGCCCGCCGGGGTGCGGGTCGAGGTCGAGGTGCTCAAGGCGGTGGCAGACCGATTCGTGATGTCCCGCGACGACGCGTCCCGTCGCTACTCGCTGCAGACGGAGCTCGTCCAGGAGCTCGTGGACCGGCTGCTAGCGACCGCCCCCGCCAGCCTCGACGCGCTGCTGCGGGACGCCTGGACCGATGCCGCCGACGACGGAGCGCGGCTTCGGGTCGTCCTCGACCAGGTCGCGTCCCTGACGGATGTCTCGGCAGCCGCACTGCACCGCCGGCTGGCCGCAGGACCCCGCCCTGGCGCCTGAGGGCCCGGCGGGTGAGGATGGCCGGCATGGCTGATCGGACGTACGTCATCGTCGGCGCGAGCCTCGCGGGTGCCAAGGCGGCGGAGGCGCTGCGCGACTCCGGCTTCGACGGACAGGTGGTGCTCGTCGGCGACGAGCGCGAGCGTCCCTACGAGCGGCCCAAGCTGTCCAAGGAGATCCTCAAGGGCGACAAGCCCCGCGAGAAGGCCTTCGTGCACGAGGAGGGCTGGTACGCGGAGCACGACGTGGACCTGCGACTCGGCACCGCTGTCACCGGTCTGCACCGCGACGACAAGGTCGTCGAGCTCGCCGGGGGCGAGCGGCTGGGCTACGACAAGGTGCTGCTCTCCACCGGCTCCTCGCCGCGCCGCCTGGACGTGAAGGGCGGCGACCTCGACGGCATCCACTACCTGCGCCGCCTCGGCGAGTCCGAGGCACTGCGCGACACCCTGGCCTCCGGAGGGTCGATCGTCGTCGTCGGCGGCGGGTGGATCGGTCTCGAGGTCGCGGCTGCTGCCCGGCACCACGGCGTCGACGTCGTGCTCGTCGAGCCACAGCCGACTCCGCTCTACGGCGTGCTCGGCCGCGAGGTGGGCGAGGTCTTCGCAGCCCTGCACCGCCAGCACGGCGTGGACCTGCGCACCGGCCTGGGCGTCGACGGCTTCGAGGGTGCCGACGGCAAGGTCACCGGCGTCCGTACGTCCGACGGCACGGTGCACGAGGCCTCCCTCGTGCTGGTGGGCGTGGGTATCCGACCCAACACCGACCTCGCCGACAAGGCCGGGCTCGAGGTCGACAACGGCATCGTCGTCGACGAGCTGCTGCAGAGCGCCGACCCCGACGTCTATGCCGCCGGTGACGTCGCCAACGCGTTCCACCCGCTCTACGGCTCCCGGCTGCGGGTCGAGCACTGGGCCAACGCGGCCAACCAGGGCGCCGCGGCAGGGAAGTCGATGGCGGGCAAGGGCGAGCCCTACGCCAAGCTGCCCTACTTCTTCACCGACCAGTACGACCTCTCGATGGAGTACCACGGCTACGTCGGCCGGGACGAGGCCGATGCCGTCGTGCTGCGCGGCGACCCCGGCAAGGAGCCGGGCGGCTCCTGGCTGGCCTTCTGGCTCGGCGGCGGCAAGGTCCTCGCCGGCATGAACGTCAACGACTGGGACGCCGCCGACGGCATCAAGAAGCTCGCCAAGGCCCGCGCCGAGGTCGACCCCGCCCGCCTGGCCGACCCGGACGTACCGCTCGATGACCTCCATCCCGACGCGAAGGAGAGCCAGGCATGACCGACGACCTCCCGCGGGTCGTCAGTGCCGCCCGATCGGTCGCTGCCGCTCCCGGCGACATCTTCGAGCTCATCGCCGATCCGGCGCAGCAGCCCCGCTGGGACGGCAACGACAACCTCGACACCGCGGACCCCGAGCAGCGGGTCCACGCAGTCGGCGAGGTCTTCACCATGAGGACGACGAAGGGCAACGTCCGGGAGAATCACGTCGTCGAGTTCGAGGAGGGTCGTCGCATCGCCTGGCGGCCCGCCGAGCCGGGCCAGGAGCCGCCCGGGCATCTCTGGCGTTGGGAGCTCGAGCCGATCGACCCCGGGCACACGCACGTCACACACACCTACGACTGGAGGCAGTTGACGGACGAGCAGCGCCTGCCGCGCGCCCGTGCCACCAGCGCGCAGCGGCTTCAGGCGTCGCTGGACCGTCTGGCGCGGCTCGTCGAGTCCGGGTAGGTCGCGCTGTCAGTGGGGGAGCAGCGCGGCCACCACCGCGTCCTCCATCCAGGTCGCGTAGTCCTCGACGGACCAGCCCGCCTCGACCACGAGCCGCTGGAAGACCAGCGGCTCGCTGATGACCCCGGCGACGGCCGCCGCATGGTCGATGTCGATGCCCTCGCGAAGTCCGCCGATCTCGCGGAGCCGCGTGACGAACGCCCGCGCGCCGCCCTTGCGGCCGCGCTCGGAGTCCTGGTGGACCTTGTCGACCTCGGGGTCGGCGTCGGCGGCCGCGGCCATTACCAGTGCGAGCCGCGCGACGCGCGACTCGATGACCGACAGCCGGTGCGCCCAGCGATGGACCAGCGCCCTCGGATCGGTCTCACGCCTCTCCTGGCGGACCTCGGGCCGGTCGGCGATCGGGACGGGCTCGTCGTCGCCGGCTAGCGCCCAGTCCAGCGCCAGCTTGAGCAGCACCGCCTTGCCGCCGACCGCGGTGAACACCGTCTTCCGGCTGACACCGGCGCGCTCCGCGACCGCATCGATCGTGGTGGCCGCGTAGCCCTGCTCGACGAAGAGGTCGTGTGCCGTGGCCACGATCGCCCGTCGCGTGGCACGGACCTGCTCGTCACGCAGCGGCGACCGGTAGGCCCGGGACGGCTTCGCGGTCACCTCTTGACACCTCCACAATTGAGGTTACCTTCGATGTAACCAATCTACTCTCAGTGTATCCAATGGAGTGGTCATGCGCGTTCTCGTCGTCGGCGCCGGGCCGACCGGGCTGCTCGCCGGCGCCGGGCTGGCCGCCCGCGGGCATCAGGTGGTGGCCGTGGACCGCGACGCCGGTCCGCCCGGGAGCGGCCCGTGGGAACGCCGCGGCGTCATGCAGTTCGCCCATGCGCACGGCTTCCGCCCCCAGGTCGCCGACGTTCTCAGCACGCGCTGGCCGGCCGCGCACCAGGGCTGGCTTGCCGCCGGCGCCGAGCCGCGGACGCTCGACACCCCGGCCGGCCCGGTGCCGGGCGGGACGTTCTCCCGCCGGGTGACCTTCGAGCGCGCGCTGCGGCGCGCTGCCGCCTCCACCCCGCGCCTGCAGGTCGTGCAGGGTCACGTGGACGGTCTGCTCGAGCGGGCCGGCCGGGTCGTCGGCGCCCGCGTCGACGGCGCGCTGGTGGAAGCCGACCTGGTCGTCGACGCGGCCGGCCGGTCGGGGCGGCTCGACCGGACCCCGACCCTGGTCGGCGGCGACACCGGCATCGCCTACGTCAACCGGACCTACCGGCTGCGCCGCGGCGCCGACCGCGGCCCGATGAGCTCGCCGATCGCCTGGTTCGGCGCGTTCGACGGCTACGCCGCGATCGTCTTCCCGCACGAGCGCGGGCACTTCACCGTCGTCGTCGTACGCCCCACCGCCGACCCGGCCCTGCGCGACCTGCGCCACGACGCGGCTTTCGACGCGGCCCTGCGGGCGATCCCGGCGCTGGCCGCCTGGACCGACCCGGCGCGGGCGGCCGCGACCAGCCCGACGATGGCCGGCGGCGCGCTGCGCAACACCTACCACCCGCAGCGCGGGCTGCCGGGGCTGCTGGCCGTCGGGGACGCGGTCACGACCACCGCGCCGACCGCCGGCCGGGGCGTGGCGATGGCCTTCCTGCAGGTCGACCAGGTGCTCCGGCTGCTCGACTCCGGTGCCGACCTGGCGACCGTGGCCGAGCCGTTCGGAGCCTGGAGCGACGAGCAGATGCTGCCCTGGGTCGTCGACCACGTGACCATGGACGAGGCAGCTGCGCTGCGCTGGCAGGGCCAGGACATCGACCTCACCCGGCCGTTGCCCTCCGACCTGGTCGTCACCGCAGCCGAGGTCGAGCCGCGGTTGGCGGGGCTGACCATGCCCTACGTCACGATGACCGCCTTGCCCACCACCCTGGCCGCGGCCGAGCCCCTTGCCCGGGCGGTCTACGAGACGGGGTGGCGCCCGCCGCACGCCGACGGGCCTACGCGCGACCAGCTCGTGGAGGTCATCAGCGCTGCCCACAGCGCCGCCGCCTGACCGCTCCGCGCGCACGTAGACTCCCGTCCCGTGGCAGGCCGGATCCGTGACGAGGACGTCGTGCTCGTCAAGGAGCGGGCCGACATCGCCGACGTGGTCGGCGAGGTGGTCACGCTCCGGCCGGCCGGCGGCGGCAACCTCAAGGGGCTCTGCCCCTTCCACGACGAGAAGTCGCCGTCCTTCTCGGTGCGCCCGAGCGTGGGGTCCTTCCACTGCTTCGGTTGCCAGGTCGGCGGCGACGTCATCTCCTTCGTCATGCAGGTCGACCACCTGTCCTTCTCGGAGGCCGTCGAGCGCCTCGCCGATCGGTTCGGCGTGCAGCTCCGCTACGAGGAGGGCGGCACCGGGCCGGCACGACAGCAGGGGCAGCGGCAGAAGCTCGTCGAGGCCCACCGGGTGGCGGCCGAGTTCTACGCCGAGCAGCTGGCCACGCCGGCCGCCCAGGTCGGGCGGCAGTTCCTTTCCGAGCGTGGCTTCGACCAGGCGGCCGCGGAGCACTTCGGCGTCGGGTTCGCCCCCCGCGACTGGGACAAGCTGACGCAGCACCTGCTCGGACGTGGCTTCAGCACCCCGGACCTGGTCACCGCCGGCCTGGCCCGCGAGGGGCAGCGCGGGCCGATCGACCGCTTCATGTCCCGCCTGCTCTGGCCGATCCGCGACATCAGCGGCGACGTGATCGGCTTCGGCGCCCGGCGGCTGTTCGACGACGACCGCATCGAGGCGAAGTACGTCAACACCCCCGAGACGCCGATCTACAAGAAGTCGACCGTGCTCTACGGGCTCGACCTCGCCAAGCGTGACATCGCGCGCCGGATGCAGGCGGTCGTCGTCGAGGGCTACACCGACGTCATGGCCTGTCACCTGTCCGGCGTCGAGACCGCGATCGCGACCTGCGGCACCGCCTTCGGCGACGAGCACATCAAGATCCTGCGCCGCCTGCTGCGCGACCAGGCCGAGTTGCGGGGCGAGGTCGTCTTCACCTTCGACGGCGACTCGGCCGGGCAGAAGGCTGCGCTTCGCGCCTTCCAGGACGACCAGAAGTTCGTCACCCAGACCTTCGTCGCGGTGGAGCCGAGCGGGATGGACCCGTGCGAGCTGCGCCAGCACAAGGGCGACACCGCGGTGCGTGACCTGGTCGCCCGCCGCGTACCGCTCTTCGAGTTCGCCATCCGCTCCCGCATCGGCCGCTTCGACCTCGACACCGCCGAGGGCCGCACCGAGGCGACCCGTGAGGGCATGGACGTCGTCCGTCAGATCCGTGACGTGTCGCTGCGGATGAACTACGCCCGCCTGCTCGCCGGCTGGATCGGCCTCGCCGACCCGGACGAGCTGGTGCGCGCCGCGCGCGGCGGCGTTGGTGAGATCGGGCGCCGCCCGCAGCTGGCGGCGCACGGAGCCGCGCCGGGGGCACCGGACCCCAACGACCCGTCGTTGCGGTTCGAGCGCGACTGCCTCAAGGTCGTGCTGCAGGCGCCGGCCCTCGCGGCCGCGACCTTCGACGACCTCGACGAGTCGGTGTTCACCGCCCCTGCGTACATCGCGGTCCGCGCGGCCGTCGAGGCGGCGGGAGGCGTGCTCTCCGCCGGCGAGGGTGGGGCGACGTGGGTGGCGAAGGTGGACGTCGCGTCGTCTGACGACGGTGTACGCCGCCTGGTCCGTGAGCTGGCGGTCGAGCCGTTGCCCGCGTCGGACCAGGGGCTGAACCGTTACGCCACCGAGGTGCTGGCCCGTCTCGAGGAACTGGCAGCCACTCGCCGGATCGCCGAAGTGAAGGGCCGGCTGCAGCGCCTCAACCCGGTCGAGCAGGTCGGGGACTACAACCGTCTGTTCGGGGAGCTGGTCGCCCTCGAGGCGCACCGGCGGTCACTCCGGGAGAGGGCGATCGGCACCCTCTGAGGTGGGTCTGCCCGAATGGTGGAGATCCACTTGCTAATTGCCTGCGGTGACCGCCTTCGGGGAGCAGACTGATCGCCGTGGGGGAGGTCGCAGTCCTACCTGACACCGTCGGTGCGACGGTGGACCGGCTCCGGGCGCAGGGCACCGGGACCGGGCTCCTTCCTGCGCAGACCGTGGCAGCAGAGGCAACCGCAGCCGGGCTGACCCCCGAGAGCATCGACGACATCGTGCGACGGCTGGCCGAGGCTGGTGTCGAGGTCGTCGCCGACGAGCCGACGGCCGAGGACCTGGCCGCCGAGGCCGCAGAGGAGGAGCCGGCTTCGCTCGACGACGCCGGCCCGGCAGCGAGCGCCGACCTGGTCCGGGTCTATCTGCGTGAGATCGGCCGGGTGGCACTGCTCACCGCCGCCGACGAGGTCGACCTCGCAAAGCGCGTCGAGGCAGGCGTGTTCGCCGCCGAGAAGCTCGACCACGAGAGCAACTTGTCCGCGCCGCTGCGCCGCGACCTGCTGGCGATCGTCGGGGACGGGCAGCGCGCCAAGCAGCGGCTCATCGAGGCCAACCTGCGGCTGGTCGTGTCGATCGCCAAGCGCTACTCCGGCCGAGGCCTGCCGTTCCTCGACCTGATCCAGGAGGGCAACCTCGGGCTGATCCGCGCGGTCGAGAAGTTCGACTACACCCGCGGCTTCAAGTTCTCGACCTACGCGTCGTGGTGGATCCGGCAGGCGGTCTCGCGGGCCGTCGCCGACCAGGCTCGCACCATCCGCATCCCGGTTCACATGGTCGAGACCGTCAACCGCATCCTGCGGGCGCAACGGATGCTCGTGCAGACCCTCGGCCGGGACCCGTCCGCGGCGGAGATCGCCGAGCGGGTCGACCTGCCCGCCGAGCGCGTCGCCGAGATCAAGCGGCTCGCGATGGAACCGGTGTCGTTGCACTCGCCGGTCGGCGAGGAGGAGGGCTCCGAGCTCGGCGACCTCATCGAGGACAGCGAGTCGATCCCGCCGCCCGAGCTGGTGGCCGGCGGCCTTCTGCAGAGCCACGTCGACGCCGTGCTCAGCCACCTCGGCGAGCGGGAGCGCGAGGTCGTCCGGATGCGCTACGGCCTCACCGACGGCGAGCCGCGGACCCTCGAGGAGGTCGGGCGCGCCTTCGGCGTCACCCGCGAGCGGGTCCGCCAGATCGAGGCCAAGAGCCTGGCCAAGCTGCGCCACCCGCACCTGTCCGCGCAGCTGCGCGACTACCTCGGCACGTGAGCCCGTCCCTCTTCCGGTCCCGCCGCACCCCTGCCCTACCGCTCGACCTGCTGCCCCGCGAACGCACGCTGGTCGCGGTGCAGGACAAGGCCGGCCGCTGGGTGGCCGCGACTGATCGGGCGATCGTCACCGCCGACCGCCGGCTGGACTGGGTCGACGTCGGGCACGCGCAGTGGCTGGACGAGGAGTTCGTCCTCGTGGTCGAACCGGTCGACCCGGCAGATGTCGCGCTGCGTCTCGCGCTCCCCGATCCCGGACGGCTGCCCGAGACCGTGCACGAGCGCGTGATGGCGAGCATCGTCGTCAGCCGCCGGGTCCCTGTGCCGGGCGGCTCCGTCCGTGTCGTGGGTCGCGACGGCGGGGACGGTGAGCTCCAGTGGCAGGTGATCGCCGACGGCGGCGTGGACGCGGCCGCTCCGGACGTACGGCGCACTGCTGACTCGGCCGTCGCCGCCCTGCGGTCCGAGCTGGGACGCTGACGACCGCCCGCACCCGACGCTCGGGGTTAGGCCGCCTTGGACGTGCGCCGCGTCGTGGCCTTCACCGGCTTGCGCAGCAGCCGCAGGACCGCTTCCTCGACCTGGCCGTGCGTCGCGGGCTGACCGAAGTCCGCGTCAGCGCCAAGCCGCTCGAGGGACCGCTGGATCGTCACGCCGTCGTCGTAGAGGTCGATCACCCGCGGGTCGATGTAGGAGGAACGGCAGACCGCCGGTGTGTTGCCGAGGTACTCACTGACCTCCTTCACGACTCGGGTCACGGCGCGCTTGCGCCCGGTCACCGATGTCGGCGCCTGCGTCGAGACCGCCAGACCGACCGCGGTGAGCACCGTCGCGTGCCAGGTTCGGAAGTCCTTGGCGCTGACCTCGTCGCCGACCACATCGCGCAAGTAGCCGTTGATGTCGGCGCTGGTGATGTCGTGCCACCCGGTCCGGTCCTTGTAGGCGAGCAGCTCCTTGCTGCGGTCGTCGCGCTTGAGCAGTGCTACGACCACCTTGTGCACGCTGTCGTCGACGACCGCCTGGACGCGCTGCTTGCCGCTCTTGGCGGGATAGTCGAAGACCACCAGGTCGCCGGTGACGGTGACATGACGGCGGCGCATGGTGGCCAGGCCGAAGGTGCCGTTCTGCTCGGCGTAGCTCTCGCCGCCGACCCGGAAGAAGCCGAGGTCGAGCAGGCGGAATGCGGCGGCCAGCACGCGGTTGCGAGTCATACCGCGCTCGTCGAGGTGGGCCTCGACCGTCTCGCGAGCAGTCGGGAGCCGCTTGGCGAAGGCGACCACCCTCTCGTGCTTCTCGGCGTCCCGCTGGGTGCGCCACTCGTCGTGGTAGCGGTACTGCCGACGGCCTGCCTCGTCGGTGCCGACGGCCTGGATGTGCCCGCGCGGATGCGGGCAGATCCACACGTCGGTCCAGGCCGGCGGCAGGACGAGGCTCTTGATCCTCGCCAGGGTGTCGGAGTCCGTGACCCGAGAGCCGTTCTGCCACTCGTACGAGAAGCCCCTGCCGCGCCGGACCCGTTTGATCCCCGGGCCCGCGCAGTCGACCCGGCGCAGTCGTGCCACCTGAAGCCCCCCTCGCCCCGCTGCTAGCGGCCGTGGCCGTTGCTGCCGGCGGGCTGGTTGCTCGTCGTCGCGTCGTGCTGCCCGCCGAGCCACGCGGGGCGCTTGTCCTGCAGCGTCGGGCCGACCTTGTCGACGGCCTTGTCCTTGGCTGCGGTCAGCGCCTCGCCGGCCTGGTGCTGGAGGCTGCTCGCAGTGCTCTGCACGGCCGGGTTCCTGGCGAACGACTTGGCGGCCTGGCGGATCTGCTCGTAGCGGGCGCGCCCGGCACGGGACCCCAGGACGTAGCCCGTGGCGAAGCCGGCGAAGAAGGTGGCCTTGCTGCGCATCGTCTGCTCCTGTTCATGGCCCGGACCGGGTGCGGACCGGACGTTCGTGGTGGGTCGGAGGGGCTCCTACCCGGGCGCCTGGGCCCGACACCTTGCGATAACCTGTACGGGCTCGGCCGGGCGCGCAGCTGCGATCGTCCGGCCGTTCCCGCATAGCTCAATTGGCAGAGCAACCGGCTGTTAACCGGTAGGTTCCTGGTTCGAGTCCAGGTGCGGGAGCACCTCAACCGTGACCCGGGGCGGTAGCTCAGCCGGTTAGAGCAGGGGACTCATAATCCCTCGGTCCCGGGTTCGAGTCCCGGCCGCCCCACCATCTGCTGTAGAGCGTCGGCTGAAGCTTGACAGTTCGGCTTCGGCTGAGCTACACGTCTTCGGCGGTTGACGGTGCTCGCTGATCGACACTCCCTCGTTGGGGGAGAGCTGCAGGCAGCGTCGCGTCCTGCTCGACGGTCGAGGTCTGACGCGCGGGTCGTCGACCTACCCGGCGTCCAGCATCGTCGACAGGTAGGCCGGCGCCAGCACGCGGTAGCTCTCGGCCAGCAGCTCGCTGACCTCCGCCCAGTCGACGGACCCGTCGAGCACCAGCCCGACCTCGTCGTCGCGCCACGGCGTCGGGAAGAACGGCTGCCCCGCACAGCGCAGCGCCGCCAGCTCGGCCCCGGCGGACCGGAAGGTCAGCACGGTGGCCGGCCCGTCGGTCCCGGCGGCCCGCGAGTAGGCCTTCGGCCAGCCGTCCTCGACGACGAGCAGGTGGGCGAAGGTCCGGGTGCGGACCCGCCACCGGGTGCCGACCCACGCGGGCTCCTCGTAGGTCTCGGGCAACGTCAGGCAGACGGAGCGGACCCGGTGCAGCATCGTGCTCGAAACCTCGGCCTCGACCAGCCCATCAGCGCCTGATCCCACGTACCCGACCCTAGGTCGGGGTACCGACAGTCGCCGGCCGGTGGACGCGCGTGGTCCAGTCGTAGACGACGTACGTCCTGAGCACGGTGTCCTGCACCGACCGGTTGGTGCGGCTGACGGCCGACCAGAACAGCCCGATGGGCAACACCAGGCAGAAGGCAGCGCGCACCGCCGCCAGGCCCCAACGCACCCGCTCGCCCCGGCCGTTGACGACCCGCAGACCGAGCAGGTGGTCGCCGTACGTCCGACCGGTGGTCGCCCACGCGCAGGTGAAGTACAGACCCATCACGACCGAACCGGCTGCGAGGATCGCCAGGAACGGCGGCGCCGGCCAGCTGAAGTGCGCGGGCTCGACCAGGAAGCGCGCGGCGCTCCAGGCCGCGTAGCCGCCGAGCAGCACGCCGACGGTGATCCCGAAGTCCACGACGTTGGCCGCCGTGCGGGTGACGACGCCGGCCCGACGGCCTTGGATCGGGCGGGCCTCCACGGGGACCGGGTCGATGTGCGGCCTGGCGCGTCCGGCTCCGGAGGGGACGGTGGTCATCCTGGATCCCTCGCGGGATCAGGTCCATCGGCCACCTGGGACGGGAGGGTCACTTCGGGCGCCCGGCGGTTGGCCCGCCGGAAGAACAGCCGGTCGACGGCTCGGGCCACGGCGACGTCGGCGTCCACCCCTTGCATGCGCAGCCCGCGGACGGCCTCGGACGCGACCGAGCCGGTCGACTCACGGATGATCTCGGGAAGGTCGATCGCGGTCACGACGTACTCGGCCACCTGGACGAGGTCGACGTTGTCCATGACCGTCGCGGTGAGGTCCACCTGCTCCAGGGCGCTGGCGATGACCCGACCGAGGTCGACCCGGTCGAGCACCACCTGCGTGAGGTCCAGCCGGTCCAGAGCGTCCGACATCAGCCGCTCGAGGTCCACGTCGCGCAGCACTCCGGTGGCCAGGGTGTCGGTGTCCAGGCGTCGCAGGACCTGGGCCGCGAGCAGGTCGAGGTCGATCTGGTCCACGACCGCGGTTACCACGCGCTCGACGTCGAGCACCGTTCCCGGGCGGTCCCGGCGCCACCGCTCCGCGAGCACGCCCAGGCGGTTACCGAGCTGCAGTCGTGCCGGGACCCCGGGCGGCCGGACCACCACCGCCACGACCGGTGACGCGAGCCGGCTGCCGGTCGAGGCCACCCGGCCGGAAAGGCGGGCGGCGCCCCACGCGGTCCCGACCACGATGTCGGCCAGGTCGACGACCGGCGACCGGCGATCTTCCCGGCCGGGACCGTGGCGGTCGCCCTCCAGGCTGCGCAGCAGGACGTCGAGTGCCACCGCCACGACCCCGAAGCCGACCCGGACCGCCTGCGTCACGGCGGCCGCCACCTCCGGTGGCTCCTGGACAGGTCGGGTGTCGAGCACGACCACAGCGCGCGGCTCGAGTGGTGCTGCCACCGGCCTCATCGCCTCTCGTGGGGGACCTCCCCACTATCGCCGCGGACGCGGCGCCGTGGTTCGCCCACCAGGGATGAGGCGGCCCGAGCCGCTGGGGAGGCACGGTGACAGCACGTCCAGAGCCTCCACCCGGGGAGATGTCGGCCATGCAGCACGACCTCGTGATCGCACCGGTACGGCGATGACCGGGCCCGCCGGGAAGCCGAAGGCCACCGACTCCGAGTCCGGCCTGCCGGACCAGCGGGACGCGGAGGCGCCTCCCGCCCCGGGAGACGAGGACGAGGTGGTCCGGCTGCGCGCGGCCGTGGCGGACCTGCAGGCCCAGCTCGCGGCGCGGCCGCGAACCAGCCGCGCGGCACCGGTCCCCTCTGGGCCGCGCCAGGGTCGCTGGCGGCCGTGGGTGGCCGGCGTCCTGATCGCCTGCGGCGCGCTGCTCGCGCCGTTGTCGATCGTGGCGGCCTGGGCGCACGACGAGGTGGCGGACACCGACCGCTACGTCGAGAGCATCACCCCGCTCGGCTCCGACCCCGCCGTGCAGGACGCGATCATCGACCGGATCACCACCGAGATCTTCACGCGGATCGACGTCGAGGGCGTCACGGAGGAGGCGGTGGACGCGCTCGCGGCCCAGGGCCTGTCCCCGCGGGTCTCCGACAGCCTCAAGGCCCTGGCGACGCCGATCGCGGGCGGCATCCGGAACTTCGTCACCGAACAGGTCACTCGGATCGTCAAGTCCCCGGAGTTCGAGCAGGCCTGGGTGGCTGCGAACCGCGAGGCCCACACCCAGATGGTCGCCGTCCTGACCGGTGAGGGCACCAGCACCGTCGACGTCACGGGAAACACGGTCTCGCTGAACCTCGCCGTCATCATCAAGACGGTGAAAGCGCAGCTGGTGAACGCCGGCTTCGAGCTCGCCGCGCGGATCCCCGAGGTCAACGCGCAGTTCACCATCTTCGAGTCCGAGGACCTCACCAAGGCCCAGACCGGCTTCCGGCTCCTGGAGAAGGTCGCGCGCGCCCTTCCCGTCGTCGGCCTGCTGCTGATCGGCGCCGGCGTGTACGTGGCGCGGAGCCGCCGCCGGGCCCTGATGGCGGCCGGTCTCGCGGTGGCCGGTTCGATGCTGCTGCTGGGCGCGACCCTCAACGCGTTCCGGCCGATCTATCTCGACGCCATCCCAGCCGACCAGCTGCCTCACGACGCGGCCGCCGCGATCTACGACACCCTCGTCCAGTTCATCCGGCTCAACCTGCGCGCCCTGGCGGTGGTCTCCCTCGCGGTCGCCGGCGGCGCGTGGCTGACAGGGCCGTCGTCATCCGCCACCGCCGTCCGCCGAGGCCTGGCGGGCGGGTTCCGGGCCATCCGGGGCGGTGGCGATCGGATGGGCGTCAGCACCGGGCCTGTCGGCGTCTTCGCCTACACCTACCGGACGGCACTGCGCGCGGTAGTGATCGGCGTCGCCCTCGTCGTGTACGTCCAGGCGGCCCACCCGACGGGTGGCTGGACGTTGAAGGTGCTCGGTATCACCATCGCGCTCCTGCTGCTGATCGAGCTGGTGGCCCGTCCGCCGCAGGAGGGGGACGGTGGTGAGCCTTCCGTCACGACTGCCTCGACGAGCCCTGCCTGACGTCATGACGACCGCACTCAGCCGGGACGAGAGGGTCGGGCGCGGCAAGGCTGCCCGTCGCAGCGTGACGAGGGCCGAGCTGGGCCGGTGGTCGGAGTCGACGGAACGTCGCGATCCGGTGGCGGTCCTGACCGACCAGGGGCGCGGGCGGCTGCCAGACCTCGTCCCGCTCCGCAACAGCCGCATGCTGGCGTCCCCGTTCGCGTTCTTCCGCGGCGGTGCTGCGGTGATGGCAGCCGACCTCGCGGTCGCCCGACCCCCGACCTCCGGGCCCAGCTGTGCGGGGACGCGCACCTGTCGAACTTCGGTGGTTACGAGGCCCCGGATCGGCAGATCGTCTTCGACCTGAACGACTTCGACGAGACCCTGCCCGGGCCGTGCGAGTGGGACGTCAAGCGGCTGGTGGCGGGTACTCGGACCAGGGCCGACTTCGCCGAGTCCCACGCGGACCGCAACGAGCGCGACTTCGAGGCCTTCACCCGGGCCGCGCAGGAGGGCCGGATCGAGGCTGGGGACGCTACGAGCTGAGGATCCGGGCCTTCTGGGCCTCGAACTCGGCCTCGCTGAGCACGCCCTGCTCCTTGAGCGCGCCGAGGTCCTTGAGCTGGGCGAGCTTCGACGCCATGTCGTCCTCCGGCGGCGGCGCGGCGTACACGACTTGCGGGGCCGGAGCCGGCTCGGCGTACTGCTGCTGCTGCTGCTCCTGTTCCGCCCAGCGGCCGGCTTGCCGGCGCGAGACCCGGTTGGACACGGCGGTCGCGGTGCCTGCTATCGCGGCGGTCCTGGCGACCCCTCTGAGCAGTCCGGGCATGGTCGTTCTCCGTTCTCGGGGCCGGTCAGCCGACCGGTTCGGTGGACTCCAGGGCGGCGAGGATCGCCTGGACGGGTATGCGGCCACTGGCGACGAGCTGGCCGCCCGACCGCCGCACCGCGGTGGCGAACGGCGCTGCCCAGACGTTCTCGTAGACGAGGACTCCCGCGGAGCTGCCCGGCTCCAGCACGGAGCCGGCATCGTCGAGGTCGTCGGAGTCCAGCAGACCGGACGCGGCACCTGCGAAGACGGTGAGGTCGAGCACCCCGTCGCCGTCGATGTCGGTGAGGTCCAGGCCGACGACGGACCCGTCCTCGCCCTTGCTGATGAATGCGAGGTCGAGGATCCGGATGAGGCCGCGCTCGACGAGGTCGACGAGGATGGGGAATGCCTCGCCGTTCATCCGGCTTCCGGGGAACTCGACCACCAGGTAGTCGATCGGTCCTGACTGCTCGAGATCGTCGGTCATGGTCGTGTCCTCTCCGGGCGCATGGACGCGCGCCCCACGGTTGCCACCATGGGCGGTTCGACCGCCCCCCCGCGTCATCCCCGCCGGACGAGACGGAGGTGGGCGGGACGCCTGCGGCTCTTCTGGGGCGGCGACCCGGACCCGCCGGACCTCCAGGACGTGCAGGCCAAGCCTGCGCAGCCGGCTCAGCAGACCGAGCAGCGAGGACTGGTCGCCGATCCCCGCGAGCACCGTGGTGACTTCGACCGGCGTGACGCGAATCTCGCCGAAGTCGGCCACCGCCTCCTCCGGGACCGGCCCCGAGACGCGGACCTCGTAGGTCCCGTCGCGCACGACTGCCTCCGATCGGGCGGCCACAACCACCGATGTGCCAAGACCAACCGTGTTCCGGGCAGTCCGGCGTCGCGTCACCCCGTGCGGATGAGTGCCGCACCCGAGGTCGGGGGCTCGGGACTGCCGCCCGACCGACCGGCACGAGGGAGCCGACCGTGCAGGACTACCAGCCCATCTCCGAGCACGGCCTGATCGGCGACCTGCAGACGGCCGCCTTGGTCACGACCGACGGCTCGATCGACTGGTTCTGCTGCCCGAGGTTCGACGCGCCCAGCGTCTCCGGTGCCCTGCTGGACAGTGGCAAGGGCGGCCTCTTCCGGGTCCGCCCGGCCGATACGAGCTACGTGGTCAAGCAGCTCTACCTCCCCGACACCGCCGTCCTGGTCACTCGCTTCATGACCGGGAACGGAGTCGCCGAGCTCCTCGAGTTCATGCCGCCAACCGGCCGGGAGGTGACCGACAACCACCGGCTCGTCCGGCTGGTCCACTGCGTCCGCAGCCGGGTCCGCATCGAGGTGGACACTGCCCCGAGGTTCGACTACGGCCGGCAGGAGCACGAGACGCACGTCACCGAGCACGGCGTCGTCTTCATCAGGCGCTGACCCTGAGCCTGCACGCGGTCCGTGACCCTGGCGACGCGCGGCTGGCCACAGCAAGCCGCACACCCAGCGGCGACGTGCACCTCGTCTACGAGCTCTCGGCCGGCCAGCAGAGGGGTCTCGTCCTGGAGTCCGGAGCCATCGGCCCGCCGAGGGACGTGCCGAACGCGGAGTTCGACCGGCTGCTCGCCGAGACGTCAGACTTCTGGCGGGGCTGGCTCGCACAGTCCAGCTACTCCGGCCGCTGGCGGGAGACCCTGCATCGGTCTGCGGTCACGCTCAAGCTCCTGACCTACCTGCCCACCGGCGCCGTCGTCGCGGCGCCGACGGCCGGGCTTCCCGAGCAGGTGGGTGGCGAGCGCAACTGGGACTACCGGTACACGTGGGTGCGGGACGGGTCCTTCTCGGTCTACTCGCTGCTCGGGATGGGCTTCACCGAGGAGGCGGCGGCCTTCTGCGCATGGCTTCGGGACCGGATCGAGGAGCGGGCCGGGGGCGACGATGACCCGCTCAACATCATGTACCGGGTCGACGGCACCTCCGACCTGACGGAGGAGTCGCTGGACCACTGGGAGGGCTACCGCGGGTCGAGCCCGGTCCGGATCGGGAACGGTGCATCCGGTCAGCGGCAGATGGACATCTACGGCGAGGCGCTGGACAGCATCTACATCGCCGACCGGCACGGCATGGCTCTCGGTCACCGTGGCTGGGTCGCCCTGCGGGGCATCGTCGACTGGCTGGCCGACAACTGGGACCAGCCGGACGAGGGCATCTGGGAGTCGCGTAGTGGCCAGCAGGACTTCACGTTCGGGCGGGTGATGAGCTGGACGGCGCTCGACCGGGCGATCCGGATGGCCACCACGCACGGCCGACCCGGCCGACGTCGACCGGTGGCGGCGCAGCCGCGACGACGTCTACCGGCAGGTCTGGGACAGAGGCTCGAGCGCGCGCCGTCGACCTGTCGTCCAGCCCTACGGCAGTGACGTCTTCGACTGGTCAGTGCTGCCCAGGCGACGGTCGGCTTCATCTCACGGGGGACCCGCAGTGGCTGTCGACGCTACGGGCGATGGACCAGGAGCTAGTCCCCGACAGCCTCGTCTACCGCGACGACCCGGCCGCCTCGCCCGACGGCCTCGCGGGAGACGAGGGCACCTTCTCGCTGTGCACCTTCAACTACGTCGACGCTCTGGCCAGGGCCGGTCGCCTCGAGGAGTCCAGACTGGTCTTCGAGAAGATGCTGACCTACGCCAACCACCTTGGCCTCTACTCGGAGGAGATCGGGTTGACGGGGGAGCAGCTCGGCAACTTCCCGCAGGCGTTCACCCACCTCGCTCTCATCGACGCAGCGATAACGCTCGACGCCGCCCTGGACGAGGCAGGGTCGGTGCGTGGTGCCGCACGCCGGGCGGGTATCCCGTTGACCGACCGCGCCGCGGATGGTGGGCGACCAGCGCATCGACGTCTCGGGAGGCCCTCGAACTGCCGTCGACCTCTCGTCCCGCTCCCCGCCGTCGACGCTCGGAGCTGGTGCCTGCCGGACGTCGCGGCGCGAGCGGTTGGCTCAGGTCAGGTTCCGGTACGCCACCAACTCGATATTTCGGCTCAAATCGGACCTACCGGCGTCGGTCGGGCAGGGGTGCCGGAGTGAGCCCGCTCCGGTCATCAGCGCTCGCTTCGGCAGGTCGGCCAGATGTTCCCGACACCGGAGCCCGTGCGTGTCACCCGGGACGGGTGACCATCTAGACCGCCGGACGGTGCTTGATTGCAGGAGGGTCCAACGGAGGCCCCAGTGTTCGCTCGGGATCCAGATCCGCAGCGAGCCCTGGCGGTCGGCCGATGCTTCGTCGAAGGCAGGGCGACGATGAGCCGAGCACAGGTGGACGGCGGAGTAGTCGGGGCGGCCGCGTCCGGCCTCGGGCGCTCCACGACCGAGTCGGTGCCGTACCTCGTCCCCGGCCTGCCGGATGGCGTTGTGCGCCGCCCCCGCCTCCTGCGGCGTCTCGACCTGGGGTCACGTGGCCCGCTGACCTTGGTGACGTCACCGGCCGGCACCGGGAAGACCGTCCTCGTGTCGTCGTGGGTCCGCGGTCTTCGTGCCGGTGGCGCCGTGTGGCTCACGCTCGACGAGGACTCCCTCGGTCCGGGTCAGTTCTGGGCGCAGGTCGTGGCGGGTCTGGGGCGGCACGGCGTGACCGTGCCCTCCGCGGTCGCACCAGGCCTGGACGGCGAAGACCCCTCCTTCACGGCAGCCGTCGCCGCCGCCATCCGGTCTCACCACGAGCCGGTGCTACTCGTCCTCGACTGCGAGAGTGCGCTCACCCACGACGTCACATTCCGGCTCGAGTCGTTGATGCGTCGCTGCGGCGCGCGGCTGCGGGTCGTCCTGCTGACCCGCGAGGATCCACAGCTGCCACTTCACCGGTACCGGCTGGCCGGGACCCTCACCGAGCTGCGGATGGCAGACCTGGCCTTCACTGCAGGCGAAGCCCGGGAACTGCTGCTGGGGATGGGTGTGGACCTCTTGCCCGCACCGATGGACGCCCTGATCGCTCGCACGCAGGGCTGGGCGGCCGGCCTGCGGATGGCTGCCATGTCCCTGGTTCATCGGGCGGACCGGGAGACTGCCGCGCGTGCGCTTGCGGGCGACAGCGGCACGGTTGCGGAGTACCTGCTGGCCGAGGTGCTCGACACCCAGCCGGCGGGGCTGCGCCGCCTTCTGCTCGACACCAGCGTCGTGGACGTGCTCAGACCCGGTCTGGCGAGCGCGCTCGCCGGGCCACAGGCGGAGCGCGCCCTGAGCTTCCTCGTCCACGGGAACGCCTTCCTCGAGGAGCTCCCCGAACCGGCAGGGAGCTATCGCTACCACCGCCTCTTCCGGGAGCTGCTCCGAGCCCAGCTGGCCTACGAGTCCCCGGACCGGGCGGTCGACCTGCACCGCGTCGCCGCGGCCTGGCTGGCCGACCACGGTCTGGTCGTGGACGCCGTGCGGCACGCGGTCGTGACCGGGGACTGGGAGGCGGCGGCCCGCTACGCCCTGGACGATCTGTCGATCGTCTCGATCGTCCGGCCGAGACACGAGGAGCCGCTGGACGACGCCTTGGCCAGGATCCCGAGAACGGCGGAGGGTCCCGCGGTGTCGATCGTCGCGGCAGCCCGTGCTGTTGCCGTCGGCGACACCCGTCGAGCAGTCTCGGGCATCCGCCGGGCTCGCCTGCTCCTCGCCGAGCCCGACGTCGAGCCATGGCCCGCCGGGGAGCTCTCGATCAATGTCGTCGTCCTCATGCTCGCGAGGCAGGACCGGGACGCGACCCGGGCGGTCGAGGCGGTCGAGGCGACCCGTCGGTTGGCTCGGCTGCAGCCGGCTGCGCGGCTGGCTGCCCATCCCGAGCTCGACGCGCTGCTCGAAGTCAGCCTGGGTGCCGCGCACGTCGCGGTCGGCGACCTCGGCGCGGCGGCGGCCGCCTTCGAGGCGGCCGCCGCGACCGAGCACGTCGCGGGGCGAGAGGCGCCGCTGATCGAGGCTCTCGGCCAGGCAGCTTTGCTGGCGGCGCTTCGCGGTGAGCTACGGGCGGCCGGCGACCTCGCCGCCAGGGCTGCGCGGGTGAGCTCGTCGGCGGGCCTCACTCCGGTGCGGTGTCCCGCTGCGGCCGAGGTGGCCCTGGCCTACGTGAACGTCGAGATGTACGACATGGCTGCCGCCCAGGCCCACCTCGAGCGCGGCGCGGGCTGCTCGGCCGGGCGGGACGGCGGTGATCTCACCCGGGCCGTGCTCGCCCTCACCCGGGCTCGGGTCTGTCACGCCGGCGGCGATGCCGGCGGCGCCGCGCGGATCCTGGACGACGCCAGGAGCGGGGGCGGGCTGCCCTCGTGGCTCGACGACCGACTCCGCGACGAATCGGCCGCCGCGAGTGGTGCCGAGCCGGGCGACACAGAGGATGTGACCGGGGTCGGCGGCGGCCCGGCGGCCGCGCCTGCGGACGAGGTCGAGCTCTGTCTCCGGGCCACGGTCAGGGAGCTGCACCACGGCGACGAGCGACGGGCCGTCACCCGCCTGGACCAGGCGCTCCGGCTGGCCGCGCCCGAGCTGCTACGTCGTCCGTTCCGCCAGGCTCCGGACAGCGTGCGGCAGCTGCTGGGTCGGCACCCGGAGCTGGCCCGTCGGCACGGCTGGCTGGCGCAGGCACACACCGTCCCCGCCGCCACCCGGGTGCCCCGTCCCCGACGGCCGGTCCTCGACCGGACGCAGCCCGAGGAACCACGGATTCTCGAACCGCTGACAGCGAAGGAGCACGAGGTGCTCGGCCATCTCTCGGAGCTGCTCACGACCGAGGAGATCGCCACCGAGATGTTCATCTCGGTCAACACGGTGCGCACCCACGTCCGCAACATCCTGCGCAAGCTGGCCGCCTCCCGACGCAACGAGGCTGTCCGGCGGGCCCGCGAACTGCGGATCATTCCGGGCTCTCCTGGGTGACCTCGCGGACGCTCTCCACCTCGAGACCCGAGTCGAGGAGCAGCTGGAGGACGTCGACCAGTTCCCGGCCGCCCGCACTCTGCGCGAGGACGACGGTATTCCTCGACTCGAGTGACGCTGCGGTGTGCGGGAGCGTTGCGAGGAGCAGGGGTCCGAGCAGGCCGTCGAGGCGCACCTCGTAGCACTCGGCAGCCTCTTCCGGCCCGCTCCCGGTCACGTGAGCCCCGTGGGCCCGGCCCCGCCAGCCGTGACCTGCCGGAGCTCCAGGACCGGGACTCCGAGGTCCCGGAGACTCGACAGGAGCCGGTGGAGGCCCTCCTGGTCGATGCGTGGCGTCAGCAGGAGCGTCTCGCCTCCGGTCTCGGTCCAGGTTGCGTCGGCGAGCTCCTCCAGCAGGCTGGCAGGGGGTCCTCCGCGCAGGTGGATCTCGTAGCTCATGGGGCGCATCGCCGACCTCCTTGCCTGTCCACCGTGGCTCCCCGCGGCCCACAGGGCATCACTCGTGCTGGATGAAGGCACCCCGGCCTGACTGGGTGCGGCGGTCGCCGTCTGCCCGCTGCTCACGGTCGTCGGCGCAGCTCTCGTCATCCGCGGCGCGACCTGACCGTCGCGCTGAGCGGATCATCCGGATCGGGTGATGCGTCCGATCCGTGGCTGCCTACGGTGAGACCAGCGGCCTCGCAGAGGCCGAGCCATGCCGCACGGGGCAAAGATCTGGGAGCAACGACATGTCACTCGGCGAGTTCTTCTGGAGCCTGCTCGTCATCTACGCCATGTTCTTCTACTTCATGATCCTCTTCCGGGTCGTCGGTGACCTGTTCAGCGACCACGACACGAGCGGAGTGATGAAGACCGTGTGGCTGATCGCGCTGGTGCTGCTGCCCTTCATCTCGATCTTCGTCTACCTGATCACCCGCGGTCCCGCGATGTCCCAGCGGGCGATGGAACGCACCCGTGCCATGGACGAAGCCCAGCAGGCGTACATCCGGCAGGCGGCCGGCACCGGCCCGGACCCGGCGACCCAGATCGAGAAGGCTCACTCGCTGCTCAGCTCCGGCGCCATCACCCAGGCGGAGTTCGACAGCATCAAGTCGAAGGCGCTCAGCACGGCCTGATCCCGGATCCGGCGGGCAAGGCGAGTTTGTCCACCGAGATAATCCGGAATACGCTGGGGCATGCCTTCCGACACGCTGCACCGCTGGGCACCCGAAGCGGTCCGCGGACTCTTCGCGGACCTCCAGACCGCCCCGGTCGTGGTCGCCCCCGGGCAGGACGGTCCCGGCTCCTGGGCGGGAGCGCCGAGCGCCGTCCTCGCCGACGGCGAGGTCCACCTGGCCTACCGGCTGCGCCGGCCGGTCGGCCAGGGACGGGGCTTCGCGAACGTCGTGGCGCGATCGGGGGACGGCGTTCACTTCGAGACGGTCGCCACCCTGCGCCGGGAGGATTTCGGCGGCGACAGCCTCGAGCGGCCCTGCCTGGTCCGCACGCCGCAGGGCCGGTGGCGGATCTATGTGAGCGTCGCGACGCCCGGGACCAAGCACTGGCGGGTGGACCTGCTCGAGGCGGACCGAGTCGAGGACCTGGCCGCAGCAGAACATCGAACCGTGATGCCCGGCGACGAGCACGACGCGGTCAAGGACCCGGTCATCCGGCTGGTCGACGGCACCTGGCACGCCTGGGCGTCGAGGCACCCGCTCGACGACCCGGACGCGACCGACCGGATGACCACCGACCACGCCACCAGCCCGGACGGCGTGACGTGGGCGTGGCAGGGCACGGCACTCGCCGGCCGGCCGGGGGCGTGGGACGCCCGCGGTGCCCGGGTCGCCGACGTCCTGCTCGACCAGGGGCTCGCCTTCTACGACGGCCGGGCCACCGCCGAGCAGAACTGGGAGGAACAGACCGGCCTCGCCACGCTGGACACCCTCGGCAGCTGGAGCGCGACGGGGGACCGGCCGGTCGGCGCCTCGCCGCACGGGCTCGGCGGCCTGCGCTACGTCACTGCCGTCCCGCTCCCGGACGGGACAGTCCGCCTCTACCTCGAGGTCACCCGGGAGGACGGCGCCCACGACCTACGCACCGTGCTCGTCGCGGTCGACGGGACGCGCGCGTGAGGCTCCCCGACTTCTTCGTCGCCGGAGCACCGAAGGCGGGAACCACCGCGCTGCACGTGGCTCTCGCGCGGCACCCTCAGGTCTGGATGTCACGGACCAAGGAGCCCAAGCACTTCCTGACCGACGGGCCTCCGCCGACGAGGGGCGGCCCCGGCGATGCCAAGACCTTCTCCGAGTACGTGTGGCGCCGCGACGACTACGCCCACCTCTTCGCCGAGGCGGGCGATGACCAGCTCTGCGGCGAGTCCACCCCCTTCTACCTGTACGACGCGGAGGCCCACCGACGGATCCACGACGCGGTCCCGGGCGCCCGGCTGATCGTGCTGATGCGCGACCCCGTCGACCGGGCGCACTCGAACTGGGCCCACCTGTGGTCTGCCGGCCTGGAGTCCGAGGGTGACTTCGTCCGGGCGTGCGCCCAGGAGGAGCGCCGGGCGGCCGCCGGCTGGGCGCCGTTCTGGCGGTACCTGGACCTCGGCCGCTACGGCCGGCAGCTCTCCCGGCTCTACGAGACCTTCCCCCGGGAGCAGGTGCTCGTGCTGCGCTACCGAGACCTCCGCGAGGAGCCCGCCGAGACGCTCCGGCTGATCGTCGAGTTCCTCGGGATCGAGCAGGGACACCTCGCCGAGGTACCCGCCGAGAACGTGACGACCCACGCGAGCGGCACGATCGCCAACCGGGGCATGTCCTGGGCGCTGCGCACCGGCGACCGGTTCGAGCGGGTGCTGCCCTCCGGTCCGTGGCAGCGGGGTCGGGAGGTCCTGTCCCGGCACCTGCAGCGGGAGCAGCGGCCCCGCCAGCCGTTGCGACCCGAGCAGCGGGCGCACCTGCTGCCGGCGGTCGCTGACGACGTGCGGCTGCTCGAGGAGGTCACCGGCTCCAGCTTCGCGGACTGGCTCGACGGCGGCCGCGCGGTCGGGCGCCGGCCCTTGCAGCCGCAGGGCAGGATCGGCACCGCGCACAACAGCATCGACCGGCCGCTCGACGCCCGGAAGGACGCCTGAGGTGCTTTGTTGGGGGGCTACGCAAACCGTGGCAATCGAGTGTTGCGGAACGGCCCGAGGGCCGAGAAGTCGTTGCAGGCACAGCCGTTTCCGGGCGTACGAAATCCGTCGTCCTCGAGGCCTTCCCTGGCGCGAGGGCGGGAGCTACTCTCGGACCCGCGCTGAAGCAGTCGGCGGCCAGGACTGCCGCCGGCACCCAGGGGGCTCGATGATCAGCCTGCTCGACCCGCACCGCGTCGGGATGCACACAGTCGTCGGTGTGACCGGCGAGATCGACGTCGCCACCGCGCCCGCCTTGCGCGACACGCTTCTCGGCCTGCTGAACCGTGGGGCGCCCAGCCTGGTCCTCGACCTGAGGGGCGTGACGTTCGTCGACTCAACGGGGGTGGGCAGCCTGCTGCGCATCCACCACCGGCAGGCGCTGCTCGGTGGCGCGGTCCATTTCGTGGCCGACCAGCAGTCCGTCCTGCGCGTCTTCGACCTGATGCAGCTGCGTCGCCGGCTGCACGTGACGGCGACGGTCGCCGACGTCGACGAGTGCTGCCCGAACCTGCGCCGGGGCCTGCCGTCGGTCGCCGGCACCTTCCGGATCGGCGACGTCGCGGTGCAGCTGCCACAGCTGCCCTGATCGACCGGCACGAGCGAGGGCGCCGACTGCGCAGGGTGACCAGGTTCCGGACGGAACCGCCGGATATCGACGTTCGGCCACGCAGCGTCACCTGGGCGGCCTAGCCTGACATCGTCAGCGCCGGGCACGTGGGGGACGGCAAGGGGTGGACTCGGACGTCGCGGGGGCGGGAGGCAAGGCATGGACACTCGTCACGGGCACGACCTCGAGGTCCGGCACGAGCCGGACGTCGTCACCACGACGACCCCCGAGGTGGGCACCGTCCCGGACGGGCCGCCGCCGGCTCCGCCGCGCCGCCGCCTGGTGGTCGGCCTGGTCGCGATGCTCGCCCTCGCCCTGGCGGCCGTCCTGGTCCTGGTCCTCGTGCTGGGCGGTGACGACGACCCGGTCCAGGCGAAGGCCCCGGGCGGCGCCGGACCTGCGGTGCCCGCGGGGCTCGGCATGACCGTCGAGCTGCCGGACTCGGTGGTCGCCGGCAAGAACGCGCAGATCGTGGTCCGCTGGACCGATGGCGAGGGCGTCTTCAGCGGCACCAGCGAGGACTGGGGCGACGGCGTCGGCACCAGCTCTCTCGCCCAGGACCAGTGCACCGGGGTGGCCACCGACCGGAAGTCGGCCGACAGCTACACGCTCAAGCACGCCTGGAGCGAGCCGGGGACGTACCAGGTGGTCCTCGGTGTGACCACCTACGCCTGCACTGACGGCAGCGCGGTCCAGGAGGACGTCAGCAAGACCGTCTCCGTGCAGGTCCTGCCGAAGGGCTAGAAGCGGAAGGGCTTCGGCGGCGCGTTCAGCGTGGCCCGGGGGCAGTTGGCGAGGTCCAGGCTGCCGAAGCCGAGCGCCTCGTTGCACAGCGCGTCGACGGTCCAGCCCTGTGCCGTGCCGAACCGCGTGACAGTCACCCGGTAGATCGTGATCTCGTAGCGCGTGGGCGTGCCGTAGGCCACCTGGATGGTGCCGATCAGCTCCGCTCCGCCGGGGGAGCCGTAGCCTTCCCACTCGCGGTCGTAGCGGCTCCACAACGACGGCTCGGACTGCCAGACTCCGCCGTTCTGGACATCCCGAAGGGCGAGCTCGACGAGGACGGCCCGCGCCGACTCCTCGGGGATGATCGCCGCTGGCCGGATCACCTCGGAGACGACGCCCTCGTCGTACGCCTCGGCCATCAGCAGCTCGCGGTCGTGCACGTCACGCCTCTCGTCCGGTGCGGGAGCTGGACGCGCCCCGTACCTGTCCTATCGGCCGCTCGTGGTCCCGACTTCAGGTTGGGCGGGCACGAGACCCGGACGCGTTCCGCGCCATGAGGGCGGGACGGCTGGTACTGCTGTGACTGGTGTGGCATCATCTTTCACAGCACGTCACAGGTCCACATCACGGGTCCTGCTCGACCGAGGCCGCTGGGGAAGGCGCACCTCACGCCCGAGCAAGGAGGAACCGGTGGCGACCCGTGGCGTTGTCTACGTGCATTCCGCTCCGCCAGCGCTGTGCCCGCACGTCGAGTGGGCCGTCGGCGGGGTTCTCGACCAGCGGGTGACCCTCGACTGGACCCCCCAGCCGGCGTCACCAGGGTCGGTGCGTGCCGAGCTGTCCTGGCAGGCCGACCCCGGGACCGGGTCCCGGCTGGCCTCCGCGCTGCGCGACTGGGCGCAGCTGCGCTTCGAGGTCACCGAGGAGCCCAGCGCGGGCGCCGAGGGCGAGCGCTGGTCCAGCACCCCGACGCTGGGGCTCTACCACGCCACCACCGGCGTCCACGGCGACATCGTGGTCCGCGAGGACCGGCTGCGGGCCGCGCTTGCCCGGGCGCTGGCCGACCCGGCGACCGACGTCGTGAGCGAGCTGCACGGCCTGCTCGGCAAGGACTGGGACGACGAGCTCGAGACCTTCCGGCATGCCGGCGACGGCGCGCCGGTCCGCTGGCTGCACCAGGTCGTCTAGTCACCCCACGAGATCGCTCGCAAGCCCGCGATCCCGCGGTGCCCCGGACCCGACGGCTGGGGTTGGTCAGAGCGGGATGTTGCCGTGCTGTCCCCGGGTCGCCGGTGCCGCCTTGATCGCGGCGGCGATCGCCGAGCGGGTCGCCGACGGCTCGACGATCTCGTCGATCACGCCGATCTCCTGGGCGCGGGCAAGGCCGCCGGCCAGCTTCTCGTGCTCGAGGGCCAGCTCCTGCTCCACCTCGCCACGCACGTCGGCGGGCACCTCGGCCAGTCGGCGGCGGTGCAGGATCCGCACGGCCGCGACCGCGCCCATCACGGCCACCTCGGCGCCGGGCCACGCGAAGACCCGGGTGGCGCCCAGCGAGCGGGAGTTCATCGCGATGTAGGCGCCGCCGTAGGCCTTGCGGGTCACCAGCGTCACCCGGGGCACGGTTGCCTCCGCGAAGGCGTGCAGCAGCTTGGCTCCGCGGCGTACCACGCCGTCCCACTCCTGGCCGACGCCGGGCAGGTAGCCGGGCACGTCGACCACGACCACCATCGGCACCCCGAAGGCGTCGCACATCCGCACGAAGCGCGCGGCCTTCTCCGCCGACGCCGAGTCGAGGCAGCCGCCCAGTCGCAGCGGGTTGTTGGCGATGACGCCGACCGTGCGACCGCCGAGGCGGCCGAGGGTGGTGGTGACGTTGGGCGCCCACTTGGGGTGCAGCTCGAGGGAGCTGCCCTCGTCGAGGAGGTGCTCGATGATCGGGTGCACGTCGTAGGCGCGCTTGGGTGAGTCCGGCAGGTACGCCGCCAGGTCGGTGTCCGGGACCTCCGCGATCTCCCGCTGGTCGCCCAGCAGCGCAGCGAGCCGGCGGGCCTCGCCGTAGGCGCCCTCCTGGGTCTCGGCCACCACGTGAACGACGCCGGACCGCCGACCGTGCGGCTCCGGGCCGCCGAGGCGGAGCGCGTCGACGTCCTCACCGGTGACCGAGCGGACCACGTCGGGGCCGGTCACGAAGACCCGGCCCTCCGGGCCGAGGATCACGACGTCGGTGAGTGCGGGGCCGTACGCCGCGCCGCCGGCGGCCGGCCCGAGGACCACGGAGATCTGCGGCACCTTGCCGGACGCGCGGGTCATGATCGCGAAGACCTCGCCGACCGCGTGCAGCGAGACGACGCCCTCACGCAGCCGCGCGCCGCCCGAGTGCCAGAGCCCGATCACCGGGCAGCCCTCGGCCAGGGCACGCTCGTAGGCCGTCAGGATCGCCGCGCAGCCGGCCTCGCCCATCGCCCCGCCCTGGATGGTCGCGTCGGAGCAGAAGGCCACTGACCTGGCCCCGTCGATGCGGCCGATCCCGGCGAGCATGCCCGAGTCGTCCTCGGCGGTGATCAGCTCGACCGACCCCGGGTCGAAGAGCTGGGCGAGCCGGGTCGCCGGGTTGCGAGGGTCGTCCGCCTTCTCGACGGCGACCTTGGGGGTGGGGGGCGCGGTTGCTGTCATGGGTGGTCAGACCGTCCGGAACGCGAGGGCGACGTTGTGGCCGCCGAAGCCGAAGGAGTTGTTGAGGCCGATGCCGCCCGCGGGCAGCTGACGGGCCTCGCCGCGGACCACGTCGAGGGTGACGTCGTCGTCGATGTCGTCGAGGTTGGTCGTGGCCGGGGCGCTGCGATGGTGCAGCGCGAGGATGGTCGCGATGGCCTCCACGGCGCCGGCTGCACCCAGCAGGTGCCCGGTCATCGACTTGGTGGCGCTGATGCAGGCGCCGTCGGTCGCACCGCCGAGCGCGGCCCGGATCGCCGCCACCTCGGCCACGTCGCCCACGGGGGTGGACGTCGCGTGCGCGTTGATGTGCACGACGTCGGACGCCTGGGCGCCGGCGCTCGCGACCGCCATCTGCATGGCCCGCGAGGCACCCGCGCCGACCGGGTCCGGCTGCGCCATGTGGTGCGCGTCGGCCGTGATGCCCTGTCCGGCGACCTCGGCGTAGATCTTCGCGCCGCGCGCCTTGGCGCTCGCCAGCGACTCGAGGACGACCACGCCGGCGCCCTCGCCGAGCACGAAGCCGTCACGGCCCTTGTCGTAGGGACGCGATGCACGCTCGGGCTCGTCGTTGCGGGTGGAGAGGGCCTGCATCGCGGCGAAGCCCGCGAGCGGCAGCACGTGGATGGCGGCCTCGGTGCCGCCTGCTGCGACCACGTCGGCACGGCCGGAGCGGATCATGTCGACCGCGTAGGCGATCGCCTCCGCGCCGCTGGAGCAGGCGCTCACCGGCGTGTGCACGCCGGCCCGCGCCGTGAGCTCCAGGCCGACGACCGCTGCCGGCCCGTTGGGCATCAGCATCGGCACCGTCATCGGGAGCACTCGGCGGGCGCCGCGCTCCTTGAGCGTGTCGTAGGCCGACAGCAGGGTCGTCACACCGCCGATGCCGGAGGCGATGACGACCCCCTTGCGCTCCGGCTCGACGTCCGGCGCGCCCGCGTCGGCCCAGGCCTCGCGGGCGGCGATCAGGGCGAACTGCCCGGACCGGTCCATCCGCTTGGTCTGCGGAACCGTCAGCACCTCGACCGGCTCGACGGCCACGGGCGCCGCGATGTGCACCGGCAGCATGTCGATCCAGTCGTCGGTGAGCACCTTCACGCCCGACGACCCGGCCAGCAGGGCCGTCCAGGTCGACGCGACGTCGCCACCGAGCGGCGTCGTCGCACCGAGGCCGGTGACGACGACGCGCTTGTCGTCGGTCAGTGCAGTGTCAGTCATGCGGGCTAGCTCCTAGGTTCCCTACGGGGTGCGGCGGCGCGGGTCTGCCGACGTCGTGGTGCCGGACCTGCTGTGTCAGGCGCTGGCCTTCTGGATGTAGGAGACGGCGTCGCCGACGGTCGAGAGACCCTTGACGTCGTCGTCCGGGATGCGCACGCCGAACTTCTCCTCGGCGTTGACCACGATGGTCATCATCGACAGCGAGTCGATGTCGAGGTCGTCGGTGAACGACTTGTCCGGCTGGACGTCGCCGGTGGGGATGCCGGTCTCCTCGTTGACGATCCCGGCGAGACCTTCGAGGATCTCCTGCTCGCTAGCGGCCATCTCGGTGCTCAGCTCCTTGGTGGTTGATGTGCTTGGTGGTTGCTGTGGTTGTGCCGGACAGTTCGGGTCACGCGTGGAGCGTGATCAGGGGAGGACGACGACCTGGGCTGCGTAGACCAGGCCGGCGCCGAAGCCGATGAGCAGCGCGGTGTCGCCGCTCTTGACCTCGCCGGACTCGAGCATCCGCTCCATCGCCAGCGGGACGGACGCTGCTGACGTGTTCCCCGTCTCGCGGATGTCACGCGCGACGGGCACATGGTCCGGCAGCTTCAAAGTCTTGATCAGGGCATCGGTGATGCGCATGTTGGCCTGGTGGGGGATGAACGCGCCGAGGTCCTCGGCCTTCACCCCGGCCGCGTCCAGAGCCTGCTGGGCGACAGGTGCCATCTGCCAGACCGCCCACCGGAAGACCTTCTGGCCCTGCATCGTCAGGGTCGGGAACTCCACCTGGTGGTCGCGCACGTCCAGCCACGAGGCGCGCTGGGTGATGGCGTCGTACTCCGCGCCGTTGGAGCCCCAGATCGTCGGGCCGATCGCCGGCTCGTCGCTCGGGCCGATCACGACCGCGCCGGCGCCGTCGCCGAAGATGAACGCCGTCGACCGGTCGTAGGAGTCGGTGAAGTCCGAGAGCTTCTCGCAGCCGATGACCAGCACGTGCTCGGCGCTGCCGCCGCGCACGATGTCGTGCGCCAGCGAGACGCCGTAGCAGAAGCCGGCGCAGGCGGCCGACAGGTCGGTGGCTGCGGCGTCGGTGGCGCCGAGGCGCTCCGCGACTGCCGCTGCTGCACTCGGCGTCTGCAGCGGGTGGGTGACGGTTGCGAGCAGGATCGCGCCGACCTGCTCGGGACGGATGCCCGCCTGGGCGATCGCCTTGCCCGCGGCCGCGACGCTCATGTCGATGACGCTCTCGTCCGGCGCGGCCCAGCGCCGCGACTCGATGCCGGAGCGCTCCCGGATCCACTCGTCGGAGGAGTCGATGCGCTCGCAGATCTCCGCGTTGGTCACGACGCGGGACGGCCGGTAGCCGCCCACGCCGAGGATCCGGGCGTACTCGGCGCCGCGCCGTGTCGTGATGGCGGCCCTGCTCATCAGTGCATCCCCTCGTTGGACTCGGGGTGCAGCCGGATGATCGGCTGGCCGGGAGCGACCGGGTCGCCGTCCTCCACCAGCCACTCGACGACGGTGCCGCCGTAGGGGGCGGCCACCGGCTGCTCGTCGCGCGAGGTCACCAGGGTGGCGACCGCGGTCCCGGGCTCGATCATGGTGCCCTCCGGCAGGTCGACGATGCGGATCGTGCCCTTGCCCGGGGCGACCAGCATCCGCCAGGACGGCGAGCCGTCCTGCGGTGCCGCGCTGCCGTGCCGGGCCGCGAGGTCGCGGGCCGCCTCGAGGTCGTCGGGCGTCTTGAGCGCGACCACCTCGACGCCCGGCAGCGACCGCTTGACCAGGCCGGCGAGCGTGCCGGCCGGCGGCACCTCGATCAGCCCGGTGACGCCGAGCTCGCCCATGGTCTGCATGCACAGGTCCCAGCGGACCGGGTTGCTCACCTGGCTGACGATCCGGCTCAGCACGTCGCGACCCTGTGCGACGACCATGCCGTCGCGGTTGGAGATCAGCCGGGTGCGGGGGTCGTGGACGCTGACCGCCTGGGCATAGGACGCCAACGTCTCGACAGCGGAGGCCATGTGCTCGGTGTGGAACGCCCCGGCAACCGACAGCGGGACGAGGCGGGCCTTGGCGGGCGGGTCGTCCTTGAGCGCGGCGAGCTGCTCCATCGTGCCGGCGGCGACGACCTGGCCGGCACCGTTGACGTTGGCGGCGGTGAGGCCGTGCCGCTGCAGCACCTCGGTCACCTCGTCGGCGTCGCCGCCGAGGATCGCCGTCATGCCGGTCGGCTTGAGAGCCGCGGCGTCGGCCATCGCCCGGCCGCGCTCGCGCACCAGCACCAAGGCCTGCTCGGCGGAGATGACGCCGGTGCCCGCGGCGGCCGTGATCTCGCCGACGCTGTGGCCCGCGGTCGCGCCGACCGCGTGAAAGGCGTCGGCCGGGTGCGGGAAGATCTCCAGCGCCGATACCAGGCCGGCGGCCACCAGCAACGGCTGGGCCACCGCGGTGTCGCGGATCGTGTCGGCGTCCGCCTCCGTCCCGTAGTGCACCAGGTCGAGCCCGGCGCACGCCGAGAGCCAGCGGAGCCGGTCCTCGAAGTGGGGGAGCTCGAGCCAGGGACGGAGGAAGCCGGGCGTCTGAGCGCCCTGCCCGGGAGCAACGATGGCCAACACGGGGCCCAGCCTTTCGGACATGCGGCCGCACCGGGGGTGCGGAGCCGGACGAAAGACCCGGGCGTGTGTTGGAGGTTTCCTACAACTCTGACACAGGTCGTTCCGGCCGTGCGTCCGCCAGGCGGCCCAGCGCGAGCGCGAGGCGCAGCGTGAGGGCGTGCCGCGGGTCGGACGGGGTGTATCCGCTGACCTCGCCCACCCTCCGCAGCCGGTAGCGGACCGTGTTGGGGTGCACGAAGAGCGCTCGGGCGGTCGCCTCCAGGGACGACGTCTGCTCGAGGAACGCCGAGAGCGTCTCGACCAGTGCGGTGCCGGTGGACAGCAAGGGCCGGTAGACCTCCGCCACCAGCCGGGCCCGGGCCAGCTCGTCGCCGTTGATGGCCCGCTCCGGGATCAGGTCGTCGGCCAGCACCGGCCGCGGGGCGTCGGGCCAGGCCGGAGCCGCGAGCAGCCCGGCCACCGCGGCGGCCGCACTCTGCCCGGCGGCCAGCAGGTCGGGCACCAGGGGTCCCACCACCACCGGGCCAGGCCCGAACTGGGCCACCAGGTGGCGCATGGCCCGCACCGGCTCGGTCGTCCCGCCGAGGATCGCCACCAGCCGGTCGCCCTGGACGCCGGTCAGCACGTCGAGCCGGTGCGCCCGGGCGGCCCGGCGGATGTCATCGACCACCACCTCCGGCTCGGCGTCCGGCGCCTGGCCGACAACGACGACGGCAGAGTCGTGGCTGCCCCACCCGAGAGCCGCGGCCCTCGATCGCAGGGAGTCGTCTGCCTCGCCGCGCAGCAGCGCGTCGACGACCAGCGACTCCAGCCGGGCGTCCCACGCGCCACGGGCCTCGGCCGCCTCGGCGTAGACCTGCGCAGCCGCGAAGGCGATCTCGCGGGAGTAGCGGAGCACCGCCTCGCGCAGCTCCTGCTCGTGCCCCGGAGCGATCTGCTCGATCTGCTCCTCGACGACGGCGATGACGACCCGGACGAGCTCGACGGTCTGCTGCAGGGTGATGGAGCGGGTGAGCTCGCGCGGCGCGGTGCCGAAGACGTCGGCGCTGATCGCCTGCTGGGCCTCCGGGTGGCGGAACCACTCGACGAAGGCGGCGACGCCGGCCTGCGCAACCAGGTTGACCCACGAGCGGTTCTCGGCCGGCATCGCGCGGTACCAGGGAAGGACCTCGTCCATCCGGGTGATCGCCGCGGTGGCCAGGGTGTCCATGCTGCCCTCGAGGCGGCGCACCATGGTCGGTGCTCGGCGCGGCATGCCGCCCAGCCTAGGTCAGGGAAGGTCAGCCGAGTTGTCACAGCACCACAACCCGGCGGCGCGGCGTCTAGCCTCCGGTGGGTGAGCAGACCGACTGCCGACCGGCCAGAGCGGCCCGCCCAGCCCGACGAGCCGCTGGGTCCGGTGGCCGCGCTGCGCCGGGTCGGCTTCCTGCTGGAGCGCCGCCGAGAGCCGAGCTACCGGGTGAAGGCCTACCGGGGTGCCGCCGACGTGCTTGCCGCGCTGCCCGGCGACGAGCTAGCGCGCCGGGTGCGCGAGGGCACCCTGACCGAGCTCAAGGGCATCGGCGCCAAGACCGCGGCCGTCGCGAGCCAGGCCGGCCAGGGGAAGGTCCCGGACTACCTGACGGCGCTCGAGGAGGGGGCCGTGGGACCGGTGACCGAGGGCGGTGCTGACCTGCGGGCGGCGCTGCGAGGCGACCTGCACTCGCACAGCTCCTGGTCCGACGGCGGCAGCCCGATCGACGAGATGGCCCGGACCGCCCGCGACCTCGGCCACGACTACCTCGTCCTCACCGACCACTCGCCGCGGCTGACCGTCGCCAACGGTCTGTCGCCGGAGCGGTTGCTGCGCCAGCTCGACGTCGTGGCCGAGCTCAACGAGGAGCTGGCCCCCTTCCGGCTGCTGACCGGAATCGAGGTCGACATCCTCGACGACGGGCGGCTCGACCAGTCCGACGAGCTGCTAGGGCGCCTCGACGTGGTGGTCGCCTCGGTGCACTCCAAGCTGAAGATGGACAGCGAGTCGATGACCCGCCGGATGGTCACGGCGATCGCCAACCCGCACACCGACGTGCTCGGCCACTGCACCGGCCGCCTCGTCGAGGGGGAGCGGGGCAAGCGGGGACAGTCGCAGTTCGACGCCGAGATCGTGTTCGCCGCCTGCGAGCGCTTCGACGTCGCTGTCGAGATCAACTCACGGCCCGAGCGCCGTGACCCGCCGATGGCGCTGATGGGGCTGGCCCTGGAGACGGGCTGCCTCTTCTCCCTCGACACCGACGCGCACGCCCCCGGCCAGCTCGACTGGCAGCCCTACGGCTGCGAGCGGGCCGAGGCCGCCGGGGTGCCTGCGGAGCGGATCGTCAACACCCGCCCCGTCGACGACCTGCTCGCGTGGGCGGGACGGAATGGCTGACCAGGCCGACCACCCAGCCGGCCGGTGCGGAATGCCGGGCGACGTACGACCGTTGCGTGTGCAACTACTGACTGCCGCTGAGAGACCCCTGGAGATGCACTGATGGCCCTGCTGACACCGTCGACGGACGTACGCCGCGCCGCTGACCGGTTCGCGACCGACTTCGGGTGGCTGGACTCCAAGCACTCGTTCTCGTTCGGGCAGCACTACGACGCGGACAACACACACTTCGGGCTGCTGCTGGTCAACAACGACGACGTCGTCGACCCGGGCACCGGCTTCGAGACGCACCCGCACCGCGACATGGAGATCGTGACTTGGGTGCTGCGCGGGCAGCTCGTCCACCAGGACTCGCAGGGCCACAACGGCCTGATCTACCCGGGCCTGGCGCAGCGGATGAGCGCCGGCACCGGGATCCTGCACTCGGAGAAGAACGACAGCTGGCGCCTCACGGGCGAGCCGTCGCACGCCGACCCGGTGCACTTCGTGCAGATGTGGGTCGTGCCCGACGAGTCCGGGATCCGGCCCGGCTACGAGCAGCTCGAGATCGGTGACGAGCTGCTGCGCGGTGGCCTCGTGCCGGTCGCCTCGGGCATGCCCGAGCACCGCGACGCGGCGGCGATCCGGATCGCGCAGCAGGACGCGGCGCTCTACGCCGCCCGGTTGGCCCCCGGCGGGTCGGTGGAGCTGCCGGACGCGCCCTTCGTGCACCTCTTCGTGCCGGTCGGCTCGGTGACGCTGGAGGGCGCCGGCGAGCTGGTGACCGGTGACGCCGCGCGGCTCACCGCGGCCGGGGGTCAGCGCGTGGTCGCCGGGGCGGACGGTGCCGAGGTGCTCGTGTGGGCGATGCGCTCGTCGCTGACCTGATCCGCTTCGGCGCCCGCCCACCACCCATCCACCCCGACGAATTGATCACGCTGGCGTGGTCAATTGCTGCTGGGCGGGGCAAATTTGCCTGTGCCTGCCACCAATGACCACGCCCGCGTGATCAATGTGGGAAGCAACGGTCAGCTGGTCGGGTTGCCGATGAGGCAGAAGGGGTGCCCGGCCGGGTCGGTGTAGACCCGGAAGCCGCCGTTCTGCGACGGCTGGTGCTGGTGCACGGTCGCGCCGGCAGCCAGGACCGCCGGCTCGGCCGTGTCGATGTCGCCGGCCCACAGGTCGAGGTGGAACTGCTGCGGGTGCCCGCCGCCCGGCCAGGTCGGCGTGACGAAGTCGTCGATGCGCTGGAAGGCCAACGTCGCCCGGCCGTCGGGGTTGTCCGGGGTCAGCCCGCCGCCGGGCGGGACCAGCGTGGCCCAGTCGCGGGTCGCGCCGTCCTCGAGCGCCCAGCCCATGACCTCGCCGTAGAACGTGGCGAGCGCCAGGGCGTCAGGGCAGTCGAGGATGACCAGGTCGAGCAGGGGCTTGGGAGGTATCGGCGAGTCGCTCATGGCGGAGACGCTAGGACGACCTACCGACACCCCGGACGTGCCGGGCGGCGCCCTCTACTCGGCGCCGCCCTCCGTCTCGCCGGCCGGCGGGGCCGTCACGTCCCAGATGCGGTAGCGGTCGATCGCCTCGCGCGCCAGCTCGGGCTTGACCTCGCCGCGGCGGGCCAGCTCGGCCAGCGTCTTGGCGACGATGCACCACGCGTCGACCTTGAAGTGCCGGCGCAGCGCCGACCGGGTGTCCGACAGCCCGAAGCCGTCGGTCCCGAGCGAGGAGAAGTCACCGGGCACCCAGGGCAGGATCTGGTCCTGCACCGCACGCATGTAGTCCGACACCGCCACGAACGGTCCCGGCGCACCGTCGAGCTTGCGCGTCACGTATGGCTGGCGCGCCTCGCCCTCGGGGTTCATGAAGTTGTGCTCGTCGCACTGCAGGCCGTCGCGACGCAGCTCGCCCCACGACGTCACCGACCACACCGCCGCCTGCACGCCCCACTCCTCGGCGAGCATCCGCTGCGCATCAAGCGCCCACGGCACCGCGACGCCGGACGCGAGGATCTGCGCCTTCGGTCCGTCGCCCTCGGGCGCGGCGGCGACCTGGTGGATGCCGCGCGTGATGCCCTCGGCGTCGACGTCGTCGGGCTCCTTGGGCTGCACGATCGGCTCGTTGTAGACGGTCAGGTAGTAGAAGATGTCCTCGGGGTTCTCGCCGTACATCCGGCGCAAGCCGTCCTTGACGATGTGCCCGAGCTCGTAGGCGAAGGCCGGGTCGTAGGCCACCGCCGCCGGGTTCGTCGACGCGAGCAGCGGGGAGTGGCCGTCCTCGTGCTGCAGGCCCTCGCCGTTGAGCGTCGTACGACCCGCAGTCGCTCCGAGGACGAAGCCCCGCGCCATCTGGTCACCCGCGGCCCAGAAGGCGTCGCCGGTCCGCTGGAAGCCGAACATCGAGTAGAAGATGTAGATCGGGATCATCGGGATGCCGTGCGTCGCATAGGACGACGCGACCGCCGTCCAGGAAGCGGTCGAGCCGGCCTCGTTGATGCCCTCGTGGAGGATGACGCCCTTCGGGTCCTCCTTGTAGGACAGCATCAGCTCGCGGTCGACCGACGTGTAGTTCTGCCCGTGCGGGGAGTAGATCTTCATCGTCGGGAAGAGCGAGTCCATGCCGAAGGTGCGGGCCTCGTCCGGGATGATCGGCACGAAGCGCCAGCCGATCTCCTTGTCCTTCACCAGGTCCTTGAGCAGGCGGACGAACGCCATCGTCGTCGCCACCTGCTGCTTGCCGGAGCCCCGCCGGACGGCGTCGTAGACCGGGTCGCCCGGCAGGACCAGCGGCTTGCCGTTGGGCCGGCGCTCGGGCAGGTAGCCGCCCAGCGCCTTGCGCCGCTCGTGCATGTAGGCGATCTCGTCGGAGTCCTTGCCCGGGTGGAAGTAGGGCGGCAGGGTGTCGTCGAGCTCCGAGTCGGGGATGTCGAGGTAGAGCCGGTCGCGGAAGCCGATCAGGTCGTCCTTCTTCAGCTTCTTCATCTGGTGCGTCGAGTTGCGGCCCTCGAAGTGCGAGCCCAGCGTCCAGCCCTTGATGGTCTTCGCGAGGATGACCGTCGGCTGGCCGGTGTGCTTCGTCGCTGCGTCGTAGGCGGCGTACATCTTGCGGTAGTCGTGACCGCCGCGGGACAGGCTCCAGATCTCCTTGTCGGAGAGGTGCTCGACCATCTTGCGGGTGCGCGGGTCGCGCCCGAAGAAGTGCTCGCGGACGTACGCCCCGTCCTCCGCCTTGTAGGTCTGGTAGTCGCCGTCCGGTGTGGTGTTCATCAGGTTGACCAGCGCGCCGTCGGTGTCCTGGGCGAGCAGCTGGTCCCACTCGCGGCCCCAGATCACCTTGATGACGTTCCAGCCGGCGCCGCGGAAGAACGACTCGAGCTCCTGGATGACCTTGCCGTTGCCGCGGACCGGCCCGTCGAGGCGCTGCAGGTTGCAGTTGATGACGAAGGTCAGGTTGTCGAGCTCCTCGCGGGCCGCGACGCCGATGGCGCCGAGCGACTCCGGCTCGTCCATCTCGCCGTCGCCGAGGAACGCCCAGACGCGCTGCTGGCTGGTGTCCTTGATCCCACGGTTGTGCAGGTAGCGGTTGAAGCGCGCCTGGTAGATCGCGTTGATCGGGCCGAGGCCCATCGAGACGGTCGGGAACTCCCAGAACTGCGGCATCAGCCGCGGGTGCGGGTAGGACGACAGGCCGCCGGCCGGGTGCGAGAGCTCCTGGCGGAAGCCGTCCAGCTGCTCCTCGGACAGTCGCCCCTCGAGGAAGGCGCGGGCGTACATGCCGGGAGAGGCGTGGCCCTGGTAGAAGATCTGGTCGCCGCCGCCGGGGTGGTCCTTGCCGCGGAAGAAGTGGTTGAAGCCGACCTCGTAGAACGACGCCGAGGACGCGTAGGTCGAGATGTGGCCGCCGACGCCCACGCCGGGGCGCTGGGCCCGGTGGACCATGATCGCGGCGTTCCACCGGACGTAGGCGCGGATCCGGCGCTCGACGTGCTCGTCGCCGGGGAACCACGGCTCGCTCTCCGACGGGATCGTGTTGATGTAGTCGGTGCTGCGCAGGCTGGGGACGCCGACCTGCTTCTCCCGGGCGCGCTGCAGCAGCGACAGCATCAGGAAGCGGGCCCGGTTGCGGCCCGCGTTGTCGACGACGGCGTCGAGCGACTCGAGCCACTCCGAGGTCTCGTCGGGGTCGATGTCGGGCAGCTGGCTCGGGAGACCGTCGCTGATGATCGCCGGTCGGTCGGGCCGCTTGTCCTCGGACGCAGAGGTCACGGGTGTCCCATCGCTCGTCAGGCTGGTGCGTGCGCGGCTGTTGTGCGCGTCGTTGTCCGGTCTGGACCCCTCCATCGTGCTACGTGCCGATGCTGGTCGCATCTCTACCCGTCGGTAACCCCTTCCCGCGGAGGTGCTGAGGGGGCCAGTGTGGGAGGTGGCACCCAGTGTCACGAGCAGGTGAGGAGCAGGTCATGCAGGCCATCGTCGGGGACCAGCTGCACGTCCACGGCCGCGTCGTGGGACGGCACGACCAGGTCATCGAGATCATCGAGGTGCGCGGTCCGGACGGGACCCCGCCGTACGTCGTCAGGCACCCGGACGGGCACGAGACCCTGGTCTACCCCGGCCCGGACGCCACCGTGGAACGGGCCGGCGGCCACTGACCCGGGTTACCCGCGCCAGACTGGCGCGATGCGCAGCGAGACGATCGCCGTCCGGACCGGTGACCGGGAGACCGTCCACGACCTGACCCGGGAGTGCGAGCGCTTCGTCAGCACATTGACGGGCGGCCAGCCGAAGGACGGCCTGCTGCACGTCTGGGTCCCGCACGCCACCGCCGGGCTCGCTGTGCTCGAGACGGGTGCCGCCAGCGACACCGACCTGCTGGCCGTCCTGCGCGACCTGCTGCCGGCTGACGACCGGTGGCGGCACCGGCACGGCTCGCCGGGTCACGGTCGGGACCACGTCCTGCCGGCCGTGTGCCCGCCCTACGCGACGGTGCCCGTGCTGAGCGGCCGGCTCGCGCTGGGCACCTGGCAGTCGATCTGCCTGGTCGACCTCAACGGTGACAACCCGGTTCGTGAGGTCCGGCTGTCCTTCCTGCCCGCGTGAGTGGGCCCTTCCGGGCGAACGGCTTGCGCACCGACCCCCCGTGCGTCTTGACTACCGGCCAGACGCACCGGCCGCAGGGGCCGGGACGAGGGAAGCGACACACAGGAGGCGCGTGGTGAGCCAGCCCGCGGGCGACGCGGCAGGTGTGCGCCACGTGGCCGGACGTCTGGGCCTGCGAGAGGGCCAGGTCGTGCAGGAGCTCGGCTACGACGAGGACTGCGACGAGGAGCTGCGCCAGTCGGTCAAGGCGCTCACCGGCAGCGACCTGGTCGACGAGGACTTCGACGACGTCGTCGACGCTGTCCTGTTGTGGTGGCGTGACGACGACGGCGACCTCGTCGACGCCCTGGTGGACTCGTTGGTCTCGCTCGGCGCCGGCGGCGTGGTCTGGCTCCTGACCCCCAAGCCGGGTCGGCCAGGGCACGTCGAGCCGGGTGACATCGGTGACGCAGCGCCCACGGCCGGACTGCACGCCACGAGCAGCATCTCCGCCGGGACGGAGTGGTCCGGCACCCGCCTGGCCACCCGCAAGGCCGGTCGCTAGCGCGCTCAGCCCGGGACGCCGGGGAGCCGTCGCAGCAGGCGGCTGATCCCGCGCACGTTGCGGACCGCAGCCTGCAGCGCCGGGCCGCCGGGCAGCCCCGGGACCGCCTCGACGATGGGGGCCAGCGCCAGCAGCCCGGCGACGTGCTGGAGCCGCAGCTCGCGGCGGGCGAGCAGTGCCGGGACCGCCCGCCTGCCCGCTGAGGCGTCCAGCACCACGTGGGCGTCACCCTGCACCGTCGGCCAGGCACCCGGGGCGGCCGGCAGCTCCAGCGTGGTCCAGGCGCCGGGCACCGCCGAGAACGCCCACCCGCCGGCGGGAGTCACGCAGGCTGCGCTCGCGGTCAGCTCGCAGCGGGCCGCCAGCGCGCCGGTGGTGTCGACCAGCGCGGCGAGCCCCGATGACAGGAGCACCGGCGACGGCTCCGGCGCTCCTGCGGGGGCGAGGTCGAGCGCGTGCACGGCCAGCTCGTAGGCGGCGGCCGCGACCAGGGTCGCCAGCGGCAGTGGACCGAGCACCGAGCGGACGGGGCGGGTGCCGAGGCGACGTACCTCGTCGCCCTCGAGGAAGGCGGCCACCTCGGCGCGCGACTCGCGCAGCGCGGCGAGCACGTCCGCCCGGGGCGCGCCGGCCTGCGCCTCGAGGACCGCCTCGTTGTGCGACGTCTGGTCGAACGTGCCGGCTCGCCGGTCGGCCTCGTCGAGGTCGTCGAGCAGGGCCTCGTCCCGCATCCGCTGAAGCGTCCGGCTGCCCGGCCACGACCCGAGGTGGATGCAGACGTCACGAGCCGTCCAGCCGCGTACCCGGCTGGCTGCGTCGAGGTCGACCGCGGCCGCGATCTCGGCGAACTCGTCCCACGCGGGCAGCACCACGCCGGCGAGGTCCGCGGGCTCCCACGACGCCAGCCCGCACTCGTCGGCGGTGGGAGCGACGGGCGCCGCGACGTGTGATGACACACTGCCATCCTGCCAGCGAGGTGATCAGAGAGGACGCGTGCGGATGCCGCTCTCCGTCGGCGACCAGGCCCCGGACTTCGACCTCAAGGACCAGCACGGCCAGTCGGTGCGCCTCTCGGACCTGCGCGGGCGCAAGGCGGCCCTGATCGTCTTCTACCCCTGGGCCTTCTCTGGCGTCTGCGGCGGCGAGCTGCACGCGATGCAGAAGGACCTGGACCAGCTGGCGAGTGATGACATCGAGGTCGTCGCGATCTCCACCGACTCGATGTATGCCCTGCGCTCCTTCGCCGACCAGGAGGGCTTCACCTTCCCGATGCTCTCGGACTTCTGGCCGCACGGGGCCGTGGCCCAGGCCTACGGGGTGCTGCACGACGGGATCGGCATCGCGCTGCGCGGGACCTTCCTCGTCGACCGCGACGGCGTGGTCCGCTGGTCGGTCCTCCATGGCATCCCGGATGCCCGGGACATCGAGGACTACAAGCGGGCCATCGCGGCCCTCTAGGCTTTCCTCGCCCCGGGGCGCATAGCTCAGCTGGCTAGAGCACCTCCCTTACAAGGAGGGGGTCGGCGGTTCGAGTCCGTCTGCGCCCACCGCCGAGAAACCGCAGGTAGAGCGGCCTGGGCAGCGTGTTCGGAACCGAACACCAGCTGACGGCCGCTTGCTAACGCCCTTGCTAACGCGACCACGGCTAGGTCTCGACTTGGTCGACGCGCCTCCATGGCGACCAGACGGCGTAGCCGAGGTCGCTGACGAAGTAGCCCGATCCAGCCGTAAACGTCGCCGTCTGCGAGCAGTAGCCCGGCGTTGATCAACCCGGCGACGCACAGGCTGAGTTGATGTCCCCGTCGAGGCTCGGCCTCGATAGCCAGCGTGTGAATCATCCACCTCAACTGCGTGGCTGGCCGCCCTTCCTGTTGACGCACGGGTGCCGGATCGGTAGCAGCCCTAAGCATCCGCGAGTGCGTGCGCCCGTAGGCCTGCCATCGCGGAAAGCGCAACCTCCGCCTGATCGATCGTCTCCGGCTCGTCGACGGCCGCGGCCGAGGGTTGCTGCCCATCGGCGTCAAGGGCTTCCTCATACCCGTTCATGCCGGCAGAGAAGAGCATCCGCGTCAGGGACGACCGGTACGAGTCGTCGGTCCTCAGCGATCCTGTCTTCGAGCTCCTCGCGGGTGAGCCCGCTAACTCGCTCGGCCGCGCGAAGAGCTCGACGAGGAGATCCTCGCGTGCTCTTCCGCACGGTCGTCAAGTGCACGCCCCGTCATCGGCTCGAGGATTGATCCGATCACCGGCACGGCATCCCACAGCGCCGGCTATGAGGTCTCTGGTCGAGTGGCTTGTCGTCCTTCGCTCATGATGCTGCCTCCACGCGCGCGAGCGAACACGTCCGCCACGCCGGCCGCCTGCTCGCGCAGAACGTGGGCGTAGACCTTGAGCGTGATCGACGGGTCCGCGTGCCCGAGGCGGGCCGCCACGACGTGGACCGGGACACCGGCCAGGAGCAGGGTCGTCGCGTGGACGTGGCGGAGATCGTGCAGCCGGGCATGGGGGAGACCCGACGCGGCCACCAGCTTCCGCATGAGGGATGACGGGGTGCTCGGGTACAGCGGCAGCCCGTCCTCCTGTCGGAACACGAGATCCCCGTCGCCGCGCCACCACTCGCCCGCGGCCAGTTGCTCGGCGACCTGGGCGCGGCGGTGCTCCCGCATGACCTCGACCGTCCCGGCGTCGATGCTCACGACCCGGCTCCGGCCGCCCTTGGTTGTGCCCTCGTACCGCTCTCCGGCGATGACGTCCGTCGACCCGGTGAACGTCACCTCGGCGGCCTCGAGGTCGACGTCGGACCAGCGCAGGTGCAGCAACTCGCCGCGGCGCGCACCGGTGTAGGCGGCCAGCCAGTAGAACGCCCCCAGGCGGTGCCCAGACGCCCGCGTGAGGAACGCGCGCAGCTCGGCCGGGCTCCACACCATCTTGAGCTCAGTCGACCGCACACGGGGCCTGTGTGGCCCTCTCGACGGGGCTCGACGGGATGAGCTGCTCGACCCGCACGGCGTCACGGAACGCCTTGGACAGCATCCGGTGAACCTTCTCGACGGTCGCGGGGGAGAGGGCGCGACCGTCAGCGCCGCCGCCCTCGAGCAGGTCGCGGTACAGGCGGCTCAGGGTGGCCGGGCGGACCGCCTGCAACCGCATGCCGCCGATCCGCGGGATGACGTACCGCTCGGCCGTCTCGCGGTAGCCGTGCATCGTCTTGGGCTTCACCGCGACCGAGTGGCTGACCTGCCACTCGCGCAGGTACTCGGCCAGGGTCATGCCGGAGCGGTCGACGTACTCGCCGCGGCGCGCGGCGACCCGCGCCTCGTCGCGCGCCGCCTTGGCGGCCACCTCGGTCGGGAAGCCGCCGACCCACTTCGGCTTGCTGCGCCCCGTCTCAGGGTCGGTGACCCGCACGACGTAGGACCACGTCGCGCCACGCTTCGTGACCCCGTCCCGAAGTCCACTCATGCTCCCGCCCGCCCTCTCGTGCCCTTAGGTAGATGCCCTCTGCGGCGCGCCTCGTTGATCCAGCGACGCGCCGTTGCCACCGGGACCTCACTCGCCTCGGCGATGAGCACGGCCGGCTTTGAGCTGCCTCCGGAAGCCATGCGGTACGCCCGAGCAACCTCGACGTAGAAGGCATCGGGGTCTGCGCCGTCTGGGCGGTTGAGGCGCCACAGGTGGCGTAGCGCCGACGGTCCAACCACCTGCTCGCGCGGCCGGCCCCCTAGATCGCGCAGTCGCTCGATTCGGGCATCGTGACCCATCGCGTGTTGCCGTGCCTGCGCCTCGATCTCGCCGCCTGAGTTGGCCTGGGCCTCGATGCGACTGGTGCTGATCCCGCGCAGCACTTCCGGCGTGATCCGACCGGACTCGGTGCTTATCAGCAGCTCGGAAACGACGAGCCCGCCGTCATGGCCGTTCGCTGAATCGGACGAACACCATCGGGTCGTCTTGATCCGCGGGGCCGTACTCGAGCCAACCTGACTCGTCGGCGGTCGCCTGGATCGCGCGGCGGAGGATCACGGGGTCAAGTAGCCGTCCACGGTTGTTCGCACAAGCCCACCACGCCACGCCGAGCAACTCGGCAAACTTGCGCGAACACCCGTTCGACTGGCATTCTGGACGAGTAACCCAACCAGGGTTACGCGAAGACCTAGGAGTGCCAGATGGAACAGGTTCTCTTGCCGATCTACCCGGACGCTGCTCGGGCGCTCGGCAACATCGGCCGGACCAAGCTCTACGAGCTGATCGCCTCAGGCGACCTCCGAACGGTGACGATCGGCCGCCGGCGGTTCGTCCCCTCCGGGGCGATTCACGAGTACGTCGACCGGCTCGAGCGCGCCGCTGTCGGCTCGGCTGCGTGATCCCCGAGAACGACGCAGCCCCCCGGCGGCAAGACCGAGGGGCCGAAAGCGTCGAGGACACCACCACCGACGTCCCTACGGTACTTCACACCCTGAACCTTCGGAAGCGCCGCGCCGCAGCGTGGCGGCTCCCGCCGCTGGAGTGCCGCCGTCATGACCCGTGGGACCCGATGCCAGCCGACCCCCGACCGTCGACCTTCGGGCTTGACCCCGACGACCTGCTCGAGCTTGCGCGGCACCACTGGCGCAACGGCTGGCAGCCGTGGGAGTGCTACCACCGCCTGGCCATCGGGGAGGCCGCGTGACGTCCGAGCTGGAGCGCGTCGGACGCGAGGCGGGTCGTCTACTTCACCGCCTCCGACCTGATGCGCGCCACGTTCCCCGAGCCGAAGTGGGCGGTCCCTGGTCTCGTGGCCGAAGGGCTCAACCTGCTGGTCGGCTCACCGAAGTTCGGGAAGTCGTGGCTCTGTCTCGGCCTGGGGGTTGCGGTCGCATCCGGTGGGCGCGCCCTCGGCCGGGTACCCGTCGAGCAGGGCGACGTCCTCTACTGCGCCCTCGAGGACCCGCCGCGCCGGCTCTCAGAACCGCCGAGACACCGTCCTGGCCGGCGGCGACATCCCCGACCGGCTCGCTGCTGCTCACGAACTGCCGCGGATGCCGGACGCGCGTGACCAACGGCGATGGCTCGACGCCCACCCGGCGCCCGACTCGTGATGGTCGACGTGCTGAAGAAGATCCGCCCGCCGACCGACGTCCGCGCGTCGATGTACGCCGACGACTACGACCAGCTGTCCGGGCTCAAGAAGCTCGCCGACACGCATGGCGTCGCCGTCCTGGTCGTCCACCACACCCGGAAGGCCACGGACGACGGAGGACGTGTTCAACGAGGTCTCGGGGTCGACCGGGATCACCGGGGCCGCGCCGACGCCATCCTCAGTCGCCAAGCGGGCCAGGAACACCGCTGAGGGCATCCTGCAACGTACACGGGGGCGCGGAACGTCACCGAGCGCGAGTACGGCTGTCCTGGCACCCCGAGGACTGCACCTGGCGGGCTCCTGGACGAGCCGGTCGCCCTCGCCACGATGGGGACGACCCGGCGACGGATCCTCGACCACGTCACGACCATGCCCGGCGCCTCGCCGGGGGAGATCGCCACCGCGACCGGGATCAACCTCAACACCGTCAAGTCCAACGTCCGCCGGATGGTCCGAGGACGACCAGCTCGGCAGCGACGGCGAGGGGCGCTACTTCGCCCCCGTGAACCCGGATGCAACCGCAACCGGTGCAACCGGTGAAACCGAAGTTGCAGCAGTTGCACGGGTTGCAGTTGCAGGACGGGGGGTGCAGCCGCGTGATCCACGACTTGGACCCCGCCATCCTCTCGGCGCTCGAGACCCTGGCCGACGCCCTCGGCGAGGTCCCGCCCCCGTGCTGGGCCGACCGGACCGCTGGTTCGAGACCTCCGACCGCCGCACGGCCATCGAGGAGTGCCTGACCGCCTGCCACGCCCTCCCGGAGTGCGACGCCTACGCGACGTCATGCCGGCCCAATTTCGGGGTGTGGGCCGGCGTCGACCGCGTCCCGGAGGGCCGCCGCATGACCGACCACGTCGCCCGCGTCAAGGGCAGCCGCGGCCGCGGACTCCGGTCCCGCGCAGCCAAGGCCCTCAAGCGAGAGCGATCCCTGAAGAACACCGCCGCCGTGCGCTACCGCGCCGGCCACCGACAGGAGACCCCCGAATGAGCAACGCAGCCCTGACCGCCGCACTCAACGGCCACCCCGGGTGCCGGTGCAACGACGCCGCCGCGCTGATGCGCGCCGACCTCGACGGCACCCCCAGCCCCCGCGAAACGTGCCCCGAGCACAGCACAGCCGGCCGCGAGGCCGCCGTGCAAGACGCGCGGATCGAAGCCCTGACCGAACTCACCCGCGAGGCCCGCGCCCGGACCGAGCAGACCACCGCCCTCAACTCCCCGCGGCTCACGGACATCGCCCGCGCCGCGTTCAGCCAACCCCACCACCGAAACGGAGACCACCGCATGAGCCGCGAAGACATCCTGACCGACACCCTCACCCTCGCCGACACCCTCACCGCCCTCGGCGTCGAGCTGCCCGAGCAGTCCCGCGCGGCGATCGCCGTCCGCGACGCCATCACCGCCGTCGTCTACGGCGAGGACCCGGTCACCGCCCTCGCCACCGACGTGCAGAACGGCACCATCGACTCGAGGACGCCACCCCCCGTGCCCTCGCAACTCTCGACAACCTGGCCCGCCGGCAGAACGTCACCGCCCTCGCCGTGGAGATGGTGCTGCCGCACTCCCGGGCCATCCGCCGCCCGATCCTCGCCGCGCACGACGACATGCTCGGCCAGCTTCGCGCCCGGTTCACCGACGCCGCGAAGGTCATCATCAAGGCGAAGGCCGTCCCGGTCGACGCCACAGCCGAGCAGGCCGTCGACCTCGACACGAAGACCCTCGACGCGTGGCGCACCATCCCCGACGCAGCCGGACACCTCGACGGGATCCGCAACGCCGTCCTGCAACTCTCCCGGCTGAGTGACACCACGAAGCACGTCCCCGACTTCCTGTGGTTCGTCGCCGACTCCGACGACAGCGCGCAGGCAGCCGAGGTCTACCGCGACGCCACCGGACGCGGCGCACCGTGGCACCACCTCGCCGCAGCCGGCCACACCCTGCGACTCGCGACCGTGGACGAGGCAGTCAACGCAGCCGCACGCCACGCCGAGCGGGTAGCCGAAGCACAGGCACGGCTACAGCAACACCTCACCACGACCCGACGCAGCCCGCTCGAGCAGTCCCGCATCGACCGCGACGTCGAGTGGGTCAAGGCATGCGATGACACACCACGAACTCGCGCGGCAGCGGTGCAGCGGTGGTCCCGCTGCCGCGCGACCCCGCGAGGAGGAGCCGACGCCTCACCTCAAGCCGTTGGCGACCTCGCGAGGAGTCTTGTCCTTTCCGCTGGCTCAAGTTCGACGCTTTGCCGCAGCTTGTTGCGCGGACCGTCGAACCTGGCGTCTGCGGTTCGTATCAGGCGCCGACGAGGTCGACCACTTCGATCAACGTGGCCCGCGGCGGTTCATACGTACTTGTAGAAGCCGTAGCCAACCACGCCGAGCGCTGTAAGCAGGACATGACCAGGGCGAATGGTGCCGAGGGCAGCAGAAGCAAGCCGATAAGGCATGGCCACTCCCCGTGAGTCACGTGACGTCACGTTCGCACCTCGCAGGGGATACCCCTGGCCGGATAGGAGGACGGCCGGGCCTGCCCCCTCGTCCGGTGCTGCCGCTCGCCCTGCGTGCAATGCACCTCAGGAGGCGCTTCCGGTGACCGGGGCTGACCTGGTGGCCGCGATCGTCGCCGAGATGGCCGAGGAAGGCGTGCAGCCGACCGCGAAGGAGGACGCCCTGCTGCGTACCGCCTCGCAGCTCGTCGACCGTCTCGCAGCGCTCGAGGCGGCTATCGAGCGGGACGGCGAGGTCATCGTGTCCAAGACGGGCGTGACCCGCGTTCACCCGGCCGTGCCGGAGCATCGTCAGCTCGCGGCGACGCTGCCGAAGGTGCTCGCCGGCATCGTGATCGGTGACTCGCAGACGTCCCGGGCGAAGCATCCGGACAAGGTGCGCGCGGCGAACGTCCGCTGGGCGAACCGTGACCGGCAGCGTGAGGCGCAGGAGCGCCGCGCGTCCGGGGTGGTGTGATGGGCAAGCCACTGCCGGTCGAGGAGCCCACGGTGGGCCAGGACCGCATCCCGGAACGTCTGATGCGGTGCTACGTCGAGGACTGGGCGACCCGGGCCGTGAACCCGTCGAGTCCTGGCGCAGGTCCGATCCAGCCGGGGACCATGACTGGTCCTGGCACTGGCAGCTCGTCGCCCGCCGTCGTCAGCGCGCAGCCCGCGCCACGTACCGCGCCGAGCACGACATCACCGAGCCCTGGCCGGCGCAGGGCCGACCGATGTGGAGGCGAGCGCCATGACTGACACGTTCACCGCCCGATGCTGGTTTGGCGCCGATGAACTCCGGCGACTGGGTTGCGATGCCGGACTGGACCGTTCACGAGGTCGAGCCGACCACCGGCGACGAACTGTGGTCCCAGGCGTCAACGGCGGGGGACCAAGGCTGCGGCGGGATACGGACCCGCCAGCCGCATGGTCGGGATCCCAGCGTTCGCATCGTGCGCCTTGATCTACGTCGGCCCCTGGGCTCACACAGGTGTCCACGCCGCCCTCACCGCGACTCACGTCAGGTCCCGCGCCTCCGGCGAGGTAGTCCCGTCCCGGCCCGCCGAACAGACGGTCCAAGCCCTGACCGCCGAGCAGCACGTCGCGCCTACCGCCTCCGTACAACCAGTCGTTGCCAGCCATACCCCTCAGCCGATCGTGGCCCGCCTTCCCACCGATGGCGTCGTTGCCCGCACGCCCCACGACCGAATCATCGCCGGGCCCGCCGTCGAGGATGTCACCGTCGGTTCCACCGACCAGGCGGTCGTTGTCCTCGTCACCCGAGGCCGCGTTTCCCATGGCGGTCTCTTCGTCGGCCTGGGTGACTGGCGGTGCCCCCCCGTTGGTGAAGATGACGTCAGAACCGGGCCCGCCGTGGATGAGCTCCCCGCCGGGGCCACCGGAAATGCGGTCGTCACCTGGCCCGGCGTCCACTTGCTCGGTTGCCTGACCGTCCCTCTGCTTGAGGTACGCGAAATTGTCCCCGGCACAGATGTAGTCATCTCCATCCAGACCACTGATCAGATCGTTGCCCCACCTGAGGCCGACGATTACGTCGGAACCGGCCGTCCCCATCAACGAGTCGTCACCCTGGGTTCCCACAATCGTCGCTGCCCGACCGAAACAGGTCGAGTCCTCGGCGTGAGATGTCGCTGGCTGTCCCACACCGACAAGCGCCACCACCGCCACGCCCACCAGAAGTCTCAGCCGCATCATCGTCGAAGCCCCTCCCGGGTTCCAGGGTTGCTCGCCCTCGGAAAGATGCAGCAAGGCAATCTCGCGGCAATTCCAACGCCCGTCGCGGCGGCCCGAAATGCTCGCCGAGTGCCGGTGGTCATCAGCTCGCCTGCTCATCGGGGGTCGAGCCGTCCGTCGAGAGGCCGACCCATGCCCGCAACCGCGGTCCCAGCTCCTCGGGCAGCACCGCGTGACCGCCGTATGATCGGCGACTCGAACCACCGGAACGACGCGGCCGCAATCGCCACGGACAGGGCGACGAGCCCGGCTCTGACCCACGGCCCGGCGTGCGGGTTGAGGACGAGCAGCGGGTAGTGCCACAGATAGACGCCGTACGAGATACGGCCGAGGTGGCGCAGCGGTCGCCAGGTTGGTCCGGGTAGGCGTCGTCCTGCTGCGGCTAGGGCAGCGCCGGCGAGCAGCGCCCACGCGTCGCCAAGCGTCGCGTGCGACTCGATACCGCCGCGCACGACGAGCGACGCGACAGCTCCGATCACCGCGCCCGGCAGCACCCAGCGGCGCGGCAGCAGTAGCAGCGCGACTTCCGGCCACACGAGGTAGAAGCGGACCTCGATGGCCAGCGACCACACATGGACGAGGGCCTGGTCGAACGCCCAGTGCTCGACGTCGGGGCGGTACAGGGCGGCGTCGATCGCTGAAATGGAGCGCCGCCGGCTTGACCGCCACCACGACGGCGAGCATCACGAGCAGTGCTGGCACGAGCCGAGCCGCGCGCCGCATGTAGAACGCACCCAACGCGATCCGCCCGGTGCGTTCCTTCTCCCGGAGTAGTAGCCCGGTGATCAGGTAGCCCGACAGCACGAAGAACAGCGTGACGCCGGCTGTCCCGAAGTAGCGGGTGCCGGGCACTCCCTCCGTGCTCGAGCAGCACGAGGCCGATCGCCACCCCGCGCAGCCCGTCGAGAGCCGGATCGCGGCCGGGATCCCCCGCCACGCGCTGCCGGGGCAGCGCGTCCCCCCGTCCCCCCATGAGCGCGACGCTATTGGTGCCCTCGCGAGGGGGGGCGCAACGGGTCAAGATCGGCCGAAAGGACTACCATCCTGCCGCCGAGGGTCGAGCCATCGCAGCGAGAGGCCGACCCGATGCCCGCCACTGAGGTCCAGGTCCAGCACGATGACGGCCGCGGACGTCGCCAGCTGCTCGGCCAGCACCGCGACCGGGAGACCGGCGACTGGCGGTGCGGGGTGCGCTACTCGGTGTCGCCGGGCCTGGCTCTACCAGCGGGTCGTGTGGGCCGACCAATGCCGGCGCTAGCGCCAAAGAAGGTCGACCAGGAGCAGCGTCGACCAAGCGATGAGCGCGAGGCCGAGAGCCGTCCAGCCGGGCCGGCTCAGTGACACTCCGGGCGATTTCTTCATCTACGGCCGTGCGATCACGCGCGCCTTTCCGGCAGAACGTTGCGTAGTCGTCTCCACCGACGAAACGGTGACGAATTCCTCGGAGAAGTCGAGGCCGAAGCGCAGACAGCGTAGGGCGCAGCCATGAAAGTATCCACGCCACTGTTGAGGAGTTCAGTCGCCCAACCGTTGTCCGGTATCGAATCTGCGTCTGCTCCGGCGCCCAGCATGTTGTCGTCGAACGGGTATGAGGCGTGCATCGCCAACTCCTCCGACGAGCCAGAGGCGGACCCGCCGCCCGTCGGCGAAAAGCCCTCAGGGCAGAAGAGGTAGAACGTCGTGATGCCGGGTTCGGCACCGAGCGGTCCGGTGCGCACGTAGACGAGCTCGGTAGGCCCAGCAGGTCCCGTCGGCCCCGCCGGACCCTGGGCACCTGCCGGACCCTGCGGACCTGCTGGGCCTTGTGCGCCTGCGGGGAGCTGGCCAGCCTTGAAGTCGCCCCTCAACAACGTGCCGTCAGCGACTTTCCCGGAGTTGATGGCGCTGCGTGAGATGTCGACCCGCTTCACCCCGCCATCCTTGATGTCCGTGCTGGTGATCAACTCAGCCGCATAAGCCGTTCCCCCGCCCAGGGCGATGATCAGAGCAAGAGTGGATGTGACTGTCGCATAGCGATTGGCAGTGAGAATTCGACCGATGATGAACCGCCCCCTACTCGCGGCACGCCTCCCCGCGGCCCGTCGGCCAGCGAAGACGCTGGCCTAGGAAGCGTCCTACCTTCGTACCTACTCGCGTCAGCCCGGATTGTCCACGGTGGCCCCAGCGCCTTAGGGAAACCCCAGGCTCGGCCCGTGGACGTGCTGGTGTCCGCGGATGGCCACCGGGTCGAGCGCGTCCTCGTGCAGAAGTCCCTTCAGCGGCCGGCCAGGGAGATGCTGCTGGTGAAGCACGGCACCTACAGCCCGCGCCGCCTGGACGATGCTTCGGCGGCGCGGGCGCGAACAAGGTAGCCGCACCGATACGTCCCCCGCGGGGTATCGAACCGCCGGAGTTGCCAAGGCTTCGCTTCCGCAG
>CAVXNC010000009.1:0-136448 GCA_963762865.1 uncultured Actinomycetota bacterium
GTCACGGTGGCGCGCCCGAAGCTGCGGGGTACGACCGAGAAGTTCGCCTCCCGCCTGTTCGGCGCCGGCGTGACGAAGACCAACGCGTTGGAGTCGTTGGTGATCGCCGGCTACGTGCGCGGGCTGTCCGACCGGGACGTCGAGGCGACCCTCGCTGACGCCCTCGGGGCGGAGGCGGCGTTGAGCAAGTCGACGGTGTCACGGGTCTGTGAGGCCATCAAGACCGAGTTCGCCCGCTGGGCCGAACGCAGCCTGACCGACCTGGCGCTGGACTACCTGTTCCTGGACGGCTCGTTCTTCAAGATGCACGAGGGGGCCCGCGCCGAGCCGGTGCTGGCCGCGTGGGGCATCACCACCGCCGGCGCCCCGGTACTGGTCGGGTTGGCGCCCGCGGGCAGTGAGTCCACCGACGCCTGGGCGGACTTCCTCGACGAGCTCGAGGGCCGCGGGCTGCGGCCACCGCTGCTGGCCATCAGCGATGCCGCCCCCGGACTGCTCAGCGCCCTGGAGCAGGTCTTCCCGCAGTCGCTGCGGCAGAAGTGCCTGATCCACCGAGCCCGCAACGTCCTGGCGAAGGTCCCCGCCGAGGCCCAGCCCGAGGTCAAGGACGCCTACTGGAAGCTGTTCGACGTCGAGGACGTCCTGGACGGCAACGACGGGCCGCAGCTCGCCCCCGGGCCGGAGCTGGTCGCGCACGTGCAGGCCCGGATCGAGGCGTTCGCCACCACCTACGGCCCCCGCTTCCCCGCCGCGGTGAAGTGCCTGCTGACCGACCGTGAGCAGCTCACCAGCTACCTGAGGTTCCCCCGCGAGCACCACCGCCGGATCCGGCACAGCAACTTCATCGAGCGCACCTTCGGGGAGACCCGACGCCGCGTGAAGGTCATCGGCCGGCTCCCCGGCGAGGTCAGCTGCCTGTCCCTGGTCTGGGCCGTCCTGGACCGCGCGAGCCGTGGCTGGCGCGGCTTCACCATGACCAGCGACGGCACCCGCCAGCTGCAAGATCTGCGCCGCGCACTGCTCGAGCCACCGACCCAACTCCGCCCGAAGACCACGACCGACACCGACCTCGTCGAAAGTGTCGGAGCCGTCGCCTAACCTGCCCACCAGAGCGAACCCACGCCCGCGGATTTACACCGGACCTGGGACGCGACCCGCGCTGCAAGGCGTGTCACCACGCACGATGCCGATGCAGTTGGTTAGCGCCAACTGCAGCACGCCTACGCGCATCGGGAGATGCGTGTGCCTGGCACGCGTCGGAATGACGCTCGCGCGGATCGCGGCATGAGCGGCAGGGCATGCCGGACACCGTCGTCGGTGTGAGTCGTGGCGCGGCGATCGGCAATGGCGCAGGCAGACGGCAGGCCGAGAAGGCGCGCGCTATGACGCGGATTCGGCGAGTGAGCGGAGGGCCGCCAGGTCGGCGCGGTCCTTGGCCCCGCCCACCTCGTCGGGACGCGGAGTGCCCTTGGTAGCGAGCATCATCTCGAGCGTCGAGCACTCTGACCGATACGTCGTTCAACTTCCGGCGTGCGAAGGCCAGAGGGCCGCTCGACAGCACGATCGGTTGCTCGGGAACTGGCACGACGACACCTCCTTCGGGGCTGGCCAGCACGAAGGTGAGCTGGAGCTCGTAGGCGTCTCGTGCTAGTTGGTGCCGACCAGGTCCTCAGGAGTCGGCGTGTGGACCCCGCCGGCTCCCTGGAGCGCCTCGTGGACAGGGGCCTGGTCCTCTCGCCAAACCAGGACGTCGATGTCGTCGTGGGGTCGAGTGAGCCGGCCGACCCACAGGTCGACGGCCCAGCCGCCGAAGAACCAGTGCTCCAGCTCCGCCGCGTCCAGTGCGCCGGCAGCACTCGCGACCATCGACAATCCTCGATCGAAGTCACTCGACTGCTCAGTCACCCGCTGCACCGGCCCTTCCGCGTCTGAAGCCCCAAGCCCCCGGCGCATGGGGGGGCCAGTCACCGTCATGGCACATTCAAGCGCGCCGCAGCGCTGGTCGGCGAGCGCTACTTCGGCCTGGTCCCCTTGACCATGGAGACCTGCGGAACTCGCTCACCACGGCACACTCCTCACCGGCACCAAGGCCCACTCCACATGTGGCGGATATGACGCTCGCCGCAGGAGCGCCACCGGGGCTGCGGGCACCGAGGGCCGCAGTACGGAGTGTCCACTGGGGTACTCAGAGTGCGCCGAGCTGCAGCAACATCCCGAGGTCGTCGCGGATCGCCCAGCGTTCGGCGATTCGGCCGTCGGCGAATCGGTAGGCGGCCATGAAGTCGCGGGAGTAGCGGCCGGCCGGCGCGTCGATCCCCAGGAAAAGGTAGGGCCCGGCCAGAGTCCGCCTCGTTTGCCGAACTGGACGACGCATGGCCCTTCGGCAACCACGACCAGCTCGTCCCAGCTGTGGTCGCGGAAGCCGCGACGGGCGTCGGTCTCTAGGAACTCTCGGGTGCCGGCGAGTCCTGGGGGCCTGTCCGGAGCGAGGGCGTGGTTCGCGGCGCTTGTCGGGGCGTGCACAGCTCATCGAGCCGGCCCAGGTCGTCGGATCCGAGCAGGGCGTCGAACTGCTCCACGATCTCCTTGTGGTTCTGGGATGTCATCAGGATCTCCTCACACATTCCTGAGAGTCTTCCTCTCACGGTGAGAGTGTTACTCTCATCAATGTGGCTGTCAAGAGGGCATACGACAGGGTCCCGCCGAGCGGGCAGCGACACGGGCGACCAAGCGGGCAGGTCGTCGAGACGGCCCGTCGTCTATTCCTGGAAACCGGATACCCGGCCACCACCATGACTCGGATCGCCGACGAGTCCGGCGTACCCCGGCGACGGTGTACCGCCTGTTCGGTTCCAAGCGCGGGATCCTCAAGGCGGTGGTCAACATGACCTCGGTGGTGACGACGAGGCCATCGAGTTCCAGCACCGGCCCGAGGTCCAGGATGCGTTCGCGGCCGAAGACCCGGGAGCGATGCTGGATGCCTTCGCCCGCGTGCACCGAGGTGTCATGCATCGTGCCGGCGCGTTGCAGCACGTGCTGGCGACCTTGGCGGTTGTCGACGACGAGGCTGCCGAAATGCTGGAGATCGTCCGACGTCAACGCCACCGAGGACGAGAGCCGCATCGTCCGCGACCTCGCCGGCTGCAAGGCGCTACGGGCCGGACTCACGCAGAGGGCGGCCGCCGACATCGTCTACACCGTGCTGTCCCGGAGGTGTACCGCATCCTCACCGTCGAGCGCGGCTGGACCGAGGAGCAGCACGAGGCCTGGATTGCCCGCACCCTCCGGGCACAATTACTCGACACAGATGGGACCGACCAGAACGCCGGGGCCTCGACAGCTCGTCGCCCGTCATGACAGTGTCCGCCGCAGGAGCGTCGAACGCACGCGCGTCACCGCCATGGCACACCCGACTCCCTCCTGCGCCGCTGTCGCGGCGATATGACGCACCACGAGAGCGGCATGAGCGCGGGGCGGCGCCTTTCACATGCAGCGGTATGCACGCATGCGAGGTTGGGGCGCTGACGATCGCCTTCGAGTGCGCCGGGACGGGGCCGGTCGTGGCACTGGCGCACGGGTTTGTGGGCGACGCCCGCTCAACCTGGGGCGCTCGAATCGAAGCGCTCTGCGACGAGTTTCACCGTGATCGCCTGGGACGCACCCGGGGCTGGCAGGTCGACAGAGCCCCGGAGGACTTCGGCATGAATGGCTACGCCGATTGCTTTGCAGGTTTCCTCCGGGGACTGCATGTTGAGCACGCACATCTTGTTGGACTTTCCTTCGGCGCAGCCTGGGTGCTCGCCGCATTCCAGCGGCACCGGGGGCTCGCGTCGTCGCTCACCCTGGTGGGCGGGTACGCCGGCTGGCTCGGCTCGCTCGGCAGGGACGAGGCAGATCGAAGGCTGGCACGATCGCTGGAGGCATCGCGGCTGACGCCGGATGAGTTCGTGGTTGCGATGGCGCGCGCGTGCGATCTTTCCTCGCGCGCCGTCGGCCGAAGGCGAACTCGTGGCTCGGTTCGTCGACAGCGTCCGTGCGTTCCGTCCGAGCGGATTCCGGGCGATGGCACGCGCCACCTACGCGGACCAGAGCCACGTTCTGGCTGAGGTCGACGTGCCGATGCTCCTGCTTTACGCCGACCACGATGTACGCGCTCCGGTCTCGGTCGGCGAGGCCATGCACGGCACCGTTCCAACGTCCGAACTTGTCGTACTCACCGGACCGGGTCACGTCAGCACGGTCGAGGACCCGGACGGCCTCACGCGCGAACTGCGACGGTTCCTGCACTCGGTTGAGCGGCCGCCAGCGTGACCACGGCCGCAGCCGGCAGGCCATGATCTCGGCAAGTGAGTGCGTTGGATGCGCGCCGGTAGCGGCGAAAAGACGCAAGGGCATGCGTCGTCCGTCGGTCTCACCGGTGTCGTGAAGTTGTGGGCGAGACGAGCAGGTCGTTGCGGGCATTCAGGGGCGACTCGAAGCCGGTATGCGCGTCTTCCTACATCGTCTTGGCATGCGCCGCACGCTTTCGAGCTCGTCCCGCGGTCCGCTGCGCCGGACCCGGGGCGCTTCCTGAGCAGGGCTCGAGCGTGGATCGGAAGGGAGTGCGCCTCGAAGCGCTCGTGCCCCTGCGACTAGCGGGCCAGCAGCGCGCTGACCTGCCTGCGGATGTCCTCCACGATCTCCTCGACGCTCCAGGCGACGTTCACGCTCGCCGCCATGCTGAGGAACATCACGCTGGACACGACGCGCGCCAGGGTCGCGGCATCGCCTTCTCCGACCCGCTTGTCGCGGCGCAGCACAGCCGTGATGGCCTCCTCGGTCTGCGCGGCGATGGCGAGCGCTTCGCCGTGATGGGGTTCTTCGGGGTCGCCGAAGACCATCTCGCGCAGGTAGGTGCGGCCGTTCTCGATCTGGGCGCGGTTGCACTGCACGATCGGCTGCACGATGGACAGGACCGCGTCCAGCACGTCGGGGATGGTCTCGGCGGCCGCCCGCCCCTTCTCGAGCGCCGCGGCGTACTGGGCGTTCTGCACCAGCAGGAGGAGCTCGCCCTTGGTCTTGGCGTAGAGGAACAGGGTCCCGGTGCCGATGTCGGCCTTGTCGGCGATCTGCTGGGTGGTGACCTCGTCGACGCCGTGTTCGGCGAACAGCTCGCTGGCCGCGGCGATGATGCGTTCGAGCTTGGCCTGCTTGTTGCGCTCGCGCCGTCCGACCGGCTGGGAGGCGACGGACATGGCGGGTCCTCCGGGAACTAGGGCTCTGACGTGACTCAGTTATGAGCATAGTCACCACTGGGCGGGCTCCGGTCACTCCTGGTAGTGGGGGAGGATCTCGCCGTCCTTGACGTAGGTCAGTGCTGCGGAGACGTCGTAGGCGTGGATCGCCGAGGCGACGGGGGCGAGCGTCTGCGACAGCTGCTCGATGTCGGTGCCTTCGAAGAACGCTGTCCGGGCGGCCGGGTCGGCGAACCCGAGGACGAGCGAGGCGTGGAAGCGCTGGTCGGCCGGGTTGTCGTGGGCGACGTCGGGGGTGTCCCACGTCTTCTTGTTCCAGGGCAGGAACGTCTGCGTGCGCAGTTCCTTCAGTACGCCGGTGCCGATGAGCGCGGGGACCAGTTCCTTCTTGATGACCTTGCGGAACTCGCGGCCGCTGACACCGTCCCTGCGGCGCAGGTAGACGACGGCTCGGGCGCCGACGGTCTCAGCCGGGCCTGCGACGTCGTACCAGCGGGACGTGCCCGGCGCGCCGGCGTACAGGAGGGTGCGCCGGAACACGTTGACCTCGTCCTTGAACGCCAGCCGCGTCTGGGTGCGGCCCTTCAGCGGCGAGAGGGCCGACTGGAAGGTGACTTCCGCGACCCCGTCGACCTTCCGGTCGGCGGGAATCTGCGTCTCGACGCCCTTGGTGGCGGGCCAGAGCCCCGGGTTGGCCTCGGCGAGGTGGATCTGCCGGTACTCCTCCAGGCCCGGGGTCGCGGCGATGATTCCGGAGTGCGGACCCTTCCAGTGGTCCATCCCCTTCTGGCGGGGCTGGTCGGTGCGCATCCACAGCAGGATGGAGGAGGTGAAGTGCTTCCTCACGCCCACCTGCGGGTTCGACGATGACGTGCTCATGTCTCTTCTTCTCTCTTCAGTGCGGCCGGGTGGGTCAGGCGGCGAGGAACTCGGCGGCGACGGGGGCGAACTTCTCGTGGAACTGGAAGACGCCACCGTGGCCGGAGTCGGGGTAGATGATCAGCTCGCTGCCCTTGATGCGGCGGTGCAGGTCCTCGGAGAGGACCGAGGGCACCATGCGGTCGTTGTCGCCGTTGGCGATCAGGGTCGGCTGGGTGAACGTCGACAGGTCCGACGGGGCGGAACGGCCGAACTTCTGGATCGCCTTCAGCTGGGTCCGGAACGCCTTGATGCTGATCGCCTTGTCACGGTCGACGGTGCGCTCCTGGAGCCGCTTGACGAACGCCTTCGCGGCGGGCTTGCCGGCGGCGTTGCGGTTGAAGAACAGGAACTCCTTCGGGTCCGACCGGGTCAGGGTCGCGCGGAGGATGTCCCAGTAGGTCACGCCGACGACCTTGTCGATGTCCTTGCCGCCGCGCGGCCCGGTCCCGGTCAGCACGAGCCTGCGGACCAGGTCGGGGTGCTTGACGATCAGGTCCTGGGCGATGAAGCCGCCCATCGAGAAGGAGAAGACGTCGATCTTGTCGAACCCGAGCGCGGTGATGAACTCGTAGGCGTGGTCGGCAGCCTCCTCGATGGTGTCGGGAACCTCTCCGGTCGAGGCGCCGACACCGCGCTGGTCGAAGGTGATGACGTGCCGGTTCTTCGCGATGGGGTCGACGATGCGGGGGTCCCAGTTGTCCAGGGTCGCGGCGAGGTGCACGAAGAAGACGACGGGGATGCCGCCCTTCGGGCCCAGCTCCCGGTAGGCGTAGGTGGTGCCGCCGGCGGTGACGGTGCGGGCCGGCGCCTCCGCGTACGAGGTGATGACGGGTTCGTGGCTGCTGGTGCTCATGATGGTTCTCCTTGCGATGGGTGTCGATGCGAGCGGATCTGAGTGCACTCAATAATGAGTCAACTCAGAATTATTGTCAAGGAGACATCCGTGAGGTGATCACGCCGCGCTGGCGCTCCGCCAGACGCGTTCCTTGCCTTCGCCCGCAGTGGCGGCACTGGCGTTGTCGAGTCGTGCCTCTATGTGGGCGCAGTTGAACCTGCACCACGCCGGTCGACTCGGTTATACGCCGGCGACGTAGGCGGTGAGGAAGTGGACTCCGTGGCGGTCGAGGTTGCCGCGGGCGCGGTCGTAGTGCTCGGTGGTTCTGGGGTCGGCGTGGCGCGCGAGGATCTGGGCGTCGCGGAGCGGGACGCCGGCGTCGAGGGCGTTGGTGATCGCCGCATGCCGGAGCGAGTGCGGGCTGATGTGACGGGGGATCCCGGCAGCCTTCGCGACCCGGGCGACCATCCGGTAGGCATCGCGGCGGTCGATCGGCTTGCCCGAGATCGGCCGCAGGATCAGCGGACCGGTGGTCCGTTCGCCGCGGCAGGCCTCCAGGACGCGGAGGACCGGGACGGTCAGTGGCATGGTCGCGGGCTTGTCGCCCTTGCCCACCAGGTGCAGGACCCGGTGGCCCCGCAGGGTCTCGGCGTAGTCCTCGATGCGGACCGCGGCGGCCTCCGAGGCTCGCAGCGCGTTGATGCCCAACAGGTAGGCCAGGGCGCCGTGGTGGACGGTGATGGTCTGGGCGACTTGGAGGAAGCGGATCAGCTCGAGCCGGTCGAGGCCTTGGGTCCGGGACTCGTCGCTGTGCACCTTCGGCAGCCGCGCGTAGACGGCGGGGTCGGCCGGGATCAGGCCGTCGATGTGGGCGAACCGGAAGAAGCCGCGGACCCCGTGCATCATCGTGTTGGTCGAGGACGCCATGAGCCCGGCCTCGCCGAGACTGCGGATGTACAGCTCGACGTGGGCGCGTTGGATCCCGACCAGCGGGTCCAGCCCGTTGCCTTCGCACCATTCGAACCAGCGACGCAACTGGTAGGCGTAGAGCTCGTGGGTGTGCCCGGCGTACCGGGCCAGGAACGAGACCGCCGCCAACTGGGCAGTGGTCATCGTCGTGGGCTGGAACGGCAGCAGCCGCGACTCGGTGGACATGGAGCACCTCGCGCGACGACCTGCAGCGAGGCCACGCCGTGCTCGCCGCCGACACGGCGAGGCACTCGAACACGCTGACGCTAAACCGCACCGGGCTACGCCGTCAGGCGGCGATATGACGCAGCCGCACCACGCACAAGACGACGAACATCGAGACGATCTAGCCGGGCCAGGCGTCGCCGGTGCGCTCGCCATGCTCGACGCGGCACCTCGACCGGGGTGAAGGAGTCAGCCGCCGGAGTCACCACCTATCGACGTCAGCGGACCGCTCCGAACGCGGAGGGCCAGTGGCTGAGTCGCAGACGATGACCGCCGTCGCGGCCGATCGGCGAATGGCTCAGGAGCTCGCCGTGGTGAAACGCAGAATCTCGGAAGCCACCAGCTCCGGGTCGTCGAACATCGCGGTGTGGCCGCAGTCGGTCAGCTCGCGCAACTCCGCGTCCGGCAGCTCGGCGAGAAATCGCTCGGCATGCTCGCGCGAGAAGACTCGATCGCCGGACGGATGAAGGATGAGCACGGGACAACTCACCCGCTCCAACCCATCAAGCCGAGCGATCGTCCCATCCGCGCGCGTGTTCGCGGCGAGGTGTGCGGCGACGTCGCAGTGCGCGAACTGGGCCAGCAGTCGCTCCGCCTCCACAGGCGGGATCCGGGCCGGGTCGACGCAGGTGTCGGCTAGGGCGTGACGCATAAGTCGTTGGCCCAGATGAGGATGGCTCGCAGCAGCGCGCCGCCTCGGTAGTTGATGGCGAGCTTGTCGTAGCGGCTGGCGAGACCACGCCACTGCTTGAAGGTGTTGAAGCCGCGCTCGATGACGTTGCGGTGCTTGTAGAGGTCGCGGTCGTAGCTGACCGGTCGGCCACCGCGGCTGCCTTTGCGCTGTCGGTGGCCGATCTGGTCGGCGGGTTCGGGGATGACGGCCTTGATTCCTCGGCGGCGGAGCAGGGCACGGTGGCTGCGGCTGCTGTACGCCTTGTCGCCGAGCAGCGCCTCGGGGCGGGTGCGTGCCCGGCCGGGTCCGAGGCGCGGGATCTCCAGTGCTGCCAACAGGACCGGCAGCATCGGGCTGTCGTTGGCGTGACCGGGCCCGGCGTGGATGACCAGCGGCCGGCCGCGGCCGTCCACGAGCGCATGAAGCTTGGTCGTCAGACCCCCGCGGGACCGCCCGATGGCATGGTCGACCGGCTCAGACGGCGGATCCCTGTAATTCGACCCTGCCCCCTGTGTAGCTCGGCAAGGTCACGGCGACCTCGCGACACAGCGTGGCGGCGGCCGGGCCCGCAGCTCGTCGGGCGCGGTAGCCACGATGGTTCGCAGCTGGTTGGCCGCCTGGGTGCGTGACTTGGTGGCGCTGCGCTGCACGATCTTCAGCACCCGCAACGCCTCGACCGGCCCGTCGTGGGCCTTCGCGGTCGCGGCGGCCTGACCGGACAACACCGCCCGCGCGGCGGCGACCGCGTCGATCACATCGGTCTTGCCGTGCCGCCGGCGGACCTGCCGGTTCGGCCGGGACACCTCGATCACCTCGAGGCCGGCGGCGGTCAAGACACCTGCCAAAGCGGATCCGTAGCTGCCGGTGCCCTCCACGCCGACCGCGACCACCGGTCCGAACGACCGCAGCCAGCGCAGCAGGTCGCGGTATCCGGACGCGGTCGTCGGGAAGCTGGCGGTGCCCAGCAGGCCACCGAGGTGATCCACCGCAGCAGCGACATGGACGTCAAGATGTGTGTCGACGCCGCCCGTGACGAACCCGGGCTCAGGTGTCATCGTGGTCATGTCCGCTCTTCTCGTCGTAGGGCAAGGGCGGGCACGGCGCGATCGACGTCGGACAGGACAGGGACGGGCCTGTTGCAGCAGGCTCCTACAAGGTCACTCCGTCGAAGGCTCGTGCCAAGTGAGCTCCCGCCCGGCCGACGAATCGGCTAAAAGGCAGCCTCGCGGCGCCAGTCATTATTGGAGTCAGGCCGGGCGGGAGCACCACCGCCATCCAACATCCCTGTCACTACTCACGCCGGTCCACGAGCTCGCACACGCCGCAGGTCGTCAGTCGTCCTGCCCGACGAGGATCGCCCGCAAGGTTCAGCCGGGCTCGGTCACGAACCAGACGCCGACGGCGGGCTCGAGGCCGTCGTTGCGGTAGCGGTGCGGGGTGGTGGACTCGAACGAGATCGCGTCGCCCGGGCCGAGCCGCAGCTCCTCGGAGCCCAGCGTCAGCACCAGCTCCCCGCTGAGCAGGTAGCCGTACTCCGAGCCCCCGTGCCGCATCAGCCCGCTCTCGCTCGACGACGAGCCACCCGGCTCGTAGGTGATGAGCAGGAAGTCGACGTGCGGGTGCGGCAGCTGGCCGAGCCGCTCCCACGTCACCCCGCTGTCGAGTTGCAGGACCTGGCGGTCGCCCGGACGTACGACCGGACCCACCCGCTGACCGCGGGCCGCGCCCAGCGCCGCGAGCACCGTCCCCGGCAGCCCGCCGACCGCCTCGGCCGCGCCGGCCTCACCTCCGAGGCCGGCACCGACGCGAACACGTCCTCCACCGAGATCCCCAGCGCCGTCGTCATCGCGTAGAGCGTGCTCACCGACGGCTGGCTCTTGCCGGTCTCGATCTGGGAGATCAGGCTCGCCGACACCCCCAGCTCGCGGGCCAGGCTGCGCACGCTGACCCCGCGGCGCTGCCGCGCCTCGCGCAGCCGCTCCCCCACCCGCGGCACGGGTCGTGGCGACACCCCGGCCTCCCTTCAGCCTGCCTGCCAGATCAGCGTTAAGTATTTGTTGACACAACCTGGGTGGCGTGACTTTACTCCAACTGTTCGCAGCCATCCGCAGCGTCGCGGGGAAGGCGGGAGTCAGTGGCCATCCGGACGTACGGCCCGAACGCCGTCGACTGGGAGCAGCGCGTCGACCTCGACCGCCTCCGGACCGAGCGCCTCGCCCGCCTCCGCGCCACCCTCGACGCGTCCTCGCTCGGCTCGCTGCTGACCTTCGACTTCGGCAACATCCGCTACCTGACCTCGACCCACATCGGCACCTGGGCGATGGACAAGCTGATCCGCTTCGCCGTCCTCCCCCGCGGCGGCGAGCCGGTGCTGTGGGACTTCGGGTCCGCCGCCCGCCACCACCAGCTCTTCAACCCGTGGCTCGACGGCGAGGAACGCGCCCGGGCCGGCATCTCGACGCTGCGCGGCGCCTTCCACCCCGACGCCGGCATCGCCGAGGAGGTCGCCCGCAAGGTCGCCACCGTGCTGCGCGAGCACGACCTCGCCGACCAGCCGATCGGCGTCGACGTCGCCGAGATGCCGATCCTCTTCGCGCTCAAGGCCGAGGGGCTCGACGTCGTCGACGGGCAGCAGGTCTTCCTCGAGGCGCGCCGCACCAAGACCGTCGACGAGATCGCGCTGCTCACCCAGGCGTGCTCGATGGTCGACGCGGCCTACGAGGAGCTCTACGAGTTCCTCCGGCCCGGCGTGAAGGAGAACGAGTGCGTCGGCGTCGTGAGCAAGACGCTCTACGACCTCGGCAGCGAGTACGTCGAGGGCGTCAACGCCATCTCCGGCGAACGCTGCTCGCCGCACCCCCACGTCTACAGCGACCGGGTGATCCGCCCCGGCGACCCGGCGTTCTTCGACATCCTGCACAGCCACCTCGGCTACCGCACCTGCTACTACCGGTGCTTCGCCGTGGGCAGCGCGTCGCCGGCGATGAAGGACGCCTACACCCGCTGCCGGGAGTACATGGACATGGCCATCGCGGCCGTACGTCCGGGCGCGACCACCGCGGACATCGTCTGCGCTCTGGCCGACCGCGCAGGAGTTCGGCTTCCCGTCGGAGGAGGCCGCGTTCGCGCTGCAGTACGGCCACGGGGTCGGCCTGTCCATCTGGGAGAAGCCCATCTTCAGCCGGCTCGTGTCCCTGGAGCACCCGGAGGTGCTCGAGGAGGGCATGGTCTTCGCGCTCGAGACCTACTGGCCCGGGGCCGACGGCTGGTCGGCCGCGCGGATCGAGGAGGAGGTCGTGGTGACCGCCGACGGCTGCGAGGTCATCACCAAGTTCCCGGCCGAGGACCTGCTCGTCGCGGGCCGCCGTTACTGGGCCGTGGACGGGCCGCTTCCGACCGTACGTGACAGCCAGTCGCACCTGAACACGACCGCAGGACGTGGCGAGACGTCCACCACCTGACCACCTGCACGACCGAACTGACCACCGGAGCTGGAAAGGGGCACGCGGATGAGCAAGACCCTGCTGAAGGGCGGGACCGTCCTCTCGATGGACCCGGAGGTCGGTGACCTGGACGTCGGCGACGTGCTGGTCGAGGACGGGGCGATCGCGGCCGTCTCCGGCGGCGCCGGGTCGATCGACGCCGACGCCGAGGTGGTCGACTGCACCGGGAAGATCCTGATCCCGGGCTTCATCGACAGCCACCGGCACACCTGGGAGGCCGCGATCCGCGGCTGCGCACCCAACGCGACGCTGGACGACTACTTCGTCGAGGTGCTCGACACCTTCGCGCCGCTCTACCAGCCCGACGACGTCTACGCGAGCAACCTCGCGGGGTCGCTGGAGTGCCTCAACGCCGGCATCACCACGCTGGTCGACTGGTCGCACATCAACAACACGCCCGAGCACCCGGACGCCGCCATCACGGCGCTGCAGGAGACCGGCATCCGCTCGCAGTACGCCTACGGCAGCGCCAACACGTCGCTGGAGAAGTACTGGTACTTCAGCGCCGAGGCCATCCCGAACGACGACGTGACGCGGATCAGGGACAAGTACTTCTCGTCCGACGACGGCCTGCTGACGATGGGGCTCGCGACCCGCGGGCCGGGCTTCACGCAGGACCAGGTCGTGCAGGGCGAGTGGGCGCTGGCCCGCGAGCTCGGCATCCCGCTGACGGTGCACGTCAACATGGGCCGGCTGGCCGGGCGCTACGCGATGGTCGAGCAGCTGGACCGGCTGGGGCTCCTGGGGCCGGACATCACCTTCATCCACTGCTGCTACTTCAGCGAGCACGAGTGGCAGCGGGTCGCCGACACCGGCGGCACCATCTCGATCGCCGCCCAGGTCGAGCTGCAGATGGGCCACGGCTGGCCGCCGGTCAACAAGAGCATCCAGTTCGGGCTGCGGCCGAGCCTGTCGATCGACGTCGTGACGACGGTGCCGGGCGACATGTTCACCCAGATGCGGGCGGCCTTCGGCGCCGAGCGCGCCCGGGTCAACGCGGTGGCCTGGGAGGCGAACGTCGGGGTGCCGGAGACGATGCTGACCGCGCGGCAGGTGCTCGAGACGGCGACCATCAACGGTGCGCACGTCGCGGGTGTCGAGTCGCGGACCGGGTCGATCACGCCGGGCAAGCGGGCCGACATCGTGGTGCTCGACGCGACCGCCATCAACATGACGCCGATCCACGACCCGGTCGCCGCCGTCGTGCTGTGCGCCGACGTGTCGAACGTCGAGCACGTGCTCGTCGACGGCGAGTTCCGCAAGCGCGACTTCCGGCTCACCGGCGACCTGGCCAAGGCGCAGACCGAGGTGCAGAACTCCCGCGACCGCCTGCTCGACGCCAACGCCAAGGCCAAGGCCAACGCGTGACCGAACCTCACACGAGGGGCTGCCCCAACCCTGAGGGCATGCCGTGACAACCCACCACCTGGTGGCCCGGGGCGCCGATGCGGACTGGCGCCCCGGGGCGGGGGCGTTCGCGACGGCGCCCGGCTACAGCACCTGGTCGATCGTCGACGGCACGACGCCTGCTGTGCACACCGGCTTCTCGCTCGGCCAGCTGGAGCCGGGCGGGTCGCTGCCGGCGCACGTGCACTCCTACGAGGAGTCGCTCTACGTCATGGCCGGCGAGGTCGTCATCCAGCAGCCGGGCGAGGCGACGCGGCTGGGGCCGGGTGACTACTGCCTCTTCCCGACCGGTGTCCCCCACTCGCTGCGCAACGAGAGCTCCGTGCCGGTGCAGTGGGCCCGGATGGCTGCTCCGGCTCCGCGGGCGGCGTACGACAACGACACCTACATCGTGCCGGAGCTGACGGCCACCGAAGCGGTGACCCTGGACGTGCGCGACCCGCGGACGCGGCGCTACGGCAACATCACGCCCGCCCACATGGACCCCGGCGGGCAGACGCAGGACAAGCTGGCGGTGTCGGCGAGCATGCGGACCGCGTTGCTGGTCTACAGCGGCATCACCGTGAAGATGATGGTCGACTCCGACCTCGGGGCCACGCAGTCGACGATGTTCATGGTGCAGTACGAGCCTGACGGCTACGCCGGGCCGCACGACCACCCGCTCGAGGAGACGTACCTCATCACCGAGGGGTCGGTGGAGGCGACGTTCGACGGGGAGTCGTACGTCCTCGAGGTCGGTGACGTCGCGTGGGCGGGCGTGGGCTGCGTGCACAGCTTCCGCAACGTCGGTGGCGGTGTGGTGCGCTGGCTGGAGACGCAGGCGCCGGCGCCGCCGAGCCGGCACACCTACCGCTACGTCCGTGACTGGGCCTATCTGGCCGACCGGCTCTCGGAAGGGACTGACTCGTGAGGACCGTCGTCGTCGGTGGCAGCCATGGGCTGGGGCTGGAGATCGCGCGCAACCGGGCCAAGCTCGGTGACGAGGTGGTGGTGACGTCGCGGTCCGCGGACCGGGCGGCGGAGGTGTCGGCCGAGCTCGGCGACGGGTCGAGCGGGGTGGTGCTCGAGCTGGCCGACCCGGGATCCATCGCGCCGGCGTTCACCGACATCGGCCCGGTCGACAACCTCGTCATCACCGCGATCGACCGTGACCAGAACACGCTGGAGAACTACGACCCGGTGGCTGCTATCCGGCTTGCGACGATCAAGCTGGTCGCCTACACCGAGGTGGTGCACGCGCTGCGCCCCAAGCTGCACGACGAGTCGGCGGTCGTCATCTTCGGCGGTCGCGCGAAGGACCGGCCGTACCCGGGCTCGACCACGGTGTCGACGGTCAACGGCGGCGTCGTCGGGATGGTCAACTCGCTGGTCACCGAGCTGAAGCCGATCCGGGTCAACGCGCTGCACCCGGGGATCATCGGCGACAGCCCCTACTGGGCCTCGAAGCCGGCGGCGATCGAGGCCACTCTTGCCCGCACGCCGACCGGCCGGCTGGCGTCGATGGCCGACATCGTCGGTGCGGTCGACTTCCTGCTCACCAACCGCGGCGTCAACGGCGTGCAGCTCGACGTCGACAACGGCTGGCTGCTGATGTGACGCGGCGCCGGAGTCCCTGACCCCTGGTCCCCTGCCGGCTGGCGGGGCTGCGTCCGGTTGAACCCGCCGCAGCCCCGCCAGCACGGGTGGGTTAGTCCCTGTCAGGCCTTGGACAGGTCGATGTCCGCGCCGCCGGAGAAGACCGAGACTCGTGGACCTCGATCTGTCGCTGTCGAGACTTCTTGGCGCTCTTCGGGACGTCGAACACGACGACACCGAGGTGAGCTTGTTGCCGGGGTTGATCTCCTGCGATGAAGGACTTGCTGGTCGTCGAGGTAGATGCCCGCCTCGCTGTCGGCGCTGTACTCCTTGCCCCCGATGAAGAGCTTCTGGTTGTCGCCGAAGAGGGTCTGCGCCTCGTCACCGATGTTCTTGACGCTCGATGTGCACGAGCACGAACTGACCCTGCGCCTTGACGCCGAACCGTCGCGCACCGATCTGCCGGACGACCGGATCCTCGACGCTTGGTCAACGGTAAAGAGGAACTTGCCGTCACGAACCTTGTCGCCCAGACACCGAGGCCGACGCTTCTCTTCGGCCGCCGGCTCCTCGGCGCCGGCTGCTCATCGCTGGCGCCGATCGTCCTGGTTGCCACCTGCGGTGTCGGTGATCGAAGTCGCTCGTCGTCGTGTCGTCGCCTCGACGCCGCGAGAGCTCGAGCGTCGCGGCAATGAGCAGGACGCATCGCGCCGGCGACCTGAAGCGCTTCTTCTTGAACCACGGACGGTCGCCTTCGCGTACGCCTTGCTGCCTTGGCCTGGGCCTTCGCCTCGCGGTGGTCGTTCGGCCCGCCCTGCTGCGGTATCTGCCCCTCGGTACTGCTGCTGGATCGCCTCGTCGGTCGGCGCTTCGTGTGACATCGGGTTCCCCCATGGCTGGGCGCCTCACGGCGCACGTCGAGTGATTGCAGGAACCTATGCGGGGTACCCGATCTATCTATCGCTTTCAGAGGAAATCAGCCGAAAGGACGACACAGACCGTCCGGTCTAGGATGTGCATTAGTCCGCAGGGCGGCAAAGGACTAGATGTCACCCGTTCTGAGCATCGTCGGCAAAGCCCCAACTGGGCGCTCCAAGCTCGCGGCGATCGAGGCCACCCTTGCCCGCACACCCACCGGCCGGCTGGCGTCGAGGGCCGACATCGTGGGTGGGACCTGCCCGCGCGGCCCTTCCTGCCACCCTGTGCGCATGGGCCGACTCGACCAGGTCGTGATGAGCCACCGGCTGTCCCGGGAGGAGGAGGCTCGTCAGCTCGCCCATCTCCAGGCGCACCTGCTGCACCTGCGGCTGACCCTGGGCGGACAGATCGGCGACGGGACCCTCGGACCGCCGCTGTGCGTGGTCTTCGAGGGCTGGGACGCGTCCGGGAAAGGCGGGGCCATCAAGCGCCTCGTCGATCCGCTGGACCCCCGCCACGTCCGGGTCAGCCAGTTCGCTGCACCCACCTACGACGAGAAGCGTCACCACTTCCTGTGGCGGTTCTGGCCCCGACTGCCGGGCTGGGGCGGGATGGCGGTCTTCGACCGCAGCTGGTACGGCCGGGTCCTGGTGGAACGGGTGGAGAACTTCGCGACCAAGGATCAGTGGAAGCGGGCCTACCGGGAGATCGTCGACTTCGAGACCACGCTGGCCGCCGAGGGGATGATCCTGGTCAAGTTCTGGATGCACGTGAGCCCAGAGGAGCAGGCCCGGCGTTTCGAACGACGTCGCACCGACCCGTTGAAGTCCTGGAAGCTCACCGACGAGGACTGGCGCAACCGCGAGAAGCGCAAGGCCTACGAGCGCGCCGTCGAGGAGATGCTCGACCGCACCGACCACCCGGCCGCGCCGTGGCACGTCATCGCCGCCGAGGACAAGCGGTGGGCGCGGGTCGAGGTGGTGCGGCTGGTCTGCGAGGCCATCGAGGGATCCGGGTTGCGCGAGCCCTGACCAGGCTGGCCGCCGACGATCAATCGCGCCGGGGCGCGGCGGGGCTGCGTCCGGTTGAACCCGCCGCAGCCCCGCCAGCAGCTCACTCGATGCCGAGGGCCTCCGTCATCACCTCGCAGAACAGCTCGAAGTCGGAGTCCGCCGCCGGGTGCGGGCCGTGCTGCACGGACACCTCCCCGAAGAGGAACTTGTCGCCGTCGAACGTGTCGTGGAACGTGATGTAGCCGGCGTCCAGGGTGATCTTCCCGCCGCCCGGCAGCCGGAACGACTCCGGCAGCCCGATGGTGGTGAAGTCGTGGGTGTGCACACCCTCCTCGACTCCGGAGACGACGGTGTCGGTGCCGTGGCCCGCCCAGTGGCTGAGCACGTAGGCGTCGTTCTCGAGGTTGGTGATCACCTCGTGGCCGGAGAAGGTGTTCATGTAGTCCACGTGGTTGGGCGAGAGCCACTCGGTGACCCGCACCGACCCTTCGAACTGCACAGACACCCCCGTGTCGCAGAAGTCCGGGTCGACGTCGCTCCACGAGTCGGTGAAGCGGTTGATCTCCGGGTTGGCCGCCAGCGCCGGTGGCGCGGCCGACCAGATGAGTAGAACCAAGCTGACCCCGAGCACACAGACGACGCGGCGCATGGTGCCCCCTGCAGTTGTGCGGACCATGGCAGGTCCGCTGTACCTCCGGGGTAGTCCCGCCTCACAGCGGCGGCAAGACGCAGAAAGCGCGCATCGAGCGCAAAGGCTGCACCCCGGTCGGACGATTTCCGGCGGCGTCCTCTTCTGGTCACACGCAGCCCAGGTGCCGTGACACAGCGCCAAGTCGGACGGCCGGGCGCCTATCGGTGGCTGGCAGTCGGGACGAGCGCAGGGGCAGCGACGCTTGCGGTGCCCGGTCGGTGGGACGGGTCAGCTGCTTCACGGTCGGTGCCGTCGGTGGCGCTCTCGATCAGCTCCGCGCGACCTCGCGAAGTCCAGCTGGCGTCCGCTCGTGCAGGTCGATGAGCACGGTCGACATGGGTACGTCAGCAGCGAACTCACGAGCGGGTTCCTGCCTGTGGTGCTGGCCCTGGTATAGCCGACCTCGGGTCGGCGTCAGCAGAGTGTGCAGCGCGCTGCCGTGGGCCGGTTCACCGGGGGCCGGTCAGGTCGACACGCAACGCCGGTGAACGCCAGCTGACGACGATCGGGTGACCACGAGGCGCGGAAGCGTCGGGTCCCGGCCTTCCGGGCGTGCACCGGGCAGTGAGCCAGTCGCTTTGCGCGAGGACCAGCTCGGCGGCGTGAACGGAGGCGACGCGAGCTCCGTCGCAGGGATCAGATCGGGTACGCTGCCGGACGCTGCCAGAACGAGCAGCGGTACCCGCTGTCGTCGCGCCGGTCAAGCCACCGCATCGTAGGTCCAGCCCGGCCCCGCGACGGTCACCTAGGCGAGGTAGGTGTCGAGCCCGATGACTTCCACGCGAGGACCGTGCCGCCCGCGGCGACTGTCTCGCATGGATGGCGTCGCGGCGGCGGCCTTGGCGACGACGATCGCGGCGGGTACTGCAGTCCGGGACCGCGAGTCGCCGAGCTGACTGTCGCGGGGAGCCAGACCGTCATCGACCGGCCAGCACTGGAACCGTCACCGCGGAAGATGAACAGCGCCGTGCGCGTCGACGGACCCGTCGACCTGCATACAGGTCTGTGACCTGGGCGATGGGATTCACGCGTGGCACTGATTCGCAGTGCCTGCTCCGTCTCGTGGCGGGCGCGGGTGTCAAAGGCCATCAGTCGACCTCCCGATCGTCATGAAGGTCGAGATCCGGTGGCTACGGCGGCCCGGCCGCGGCCAGATGGACCTCCCACAGCTCCCGGACGAGCACTCGTCACACACCGGCTGTACTCGGCCATCGAGCACGCGGTACATCGGTAGAAGCGGCGGCGATGCGACTGACGCCTCGCCGGCGCTGGCAGCTGACCGGACCTCGGATCGGCACCGAGGAGTCTGGTCGAGCAGCACCAGCTGGGCCGCTCCGCAGCAGCAGCCGCGGAGCTGAGGCATGCGGACGTCCTCGACGAAGGTCACGACGCCCGTGGCGAACGACGTGGCGATGCGTGACCGCACGATCACCAGGCGCTCGCTCGCACTCGATGGCAACGAGATCTCACGCCGCAGCTCGTCGCTCGTTGACCGCCGGATAGTCTCGGCCAGCATCGCCTGACGGGGCGACATACTCCGGCGAGTTCCGCCCCGAGGTGGACGCCGGTCAGGAGCATGTGGACGCCCAGCGACAGGACGAGTACGGGTACTCGGCTCGCAGCGGGAATCCTCGTAGCGGCGGTGATGCTTCCGTTGGCGGTCGTCGTGTCAGGAACGATCATCACCACCGCAGGTCAGGCAATCGCGGTCGCCGTCTTCTTGCCTGCGATCACGGGGTCCTGATCGCTCGAGCCCGCGATCCGGTTGACGCGGACTGCCGTCATTCTCCGCCGCACACGTCGCCGGAGCCCGCCAACGGCAGATGTCCAGCCGTCCTGACACGATGTCGAGCTGGCCGCAGGGAGTGGCAGGCCGCGCTCGACACGGGAGGACGTCAGCGATCGTGCTCATCACGCACCGCGCGGCGAGCGGCGCCGCCCTGGCCCGCGGGCTGGGCGAGGTGCTCGCGGTCCCGCCGGCGGACCCGTTCGCCGCCGAGGTGGTGGCGGTCCCGGCCAAGGGCGTCGAGCGGTGGTTGGCTCAGCGGCTCTCCCACGTGCTGGGTACGCCCTCCGGCGACGGTGTCTGCGCCAACGTGGCGTTCCCCTGGCCGAGCACGCTGGTCGACGAGGCACTGGCCGCCTCGTCCGCCGAGCACGCCGACGCGGTCGAGCGGTGGGCTCCCGCCCGCTCGGTCTGGCCGCTGCTCGACGTCATCGACACTGCGGTCGCGAAGGAGTCCTGGGCCAGGACCCTTGCCCGGCACCTCAGCGCCCACGGGGACGACACCGGCCGGCGGCTGGCGGTGGCGCGACGGCTGGCCGGGATGTTCGACGACTACGGCCAGTCGCGGCCGGAGATGCTGCGCGCCTGGGCGGCCGGCCGCGACGAGCGCGGCAACGGCGACCCGCTCGACGACGACCTGCGCTGGCAGCCGGAGCTGTGGCGCCGGCTCCGCGACACCCTCGACTCCCCCAGCCCGGCCGAGCTGCTCGACGACGCCTGCCAGCAGCTGCGGGACCAGCCCACCCTGAGCACGCTGCCGGACCGCTTCTCGGTCTTCGGCGCCAGCCGGCTCTCCCCCGCCCGGCTGCAGGTGCTGGCCGCGCTCGCCGAGCACCGCGACGTGCACCTCTGGCTGCACCACTCGTCCCCCGCGCTCTGGGACACCGTCGCCGCCGAGAAGGAACCGGCCAGTGCGCCGCCGCGACGACACCAGCCGCACCCGGCTCACCAACCCGCTGCTCACCAGCCTGTCCCGCGACGTCCTCGAGCTGCAGCAGCTCGTCGCCCGCTGCGCACCCGACGCGCAGACCGTCCTGCACGACTCGCCCGCACCACCCGACACCCTGCTCGGCCGGCTCAAGGCCGACCTCGCCGCCGACCGCGTCCCGACCGACCCGCCACCCCTCGCAGCAGGCGACCGAAGCGTGCAGGTGCATGCCTGCCACGGCCGTACCCGCCAGGTCGAGGTGCTGCGCGAGGTCGTCGTGGGGCTGCTCGCGGACGACCCGACACTCGAGCCGCGCGACGTACTCGTCATGTGTCCCGACGTGGAGACGTTCGCGCCGATCATCGCGGCGACCTTCGCGATCGGCGCCGAGGACGGCGCCGCCCACCCGGCAGCCAAGCTCCGGGTCCGCCTCGCCGACCGCGCGCTGCGCCAGACCAACGCGCTGCTCGCCGTGCTCTCCCAGCTGCTCGAGCTCGGCACCGCCCGGCTCACCGCCAGCCAGGTGCTCGACCTCGCGGGCTCACCGGCGGTCCGGCAGCGCTTCGGCTTCGACGACGACCAGCTCGAGCGGCTGCGCGACTGGACGGTCGGCGCCGGTGTCCGCTGGGGGCTCGACGCCGAGCACCGCGCGAGGTGGCAGCTCGGCGACGTCGAGCAGGGCAGCTGGCGCACCGGCCTCGACCGGCTGCTGCTCGGCGCCGCGATGGAGGGCGCGCTCGACTCGTGGGGCGGCACCGTGCCCCTCGACGACGTCGACAGCTCGGACATCGACCTCGCCGGCCGGCTCGCCGAGCTGCTCGACCGGCTGGCCGCCGCGCAAGCGCTGATGGCGGGCAGGCACACCGCGCCGGACTGGATGGCCGGCCTCGAGGACGCCGTGACCGGTCTGGCCGCGGCGACGTACGACACGTCCTGGCAGCTCCTCCAGCTGCGCACCGAGCTCGGCGACATCGCCGACGCCGCCGACGGCAGCACCGCGCTCCTGGGCCTCGCCGACGTCCGCGCTCTGCTCGAGGGCAACCTCGCCGGACGCCCGACGCGCGCGAGCTTCCGCACCGGCACCCTCACCGTCTGCACGCTGGTGCCGATGCGCTCGGTGCCGCACCGCGTCGTCTGCCTGCTCGGCCTCGACGACGGCGTCTTCCCGCGGCAGAGCACCCGCGACGGCGACGACGTGCTCGCCCGCGACCCGTGGGTCGGCGAGCGCGACCCGCGCAGCGAGGACCGCCAGCTCTTCCTCGACGCCATCACGGCCGCCGAGGACCACCTCGTCATCACCTACACCGGCCGTGACGAGCGCACCAACCTGCCGGTGCCGCCGGCGGTGCCGCTCGGCGAGCTGCTCGACGCGGTCGACCGGACGGCGACCGCACCCGGCGGCGCGAAGGTCCGCGAGCTCGTCACCACGCACCACGCGCTGCAGCCCTTCGACCCGCGCAACTTCAGGTCGTCGTCCGGCAGCAGGGCGTTCAGCTTCGATCCGTTGTCGTACGCCGCCGCGGTGGCCGCAGCTGCCCCCCGGGTCACACCGCCACCGCTCTTCGCCGGCCCGCTGCCACCTGCGCCGCCGGCCGACGTCGACCTCGCCGAGCTGCGCCGGCTGCTCACCCACCCGGCGCGCGGCTTCCTGCGGCAGCGGCTCGGGGTCGCCGAGACGCGCGGCGCGGACGAGCCGGCCGACGCGCTGCCGGTCGAGCTCGACAACCTCGAGCAGTGGGACGTGGGCGACCGCGTGCTGCGCGAGCGGCTGCACGGCCTCGACGTCGCCGGCTGCATCGAGCTCGAGCGGCGTCGCGGGACCCTGCCGCCCGGCCCGCTCGGCGACCGGACGCTGCGCGACATCGGGCCGAAGGTCGAGGGCCTGCTGGAGGCCTCGACCCTGGAGCGGGAGCTGCCGCCGGAGTCGCACGACGTCGACGTCGCCCTCGCCGACGGCACCCGCCTCACCGGCACGGTCGGTGACGTCCACGGCGACACCGTGCTCTCGCTGACCTACTCGCGGCTGGCCGCCCGGCACCGGCTGCTCGCCTGGGTCGACCTGGTCGCGCTGACCGCCGCGCGACCCGACGCCGAGTGGCGCGCGGTCGCCGTCGGCCGGGGCCGCGGGCGCGTCCGGGCGCAGCGCAGCGTCTTCGACCCGCTGCCGCTCGCCGAGGCGACGGCCGCCCTCGAGGAGCTCGTCGCGCTCTACCGCGCGGGGCTCAGCTCGCCGCTGCCGCTCCCCCTCAAGACCGCCGCCGCCTACGCCGAGCGCCGCAACAACTCGGACACCCCGACCGCCCGGGAGGGCGCCGAGCGGGACTGGCTCACCGACCGGTTCCCCGGCGAGCAGGAGGACCCCGAGCACGTGCTGCTCTACGGCGAGCGGGCACCGCTGACCGCCCTCACCGCGCAGCGGCCGGCCGACGGCGAGGGCGGACCCGGCTGGCACCGCGACGAGACCGACCGCTTCGGCCTGCTGGCCCGGCGCCTCTGGGGCCGGCTCCTCGACCACGAGACGACGGTCCAGACGTGACGGCCGTCGACGTCGCCGCGGCGGCGGCACCCGAGCCGTTCGACCTGCTCGGCCCGCTGCCCGAGGGCACCACGGTGCTGGAGGCGAGCGCCGGCACCGGCAAGACCTTCACCATCGCCAACCTGGTCGCCCGCTACGTCGCCGACGGCGTCGCGATGGAGGAGCTGCTCGTCGTCAGCTTCAGCCGGGAGTCGACCCGCGAGCTGCGCGAGCGGGTCCGGGAGCGGCTGGTCAGTGCCCGCGACGGGCTCGCCAGGCCGGCCACCATCGACGACGACGACCTCGTGCTGCGACAGATCGCCGATGCCGATGCGGAGGTTGTCGACGTACGCCGCAAGCTGCTCGAGGAGGCACTCACCGTCTTCGACGCCGCGACCGTCACCACGACGCACGGCTTCTGCCAGCAGGTGATGCTGGCGCTCGGCACCGCCGGCGACCACGACACCGGCGCGGTGCTCGTCGAGACCATCGGCGACCTGGTGGCCGAGGTGGCTGACGACCTCTACCTGCGCAAGTGGGGAGCCGCGGGCGCCGAGGCGCCGGACATGACGCGCGACGCCTTCCAAGCGCTCGCGACGGCCGCCGCGCTCGACCCGGCGACCGAGCTGCTGCCGGCGGCCGGCACCGAGGGACTTCCGGGACAGCGCGCCCGCATCGCCGCCGCCGTGCGAGCCGAGGTCGACCGCCGCAAGCGCCGCCAGCAGCTCATCGACTACGACGACATGCTCATCCGGCTGCGCGACACCCTCGACCGATGAGACGACCGGTCCGATCGCTCGGGGCCGGCTGCGGGCGCGCTACCAGGTGGTGCTGGTCGACGAGTTCCAGGACACCGACCCGGTGCAGTGGACGATCCTGCGCGAGGCGTTCCACGGCCACCGCACGCTGGTGCTCATCGGCGACCCCAAGCAGGCGATCTACGGCTTCCGCGGAGCCGACGTGCACGCCTACCTCGAGGCGCGCGAGTCGGCGTCGGTGGTGCGCACGCTGCCGACCAACCACCGCAGCGACGCGGGACTGCTCGACGGCATGTCCGCCGTCTTCGGCGGTGCGGCGCTCGGCGACGAACGGATCCGGGTGCTGCCCGTCGAAGCCAGGCACACCGGCCGGCTGGTCGACGCGTCCGTACCGCTGCAGCTGCGGGTCGTGCCGCGCGACGGGCTGCCCGCTGCGCAGAACGGCACGCTGCGGACGCCGCCGGCCCGCGAGTTCGTCGCGCGCGACCTCGCCGACCGGGTCGTGGCCCTCCTCTCCGGCGGTACGTCGCTGCAGCCGCGCGACGACAAGGAACCCGCCCGCGACCTGGCGCCCGGCGACATCGCGGTGCTGGTGCGGCAGAACAGCCAGGCCACCCTCGTGCAGACCCACCTGCAGAAGGCCGGCGTGCCGGTCATCCTCACCGGCAAGACCTCGGTCTTCGCAACCCACGCGGCCGCCGAGTGGCAGCGGCTGCTGGAGGCGCTCGAGCAGCCGCACCGGCCGACCCGCGTGCGCCGCGTCGCCCTGACGTGCTTCGCCGGGCTCGACGCAGCAGGTCTCGACGCCGCCGGCGACGACTACGCGGACGAGCTCGCGCTGAAGCTGCGGGTGTGGGGCGCGGTGCTCGAGGAACGCGGGGTGGCCGCGATGTTCGAGGCCGTCTCGCTCGACCTCCGGCTGCAGCCGCGGATCCTGTCCCAGCCCGGCGGCGAGCGGCTGCTCACCGACCTGCGGCACATCGCGCAGGTCATGCACGAGGCGACCCTCGAGGGTCAGCTCGGCCTGACCGCACTGCTCGTCTGGCTTCGGCGCCGACGCGAGGAAGCGGCCCGTGAGGGCGGCCAGGAGCGCAGCCGCCGGCTGGAGACCGACGCCGACGCGGTGCAGATCATCACGGTGCACACCAGCAAGGGGCTGGAGTTCCCCGTCGTGCTGGTGCCCTTCGCCTGGGACAACTGGAAGCGCGACGACCCGCCGACCGCGGTCTTCCACGACGAGCACGACCACCGGGTCCGCGACGTCGGCGGCCCGGGCAGTCCCGACTGGGCCGCGCACGTGAGGGCGCACAAGCAGGAGGAGATCGACGACGAGCTGCGGTTGACCTACGTCGCGCTGACCCGCGCGCAGTCGCACCTGCTGGTCTGGTGGGCGCCGTCGTACAACACCCCGACGTCGCCGCTGCACCGGCTGCTGCTGCACGACGGGCCGGATCTCGCGCCGCAGCAGGTCAAGGTCCCCGACGACGCGGCGGCCCTGGCTGCCTTCACCGCCCGCGCGGCTCGCAGCAACGGAGGCATGGGCTGTCGAGGTGGTGCGCGAGCGGCCGCCGGCGCTCTGGTCGCCGGAGGGCCGGCCGGCGCCCACACTGTCCCTCGCCACGTTCGACCGTCCGCTGGACACCGGCTGGCGGCGTACGTCCTACACCGCGCTCACCTCGGCCGCCCACGAGCAGCGGCTCGGCAGCGAGCCCGAGAACGCGCAGAAGGACGACGAGACCGACCTCGAGGAGGTGCCCGCCGAGTCCACGTTGCTGGACGTCGAGCTGCGCGACGTGGTGTCGGCGTGGGACACCATCCCCGGCGGCGCGGCCTTCGGCACGCTGGTGCACTCCGCGGTGGAGCGCATCGTCGGACCTGGGTGACGACACCGAGGTGGCGTCGGTCGTGTCGGCCCAGGTCGCGCGGTGGGCGCCGGAGCTGGACGCTCCCCTGCTCACGCGCGCCCTGTCGGCTGCGTTCGCCACCCCGCTGGGCCCGCTTGCCGACGGCGCGCCGCTGACCGCGGTACCCGCCACCGACCGGCTGCCCGAGCTGGACTTCGAGCTGCCGCTGGCCGGCGGCGACGACGCGCTCGACGTGCGCGTGCTGCTCTCCCAGCTGGTCCCGCTGTGGCGCCGGCACATCCCGACCGGACTGCTGTCCTCCTACGCCGGCGCGCTCGCCGAGCTTGCCGACGTGCCGCTGCGCGGCTACCTGACCGGCAGCATCGACGCCGTGCTGCGGGTGGGCGGCCCGGCAACCCCGCGCTACCTCGTCGTCGACTACAAGACCAACCGGCTGGGCGGCTACGACGAGCCGCTCACCGCCTGGCACTACCGGTCGTCGGCGCTGGAGACCGCGATGGTCGAGGCGCACTACCCGTTGCAGGCGCTGCTCTACTCCGTCGCGCTGCACCGCTACCTGCGCTGGCGGCAGCCGGGCTACGACCCCGACACGCACCTCGGTGGCGTGCTCTACCTCTTCCTCCGCGGCATGACCGGTCCGGGAGTCGTGGACGCCGTCGGCGCGTCACCGGGCGTCTTCTCGTGGCGGCCGCCGTCCGGTCTCGTCGTCGGTACGTCCGACCTGCTGGCGGGGCTGCGATGACTGCGATGACGACCGGGCGAGGGCACGAGTCACGGCTGGCGCTGCGCGCGACCGGGTTGCTGGCGGCGTACAACCGTGCGGGGATCCTCACCGCTGCCGACGTGCACGTGGCGCAGCGCCTGGGGCGGCTCGGCGGCGAGACCGACGAGGCGGTGCTGCTCGCGGTCGCGCTGGTCGTGCGGTCGACGCGGCACGGGTCCGTGGTGGTCGACCTGGCGACCGCGGAGGCGACGACGAGCCCCGAGGTCGACGAGGACGAGGCAGAGGCGGAGGGGCCGGTCGAGCTGGAGTGGCCGACCGACTGGGTGGCCCGGTGCGCCGCGAGCCCGCTGGCCGGCGGGCCGCTGGTCGGCGGGCCGCTGGTCGGCGGGCCGCTGGTCGGCGGGCCGCTGCGGCTGAGCGGGTCGCGGCTGTGGCTCGCGCGCTACTGGGACCAGGAGGAACAGGTCGCCACCGAGCTGCGAGCGCGCTCGGCGGTCGCACCGGACGACCTCGACGCCGACCTGCTGTCGGCCGGTCTGGACCGGCTGTTCGGTGACCCGAAGGATGCCGACCAGCGCAGCGCGGCGCAGGCCTGCGCGCTCTCGCGGGTCAGCGTGCTGGCCGGCGGGCCGGGCACCGGCAAGACGACGACGGTCAGCCGGCTGCTGGCGCTGCTGAAGGAGCAGCACCCGGAGTGGCGGGTGCGGCTCGCGGCCCCGACGGGCAAGGCGGCGGCCCGCCTGGAGGAGGCGGTGAGGTCGTCGGCAGCCGGGCTGGCGGACCCGGCGGACCGGGAGCGCGTCGGGGAGCTGTCGGCGACGACGCTGCACCGGCTGCTCGGGTGGCGGCCGGAGGCGCGCAGCCGCTTCCGGCACGACCGCACCAACCGGTTGCCGGCCGAGGTGGTCGTCGTCGACGAGGCGTCGATGGTGTCGCTGACGATGATGGCCCGGCTGCTCGAGGCGCTGCGCCCGTCGACCCGGCTGGTGCTGGTCGGCGACCCCGGCCAGCTGGCGTCGGTCGAGGCCGGCGCGGTGCTCGGTGACCTGGTCGACGCGTCGTCACGGGTTGCGGTGGCCGCATTGACGACCAACCGGCGGTTCTCGGCGACCAGCGGCATCGCCAGGCTGGCGGCGGCGGTGCAGGACGGTCGCGGCGAGGATGCCCTGGCGGTGCTGCTCGCGGACGACGCGCCCGAGGTGGAGCTGGTGGCGGTCGCCGACGACACAGTCCTGTCCGTCGAGCGGCTGAGCGGCGTACGCGACGACGTGGTGAGCAGCGGGTCGGCGCTGCACGCGGCGGCGGAGGCCGGGGACGCGCGGGCTGCGATCGCCGCGCTGGACGCGCACCGCCTGCTCTGCGCGCACCGGCGCGGACCTCGCGGGGTGACGCACTGGAGCGCGCTGGCCGCGCGGTGGGTCGCCGACGTGCACCCGGTCGTGCCGCGGGCCGACGGCCGCTACGCCGGGGAGCCGCTGCTGGTGACGGTGAACGACTACGAGATCGGGCTCTACAACGGCGACACCGGTGTGGTGGTCGACGACGGGCACGGCGGGCTGGTCGCGGCCTTCGGGCGAGGCGGCGACCCGGTCGTCGTGCCGCTCGTGCGTCTCGGCGCGGTGCGGCCGCTGCACGCGATGACCGTGCACCGCAGCCAGGGCAGCCAGTTCGAGCGGATCACCGTCGTGCTGCCGCCGGCCGGGTCGCCGCTGGGCACCCGCGAGACGCTCTACACCGCGGTCACCCGGGCGACCACGCACGTGCGGGTGATCGGGTCGCCCGAGGCGCTGGTCGAGGCGGTCGGCCGGCCGGCCGCGCGCGCCACCGGCCTGCGCGAGCGCCTCAGCGGGTCGCTGGGCTGACCGCTGCAAGTCGATCTCAAGAACGGCGTGCCGGCTGCAAGATCGCGTCAACTCGCCGCCAAGGTCGCAGAGGCACTGTCCTCCCAACAGAGATCGGCCCACGACGACCAGAGGACGACATCCCATGACAAAGGTCCTCGCCGCGGTCACCGCCGCGGCCGCCTGCGCGATCGTGACGGCCGCGCCCGTCCTGGCCAACAGTGACGACCCCCACGGCCGGACGGGCCTGGACAGCCGTCCGGGAGCCACCGCCTCGACCGCGCCGGCCACGTCCCTCCCGTGGGGCATCGGCCATGCCGCAGCCATAGAGCTGCACGGCGTGCACCCGGATCGCCTCGACGCATCGCTCATGCGGCTCTACGCGATGGGGCGCGGCAGCCGGGTCGCGATCTAAGGGACGACATCCGGCATATCGCCCGCCGTCCCCGGGTGGTCAGTGCCGGCGGTGGGTGCCGCTGCGGGGTCGCGCGGCCGCGATCAGCAGCGCGACGGCGAGCCCGCCGACGAAGACCGCGACGATGGCGGCCAGCCGCCAGGTGTCGGGGATCGCGTCGTCCCCGGTCGGGACGTCGGCCTCGTCCGACCCCGGTGTCGCCGAGTCCGTCGGGTCGCCGGAGCTCGACCCCGCCGACGGGCTGTCGGACGACGTGGGCGAGCCGTCCGCGGTCAGCGTCCCGGCCGCCAGGCCCTCGTCGACCTCGCGGGACGAGCGGCCGTCACCGGTCGCCGCGGCCACCTTGCGACTCTCGACGGCGACCGCGCTCGATCCCGAGCCGTTGCCGTTGCCGTTCCCGTTGCCGTTGCCGTTCCCGTTGCCACCGGCGTTCCCGTTGCCACCGCCGTTGTCGCCGCCACCGTTGCCCCCACCGCCGGTCGGGCTGGCCGCGGTGGTCGGTGTCGTCGCTCGGGCGGTCGGCGCGGGCGGCTCGGCGGTCTGAGACGGGTTGTCGACCGACTGGGCCGACGGCCCGCCGGTCGAGCCTCCCGACCCACCCGACCCCGAGGTGCCGGTGGGGTCGGAGGTCGCCGGGTCGGTCGCGGACGCCGTGGCGGTCGAGGTGTCCGGTGGGTCCGTGGTGGTCACGGTCGTCGTCGGGTCCGGCACCGTCGAGGTCGCCGAGGGCGAGGGCTTGCCGGTGGTCGTCGGCCGCCGCGAGGGGGTCGGGTCGACCGGTCCGGCCTGCGCGGTGGTCAGCCCACCGGCACCGAGATCCTGCACGACCGGCAGCAGCACCGCGGCACCCACCACGGCGGCCAGCAGCGCCACGGCTCCACCGCGAGCGGGGGGCCCCGAGTGCCTGCCCATGGTCGGATCATTGCCCACCCGGCTCGTTCACGACACCCCGGGTGGTCACTCTGGGTGACGCCCTGAGAAAGGCTCCGATGAGGTGTCGGCCGAAATGCCAACTAATAGGGACGTGCGGGCTGCTCGTGCGTGGTCGGTGCCGGAGCGCCCTGGTGCGGTGCTCTGGCAGCTGCGGCGCCGGGGCAGCGTACGGCCACGATCTTCCCGCTCTCCCGCGCCAACTAGGTCGTCGCTCCGGGAGAATGCAGGGGTGCTGGTCGAGGTCCACCTCCCTGTGGACAGCGCCGGCGTTGTGTCCGGGGTTTCTGCGAGAATCGAACACATGTTCGACGGAAGTGCTGGCGGTCCGGTGCGCGGCTGAGGCGCCGGGGGTGCCGGGCGGGCTGGCCGCGGCGGTGGCCGGGGCGGATGCGGCCGGTGCCCGCCTGGACCGGGTGACCGCGCTGGCGCCGGGCCCGCTGCAGATCGGGCTGCTCGCCGCGGTCGACCCCGACACGCTGGACCACGCCGGGCGGGTGGAGCTGCTGCAGGCCTGGGAGCGGGCCGCGCGGTGGGTCACCGGCCGCCAGCTCGGGGCGGTGGTCGCGGTCGCCGGGCCGGTGGCCACCAGCCGGGACGACTTCGCCCGCGAGGACGTGCGGGCCGCGCTGCGCCAGGTCGGCGGGTCCTGGCGCCAGGACGTCGACCTGGCCCGGGCGCTGGCCGGGCCGCTGACCGCGGCCGGTGCGGCGCTGGCCGCCGGCACCCTGTCCTACCCGCAGGCCCGGGCCCTGGCCCAGGAGACCGAGCCGCTCGACCCGGCCGCCGCCCGCGCGGTCTGCCAGCGGGTGCTGGGCGACGCGTCCACCCGGACCCCGGCCGACTTCGGCCGCCGGGTCCGGGCGGCGGTCATCGCGGTGGACCCGATCGGTGCCGCGCTGCGCGCCGAGCAGGCGACCACGCGCCGCCAGGTCACCCGCCGGAGGCTGCCCGACGGGCAGGCCGCCCTGGAGGTCACCGGCCCGGCCACCGCGATCGCCGCCATCTGGGCCGTCCTGACCCGCCGGGCCGGGCTCACCCACCCCGACGACCCGCGCACCCTCGACCAGCGCCGCTTCGACGCACTGCTCGACATCTGCCGCACCGCCACCACCGACACCCTGCTCACCAACCTCACCAACCCCGACCACCACCACGACCACCACGACAACCACGGCGACCACCCCGTCCACGACAACCACGGCGACCGCGCCGACGCGTCGACGACCGGCCCGAGCGGGGCGACCGGCAGCGCCGGGCCGACCGGGTCGACGGCCGGCACAGGGTCAGCCCGCAAGGACCGGCGGCGCGACTCGCGCACCGGCACCACCGCCAGCGTGTTCGTCTTCGCCGACGCCGCGACCTGGGCCGGGCTGGCCGAGCACCCGGGCGACCTCGACGGCTACGGCCCGATCCCCGCCGGCATGGCCCGGGACTGCTTCACCGACGCCCAGTGGCGCGCGGTGGTCACCGACGCCCTGACCGGGCTGGTCGCCTCGGTCTCCGACGACACCTACACCCCCAGCGCGCGGACCCGCCGGCACCTCTTCGCCCAGGACCGCGGCTGCCTGTTCCCCGGCTGCCCCGCCCCGGTCTGGTACTGCGACGCCGACCACTCGCTGCCCCACGACCAGGGCGGCTGCACCGACCCGGACAACTGCGGGCTGCTCTGCCGGCGCCACCACCGCCTCAAGACCCACACCGGCTGGACCTGGACCCGCCACCCGGACGGCACCGTGGCCTGGACCAGCCCCGACGGACACATCTGGACCCGACCACCCCAGCGCTACCACCACACCACCACCCTCCCGCGGCATCGCGGACACCCCCACCGACGCCGGGCCACCGAGCACCACCGACCCGCACACCGGCCCCGCCCCCGCACGCGCCGGACCCAACGGACGAAGCGACGACATCCCGCCGTTCTGAGCCGTACGGACGAGGCTCACCGACCGCGACGCCGCTGACCGACCGCTGGCGCCCTCCGCGCGATGCATTTCCGCAGCCCACTCCGCCATGCCCGCAGGCCGGCGCACTCGTCGACCGTTCACCTCGCCGCCGACACCGACTCACCAGAGGACCCATCCACGACACACGGAGCTGACGCATGCCCAACATCGACCCGATCGCCTGGCTCGACCAGGAGGACGCCCGCACTGCAGAGTGCATCCGCAGGTACGGCGTGTACCTGACCTATGTAGGCGGCGGCAGCTGCAACGCGCCCGGCTGCGCCGGAGGTGACGGTGACGAAGGTCCCGCCTTCGGCTACACGGTCGGCCTCTTCGGTCTCGGTCACCCCGAGCTCGTCATCGTCGGCACGAACGCCGACACGGCCGGAGCCGTCCTCAACGACCTGGCCGCGCGCATTCGGCGGGGTGCGAACCTCGTCCCGGGCGAGCTGATCACCTTCGACGACTGGCCCCACCGGATCGTCGCGGAGGAGCTGCCGAACCCCGGCGAGATCCTCTTCGCCGCCAACCGGTTCTACGCGCGGCCCAACTGGGCGTCGGTGCCGGCGCTGCAGCTCAGCTACGACGACAAGTCGGGCCGCTTCCCGTGGGAGGAGGACTACGTCGCGCCGGACAAGCAGCCCCGTCCCGGCACCTGGACCGCGTGACGGTCGGGGCTGGTCCTCGACTCAGGAGGCGTCGGCGAGCGGCGGCTCGTCGGGTCGAGCCGACGGTGTCCGCGGCGACTCCGACGGGCGGCATGGTCCGGCTGCCGTCGCAGGTCACGACGTGCACACCGAGCAGGTCGATGTCGTCACCGCAGACCGCCCGCGCAGCCCGCTGCCAGGAGCGGTCGCTCCGTGTGATGCTCAGTCCGTCGCGGCGTGCGATGGCCAGGTGGATCCCGGGCCGACCGGTTCCGCCGGCGTCACCGAGGTCGAAGGCCCGAACCGCCATCGCGATCGTCTCGAGCCCCTTCCGTCGGTCGTCATCGTCGGCGGCGTCATCGAGATCGCTGATCATCACCGGCAGTGCGAGACGCCGGTGCCCGTCGCAGATCAGCACGCCCAGCGCGCCGGCGCGTCGGTCGCGTTCCATGACCACGAGGTCGAGGACGTCCGCGAGCAGCTGCGGGTCGGTCAGCGGTCGGGCGGACCAGTCATCGGGCAGGTCGTCAAATCCCATCGCCCCATCGTGGCGAGATCCGTCAGAGCCGCCGTCCGGTTGTCCACAGGTCGAGGCGACGAGCACGACCGAGAGACGCACAGGGTCAGTCGACCGGCACGCCGTCGACCCAGCAGGCCGTGACCTCGACGCGGTCGTCCAGCACCGTGATGTCCGCCCGGTCCCCCGGGCGGAGCCGGCCGAGGTCGGGGCGGCCGACGAGTTCCGCCGGCCGCACCGACGCCCCCGTCACCGCCTGCTCGAAGGACAGACCCAGCGCCATCGCCTGCCGCACCATCCCCACGAGTGAGGTCACGCTCCCCGCCAGGCCACCGTCGGTGTTGCGGGCCGCACCATCCACCATCAGCAGCTCGACGTCACCCAGCCGGTACCTGCCGTCCGCCGCGCCGGTCGCGGACAGGGCATCGGTCACCAGCACCAGCCGCGACCCGGCCGCAGCCACCACGAGGGACGCCGTCTCGGGCGCCAGGTGCACGCCGTCGAGGATCGCCTGCACGGCGACGTCGGCTCGGCCCAGAGCGACGCCGGCAAGGCCTGGCCGCCGCGAGCCGACACCGCTCATCCCGTTGAACACGTGCGTCACCGCCCGGGCACCCGCGTCGAAGCCGGCATGCGCCTCGGCCGCCGTCGCGTCACTGTGCCCGAGGCTGACCAGTACGCCCGACGAGGCGGCCAGCCCGATGACATCCAGCGCGCCCGGCAGCTCCGGCGCGATGGTCATGCCGACGACCGGCCCGCGGGCGATCCACTCCCGCAGTGCCGACCCATCGGGTGATCGCAGGTGCTCGACCGGGTGCGTCCCGCGTCGGCTCTCGGCGAGGAACGGACCCTCGAGGTGCGCGCCGAGACACCGGGCGCCGGCAACCGAGGCCGCTTCGACCGCCGAGGCCGCATCGACCGGCGAGGTCCCGTCGGCCGACGAGGCCGCCACCTCACCGGCGACGGCCAACGCCGAGGCGGTCATCGCCTCGGCGGCAGTGACGAGGTTGGCGACGAACGACGTGACACCGTCGCGCGCCATCCGCCTCGATGCCTCGCGCCACTCGTCCGCCGAGGAGGTCAGCAGGTCGACCCCGCCGTACCCGTTGACCTGCAGGTCGACGAGTCCGGGAACCGCCGTCCCGCCACCCCGCACCGGCGGCAGCCCGACCGCGGCCACCCGACCGTCCGCCAGCTCAACGTCCCCGGGCACCAGGACGCCGTCGACCAGCGCAGCCGCGACACCGAGGCGGGTCACCGCCGGTCACCGGCGAGCAGCGCGTCCAGGGCCTCGCCGGACACCCGGGAGGCGCCGTACGTCCGGACGACAGCCGCCCCGGGCACCTCCTGGTCACCCGGCCAGCCCATCTCGACCACGACGAGCGGTGGGCCGTCCACCGCCCGGGAGGCCAGCTCGGTCAGTCGGGAGCGCACCCAGCCGTGCCGATGCGCATCACGCACCAGCGCGACCACCGCGCGAGCGCCCTCACCGACCACGTCCCCCACGGTGGTGGATTCCACCACGTCGATCGGCGGCCTGCCGCCCAGCACGACGCCGTCGAGGGGCAGCCCCCACGCCGTCGGCCCGACCGCGAAGTTCGCCTCGGTCTGGAACCGGAGCACCGTCGCGCCGCGAAGGTCGGGCAACGTACCCGTGACGGCGATCGCGTCGTGGGCCACGGAAAGGCCAACCTCGGCGTCGTACGTCGGGAAGGCGCCCGCCCCGCGCCACCCGTGGACCCGCTCCACCGCGGCCGCGACCCGCTCGCCGGCCTCGACGAGCCGGCCCTCGAGCAGCCGCCCGTCGCGCACCGCCGCAACAAGTCCTGAGACCACGGCGTCCACGTCGCCTGCCTCGCCATCGGCACCAAGGCACAGCAGGTCGCACCCGGCAGCGATCGCGGAGACCGCGGCGTCAGGCGCACTCCCCACTGCGGCGAGGCCGGCCATGTCGAGTGCATCGCTGACCACGAGGCCCCGAAAACCCAGCTCCGAGCGGAGCAGCCGGTTCGCGGCCGGACTCACGGTCGCCGGCAACCGGGCGTCGACCGCGGTTGCCACGAGGTGGGCGGTCATCACCGCAACGGCACCCGACTCCACCGCCGCCCGGAAGGGCAGCAGCTCCCTCGACCTGAGCACGTCGACCGGCGCGGTGACCACCGGCATGCCGAGGTGCGAGTCGACTGCGGTGTCGCCGTGCCCGGGGAAGTGCTTGGCGCACGCACCCACACCGCTGGACTGCATCCCGTCGACGTACGCCCTGGTGTGCCGGGCCACCAGCTCCGGGTCCGCGCCGAAGCTCCGGACACCGATCACCGGGTTCGCGGGGTCGGAGTTGACGTCGACCACCGGCGCGAGGTCCAGGTCGACGCCGACCTCGGCCAGCTCGGCCCCGATCGCCGCGGCCACCGCCGCCGTGCGCGCGGGGTCGTCGACGGCACCGAGCGCGGCGTTGCCCGGGTGCGGCGACCCGTCCCGGTGGTGCAGCCGCGTGACGTCACCGCCCTCCTCGTCCAGGGCGATCAGCACGCCCGGGTTGGCGTCCCGGATCGCGGCGGTGAGGCGAGCCACCTGCTCCGGCGACTCGATGTTGGAGCGGAAGAGGCAGACCGAGCCGAGCCCGCCGCGCAGCCGGTCGAACAGCCACGCGGGAGCAGTCGGCCCCGCGAAGGAGGCCATCACGCTCCGCAGCGCGGTCCTCTCGAGTGCGGTCGTTTCGAGCGTCGTCACCCCGATACCTTCTCGCGCAGCTCCCCGAAGAGCCGAGCCAGGTCCGCGGGCTGGTGGTGCGCGTTGAGCCCGCTCGGGTTCGGCAGCACCCAGACCCGGGCGGGTCCGAGCGTGCGGTCCTGCGGTCCCAGCACCGCACGCGGCTCCCCGAAGGCCGCCCGGTAGGCCGTCACACCGAGGACCGCGACGTACGCCGGACGCCACCGCTCCCCCAGCGCGACGAGCCGGCGCCCGCCCTCGCGGAGCTCGTCACGCGACAGCTCGGCGGCGGTCGCGGTCGCGCGGGCAACCACGTTGGTGACACCGAGGCCGAGGGCGAGCAGCTCCTGCTCCTCGGCAGGTCGCAGCAACCGCGGCGTGAAGCCCGACGCGTGCAGCGCCGGCCAGAACCGGTTGCCCGGCCGGGCGAAATGGTGGCCCGCCCACGCGGTGTAGAGCCCCGGGTTGATGCCGCAGAACAGAACACGCAGGTCCTCCGCGACGACGTCGGGGACGACCCGGTCGGCGGCGGCGAGCAGCTCCACGCGGGAAGGACTCACGGGCGGTCCCAGGTCACAAGCGGTACCCGTTCACGTCAGCAGGAGCTCGCGACCACTCGCGGCGACGACGTCGCCCGGTCGCAGCTGCCGGCCGCGGCGCGACTCGGTCTCGCCGTTGACCCGGACGTGACCGCTCTCGAGCAGCTCGCGGGCCGCGCCACCGGTGTCGACCACGCCGACGAGCTTCAGCAGCTGACCGAGGCGGATGCCGTCGGCACCGATCTCGACGGGCTCGGGTTCCATGGCGTTGACCGTACGACGCGGCCGCACGACGTCACTCGCGTCCGCACGGCGGTCGACCGGCCCCCGAGGCCGGTCCACCGACGTACGCAGGGCTGAGCCATTCCCTGCCAGCGTGACCGAGCCGGTGACGACCAACCATCACCCGACCGGTTGAGATCGGCGGTCGGCTCGTCCCCTTTGCCGTGGTTGCCCGCCTGTGGACGACGGGCTCGCGGTGGGTTCGGGTCCTGCCAGGCTCGTCGGGTGCGGATCGAGGTGGCGACGGGGGCGATGGCGCAGGCCCGCGATGCCGTACGTCGCGCCGCCGGCCGGGTCGGCGAGGTCGGGGTGTCGACGGACTGGCGGACGGACTCCGGCGACCTGGCCGCGGACGACGCGGTGCGGATGCTCGGCGATGTCCTGGCCGAGTCCCTGGCGCAGCTCGAGCGGTTCCTGCACACCGTGTCGGTCGTCATCGACGTGGCGGCCGCCGACTACGCGCGGGCGGAGGCTCGTGCGTCGGTCGGTGACCGGTGACACGGCGGTGACGCCGCGGTGACCACGACGACCACAGGCCTCGAGGGCGAGCTCGGGGTCCGGCTCCCCGACGGGGACGTCGGGTCGGTGTCACGTGTGGCGGCGGCGGTGGAGTCCGTCGCGGAGCGGCTGCTGGTCGTGGCACGCGGCGTCGCGCGGCTGCTTCCGGTGGCCGGCTGGAGCGGCGTGGCCGCCGTGGCCGCGGACGAGCGGCTGCTCGACGTGGCCGCGGCCCTGAGCGCGGAACGGACCCGGGCGGAGCGGGCGGCCGACGCGCTGCGGCAGTGCGCGGCCCGGTTGCGTCTCGCGCAGGACCTTGCCGACGAGGCCCGGCTGCTGCTGTCGGGCGCGCACCGGGAGCAGGCGGCCGCCGATGCGAGGGACCCGGCACTGGCTGCTGCCCGGGTCTCGGGCCAGTGGTCGGGCTCCCGCTCCGACGGCGCGCTCTACGACCCGGCCGCGGTCGCGCTGCTCCGGCGCGCGCAGGACCGGGCACGCGAGTCGCGGGAGACCGCGGACGTCGCCACCCGCCGCTTGGTCGACGAACTGAGTGCATTGTCGGGTCGGCGGGTGGTCCGCGAGCCCGGGTCGTGGTCGACGCTGCTCGACGTGGTCGGCCTGGTGCCCACCTACGGCGACGCGTTGGACCTGGGCAGGGCCGGAGTCGCGGCGCTGCACGGCGACTTCCGCGACGCCGCGGTGACCGGTGCCGCATCGCTGCCCGGACCGGCCGGCTGGCTGGCCGGCGCCCACAAGGTCGACCGCGGCCTCGACGCCGTCGGCGACGTGTCACGCGTGGTCGACGAGTCGCCGCGAACCCGAGCCGCCGCCGTCTTCGCATCGGTCACGGTGATGGGTCGACGGCGACACGTACGAATCCTGCCCGACGACGATGCGGTCGACGCCTTCTTCCGCGACGTGCTCGCACCGCTGGGGCACACAACGTCACGGACGACGAGCGGCGGGGTCGTCACCACGACGACGCTCGCTGGAGGTGGCAAGATCGTGCACCGCACGTACAGCCGAACCGGCGGTCATGCCATCGAGCTCCAGGACGTGAATGATGCACAGGTCACCTTGCTGCACAGGGTCGACCGGGGATCGTGATGGCTGAGCAGCAGGACATCGACGAGCTCGCTCGCCAGCTGATCGACGATCTCGAGGTCGACTGGGTCTCGATCCCGCGGATGCCCTGGTTCGCTGCGCGCATTCTCGGCGCACGGGACAACCCAGGCGCCGATCGCGACCTGGTGACCAGCACACTGTCTGAGCCTCGTCGGGCACCCGGTCGTCAAGGTGGTGGACGCCGACATGACTCGCGAGTTCACGAGCCGGGACGAGCTGGCCCGGCACCTCGACGAGCAGTGGCCCGACACCGGCGAATCCGATCGAGAACGAGATCGGCTGGCTCGTGGAGCGGGACTTCGAGCTGCGTCAGCGTTCCGAGGACCGCTGACTGACGCCTGTCCCGGGAAGGCGGTCGGCGAGGGCGTACGAGGCGAGTGCGACAACCGTCGCGACCAGAAGAACCGACGGGATCGCGCCGATCGCGCCGGCGATGACGTGCGACAGGGCGAAGGCAGCGACGTAGACCGCGGTGAGGCCCGACCGCGACCTGCACGCCGCGGCGCCGGTGCCACAGCAACCAGCACCACACGATCCCGACCAGCAGCACGACACCACCCACGGCACGCACACCGGTCGTCTCGGCCACCAGGAAGCCGACGACGAGCGACCCGCCGGCGACCAGCCAGGTCGGCACTGTCGGCGGACAGCAGCGGGGTAGACCGCACGCGCCACGGCTCAGGCCTTCACCTTGGTGTTGGTCGGGTCGTAGAGCGGCCGCAGCGACGCGGTCGCCGGCCACAGCTTCCCGGCCACCTCGACCTCCCACTCGGCGCCCTCGATCCAGTCCTTGGTGACCGCCTCGGCACCCGCGCCCACGGTCTCCCCGCCGCCGGACCCGACCATCGCCAACCCGACCGCGCCGCCGAGCGTGTGACCGTAGGACGCCGCGCGCACGTAGCCGACCGGCTTGCCGTCCCGCAGCACCGGCTCGGCGTGGAAGAGCAGCGGCTCGGGGTCGCTCATCAGCACCTGCACGAGGCGACGGGTCAGCGGACCGGCGGCCTTCTGCGCCTCGACCGCCGCGCGGCCGATGAAGTCGTGCCCGAGGTCGACCGCGAAGCCCAGCCCGGCCTCGAGCACCGTGTCGGTGTTGTCGATGTCGTGGCCGTAGTCGCGGTAGCCCTTCTCCATCCGCAGCGACGCGAGCGACTTCAGCCCGGCGTGCCGCAGCCCCACCGACTCCCCCGCCGCGACCAGCCGGTCGTAGACATGGGTCGCCTGCTCCACCGGGATGTAGAGCTCGTAGCCCAGCTCGCCGAGGTAGGTGATCCGCACGCACAGCACCCGCGCGAAGCCGATGTCGATCGAGCGCGCAGTGCGGAAGGGGAACGCCTCGTTGGACAGGTCCGCGGTCGTCAGCAGCTGCAGCAGCTCGCGGGACCGCGGGCCCTGCACGTTGAGCTGCGCGAAGCCCGAGGTCATGTCCGTCACGAAAGCGTGCTGGTCGCCGACGTGCCGGCGCATCCACGTCTCGGCGTGCCGGTGCGCGGTGTCCGAGGCGACGACCCAGTACCGCTCGTCGTCGAGCTTGGTGACGGTGAGGTCGGCTTCCAGCGTGCCGCCCTCGTTCAGCCACTGCGTGTACGTGATCACACCGCTGTCGCCGTCGACCGCGTTGGCGCTCAGCCGTGACAGCAGGGCGCCGGCGTCCCTGCCCTGCACGAGGAACTTCGACATGAACGACATGTCCATGCAGATGACGCCCTCGCGCGCGGCCCGGTGCTCGGCTGCCCAGAAGTCGAACCACCGCGGCCGGCCCCAGGTCAGCGGGCCCGGGTCGGGCGGGACCTGACCCGAGGGCTCGTACCAGTCGGCGCCCTCCCAGCCGGACACGTCGCGGAAGTACGCACCCCGCGCCGCCAGCCGGTCGTGGAAGGCCGACGTCTTCGCGCCACGAGCCGTCTGCATCGACCGCGTCGGGTAGTGGCACTGGTAGACCATCCCCAGCGACTCGACGGTGCGGGTCGCGCGGTACTCCGGGTTTGCCTGGTAGGTGTGCAGCCGGTCGATGTTCATCCCGGTGATGTCGACGTCGGGGCGGCCGTCGACGACCCAGTGCGCCATCGTCCGGCCGAGGCCGCCGCCGGTCAGGATGCCGATGGAGTTCAGGCCGGCGCAGACGAAGTAGTTGCGCAGCTCCGGCGCCTCGCCGACCACCGGCTGCAGGTCCGGTGTGAAGGACTCCGGCCCGCAGAAGAACTTCCGGATGCCGGCATCCGCCGTGACCGGGACCCGGCCCATCGCGGCCTCGAGGTAAGGACCCATCCGGTCCCAGTCCGGCGGCAGCTCGCCGAAGGAGAAGTCGGGCGGGATCCCGTCGACCTTCCACGGCGCGCACACCGCCTCGAAGAGCCCGAGCATCAGCCCGCCGCCCTCCTCGCGGAAGTAGCCGTAGCGGCCCGGGTCCTCCAGCACCGGCCAGTCGCCGGACACGCCCTCGATCGGCTCGGTCAGCAGGTAGTAGTGCTCGGCCGCCTGCAGCGGCACGTTGACCCCGTGGCGCTGGCCGAGCTGGCGGGCCCACATGCCCGCGCAGTTCACCACGACCTCGCACTCGATCTCATGCGTCGATCCGACCGAGTCACCTCCGGACGTACGCACACCGGTGACCGCACCGCGCGCCGTCAGCACGTCGGTCACCGACACGCCTTCCACGACGCGCGCCCCGGCCTGCCGGGCGCCCTTGGCGAGGGACATCGTCGCGTCGACGGGGTTGGCGCGGCCGTCCTCGGCGACGTAGAACCCGGCGAGCAGGTCGTCGGTGCGTGCGATCGGGAACAGCTCACCGATCTCGCGCGGCGAGATCTCCTGCACGTCGATGCCGCAGAGCCGGTTGAACGCCGACACCCGGCGGTACTCCTCGAGCCGGTCCTGGTCGCCGGCCACCTCGATGAAGCCGACCGGCTTGAAGCCCGTCGACAGCCCGGTCTCCGCCTCCAGCCGTGCGTAGAGGTCGCGGGTGTACTTCCGCAGCTCGGTCGACGTCTCCGACGTCGAGCCGAAGGTCACCATCAGCCCGGCGGCGTGCCAGGTGGTCCCGGAGGTGAGGCGGTCGCGCTCCAGCAGGAGCACGTCCTCGCCGAGGTGGGCGAGGTGGTAGGCGACAGAGGTCCCGATGACGCCGCCGCCGATGACGACGACGCGCGCCCGGGCGGGCAGCTCGGCAGGAGACACGCCGCGAGCCTAGTGTCGACGGATGCTGAGCATGCACACCGCGGCCGAGCGCCCCGACCTGTGGGAGCGCGGCATCGAGTCGGCCGACGTCTGGCCCGAGTACAACCTGCACGGCGATGTCCTCAACCAGTGGTGGGGGCTGCTCGACGAGGAGCTGCCCGAGCTGCAGTTCGTCCTGCACGACGACGAGACCGACACGGTCGTCGCCGAAGGGCACACCGGCGCGTTCGTCTGGGACGGCGACGACGCCACGCTGCCGCCCGGGATCGACCGGGCGATCGAGACGATCTTCCGCGAGCGACGCGCGGGCGCCCCGGTCAACACCCTGTGCGCGCTGGCCGCCGAGTCACCGCGCAACGGCCGCCGCCGCGGGCTCGCCGTCGAGATCCTCGGCGGGATGCGCACCATCGCCGAGCGGCACGGCCTGCGCCACCTGGTCGCGCCGGTCCGGCCGTCGTGGAAGGAGCGCTACCCCGTCACCCCGATCGAGGAGTACGTCCGCTGGCGCCGCCCCGACGGCGAGCTCGTGGACCCGTGGATGCGAGTCCACGAGCGGCTGGGTGCCCGGGTGTCGACCCCGCTGCCCGAGTCGCTGCTGATCACCGGGTCGGTCCTGGAGTGGGAGTCCTGGACCGGGCTGCCGCTGCCGGCCAGCGGGGACTTCGTCTTCCCGGAAGGCCTCGCGCCGCTGCACGTCGACCTCGACGCCGACCGGGCGACGTACTGGGAGCCGAACGTCTGGATGGTGCACCCCGACATCGAGGGCGGCGACCGCTAGGGCCGCAGCGTCAGGGTGTCCTCCGCCGCGTCAGCGGTGGCCGTCCGCGAGAACGGCCACGGCGTCGTACGCCCGCGCCGCCAGAGGCTCACCTGGTCGGTGTAGTTGGGGTGCCACGCGTGGCCGCTGGCGCCGGTCAGGTTGACCCAGCGGGAGGCGTCCAGGTCCGCGAGGTCGATCACCATCCGCATCGACGGCACCCAGTCGGTCTCGTAGCCCTCGTCGGCCGACCAGCCGGTCGCGTCGACCGTCGCATCGCCGCCACCGACGTCGACCGTGCCGTGGTTGACCAGCCACTCGATCGGCGCGACCCCGGACTGCCCGAACGTCTCGGACTCCAGCGGCAGCGCGTGCAGCTCGCCCCACCGCCAGCCGTCGGGGTCGTCGCCGAGCCGGTCGACGAGGTCGTCGTAGGCGTCCTGCATCGCCGTGGACAGGACCTGGTCGCGGAACTCCTGCCGGGGAGTGTCGATGTCGTCCCACCACGGGCTGTCCGGTGTGGCCAGCAGCCCGGTGACGACCTGGTACCAGCGGCCGCCGCCGTCCGGCCACTGCGACTTCGGCAGCTCGTCGTGGAAGGTCAGCGCCAGCAGGTGCCGCCAGACCGCGTTGAAGTAGGCCGCACCTGCGGAGTCGGGGCCCTGTCGCCCGTCCCAGTGGCGGAGCAGGTCGACCCCCGGCCGGATGCGTTGCGGCACCTCGGTGCGCAGCAGCGCCGGCAGCAGCGCGGGCGCCAGGTTGTTGCGGGTGTCGCGCTGCACCGCCATCAGGTCCTCGGCCGTGACACCGCCGCGGGCGACCAGCGCCTCGAGCCGCGACCGGATCCGCGCCGCGCGGTAGCCCGCGTCCCAGTCGTCGGTGAGGAAGACCGGGGAGTCCGCCGGCACGACGGCGTTGTTGGCGGTGACGATGAAGCCGTCGCCGGGGTCGAGCACCCGCGGCAGGTCGTCGAAGTCGGCGAAGCCGGTCCACTCCTGCTTGCCGGTCCAGCCCTGCGCCGGCCACCGCCCGTCGTAGCCCTTGCGCACCGGCACCCGCCCGGGCGCCTGGTAGCCGATGTGCCCGGCGGTGTCGGCGTAGACGATGTTCTGCGCCGGCACCTCGAAGAGGCTGGCCGCCGCGCGCAGGTCGTCCCAGCCGGCGGCCCGGTTGATGGCGAAGACCGCGTCCATCGTGCGGCCGGGGGTGAGGGCGGTCCACTCGATCGCGACCGCGTAGCCGCTCCCTTCGGCGTCAGCGATGCGCCGGTAGCCCTTGTTCACGTCCGAGATCAGCGGCCCGTGACGCGTCGAGCGGATGCGCAGCCGCCGCGGTTCCTCCCCTGCCACCTTGATGGTCTCCACCCGGACGTCGAGGTCGACCCGCTTGCCCTCGTACCGGTAGGTGTCGCCGTCGACCTTCTCCAGCACGATGTCGGCGACGTCGGGAGCCAGGTTGGTGAAGCCCCACGCGACGTCGGCGTTGTGCCCGATCACGACACCCGGCACCCCGGAGAAGGTGAACCCGGCGACGTCGAAGGGGCACGCCGCGCTGACCGTGCGGCAGTGCAGCCCCATCTGCGACCAGATGGACGGCAGCGCCGGCCCGAGGTGCGGGTCGTTGGCCAGCAGCGGCTTGCCGGAGCGGGTGTGGTCGCCGGAGACCACCCACGAGTTCGAGCCGAGGCCGGACCCGTGCGGGCCGAGCAGCGTCGGCAGCGCCTCGACCCGGCGGGCTGCGCGCCGCAGCACGGCCGACGAGCCGCGCGGGAGGGCGCTCGCCGCGTTCTCCTCGGTGGCATCGGTCGCGTCGGACGCGTTTCCGGCGTCGCTCGGGTCGGCCGCGTCGTCGACGATCACCGGGTGCTCGTCGTAGGGGTACGCCGGGAAGAGCTGCTCGACCTGGTCGCGCGGCAGCGTCTCGGCGAGCCGGGCGCGGCTGAACTCCTCGTCGAGGTTGCTCCGCAGGTCCCAGGCCATCGCCTTGAGCCAGGACACCGAGTCGACCGGCGTCCAGCGCGCCACCCGGTAGGGCCGGTTGGTCAGCGCGAGGATCCCGTGCTCGACGCTGAGCTCCGAGCCCGACCGTCCCTCGAGCCAGGCGTTGACCCCGTCGGCGTAGGCCTGCAGCCAGGACACGGTCTGCGGGTCGAGCAGCGCGAGCTCCTCCCGGGCGACGCGACGCCAGCCAAGGGTCCGGACGAACTCGTCGGTGTCCACCTGGTCGGGTCCGAAGAGCTCCGCGAGCCGCCCGGCCGTGACGTGCCGCCGGAAGTCCATCTCCCAGAACCGGTCCTGCGCGTGCACGTAGCCCTGCGCCCGGAAGAGGTCCTCGGCGGTGTCGGCCCAGATCTGCGGCACGCCGTGGGTGTCACGCTGCACGCTGACCGGCGCGCCCAGGCCGCGCAGCTCGGCACTGCCGGAGAGCTGCGGGAACGACCGGCGGACGGTGAACGACACGAAGGCACCGGCCGCCAGCGCGAGCACCAGGAGCAGGACGAGCAGCCCGACGGCGACGCGACGCAGCACCCGACTCACGGACGCGACCCTAGGGCCGCGTCACCCGCGGCCGGCCAGCCGGTCCGCCGCCTCCAGCAGGCTGGGGAGCATCTCGGCGATCGCGTCGGGAGTGACGCGTCCCGCCGGGCCGGAGACCGACAGCGCCGCGGCCGGCCGGTTGGGCACGGCCACCGCGACGCAGCGCACGCCGGCCTCCTGCTCGCCGTCGTCGACGGCGTGGCCGGTCGCGCGCACCGACACGAGCTCGTCGAGCAGCCCGTCGACGTCGGTGATGCTGCGCGCGGTCATCGCCGGCATGCCGGCGCGCTCCACCATGCCGCGCACCTCGTCCTCCGGCAGCTGCGCCAGCATCGCCTTGCCCACGCCGGTGCAGTGCGCGTAGACCCGGCGACCCACCTCGGTGAACATCCGCACCGTGTGCCGCGAGGACGGCACCTGCGCGACGTAGACGACCATGTCGCCGTCGAGCATGGCCAGGTTGGCGGTCTCCCCGGTCGACTCGGCGAGCGTCAGCAGGTGCGGCCCGGCCCAGGCCTCGACCGTTCGTGACGCACTCTCGCCGAGGCCGATCAGCCGCGGGCCGAGCGCGTAGCGCCGCGAGGGCAGCTGCAGCACGTAGCCCGACGAGACCAGCGTGCGCACGATCCGGTGGATCGTCGGCACCGGCAGGCCCGAGGCCGCCGCCAGCTGGCTGAGCGCCACCTCTCCCCCGGCATCGGCCATCAGCTCGAGCAGCTCGAAGGCGCGGTCCAGCGACTGCACGCCACCAGTACGGGTCGCGCGTCCGGCCCGCTCCTCCCGCTGGCTGGGCACCGACATCAGACACCCCGCCAGGTCGCGGGCGCCTTGTCGCCGAAGCCGGCCACGGCTCGCTGGAAGTCGTCGCTGCCGAACGCGTCGGCGACCAGGTCCTCGCCGATCGGGTCGTCGGGCAGCGCGGCGCGACGGAGCCGGGTGACCGCAGCCTTCGACGCGGCGATCGTCAGCGGCGCGTGCGCGAGCAGCGTGTCGACGACACCGGACAGCGTCGCGTCGAGCGCGTCGTCGTCGCAGAGCTCCGCCACGAAGCCCGCTGCCTCGGCCTCCTCGCCGGTGAGGGACCTGGCCCGGAGCAGCAGGTCGAGGGTGCGCGCCGGGCCGAGCTGGCCGACGAGCACCGACACGCTGTTGACCGACAGGCAGTTGCCCAGCGTGCGCGCGATCGGCACCCCGAAACGCGCCGACCGGGTCGCCACCCGCAGGTCGCAGACCGCGGCCAGCGCCAGCCCGCCGCCCATGCAGTAGCCGTGCACCGCCGCCACAGTCGGGACGGTCACCTCCTCGAGCCGGTCGACCACCCGGGCGATGCGCTGCTCGTAGGCGATGCCGGCGGGGCCGTCGCGAACGTCGTGGAAGGTGCTGATGTCGGTGCCGGACACGAAGGCCTTCTCGCCGGCGCCGCGCAGGACGAGCACTCTCAGGTCGGGGTCCGCGTCGGCGGTCTCGCAGGCGGCGTGCAGCGCGTCGTACATCTCGAAGGTCATCGCGTTGTGCCGCTCAGGCCGGTTGGCGGTGACCGTCAGCACGGGACCCGAGCGCTCGACGAGCAGGTCGTCGCTCATGGCCGCCCCTCGCCGGCGGCACTGCTCGCGACCAGGGCGTCGATGCGCGCGTCGTCCAGGCCGGCCTCGCGAAGCACCTCACGAGTGTGCCCGCCGAGCCGCGGACCCGCCGCGGCGCGGGTCGGCGGCGTGCGCGAGAGCCGCATCGGGGACCCCACCTGCCGCACGTCCCCCGCAGTCGGGTGCGGCGCGTCCCAGAAGAAGTCGCGCTCGGCGAGGTGGGCGTCGCCGAAGACCTGGTCGTACGTCGCGATCGGCGCACAGGGCACGCCGGCCGCCTCGAGCCGCGAGACCAGGTCGGCGGTCGGGTGCTGCTGGGTGCGCTCCTCGACGATCGGCAGCAGCTCGCCGCGGCCGGCCTGCCGCGCACTGGAGGTCTGGAAGCGGGGGTCGTCGACGAGCTCGTCGAGACCGAGGACGGCGCACAGGCCGGCCCAGGTCTTCGGGGTGATGGCGCCGAGCGTCAGCCAGCCGTCCGAGGTGGGCACCGCCTGGTAGGGCGCCTGCGACTGGTGCGCCGACCCGAGCGGCCCGCCGACCTCGCCGGTCGCCCAGTAGCGGCCGGCCTCCCAGACGGCCAGCGACACGGCGGACTCGAGCAGCGACACATCGACGTACTGCCCGTGCCCGCTCGTCTCGCGCTCGCGCAACGCGGCGAGGACCGCGATGGCGACGTAGAGCCCGCACGTCAGGTCCGCGACCGGCACGCCCACCTTGGCGGGCGGGCCGTCGGGGTGGCCGGTGATGCTCATCAGCCCGCCACGCGCCTGGGCCATGATGTCGAGCCCCGGGCGATCGGCGAGCGGGCCGTCCTGGCCGAACCCGGAGGCCGAGGCGTAGACCAGCCGCGGGTTGCGGGCGCTCAGGTCGTCGAAGCCGAGCCCGAGGCGGCGCATCGCGCCCGGCCGGAGGTTCTCGACCAGCACGTCGGCGTGGTCGACGAGGGCGAGGAACGCCGCCTTGCCGTCGTCGGACTTCAGGTCGAGGGCGACCGAGCGCTTGCCGCGGTTGAGTCGGAGGAAGGGCGAGGACTCCCCCTCGACGAACGGGCCGGTGCTGCGGACCGGCTCACCGCCGTCGGGGCTCTCGACCTTGACCACGTCGGCGCCGAGGTCGGCCAGCTGCATGGCGGCGAACGGCGCTGCCATGAAGACGCCGACCTCCAGCACCCGGACCCCGGCCAGCGAGCCACTGCCGGTCATGTCGCACGCTGCTCGTCACGATAGGTCGCCGCCCGGGAGACGTACGAGGCGGCGCCGCTGCGCATCCGGTCGCGCTCGGCGTCGGTGACCGGGCGCTTGACCTTGGCCGGCACCCCGGCGGCCAGCGAGTCGGGCGGCACGGTCGTCCCCTCCAGCACCACCGAGCCGGCCGCGACCAGCGACCCCCTGCCGACCACCGCGCCGTTGAGCACGATGGCGCCCATGCCGATCAGGCAGTCGTCCCCGACGGTGCAGCCGTGCACCACGGCGCGGTGCCCGATCGAGACGTGCGCCCCGACCGTGACGGGGAAGTCGGGGTCCGAGTGCAGGACCGCGCCGTCCTGCACGTTGCTGTCCGGGCCGATCCGGATGGGCGCCCCGTCGCCGCGGACTATGGCGCCGAACCAGATGCTCGCCCTGGGCTCGACCGTGACGTCCCCCACCAGGGTCGCGCCCGTCGCGAGGAACGCGTCGGGCGCGACCCGGGGACTCACCCCGGTGTAGGGGACGAATCCGGTGCCTGAGTCGGTGGTCACAGCCAGCCGGGCACCACGAACACCAGCCAGGTGACGGCCGGCGCGATGGCCACCATCGAGAAGCCCCACTGCATCAGCCGGCGGAAGACGAAGTCACGGTCCTTCTCCTGGGCGTTGGCCACGACCAGGGAGCCACTCGTGGAGAACGGGCTCGAGTCGACCACGGACGACGAGATCGCCAGCGCGGTGATCAGGCCGATGGCCCCGATGCCGCTGTCGTCCTGCAGGAAGGGCACGGCGAGCGGGATCAGCGCACCGAGGATGCCGGTGGTGGAGGCGAAGGCGGAGACCACACCGCCGATGTAGCAGATGAGCAGCGCTGCGATCATGACCGTGCTGAGCGCCGCGACCTCCTCGCCGAGCCAGTCGATCGTCCCGATGGTCTCCATCAGGCTGACGTAGGTGACGATGCCGCAGACCAGCAGCACCGTCGGCCAGGCGATCTGGTTGACGGCGCCCTTGCTGCCCTCCGGGTCCAGCAGCGTCAGGATGATGGCCACCACGAAGGCCGAGAAGCCCACGTCGAGGTCGAAGAAGAGGGCGCCGATGGCCAGCGCGAGGATGCCGATGACGGTCAGCGTCCGGTGCAGGTCGAGCGTGGTGACCGGCTCGGGCTCGGGGTCGTCGACGTCCCGCCGTGGCCTGGTCGACGTCGCGGTCCGGGTCGTGCCGGTCTGCTCGGCCGGCGCCGTGCGCATGCCGTGCGGGTGGCCGGAGCCGTGCGGGCCGCTCCCGCGACCGCCGCTCCCGCCGACGCCACCGCCGCCGGTCGGCTCGTCGTCGGTCTCGCGGTCGCGCAGGTCGATGCGGTCGTCCGTGCGCGATCGGCCGTCAGCGTCCACCGGCTCGAGCGTCCCGGTGCCGGTGTCCCGCCGGCCGATCAGCTCGCGGCCCCCGAACAGGACGAAGGTGATGATGCCGAGGATGATGTTGAAGACCAGGGAGGCGAGGAACAGGAAGGTCGGGCTGCCCTCGAGGTCGTTGCGCTCCACCACGCCGTTGGTGATCGAGCCGAAGATGCTGATCGGCGAGAAGCCGCCGGCGGTCGCGCCGTTGATGACCATCAGGCCCATCAGGACCGGGTTGATCCCGTAGCGCAGCGCGAAGCCCATGCCGATCGGGGCGATGATCGCCACGGCTCCCGGGACCACCGCGCCGACGGCGGTCAGGCAGGCGGTGACGAAGAAGAAGATCCACGGGATGTAGGCGACCCGCCCGCCGACGGATCTGACGGAGGCATGCACCAGCCAGTCGACGGTGCCGTTGTTCTTGGCGATGGCGAAGAGGAAGGTGACGCCGGCCAAGATGATGAACAGGTCCCCCGGGAACCCGCCGGCTATCTCGTCGACCTTGTCGTCGGCGGCACCCTCGAGCACGAACATCCCGACGATGAAGGCCGCGGCGATGCCCAGGGCGCCCATGTGGACGGGCAGCAGGGTGGCGATGAGGAAGATCGCGCAAAGAACCAGAATGGAGACGAACTCGACGGACATGGGACTCACCTCGGGAGTTCCGCGCTACGGAAATGTGACGTCGGTCACCCTGCATACCAGCATGTCCTGGTTTGTCCGTCAAGTCATGGTTGCAGAGGTATTGCGATCGGTTGCTGTCCGGCGGCAGGGTGGGGCCGGGATGTTCCGCATCACGGACTGGAGCGACGTCATGACCGGGCACTCGGCACGGACCGGCCGGCACTTCCTGCAGATCCCCGGCCCGACCAACGTGCCCGACGAGGTGCTGCGGGCCATCTCGGCGCCGACCATCGACCACCGCGGCCCGGAGTTCGCCGCGCTGGGCCGCGACGTGCTCGCCGCGCTCCCGCCGGTCTTCGGGACGACGAGCACGACCGGGCGGGTGGTGGTCTACCCCTCGTCGGGGACCGGCGCCTGGGAGGCCGCGCTGGTCAACACGCTGTCCACCGGCGACCGCGTGCTCGCCTTCGAGACCGGGCACTTCGCGACCCTGTGGCGATCGATGGCCGAGGCGCTCGGGCTGCAGGTGGACTTCGTCCCCGGCGACTGGCGGCACGGCGCCGACCCGTCGGCGGCGGCGGAACGGCTCGCCGCGGACACCGCGAACGAGATCAAGGCCGTCTGCGTGGTGCACAACGAGACGTCGACCGGCGTGACGAGCCGGGTGGCCGAGATCCGCGCGGCGCTCGACGCGGCCGACCACCCGGCGCTGCTGCTCGTCGACACCATCTCCTCGCTCGGGTCGATCGACTACCGGCACGACGAGTGGGGCGTCGACGTCACCGTGGCCGGCTCGCAGAAGGGCCTGATGCTCCCGCCGGGCCTGAGCTTCAACGCGGTCAGCCCGAAGGCGCTCGAGGCGTCGCGCACCGCCGGCCTGCCGAAGTCGTTCTGGGACTGGGCGCCGATCCTGACCGCCAACGAGAACGGCTTCTGGCCCTACACCCCCGCGACCAACCTGCTCTACGGCCTGCGCGTCGCGCTGCGGATGCTCGACGACGAGGGCCTGCCGCAGGTCTTCGCCCGTCACCAGCGGCACGCCGCGGCGACCCGCGAGGCGGTCCGCGCGTGGGGGCTCGAGGTCCTCTGCCTCGACGAGCGCGAGCACTCCGGCTCGCTGACCGCCGTCCTGGTGCCCGACGAGCACGACGCCGACGAGGTACGTCGCGTCGTCCTGGACAGGTTCGACATGTCGCTGGGAGCCGGGCTGGGCCGGCTCGCCGGCCGGGTCTTCCGGATCGGTCACCTGGGGCACTTCAACGACCTGACCCTGGCGGGCACCCTGTCGGGTGTGCAGATGGGACTGCGGCTGGCCGGGCTGCCGGTGGAGACCGACGGCGTCGCCGCCGCGCTCGCGGTGCTGGAGAAGGAGTGACCGACCAGGCTCGGGATCTCGAGTCGCTGCTGCGCCGCACCCTCGACGGCGAGGTCGCCTTCGACGACTACTCGCGGCACCTCTTCTCCCGCGACGCGAGCATGTACGCGATCCGCCCGCTCGGCGTCGCCTTCCCGCGGCACAGCGACGACGTGGCGGCGGCCGTGTCGGCCTGCGCGACGCTCGGCGTCCCGGTGGTCCCCCGGGGCGCCGGCACCAGCCTGGCGGGCCAGACCGTCGGCCCCGGGCTGGTGCTGGACATGTCACGGCACCTGGACCGGATCCACGAGATCGACCCGGAGGCCAGGACGGCACTCGTCGACGTGGGGGTCGTGCAGGACCAGCTCAACGGCGCCGCGGCGGCGTACGGCCTGATGTTCGGACCGGACACCTCCACCAGCAACCGGGCCACGATCGGCGGGATGGTCGGCAACAACTCGGCCGGCAGCGGCAGCGTGCGCTTCGGCATGACGATCGACCACGTGCGCCACCTCGACGTCGTGCTCGCCGACGGCAGCCGCACCAGGTTCGACCCGGTCGACGCGGCCGAGCTCGCGCGGCGGGCGGCGCGTGACTCGCTCGAGGGCCGGCTCTACGCCGGGCTGCCCGAGCTGCTGTCGCGACACGAGCGGTCGGTGCGCGAGGACTACCCGACCTTCTGGCGGCGGGCGGGCGGCTACCGCCTCGACCGGCTGGCCGACCCGTCGACCCGGTTCGACCTCGCGAAGTTCGTCGTCGGCGCGGAGGGGACGCTGGTCGTCGCGACCAAGGCGCTGGTCGACCTGGTGCCCAAGCCGAAGCGGACGGTCTTCGCGGTCGGGCACTTCACGTCTGTGGCCGCCGCGATCGCCGCGACCGAGGACGCGCTGTCGTGCGACCCCGCGCAGGTCGAGCTGATGGACAAGACGATCCTGGACCTCTCGCGCGAGCGGATCGAGTACGCCGACCTCGGCAAGTCCCTCGACGGCGACCCCGAGGCGCTGCTCTTCGTGTCGTTCACCGGCGACGACGAGAAGGCGCTGGTCGCGGACCTCGACCGGCTCGATGCCTTGTGGCGCAAGCACAAGCACGGCTACCACACCCTCCGCGCGGTGACGGCCGCGCAGCAGTCGGCGCTGCTGAAGGTCCGCAAGTCCAGCCTCGGCCTGCTGATGGCCGCGTCGGTGGGGACGCGCCGGCCGCTCGCGTTCGTCGAGGACACGGCGGTGCCGCCGGAGCACCTCGCGGCGTACACCGATCGTTTCCGGGGCGTGCTCGAGCGGCACGGGCTGACCGCGGGCTTCTACGGGCACGCGTCGGTGGGCTGCCTGCACGTGCGGCCCTTCGTCGACGTCACCGACCCGGCGCAGGTCGCGGCGATGCGCGCCGTGGCGACCGAGGTGAAGGACCTGGTCGCGGAGTACGGCGGCGTCAACTCCAGCGAGCACGGCGACGGGCTGGCGCGCAGCGAGTTCAACCGCTCGATCTTCGGCGACGACCTCTACGAGGCGATGCGCGAGGTGAAGGCGCTCTTCGACCCGGCGAACGTGATGAACCCCGGCAAGATCGTCGACTCCCCCGCGATGACCGAGCACCTGCGCGACCCCGCGTTGCCGCCGGCGCAGCCGCTTGCGGACCCACCTGACCTTCGACGTGGTCGGCGGCATGCGCGGCGCGGCGGACCGCTGCATGAACATCGGCCTGTGCCGCAAGAGCACGTCCGGCGTCATGTGTCCGTCGTACGTCGCCACGAAGCAGGAGGAGCACTCGACGCGGGGCCGGGCCAACGCGCTGGTGAAGGCGCTGAGCGAGCCCGACCCGGCCGCGGCGCTGGGCAACGACGAGCGGCTGCACGAGATCCTCGACCTCTGCCTGATGTGCAAGGCGTGCAAGAGCGAGTGCCCGCTCGGCGTCGACATGGCCACCCTGAAGTCCGAGACGCTCGCGCACCACCACGAGGCGCACGGCACGCCGTTGCGGTCGCGGGCCTTCGGCGCGATCCGGGCCCTGAACCGGCTGGGTTCGGTGACCGCACCGCTGTCGAACCTGCCCGGCCGGTCGCGCCCGCTGCGCGCGGTGCTGGGGCGCCGGCTGGGCATCGCGCCGGAGCGGCCGCTGCCGGAGTTCAGGAGGGACACGCTGGTGCGGTGGTTCGGTCGGCGAGCCGCTCCGAGCGCTGGGGTGAGGGGCACGGTCACCTTCCTGGCGGACTCGTTCACGACGTTCACCGAGCCGGGTGTCGGGCGGGCGGCGATCGAGCTGCTGGAGATGGCCGGCTGGACGGTGCGGCTCGAGTCGGGCGGCTGCTGCGGGCGGGCCAGCCTGTCGAAGGGGCTGGTCGACGACGCGAAGGCCAAGGCGTCGCGGCTGGCCGGGCTGCTGACGTCCGGCGACGCGGCCGGGACCCCCGTCGTCGGCTGCGAACCATCGTGCGTCTGGACGCTGCGCGACGAGCACGCGGCGCTGCTGCCCGACGACCCGCGGGTGCGCGACGTGGCCGGCCGGGTGCGGCAGGTGGAGGAGCTGCTGACCGAGGCGGTCGACGACGGCGGGCTCGTGCTTCGGTCGGACTCGTGGCTCGCCGGGCGGCGGGTGCTCTACCACGGGCACTGCCACCAGAAGGCCGAGGTCGGGACCGCGGCGACGGTGGCGATGCTGTCGCGGATCCCCGGTGCCGAGGTGGTCGAGGTCGACGCCGGGTGCTGCGGGATGGCGGGGTCGTTCGGCTTCGAGGCCGAGCACTACGAGGTGTCGATGTCGGTGGGTGCGGACCGGCTCTTCCCCGCGGTGCTCGCCGAGCCGGCCGAGACCGTGGTGGCGGCGACCGGGGTCTCCTGCCGGCAGCAGATCGCGCACGGGACGATGCGCCGCGCCCAGCACCCGGTGGAGCTGCTGCGCAGCGTCGTCGCGGGCTGAGCGGCTGGCTGAGCGGCGTGCTGAGCGGCGTGCGGACCGTCACCTTCGACCTGTTCTCGGCGCTGATCGACTCGCGCACCGGCGGCTCGCACGCGCTGCAGTCGATCGCCGACCGCCGCGGGTGGCCGGTGTCGGGAGAGACGCTCTACGACGAGTGGGACCGGCACAACAAGGCTGCCCAGAAGGGCTGCGTCCCCTGGCAGCCGTGGCGGGTGCCGGCCACGGCTGCGTTGCGGCGTACCTATGAGGTGCTCGAGGTCGCGGTCAGCGCGACGGACGCCGGCAGGGACATCGAGGCCTTCGCCGACTCGATGGCGGACTGGCCGCTGTGGCCGGACGTCGCCGACGGGCTGCCGCGGCTCGCGTCCATCGTCCGGGTCGGGCTGCTGTCCAACGTCGACGACGCGCTCTTCGCCCGCACCGCCGCGGCAGCGTTCGTGGACCCGGCGGTAGCGCTGACCTCGGAGCAGCTGGGCGCCTACAAGCCGCACCCGGAGATCTACCTGCGCGCGAAGGCTCGGCTCGGCGACATGGTGCACGTGCCGACGTCGGCGCGTGACGTGCGCGGCGCTCTCGAGGCGGGCATCCCGGTCGTCCGGCTGCGCCGCCCGGGCCACGAGCCGGACCCCGACGGGCCGCAGCCCGAGCACGAGGTGAGCAGCATCGACGGGATCGCGGCTCTGCTGGCAGGGTGACGGGCATGTCTCATCCCTCCATCAATCAGGCGTATCCACCCGCGAGGTACACGGACGAGACCGGCGAGGTCTCCGGCGTCCTCCGGCCGGACGACCACCCCCGCGAGATCGACAACGGCGACCGCGGTGGCGCGCGCTACCTGGCGACCGGCGAGAGCACCAACGGCGAGTTCGGGCTCTACCGCTGGGAGATGGGCCCGCAGCCCGGCGGCCCGCCGGGGCACTTCCACCGCACCATCTCGGAGTCGTTCTACGTGCTGTCCGGCGAGATCCGCCTCTACGACGGCGACTCGTGGCGCACCGGGAGGCCGGGTGACTTCCTCTTCATCCCGCCGGGGGGCATCCACGGCTTCCGCAACGAGTCCGGTGAGCCCGCGACGATGCTGATCCTCTTCACGCCCGGCGCACCGCGCGAGGACTACTTCGAGACGCTGGCCGACCCCGAGCGCCGCGCCGCGCTGGAGGACGAGGACGCCGCGCGCGAGTTCTACCTGCGGCACGACACCTACTGGACCTAGGTCACTCGCACCGCACCCGGCAGACCGGCGTCAGTCGACCGGCCGCCGCATCAGCAGGTCGTGCTGCTCCTCACCGCCGAGGCGGAACGTGTGCTCGCCGAAGGGTTCGAACCCCTGGCTGCGGTAGAACCCGATCGCCTTCTCGTTGGCCTCCCACACGCCGAGCCAGACGCGCTGCAGCCGGTGCCGGCGGGCCGCGTCGAGGGCGACCTCGAGGAGGGTCCGGCCGAGGCCGTGCCCCTGGTGGCCGTCGAGCAGGTAGACCTGCTCCACCTCGAGTCCGTCGTCGAGGTCCGGCTCGGTCTGGGCGCCGTCGAGGTTGAGCTTGAGGTAGCCGACCGGCTCGTCGCCGAGCAGCACCCAGTGCAGCTCGCAGCGTTCGTCGGCCAGGGCCTGCCGGTAGGACTCCGTCGTGAGCGCTCCGGCGACGTACTCCTCGATGACCTCGGGGTCGTTGGCTGCGAGGTAGGTCTCCCGGAACGCGGTCGCGGCCAGCTCCGCGAGCCGCGCGGCGTCGTCGAGTGCCGGTCTCGCGAGGACGTACGGCGCTGCCGGTGTGACTGTCACGGCTCGGCCGGCCCGACGGGCTCGGCCCACACCGGTCGCGGGATGAGGCAGAACGGGTGGCCCGCGGGGTCGGCGAAGACCCGCGAGCCGGCATCCGGCTCACTGAGCCGCCGGGCGCCGAGTGCGAGCACCGCTGCCTCGGCCTCGTCGAGGTCGTCGACCATCACGTCGAGGTGCATCTGCTGCGGCACCGCCGGGTCCGGCCACGTCGGCCGCACCAGGTCCGGCGCCAGCTGGAAGGCCAGACCCGACGTCTGGCGGTCGCGCGACACGACCACGAAGTCGTCCTCCGCGAAGGTCACCGGCTGGCCGAGCAGCCCGGAGTAGAACTGCGCGAGACCTCTCGGGTCGGGGCAGTCGATGATGAGGTGGTGGAGTCGACCGATCACCCCGCCGAGCCTAGGGCGGCACCGGACCCACCTCCCTCCAGGTCGGCACGGACCTGCCGGCAGATGGCGCGGACGGCGTCCGGCGGCACCATCCGGGACAGCCCGTCGAGGACGAGCTCGGCCATCGCGTAGCCCGGCTCGCACTCCAGCGCACGCTCGGCCGCGAGCGACGCGAGGGCACCGCTGCCGTCGGCGTAGGCAGCCCAGGCGAGCACGGTGCAGATCGGCGCGGTGTCCTCGTCGACGGCCCGGCGGGCGATCTCGCTGAAGACCGCGACGAGCAGCGGACCGTCATGGTCGAGGACGAACGTCATGACCTCGTCACGGGTGCGCTTGTCGTGCAGGCCGACCGCGACCAGTGACGCGTCCTCCTGGTCGACCGCGGTGTCGCCGTCGGACCAGGCGTCGAGCAGCCGGAGCAGCGTGGCGATCACGAGATCGCGGGCGCCGTCCATGCCGAGGGCGTCCGCGACGGTCATCAGACGTTCGCCGGCCAGGTCGGCGCCCTGCTCCCGGGCGGCCACGGCGACCGCGTGGTCGGAGGGCTCGAAGCTGCGGCGCACGTCGTCGCGGCTCGGCAGCACGCTGTTGCCGAGCAGCACGGCCTCGGCCGCGTAGCGCGCTGCGGCCGGCGTGGGGTCGTGCGAGACCGGCGTTCCCTCGGCGGGACAGCACCCACCGTCGGCGCAGTGGTAGGAGTACCAGAGCCCGCCGTGCACCAGCAGTGCCTCGAAGACCTCGACGCGCTTCTTCCCGAGTCGTCGGGTGAGCAGGTCGATCAGTGCTTCCCGCGGTAGTCCGCGCGGCTCACCCGGCCGCCCGGCTGCGCGACCTGTCGCCGACGCTCCGACTGCGTCGTACGTCGCCACTGCTGGTCACCACGCCCATCCGCGCTGTGCGGCTGATCTCGCTGATCTGCGACGCGCTGCTGATCGGTGACTGCTGCTCGGTGTAGACGACGAGCAGCGCACCGGTCGCGTTCATCGCGCGCACCCGCTCGAGGACCAGGCCGACGAGGGCGTCGTCGCACTCCTCCGCGGGCAGGTCGAAGCGCATCACCAGCCGGTCGCGGTTGCGCGGTCCCTCGAGGCAGACCACGACCAGGCTCTCCGTCGGGTGGAAGCCGAGCCGGTGCGGCAGCACGCCGAGGATGTCGGCCGGGCCGCTGATCTTCACCACGCTGCGCGGTCCTCGGGAGTGCTGGTCGGACCACTGTCCCCGCGAAGTCGTCATGTCTCGACCCTGGTGCACCACCGAGGTGCGCCGGTCGGTTTCCACAGCGCGAGTGCCGGCCGCGCGGGCTTGTGGATGTGGCGTCGTTGTCGTGTCAACGGACCGTCGCCGAGGGCGACAGACGCAGGCGAGCCGACGCCACACCCAGCGAACCAGTCTTCGTGGGCAAGTCTTTGCTTGACGTGACCCGGCCACCGGCGCACGTTGAGCGTGCGGCCGCCAGTTGCGACATCCACTCATCATCGCGGGGCGCTTGACCATGTTCTCGACGCCCCAGTGACGGGTTTTCAACCTGCCTAGGAGGGACGCATGCCACCCACTAGCAAGACCCCGTTGGACTTGGAGGAGCTGCGCACTGCGCTGCTGGCCGCCGGAACACCGTGGAACTCGTCGACCACGACGATGACCCAGCTCGACGAGACGCAGCGCGTCGACCGGCTCGGCGTTCCGCTGCCCTCGACCGCCGAGCTGAAGGCGCGCGAGGGGCAACCGGCTGCGATGGCGGCGCGCGCCCACGAGGTGGGGGACGGAGGCATCGGACTGCCCGCCGCCTTCGACGCGCGCAACGTCTACGGGGCCAACTACACGACAGGGATCAAGGACCAGGCCAACTGCGGCTCGTGCGTCGCATTCGGGACAGTGGCCGCGCTGGAGACGACCGCGGCGTACACGAGGGGACAACCGGGCTTGAAGCTCGACCTGTCCGAGGCCCACCTGTTCTACACGCACGGGCCGAGCACCGGCGCGTCCTGCGGGAACGGCTGGTGGCCCGACTACGCCATGGCCGCGTGCCGCGACATCGGCATCACCTACGAGGAGTACTTCCCCTACAGCGCCGGCAACACGAGCGGCGCGGTCCTGAACGGTGACTGGCCGAACCGGTTGGCGCGGATCCCGGGGTTCGTCGACATGACCGGCAACCCGGCCGCCATGAAGCAGCACATCTACGCCTACGGCGCGCTCACGGCCTGCTTCGTGGTCTACCAGGACTTCTTCAGCTATAGCAGCGGCGTGTACCGCCACGTGTCGGGCGGGGTCGCGGGAGGGCACTGCGTCGCGCTCGTCGGCTGGGACGACTCGCAGGGCTGCTGGATCGCGAAGAACTCCTGGGGCGCAGGCTGGGGCGACGGCGGCTACGTCCGCATCGGTTACGGCCAGGGCTACATCGAGGACTACCCCGGCACCCATCCGACAGTCATCGGAGCGACCGGCGTGATGCTGCGGGCGTGGCTGAACAACTCCCGCATCCTGGGACTGTGGACCAGCGCCAACGACCTGAACGCATGGGCGTACGCCCAGAACATGGGCTGGCTGAAGCTCACCGCGGGCAGCGCGGTCAGCCAGCACAGCATGCTGATCGAGCTCACGGCCGCAAAGGGTGCGGCTCGACCGGTCAACCTGTTCCAGGACAACGGCACGCTCGCCGAGAACTACGTGCTGTAGGAGGCCGCGATGAGCACCAAGCAGGACACACGCACGGATCGTCCGACCGTGACCCCTGAGACAACCTCGCCGAGCGACGCGCCGCGCTCCCTCGCCGAGCTCGGTGTTGCCGCGGCCGGCGCGACGGTCGAGTCCGCCGGCGCGGCGGTCCCGACCATCCAGCCTCCCGGATCCGCGGCTCCCCCGCCCTCGGTAGCGGCAGTCGCCGCGGTGACAGGTACCTGGCAGGTGGACCGGCGGATCAGCGCTCTCTGGACCAACCCGTCACCACGCAATGCGTGGCTCTACGTCGTCGGCCTGGGCTGGCGCAAGGTTTCCCCGGCCACCGACTCGTCGGTGATCGCCATGACGGCCATCGGCAGCCTCGCCCGGCAGACCAACGCCCGGGTCGACTTCGTCGAGGAGAGCGACGGCACGATCAGCCAGCTGACGATCTGGTGACCGAGCACCGCCTGACTCCGGCGGACGACGGCAAGACCCTGACCGTCGACCCCGAGGACGTGGTCGTCCTCGAGCTGCCGGAGCAGGCGGCCACCGGCTACCAGTGGACGGTCGAAACGAGCGGAGCGGCAGTGGTGCTCGAGCGGCCCACTGCCGGCGACCCGGGTGCTCCCGGCGCCGAGCGCACCAGAGTGTTCGAGGTGCGCCCGGGGCCGGGCCGGACGCAGGTCACCGCGACCAAGGCTCGCTCGTGGGAGACCGCGCCACCGTTGGAGCGGCTGGCAGTCAACCTCGAGCGGCGCTGACCGCGGAAACCCGCCCGTCCTGCGTCACGCGGGCTCCGCCTGACCGTCTGGTGACAGCAGCGTGCGCAGTGTGGCCGCGTCGGTAACTCGCACAGTGCGGCTATGTGAAAGATGCAGCCACAGCGGGACGGCACGCGCGCCCAGCACATGAGCCGCCGCGGCCAGTACCGCGATCCCACCCTCGTCGATATGTGGCGCGCAGGCGAGGTCTACGACAACTGACCTGACAGAGAGCTGGTCGGCTGCGCTCAGGTGCCGGTGCAGCTCGGGGGCGACCGCGCCGTCGATCACGCCGTCGACGAGCAGCAGCAGCTCGTCTCCGACCACCGCTGACAGGACCGCCATGCGATCACGATAGGGCGCGGCCAAGGCGATCAGCGGGAGCCGAGAGGCACTCACCCGACGAGTCGATAGCAAAACCGGCCAAGGCCGCACGTTCAGCCGGAATGCGACTTTCTGGTACCGCGCTTGTCGCACTCACCCGGGAAGCCACGTCGAACAGTCCGCGCGAGGGGCCTCGAACTCGTCGTCCGTGAGCGGTGACGGGCGGGCCGGTTGGTCTCGGCGGCGGACCGGCGGGACATGATGGTGACGTGGCCGACGTCGAGGTGAGCGAGCAGGTGGCGGCGACGCCGGACGACGTCTACGCGATGGTCAGCGACGTCACGCGGATGGGCTCGTGGAGCCCGGAGACGACGTCCTGCCGCTGGCTGGACGGAGCGACCGGACCGACGGTCGGTGCGCGGTTCCGCGGCACGAACAAGCGCGGCCCGTTGCTGTGGCAGACGACCTGCACCGTCACCGCGGCCGAGCCGGGCAAGCGCTTCGCCTTCGACGTGAAGTTCGGACCGGCGCCGATCTCGTCGTGGTCCTACGACCTCGAGCCGGCCCGCGACGGGACGACCCGCATCACCGAGTCGTGGAGCGACCGGCGCTCGAGCGCGCTCAAGGTGACGTCCGTCCCCGTGATGGGCATCCGCGACCGGGCCGCGCACAACCGGCGCAGCATGCAGGCGACTCTCGCCGCGCTCAAGGTCGCGGCGGAGACGGTCTGAGCCGTCGCGCCTCAGCTGCGCCGGCGGGGACGCAGCCTTGTCCCCGGCATGGCGGGTGCCGGAAGCGCCGCCCCGTCGTAGGCGGCGACCCGACCGAACCTGGTCTCGGCCCCGTCCACCGCGCGCTGCCACTCCTCGCGCGAGGCCTCGACCTCGTCGTGGTCACGCCCGACGAAGTTCCACCACATCAGCAGCTCCTCGTCGAAGGGCTCGCCGCCGAGCAGCAGCCCGCGCGCCGGGCCGTCGTCGCTGCCGACCGCGACCGACTCGCGCCCGCAGCCGAGGTAGAGCAGCGAACCCTTCGCGAGCGGCTCGCCGTCGACCACCAGGTCGTCGGAGAGGGCCAGCACGGCGTGCTCGAACGTCGCATCCAACGGGACGTCGCCGGACGCCCCGGTCGTGACCTCGAGGTCGGCACCGACGATGGGGCTGTACGTCGTCGCCAGCGAAACCGCGTCGCCGACCCGGCCGAGCACGACCGTGACCGTGACGCCGTCGTCTACGGCGCCGACCACGTGGACCGGCAACCGATCGTGGTGCTCGAAGGCGGGAGCCGTGTGGCGCGACTGGTCGGGCAGCGCCACCCAGAGCTGCACGCCGCGCAGCTCCGGTGACGACGGGGTCGACGTCTCGGCGTGCGCGATGCCCCGGCCGGCCGTCATCAGGCTCAGCGACCCGGGCCGCACGAGCTGCTCGCTGCCGACGCTGTCCTGGTGAAGCACCTCGCCACTGAGCAGCCAGGTCACCGTCTGCAGGCCGGTGTGCGGGTGCGGCGGGACCCGCATCGGCGACTCGACCGGGTCGGAGGGCCCGTAGTCGTCGACGAAGCACCAGGCCCCGACCGAGCGCAGCTCCCGGTGCGGCAGCGTGCGGCGTACGACCATCGCGCGGGGACCGCCCAACGGCACCTCGCGCGGCTCGAGGACCCGGCGCGCCGGGGTGCGGCTGACGGTGGCCAGCCCACCGGCCGGCTCCTCGGCAGGCCTGCGCTCGAGGTTGCTCACGCCGCGAGCGTACGACCGCGACCTTCCCGATGACGCTGCCCGGCCTAGGGTCTCTCGGGTGCCGGACCCGATCTTCAGCCACCCTCGGCTCGCTGCCGTCTACGACGCCCTCGACCCTGACCGCAGCGACCTCGACGTCTACCTGGGCATCGTCCGGGAGCTGGGTGGCGGCCGCGTCCTCGACATCGGGTGCGGCACGGGCACCTTCGCACTGCTGCTCGCCGAGGCCGGCCACGAGGTGGTCGGGGTCGACCCGGCCGCTGCGTCCGTCGCCGTCGCGAGGGCCAAGCCGGGTGCCGAGCGGGTTCGCTGGGTCGTGGGTGACACCGCCGCCGCGCTCCCGGTGCAGGTGGACGTGGCAACGCTGACCGGCAACGTCGCGCAGGCCGTCGTCGACCTGGCCGACTGGCAGGACCTGCTGGGCGCTGCGCACGACGCCCTGCGGCCCGGCGGGTACCTCGTCCTGGAGACCCGCGACCCGGGTTACCGAGGCTGGGAGGAGTGGACCCGCTCCGCGACGTACCGCTCCGTCGACCTTGACGGGGTCGTCGAGGGTGTCGGCACGGTCGAGACCTGGACCGAGCTGCTCGCCGTCGACCTGCCGCTGGTGACCTTCCGCCACACCTGGGTCTTCGGCGCGGACGGGGCGGTGCTCACGTCGGACTCGACGCTGCGCTTCCGGCTGCGCGACGAGGTGACCGCCGACCTGGCGGCCAGGGGCTTCGCGGTGGTGGACGTGCGGGACGCGCCCGACCGGCCGGGCCGGGAGCTGGTCTTCATCGCCCGGCGAGTGGGCTGAGCGCTCCGCTACGTGATCGTTTGCGACGTCCGCGGCCGCGACGCGCCGACGACGCCGGCGCGTCAACCCAGGAAACGTCGCAAACGATCATCACCCGCCGTCACAAACCACGGCTGGTCCAGCGAGCACCCGAAGTGGACCGGCTGGCGAGTCGGTTCCCATGCCGGTGGCCGGTCCACTTGGCACCAGCACGGGCACCTGCCGCGGTCAGGGGTAGCGGCCGACGAGGTCGAGGGCGGGCGCAGCAGGGGTGCCCCGGTCCTCGACGCGCAGGTCCAGCGCGTCGGCGGCGGCACAAACGGCGGCGACCAGGTCGCGCACGGTTCGCGGCCGGCGGCGACCGGCGAGCAGGTGGCGGGCGAGCAGACCCTTGACCCACTTCGCGTGGTAGCTGACCGGGCCGACCTTGTGCGCCGCCCCGGTCCCCCGCTCGGCAAGCACCCGCACGGACACCACCTGCGGTCGCAGGTCGCCGATCCGGCTCGCCACATCGCCACGTAGTCCCCGGAGCGCAGGTCGAGCACCGGCTCGTCACCGACCAGCCCCGGCAGCACCTCCGCCAGCGGCCCGCGCCAGTGGGCGGTCACTCCGCCGAGGCCGGGCACGGTCCCGCTGGCCGGCACCCGGTAGTCCGGGACGAGGTCGCCTCCGCGTACGACGCCCCAGAGCCCGCTGAACACCAGCACCTGCGCCTCGGCCCGCCGGCGGGCGGCGGTAGTCAGGGTCGGTGCGTCCAGCGACGCGAAGACCACGCCGGCGTAGCGGTCCAGTGACGGGCGGGTCGGCGCGGTCGCCACCTGACTGTCGGCGACCAGCGCCTCAGCGGCGAGCCCCGGCGGCAGCTTGAGGCCGGTCGCGAGCGCTGTCTTCCGCCGGTCGGCGGCTCGGCGGATGGCGCTCATCAGCACGGCCCGGGCCTCCGCCAGGTCCGGCGTCGACAGTTCCGGGCGGTCCCCGAGGGGCGGGCCGTCGCCGCCGGGCGTCTTGGCCTCGGACGGCGGCAGCAGCAGGAGCACGGGCGGGGACGCTAGCCGACCAGTTCGAACCGGCTGAAACGCCTGCCGCCGCCCGGGCTCCGACCGTAGGGTCGGCCCGCAGGCAGGACAGGGTCCGAGGCAGGTGTGGGCGACGGATGGGTGCGGCTGTGACGGTGCCTCAGGCGGTGCAGGGGGCGGACATCGGCGTCGCCGGGTCGGAGGCCACGCTGCGGATCGGCGTCCTGGGCGAGATGACCGCCCGACGGACCGACAACGGCACCGGCGGCAGCGACGGCGACCCCATCGACCTCGGCGGCCCGCGGCAGCGCGCGGTCCTCGGCCTGCTGGTCCTGGCGCGCGGCGACGTCGTCCCCGCCGACCGGCTGATCGACGCCCTGTGGGGCGAGGACACCCCGCCGAGCGCGACCAGCGCGCTGCAGGCCTACGTCAGCCACCTGCGCCGTCGCCTCGAGCCGGCCCGCGGGCCGCGCGACCGGCAGAGCGTCATCGCGCGGCAGGGCCCGGGCTACGCGCTGCGCACCGAGGGCCTGGTCGTCGACTCCTGGGACTTCGAGCGGCTGCTGCTGCAGGCCGGTGCCGCCGAGTCGGCGGCCGACGCCCGCACGCTGCTCGACCGGGCCCTCGCGCTGTGGCGCGGCCCGGCCTTCGCCGACCACATCGGCCAGGCGTGGGCCGACGCCGAGTCGGCCCGCCTCGCCGGACTGCGCGACGTCGCCCGCGAGCAGCGGCTCGAGGCCCGGCTGGGCAGCGGCGAGTCCGCCGTCCTCGTCCCCGAGATCGAGGGGCTGGTCGCCGAGGACCCGCTGCGCGAGGAGCGCTGGCGGCTGCTCGTCCTGGCGCTCTACCGCGCGCACCGGCAGGCCGACGCGCTCGCCGCGCTGCGCCGCGCCCGGACCACGCTCTCCGACGAGCTCGGGGTCGACCCGGGGCCGGCCCTGCGTGCCCTCGAGGCCGAGGTCCTCGCCCAGTCACCGACCCTCGACGCCCCGGCCCGGACGGTGACACCACCCGCGGCGGCACCGGCCGAGCCGGAGCCCGCGCCGGCCGCGCCGGCCGCGCCCCCCGCACCACGGTCCGCGCCGGTCCTCGCGCCGGTCCCCAGCGAGGAGATGGTCGACCGGGACCGCGAGGTCCAGGTGATGGCCGGCGCCCTGGCCGACGCCCTCGACGGCCAGGGACGGATGCTGCTCATCCACGGCCCGGCCGGGATCGGCAAGAGCCGTCTCCTTCAGGAGGTACGTCGCACGGCGGCCGAGAAGGGCGCCCTCGTGCTGACCGCCAGGGGCAGCCATCTGGAACACGACTTCGGCTTCGGCGCGGTCCGCCAGCTCTTCGAAGGGACCGTGGCCGACCCGGAGCGGCGTGCCCGACTGCTCGCCGGCGCCGCGTCGTCGGCCCAGGCGGTCTTCAGCGACGTACCGGCCGGCGAGCACGCGCAGGACCCGGCCGACCGCGCCGATGGCTCGTTCGCCGTGCTCCACGGCCTCTACTGGCTCACCGTGAACCTCGCGGCGGAGCAGCCGGTGGTGCTGGCGGTCGATGACGTGCAGTGGTGCGACACCGGCAGCGTGCGCGCTCTGTCGTTCCTGCTCCGCCGGCTCGAAGGCCTGCCGGTGCTGGTCGCCGCGACGCTGCGCACCGGAGAGACGAGCGAGGACGAGGCCATGCTCGCCGAGCTCGCCCAGGACCATGCGACCGTGTCGGTCCACCCGGGGCCGCTCGGGCCGGAGGGGACCGCCCAGCTGGTCCGGCACCGCCTCGGCGACACCGCCCACGAGCGGTTCATCGCCGCCTGCCACCGCACCACCGCTGGCAACCCGCTGCTGCTCCGGCAGCTGCTCCGGGCCCTGCAGGTCGAGGGCATCCGGCCGGACGCCTCGCACGCCGACACCGTCAACGCCATCGGGTCGCGCGCGGTCTCCAGCATGGTGCTGATGCGGCTGAGGCGGCTCCCCGGCGAGTGCACGGCGGTGGCCCGCGCCGTCTCGGTGCTGGGCGACGGCGCCGAGCTGCCGGTGGTCGCCTCCCTCGCCCAGCTCGACGAGGACAAGACCGCGGCCGCCATCGCGGTCCTCGCCCGCGCCGAGGTCATCCGGGTGGACCAGCCGCTCGGGTTCGTGCACCCGCTGGTCGACGAAGCCGTCTACCAGGACATCCCCCCGGGAGACCGCGAGCTCGCCCACGAGCGCGCGGCCCGCGTCCTCATCGGACTCGAGGCCTCTCCCGAGCAGGTGGCAGCCCACCTCCTGCTGGCGCCCCGCCGCGGCAACCAGGAGGCGGTCGCTGCCCTGCGCCAGGCGGCCGAGACGGCGGCCGAGCGTGGTGTCGCCGACGCCGCCAAGACCTACCTCCAGCGCGCGATATCCGAGCCGCCGCGCGCCGAGGACCGGCCCGCCCTGCTCGTCGAGCTGGGCCGCCTCGCGACGATGACCGACGGCCCGGCCGCCGTGGCGAGCCTCAAGGCGGCGTACGCCACCCTCATCGACCCGATCCTGCGCGCCGAGGTCGCCACCCTGCTCGCCCGCACGCTCGCCTTCGCGGGCGGGCCGGGCGAGGCGACCGAGTTCGCGCGGGCCGCGGCGGCCGACCTGCCCGAGGAGCTCGTCGACGAGCGGCAAGGGCTGCACGCCCTCGAGCGCCTCGCCGGTTACATGCACGGCCTGCCGATGGCGGAGTGGCTGGTCGGCGACCCCGAGCCCGTCGGCGAGGGTGTCGGCGCCCGGTCGCTCGCCGCGACGCTTGCCTGGGAGGAGCTGATCACGACCGGTGACCGGCTCAAGGCCCTCCGGCTGGCCCGGTTCGCCGTGGAAGGCGGTCAGCTGCAGCGGGTGGACGCCGGTCTGCTCTGGGTCGTCGCCACCTTCGTCCAAGAGATGTGCGACGAGAGCAGCGGCGACTTCTGGGACCGCACCCTGGCCGAGGCCTACCGCCGCGGGTCGCTGTTCTCCGCGCTCTCCGTGCACCTCTGGCGCGGGCACATGCTCTGGCACCACGGCAACCTCCGCGAGGCCCTGCAGTCGGTGCACACGTCCAACGACCAGAGCAGGGCCTGGGGTGCACCGGCCGTCGGCGTGCCCTACGGCCAGGCCTTCATCCTCGGCATCCTGTTGGAGCAGGGCGAGCTGGCGCAGGCACGCCGGATCGCCGAGCCCGCCCTCAACACACCGAGGTTCGGCGACGGCGCCCGCCTCTTCGACGAGAACTACGCCCGGCTGCTGGCCGCGGAGGGCCACCACGAGGAGGCGCTGGCCCGGCTGGACCGCACGGAGCAGATGCAGACGTCGGTGACCAACCCGGTGTGGCGGCCGTGGCGCACCTACCGGGCGCCGATCCTGGCGTCGGTCGGCCGGATCGACGAGGCCCGCGAGCTGATGGTCGAGGAGGTCCGGATGGCTCGGCAGTGGGGGGCCGGCAGCGTGCTCGGCCGCACCCTGCGGGTCGCCGGCGAGCTCGGTGGTCCTGGGTCCGAGGAGATGCTGCGCGAGGCGCTGGAGCTGCTCCGGCCGAGCGTCGCCCGCTACGAGCTGGCGTGCGCCGAGCTGGCGGTGGCCCGGGTCTCGACCGACGCCGCCGAGCGCGAGTCCCTGCTGCGGGCGGCCCTGGACCGCAGCCTCGAATGCGGCTCCCCCGGCCTCTACCGCCTGGCGGCCGCGGAGCTGATCTCCGACGGGATCGAGGTGCCGCCCGACCCGGCGAACGTCTTCACCCCGACCCAGACCGAGCGGCGGATCATCAACGCCGTGGCGGGGGGCTACAGCCACCGGGAGATCGCCGAGGCGCTCTTCCTGACCCCGGCGCGCGTCGAGCGGACCCTGGCCGAGCTGCGCGCCGGTCTGGGCGCCACCGACGACTCGCAGCTCCCCGGCCTGCTGGCCGCCCGCCGCGCCTGATCCGGCGCTCCCAGAGGCTCAAGTCGATCACAAGGTCGGCTCAAGAGGGACCACGAGAGTGGGCCCTGTCAGAGCGACCTCGCCTCGTACGCCCTCAGGAGCCCTTCGTGACCGCTCAGCCGACGACACCCGCGCCCACGGTCACCCGTGACCTCACCGAGCTGACCAGCCTGTGCGGCGGAGCCGTCCACCTGCCGGGCACGCCGGGCTACGAGGAGGCGCGGGTGCCCTGGAACGTCGCCGTCGACCAGCGGCCGGCCGCTGTGGCCTACCCGGCCAGCGCGGCCGAGGTCGCCGACGTGGTCCGCGTCGCCGCCGCCCTCGGGCTGCGGGTCGCCGCGCAGGGCACCGGCCACAACGCCGGCCCGCTCGGCGCGCTCGACGACGTCGTGCTGGTCCGCACCTCGGCAATGACCGGCGTCAGCGTCGACCCGGTGCGCAAGATCGCGCGCGCCGAGGCCGGGGCCCTCTGGGAGGACGTCGTCACCGCCGTCGCCGAGCACGGCCTCACCGCGCTGCACGGCTCGTCCCCCGACGTCGGCGTCGCCGGCTACTCGCTGGGGGGCGGGATCGGCTGGTACGCCCGCAAGCTCGGTCTCCAGACCAACAACGTGACGGCCTTCGAGGTCGTCACCCCGGCCGGCGAGATCGCGCGCGCCGATGCCGAGACCAACGCCGACCTCTTCTGGGCGCTGCGTGGCGGCGGCGGCAACTTCGGCATCGTGACCTCTCTCGAGTTCACGGTCTTCGACTTCGACACGGCGTACGCCGGCTGGCTGGTCTACGACGGCTCCCGCGCGGCCGAGGTGCTGCGCACCTGGTCGGCCTGGTCGCTCGACGCGCCCGACGAGGTCACCACCTCGTGGCGCATCCTCAACGTCCCGCCGATCGAGGAGATGCCGCCGCCCTTCCGCGGCCGCACGATCGTCGTCATCGACGGCGCCGTCATGGGCACCGACGAGGAGGCCGAGGCGATTCTCGCGCCGCTGCGTGCTCTCGAGCCGGAGATGGACACCTTCGAGCGGCAGCCGACCGCAGCACTGATCCGGCTGCACATGGACCCCGAAGGGCCGACGCCGGCCGTGTCGGACTCGCTCGTGCTCGACTCGCTGCCCGACGCCGCGATCGACGCCCTGGTCGCTGTCGCCGGCCCGGGCTCCGGCTCGTCGCTGATCCTGGCCGAGCTGCGCCAGCTCGGCGGGGCTCTGGCCCGCCCGCACGCGGGCGCCGGCGCGCTCCCGAAGGTCGCCGGGCAGTTCCTCTTCCTCGCCGTCGGCATCGCGGCGACGCCGGAGATGGCGGCGAAGAGCCAGGCCGACGCGACCCGCGCCGCCAGGGCCGTCGCGCCGTGGCAGAACTGCACGTACTACCTGAACCTCGCCGAGCACGCCGTCGACACCGCGAAGGGCTACGACGCCGAGTCCTGGGCCCGCCTGCAGGCCCTGCGCGCCGAGCTCGACCCCAGCGGGCTGATGGTGTCCAACCACAAGATCCCCGCCGCCGAGGTCACGCTGCCGGCCCAGCGCTGAGCTTTCGCCGGGATGGAGCGAGTGCAAGGAGGGGATCGCTCCATCCCGGCGAACCTGCTAGGGTTCCTCGCAGGTTGCTGACAACGCAGTTCCTCGCACGTTCTCTGGACGCCCGCGGATCGTTCATCCGTCGGGCGTCTTGTCATATGTGGACCCGAGCACCGGTTCCGGATGTGGGACGACGACCACCGCGGGCAGCCGTGGGCCGGCATTTCCGCCGGCTCGTCCGCACCACATACAAGGAGCACGGCATGACTCAGGGCACAGTGAAGTGGTTCAACGGCGAGAAGGGCTTCGGCTTCATCGCCCAGGACGGCGGCGGCGCCGACGTCTTCGTCCACTTCTCGGCGATCGCCGCTGACGGCTACCGCTCGCTGGACGAGAACCAGCGTGTGGAGTTCGAGGTCACCCAGGGCCCGAAGGGCCCGCAGGCGGAGAACGTCCGCGCGATCTGACCACCTGAACCACCGATACACCTGAACGACCCGGAGGGGTCCTGCCGCACCGGCAGGGCCCCTTCGGCGTTCCGGCTACCGGCGACGGGTTACCGGGAAGCCTGCAGCGAGTCCACGTCCGGCAGCCGCTCGAACCGGGAGAACGTCCCGGCTTCGGCGATCTCCCGGGCCGTCTCGAGGAACCCCGCCCAGGCGGTCCTCGCGAGGGTTCCCCCGACGCTGATCCGCCGGACCCCCAGAGCCGCCGCCTCCGCGACCGTGATGAACGGGGCGTTGATCAGCAGGTTCACCGGCTTGGGCGCTGCGGCCGCGAGAACCGCCGAGACCTGCTCGACGGTGGCGATCCGCGGCGCGTAGAGGCAGTCGGCACCCGCCTCCGCGTAGGCGCGCAACCGCCGGACCGTCTCGTCGATGTCGGGACGCCCGACGACGAAGCCCTCGGAGCGGGCGGTCAGCACCACCCCGGTGCCGCTCTCGTCGATGGCTGCGCGCGCCGCCCGGACCCGCTCGACCGCCAGATCGAGGTCGTGCAGCGGATTGGCCTCGTCACCCGTCGAGTCCTCGATCGACAGCCCGGCGATCCCGGTGGACACCGCCCGCCGGACGTTCGCGCCGACCTGTTCCGGAACGACTGCGAAACCGCCCTCGAAGTCCGCGTTGACCGGCAGTCCGACCGCCGCCGCGATCGCACCCAGGTGCTCGAGCGACTCCTCCAGCGTGACTCCGTTGTCGGCGCGGCCGAGGGTCCAGGCGTGGCCGGCACTGGTCGTCGCCAGGGCCGGGAAGCCCAGCTGCTCCAGGGCACGTGCGCTCCCGACGTCCCACGGGTTCGGCATCACGAAGCACCCCGCGGAGTGCAGCTCGCGGAAGGCGGCGACCCGCTCGTCCTGGACGCTCATGCCGGCCCTCCTCCATCCCACACCGACAACCCCGAGCAAGAATTTGGTTGTCCTTTGATACACCTCGCGACGGCGGAGGTGCCACCGTGACCGGGTCGGGAGGACAAGGTCGGACGAAGCCGGGTAGTTCGGCCCTCCACCGGCTCCAGCACTCGACGGCACCGTCGGAGAGTGGCGATGCTCTCCCCGTGACCGACCTGCCGTCCTTCCGCTACCACCCCGACCCGGTCGGGACCGGCTCCGCGCTGCCGACCGACGCGCGCTGCGACGTGTGCGCCCGACCGGCCGTCTTCCGGTACGACGGCCCGCTGGACGGCCGAGCGGTCGGCGTCCTCTGTCTGCGCTGCATCGCCGACGGAACGGCCTCGTCGGCACTCGCACTCCCCGACGGCCGGCCGGCCGAGTTCACCGACGCGAGTCTCGGGGCGCCCGATGACGTTCCGCAGGACGTGGTCGACGAGGTGGCGCAACGCACGCCGGGGTTCACCGGTTGGCAGCAGGAGCGTTGGCTCTACCACTGCTCGGACGCGGCCGCGTATCTCGGTCGGGTCGGCTGGGACGACGTTCGAGGCCTCCCCGGCGCCGTCGACTCGCTCGTGTCGGACCTGCTCGACCTCGGCATCGACGACGTGGACGCCAGGGAGCAGCTGGCCTGGCTGCGCCGGGACGGCGACCTCACCGGCTATCTCTTCCGTTGCCTGCACTGCGGCAGGCACCTGGCCTACTCCGACGCGAGCTGACCCGAGCCTTCCTACTCAATCCTTCTTCGCGGCGGACACGTCGACGCACACGACTCCCTTGTTGCCGTCCTGGTCTGCGATCACGGTGAGCGAGGGTGCGTCGCTGTCATCGACGACGGTCCCACCCGCGGCGAGGGCGGCGGCGATCCGTTGCGCAGCCACTTCGGGCGCCACATAGACCTCGATGTGGAACCGCTGGCGCGGGGTCTCGTGTTCGTCGGCGTCCCCGAACCACAGGTTCGGTACCCGTCCCGTGGCGTCACGGACTTCGTCGCTGGGGGTCCCGTGGCCCTGGGCCTCGGCGTTCCCGGTCAGCAGGGCGGCCCACATCGGGGCGATGGTCGCGGAGTGCGCCGTGTCGAGGCCGAGCTCGATGACGCTGACCGAGGCGGGGTCTGCGTCCATCTTGTGGTCGGCGGCGATCTCGGTGATCCGTCGCGCGAGGTCGACGTCCTGCTGGGTCACCCATTCGATGACGTATTCGGTGCCCTCGTCGTCGCGGTAGATGGCGTCGTCGCTGATCAGCTTGAGGTCGACGTACCCGTTGCCGATCGACACGCTCGGGTGGTGTCCGATCGCGTCGCCCGCCTCGCCCACCGCGGCGACGAATCGTGCGCCGGTGCCGAAGTCGTCCACCACGTAGCGGGCATGCAGTCCCTGGGCCAGCTTGCGCCAGTCGGTCAGGTTGGCCGCGGCGATCTGATCGCCCTTCAGCATGTCCATGGACGGGGACCGTAGCCCTGACTCAGCCGAGGCGCTAGCGCCCCCACTCCCGCTGCTACCGACGTCGACGTTGGGACGCCGAACCTCAGACGAAGCCGGGAAGGTCCGCCCAGGCCGCTGCTGGCGGGTCCTCGTCGTCGCGGCGGGCCTCGACCTCGATCAGGCCGTACGGGCGGTCGGCGGCCCAGAAGACCTCTCCGGGGTTCGGCAGCCCGAAGGGCGCCAGGTCGGCGGCGAAGTGGTGCCGGTTGGGTGCCGAGAGCCGCACCTCCCCCACGGCGTCGTGCTCGGCCAGCACCGCCCGGCCCATCTCCCACAGCGTCTGCTGCAAGGCCAGGCTGTGCAGCCCGCCGAACCTCGACACCAGGAGAGCCCGCACCGCCGACCAGGCCTCGTCCGGGTCGGCGGGCGTCTCGCGCCAGCGCCAGCGGGCGGTGAGGGACGTCGCCATCACGCGGTCGGTCGTCGGCTGCAGCGTCGTGTAGGAGTCGGTGAGGAAGCCGTGGAACTCCGAGCCGGTCGACTTCAGCAGCACCAGGTCGGACAGCCCGGACACCACGTGCGTGGTGCCGGTCTCCGCCGTCACGGCGACCGTGCGCACGTCGGTGCCGCGGCGTACGAACGTGTGGTCATGGGGCGCGCCGTCCACCGACGCGCGGTCCCACGCGTGCTCCTCGACCGTGACCCGTGCGGACGTGACGGGCGCGACGTCGTCGACGAAGTGCCGCGCCAGTGCGGTCGCGAAGGTCTCCGGCGAGGCGATGCCGACCTCCTTGGCGTAGGCCAGGACGGTGTTCTTCTGGGTGTCGGTCGGCAGGACGGCGGCCTGGTCGCCGGAGTCGTGCGCGGCCGCGAAGTCGCCGCGCAGCGCGGTCGACACGACGAGGTCGCGGATCTCGTGGCGCGGGCTGTCGCGCACGACGCGCACGACGTGGGTCTCCGCCTTGCCGTAGCGGTTGTCGCCGAGCACGATGCCCATCCGTCAGCTCCCGCGGTAGGTGGAGTAGGCGAAGGGCGACAGCAGCAGCGGCACGTGGTGGTGCCCCTCGCCGAGGGTGAACGTCACGACGACCTCGGGGTAGAACGTCTCGCGGTCCTGACCGGCGAACCACTCGCCGGTCGCGAAGACCAGCCGGTGGTCACCGGGCTCCGGTGCACCGAGGTCGCGCACCCGGCCGTCGTCGTCGGTGCGCGACTCGGCGACGACCGTGCCGTCGGTGCGCTCCAGCCGGACGCCGACCCCCGCCGCCGGCCGGCCCAGCGCCGCGTCGAGCACGTGGGTGGTGACCATCAGCCCTCCTCCTCGAGCAGCCGGTCGAGCCGCAGCCGGTTGATGGTGCCGAGCTCCGCGCGGACGACCCGGCGCTCGGTGTCGCGGTCGTTGAGCAGCCGCGACCGGAGCACGTCGAGCAGCTCCTCGCCGCTGCGCCCGCTGGCGGCGACGAGGTAGACGTGGCCGAACCGTTCCTCGTAGGTGCGGTTGCCGGCGGCCAGCGCGGCCAGGGTCTCCTCGCCACGTACGGCCGACTGCTCGCGCTGCGACGTCGCGCCGCCGCGCTCGCCGATCCGCGGGTGCCCGGCGAGGGCCTCGTCGACGTCGCTCTCGGAGAGCGTGGCGAGCGCGTCGGCGGCAACCGACTGGAGTGCGTCGGCGCTCCCGAACGGCCGCGCGGCGGCGACCAGATCCACCCAGCGCGGTGCGGCGCAGACCGTGGCGAGGCGACTGCGCAGCTCGCTGTCGGGCAGCGCGTCGAGGGCGAGGCCGCCGCGGCGCGCGAGCTGGCGGACCTCGGCGACCGTCGGCCCGCCGGCCTCCTTGACCTCGGCGGCGTCCACGGCACCGCAGTCGAGGGCGCGCGCCACGAAGCCGGCCAGGGCGTACGCCGTCGCCGGTTCGTCGAGCACGCCACCCGCCCGGCGGTCGAGGTAGTCGCGCAGCCGGATGACCGCCTGGTCGAGGCCGGCGCGGTAGAAGGCGAAGGTGGCGAGGTAGCGGGTCGGCAGCTGGGCCGGGTGCAGGTCCCAACCCTGGTAGAGGCCCCGCTGCAGCGACCGGCCTACCAGCCGGGCGTGCAGTGCCCACGCTGCCTCGACGTGCTCGCGGTCCCCGACCGGCAGCACGTTGGTCGAGCCGTCGCTGACCCGCACGCCGGTCTGCGCGGCCGCGACCTGCAGCACGTCCTTCGCGTGGTCGGCGACCGGGTGGTCCATGGCCTGGTGGTGCGGGGCGACGCCGAGGGAGGCGCTGTAGTCGTAGGTCCCGTAGTGCAGGCCGGTGCACCGGCCGTCGGCGGCGTGCACGAGGCGTGCGACGGTCGCGGTCCCGTCGGCACCGAGCACCGACTGCGGGGTCTCGACCTGCACCTCGAAGTGCAGCGAGCGCTCGGCCAGGCCGTGCGCCTGCTCGAGGCGCTCACAGAGCAGGACCATCGCGGTCACCTGGTCCACCGAGGTCACCTTGGGCAGCGTGACGACGAAGCCGGGCGGCAGCGTGCCCCCCAGCGCGCCGAGGACCAGGTCGAGCGACCGCACGCCGCGGCGGCGGGTCGGCGCCTCCAGCGACTTGGCGCGGGTGCCGCGGACCAGTGGCGCGGTGTCGCCGCCGATCTCGGCCAGCACCTCCCCGACCCGGGTGGCGTCCCAGTCCTCGTCCTCGTCGGACCGGTTGCCGTAGCCGTCCTCCAGGTCGAGCCGCAGGTCCTCCACCGGCTGGTCGGTCAGCTTGGCCAGCACGCGCGGCCAGGCGGCGGCCACCACGTCGGGGTCGAGGCCGGTGATGCGGGCCATCGACGCCGCGTCCTCGCCCTCGACGGACTCCAGCGCCGAGGAGCCGACCCGCTCGACCACGTCGGCGCCGACCAGCGGGTGGTCGGCAGGCAGGTAGAGGGTCTGCACCGGCTGCCGGGTGGCCGGGTCGCCCGGCCAACCGGCCGTCAGCGCCTCGTCGGCGCCGCCGAGCAGCCGGTCCAGCTCGGCGTAGACGTCGTCCGGCAACCCACTCATGAGGTGGCGGTCCAGCGGTCGCGGAGGGCGGCCAGGCCGGCCTCGGTGGGCGTGCCCCAGAGCCGCAGCCGGGCCATGCCGCCGTCCGGGTAGACGTCGAGGCGCACCTCGGTCGCCGGAGTCGCTGCGTCGACCACGAAGCGGTGCCGGGTGTCGGGCTGGAGCGGCGTACGGGCGAGAAGGGGCTGCCAGCCACCACCGCCCGCGTCGCGGGCGGACAGGGCGGCCGCACCTGGCGCGTTGCCGAGGAACCACGTCGTGTCCAGCTCCGCGACGCGGACGACGCCCTCGCAGGCCAGCCGCACCTCGACCCAGTCGTTGCCGTCGTCTCGCCGGCGCGCGGTCTCCCAGCCCTCTCCCATGCTGCGCGCGTTGCCCGGGGCGACGAGGCGCAGCGGCGAGCCGTAGTAGAGGTTGCTGCAGCCGGTGACAGTCCCGCCGTTCTCGAGGGCGGCGAGGTCGACGGTGCCGAGTGCCTCGATGAAGGACGGGTCCGCGACCGGCTCACCGTGGACGCGCAGCCGGGCGACACCGCCGTCGGGATAGACGGCCAGCCGGACGTGGGTCCAGCAGCGCTCGGACGCGACCTCGAAGGAGTTGGCCGTGTCGCCCTTGAGCGGTGCCCGCTCGACCAGGGTCGTCCAGTCCATCGCGCGCAGCTCGTCGACGGAGGGCGTCCGGTCGGCACAGACCGCCTCGACCGCTGCCTCGACGGGGAAGTTGCCGGTGAAGTGACTCGTGTCGACGACCACTGCGCGCACCACGCCGGGGATGCCGAGCCGCACGATCGCCTCGTCGCGCGAGTCCGGTGTGCGGTCGCGCCGGCGCCGGGTCTCCCAGCCGTCGTAGACCTGGCCCTTCGCGCCGAAGGTCTGCGGCGCGAAGGTCGCCGTCCCGGGCGTGATGAGGTTCTCGCGGCCGGCGAAGAGCTCGTCGTTGGCCCACACCACGCCACCGCCGTAGGTCCGCAGCGCCAGGTCGGGCAGTGTCGTCGCGGCGAGCCGGGTCTCGTCCATCACGCGTCTCCCCTCGACAGCAGCCGGCCGCGGGTGGGCCCGTCGGCGGTGACCGGCGACCCAGCCAACCACGTCGCGCGCACCACGCCGGTCAGGCGCCGGCCGTCGTACGGCGTCAGCGGGTTGCGGTGGTGCAGCCGCGCGGCGTCGACGACCAGGTCGTCGTCGGGCGCGAAGGCGACGAGGTCGGCCGCGGCGCCCTCGCGGATCGCGCCCTTCGTGGCGAGGCCGGCGAGCGCCGCGGGTCCGGCCGACATCCACCGCACGACGTCGATGAGGTCGTGGCCGCGACGCCGCGCCTCGGTCCAGACCAGCGGCAGCCCGAGCTGCAGCGACGAGATGCCGCCCCACGCGTCGCCGAAGTCACCGGTGTCGAGCGCCTTGCGGTCGGCCGTCGACGGCGAGTGGTCGGAGACGACGAGGTCGATGGTGCCGTCTGCGAGGCCGCCCCAGAGCGCGTCGCGGTTGGCGTCGCCCCGCACCGGCGGGCAGCACTTGAACTGCGTCGCGCCGTCGGGCACGTCCTCCGCGCGCAGCACCAGGTAGTGCGGGCAGGTCTCCACCGTGATGCGCACGCGGTCGGCCTTGGCCTTCGCGAGCATCGGGAGGGCGCTCGCGCTCGACAGGTGCACGACGTGCACGCGCGCACCCGTCGTGCGCGCGGCCTCGATGACTGCGGCGATCGCGTCGTCCTCGGCCTCCGGCGGACGGGAGGTCAGGAAGTCGCCGTACGTCCGGCTGCTGGTCGTCTCGCGCAGCGCCGCGGGGTCCTCGGCGTGCACGAGCAGCAGCCCGTCGACCTCGGCCAGCTCGGCGCACAGGGCCGGCAGGCCGGCCGTCCCGATCGCGGGGAACTCCTCGACACCCGAGTCGGGCAGGAAGCACTTCACGCCGAAGACGCCGGCTGACAGCAACGCGTTCAGCCGTCCGGCGTTGGCCGGCACCGCGCCGCCCCAGAACCCGACGTCGACTGCGACCTTGCCTTGTGCCGCGGCTCGCTTGGTCTCGAGGGACTCTGGGTCGAGGGTCGGCGGGATGCTGTTCAGCGGCATGTCGAGGACCGTGGTGACACCCCCGGCTGCCGCGGCGCGGGTCGCTGTCGCGAAGCCTTCCCACTCGGTGCGTCCCGGCTCGTTGACGTGGACGTGGGTGTCGACCAGTCCGGGCAGCAGGACGACGTCGCCGCCGAGCTCGACGACCTCCCGGCCGCCGACGGCTCGGTCGAGCGGTCCCACTCGGTCGATGCCGCCCGGCCACGACGGTGACCGTCACTGCCTCCTCCCGGGCGTCGAGCACGGCGCGGGGGGCGTGCAGCACCAGGTCGGGGTCGGTCACCTCAGGACGATGTCGTCGGGCCGCACCGGCACCCGGGTGAGGAAGAGCCCGGTCGCGTCCCGGATCGCGGCCAGCACCGCCGGCCCGGACGACACCGTCGGCGGCTCACCGACCCCGCGAAGGCCGTAGGGCGCGTGCGGGTCGGGGAGCTCCAGCACCTCGACCTGCATCGGCGGCATGTCGAGGATCGTGGGGATCAGGTAGTCGGTGAAGGACGGGTTGCGGATCTGGCCGCCGGTCACGACGACTTCCTCCATCACCGCGAGCCCCATGCCCTGCGCGCTGCCGCCGTGGATCTGGCCGAGCACCGCCTGCGGGTTGACCGCCCGGCCGACGTCCTGGGTGCACGCCATCTCGACCACCTTGACCAGGCCGAGCTCCACGTCGACGTCGACGACGGCACGGTGTGCCGCGAAGGCGTACTGCACGTGTGCGTTCCCCTGGCCGGTCTCCGGGTCGACCGCCTCGGTCGGTCGGTGCCGCCAGGTCACGGTCTCCTCGACGTGCTCGTCGCCGAGCAGTGCCGCCAGGTCCTCGAGCACGGCCGGCCAGCTGTCCCAGTCGTCCCGCCCCGCCCGTGCGAGCACGGCGCTGCGCACGCGACGACAGGCCTCCTGCACGGCGCCGCCGGTCACGTAGGTCTGCCGCGACGCCGACGTGGAGCCGCCCGACCCGACCGCCGTGTCGGCCGGCGCGACGACGACCCGCTCGACCCCGAGCTCGGTCCGCGCTATCTGCTGCTGGACCGTGACGAGCCCCTGCCCGACCTCGGCGGCCGCGGTGTGCACCGTGACGGTCGGCTCGCCGGCCACGACCTCGAGCCGCACCCGCGCGGTCGACGAGTCGTCGAAGCCCTCGCTGAAGCCGATGTTCTTGTAGCCGACCGCCCAGCCGACCCCGCGACGGACGCCTTCGCCGTGCGTGGTGTTGGAGACGCCGCCGGGCATCGAGCGCAGGTCGTGCCCGTCGCCGTTGGTCGCCGGCGGCGGCATCGGCATCGCCTGCAGCCGCCGCAGCAGCTCGGCGACCGGCGCGGCACTGTCGACCACCTGGCCGGTGGGCGCGACCGACCCCTCCTGCATCGCGTTGCGCACCCGGATCTCGACGGGGTCCATCCCGAGCGCGGCGGCGCCCTTGTCCATCTGCGACTCGTAGGCGAAGGCGGCCTGCACGGCGCCGAAGCCGCGCATCGCACCGCACGGCGGGTTGTTCGTGTAGGCGCCCCAGCAGTCCATCCGCACGGCCGGCACGACGTAGGGCCCGATGCCCATCAGCCCGGCGTTGCCCACGACTGCCGCCGACGACGAGCAGTAGGCGCCGCCGTCGAGCCAGATGCGGGCCTCGACGAAGAGCAGCTCCCCGTCGTCGGTGAAGCCGTGGTCGTACTGCATCCGCGCCGGGTGCCGGTGGACGTGGCCGAAGAACGACTCCTCGCGGTTGTAGGACATCTTCACCGGCTTGCCGGTGCGCATCGCGAGCAGGCAGGCGTGCACGTGCATCGACAGGTCCTCGCGGCCGCCGAAGGCACCGCCGACACCAGCCAGCGTCAGCCTGACCTTCTCGGGTGGCAGCCCGAGCGCCCGGCAGATCTGCTGCTGGTCGACGTGCAGCCACTGGGTCGAGACGTAGAGGTCGACGCCGCCGTCCTCGGCGGGCACCGCGAGCCCGGACTCCGGCCCGAGGAAGGCCTGGTCCTGCATGCCGACCTCGTACTCGCCGGACACCACGACGTGCGCCGCCGACCGCGCCGCGTCGAGGTCGCCCTTGCGCACCTTCAGGTGCCGGATCAGGTTGCCCTCCGGTCGCAGGTGGGCGTTCTCGCGGCTGTTCTCGACGACCGGCGTGGGCTCCGGGTGCAGGTTGGCCACCGGCCCGCGCGTGCCGTGGCCGAGGGCGTCGCGCGCGTCGGTGACCGGCTCGAGCACCTCGTAGTCGACGGCGATCCGCGCACAGGCCCGTCGCGCCGTCTCGGGATGGTCGGCCGCGACCAGCGCGACCGGTTCGCCCTGGTAGAGCACGGTGCCCCTGGCGAGCACCGGCTGGTCGGCGATCTCCAGCCCGTAGAGCAGCTCACCCGGCACGTCGTCGGAGGTCAGCACCGCGAAGACGCCGGGCACAGCCAGAGCCGCGCCGATGTCCAGCGACCGGATGCGCGCGTGCGGGTGCGGGCTCCGCAGCGTGACGCCCCACAGCATGTCGTCCATCCACAGGTCGCTGCCGTAGGCGAACTCCCCGGTGACCTTCAGCGTCCCGTCGGGACGCGCCGCGTCGGTGCCGACCCCGCCGTCGGTGCCGGTCGGCGTGCGGGTGGGTGCGCCGGTTGCCGTGCTCGGCGACGCCGTCACGACGCGGCCCTCGCGAGCAGGGTGCGCGCCGCAGTCTCGACGTCGCGGGCGGCCGCGTCCTCGTCGACGGTGACCAGCCGGCCGTCCTCGACGACGACCCGCCCGCCGACGAGCAGCAGCTCGAGCGGCGGCGGTGACCCGAGCACGAGCGCGACGACCGGGTCGTCGACGCCGGCGTGCGCGAGCGAGTCGACCCGCCAGACGGCGAGGTCGGCCAGCTTGCCTGGTTCCAGCGACCCGATCTCGTCCTGCCGGCCGAGCACCTGCGCTCCCCCGACCGTCGCCATCTCCAGCGCGTCGCGGACCGTGAGCTCGCGAGGTCCGCCCCTCGCCCGCGCGAAGAGCACCGCGTGCCGCACCTCCTCGAGCAGGCTGCCCGCCTCGTTCGACGCCGCACCGTCGACGCCGAGCCCCACCGGCACACCCGCCTCGCGCAGGTCACGGGTCCGTGCGATGCCGGCACCGAGCCGGGCGTTGCTCGACGGGCAGTGCGCCACCCCCGTGCGAGTCGCGCCGAGCCGCGCGACGTCGCCGTCGGAGAGGTGCACCGCGTGCGCCAGCCACACGTCGTCACCGAGCCAGCCGAGCGTCTCGACGTGCTCGACCGGCGTCGCGCCGAAGCGCTCGCGGCAGAACTCCTCCTCGTCGAGCGTCTCGGCGAGGTGCGTGTGCAGCCGGACGCCGTGCCGCCGGGCCAGCGCGGCGGCCTCGGTCATCAGCTTGGACGTCACCGAGAAGGGCGAGCACGGTGCGACCGCGACCCGCACCATCGCGTCCGGAGCCGGGTCGTGGAAGCGGCCGATCGCGTCCTCGGTGGCGGACAGGATCGCGTCGAGGTCCTCGACGACGGAGTCCGGCGGCAGCCCGCCCTGCGACGTGCCGAGGTCCATCGAGCCCCGCGTCGGGTGGAAGCGCAGCCCCACCGCCGCTGCCGCCGACACCTCGGCGGCCATCAGGTCACCGCCGCCGCGCGGGAAGACGTAGTGGTGGTCGGTGCTCGTCGTGCAACCGGTCAGCGCCATCCGGCCGAGCGCTCCCGTCGCGGCCGCCCGCACGACCTCCTCGTCGAGGCCGGCCCACACCGGGTAGAGCGCCACCAGCCACTCGAAGAGCGTCGAGTCGACGGCGTGCCCACGGGTCGCCCACTGGTAGAGGTGCTGGTGCGTGTTCACCAGCCCTGGCGTCACCAGGCAACCGGTGGCGTGCACGACACGGTCGGCTTCGCGACGTACGCCCTCAGGAGCCCGGCCCGCGGCGACCTCGGCGACCCGCCCGTCGCGCACGACGACGTGGCCGACGGCGTGCTCGGTGCGCTGCGCGTCCATGGTGACGACGGTCGCGCCGTCGATCACGACGCTCATCGCAGTCGCTCCGCCGCGACCCGCACGGCCGACAGGATGTGCTCGTAGCCGGTGCAGCGGCACAGGTTGCCGGCCAGCGCCTCACGGACCTCGGCGTCGTCGGGTGACGGGTTGCGCTCGAGCAGGTCGTGGACCGCGACGACGAGACCCGGCGTGCAGAAGCCGCACTGCACGGCACCGGCGTCGACGAACGCCTGCTGCACCGGGTGCAGGTCGTCGCCGTCCTCGCCGCTGCCGGCCAGCCCTTCGACCGTGACGACCTCGCTGCCCGCCGCCTGGCCGGCGGCCACGAGGCAGGCACAGACGACCTCGCCGTCGACGTAGACCGAGCAGGAGCCGCACTCGCCCTGCTCGCAGGCGTTCTTGGACCCGGGCAGGCCCAGCCGCTCGCGCAGCACGTAGAGCAGGCTCTCGCCCTCCCAGACGTCGTCGGCCTGCCGCCGCTCGCCGTTGACCGTCAGCTCCACACGCACCGCTAGGCCGCCCTCCGGTAGTCGCCCCACGCCCAGGTCAGGGCGCGGCGGCCGAGCACGGCCAGCGCGTGCCGCCGGTAGTCGGCGGTGCCGCGGACGTCGTCGATGGGGCTGGCCGCTTCGGCGACCAGCCGGCCGAACTCGGTGGCCACCTCGTCGGGCAGCGCGTCGCGCGCGTCCCAGTCGAGGGCACCGGCCGCGAAGTCCTCGGCGGCCGTGGCGTGCCGGGGCGTCGGGGCCGCCGACCCGATCGCCGCGCCGACCCGCCGCTGGTCGGGGTGCAGAGCCAGGCCGAACGAGGTGACGGCGATGACCATCGCGTTGCGGGTGCCGACCTTGGCGAACTGCTGCGGCCCACCCGCCAGCGGCAGGTGGATCGCGGCGATCAGCTCGTCCGGCTCCAGCGCGCTCTTCTTCACGCCGGTGAAGAAGTCGGCGACCGGGATGTTCCGCGTACCACGGGCGGCCGACTCGACCTCGACCGTCGCGCCGACGGCCAGGAGGACGGGGTGGCAGTCGCCCGCAGGAGACGCCGAGCCGACGTTGCCGCCGACGGTGCCGCGCGCCCGGATCTGTGGCGACCCGACCGTGCGCGAGGCCATGGCGAGTCCCGGTGCGAGCTCGCCGAGCTCGGTCATCACCCGCAGGTAGGTCACCCCGGCGCCCAGCCGCACGCCGCCGTCGTCGGTGCGCGACCACTCCCGCAGCTCGGGCACCTTGGTGAGGTCGAGGAGCACGTCGGGGCGGTGCCGGTCGAAGTTGAGCTCCACCATCACGTCCGTGCCGCCGGCGATCGGCGTGCAGCCAGGGTGCTCGGCGCGCGCCGCCAGTGCGTCGGCCCACGACCGTGGCGCCACGAACTCCACGCGCCCTCCTCCCGTCCGCCGACACCGTCACCTGACGGAAACATAGGCCTAGGTCAGGCGGGCGTGCAGGCGCACTGTGGTGCCGGCCGCGCCGGAGCGGATCTGCACCAGGCTGCAGAGCTGGTTGGCCAGCCACAGCCCGCGTCCGCCGGCCCGGTCCAGCGGCGGTTCGCGACGGCCGACGAGCGGGTCGGAGATGACGCCGTCGTCGACGACCTCGCACACCAGCGAGCCGCCCTCCGTCCAGATGCGCAGCACGCCTCGGCCGCCGCCGTGCAGCAGGCTGTTGGCCGCGACCTCGTCGACGGCCAGCTCGAGGTCGTCGGTGGCGTCGTCGCCGAGCCCGACCGCGACGGACTGCCGGCGCACCAGGCGACGTACCGATGCGAGCTCGGAAGTCGTGAACGGCAGCTCCACCGGCACCCCGTCGAGCGGCGGCAGCGGGTCGCCGCGGAGCCCGCGCGCCGCCGGGACGGAGTGGTAGGTCGGGCTCGGGCTGCGCCCGGTGGCGTCGCCGATGGTCGGGTGCACGGACCGCGCCTGGTCGAGGACCCGCCCCGGCAGAGCCGCTGCGTCGTACGGGCACCGCAACCGCCACGCGGGACCGTCGTCGAACGCGAGGTTCAGCAGCGACTCGTGCAGCAGGCACTCGGCGAGCTCCGCCTGCGACCGCTCGGCCCACACCGGCTCGCCGATGCCACGGACGGCGCGGCCCTGGGCGACGGCGCGGTCGAGGAACGCCCGCCAGGTGGGGATGATCCGCGCCGGGTTCGCCCCGAGGCCCGCCATGTCGACGACTGTCACGCCTTTCTCGTCGCCGAAGAACTGCCGCAGCCAGGTCGCGCGCGGCTCGGGAACAGCCACCAGGACCGACTCGCCGGCGGTCAGCCCCTCGCGCACGAAGTCCAGGCAGCCCTCGAGGAACTGCGCCGGGTCGGAGTAGAAGTACGCCTCGTGCGAGAACCCGGTGGTCGGGCTCGCGTCGTCCAGCGTCGGTGTCGTCACGTGGCTCCGGTGGTGCAGGTGGTTCTCAGGCCGGCCCCCGCGACCGGTACCCGGCCACGCTACCCCTCTGAGTCGCCGGTGCCTAAGTCGTCGGCGGCCTCGGTCTCGGCATGGCGGGCGTGCAATCGTTCGCGGATCTCTTCCGGCGTGTACGCCCTCCGCCGCCGCTCCGCGCGAGCGACCGCAGCACCGGTGGCCGCCACGCCCACCAGGCCGGCCAGACCCAGCAGCTTCCACAGTGTTGGTCGGCCGGTCATGTCGGGCGTCCAGTCATGTGCCCAGGAGTCATGTGCCCCAGGCTATGGCTCCGTACGGTAGGAGCGTGCCGCCGCTGACCCTGGACGCCGCCGTCGACCTCACCCGCACCGGTGACGTGTGGCTCTTCCGCGGTCGGACGGCAGCCGACCGTGCGATCCAGCTGACGACGAACTCGCCGGTGAACCACGTCGGCATGTCGGTCGTGCTCGAGGACATGCCGCCGCTGATGTGGCACGCCGAGCTCGGCCGGTCGCTGCCCGACGTGTGGTCGGGCACCAACCATCGCGGCGTGCAGCTGCACGTCCTGCGCGACGCCGTGCTCACGTGGGGCCGGCGCTACGGGCAACAGGCCTGGCTGCGCCAGCTGCACCTGCCGAGCGTCCCCGACGGGAGCGAGGTCCCGCGCGAGATGGAGGACGCCCTGCTGCGCACGATCGCGCGGCTGGACGGCACGCCCTTCCCGTCGACGGCGAAGCTCGCCGCAGGCTGGGTGAGAGGACGGTTGCCCAGCAGGCGACCGGAGGCCGGGCCGACGGCGGGGCCGGCGCTGGAGACCGCGTTCTGCGCCGAGGTGGTCGCGACCAGCTACCAGGAGATGGGGCTGCTGCCCGGGGATCGGGGGCCGGGCTGGTACGACCCGGGCCGGTTCTGGTCGGGCGACGGCCTGCCGCTGACCGGCGGCGCCACGCTCGGCGGCGAGATCCCGGTCGAGATCCCACCGCTGTAGGGAGGGGCTCCGAGGGGCGATATTTCGCAAAGCGGACGAAACCACCCCTTGACCCCCATCCCGGACGCCTCCTACGGTGCCTGTGGACCACGCCGAGCCCCTGCGTGTTCCACGATGCGGAAGGAGGGTCACCAGATGACCCACCCCGCACCCCGGTCGCTGCGGGTCGTCGTGGCGCCGGACAAGTTCAAGGGCAGCCTCACCGCCCAGCAGGCGGCTGACGCGATCGCCGCCGGGGCCCAGGACGCGGCCGACGCGCTCGGCCTCACCCTCGAGGTCCACCGCCAGCCGGTCGCGGACGGCGGCGAGGGCATCGTCGCCGCGGCGCTCGCCGCCGGATTCCGGCCGCACCAGGTCACCGTCAGCGGCCCGCTCGGCGACCCGGTCGACGCGGTCCTGGCGATCGGCGGGGATCGAGCAGGCGGCGCGCGCACCGCCGTGGTCGAGCTGGCCACCGCCTCCGGCCTGGCGCTGCTGCCCGGCGGCCGCGGCGACGTGACGTCCGCGCTCACGGCAGGAACCCGCGGCACCGGCGAGCTGGTCCGCGCGGCGCTGGACGAAGGCGTCGACCGCATCGTGCTCGGCATCGGCGGCAGCGCGTCGACCGACGGCGGCACCGGCCTGGCCAGCGCGCTCGGGGTGCGGTTCCTGGACAGCGACGGGGCCGAGCTCGCCCCCGGCGGCCGCGCGCTGGCCGACCTCGACCGCATCGACACCACAAGCCGCGACAGCCGCCTGGACACCGTCGAGATCGTGGTCGCCAGCGACGTCGACAACCCGCTCACCGGCCACCGCGGCGCGGCAGCGGTCTTCGCTCCGCAGAAGGGCGCCGGCCCCGACCAGGTCCGGGTGCTCGAGCAGGGGCTACGCCGGCTCGCCGACGTCCTGCGCCGCGACGTGGGCGCCGACGTCGAGACCAGCCCAGGGGCGGGTGCCGCCGGGGGCGTCGGGGCTGGTGCCATGGCGCTGCTCGGCGCCCGGCTGGTGCCGGGCATCGACCTCGTGCTCGACCTCGTCGGGTTCGACGCGGCTCTCGAGGGAACCAGTCTGGTCGTGACCGGCGAGGGCTCGTTCGACGAGCAGAGCCTCGGCGGCAAGGCCCCCGTGGGAGTGGCCCGCCGTGCGGCGTCGCACGGCGTCCCGGTCGTGGTCCTGGCCGGCCGGCTGCAGCTCGGCGACGACGCCCGCAACGGGCTCGGTGCCCTCGGCGTCGTCGCGGCGCACGCCATCACCGACCTCGAGCCCGATCTCGCCGTCGCCCAGGGCCGCGCGGCCGAGCTGCTGCGCGACCTGGCCGGCCGCGCGCTGGCTCCCGTCCTGACCGACCTCGACCCCTCCGACAAGACCACTCCGACCGCACAAGGGAGCGTGCAGACATGAGCACCCCTGACGGCGTCCGCGTCGACGGACCGATCAACGACCGCTACGACGAGGTGCTGACCGACGAGGCGCTCGACTTCCTCGCCGGCCTGCACCGGGCCTTCGACGCGCGCCGCCGCGAGCTGGTCGCTGCCCGCACGGCGCGCTACGAGGACATCGCCCGCGGGGGCAGCCTCGACTTCCTCGCCGAGACCAAGGACGTCCGCGAGGACGACACCTGGCGGGTCGCCTCGCACTCCCCCGGCCTGGTCGACCGGCGCGCAGAGATCACCGGACCGACCGACCGCAAGATGACCATCAACGCACTCAACTCCGGCGCGAAGGTGTGGCTCGCCGACCTCGAGGACGCCAACACCCCGTTGTGGGAGAACGTGATCGAGGGTCAGCTCAACCTGCGCGACGCGATCGAGCGGCGCATCGACTTCACGTCGCCGGAGGGCAAGACGTACGCCCTCAACGACTCGACAGCGACCATCGTGGTGCGGCCGCGCGGCTGGCACCTGCCCGAGAAGCACATCCTGGTCGACGGCGAGCGCACGTCGGGCAGCCTCACCGACTTCGGGCTCTACTTCTTCCACAACGCGAAGCGGCTCATCGAGCTCGGGGTCGGTCCCTACTTCTACCTGCCGAAGATGGAGAGCCACCTCGAGGCCCGGCTGTGGAACGACGTCTTCGTGCACGCCCAGGACGCGCTGGGCATCCCGCAGGGCACCATCCGCGCGACCGTGCTCATCGAGACCTACCCGGCGGCCTTCGAGATGGAGGAGATCCTCTACGAGCTGCGCGACCACTCGGCCGGGCTGAACGCCGGGCGCTGGGACTACATGTTCTCGGTCATCAAGACGCACCGGACCCGCGGCAAGGACTTCCTGCTCCCCGACCGCAACTCGGTGAACATGACGGTGCCCTTCATGCGTGCCTACACCGAGCTGCTGGTGCGCACCTGCCACAAGCGCGGGGCGCACGCGATCGGCGGCATGGCTGCGTTCATCCCGAGCAAGGACGAGAAGGTCAACGAAGCGGCCTACGCCAAGGTGCGCGACGACAAGACCCGCGAGGCGGGCGACGGCTTCGACGGCTCCTGGGTCGCGCACCCCGGGATGGTCGCCACCTGCACCGAGGTCTTCGACGGCGTGCTCGGCGACAAGCCCAACCAGGTCGACAAGACCCGAGACGACGTCCACGTCACCGCGGAGCAGCTGCTCGACGTGCGGTCGACGCCCGGCGCGGTCACCGAGGCCGGCCTGCGCAGCAACATCAACGTCGGCATCCGCTACCTGGAGACCTGGCTGCGCGGCACCGGCGCCGTCGGCATCAACAACCTGATGGAGGACGCGGCGACCGCGGAGATCTCCCGGTCGCAGGTCTGGCAGTGGCTGCACAACGACGTCGAGCTCGACGACGGGCAGACCGTCACCCGTGACCTGGTCGAGCGGCTGGTGGAGGAGGAGATGGCCGGCATCCGCGAGTCGGTCGGCGACGACGCCTTCGCGAAGGGCAGGTGGGACGACGCGCGGTCGCTCTTCACCGACATGGCGCTCTCCGACGACTACGAGGACTTCCTCACCCTGCCTGCCTACGAGCGCATGCCGTAGGACGATGGCCGACCCCGGCGGCATCGCTGCCCTCGCGGCCCGGCTCCGCGCCGAGCTGGGTGATGCGGCGGTGCTGACCGACCGGGCACAGCTGCGGACCTACGAGTGCGACGGCCTCGCGCACTACAAGGTGACGCCCGCAGTCGTAGTCCTCCCCCGGAGCACGGCCGGGGTCGCGACGACGGTCCGGGCCTGTCAGGAGGCGGGGGTGCCGTTCGTCGCGCGCGGCTCGGGCACCGGGCTCTCCGGCGGCGCGCTGCCGCATGCCGACGGCGTGCTCATCGTGCTGTCGCAGATGCGCACCATCCACGAGGTCGACCCGGCCGACCAGCGCGCGGTCCTCGACCCGGGCGTCATCAACCTGCAGGTGAGCAAGGCAGCGGCGCCGCACGGCTACTACTACGCGCCCGACCCGTCGAGCCAGCAGATCTGCTCGATCGGCGGCAACGTCGCGGAGAACTCCGGCGGCGCGCACTGCCTCAAGTACGGGTTCACCACCAACCACGTCACCGGGCTCGAGCTCGTGACGCCGGAGGGCGACGTCGTGCGGCTCGGCGGCCGGGCGCCCGACGCGCCCGGCTACGACCTGCTCGGTGCCTTCGTCGGCTCCGAGGGCACGCTCGGCGTCGCCACCGAGGTGACGGTCCGGCTGACCCGCGCCCCCGAGTCCGTCCGTACCCTGCTGGCGGCCTTCCCGTCGACCGACGAGGCCGGTGGCGCCGTGTCGGCCATCATCGGCGCCGGGGTCCTGCCCGCCGCGATCGAGATGATGGACGCGCTGGCGATCGAGGCTGCCGAGGCGGCCGTGCAGTGCGGCTACCCCGAGGGCGCCGGCGCGGTGCTGGTCGTCGAGCTCGACGGACCGGCCCCCGATGTCGAGGCGCAGTTCACCGAGGTCGAGCGGCACTGCCACGACAACGCCGCCTTCGAGATCCGCATCGCGGCCGACGAGGCGCAGCGCGCGCTGTTCTGGAAGGGCCGCAAGTCGGCCTTCGCGGCCGTCGGGCGGATCAGCCCGGACTACATCGTGCAGGACGGCGTCATACCCCGCACCGCGCTGCCCGAGGTGCTGCGGCAGATCGCCGAGCTCTCCGGCGACACCGGTGTGCGGGTCGCCAACGTCTTCCACGCCGGCGACGGCAACCTGCACCCGCTGGTGCTCTTCGACGACTCCGTGCCCGGCCAGTCGGAGGCCGCCGAGAAGGTGTCCGGCGCGATCCTCGACCTCTGCATCGAGCACGGCGGGTCGATCACCGGCGAGCACGGCGTCGGGATGGACAAGGCGAGGTTCATGCCGCGGATGTACACCGACGACGACCTCGACACGATGCAGATGCTGCGGTGCGCCTTCGACCCGCAGCGGCTGTCGAACCCCGGCAAGGTCTTCCCGACACCGCGACTGTGCGGGGAGCGTCCCGGCCGGCACAAGGGCCCCCACCCGCTGCAGCAGGCCGGTCTGGCGGAGGTGTTCTGAGCCGATGCCCGCGCGTGCGAAGAGGCAGACCCAGCCGAGCGACGCCGTCCTCGACGCGCTGCACAAGGTCTGCGACACCGCGCGGGCAGCAACGGACGGCGACGCGGTCGCCGGCGTGCCAGCGCGCTACGTCGCGGCCCCGTCGTCGACGGAGCAGGCCGCCGAGCTGCTCGCCGCCGCGGCCCAGCACGACCTCGCGGTCGTGGCTCGCGGCACTGGCTCCAAGCTCGACTGGGGCCACCCGCCGACGCGCGTCGACCTGGTCGTCGACACGACCTCGCTGACCGGTGTCGTGGACCACGCCGCCGGCGACCTGGTCTGCGTCGTCCGCGCCGGGACGCCGATGAGCGAGCTGCAGGAGGCTCTCGCCGGCGCCGGCCAGCAGCTCGCCCTCGACTCGCCGTTCCCCGGCGCCACGGTCGGCGGCACGGTCGCCGTCTCCACCAGCGGCCCGCGGCGGCTGCTCTACGGCACGCTGCGCGACCTCCTGATCGGCATCACGTTCGTGCGCGCCGACGGCGTCGTCGCGAAGTCCGGCGGCAGGGTCGTGAAGAACGTCGCGGGCTACGACTTCGGCAAGCTGCTCCTCGGCTCCTACGGCACGCTCGGTCTCGTCACCGAGGTCGTCGTCCGCCTGCACCCGGTGCCGGCCGCCCGCCGGGTCGTCACGGTGCGTACGTCCGACCCGGCCGCGACCTTCACCGCCTGTGCGACGGTGACGGGATCGCAGCTCGTCCCGGCGGCCGTCGAGATCGACCAGCAGGGCACCGACCCGGGCACGGTGACCGTGCTGCTCGAGGGCATCGAGGCCGGCGTCGACAGTCGCGCCGAGGCGGCGGCCGGGCTGCTGAGGGCGTACGGCCAGGTGGACGTCGCAACCGACCTGCCGCAGGGCTTCGCCGATCTGCCCTTCGGCGACAGCGGCACCGGTCTCAAGGTGACCTCGTCGATGACCGGAGTCGCGGACCTGCTCTCGACGGCGCGCACCCTGTCGGCGCGCACCTCGCTGCGGGTGCGCGGCTCGGCGGCCGGTGTGCTGCACGTCGGCGTCCCGACCGGCACGGAGCCCGCTCGCGTTGCCGAGATCGTGACCAGGCTGCGTGGCACCGCGACCGCTAGCGGCGGGAGCCTCACCGTCCTGACCGCGCCGAACGAGGTCCGGGCCGCGGTGGACGGGTGGGGTCCGGTGCCCGGCCTCGACCTGATGCGGCGGCTCAAGGACGAGCTCGACCCTGCGCACCGGATGTCGCCGGGCCGCTTCGTGGGAGGTATCTGATGAGTACGGGGACCCTCGGCACCGATGGCCCGCTGCGGGTGCCCGAGACCCCGGGCGAGCCCGCCTTCGACGCGCACCACCCGCCGTCGTCCGAGCTCGCGTCGGACTGCGTGCACTGCGGCTTCTGCCTGCCGACCTGCCCGACCTACGTGCTGTGGGGCGAGGAGATGGACTCGCCGCGCGGCCGGATCTACCTGATGCAGGCCGGGCTCGACGGCGAGCCGATGAGCGACGCGATGGTGCAGCACTTCGACGCGTGCCTGGGCTGCATGGCGTGCGTGACGGCCTGCCCGTCGGGCGTGCAGTACGACAAGCTGATCGAGGCGACGCGCGCGCAGGTCGAGCGCCGGCACCGCCGCCCGCTGGCCGACAGGTTGCTGCGCGAGGCGGTCTTCGCGCTCTTCCCGCACCCGAAACGGCTGCGGCTGATGCGTGGGCCGCTGTCGGCCTACCAGCGCAGCGGCCTGCAGCGGGCCGTCGAGCGCAGCGGGGTCCTCGAGCGGCTGTCGCCCTCTCTCTCGGCGATGGCGTCCCTGGCTCCGCCGGTGCGCCGCGCGCCGCGCATCCCCGAGCACGTCGCCGCCCGCGGCGAGCGGCGGGCTGTCGTCGGCATGCTGACCGGCTGCGTGCAGGGTGAGTTCTTCCCGCGGGTCAACGCCGCGACCGCCCGGGTGCTGGCGATGGAGGGCTGCGACGTCGTGGTCCCCCGCGAGCCAGGGCTGCTGCGGCGCGCTGTCGGTGCACAACGGCCGCGAGGAGGAGGCGATGGCGTTCGCGCGCCGCACCATCGACACCTTCGACGCGGCCGGCGTCGAGCACGTCGTGGTCAACGCGGCGGGCTGCGGCTCGTCGATGAAGGAGTACGCCGAGCTGCTGGCCGACGACCCGTCCTACGCCGAGCGGGCGAAGCGCTTCGCGGCGAACGTGCGCGACGTCAGCGAGCTGCTCGCCGAGCTGGGCCCCGTCGCCGGCCGGCACCCGCTGCCGGTCACCGTGGCCTACCACGACGCCTGCCACCTCGGACACGCGCAGGGGGTCCGCGCACAGCCGCGCGAGCTGTTGCGAGGCATCCCCGGGCTCGAGCTCCGGGAGATCGCCGACCCGGAGATCTGCTGCGGGTCGGCAGGCATCTACAACATCCTCAACCCGGCAGCCGGCCCGCGAGCTCGGCGACCTGAAGGCCCGGGCCGTGCTCGACACCGGTGCCGACCTGCTCGTCACAGCCAACCCGGGCTGCCTCATGCAGGTGGCCGCCTCCGGTCGAGCGGCTCCGGCGGCCGCGATCGCACTCGCCCACACGGTGGAGGTCCTTGACGCCTCCCTGAGCGGTCACTCCGTGGCCGCGATGCACGTCGCAGTCCTGCCCGCAACGACCTGACGGGTCCGACTCCAGAACACGGGGTGCTGCACATGTACGAACAGATCCTCGACCCGGTCGGCGACTCCCTGGGCCTCTCGTCCATCTTCGCCGTGCTCCCGCTGCTGACGCTCTTCGTGCTCCTCGGCGTCCTGAAGATGAAGGCCTGGATCGCCGCGCTGGCCTCGCTCGGCGTGTCCCTCGTCGTCGCGGTCGCGGTCTACTCGATGCCGGTCGGGCAGGCCCTGCTGTCCGGCACGGAGGGCGCCGCCTTCGGCTTCTTCCCGATCCTCTGGATCGTCATCAACGCGATCTGGGTCTACAACCTGACGGTCGCCACCGGGCACTTCGACGTGCTGCGGCGGTCCTTCGAGCGGGTCAGCCCGGACCAGCGGATCCAGGCCATCATCATCGCCTTCTGCTTCGGCGCCCTGCTCGAGGCACTGGCCGGATTCGGCACCCCGGTGGCCATCACCGTCGTCATGCTGATGGCCTCGGCTTCCGCCCGGTAAGGCGGCCGCCATGGCCCTGATCGCCAACACGGCGCCGGTCGCCTTCGGTGCGCTGGCCACCCCGATCGTGACCTGGCCGACTGACCTCCGGCGTCAACGACGATCCGCGCCTCACGGTCGACACCCTCGCGCATGGTCGGGCGGCAGACACCGATCCTCGCCGTCGTCGTGCCGCTCGTCCTCGTGCAAGTCGTCGACGGCCGCCGCGGCCTGCGCCAGACCTGGCTGCCGGCCGTCGTCGCCGGCCTGTCCTTCGGCATCGCGCAGTTCGTCCTGTCCAACTACATCTCCGTGCAGCTCGGCAATCGTCCCTCGTGGTCTCGGCTGCTCGCTGTCGTGCTCCTGCTGCGCGTCTGGCAGCCCGTCGAGATCGCCAGACGTCACCCTGGCGACCGGCGCGAGATGGCCACGGTCGGCGGTGAGCGCGCTTCGCCCTGGCTCTGGTGCCGTCCGGGGGTTCCTGTTCATCCGCGTGACCGTGGTGCCGTGCGGCCTGGTCCGGACGGCGTCGCCGACAGCGGCGGGGAGATCGCCAAGGCCTACGCGCCCTACCTCGTCATCATCGCGATCTTCTCGATCGCGAAATCGACGCGGTCAAGGAGGCGCTGGCGAAGGAGCCGTTCACCTATGCCTTCCAGTGGCCGGGGCTGGACGTCACCATCCCGGCTTGCGATCCGCTCGCGTCCTGACCTAGTCACCTGGCTGCCAGCCGTGGGGAAGCTGATGTTCTTCGTCGGCATCATCACCGTGCTGTTCCTCAGTCTACCGGCCGCGGCCCTGCAGGCCTACGGACGGCTATGTCGAGCTGGGCTGGGCATCGTCACGTGATGGCCGACCTGACCCTGGACGACGTGATGAACCAGTCCGGCCAGCCCTGCACGCTCGTCGCCTGTCGCCGGCGCGGGTGGCATCTTCGTGTTCCTCGACCTCGATCCTCGGCTGGCTCGGTGTCGCGGTGACCGGTTCGGACACGTCGTCCAACGCGCTCTTCGGCGCGCTGCAGGTGCAGACCGCCGCGAAGGCGGGGCTGGACCCGCTGCTGCTGTCCGCCGCGAACTCCTCCGGTGGTGTGCTGGGCAAGATGGTCAGCCCGCAGAACCTGGCGATCGCCGCCTCTGCCGTGGCAAGGCCGGGCAGGAAGTTCATCATCTTCCGCGTGCTCGGCTGACCGCTGCTCCTGCTCATCCTGTGATGATCGTGACCTAGGACACGGCGAACCGGCGGGGATGCCGAGAGCTTCGACTTCATCCGAGCCGAGGGGGAAGCCCTGCAGGGTGAGCACGGCGACTGGTTGGGGACCACGTTCTGGCTGATCGGCACCGTCGTGCTGTTCTCCACCAACCTCGCCGTCCTCGACATGGTCGGCCGGGTCACCGCGGACGTCCTGAAGACCGGCCCGCTGGCCAGGAATGAGCGGTGGTCGGAGAGCAAGCTCTACTTCATCGTCGTCTGGACGGAGATCGCGTTCGGCTCGATCATCCTGCTGGCCGGGGTGGACCAGCCGCTCCTGCTGCTGGTCATCGCCTCGTCGTTGAACGGTCTGGTGATGTTCGTCTACTCGTGCCTGCTGATCCAGCTCAACCGCGGGATGCTGCCGCGCGAGATGGGACTCCGCGGCGGACGTCTGGTGGCCATCGGCTGGGCGGTCCTGTTCTACGGGTTCTTCTCGGCGATCCTGCTGTGGGACCAGATAGGGAATCTCTTCGAGTAGCCGCCGGGGCGAGCTTCCGCAGCCCGGGGGGTTTCGGCTCGGGGGATCGCTGGGCACTAGGTGGGTGCCGCGCAGTGCCGGGAGGCGCCGTGGTCCCCGCCACCGCACCAGCGACCCCCGGAGCCCCAGCCATGTGCCAGGACACCCCGCGCGCCGAGCTGCGGCTCCCCCTGTCGGACGAGGCACCTGCCGTCGCCAGGGACTTCCTGCGCTCCTCGAGCTGCGCGACCCACCACAGCGCGGTCGTCGAGGACGCCGTGCTGCTCGTGAGCGAGCTGGTGACCAACTCGGTCAAGCACGGCGGCCCGCCGGTGGTCGTCGGCGTCGACTGCGACGGTGACGCCCTGCAGGTCCGGGTCCGCGACGGCTCCCCCGCCATGCCGGCTCCGCGCGACGCCCTGCAGACCGACGAGAGCGGCCGGGGTCTCGCCCTGGTCAAGACCATCTCGGCCGACTGGGGCGTGGACCCCGAGGCGGAAGGCAAGCACGTCTGGTTCGTGCTCCGCTCCGCCTAGCGCCTCTCGGCCATCTCGTCGGGCTCGCGGGCCGCCGGCAGCGACGACTCCTCGAGCAGCTCGCCGTCGACCATCTGGCTCGACGGCGCCGAGACCTGGCTGGCTGCGGCCGCCGCGGCACCGGCCTCGTCGGCGGCCTGCTGCTGACGGGCCTGGATGCCCGACATCGTGCGCAGCTTCTCCTCCGGGAGGAAGAACACCACGACGAACGCCAGGAGGAGCACCAGCCCGGCGACCCGGAACACCAGGTCCATCGAGCTGGAGAAGCCCTCGAGGAACGGCCGGGCCAGCCGGTCGTCGATCTGGGACAGGAAGGACGTGTCGTCCAAGGCGCCCTTGGGCAGCGCGCCGCCGGACGTGACGGCCTCGGCAACGCGTGCGCTCGACGGGTCGGCGAGGACGGCCGGGTCCCGGAGTGCGGCCCGGAAGTCCGGCGACGTCGAGGCCGACGCGAAGGCGTCGACGATCTTGCCGCCGACCGTCGAGAAGAGGATCGACAGGAAGACCGCGGTGCCCAGCGTGCCGCCCATCTGGCGGAAGAAGGTGGCCGACGAGGTAGCGACACCCATGTCCTGCGGCGGCACCGCGTTCTGCACGGCCAGCACCAACGGCTGCATGTTGAAGCCGAGCCCGATGCCGAAGACGGCGGCGTAGACCAAGGTCTGCCACAGCGGCGTGTCGACGCCGATCGTCGAGAGCATCCCCAGGGCCACCACGAGCAGGCCGCACCCGATGATCGGGAACTTCTTGTAGCGCCCGGTCCGGGAGATCATCTGCCCGGAGAAGATCGAGCCGGCCATGATGCCGAAGGTCAGCGGCAGCAGCAGCAGTCCTGCCTGGGTGGGACTCGCGCCCTTCACGATCTGCAGGTAGAGCGGCAGCGCGGCCAGCCCGCCGAACATCCCCATCCCGAGGATGAAGTTCAGCAGCGACCCGATGCCGAAGGTCCGGCCCTTGAAGAGCCGTAGCGGCAGGAGCGCGTCGTCGCCGTAGTACCGCTCGGCGCGGATGAAGGCGACGATGCCGGCGAGGCCGATGACCATCAACGACAGCGAGATGGGGGAGTCCCAGCCCCACTCACGGCCCTGCTCGGCGAGCAGCAGCAGCGGGGTGAGACCGGTGATCAGCGCCAGGGCACCCGGCCAGTCGATCCGGTGGTCGCGGCGCTGGTGCGGCAGGTGCAGGCTGCGCATCACCAGGAAGAGCGCGAAGGCGCCGACCGGCACGTTGACCAGGAAGACCCAGCGCCAGCCGGTGATGCCGAGCAGCGTCTCCTGGCCGGCCAGGAAGCCGCCGACGACCGGGCCGAGGACGCTCGAGGTGCCGAAGACGGCGAGGAAGTAGCCCTGGTACTTGGCCCGCTCGCGCGGCGGGACGATGTCACCGATGATCGTCAGCGCCAGGGAGAAGAGGCCGCCTGCCCCGAGGCCCTGCAGGGCGCGGAACGCAGCCAGCTGCCACATCGACTGCGACAGCCCGCACAGCGCGGAGCCGACCAGGAAGATGGAGATGGCGAGCAGGAAGAAGGGCCGCCGGCCGTAGAGGTCGGAGAGCTTGCCGTAGAGCGGCGTGCTGATCGTCGCGGTGATCAGGTAGGCCGTCGTCACCCACGCCTGGGCCGACAGGCCCTGCAGGTCGTCGGCGATGGTGCGTATCGAGGTCGCGACGATGGTCTGGTCGAGCGCGGCGAGGAACATGCCGGCCATGAGCCCGGACAGGATCGTGAGGATCTGCCGGTGCGTCAGCGGCTGGGAATGGTCGACGGCCGGGACGGCCGGGTTGGTCGAGCTCATCAGGCGCTGGTCTCCACGGGTCGGGTGTCGTGTGCAGTGTCGGGTCGCGCAGGCAGCACAGCCGGCGCCATCTCGTCGAGGAGGGCGGAGCGCAGTGCGACGAAGCTGTCGTTGAAGCGGACGAGGAGGTCGGTGAGGGCGGCGACGTCGTCGGCGGGCCAGTCCGCCACGATCCGGCCGAAGGTCGCCACCCGGCGGGCCCGGCGCATCGCGTGGACATCGAGGCCGCGGGCGGTGGCCACCAGCAGGCTGGCCCGGCCGTCGGCCGGGTCCGGGACCCGCTCGACGAGCCCGGCCTTGACCAGCTCAGCGACCTGGCGGCTCACGGTGGAGGGGTCGACGCAGGCCGCCTCGGCCAGCGCGGACGAGCGCATCGGGCCGTCGGTCACCAGCTGGAAGAGCAGGGCGTACGCCGCCCACTCGATGCCGTGCGCCCCCTCCTCGCCGCCGGCGTGCCGGGCCGCGAGCTGGCTCTTGAGGGCCCCTGCGGTGCGGGTCAGCCGGAGGACCTGGTCGCTGAGCGCCTCGGCGCCCGGGTTCGCGGAGACGCTGGTCGGGTCGGTCATGGCGGCGCCCCCTCGGGTCCGGATTGATTGCATGCATCAACTAACTGGATGCATCCTACAACTGTTTTGGCCGGCTCGCCGCCACCGCGTCAGGACAGGGGGTCGAGGCCCAGGCGGGTCATCAGGGCCATCGCGTCGACCGGGGCCCGCACCTTGGCGTCGTTGTCGAAGTAGACGGCCACGTCCCGGCCCTCGTCGCGCCAGCCGGCGATCCGCGCGGCCCATCGGTCCAGCGCCTCGTGCGTCGTACCCGCTGACGTAGAGCTCCTCGTCACCGTGCAGCCGCACGTAGGCGTGCGACGCGGTCGGCTCGAGGAAGACCGGCCACTTCCCCGCCGTGTCGGCCGTCACGACGGCGACGTCACGCGAGCGCAGCAGGTCCAGGAAGGCGTCGGTCTCGAAGGTCGGGTGGCGCACCTCCATCGCGTGCCGCAGCGGCCGGTCCGCGTCGGTGGTCACGAACGCCCGCCCGTCCATCCGCTCGTCGTGCCCGGCCGCCATCGCCGCGGCTGCCGCCGTCGTGCGCGGCAGCAGGTCGAGGAAGTCGGCGATCCGGCCGGCGTCGAAGCCCAGGTTGGGCGGCAGCTGCCAGAGCATCGGTCCGAGCTTGTCGCCGAGCGCGAGCATCCCCGACGCCAGGAAGTTGGCCACCGGGACGGCGACGTCGTTGAGCTTCTTCATGTGGGTGATGAAGCGGCCGCCCTTGACCGCGAACAGGAAGCCGTCGGGTGTCTCCTCGCGCCAGGCCTGCCACGACTCCGGCTTCTGCAGCGCGTAGAACGAGCCGTTGACCTCGATGGAGGTGAGCCGGTGCGACGCGTACTCCAGCTCGCGGCGCTGCGGCAGACCCTTCGGGTAGAAGACGCCGCGCCACGGCGGGTAGGTCCACCCCGAGATGCCGACCCGCACGATGCCCGGCGCCACCTGCGTCGTAGCCCCTTGCGCCGGCACCCGCGGAGTCTACGGTCGACGCATGAGGCAGCCCATGCAGCCGATCGTCTCGATCGAGCTGGCCCGTGAGCTGCGCGCCGCCGGACTGGTGTGGGTCCCGGCGCGCGGTGACCACTTCGTCGTGCCCGACCGGAACATGGACGACGACGTCTTCGTGCTCAGCGACATGACCATCGAGGTGCACGACTTCGCGTCGGGCCCGGTCATCGGCTTCAACGGCACCACCGAGTGGGCTCTGGACAGCCTCGAGCAGCAGGCCGCGCTCTGGCTGCCGACCGAAGGTCAGCTACGCACCCTGCTCGGCGCCACCCTGCGGCGTCTCGAGCGCACCGATGCGGCGTACGTCGTCACGGTCGATGTGGACACGGCAGGCACCCACGGCACCACCGAGGCGCCGACCGCACCCAACGCCTACGCCCGCGCGCTCCTCGACCTGGTCCCCGAACGCCTGCTGTTTGCCGCGGAGGCTCGGTGAGCGACGAGGACCTGCGGCTCGCGGTGTACGGGGCGCTGGCCGCGACGGGGACGGTGCCCACCGACGGGCGGCTGGCCGACGAGCTCGGCACCGAGGTCACCGCCGTGCGCGACGGCCTGATCCGACTGGCGACGCAACGGCACCTCGCGCTCGACGCCGACAGGCGGCCGGTGCTCGCGCACCCCTTCGCGACCGAGCCGTTCGGCTTCTCCGTCATGGGCGAGCGGACCCTGTGGTGGGGCGGCTGCGCGTGGGACTCGTTCGCGATCCCGCACCTCGTCGACGCCGAGCCGTCGGTGCTCGTCGCGACCCGGTGCCCGTCGTGCGACACGGCGCTGTCGTGGGTCGTCGACCGCACCGGGCCGCCCGAGGGCGACGAGGTCGCCCACTTCCTGGTGCCGATGGCGCAGGTGTGGGACGACGTGGTGCGCGCCTGCAGCAACCAGCGGCTCTACTGCTCGCTGGACTGCGTCGAGCGCTGGCTGTCCGACACCACACAGCAGCGCGGCTACGTGATGGACCTCGCGACGCTGTGGCGCCTGGCGCAGGGCTGGTACGCCGGCCGCCTCGACCGCGGCTACACCCGCCGCGAGCCGGTCGCCGCCGCCGAGTACTTCCGGTCCGTCGGCCTCACCGGCCCTTCTGGGGCAGCTGACGGGATGAGTCTCGAGCGTGGTCCCGGTCACTACCTGTTACCGACCACGGCACACGGAGAGCGACGACGCGCGCTGTCACCGACGACGTCCCACCTGCGGCGACTGCGGCGGCGATTCGGTGCTCGGCCACCCGGGCGCCACGTAGACCTCGACGTGGAACTGCTGCAAGCAGGGTCCCGAGCTCCTCGGCTCCCCGAACCTCGGGTTAGGTACGAGACCGTGGAGTCCCGGATCTCGTCGCTGGGGGACCCGTGGCCCTGGGCCTCGGCGTTCCCGGTCAGCATGGCGGCCCACACCGGGGCGATGGTCGCGGAGTGCGCCGTGTCGAGGCCGAGCTCGATGACGCTGACCGAGGCCGGGTCGGCGTCGACCTCGTGGTCGGCGGCGATCTCGGTGATCCGTCGCGCGAGGTCGACGTCCTGCTGGGTCACCCATCGACACGTGGTCGGTGCCCCCGTCGTCGCGGTAGATGGCGTCCGCGTGACCAGCTTGAGGTCGACTACCCACGCCTCGAAGGCTCAAGGAGGAGTCCGACCTGCCGCTGCGCTCCCACGGCAGCCTGTCGATGAACAGGGCGCTGATGGCCGCCGGCCTGGTCGACCGCCTGCAGGTGACGCTCTTCCCGGTCGTCACCGGACAGACGGGGCTGGACCCTGTCTTCGCGAACGCCGCCGACTTCGACCTGGAGCTGCTCGAGAGCCGCACCCTCGACGGCCACATCCAGGAGCTCGTCTACCGACCCACCCTCCACTGACCGGTCTGGAGTGCTCTGCTCGGCCGTGCACGGAAGTAGCGGCTCACTCCGCGAGCGTCTTCACCACGTTTCGCATCAGCGGGGCGCCAGGGAGTCACCGGCAACCGCGACATTGCTCCGTGCGACCGCGCAGTCGGCTCAGCCGCAGCCGACCACGCCATGATCGTGAGCACCGATCGGGCATGGGCACGCTCGACGCCAACTCACGATCATGCAACGGCACTTCTCCGCGCCTGGGATAGGCGGACTCACTCTGTTGTCAGCCGCCCGCCATCCGTCGACACGACCGGATCGCCAGGATGAGCGGGACATCCTGGCCCGCAGCCATCTGGACGCCGTAGGAGTCGCGCACCGGAACCACTTCCTCGACACCGTCGCCACGGTGTCGCCGTCCTGTCGATCGCGACCGTGGTCGACGATGTTGCCGTGAGCCTTGAGGTTCGGTGCGCCGTCGACCTCGATGATGTAGTGGTCGCGGATGCCCACGAGGCGCTTGTGCACCGTCGCCGCTCGTGCTGCCGCGCGAGATCGACATCTTGTCGCGCACGCTGAGCTTCTTCTCTTGGATCTTGGACACCTCGTTGACGCTTGCGTCCTCGAGGACGAAGGTGTCGCGCATCCGTAGAGCCTTACCGTTCACCTTGTAGACCTTGGAGCCGCCCTCGTCCTCGATCCAGAAGTCGTCACCGATCCCCATGCAGCTTCTCGAGCATCTTGGAACTTGTGGACCGTCAGTGACGCTCTTCCCGGTCGTCACCGGACAGACGGGGCTGGACCCAATCTTCGCGAACTCCGCCGACTTCGACCTGGAGCTGCTCGAGAGCCGCACCCTCGACACGCACATCCAGGAGCTGGTCTACCGACCGACCCTGCACTGACCGGTCTGGAGTGCCGCGGCGCCTACGTTTCCGCGGAGACGCACCCTCAGTCGCCGAGCTCGTCGCGGTGGTCCTCGATGCCGGCCGTCACAGCGGCGGTGACCTCGTCCTCGGGCAGCGAGCCGTCGACGGTCACCAGCCGCTCGCGCTCCGCGTAGTAGTCGATCATCGGCTTGGTCTTGGCCTCGTACACCTCGAGACGGTGCTCGATGACCTCCTGCGTGTCGTCCGAGCCGCGGCCGCGGGCCAGCAGCCGGCGCACGAGCTCCTCCGTCGGGACGTGCAGGTGGATCGCGATCTGCACGGCGACACCCAGCGCGCGCGCCGTGTCGTAGGCGACCTTGGCCTGCTCGACCGTGCGCGGGAAGCCGTCGAGCACGTAGCCGCCCGACTCGCTCGCCGCGATGATCGGCTTGCGCAGCATGTCGAGCACCATCTGGTCGGGGACGAGGTCTCCCCGTGAGACGTACTGCTGCACCTGCTGACCGAGCGCCGTGCCCTCGGTGACGTGCTGGCGCAGCAGGTCGCCGCTCGAGATGTGCGTGATCCCGAGGCGCTCGGCGATGCGGACCGCCTGGGTCCCCTTGCCGGAGCCGGGGGCGCCGATGAGCAGGAGTCGCATGAGAGGGCATCCTGCCGTGTCCGGCCGGCCGGCTGCCGGGGTGTCCACCCCTAGGGTGGCGCCGTGAGCGTGGGCGAGCACGAGTTCGACCGGATGTGGGCCGACCTGCAGCCGGTCGGACGGGACCCGCGCAGCGGCGGCTACCGCCGGTTCGCGTGGTCCGGGCCGGACCTGGCCACCCGCGAGTGGTTCGCCGCCGAGGCCGCCCGTCGCGGGCTGGACCTGACCGTCGACCGCAACGGCAACCAGTGGGCGTGGTGGGGCGACCCGGACGGACCCGGTGCGGGCGACGCGGTCGTCACCGGCAGCCACCTCGACTCGGTGCCGGACGGCGGCGCCTTCGACGGGCCGCTCGGGGTCGTCAGCGCCTTCGCGGCCGTCGACCGGCTGCGCGCCGACGGCCACCGGCCGGACCGGCCGATCGGCATCGTCAGCTTCGTCGACGAGGAGGGCGCCAGGTTCGGCGTCGCCTGCGCCGGCTCCCGGCTGCTCACCGGCAGTCTCGACCCCGACAAGGCACGCGACCTGAGTGACACCGACGGCACGACCATGGCGGATGCCATGGAGGCCGCCGGCCACGACCCGCGGCACCTCGGCCGCGACGACGACACCCTCGCCCGCATCGGCACCTACGTCGAGCTGCACGTCGAGCAAGGACGCGCCCTCGTCGACGGGACCGCCGCGGTCGGTGTCGCACACGGCATCTGGCCACACGGCCGGTGGCGGCTCGACCTCGCCGGCGAGGCCAACCACGCCGGCACCACCCGGCTGGCCGACCGCGACGACCCGATGCTGCGGCTCGCCGCCGCCGTGGTCGCGGCGCGTGACGAGGCGGGGCGGCTCGGCGCCGTCGCCACCGTCGGCCGCGTCGAGGTCACACCCAACGGCACCAACGCCGTGCCCTCCCTGGTGCGCGCCTGGCTGGATGCGCGCGGCGAGGACGAGCAGGCCGTACGGTCCGTGGTCGCTGCGGTCGGCGGCGCCGCCGGGACCTACCCGGACGAGGAGTCCTGGTCGCCCGAGGTCACCTTCGACGCACCGCTGCGCGACCGGCTCGCGCGGCTGCTCGGCGACGCGCCGGTGCTGCCCACCGGCGCCGGCCACGACGCCGGCGTGCTGGCCGGCGCTGGCATCCCGACCGCGATGCTCTTCGTCCGCAACCCGACCGGTGTGAGCCACTCCCCCGCTGAGCACGCCGAGCGCGACGACTGCCTCGAAGGTGTGGACGCCCTCACCACGGTCCTCGCCGAGCTGACCGGCGACTGGTCAGCCGCGTGACGGCCTACCACTGCGAGCTCGCGGTCCTGCCGGACGGCCGCGTCGGCCGCGACGTGCTCGTCGAGGTCGCAGACGGTCGCATCAGCTCGGTCAGCGAGGACGCGACGCCGACCGGTGAGCGGCTTCGCGGGCTCGTCCTCCCCGGCCTGGCCAACGCGCACTCGCACGCCTTCCACCGGGCGCTGCGCGGCCGGTCGCAGGCCGTCGTGCGGGGTCCGGCAGGTGATCCCGGCGGTTCCTTCTGGACGTGGCGTCAGCAGATGTACGCCGTCGCCGCGCAGCTCGACCCGGACTCCTACCGCGGGCTGGCCCGGGCGGTCTTCGCCGAGATGGCGCTCGCGGGAGTCACCTGCGTCGGCGAGTTCCACTACGTGCACCACGCACCGGGCGGCGCGGCGTACGACGACCCGAACGCGATGGGGCTGGCACTCGTCGAGGCGGCCCGCGACGCCGGCATCCGCATCGCGCTGCTGGACACCTGCTACCTCGCCGGTGGCATCGGTGCACCGCTCGAGGGTGTGCAGTCGCGTTTCGGCGACGGCGACGCCGACGCATGGGCGGTCCGCGCGACGGCGCTGCGGGACGGGCTAGCCCGTGCCGACGACGTCGTGGTCGGCGCCGCTGTGCACTCGGTGCGGGCGGTGCCCCGCGACCAGCTCGCGACGGTCGCCGGCTGGTCGGCCGACGCACCGTTGCACGTGCACGTCTCGGAGCAGCCGGCGGAGAACGACGCGTGCCTGCAGGCGTACGGCGCGACGCCGACCCGGGTCCTGCACGACCACGGCGTGCTCGGCCCGCGGACGTCGGCCGTGCACGCGACCCGGGTGACCGGCGACGACATCGGGCTGCTGGGCGCCTCCCGGACGTACGTGTGCATGTGCCCCACCACCGAGCGCGACCTCGCCGACGGCATCGGGCCGGCACGGGCGATGTACGACGCCGGCTCGCCGATCACCCTAGGTTCGGACAGCCACGCCGTCGTCGACCTGCTGGAGGAGGCCCGCGCGGTCGAGCTCGACGAGCGCCTGGCCACCGGCGTCCGGGGCACCTGGTCGGCGACCGAGCTGTTGGCGGCCGCGACCCGCGACGGGCACGCGTCGCTGGGCTTCGCGGACGCCGGCCACCTGTCGGTCGGTGCGCGTGCCGACCTGGTCGCCGTCCGACTCGACTCGGTGCGGACCGCGGGCGGCGACGACGCCGACGTGGTGCAGCGGGTCGTCTTCGCCGGCACGGCCGCCGACGTCACCGACGTGGTCGCGTCGGGGCGCCGCATCGTCGAGGGCGGGGAGCACGTCCTGGGCGACGTCGGCCGCCTGCTCACCGAGGCCCTGGCGCCGTTGGCCTGATGCGCCGGCGGCCGACCCCGCCCGCCGATTCCAGAACACGAACGGGGTCTGTGCGGCGCCTGCGTTGCCTTTCGCTTCTCATGAGCAACACACGCCACGCTTGTGTTGTGGGGTGGAGCTCAACGCGACGATCGCGACGGGCGAGAACCCCGACATGCCGTCGTCCGGTCGAGAGCGGCGGCATGTCGGGCCACCCCGGCTCGGTCACGGCAGGTACCCCGGCCAGTGCCTGGGTCCTTCCCGAACGGCGGCCAGGCGCATACTGACCTCGCCGAGGCATCGGATGCGGGAGAGACCAATGGCTGAACACACCGATCGTGACCGGATCGTGGCAGCGAGCGAGGATGAGGAACAGGCCCTTGCCGAGGCTCGGGAAGCCCTGTTGGACGCCCGCCAGGCTCTGCTTGAAGAACGCGAGACCCGAGCCGACATACGCGACGTGGCGGCCGCTGAGCGGGATAGCACCGCAGACGCGCGCAACGACGCAGCGGACCAGCGCGAGGAGACCGGCCAGCGGCTGCGGGTCGAGCTCGAGCGCCGCGAGGAGCGGCTGAGCGAACTGATCCACGCGGCGGATGTCCGAGACCGCAAGGCCGAGGTTCGTGACCGCGCCGCTGAAACCCGCGAAGCCGCCGCGGCGATACGCCTCCAGCGATACCGAGACGACCAGCGAATCGACGAGCGGGACCGAGCCCACGGCAGCATCGACCGGATCTGGGACGCGACGGACCGCGATGAGGCGGCCGTCGACCGCGCCGAGCTACGCGACATGGCCCGCGACGATCCGCAGGAACCCAAGCCCGACGAGTGACGACACGAGTTCGCAGTGCACGCCTGCCCGCCCGAGTACTCGAGCATCGTTCGCAGCGCGATGCTGCATCGGGCTGCACTGCGTCGTTCGGGGGGATCAATACAGCTGGGCGCCGTCGGCTGAGCGCGAGCAGATTGGTCGACCGGGAACTGACGATGGCGTCGCGGTCGTCGATCAGCCCTCGTCGGTGTTGATGCGATACGCGCCGCGCTTCCTGGTGGCCATCAGGTCGGCGTTGAACATGCCCGGGGTCTCCGGGTGAAGGGGTGCGTTGACGGTCACGACGTCGCAGTGCGGAACCATGTCCTGGGTCGTCTCGTGGAACGTGAGACCGAGTTCCGCCTCGGTCTCGCGCGGCAGGCGATGACGGTCCGTGTAGTCGAGATGTACGTCGAAGGGCTTGAGGCGACGGAGCACCGCCAGACCGATTCTCCCGGCGGCGACCGTGCCGACGTGCATGCCTTCCAGGTCGAAGCCCGGGCAACGCAGTCCGCGATGTTCCAGCCACCGTCGACACGGTCTGGTGGGACGGCAGATAGTTGCGCACCTGCGACTGGATCATCATCACGACGTGCTCGGCAACGCTGATGCTGATGAGTAGGTCACCTCGCCACGGTGACTCCGTGCGCCATGGCGGCATCGAGATCGACGTGGTCCAACCCGATACTGGCGGTGATGGCGATCTTGAGGTTGGCTGCCTTCGCATCCGCTCGGCGGTCAGGTACGCGGGCCAGAACGGCTGCGAAATCACGACCTCGCATCGGACAGATCCGGTCGAACTCAGACCTCGCCCTGTCCTTGTCCGCGGTGACCACCAACTCGTGACACTGGCCTCCACGAAGGCGCGCAGACCGAGCTCGCCGGCGACGCTGCCGAGTTACTGGCCCGGCTGGAAGTCGATGCCGCGGGCGAGGGCATCGTCTGACCGTCGGGGTAACCCTTCAGCACAGGGATGTCGTCGCGGGCGTAGGCGGCGGGAACCCCGCGACTGGGTCCTCATGAGCACGCATAGAACTTCGCCATGAGCCGAACAACGTCTGCAAACGCCGAAATCCGTTCGCCGCTGCGTGCACGTGATCGCTCGAAGAGCCAGCTGGCGAACACCTGCGATTCGCAGTTGCGCGACCATCGCACGCTGACGTCGATATCCGTCCCAGTCGGTCTGAGGGAGCCGCCAGCAAGTGCTCGGGAACGAAAGTCAGTGGTGGCGGAAGCCGCCGAGGAACCGCCGGAAGAGGCCGCCTTCTCGTGGCAGCGGCTCGGCCGGTGGCGGCGCGGTGGGTCGCTGCCGGGCCACCGGCTGGTCGTAGTCGGTGCGCACGATCGCGTCGACCACCTGGCCGTCGTCGAAGGTCTCCGAGCCCTCGATCACCGGGACGAAGCCGACGAGCATGCCGTCCCGCATGACCTGTGCCTCGAGCCCGGCCGTCCCGTCGCTGTCCCAGACGGCGTTGCGGCCGCCGGGCAGCCGCACCCGGATGCCGAACTGGTAGACGCCGGCCTTCTCCAGGTGGGCGTCGACACCGCGCTCGCGCAGGTCGTCGACGACCCGGCGGGCCCTGTTCTCTTCCATGGCGGCCCCAACGTAGTCAGGTCCGGGCCCGTTCCCGCGCGGTGTCGCGGCTGTCAGTGGTGTCGGGCACACTTGCTCCTGACAGCACATGAGGTCGAGGAGGGTCGGATGAGTCGTCGGGGCTGGCTGCTCTTCGTCGCGATGGGCGTCATCTGGGGCGTGCCCTACCTGCTCATCAAGGTGGCGGTCGAGGAGATCTCGCCGTCGGTGCTGGTGCTGGGCCGCACGGCGCTCGGCGAGCGCGCTGCTGCTGCCGGTGGCGCTCGCCCGCGGCCACCTGCGCGGCTTGTGGTCGTCGTGGCTGCCGATCGTGGTCTTCGCCCTGGTCGAGATCGCCGGACCGTGGCTGCTGCTCGGTGTCGCGGAGCAGCGGCTGTCCTCGTCGCTGACCGGGCTGCTGCTGGCGTCGGTCCCGCTCGTGGCGGCGCTGATCGCGTGGCTCGGAGCCGGTCGCTGGACCAGCGCCGACGAGCGGCCTGATCTGCGCCGGGTGCTCGGCCTGCTGGTGGGGCTGACCGGCGTCGCCGCGCTGGTGGGCTTCGAGGTCGGGGCGGGTGACGTCGGCGCCGTGGTCGCGGTGGCCGGGGTGTCGGTCTGCTACGCCGTCGGGCCGGTGATCCTGGCGCGCTGGCTGGCGCACCTTCCGGGGCTCGGTGTCATCACGGTGTCGCTGCTGATCACCACGCTGATCTACGCGCCGATCGGCATCGCGCAGGCGCCCGACGAACGGCCGTCGGCGAAGGTCATCTGGTCGGTGGTCGGGCTCGCGGTGGTCTGCACCGCACTGGCTTTCGTGGTGTTCTTCGAGCTGATCGCCGAGGTCGGGCCGAGCCGCGCGACGGTCATCACCTACCTGAACCCGGCGGTCGCCCTGCTGCTCGGCGTCGTCATCCTCGACGAGGCCTTCACCGTCGCGACCGCGGTCGGCTTCGCGCTGATCCTGGCCGGCTCGGTGCTGGCGACCCGGCGCGCTGCCACCCGACCCGTCGAGCCCGGGGAGGGTCCGGTGCCGGTGGCCCGCCGCTCGGTCGACAGCGACTGCGAGACCGTCGCCAGCCCGGTCGCCGAACCCTGATCATGGCCGAGCGGACCCGGCGGACCCGGCGGTCCCGGCGGTCCGCTGCCGTTCGTCGACGTGCACTCCGTCGTGGTACCGGCCGCCCGCGACACGGTGTGGGCAGCGCTGCAGGCGTACGTCGCCAGGTCGCTGCTGATGTCCGACCACCACCCGCTGGGCCTCGTCCTCGGCACCGAGCCGCGCGCCGGCTTCGCCGTGACCGAGACGGTGCCGGCGCAGCGGCTGGTGCTCAGCGGACGGCACCGCTTCTCCCGCTACCGGCTGACCTTCGAGCTCTCCGACGCACCCGGCGGCCCGGGGAACGCACCGGCCACCGGACTACGGGCCGTCACCGACGCCGCGTTCCCGGGCGTGCACGGCAGGGCCTACCGCGCCTTGGTCATCGGAACCGGCGGGCACGCGGTGGCCACCAACCGCATCCTGCGCGCGGTGCGGCGACGGGCGCTCGAAGCCGGCTGAGCACGGCCGTGCGCGGTGACCCCGACGAGTCAGACGCAGTCCTCGACCGCTGTCCGCGTCCGGTCGAAGAGCTCGGCCGCGTGGTCGGCGTCGTGGCCGATCGCCGTCAGGCCGAACCGGCCGTCGACCGCGAGGCAGGACAGCATGTGCAGCACCACACCGGTGCCGCGCTCGGGGTCGAGGTGCAGGCCACGGTCGCCGACCGCCTTGAGGACGGCGGCGGGCGGCACGCCCTGCCAGCCAGGGTTCAGCAGGTTGTCGGTGGCGCGGTACGCCCTCGCGGAGCCGTCCGCGGCGGCGACCCACCGGCCGGCCTCGACGTCGTACCGCCCGGGGACGTGGTTGCGCAGCACCGCGTAGGGGTGGGTCGTTCCGCCCTTGCGGAGGTTGATCTCGAGGGCGTGCACCGCGTGGCCGCCGGTCTCGTCGCGAGCGACCGCGAAGTCGACGCCGAGCCGGCCGACGGCGCCTCGCCGGGCCAGGGCCTCGCCCACCGCGCGGGCATGCTGGCCGAGCTCAGCCGCGTAGGCGGCCTCGGCCGGGAATCGGCAGCCCATGTACACCTGCCCCTCCGCGCCGCCGAGCTCCTGCTCGTGGGTCGCGAGGACGACGACCGAGCCGTCGGGCCAGACATCGACCTGGGCGCTCGGGCTGGTGAAGGCGACACCCTCGACGCGCTCCTCGACCACGCCGCCGGCGCCGAGGTCGCGCAGGTACCACTCCGGCAGCGACTCGACGTCGGAGCGGACATGGCCGCGGAGGTCGATGACCGCGTTGCCGTCACCGGCGCCGCTGTCGTCGTGCTTGACCACGACCGCGGTGGCGCCCGGCCGGCGGCGGTGGATGTCGGCGGCGGACCGCACGACGTCGTCGACGGTGCGGACGTCCTCGTAGCCGTAGGGCAGCGGGCACACCGGCCTCGCGGAAGAGCCGGCGCCCGGCGCTCTTGTACGCCAGCGGCAGCGTGTCGGGGTGCGCCCCGTTGACCGGCGCCTGCAGCGCGACCGCGACGGCGACCTCGTGGTCGGTGACGTTCCACGGCTCGATGTAGGCGGGCCGGTCCCCGATGATCCGACGGACCTCGGCGACCTGGTCGGGGTGGTCGAGCAGCTTCTCGGCCACCGACCGGTGCGACGCGTCGGGCACGGCCACGACCCGGAAGCGGCGGCGCACGCTGTCGCGGTGCCGCGCCGGCACCAGCGACAGGTAGTAGTCGAGCACCTCGTCGCCCGGGTGCTGCGACCCGACGAAGACCATCTCGCAGGACTCGACCCGAGCCAGCACCGATAGCACGACGAGGTAGCGGTGCTCGAGGGCCGGGATGCGGTCGGCGTAGTGGGCGAGCAGCGACTCGCCGAGGCTGAAGGACGGCAGCACCACCAGCACGTGCTCGGTCGTCGAGCCGGGGGTGTTCAGGGCCAGCGCCGGGCCCAGCCCCGCTTGCAGCTCCTCGAACGACCGCGCCACAGCTCAGCTCCCGGTCCGGCCGGCCTGCCCCATGGCCTCCCATGGTGACCGGCCGGGCCGGCGGACGTCCGCGTTTCCGCGGAAACGCTGCGGCGTGCGGGGATCAGCCGCCGGACTTGCGGCGGAACTGGCGCGTCGTCTTGTCGTTGTGCGCCGGGCCGACCCCGTGGGCGCCCTTGTGGTCCTCGCCGTGCGCGGCCTTCGACCTGGCCTGCTTGGCCTCCAGGGCCTCGCGCATCTTCTTCTGCACGTCGCTCTCGCCCTTGGGCGCCTTGCCGCCGGTCATCGCCGCACCACCTTCCCGTCCGTGCCCATCCTTGCGTACGCCGCGACGCCCGATCTACCGGGTTCCCGCGTCGCTCACCCCAGGTACGCCGTGATGCCCTCGGCCAGGCCGCGGGCGTAGCGGTCCCGGCAGGCCGACGACGTCATGCACCGGGCGTCACCGGCGTTGCGCATGTTGCCCAGCTCGACCATGACGGTCGGGACGTCTGCCATGTTCAGCGTCCCGAGGTCGCGGCGGGTGTCGAGCCCGTCGGCGCCGTACGCCGTCGACACGCCGAAGCCGGCGCCCACGAGCCCCCGGCGCACCGCGAGGGCGAGCCGCTTGGAGGGGCCGGCGATGTCGTCGGTGTAGCCGTCGCGGACACCCGGCCGGATGACGAAGAAGCCGTGTGTCGACGACGCGGCCCCGTCGCCGTGCACCGACACCTCCAGGTCCGCGCCGACGCGCTCGCCGAAGCGGCCACGGGCGTCGACGCACGGCCCCCAGTCGTCGTAGCTGTTGGTCGTCCGGGTCAGACGGACCGTCGCCCCGAGGTCCTCGAGTCGCGACGCCAGCCGCCGGGTGACCCGCCAGGTGAAGGTCGCCTCCGGGAAGCCGCCGTTGGTCGCCGTCCCGGTGGTGTTGCACGGCTTCCAGATCCCGACCCACACCAGCTTGTTGATCCGCGACGGGTAGCGGCTGTTGCCGAGCTGGTGTCCGGGGTCGAGGGCCACGACCTTCCCGGCGAGCGGCAGCGCGGCCGACGGGAGCACAGCGCTCTGCGCCCGTCGTCGGCGCCGTCCGCGCGGTGGCCGCGCCGGGTGCCAGCGACGCCAGTACAAGGGGTGCCGTGACAACGGCCAGCACGGCGAGAGAGAGGCGGCGGCGCACCGGACCACTGTGGCAGCGTGTCGGGCTGTGTACACGGTGATCGCGCGGTGGCGGGCCCTCGAGCAGCAGATCGCGCCGCTACTCATCGAGCGCGAGTGGAACGGCTACGGTCCACCCCTGTGACGGGCGGCGGCGGCAAGGCACAGGGACGGGTGACCCGCGTCGCGGTCGAGGTCGGCCGGTCGGCCAAGCTCTTCGCGACGGCGCTGGACTACCCGGGCTGGTCGCGCGGGGTGGCCCGCAGGGCCGGGCTGGAGGCGGCACTTGAGGCGCTCGACGCCTACCGCGAGCGGTACGCCACGGTCGCCGCGGCCGGGCAGGTGCCGTTCCGCCCTCCGCGCACCTTCGACGTGGTCGAGACCCGGGACGGCGACGCCTCCACCGACTTCGGCGTGGCCAGCATCGGCTTCGCAGCCGACGAGGAGCCGTGGACCGCCGCCGAGGCGCGACGACAGGTCGCCCTGCTGCGCGGGGCGTGGCAGGAGCTGGACCGGCTGGCTCGGGAGTCGTCGGCGACCCTTCTCCGCGGGCCGCGCGGCGGCGGGCGGGACCGGGACGACATCGTCCGCCACGTCGTCGAGGCCGAGCGCGGCTACGCCCGCCGGCTCGACGTCCGGCACCCGCCCTTCGACCCGTTCGACCTCGAGGCCCGCGAAGCCTTGCGCGGCGAAGTTGTCGAGGTGCTGCTCGCGGCACGTGACATGACGCCCGCGACCGAGCGTGGCTGGACGCCTCGCTACGCGTTGCGCCGCTTCACCTGGCACGTCGTCGACCACGTGTGGGAGATCGAGGACAAGCAGACCTGACGCCGGGCACGACACCCGCGGCGGCTGTCGCGGCGGCGGCAATTCCGCCTGCGCCGGCCCGGCCGGGCTGACACCCTTGGGCCTCGTGTCCGACGGTCCGTCCCTGCGCGAGCGCATCGCCCGCCTTCGGGTCGACATCACGCCGCTGCGCACGTCGCGCGACTTCCGGCGGCTCTTCGCGGCCGGCACGGTGTTCTACATCGGGGCGATGGTCAGCTACGTCGCGCTGCCCTACCAGATCTACCAGCTGACGAGGTCGAACTTCGCTGTCGGGGCGATGGCCCTCGTCGAGCTGGTGCCGCTCATCGTCTTCGGTCTCTACGGCGGAGCGCTCGCCGACCACGTCGACCGTCGCAAGATGCTGGTGCTCTGCGGCATCGCCCAGGTCGTGCTGACCGGCGCCCTGCTGGGCAACGCGCTGCTCGACGACCCCAGCGTGTGGACCATCTACGTCGTCGGCTTCCTGCTCACCATCGCCCAGTCGCTGCAGCGGCCCAGCCGCGAGGCGCTGCTCCCTCGCGTCGTGCGGCACGACGAGATGGCCGCGGCGACCGCCGTGGCCTCCCTCGGCATGCAGGTCGGCACGCTGCTCGGTCCGGCCCTCGGCGGTGTCCTCGTCGCGACGGTCGGCGTGCCGTGGGCCTACACCGTCGACATGGCCGGGCTCGTGGTCGCGACGCTGCTCTTCGCGTCGATGCGCCGCTACCCGCCGACCGAGCACTCGACGCCGCCGAGTGTCGGCGCCATCGTCGGCGGCATCCGCTACGCGGTCGGCCGGCGAGACCTGCTCGGCACCTACGTCATCGACATGGTCGCGATGTTCATGGCGATGCCGATCGTGCTGTTCCCGGCTTTCGCCGAGGAGGTGCTCGAGAGGCCGGGCTTCCTCGGCCTGCTCTACACCGCGGAGAGCGTCGGCAGCCTGCTCGCCACCCTCAGCAGCGGGTGGACGACCCGCTTCCACCACCACGGCCGGGCCGTCGTGGTGGCGTCGATGTGCTGGGGCGCCTCGATGGCCCTGGTCGGCCTGTCACCCAACGTGTGGTTCGCGCTGGTCTTCCTGGCGCTCGCCGGCGCCTCGGACATGATCAGCGGCATCTTCCGCAGCACCATCTGGAACCAGACGATCCCCGACCACCTGCGCGGCCGGCTGGCCGGCATCGAGATGCTCTCCTACTCGCTCGGCCCGATGGGCGGCTCCGCGCGGGCCGGTCTGGTGGCCGACCTGACGACCGTACGCACCTCGATCGTCAGCGGCGGCGTGCTCTGCGTCGCGGGCGTCGCAGCCACCGCCGCGGTGCTGCGCGACTTCTGGCACTACGACTCCCGCACCGACGAGCACGCCACCCGCGAGCGGGCGATCCGGGAGAAGCGGGCCGCCGAGGACGCCGCGCGGCACGTCGCGGAAGAGCTCGCCGAACCGGTGGACACCACCGACGCGGCGCACTTCCCGCGCTGAGGTCGACGCGATCCGGTCAGGAGTCGCTGGAGCGTGCCCACAGGTTGATGCCGGAGTCGACGGCGTGCGCCTCGACCGTGGCCAGCTCCTCGTCGGCGAAGTCGAGGTTCTCCAGGGCCGCGAGGCTGTCGTCGAGCTGCCCGACGCTGCTGGCGCCGATCAGCGCAGACGTCACGCGCGGGTCGCGGAGCACCCACGCCAGCGCCAGCTGCGCGAGGCTCTGGCCGCGGCCGCGGGCCACGTCGTTGAGGGCACGTACGTGGCTGAGGCTCTCGTCGGTCAGCAGACCCGGGTCGAGCGACTTGCCCTGCGCCGCCCGCGAGCCCTCCGGGACGCCGTCGAGGTAGCGGTCGGTGAGCATCCCCTGGGCGAGCGGCGAGAACGCGATGCAGCCGACGCCCTCGTCCTCGACGACCTCGAGCAGCGACGGGTCCCCGCCCTCGACCCACCGGTTGAGCATCGAGTACGACGGCTGGTGGATCAGCAGCGGAGTCCCCAGGTCGCGCAGGATCGCGGCGGCCTCGCGGGTGCGCTCGGCGGAGTAGGACGAGATGCCGGCGTAGAGCGCCTTGCCCTGTCGGACCGCGGTGTCGAGGGCGCCCATGGTCTCCTCGAGCGGGGTGTCCGGGTCGATGCGGTGGCTGTAGAAGATGTCGACGTAGTCCAGGCCCATCCGGTGCAGGGACTGGTCGAGGCTGGCGAGCACGTACTTGCGCGAGCCCCACTCGCCGTAGGGGCCGGGCCACATGTCGTAGCCCGCCTTGGTCGAGATGACCAGCTCGTCCCGGTAGGGGCGGAAGTCGTCGCGCAGGTGGCGGCCGAAGTTGGTCTCCGCGGCGCCGTAGGGCGGGCCGTAGTTGTTGGCCAGGTCGAAGTGGGTCACGCCGCGGTCGAAGGCCCGGCGAAGGATCGCGCGCTGGGTCTCGAAGGGCTTGTCGTCGCCGAAGTTGTGCCAGAGGCCGAGTGAGATCGCGGGCAGCTGGAGCCCGCTGCGACCGCAGCGGCGGTAGGTCATCGCGTCGTAGCGGTCCGCGGAGGGGGCGTAGGGCGGTGGCGTCGTCACGACGCCAGTCTTCCATCGGGCCAAGCCCGGTCGCTCCCCGGCCGATGAGGCCCCGGCGAGGCGCCACGGACGACGATCTGCACAGGTCGCCCGACACGGGGGCTCCGGGGCAGCCATAATGGACGGCCGCTCTGAGAGGAAGTCTGTTGGCCCACCCTGCTGAGGCATTCGACGCCGAGCATCCCCAGATCACCGGGGAGCTCTCGTCCGAGCAGTCCTACGTGGACACGCTCTACGCACGGCTGGACCTGCTGCGGGCCCGCACGGCCCGGGAGCTGGCCGACATCCGGCGCGCCGGGCCCAGCGGCACGCCGCAGAACCGCTCCGAGCGCGACGCGTTCGCCCAGCTGCACGAGGACCGGCTCGCCCAGCTGGAGGCGGTGGAGGACCGGCTGGCCTTCGGGCGGCTCGACCTGCAGGGCGGGGCCCGCCGCTACATCGGCCGCCTCGGGCTCTCCGACGAGGAGCAGACCCAGCTCCTCGTCGACTGGCGGGCACCGGCCGCGCGGACCTTCTACCAGGCGACGGCGGCCGCCCCGCAGGACGTCGTACGTCGCCGGCACCTCTCGACGCGCGGTCGCAGCGTGGTCGGCCTCGAGGACGAGGTGCTCGACCTGGCCGCCATGGACGACGGCGACCGGGCGACCCTGGCCGGCGAGGGTGCCCTGATGGCCGCCGTCGGCGCCCACCGCACCGGGCGGATGGGCGACATCGTCGCGACCATCCAGGCCGAGCAGGACCGGGTGATCCGCAGCGACCTGACGGGTGCCCTGGTCGTCCAGGGCGGTCCCGGCACCGGCAAGACCGCCGTGGCGCTGCACCGGGCGGCGTACCTCCTCTACACCTACCGCGACCGCCTGGCCCGCAGCGGCGTGCTGCTGGTCGGGCCCAACCCGCTCTTCCTGCGCTACATCGAGCAGGTGCTCCCGTCGCTCGGCGAGACCGGCGTCGTGCTGTCGACGGCCGGCGACCTCTACCCGGGCGTGAGCGGCGTCGACGAGCCCGACCCCGAGGTCGCCCGGGTCAAGGGCGACCCGCGGATGGCGCGGGTGCTGTCCCGCGCGGTGCGTGACCGGCAACGGCTGCCCGACGGACCGCGCAAGCTGCTGGTCGACGGGACGGCCGTCGAGCTGACGGTCGACGCGGTGGCCGCGGCCAGGGCCCGGGCGCGACGTACCCGCAAGCCGCACAACATCGCACGCGAGGGCTTCCTCCGCGACCTGATGGACCAGCTGGCGCTCGAGCTGGCGACGGCGCTCGGGACCGACGTCGACGCCGACAGCCGCACGGACCTGCTCGCCGACCTGCGCGACAGCCCCGACGTGCGCCGCGAGCTCAACCTCGCCTGGATGCCGCTGTCGCCGACCCGGGTGCTGGCCGACCTCTACGCCGACCCCGCCAGGCTGGCCGCGGCGTCGCCCGAGCTGAGCGGACCGGAGCGGCAGCTGCTGGCGCGCGCTCGGGACGCCGCGTGGACGGTCGCGGACGTGCCGCTGCTCGACGAGCTCGCCGAGCTGCTCGGCGACGTCACGACCGGCGACCGCGCGGCCGAGGCCGCCGCCCGCGCCCAGCGCGCCGAGGACCTGGCGGCCGCGCAGGCCGTGGTGAGCAACCTGGACACCGCGATCCGGCCGTCCGCCGAGCAGATCGTCGAGCGGTTCGCCGACACCGGTCCGCGGCTGACCGTGGCCGAGCGCGCCGAGTCCGACCGGACCTGGGCCTTCGGGCACCTGGTCGTCGACGAGGCGCAGGAGCTCTCGCCGATGATGTGGCGCCTGCTCATGCGTCGCTGCCCGTCACGGTCGCTGACGCTGGTGGGCGACGTCGCCCAGGTGGGCTCGGCGGCCGGCACCTCGTCCTGGGGGGCAGTCCTCGACCCCTACGTGGCGGGTCGGTGGCACCAGGAGGAGCTGACGGTCAACTACCGCACACCCGCGCAGGTGATGCGGATCGCGTCGGCGATGCTGGCGGCTGCCGGCATCGCGGCATCGACGCCGGAGTCGGTGCGCGACGGCGACCGCTCGCCGGCCGCGCGGCGGGTGCGGCCGGGGGGCCTGGCCGGCGCACTGCGCGACGCGGTGAGCGCGGAGCTGGACGGCCTCGGCGGTGGCCGGCTGGCCGTCGTCACGCCGACCGGCCGCGACGAGGCGTTGCGGACGGCCCTGACGGCCGGGCTCCCGGCGGGGACGGTCGGATCCGGTCGTACGACGCTGGACAGCCCGGTCTCGGTGTTCCCGGTGGGTGGGGTGAAGGGTCTGGAGTTCGACGTCGTGGTCGTCGTGGAACCGGCCGAGATCATGGCCGCCTCGGCCCGCGGCGCCAACGACCTCTACGTCGCCCTGACCCGGCCGACCCAGCACCTGCTGGTCCTGCACACCGGCGACCTGCCCGCCGGCATGGACGAGCTCGTCTCCTGACCGGTAGGCGGCAGGGGTCAGGTGCGCAGGCGACGGGTCAGGCCGGAGGGGGCCGGCCAGGAGCTGCGCAGCTCTGCGCGGGCGTCGCTGTCGACGTCGCGCAGCAGGCGGTCGATGTGCGAGGTCAGGGCGCCGTGCATGGACCACTGGTCCTCCCGCATCCGGTCCTCCTGGCGCAGCAGGTCGGCGAGCCGGTGCCGGTCCTCCCACGCGGCCGCGAGCGCGTCGCGCAGCCGCTGGTCCTGCGGCCCGCCGCCGAGCACCTCCGAGCCCACCAGCCCGCCGTAGGCCTCGACCGCGTCGGCCACGTCGGCCAGCAGGTCGGACAGCGTCTCGCGGACGTCCGCCGCGTAGACCGGTTCGGGCCCGTCAGCGCTGGCCAGGTCCACCAGCGACCGGCACACGCCGCGCAGCGACACCGCGGCCCGCTCCAGCGCCTCGAGGCCGGTGCGCAGGCTCACCTGGGCGTGCGGCCGCCGCAGCGCGCGCGGGTTGAGCCGCAGGCTGCTGCCCGAGCGCTCCAGCGCCCGGTCGGCGCGCAGGATCTCCCGGCCCAGCCCCCGCGCCTCGTCCAGCCAGCGCAGGGCCTCGTCCCGGCCGTACTCCTGACGCACCTCCGTCGACACCCGCCGGAGCACCTCCGCCGCGGTCCGCGCCAGGTTGTTGACCGCGTCGGACGCCGGCCGGACGTAGAGGGGCGGCGCCACGGCCGCTCCGACGACGACGCCCACCACGGCCCCGATGACGGTCTCGAGGACCCGGCTGGTGGCCACGCTGTCAGTGCCGCCGACGGCGAGCACGAGCATCGCGCTGATCGGCACCTCCGAGACCTCCGCGCCGAGCCGCAGCAGCCGGCCGAGGATCAGTGACCCGGCGACCGCGATGCCCAGGCTCCACCAGGTCAGCGGGACCAGGGCCGAGATGCCGACGGCCACCAGGACCCCGACGAGGACACCGACGACCCGGCGCATCCCGGTGCGGAGCGTGTCGTAGAGCGTCAGCTGCACCACGAGGAGCGCCGTCAGGGGCGCCAGCACCGGGCGTGGGTTCTCCGACAGGGGCAGCGCGACGACGTACGCCACGACGGCCGCGGACGTGGCCTTCGCCGTGCGCACCCCGCGCAGGCGCACCCGCCCGTCCCCGCGCAGGAGGAACGGGGGAACCTTCACGCAGGCTCCTGTCGCCCGTCCGTCACCACGTCAAACCGTGTCGGGCGAGGGCCGCCTCGACGGTGAGCCGCTCGATCGGGTCCAGCGGTGGCCACGGCGCGGTCTCGCCCTCGCTCACCTCGAGCGTGCGGCAGGCGGAGACCAGGACCCAGTCGTAGGCGAGCGCCGCGGCCGTGACCCGCTCCATCTTGGCGGGCTGCTCGGTGTCGTAGACGGTCTCGAGGTACGCGGCCAGCCGGCGCAGGTCGGCGGCGAGCTGCTCGACGGGCACCGTGACGGCCTGCGGGGGCTGCGGCCGCACCCGGCGCCAGCCCCTCGCGAGGGCCGCGACCGGGCGGTCCAGGTGGCCGAGCAGCCAGGCAGCGCCCAGCACGGCGGCCAGCAGACCGGCGCCGAGCACCAGCTCCACCTGCGAGGCCACGCCGCCTCACCTCCTCTCCCCAGGATGCCTCCGCGAGCCCGCTCGCGACAGGACCCGACTAGTCCGAAATGCGCACCACGGGGAGTCGATCCGTAGACAAAGGGGACGGAAACGACAAGCCCCCGGCAGAAGGGGGGACATGCGCGGTGCCGCGACCTAGACTCCTGCTGCATCGGCCCCCGGTCTCCCAGACGGCCCGGAGCCGGCCGGAGGGTGGGGCGGAATGAGCACGGAGGCGAGGTCCGTCGAGGACCTGCGGCCCTACGTGCCCGAGCTGCTCTCCCAGTGGACCCCCAGCCACGGCGACCCCAGGCACATGCGCGTCGAGGGGTCCCTCGTCTTCGTCGACATCTCCGGCTTCACCAAGCTGACCGAACGGCTGGCCCGCAAGGGCAAGGTGGGCGCCGAGGAGATGAGCGACCTGCTCAGCGCGACCTTCTCCGCGCTGCTCGACGTCGCCCGTCTGGAGCGCGCTGACCTGCTCAAGTGGGGCGGCGACGCCGTGCTGCTCCTCTTCCGCGGCGCCGATCACGCCGCACGCGCCGGTCGCGCCGCCTGCGACATGCGGACGACGCTGCGCACCGCCGGCCGGCTGGAGACCACCGAGGGCTCGGTCACCCTGCGGATGTCTGTCGGGATCCACAGCGGCGAGTTCGACTGCTACCTGGTCGGAGACCCGCACGTGCACCAGGAGCTGCTCGTCGTGGGGCCTGGTGTCACGACCACCGCGGTCATGGAGCAGGCGGCCTCCGCCGGCCAGGTCGTGGTGAGCCCGGAGACCGCGGCTCTGCTCCCGCCAGGCACCTGCCGCGACGGTCCGGAGCCGGGCACCCGGCTGCTGCACGCGCGGCGGATGCTCGGGGCGGCAGGCACCCTCGAGCGACGGCAGTCCCGGACGCCGCGCGCCGACGCGTCGGTCCTGGCCGGGTTCATCCCGCCGGTGCTGCGCCAGCAGCTGCTCGCGACGCCGGGCGAGCCGGAGCACCGCAGCGTCGCGGTCGCGTTCGTGAAGTTCTCCGGCACCGACGCGCTCACCGAGAAGGCCGGCATCGAGGCCGTCGCCGACGCCCTCGACCAGTGCGTCCGCACCGTCCAGCGCGCGACCGACGACCACGGCGTGACGTTCTTCGAGACCGACATCGACCGCGACGGCGGCAAGATCATGCTCGTCGCCGGAGCACCGCGCAGCAACGGTCACGACGAGGAGCGGATGCTGCGCACCGCCCGCCAGATCATGGACGGGATGGCCGGGCTCCAGGAGATGACCGGCCACGCCCTGGCGTTGCGGATCGGGGTCAACCGAGGCAACGTCTTCGCCGGCGGCTTCGGCCCCGACTTCCGGCGCACCTTCTCCATCAAGGGCGACGCGGTCAACCTGGCAGCGCGCGTCATGGGCAAGGCGGGACTCGGTGAGCTGCTCGCCACGTCAGCCGCCCTGGAGCGGTCGCCGACGCAGTTCGACATCGAGCCGCTGCCGCCGTTCCTCGTCAAGGGCAAGTCGATGCCGATCCACGCCGCGAAGGTCGGCGCGGTTCGCGGGCTGCGGCGCGACCGGCAGACCGAGACACCCTTCGTCGGCCGGGAACGCGAGCTGGCCGAGCTGCGGGCCGCACTCGACTCGGCTCGTTTCGGCTCCGGCCGGCAGGTCGAGGTGATCGGCGAGCCGGGCATCGGCAAGTCGCGCCTGGTCGAGCAGGCGCTGGCCGTGGACGGTCGAACCGACGGAGCCCTCGCGGTCCACTTCGCGGCGTGCGGCGAGTACGAGTCGACGACGGCGTACTTCCCGTTCCGCCGGCTGCTCCGGGAGGTGCTCGGCCTCGGCCGTGATGCCTCGGCCGAGGACACCAGCCACCGGCTGGCCGAGGTGGTCGCGGCCGCGGCGCCGAAGCTCGGCGTGTGGCTGCCGCTGCTCGGCATCCCGCTCGGGCTCGACCTCCCCGACACCCGCGAGACCCGCGAGCTCGACGAGCAGTTCCGCAAGGGTCGGCTCGAGGACGTCGTCGACGAGCTGCTCGCCGCCGTGCTCGGCGCGCCGGTCGTGCTGCGCATCGAGGACACCCACCTCATGGACGACGCGTCGGCCGACCTCGTCGACCGGCTCACGCGCGACATCACCAGCCGGCCGTGGGTCCTGCTGGTCACCCGGCGCGAGTTCCCGGTCGCCTACGTCCCGCGCGAGGGCGAGCACCTCGTGACCGTGCGCCCGGAGCCCCTCGCGCACGAGGCCGCGCTCGAGCTGGTCCAGGCAGCGACCGGCGACCGCGCCCTGACCCAGGACGCCCTGCGGTCGCTGGCGACCCGGGGCGGCGGCAACCCGATGTTCCTGGAGGCGTTGTCGACGGCCGCCGGCCGCGAGGGCACCGTCGAGGGACTGCCCGAGTCCGTCGAGGCCCTGGTGACCAGCCAGATCGACCGGCTGGACCCCGTGGACCGCACCGTCCTGCGCTACGCCGCGGTGCTCGGCTTCGTCCTCCACGACCTCGAGCTCCAGGACCTGCTGACCGCGCAGTTCGGCACCGGCTCCGAGTCGGACCTCGGCCAGCGCCTGCCGCTCCTCGACGAGTTCCTCACCCGGTCCTCACCCGGACGGCTGCGCTTCCGCAACGCGCTGATGCGCGACGTCGCCTACGAGGGACTCCCCTACCGCCGCCGTCAGGTGCTGCACGACCAGGTCGGCCAGCGGCTCGAGGCCGCCGCCCCCGACCCCCGCGAGCAGAGCGAGCTGCTCTCGCTGCACTTCTTCCAGGCCGGCCGCTTCGAGCGCGCCTGGCGCTACTCCCGGGTCGCCGGCATGCGGGCTCGGAGCAAGTACGCCAACACCGAAGCCGTGGCCTTCTTCACCCGGGCCTCCGAGTCGGCCCGGCGCGTCCCCGACGTCCCGCCGCACGAGCTGGCCGAGGTCCTGGAGGCGCTGGGCGACCTCCGCTTCATCGGCGGGTCCTCGGCGGCGTGGACCGCCTACCGGCAGGCCCGGCAGCTCCGGGCCGACGATGCGGTGCAGGTCGCCCAGATCATGCTGAAGGAGGCGCGGATCGAGGAGCGGGACGGCAAGCTCGCGCTGGCCCTGCGCAGGCTCTCGCGGGGGCTCTCGCTGCTGAGCGACGTGCCCGGCCCCGACGCCGCGGCGGCCCGGTCCATGCTGGCCAACCGCTACGCGTTCTGCCGCAACCGGCAGGGCCGCTACACCGACGCCCTCCGCTGGGGAGCCGTCTCCATGCAGGAGGCCCAGGACTCCGCCGACATCCGCGCACTGGCCACCAGCTACCGGGCGATGCAGATCATCCACCTCTGGGCGGGTGTCCCCGAGGACCTCCCCTACGGGCAGCTTGCCCTGCACGCGTTCGAGGAGCTCGGCGACCTGGACGGGCAGGCGCTGAGCCTGAACAACCTCGCGGTGCGCGCCTTCTTCGAGGGACGGTGGACGGAGTCACTGGCGATGTACGACCGGGCCGCCGACAACTTCGAGCGGATCGGCGACGTCGCCCGGCTCGGCAGCACCAGCTACAACGTCGCGGACGTGCTGATCGCGCAGGGCCGGCTGGCCGAGGCCGAGCCGCTGCTGCAGAAGGCGCTCGTCGCGGCCCGCGCATCCGGCGACGAGGAGCTCGTGGCCCTGGTGGCCCGCGAGGGCGGCAAGGCATGGTCTCGCGGGGGCCGGTTCGAGGAAGGCCTGGCGTCGCTGGCCGACGCCCGGACCCGCTTCGAGGAGCTCGGCGAGGCCCAGGAAGTCGTCGACGTGGACGCCGCGATCGCGGAGAACCTCATGCTGCAGGGCGACCTCGACGACGCGATCGAGCTCGCCCAAGGCACCATGCCCCGGGCGAGGGAGGCAAGCGCCCGCATGATCCTGCCGACGCTGCACCGCATCGTCGGCTTCTGCCAGCTCCACCAGGGCCGGCTGGCGGAGGCGAAGGAGTCGCTGGAGGTCGCTCTCGAGCTGAGCTCGGGCGGTGACCTGCGGCGTGAGCACGTCAACGCGATGCTGGGCCTGGCCGAGGTGGCGCGCGCTGTCGGGGACCCCCGGGCCGACGAGCTGATGCGCGAGAGCACGGCGGCGCTCGACGAGCTGGGAGTGGTGGCCGCGACGCTGCCGGGAACGGCCCCCGCCGAGGTGCGGCTGCCCGAGCAGCAGCGGATGCAGGACCCGTTGCCCGCCTGACAGCGGACGGGCGGAGCAGCCACCAGAGGTGACTGCCCCGCCCGGGAGCGCGCTGTCGCGCCAGGCGCTAGTGCAGCGACCTCGCGTCGTCGTTGAACAGGATGACGGTCGCCAGGTCACCGGCGTTGAACCGGGTGCTCGACCGCAGGTCGACGCAGAAGCCATCCTGAGTCCGGGTCGATGACGCCCTTCGCCGGGCACTCGGGCGCGCGCACGAACTCGCCGGTGTTGCCCTTGTCGAACAGCGGGATGTACGACGCCACGCCGCCCTGGCCGCACAGCGACTTGTCGCAGTAGAGGTCGCCGTGGCCACCTGACCCTCGGCGAGGTCGACGAAGCGTCTGAGCGACCAGGACGGTGTTGCCCTTCTTGGTCCGGCAGTCCGCCACGCCGAGGAATCCGGCGCACTCGCTGGTGGTGAGGACCACGCTGCCGGTGGCGCCGCCCGTCCACGGACAGGCTCACGCAGGTCGGGTTGTCGGCGCTCAGAACGCAGTCTTGCCGGCCGCGTCCTTGACGTTCAGGGTCTGCCCTACCGCGAGGCCGTTGGACTGGGCGGACTCGAGCGCGACGTGGACCGGAATGGTGTCGGACGCATAGCCGGAGTTCTTCGGGCCGGCCGCGGTGAGCGAGAAGTTGCTGTTGGCGGTACGCACCAATCCGGAGAGCGTGCCCGTGTCCTCACCCCTCTCGATGACGAGGACGCCGTTGACCCCGCCTCCGGAGAGCGTGACCTTGAGGTCCCCGTTCGTGACGACGAGAGGGGCCGTCCCATCCGCCGTGCGGCTCTGGACCTCGACGTTGAACGGCAAGCCGGACCGGATCAGCCCCTCCTGGGTGCCGGGTGCTGCAGCACCCGGCAGGGTGAACTCGTCGTCGAGCACCTCGAGGATCTGCAGCTGGGCGGTGGGCGGCGGCGGGGTCGGCTTGGCGGCGTCGGCGGCGGGCCCGGCCACCACCGCGATCCCGAGCTGCCGAGGCCAGCGCCGTCACGAGCACCACGGCCCGTCGCTGCCACGTCGAAGTACCTGAAAGAGTGCTGTGTCGTCCCGACATTTCCTCGAACTCCCGCCCCTTGCCCGTACACGTGTGCGCCCATCATGGTCGCAATCCGTTGCGCGGCAAGGGCTTTGCCATGATCCGCACGCACGGGTGACCACCCGTGACGGTCCGTCAGGACGATCGTGGGACATACCAGCGCATTGCTTCGTCATCCGCTCATCGGCGACCTGTCCACCGGTACCGTGCAGAGCGACCTCGCGGCGGAATTGCGATCTTGTCAGCCCCGACGCAGGCAGCCATTGTGTGCCGAGCGCCCCCGCCGGGCGCGTGCAGTCTTGTGCCGTGCGACGTCGCCGTCGCGGAAGGACGAGGTGGTCCATGCGAGGTCGCCGGACGGGGCGGGTCACGGAGACGCGGGTGCTCCTGGTCGCGGCCTTCGGGGCGTTCCTCGCCTTCCTCGACGCGACGATCGTCAACGTCGCGTTCCCCAGCATCCGGGAGTCCTTCCCGGGGACCTCGATCGGCGACCTGTCCTGGGTCCTCAACGCCTACAACATCGTCTTCGCGGCGTTCCTGATCGTCTGCGGCCGGCTCGCCGACCTGCTCGGCCGGCGGCGGACCTTCATCGGGGGGGTCCTGCTCTTCACTCTCGCTTCGGTGCTGTGCGGAGCAGCCCCGACTGTGGGACTGCTCGTCGCAGCCCGCGTGGTGCAGGCACTGGGCGCGGCGATGCTGGTGCCCGCCTCCCTGGCACTGGTGGTCGAGGCGTTCCCGGAGAACCGGCGGACCCACGCCATCGGCCTGTGGGGCGCCACCGCGGCCGTGGCGGCCGGCCTCGGCCCGCCCATCGGCGGCGCGCTCGTGGAGCTCGGCGGCTGGCGCTGGGCGTTCTACGTCAACATCCCCTTCGGGATCGCCGCGGTGATCGCGGCCCGCCGCCAGCTCGTCGAGAGCCGGGCGCCCGGCCGCCGCCGGATGCCGGACCTCGTGGGCGCGAGCCTGCTGGCGGCCTCGCTGGCGGCCCTCACGCTGGGCATCGTCAAGGGCAACGACTGGGGCTGGGCCAGCACGGCCCTGATCGGGACGATGATCGCGGCGGTCGTGCTGGGCGGGCTCTTCGTCGTCAGCTCGAAGCGGTCGCGCTCGCCGCTGCTGGACCCGACCTTGCTGCGGATCCCGTCGTTCTCGGTGGCCAACCTGGCCACGATGATGGCCGGGCTGGGGTTCTACGCGTACCTGCTGACCAACATCCTGTGGCTGCAGTACGTGTGGGGCTACGGGGTGCTGCGCGCCGGCCTCGCGCTCGTGCCGGGCGCGCTCGTGGCCGCGGTGGTCGCTGCTGCTCTCGGCCCGGTCGCCGAGCGGCGCGGCTACCGCTGGGTCGTCGTGCCGGGCGCGCTCGTGTGGGCCGGTGCCTATGTCTGGTACCACCAGCGGGCGGGACTGACGCCCGACTTCCTCGGTGCCTGGCTGCCGGGTCAGGTCATCAGCGGCATCGGCGTCGGGGCCACGCTGCCGGTGCTCGGCAGCGCCGCGTTGGCGGCGGTCCCCGGCGGCCGCTACGCGACGGCGTCGGCTGTCGTGTCCAGCGCCCGCCAGCTCGGCGGCGTCCTCGGGATCGCGCTGCTGGTCGTCATCATCGGCGCCCCGACACCGGCCACGGCGGCCGACGCGTTCCGCGACGGCTGGGTCCTGTCGATCGTGGCCTTCCTGGTCGTCGCCGTCGTGTCGCTGCCACTCGGTCGGCTCGGCCACTCCGAAGCCGCACCGACCGAGGACGACCTCGACCAGCCCGTCGTGCACCTCCCCACCCGCCGGCCGATGCCCGAGCCGGTGCGCGCCGGTCAGGTCGCCGGCATCGAGGACGTCCCGCTCTTCGCTGCCCTCGGAGCTGCTGCCCGCGCCCGGCTGGACCGCGTCGCCACCGAGCGGCTCGTCCAGGGCGGCGAGTGGCTGATGAGGGAGGGCGACGCGCCGGGGTCGGTCTACGTCGTGCGGTCCGGCCGGCTCGAGGCCTGGATCGACGGCACCGTCGTCCGGGAGCTCGGCCCCGGCACCGTGATCGGCGAGATCGCGGTGCTGACCGGCGAGCCCCGCTCCGCCGCGATCCGAGCGCGCCGGGACTCGACCTTGCTCGAGGTCCGCCGCGAGGACTTCGCAGACCTCATCGACACCGACCCGGGCGCGACCCGCGTGATCGTCACCCAGCTCGCGGAGCGGCTGCGGGTGGCCGGGCCGGCACCCGGGGAGCCCGCGGCGACCCCGCGCGTCGTCGCGGTCGTAGCCGCCCGCCGCGGCGCGCCGGCCGCAGCCGTTGCGGCCGCCATCGTCGAGGGACTCGGCGCACACCTGTCGGTGGCCGCCCCCGGCCGGGTCGACGCCGCCGGGCTCGCCCGGGCCGAGGCGGCGCACGACCGGGTGGTGCTCGTCTCCGACGACCCGGACGACGACGACGGGTGGTCCGACCGGTGCCTGCGCCAGGCCGACCAGGTCGTCGTGGTGGCCGACTCCACGGCCGCCCCGGTGCCGCTGCGCTTCGGTGACGAGCCGCACGCCCAGCCCGACGTGGTGCTGGTGGGGCCGCGGCCGGAGCGGGCGACGGTCACCGGCTGGACCGTCATCGCCGACGCCTGGCAGGTGACCACGGTCGAGCCCGGCGACGGTCGGCTGCGCGAAGGGCTGCGGCCGCTCGTCGCACGTATCGCCGGGCGGTCCCTCGGGCTGGCCCTGGCCGGTGGCGGTGCCCGCGCGTTCGCTCACGTGGGCGTCATCCGCGAGCTGGAGGAGGCCGGGCTGCACGTCGACCGCATCACCGGCTGCAGCATCGGCGCAGTCGTGGCGGCGACCTACGCGGTCGGTCGGACCGGCGAGGAGCTCGAGGCCGCCTGCTATGACGAGTTCGTGCGTCGGCAGCCATTCGGCGACTACACCTTCCCCTCGAAGTCGCTCGCCAAGGGCCGACGCACGCACGAAGGACTGATCCGCGCCATCGGGGCGGAGACCACCTTCGAGGAGCTGCCGCGGCAGTTCTCCTGCATCAGCACCGACCTCGTGTCGCGGACCCGGCAGACGCACCGACGCGGGACCCTGGTCGACGCGGTGCTGGCGTCCGTCCGGCTGCCGGTCCTCTTCCCGCCGATCCCGGACGGGCAGCGGCTGCTCGTGGACGGGGGGGTCCTCGACAACCTGCCCGTCGACCTGCTCACCGCACGCAGCGAGGGCCCGGTCCTCGCCGTCAACATCGCGATGGGCGGCAGCACGCGGCCGCGGCGGCCCGCGGTCGGCGCCGCTGGCACGCCGGCACCTCCCCCGCGACCGGCCCGGGTCCCTGCCCTCGGCGAGACCCTGCTGCGCACGATGATGATCGGCAGCGGCGGCGCGGTGGCCGCGGCGCGCGGCCGGGGTGCCATGGTGGTCACGCCACCGACCCTGGGGGTCGGCCTGCTCGAGTTCCACCAGTTCGACCGGATGGTGCTGGCGGGCCGCCTCGCTGCGCGGGCGCTGCTCGAGGCCATGGCCGCCGACACCGACAACGCAGGTGTCTGGCCGGTTCTCCAGGTGCAGCTCCCTGCGCAGGTCGCGCTCCCGGACGTACGGGAAACCCTCTCCCCGTCGCCGTGACCGACGGACTGCGCGCCTCGCTCGACGCCCTCCGGCACGGGCCGCTACGACGCGCACTGCTGGCCTTCCTGGTCTTCTCCGTCGCCGAGTGGGCAACGTGGATCGCGTTGCTCGTCTGGGCCTACCAGGAGCGCGGTGTCCAGGGGGCCGCTGTCGTCTCGGTCGTGCAGCTGCTGCCGGCCGTCGTGGTCGCGCCGCTCGGATCGGTGCTGGGCGACCGCCCGAACCGTGGGCGGGTCCTGGCGGTCGGCTACGCCCTGCAGGCAACCACGATGCTGCTGACCGCAGCCGCGCTCGTGACGGACGCGCCCTTCGTCCTGACCTGCGCAGGCGGTGTCCTGGTCACCTGCGCCATCGCCCTGACCAGGCCGGTGCACAACGCGACCCTCCCCTCCATCTCGCACACGCCCGCCGAGCTGGTCGCCGGCAACTCGGCGTCGATCACGGCGGAGGGGATCGGCGGCTTCCTCGGCCCGCTGATCTGCGGCGTGCTCCTCGGGACCTTCGGACCCGGCTCCGTCTTCCTTGTCTTCGGCCTGCTGCTCGTCGGCGCGGCGGTCCTCGTGCTGGGGCTGCCCGTCGTCCACGTCGGGGACCACGAGCAGACCGAGGTCGCGGGCCTCATGGCGCAGACCCTCGACGGGTTGCGCGAGCTCCGGCACGCACCGGCCTCCGCCCTGCTGCTGGGGATGATCGCCGGGCAGTACGTCGTCGTCGGCGCCATGGACATCCTCCTGATCGTCTACGCGCTGGACGTCCTGGACACCGGACCCTCGGGGCCGGGGCTGCTGAGCAGTGCCGTCGGCGTGGGCGCTGTCCTCGGTGCCGTGGCGTCGGTGGTGCTCGTCGGACGGCGCCGCCTGGCGCCGGCCCTGCTGGGTGGCCTGCTGGTCACCGGACTCTCGCTGTCCGCACTGGCCTTCGGCGGCCACGTGGCCGTCAGTGCCCTCCTGCTGGTCGTGTCGGGGGCAGGCAAGGCGTTCTTCGACGTCGCCGGGCGGACGCTGCTGCAGCGCACGGTGCCCGACGACGTGCTGGCGCGGGTCTTCGGCGTCGAGGAGGCGCTGATGACCGCGGCCCTCGCCGTCGGGGCGGCGGTCGCCCCGTTCCTGGTCGACAGCCTGGGGATCCGTGGTGCGCTGGCCGTCGTCGGCGCGCTGCTGCCGGTCGCCGGGCTGCTGGCGTGGCGGGTGCTGCGCCTGCTGGACGCCCGCTCGCGGCACCCGGGGCCGCACTTCGAGCTGTTGCGCACGGTGCCGTTCTTCCGCTCCGCACCGCTCCCCGTGATGGAGCAGCTGAGCCGGCGCACCGAGGACGACGTGGTCGATGCCGGGACCGTGGTCGTGCGGGAGAGAGACGCGGGCGACCGCTTCTACCTGGTCTCGGAGGGGTCCGTGTCGGTGAGCCAGGACGGCCGGCAGCTCACCCGGCTGGACGCCCCGACGTCCTTCGGTGAGATCGCGTTGCTGCGGGACACGCCGCGGACCGCCACCGTCACCGCCGAGGTGCCGACCACGCTGGTCTGGATCGGGCGGGACGACTTCCTGCGGGCGATGCGGTCGGTGCCGGCTGCCCGCGAGTCAGCGGAAGACGTCGCCTTACGGCACCTCGACGACGACCGGCGACGCCGGGGTCAGACGGACGACGAGGCAGGCTCGGCCGGCGACTGACGCGCGACCTGCATGACGTCGCCCTCGCGGGCCACCACGACCTGCATGCTGCCGGCGAGGGACGGCGCCCACTCGCCGATCTCGTCGAGGGCGTCGTCCGTGCGGGCCGGTGAGTGGTGGAAGAGGACCAGGGTGTCCACCCCGGACTCGAGGCCGAGGCTGACCGCGTCCTGCACGGTGGCGTGGCCGTAGTCGACGGCGACCGGCCGCTCGCCCTCGAGGAACTGCGCGTCGTGCAGCAGGACGTCGACGCCCGCGAGCATCTCCAGCAGCTCGTCGGACATGCCGGCGGCGGGGGCGTGGTCGGGCAGGTAGGCGACCGAGCCGAGCTCGTCGTCGACCCGCAGCCCGAAGGTTCGCCCGCCCTTGTGCTCGATGTCGACGGTGCGCACCGTGAAGCCCTCGATGGCGTGCCCGCCGGCCTCGATCGCGTGGAAGCCCCACGTGCCGCGCAGGCCCTCCGGGGTGATCGGGAAGGCCGGCGGCGACAGCGTCTGCGCCAGCAGGTCGCGGCCGGAGCGGCCCTCCTGGGCGGGCATGTAGAGGTCGACGCGCGACTCGTTGCGGTCCCCGGCCGCGAAGAACGGCAGGCCCTGCATGTGGTCCCAGTGCATGTGACTGAGCACGATCGAGCCGTCGTAGGCAGCGCCGGCCAGGATCTTGGTCAGCGTCCGGAGCCCGGTCCCCGCGTCGAGGACCAGGCTCGGGCGGTCGCCGCCCTCCGCCGTCAGCGCGACGCACGAGGTGTGCCCCCCGTAGCGGGCGAACTCGGCGCCCGGCGCGGCCGTCGATCCTCGGACCCCGAGGTGCTGGAGCCTCACGTTGTGCTCACGCGCGGCACCGTAGCGTGCAGGGGCGCCCGACCGGGGCCGGATCGCCAGGATCGGCCGTTTTGGCACCCCGGCGGCCTGGATCTGACAGCGTTCGAGCGTTCCGGCACCTGACCATCGAGGGGCAGCCCATGTCGCGGCACGGCAGGACCACCGACAAGCCTCGCCTGACCGCCCCGCTGCGTCACCGGGACTTCCGGCTGCTGATGACGTCCTTCTTCATCTCCTTCGCCGGGTCGTGGGCCTACAACGTCGCCCTGGCGGTCTACGTCTGGGAGCAGACCGGCTCGGCAGCGTGGGTCGGTGCGGCCACCGTCGGCCGGTTCGTGCCGTCGCTGCTCTTCGGCACCTACGGCGGCGTCCTGGCCGAACGCTTCGAGCGGGTCCGCCTGATGGCCAGCCTGGACTGGATCAGCACCGCTCTCATGCTGGTGCTGGCGCTGGTGGCGGCACTCGAGGGGCCGGCGCTGCTGGCGATCGTGCTCGCCGGCCTGACCTCCGTCAACGGCACGGTCTACGAGCCGGCAGCCGCAGCCATCACCCCCGAGACGGTGCCCGAGAGCGACCTGGCCGCCGCCAACGCACTGCGCAACATGGTCGACAACATCGCGATCATCACCGGGCCGGTGCTCGGCGCACTGCTGCTGGTCGTCAGCCCGGCGCCGGTCGTGTTCCTGGTCAACGGCCTGACCTTCGCGCTCTCCGGCGTGATCGTGACCCGGATGACCGTGCGCAGCACACCGGTCGACGTCACCGAGGCCGGCACCGCCGGGCCGCTCAAGCAGATGCTCGTCGGGATCCATGCCATCACCGGATCGGCGACCGCCGCGACTCTTGTCGCCTACAGCGTGATCGCCAGCTTCGTCTACGGCGTCGACACCGTGCAGTTCGTGGTGCTGTCCGAGGAGCGGCTCGGGACCGGGGCCGACGGCTTCGGCTACCTGCTGGCCGGCCTGGGAGTCGGCGGCATCGCCGCGGCCGGTCTGGTCAACCGGATGGCGGCCTGGCCACGCCTGGGCACGGTGATCCTCCTCGGCATGGCCATCTACTGCCTGCCGACGCTGCTCTTCCTTTTCGTCGACAACCCGGTGGCCGCGGCGGCGATCCAGGTCGTACGTGGCGCCGGCACCCTGATCGTCGACGTCCTGGCGATCACCGCGATGCAGCGGACGCTGCCCAAGGAGGTCCTCGCCCGGGTCTTCGGCGCGTTCTTCACCGGGGTGCTGCTCGCGATCTCCCTCGGAGCACTGGTCACGCCGTTCGTCATCTCCAACCTCGGCCTCGACGCGAGCATCTGGATGGCCGGTGCCCTGCTGCCCGCCCTGTGCCTGCTCGGGCTGCCGTGGCTGCGCCGGATGGACACCCAGAACGTGGCCCGCCTGGCGACCATCGAGCCGCGGGTCCAGGTGCTCGAGCGTCTCGGCATCCTGACCGAGGCGTCCCGCCCGATGCTGGAGCGGCTGGCGGCCGAGGCCGAGGACGTCGAGGTCCCTGCGGGGACGGTCGTGATCCGCGAGGGCGACGAGGCGGACGCGTTCTACGTCCTGGTCGAGGGCGAGGCCGGCGTGCGGGCCCGCGGCGAGGGCGCCGTCGAGCAGGACCTGCCGAGCATGTCCTCGGGGGCCTACTTCGGCGAGATCGGCCTGCTCGAGCGCATCCCGCGCACGGCGACGGTCACGGCCATCGCGCCGAGCCGCCTGCTGCGCATCGACGGTGACGCCTTCGTCGACGCGCTCACCAACGTGCCGGCGTCGGCCGCGCTGCTCGAGGGCGCCCGCAGCCGGCTCGCCCGCACCCACCCGAACCGCCGCCCGGCCGGCGGCCAGTCACCCTTGGCGGTCGGCTCAATCCCGGCGCAGCCGCAGCAGGCCCTCCTGGACGACCGAGACAGCGAGGTCGCCGCCAACGGTGAAGAGCCGCCCGGTGGCCAGCCCCCGGCCCCCTGACGCCGACGGCGAGGACTGGTCGTAGAGCAGCCACTCGTCGACGCGGAAGGGCCGGTGGAACCACATCGCGTGGTCGAGCGACGCCGGCTGCAGCCGCGGGTCGCCGATGTAGGTGCCGTGCGGCAGCACCGCAGCGGACAGCAGCGTCAGGTCGCTGGCGTAGGTCAGCACGGCTGCGTGCAGCACCGGGTCGTCGCCGATCGGACCGGACGACCTGAGCCAGACCCGGGACACGGGCTCCCGAGGCTTCCCCGGCTCACCGGCCTGCGCGGCGTACCGCACGTCCAGGGACGCCCACTCCCGGTCCCACTCCTCCCGGGGACGGCCGGAGATCTTCGCCAGCACGTCGCCCAGCTCCGGGCACTCCTCCGGCGGCGGCACCGCCGGCATCGCGTCCTGGTGCTCGAGGCCCTCCTCGGGCACCTGGAAGGAGGCGGAGAGGTAGAAGATCGTGCGCCCGTGCTGGCGGGCGACCACCCGCCGGGTGCTGAAGGAGCGGCCGTCGCGGAGGCGTTCGACGTCGTAGACGATCGGCACCGCCGGGTCACCGGGCCGCAGGAAGTAGGCGTGCAGCGAGTGCACCGAGCGGCCCTCCTCGCCGGTGCGGGCCGCGGCCACCAGCGCCTGGCTGGCGACCTGCCCGCCGAAGACGCGCTGCAACGCGGTGTCCGGCTGGCGCCCGCGGAAGAGGCCGTCCTCGATCCGCTCGAGGTCGAGGATCTCCAGCAGCTCCTGCGTCGACTGCGGCATGCGCTCATCGTGCCCGACCGGCCGGGCGTCACGACTGTCAGGTGGCGGCCACCGAACTAGCGGTTACCGTGCGGGGGTGCCGAGCAGCCCGTCGACCGTGCGGCTGGCGCTCGCCCCTCGGTGGTGGGCGTGGCACCTGCTGCTGGTCGTCGCCCTCGTCGCGATGGGCTGGCTGGGGCTGTGGCAGCTGCACAGCTACGAGGACCGGGGCGCCGAGTCGGCGGGCACCGACCGGGTCACCGGCATCGATTCGGTGACCTCCCCCGGCGGCCGGCTGCAGGCCGGCGACCCCGGGCGGCGGGTGACTGCCCGCGGGTCATGGGACGCCTCGCGCCAGGTGACCGTCCCCGACCGCGACCTCGACGGCCGCGCCGGGGAGTGGGTGCTGACGCCGCTGCGGACCGACGCCGGGGTGCTTCCCGTGGTCCGCGGCTGGGTGCCAGGCGGTGATGCGGCGCCGGTCCCGCCGTCGGGCGCCGTCACGGTGCGGGGCGTCCTGCAGGAGTCCGAGTCCGCGTCGGACGCCTCGCTGACGACGGTCCCGACGCGGCGTCAGGTGCCGTACGTCGCCACGGTGACCCTCCTCGAGGTCCTGCCGTACGACGCGCAGGAGCTCTACGACGGGTACGTCGTGCTGCGGTCGACCGACCCGGCCGACCCCGCTGCCCCACGGACGGTCGCGGCGTCGAGCGACCCCGGCGGTCACCCTGGCCAGGTGGGCCGGTGGCGGAACCTGGCCTACGCCTTCCAGTGGTGGCTCTTCGCGGCTGCCGCGGTCTTCTTCTGGGCGGCGGTGCTCAGGCGGGCTGTCCGGGAGCAGCGGGCTGTGGCTGCTGCGCCGAGCGCACCTGACGAAGCACTGACCGCTCCGCGACGAACGACATGAAGGGCACCGTGCCCGCCAGGATCACCAGGACGGTGCGGGTCAGGCTCCAGCGGGCCTGGTAGCCCACGACGAAGGACACGACGACGTAGGCCGGGTAGAGCAGCATCCCGTGCAGCATCCCCAGCTTGTCGGAGAGCGCCGGCTCGTCACCCAGGTACTTCAGCGGCATCGCCACGAAGACCAGGACGAGCAGCGCGATGCCGGTCAGCCAGGCGAGGACCCGGAAGGCGGACAGCAGCCGGTCGGACACCACACCATCTCGAGACGCCACGCTCCGACACTAACCGCGGGCCGGACCGGTCCGCCGCCCGGCTGCCCGCCTGCCCGGTCGGCGCGTGCAGTCGCCGCGATAGCCTGCGGCCGATGTCGTCCCTCCGCGCAGCCATCCCCGCCCGCCTCAAGCGACTGGTCCGAGGCAGCTCCTCGACCGAGCCCGGTGGCACCGGGCCGGCGCCTCGCCCGTCCTCCGCCGAGGCCGCCGACGGGGCTGGCGACGCGGCCGGGCGGGTCGAGCCGGTCCACCCGGTCGTCCGGAAGGTCCGCAAGCAGAAGCTGACCTACCTGCCGGTCGGAGCCCTCAACGACCTCTTCGAGGCCGCGAAGGTCGTCGAGCACGAGCAGCGTCCCGGCGTGCTGATCGAAGCCGGCTGCGCGCTCGGCGGCTCGGCCATCGTGCTGTCGCGGGCAAAGGCCAAGGACCGCACGTTCTACGTCCACGACGTGTTCGGCATGATCCCGCCGCCGACCGATGCCGACGGCCCCGACGTGCACGAGCGCTACGCCGCCATCAAGGCCGGCCAGGCCAAGGGCCTGTCCGGCGAGGCTTACTACGGCTACGAGGCCGACCTGCTCACCCGGGTCAGCAAGACCTTCGACGCCTTCTCGATGCCGCCGGCCGAGCACCACGTGCACCTGGTGCAGGGGCTCTTCCAGGACACCATCACCGGCGACGAGCCGGTCGCCCTCGCACACATCGACGGCGACTGGCACGACTCGGTGATGACCTGCCTCGAGCGCATCGGCCCGCGCCTCTCCCCCGGCGGCGTGATGGTGATCGACGACTACTTCAAGTGGTCGGGCTGCCGGACCGCCGTCGACGCGTTCCTCGCGGCGCACCCCGACGACTACACGACGGTGCGTCGCACCCGCCTGCACATCGTCAAGGGCTGACCAGAAGCCGGATCCTGCCGAGTCGCTCGCCGGTCGGTGATGACAGGGATGTCGGCTCCGCCCGCGTCGATGATCATGCGTCGAGCCGCGGTCGGACATCGGCCTCCAGCCCTTGCGCTTTCCGCCCAGAAAGACTCACGCGGCGTGATCTCGAGCCACCGCCAAGCGCGATCGAGCCCCTTCCGGCTGCAGCTAGTCGTCGACTGCGTGCCGGTGCGGGATGGCGGCAGCGACCATGAACAGCGCGAGGAACGAGTAGTAGTAGACGGCGACCCACAGCCCGCGGGGTGTGGTGACTGCCAGGTCCGCTCCCGCGAAGGACTCGACGGTCAAGGCCCAGATGGGAACGGCCGTCAGCGCCAGGAGACCTCCGGCGAGTCGGCCCCAGCGGGGACCGCGCCCGGAGATCGCGTACCCGCCTGCCATGGCGTAGAGCGGTACGCCGATCGCTCCGCCACCGAGGCCGTCCTCGAAGATCCCGAGCACCCCCAGCGGGCCCTCGCTGAACAAGACCGCCGCGAACAGCAGGGGTGACAGGGCGAGCCAGCGCCAGTGGCGCCGGCCACCCGAGCGGCGAAGATGCTCGGCCCAACCCAGGAGCAGCCCGATCAGCAGGCCGGGGAGCAGGATGTAGCCGAACGTGCCCGACCAGCTGACGCTCGAGTCCTCCTGGACGATCTGCGCCATGAATCCGCGCAGGCCGGCGGCCCACGCCAGCCCGCACAGCCCGCCGAGGAGAACCAGCGACAACGCCTCGGTTCCGGTCATCAGTCACCCGCATGGGCGCGGCGGCGGTCTGCGCGGCCATCAGGCTGCCTCGCGACGTCACAGGACATCCCTCCTTGGCGTGAGGCGGAGTGCAAGGACGACTGCCGCAGCCGTGTACGCGAGGAGGACGAGCCCAGCCACGGGAACCGAGAGCAGATTCCCGTCGAGTCCCAACGAGGGGCCGATCTGGAACAGCGAGCTCGTCGCTCCCAGGGGCATCCAGCGTCCGACATCTGGGAACGAGGGAATGACGGTGAACTCGATGGCGGTCATCCAGACGATCACCCCGACGACGGCGGCGACCTGGTTGCGGACCAGGGCACCGATGGCGACACCGATGACGCCGTACGCCGCCATCACGACGAATCCGATGGCGACGACCCCCCAGAAGTGTCCCGCGAAAGTGACGTCACCGTCGCGGGAGCGGATCAACGCGCTGCTGAACGGCACCGACAGGGCGAGAGTCGCGGTGGTGATGACGGCGCTGACGAGGGCCAGCGCAAGCCACTTCGCGACCAGGACGCGGGTGCGGCGCGGCTCGCCGAGGTAGGTCGAGGTGATCGTGCCGTAGCGGAACTCCTGGGTGAAGGCGAGCGTGCCGTACAGCACCATCAGCACCTGGGGAACGCCGAAACAGGTCGCCACCACGTCGGCCAGGAGGCCCGGGTCGTCCAGGGAGAGCGGCCCCTCCGCCGCTCCGACCTTCGGGACCTCCGACGCGACCGTCAGGGCCACGAGGCCGAGCGTCGCAAGCAGCAGCCCCGCCGTCGTCCGCGTGCTGCGCAGCTTGAGCAGCTCCGCCTGGAGGAGCGCCTTCACGACCACACCTCTTCGGCCGCTGGACGCTCCGCCGGGCCGGACTCCTGGATCAGTCGGAAGAAGGCCTGCTCCAGGTCGGCCGTCCCCACCAGACCGTGCAGCACGATCCCGTGCTGCCCCGCGAGCTCCCCCACCTGCTCGGGTGTCGCGTCCACGGCCAACCCCTCGTCCGTACGGCGGTACGGGAGGTCCGCCGCGTCGAGGGCGGCGCAGAGCCGGTCCTGGTGCGGGGTCCGCACCATCGAGCCGACACCCGCCTCAGCGCGCAGGGCGGCAAGGGAAGAGGACCGGAGCAGTCGCCCGTGAGCCAGGACGAGCACGTGGTCCGCGATCAGCTCGACCTCACTCAGCGCATGGCTGGACAGGAGCACGGTGCGACCCTCGTCCGCGAGCCGACGCACGTAGCCGCGCAACCACCGCACGCCCGGCGGGTCGAGTCCGTTCGTCGGCTCGTCCAGAACGAGCACTGCCGGGTCGCCCAGCATCGCCGCGGCTATCCCCAGCCGTTGGCGCATCCCGAGGGAGAACCCCCCAACCCGCCGACGCGCGTCCGAGGCCAGCCCGGTCTCGGCCAGCACGCGCTCGCACGCGTCCGGTGCCAGCCTGGACGCGGTCGCGAGGATCCGTAGATGGTCGAGCGCGGTACGCCCGGGGTGGTAGCCCGATGCCTCGAGAACCGCACCGACCTGGCGGGCCGGGTCTGGGAGGTCGTCGTACCGCTTGCCGCCGAATTGTCGCGACTCCGCTGTCCGGGGCCACGAGCCCGAGCAGCATCCGCAACGCGGTGGTCTTGCCTGCGCCATTGGGTCCGAGCAGGGCCGTTACCTGGCCAGGCAACGCCACCGCGCGGACGTCATCGACGGCCAGCACCTCCCCGAAGGACTTGGTGAGGCCGTTCAACTCGATGGCGCCTGTCACGATCCTTCTCCATCGCGGCCAGACCACTCCAGACTCGGCCTGCGGCGCTCCATGGGCGCTGAACCAGGTAGGCCTCCACCGGTGGGCACCGCGGGCGCTGTCGAACGCTTCACATTCGGACGCTAGCCCCGCCACATGCTCAGGGCGGCTGTTGTTTCCGTTTCGGAAACAGGTGCCTGTCAGGACAGCGCCGACCGAGTGATCGAGTCTGTGAAATCGGTCATCAGATCGATCGCAGTCAGCAGCGCTGGGCGGTCATCGCCGCGGCGCCGGTGCGCGTGGTACCAACTTGCTGGAACGCCGATCAGCCCCACCCGTTGGAGCTCGGGAGGCAGGTTCCCGGTGAGTGCCAACGGCACCACGGTCACCTCGCGTCCGCGGAGGATGCGCTGGGCGACATGCGCTGTGTTCGAGGCATTGATCGGAACCAATGTTGCCTCCTCGAGCGGCCGAACGTCGGCGAGGATGAAGGGCTGCATGTACTCGTCGGGCAAGTCAGGGCTGTAGATCATCGGCAGCCGCGCGAACTCGTGCACCTCCACGGCGCGCTTGAAGGCCAGCGGATGCGTTGCGCCGACCAGCCCGACACGATGAATCTCCGAGAGCCGGGTCGAGGTGACGTCGGGACTGGAGGAGGGACCGAACGTCAGGACCACATCGACGTCACCCGCAAGCAGGGCTGGGGTCAGTTCCGGGAATGCCGTCCGTACCGATTCGATGCCTACGTCGGGGTGAGCGTGCTGTAGCGCCAGTTCGAGCGTCGCAAGCGCTTGAGGCATCAGTGGCGCCACGACACCGACGCCGGCCGGTACGGCGAGCCGTAGCGTTTCGACGGGTGCGCCCGTCGCCGCGGTCTTGGCGGCCTGGGCAGCGTGTAGCAACTGCGGGGCGAACTGCACGAAACGCCGACCGGCAGGCGTGAGTCCCGCGTAGCCGGCAGTGTCGCGTTCGATCAGCGGGACGCCCACCGCGGCCTCAAGCCTCTTGATGCGTTTTGTCAACGCGGACGTCGAAACCCCGAGCTTGTCGGCCGCGCGCCCAAAGTGTCGCGAGTCCGTCACGGCGATGAAGCTCTCGACGGCAGTCAGGTCGAGATCCATGGCAGCGATCGTCCCATTCGGCTCATTCGGCGTCTACGAAAGTGCACTCATCGCCCAGGCGTCGAGAGGACACTCGTCATCCAGGACGACTGAAGATCTGTCGCATACGGAACCGGTGTTGTTCCTATGGGAGCCCCATCACCTGACGTCTCCGCACACACGCACCCGTCAGGCGAGGGGGCAAAACGCGCGC
>CAVXNC010000010.1:0-16924 GCA_963762865.1 uncultured Actinomycetota bacterium
TCTGGACCCCAGCCAGGAACATGAGGCAACCTAGTCATGCTCAATGCCCGCAAGCAGGATCCGAACAAAGCCGCATTTGGATTGCGACGACCGCCAAGATGGCGCCACGTGACCCGCTCACCGTGGGCACGCGTGCCACCCGCGACCTCCATGAGGGCAGCTGTCCGTGGTTGCCTTGGCCCGGGTTCGCCCAACAGCGTCGTACCCGGTTGACCGTGGAATCATCGGACTACGCGGGTGACCCAAGGCCCGGGTGTCCCCTCAACGCGCCTCGTGCATGACAGAAAAGTGAACCCCCGACAGTTCGGGTCGGGGGTTCACTTTGTGTCCTAGGCGGTCACTCGATCACTTCAGGATGAAGCTCGCGGTGATTGAGGACTCATCATCCGTCTTCATGGTGACGGTGTGACACGTTCCCGGCTTCTTCGGGGTCGCCCAGTTCTGCACGAACTGACCCCCGGTCGAGTCGTACCTAAACGCCGTACCACCTGTCGTCACGAACTCGATCTCGTCGGCAGGAGCGGAGGCCCCTGGGCAGGTGACGGACTTCGTGGTGAAGCTCTCGACAACGGCGGTGCTGGTCAGTTCCGTGCTGCCGGCGAACACTTCGAACTTCAAGGGCACGGTGCTGCCACCCTTCACGGTGTTCCAGACACCATTCATGTCGACCGGCTGATAGAAACCGCTCAAGGTCCAAGCCAGAACGGAGTAGCTACGTTGGACTGCCGTGGTGCGGCCGGCGTTGTCCGTGGCAGTGGCCGTCATGGTGTGGTTCCCGACGGCGGTTGAATGTCCTGTCACGACGCACGACGCGAGTTGCGAAATCGCGTCGTCCGCTGTGCATGTCGGGGCCGCGGGCACGGAGCCGAAGTAGTGACTTGATCCAGCGGCCGGACCGCCGACGAAAGCCACATCGGTCGGGTTCGAAAGGTCGATCTTGAACGGGCCGCTTTGAATTCCGGGATTAGCGTTTCCGGCAACGTCGGACACAGACCCTGATGAGACGGTGACGGCGCTGCCCTCAGCGGCGCCGCTGCTGACGGTGAACGGGTTGGTGAATCCGGCGGGCAGACCGGACAACGAGTCGGATGCGGTGAATTGGTTGAGAACGGCGGCCGTGTACCAGTCATTGGTGCCGTCGGGCGGTGTCGTCGCCCCGTCGTCCTGGATACCCGGTGCTGTCTTGTCGATCAGCGCCGACAGGGACCGCGTTGTCGAGTTCCCGGCTACGTCAAACACCGCCTTGGTAGCCACAGTGGGCGTGGTGGTGTTGGTGGATTCCGTAGATACGGTGAGAGTGAAGGTCGCATCTGCTGACTGAGCGAGACCCGACGTGCCGTCTGACGCGGTGAACGCCTGCGAGAGGTCCGTGTTGCGCCAGATGGTGTTGGTGACGTCTCCCGGCAGAATTGTCGGCGCCACTGTGTCGACCTTGAACTCGCGTTGCGACACGGCCATTCCACAGGACGTCGTTTCGTCGGTACCGAACTTCTCCGCCTTGGCGTACACGGTTGTGGTGCCTTCGCCTAGGGTTGGCGCCGAGGTGCTGTACGTCGTACCGTCCGTCGAGTAGGTGACTGTCGCGTCCGCACTTGTGGCAGAAACTGTGGGCGTGGTTACAAACCACGGCGCATTGCCGTCAGGAGAGGTCGGCGAGGAAGAGATCGCCGGGGCCGACGGAGAGGAAACCCCCGCGCACGGGTCGACGACGACCGGTGCCCCCACGGTGATGGTGATGGAGTCAGGATCGAACGTGCCCACGATGCGAGGGTTGTTCCCGGTGGTTCGGCCACCCGATGCGGTGGCTGTGATCGTCGCTGTAGAACCGACGGCCGCTGCGGCGTTGACAGAAAAGTTCACGGTGACGGCGTTCTCGACCACGTTGACGGTGGCAGGGTCATCGCAGCCGATGAGTATCGCGTCTGCGGGGCCGCTGACGACGCCTGCCGCTGTCGTGGCAAAGTTCACCGTCACGGCGTTTCCATTGCCGTCATTAGCGTTGCAGTTGTTCAGGGTGTCCGCGACAGGCCCATCCTCCTCGACGAGGTAGACCTGGAATGAGCCGCTACTCCCAGCAAGCTTCGTCTGATCCGCCCCAACGACGACGTTGTCGGCTAGAGCCACGGACGTCCCCAGACCCAGCACAATGACCGTGATAGCGGCAATGGTCGATGCCGGGCGCGTAAACCCGTGTAGAAATCGGACTGAGTGCGTTGTCTGGGCTCGACTGTGATGTCCCACGATGGTGTCCCTTCAAGGCCCCCCCATGGCCTGACGGGCCACGAGCTGATCGTCGTGTAAGCATCGCGGCAAAAACCGACATAGCACCATCGTTCGGAAGGGTGGTTGCACACCACCCGCGCATATTTGCGACTAAACGGTCTGTGTAGTCACACGCACTTCAGTGAGCAACCGGTGACTGGAGGTCATCCGCGTGCGGCCGTGTTACTTACCGGAAGCGTGACTTGGAATTGGTCAATGTGACGAGGCATCCCTGCCGAGGCTTGCCGGGCCGGTGTCGAGCGCATCAGTGCCATCGCCGGCGGTATGCGCGCCACGACCGGCATACACCCGTGGCACTGGGATTCGTGTGTCCGTCTGCGCCCGCAGCCGGCGGTGCTTCAGCCTCCCCCGAGCACCCGGATGGCGGAGGCCCGATCGGGCACCCGCAGCTTCTTGAGCACCGAGGACACGTGGACACGGACCGTCCCAGGGGCGATGAAGAGGCGCGCCCCGACCTCCTCGGTCGACAGGCCGTCCCGGAGCAGCTCCATGATCTCCCACTCCCGCGAGGTGAGCTGGGTGGGCCGCTGGGCCTTCACGAAGAGCTTGCGCTTGGACCTCCCCTGGAACTCCTCGAGCACGCGAGACACCAGCGACCGAGGCAGCGCGGCCTCCCCCGCGAGCACCCCGTGCAGCGCCGGCCCGAGACGATCCGGGTCCATGTCCTTGAGCAGGTAGCCGCGGGCGCCGGCCCGCAGCGAGTCGAACAGGTCGGTGTCGTCGCGGGAGTACGTCAGCATGACGACCGCGCAGTCCGGCAGGGTGCGGCTGATCTCGTCGGCGGCCGCCACGCCGCCGCCGGGCATGTGGATGTCCATCAGGCAGACGTCCGGCGTCAGCGTCTTGACGAGCTCCACGGCCTGCTTGCCAGTGGCGGCCTCACCGACGACCTCGAAGCCCTCGGCGTCGAGCGAGGCCCGGACACCGGCCCGCGTCGGGGCGTGGTCATCGGCGACGACTACCCGGATCACCATGTGACGCGCACCTTCGTCCCCCGCCCGGCGCACGACTCGATGTGCACCGCGGCGTCGATGGCCTCGGCCCGTTCGCGCATGCTGGTCAGCCCGAAGCCTCCGGGCCGGCCACGCGCCGGGTCGAAGCCCCTGCCCCCGTCCGCGACCTCTAGACACCCGGACGCCAACGCGACCGAGATCGCCGGCGCCTCCGCGTGCCGGGCGGCGTTGGTGACTGCCTCCCGCGCGATCCGCACCAGGTCCTCGCGCACCGCCGGCGCCACCATCACGGACTCGTCCAGGGACAGCTCCACCGGCACGTCGTAGCGGTCGCCGACCTCGTTGGCGGCCCGCCTCAGCGCGGACGCCAGTCCCTCGTCCGGCGGTGCCGCCAGTGCTGTGATCGCCCGGCGCGCCTCGTCGAGAGCGCGCATCGACGACGCGCTGATCCTGGCCATCGCTCCGTCGTCCGACGGCCGCAGCGACTCCGACCTGATGTAGCCGAGCTCCTGGACGACGCCGTCGTGCAGGTCCCGCGCCAGCCGGCGACGCTCGGCCTCGATCGCCATCGACGCCTGCGCGGCCCAGTAGACCCGGATCTCGCGGACCGCGCCGACCAGCAGGAGGACGTACGTCGTCAGCCTGAGCAGGTCGCCCGCGTACAGCCAGTCGGTGTAGATCGACGGGAAGAGCAGGTAGCAGACGGCGGCCCACGCACCGACACCCAGCGCCGCTCCGACCCACCCGAGCAGCTCGTCGTCGCTGCGAGCCGCACGACGGGTGAAGACGACCGATGCCACCGCGTTGCACAGCAGGCCGACGGCCTGCACGACGAGCACCGCGGGGTGACCGTCGAAGGACGGCCGTCCCGACGACTCCGCCGCGACTCGCACGTCCACCGCACCCTCCGCACCGGAGGCCAGTGCGAACACGACACCACCGAGCAGCCCCGCCAGCGCTACGACGACCATGACGTCGCGCCACGGCTTGGTCGCCGAGTAGGTCGTCGACGACGGGACCACTGCAGCGGCGAGCATCAGCAGCGCCGCGACCACTCGCACGACCAACGCCGCCCAGCTGCTCGCCGCTCTACCCGACCCCGAGTCCAGCAGCTCGGGCACCAGCACGAAGACCGACGCGGTGAGCGCCAGCAGGGACATCGCGTAGACGAGCAGCAGTGTCGAAAGCTCGGCGGTACGTCGGTAGCGCCCGTAGAGCAGGAAGGCCACCAGCGCGGCCACCAGGGTGACGGTGGTCTCGAGCACCAGGTGCCCACCAGTGCTGCGGTAGGCGAACCGGAGGTCGGGCACGACGAGGACCGCGACGGTCACCAGCAGCCCGAAGCCGCCGGCCGCCGCGGTGCGCCACACTGCGCTCCGGCCGTTCACATGTCTCCAACACTCCGGGCGCCGCTCAGGTCACGCCGCCCTGTCGCGGGTTCATCGTCCCGGAGCGTTTGGGTGTCAGACCGGCGTTCAGACCCGAGTCGTACGAACGGCCGACGTCCCCGTCGAACGGCCCACCGGGGCCGACCGAGCCACCGACACCGCCCAGAGGACGAGCGGGACCTGCACCGGGAGCCGGGCGTAGGTGCCCCACCGGTAGGCGTCCGACCGGCCGGCCGCGTCGAGTGCCATCTGCACGTTGGCCGGGAAGACCGCGAGCAGCAGGCCGGCCGCCGCCCAGCCGGCCGCCCGCCGGGTCCGTGGCACCGCCACACCCGCGGCGCAGGCCAGCTCGGCGACGCCGCTGGCGTAGACCAGGCCGTACGTCCAGGGCAGCTGTGGCGGGACGATCGAGGCGAACGCCTTCGGGACGGCGAAGTGCGACACACCCGTCACGGTTAGCAACGACGCGAACAGGTACGGCGACGCGCGTCGCAGGCGGTCACTCGAGTCCGGCACCGCGAGATCGTCGCAGACGGGTGCGAGGATCCCGCCATGCGCCAGCTCCTGCCGACGGCAGCGGACTCCGTCAACCTGCACCAGGCCTATGCCTACCCGGACGACGGACCCTGGGTGCGGGCCAACATGGTGGCGTCGCTGGACGGCTCGGCGGTGAAGGACGGCCGGTCCGGCGGGCTCGGCGGCCCCGCCGACAAGGAGGTCTTCGGAGTCCTCCGCTCGCTCTGCGACGCGGTTGTCGTCGGTGCCGGGACGGCACGGGCCGAGGGCTACCGGGCGCCGCGCGCCAAGGAGGTCGACGCCGACCGGCGCAGCGCGCGCGGTCAGCGCGCCGCGCCCGTCCTCGTCCTGGTGAGCCGCGGGCTGGAGCTCGACCCCGCGTCCGACCTCTTCACCGGCACCGAGCGCACGGTCGTCGTCGCGAGCGGGTCCGCCGACCGTACGGCGCGGGACCGTCTCTCGGAGGTCGCCGACGTGGTGGTCGCCGGTGACGACGACGTCGACATCGCCGCAGCCTTCGACGACCTCGCAGAGCGCGGTCTCCCGCGGCTGCTCTGCGAGGGCGGGCCGAGCCTGCTCGCCGACGTGGCCGCCGCCGGGCGCCTCGACGAGCTGTGCGTCACGATCTCGCCCCAGCTCGTCGGGGGCGACGGCCCGCGCATCGTGCACGGTGCGGAGCTCGACCTCGCCGTCAGACCAGCGCTGCTCCTCGAGCGGGACGGCATGCTGCTGGCGAGGTACCTCCGCGCCTGAGGGTCAGCGCGGCGAGTAGAACCAGGGCTCGGTGAGGTCGAGGTACTCCGGCTCGCCGTCGCTGAGCGTCATCAGCTCCTCCATCTGCGCCTGCAGCTCCGGCGGCGCCTCCTTCTTCTCACCCTCGCGAGCCTCGGCCTCGGACGTGAAGTAGTTGACCATCGTCCATTGCCCACCGGCGTGCCCGATGTTGATGCTGCCGATGATGTCGGGCCGGAAGGCCGACCAGTCGGTGTCGTCCTGCTCCATGAGCTTCCAGGCGCGATCCGGGTCGGTGCTCCCGCCCTGCATCACCTGGACGAAGCCGGCGTCCTCGGGGTTGCCGCGCACGTCGACCATCACCCGGTCGCTGTTACGGAAGACCGGGTCTCCCTCGATCAGCTTCGACATCTCGGCCCACCAGGCGCCCTGCTCCGGGCGGTCACTGTTGCGCTGTGCGGCCGCCTCGTCCTCGAAGCGCACGACGGCGACCATCTGGCCATCGCTCGTGACCCCCGAGGTGCTCCCGAGCCAGCCCGCCGCCCCCGGCGCAAGCTCCGTCTGCCAGCGCTCGACCAGCGCCTTCACGGCGGCCGGGTCGGACACCTTTCCCTCGATGACCTGGACGAACATCGGGCGCCTCCAGTCGCGGCCGGCCGGTCGGCCGGCCCTCGCCTGCGAACGTACGTCCGTGGACCCTCCGGCGTCGAGGGGCAGCTTGACGTGGCCGGTGCTCCCTACGTGGTGGGATGGGCGGGTGGACCTTCCTGTGCAGCCGCCGTTGGGACCGATGCTGGCCAAGTCGGTCAAGGGCATCCCGAGCGGTGACCCCGGCGACTACCTCTACGAGCCCAAGTGGGACGGCTTCCGGTGCATCGCCTTCCGTGACGGCGACGAGGTCGAGCTGTCCAGCCGGGGCGAGCGGCCGCTGACCCGCTACTTCCCGGAGGTGGTCGAGGCACTCAAGGCCAACGTCCCCGACCGGTGCGTCCTCGACGGCGAGATCGTCATCGTGACCGAGGACCAGCTGGACTTCGAGGCGCTGCTGCAGCGCATCCACCCGGCCAAGTCCCGTGTCGACCGGCTGGCCGCCGAGACTCCGGCGTCGTTCGTCGCCTTCGACCTGCTGGCAGTCGCCGACGAGTCACTGCTCGAGACGCCTTTCGGTGAGCGACGTGCCCGGCTCGAGCAGGTCCTCGCCGACGCAGCGCCACCGGTCTTCGTCACCCCGTCGACCGACGACACCGAGACGGCCCAGCAGTGGTTCGAGGTCTTCGAGGGCGCCGGGCTCGACGGGGTCGTCGCCAAGAAGACCGGTGACGGCTACCGGCCGGACGTACGCGCGATGTACAAGATCAAGCACGAGCGCACGGCGGACTGCGTCGTCGCCGGCTACCGCTGGCACAAGTCCGGCGGGGTCGTGGGCTCGTTGCTGCTCGGCCTCTACAACGACGACGGCGAGCTGCAGCACGTCGGCGTCTCCGCGTCGTTCCCGATGAAGCGGCGCGCGGAGCTGGTGGAGGAGCTCGCGCCGTACGCCGTCGAGGACGTGACCGGACACCCCTGGGCAGCCTGGGCCGAGGCCGAGGCGCACGAGAAGGCCCGTCTGCCCGGCGCGGTCAGCCGGTGGAACGCCAAGAAGGACCTGTCGTGGGTCCCCCTCAAGCCCGAGCTGGTCGTCGAGGTCGCCTACGACCACATGGAGGGCAGCCGCTTCCGGCACACCGCCCAGTGGCGTCGCTGGCGGACGGACCGCGAGCCCGAGTCCTGCACCTACGAGCAGCTGGACCGCCCCGTACGCTTCGACCTGGCCGACATCCTCACCGCCGGCTGACACCGGCTCACCGTCCGACACCTGCCCGGCCGACACCTGCCGCTCCGACACCTGCCGCAGAGAGGTCCCCGTGTACCGCATCCTGCTGCTCAGCGAGGGCACCCTCGACGCCCACGACGCCGCGCGCATCGCGCAGCTGCACGGCGACGAGGAGGTCGAGATCCACCTGCTGATACCTGCCGACGCCGAGCACAACCGGCTGATCGAGGCGCTCGACGAGGTCGCGCTGGGGAACCTGCGCGACGCACTGGACGAAGACGACCCCACTCCCGAGCAGGCCGAGCTCGACGCGATGCACGCGGTCAACGAGTCCCTCGCCCGGCTCGCCGCCGCACGGTCTCACCGCCCGCGGCTCGGTGACCGGGTCCAACCCGTTGCCGGCCGCCCTCGAGGCGGTCCGCCTGGACGACGCCGACGAGGTGATCGTGGTCACGCCGCCGCACATCATCCAGGCCGGGCTGCACCGGGACTGGGCGTCGCGCCTGCGCGACGACCTCAAGCTCCCTGTCCTGCACGTCGTGTCCGGCACTGACCGCGTCGTCGGCTGACGGTCGGCGCGACGGCATCGGCTCGGTACCGGCTCGGCACCGGCGCATCGGCCGGGTCGGCCCGCGTCCTCGCGCCGGGCGGCGTCCCGTGTAGGAGTTGTGTCCAGGGTCGGACCTAGCGTCCTGTCATGGAGCTCATCGCCGCAGCCACAGCAGCCCGTCCAGTCCTCGACCTCCCGCTGGGCGAGCTAGAGGACCGGCTGACCGGGCTGGCGACGCGGATCGCCGTCGCGGAGTGCGAGTTCCTGGACCTGCTCGGCGAGTTCGACGCCCGCGAGGGCTGGGGCGCCTCGGGGCTGCGGTCGAGCGCGCACTGGTTGTCCTGGCGGGTCGGGATGAGCCTCGGCACCGCCCGTGACAAGGTGCGGGTGGCCCGTGCGCTGCGCCGGCTCCCGCACCTTCGCGCCGCCTTCGCCACGGGCTCGCTGTCCTACTGCAAGGTGCGGGCACTGTCCCGAGTGGCCACCGCGGCCACCGAGAGGGAGCTGGTGGAGCTGGCTCGCGGCGCGACCGGGGCACAGGCGGAGATCCTGGTCCGCTCCTGGCGGCAGGTGCTCCTTGGCCGCGACGCGGCGGCCGCTCATGTGCGCCGCGGGGCACGACGCCGCGTCGACGGGGACGGCTCCGTCGTCTACACGCTGCGTGTGTCGCCCGAGGAAGCCCCCGCTGTCGACAGCGCGCTCATGTTGGGCAGGCGGGTCGTGATCGACGACGTCGAGCAAGTGGTCGAGACGCCGGAGGAGGCAGCCCTCGTCGAGGAGCTCGGTGGCGAGCCGCCCTTCATCCGCTCCGAGGCGGACGCGTTCATGGTGATGGTCGAGTCGTTCCTGGCAAGCGGGCCGCAGGGTGAGGCGGGCGACCCCTACCTCGTGATGGTCCACGCCGACCTCGACGCTCTCACAGCTGCCTGCCGCGAGGGCGGCGGCCGGGTCCAGGAAGCCGCGCGGAGTCGGACGGTCGGCGACGCCCACGACGGAGCTGCCGCTGCCGACCGGACGGACGGCGACAGGACCTGTGGAAACGCTTCCGCGGAAACACGACAGACACCCGGCAGCACCACGACGCGCCCCGGACAGCCTTCTGGCCACCCCGTGGTCGATGCGGTCCCCGACAGAGTGGCCGGCCCGGTGCCCGACGGTGGCTCGCTCCACCAGGCCTCCCTCGCTCGCCGACCGGAAACCTGCACGACCGAGGACGGGCTGCAGGTCTCGGCGAGCACTGTGATGCGGATGCTGTGCCAGTCGCCGGCCCAGCTGATCGTGCGCGCCCGCGACGGCCGCCCACTGGACCTGGGCCGGACCAGTCGCAACGCCGACCGGCGCCAACGCCGGACGCTACGCGCCCGAGACGGCGGGCGCTGCCGGTTCCCGGGCTGTACGCAGCGCCACCGACTCATCCCGCACCACTCCTCCTGGTGGAGCCGCGGTGGTCACACAGACCTTGACCTGCTGGTGAGCGCTTGCCCGACTCATCACCGCGCGGTCCACGAGCTGGGCTACGACGTACGCGCGCTGGGCGGCGGCCGCTTCGCCTGGTTCCGACCCGACGGGCAGCGCATCCCTGACGCGCCTCAGCCAGGTGAGCTGCCGCTCGAGGGCGGGATCAACGATGACGGCGTCGCGGCCACGCCGGTTGCGGCCGCCGCCATCGTGCCGACCTGGGGCGGCGAGCGCATCGACCTCCACCACCTGCTGGGCGGCATGGCGGCCAACCTGATCACCTCGACCGGTCGCCGCCTCACCGACATCCCGGACAGCGAGCTCGACGACCTCCTTCGGCAGGCGGCCGGCTGGCCGGCAGCGGCCTGACTGCGATGACGCCCGCCACCAGCAGTCCGTAGCCTCGCCGACACGGCGAAATGCGGGCGAACCCCTCGGCCACCGGGACCGTGCCCGATACTGGCAAGGGCTCGACCGTCGCGACTCGCGCCGCATCGACCCATGGCAGATCCCCGCCACGCCCCGACCACCCCCACGACGACCACGAGCAGGTGTCCCGCATGCGCCCGACCCGGAGCCTGCTCCGTGCCCTTACCGGCGCCGTGGCGCTCGCCGTCCTGGCCCCGCTGGGCCCCTTCGCAGCTACCGGTGCGCAGGCGGGCACGGCGTCTCCCGACGGTGACGACCCGCAGGTCCGCCTCGTGGTGCGGACCACCACCCGGGCGGCCGGGCAGGACGTCGTCGACGGCGTGGCACGCGAGGGTGCCCGCGCCGTCGGCCGGCTGCCGCGGCTGAACGCCGTCAGCCTCGAGGTTCCGTCCTCCCGCGTCGCCGACCTGCGTGACCGGCTGCTGAGCCGCGGCGACGTCACGTCGGTCGAGGTCGCGCACCGCAGGTGGCTGAGCGAGGAGCCGGCCGACTCGCGCTTCGCCGAGCAGCGCTCGTACCTCGACGTCGTCCGGGCGCCCGCGGCCTGGGACCGCACCCACGGCGCGAGCAACGTGCGCATCGCCGTGGTCGACTCGGGGGTCGACGTGACCCATCCCGACCTCGCATCGAAGGTCGCCGGCAGCTACAACGCCGTCAGCCCGGGCACCGGCGTGCGCGACCTGGTCGGCCACGGCACCGGCGTGGCCAGCATCGCCGCCGCCGCCACGAACAACGGCGGGGGCATAGCGGGTGCCGGCTACGACACCTCGCTCCTCGCGGTGAAGGTCGCCGACCGCACGGGTCGGATCTTCACCGACGACCTCGCCAAGGGCATCGTGTGGGCCGCCGACAGCGGTGCGGACATCATCAACCTCAGCCTCGGCGGCCCCACCTCGGACCCGCTGGAGAAGGCGGCCGTCGAGTACGCCCAGCGCCACGGGTCGCTCGTCGTCGCCGCCGCCGGCAACGACGGCACGTCCGGAAAGCAGTTCCCCGGCGCCCTGCGCGGCGTGATCGCCGTCGGAGCCACGACGGCGAACGGCACCGCCCGCGCGTCCTTCAGCAGCTTCGGCCCGTGGGTCGACGTGGCAGCCCCGGGCCGGTCGATCCTGCTGGCCACGCCCGGCGGCGGCTACGAGCGGGCCGACGGCACGTCGTTCTCCTCGCCGATGGTCGCCGGCGAGGCTGCTCTGCTGCTCGCCTTCCGGCCCGACCGCACCGCCGACGAGCTCCGCGCGGCGATCACCGCCGGCGCGACCGACGCCCGCTTCGGCTTCGAGCGCGGCAACGTCGACTTCGCCGCGTCCCTGGACCTGCTGCCTCCGGCGACCACCCCGACGATCACCTCGCCCGTCGACGGGTCTACGTCGTCCGGCGTCGCCACTGTGAGCGCCACCAGCAGTGCCCCGAAGGTGCGGCTCGGGATCGGGGACCTCTCGAGGGTCGTCACCACGTCGGGCGGTGCCGCCACAGCGACCTTCGCGACGTACGGCCTCAACGGGCCGCAGACGGCGAGCGCGGCGGACTGCAGTGCGATCAGCCAGTGCTCCGAGACCGCGGCGACCGTGACGACGACGGTGTCCAACGCGGCGCCGACGATCACCTCGCCGGCGGACGGCTCGACGCAGACCGGGGACCAGATCCGGGTCAGCGCCGAGGCACCCGACGGGGCGGCAGTCCGCTTCCGGGTCGACGGCACGTCGCTGAGCGCGACGACGACCGCCCCCTACACGGCAAGCCTCCCGCTGGAGACGCTGGCCAACGGGACGCACACGGTTTCCGCCGTGCTGTGCCGCGCCGACGCCGCGCGCTGCGACACAGGCAACCCGGTACGCGTGGGCATCACGGTCCAGCGGCTGCACCCGAGCATCACCGGCCTGTCGACGGCGCAGCTGAGCCCCAACGGCGACGGGCGCAACGACGCCACGACCGTCCGCTACCGGCTCGAGGCCCGCCAGACGGTGACCTTCCGCGTGCGTGACGGCGCCGGGCGGACGGTTGCCCGCCGCGCTCTCGGGGCGCAGTCCGCGGGGACCCACTCGTTCGTCTGGAACGGCCGCGTCGGCGGCGAAGCCGTCCGCGACGGCGACTTCCGGGTCGAGATCGCGGCGGCAAGCGGGGCGCAGCGCGGGCTCGCGAGCCGGGCGCTCACCGTCGACACGAAGGCACCAGCACTGGGTGAGGTGACCCGCTCCAGTCCGCGCGTGCTGCCGGTGCGCGACGGCTACCTCGACCGGGTGGCGCTCTCGACGACGCTGCGCGAGCGGGTGGGGTCCGTCGCGCTCGAGGTCCGCTCGTCGGGCCGCCAGGTGCGCACCGTCACCCGCACCGGCGTCGGAGCCAAGCCGGTCTCGCTGGTCTGGAACGGACGCGACTCGGCCGGCCGGATCGTGTCCTCCGGTGGCTACACGGCACGCCTGGTCGTCACCGACGACGCCGGCAACCGTCGGGTCGGGGCAGCCAAGTCCGTGACGCGTCTCCGGCCAGCGGCTGGTCCGTCGCTCCGGGTCCATGACCGTGACCGCACGCGAGTCGCTCACCGAGTCCTTCTTCGACGACTGCTCGCTGGTCTTCCGGCACTCGTCGGGCAAGCGCAAGGGCTGGATCGGCTACTACGCCTCCGGCACCTGCGACTCCGGCGATGCCTACGCGGTCGCCGACCACCAGGCGCGGCTGCCGGCGGCGGTCCGTTACGGCACCGTCCAGGTCAGCGCGCACGGTGGCCGCGGCGACCCGCGCTTCGCCGACACGGCACGGCTCGTCTACCACGACTCGCGGCAGAACGTCAGCGAGGTCGAGCGCCGGCTCGGGTCCACGCTGGGCACCTACACCGCGCCGCGAGTGAGCGCAGCCAAGCATCTGATCCGCAAGCGGGTGCTGCGCTGGTCGACCTACACGACCGGGACCAACTGGTACGACGTCGAGTCCTACACGGTGCGCTACACCTACTTCGTGCTCGGCTGAGGCGGCCGCTGCCTCCGGCCGGCGGTGCGGCACGATGACGTCGTGACCGACCAGCCGCCGCTGCTCCACCGGGCGGCCCGTGTCGAGGACCGGGTGCACGCCGGCATCGAGCGGTGGCTCCGGCGGCGTGGCTGGCGCCCTCGCGTGATGCCCTACCGGGGCTACGGCGGGGACGGCTGGGTCCGGGTCCTGGCCCGTGTGCTGCTGGCGCCACCCGACACGGGCAGCCGCGACCTGCAGCTGGGACGGGGCTTCCGCCGCTTCCTCACGGCCACGGCCGCGGACGTCGAGGTGACCGTCAGCGCCGGCAGCCGCAGCCATCGCGTGGTCAGCGGCCGCGGCGGCTACGTCGACGCCGTGCTCGGGTCCGACCTCGAGCCGGGCTGGGCCGACGTGACCATGACCGTCGAGGGGGCGTCGCCGGTGCCGGTCGCCGTCCGCGTCGTCGACACGGCCGCGACCGTCGGCGTCGTGAGCGACATCGACGACACCGTGCTGGTCACCGCGCTCCCCCGGCCGCTGCTCGCGGCGTGGAACACGTTCGTGCGCCACGAGGGGACCCGCCGGCCGGTGCGCGGCATGGCGACGCTCTACCGGGAGATCGAGGCGCAGCACCCCGACGCGCCCTACTTCTACCTGTCGACCGGCGCCTGGAACGTGGCGCCGGTGCTGGACCAGTTCCTGCACCGACACGCGTACCCACCCGGCCCGCTGCTGATGACCGACTGGGGGCCTACCCCGGACTCCTGGTTCCGGTCCGGGCGCGAGCACAAGCGCCGGGAGATCGCCCGGCTGCTCGACGAGTTCCCCGACATCCGGTGGCTGCTGATCGGTGACGACGGGCAGCACGACCCGGAGATCTACGGCGAGACGGCGGAGCGCTCGCCCGAGCGGGTCCGTGCCGTGGTCATCCGTCAGCTCTCGCCGACCGAGCAGGTGCTGACCCACGGCAGCCCGGAGCCGATCCGGGAGCCCGGGAGACGAGATCGCCGCGACCGGCGCGCGTACGACGACGTGCGCGCACCGGACGGCTTCCGGCTGCTGTCGCGACTTCGCGAGCGTGGCCTGCTGGGCTGACCCGGTACCGAGGCGTCGACCAGTCGTTCAGGCGGTGGCCTCGGCGACGAAGGCGTTGTCCGTGGTCAGCTCCAGCAGCAGGGACTGGTCCAACGAGACAGCCACGACGTGCTCACGGGAGACGACGTGCGCCTTGAGCCCGTCGAGCAGGATCACGCAGAAGCGGTCCAGGCCGCCGACCAGGACGTGCACGTACGAGCGGCCGGTCGTGGTCTCCACGTCGACGCGCATGCCGCGCTGGTGGGCGACGTCGAGGGCGAACCCGACCGTCACCATCATGCTCTCGTGCACGGGCCCCGCCTCCTCTCGACGTCGGACCGAGTCTGGGGGTGTGTCGGCGGGAACCGCGCGCGGCTCGCGGGTTCTGAACCGGGAACCACCCGTGTGGGCCCGTTCCCCGACCGACAGGCCTAGTCATCCCTGACCACCCGACCCGGCCAACCGACGATCAAGGTACGACAGACCGGGCACATCGGCGTGACCTCCGCTCCGGCCGGTCGTTGACCGGCTATCGGGCTACAGCGTCGGGGAGGCGAACCCATGCGCAGGACCGGGGAACCGCGTCCGCGGCTGGTCGAGGACGTCGAGGCGCTCGCCGACCGGGCCTCGTCTCGCGGCGCGCAGCGCCGCGCCAACGACCTGCGGGCCGTCGCCGAGCACCTGCGCGCCAAGGAGGCCCGGCAGGTCGTCGTGGACGTACGCCCCCAGGCGCTCACCCGGCGCCGCGCCGCGGAGCGCGGACTTCGACGAAGGGCGCTCGGCCGGCTGCGTCACGTGGCGGCCCGGCTGCGTCAGGTAGATGGTCGGCTGCGCCAGGCAGCTGGTCGGCTGCGGGGCCGCTGAGCCCCCGCCTGAGCCTCACCGGACCTTCACCTGCCGGTCACGTCGAACTGGTCAAGTCGCCGCCTGACCTGCCGACCCTGGAGGTATGAGGCCGATCGTGGTCACGTGGTTCCGTCTCCGGCACAGCCGGGCCGGTATCCGCCGCTGCCACTGCTGGATCTGCAGCTCGACCTGACGTTGCCCCCGGTGGCCTACCGCTCGCCGATGACCGCCGGGGCCGGGTCGTCGGGCGCGCGGCGGTCCGCCAGGCGCTCCGCCGAGCCCCACAGGACGCCGGCGCACAGCCCGAGGACCGCGACGACCACCAGGAGGGCGGTCACCCGCGAGGTGCGCAGCATGCTCGCGCCCTGCCCGTTCCGGCGGGCGGCAATCCCCGCTCTCCTCTCCGTGGCTCGGCTCCGGCGATCACGTCGCACCGGCCGTGTCACGATCCGTCCGGCAACCCGTCAGGCAGCACGGGTGCGCTGCCGTCTCCGGCCGGGACGTGGGCGACGTCGCACACCCGCCGCTGGTCGGCGGCCACCTCGTGACCGACGAGGAAGCCGGTGCACAGGACGAGAACCAGCAACGACCGCAGCCCCCCGTCCATCGGTCCGCCACCTGCCACACCGGCCCCACCCCTTCGCACCCGCCCATGTCGTGGCGCGATGCGGAATGCTTCAAGGACGCCCGCGCGACGCGGTCGGTTCACCGTCGGCGGCCGCACTAGCCTTTGCTGCATGCCTTGGCGCATGCCTGCCGCGACCCCCCGCGACCACGTCGATGGCTGACGCTGACGACGTACGCCGCCTGGCGCTCGCCCTTCCGCACGTCGAGGAGATCGACAGCGAAGGCTTCGACTTCCGGGTCGGCAACAAGGGGTTCGTGTGGTCCTATCCGGAGCGCAACCCCGGCCAGCGACGGGTGATCCGCACCGACGTCGCCGTGCTGTACGTCGGCGACGAGGCGGAGAAGCAGGCGCTGCTGCTGGGCGAGCCCGACCTCTTCTTCACGGCCCGCGGCTACGAGGAGATGCCGCTGGTGATGCTCCGGCTCGCCGAGGTCGACGCCCGTCGGCTCGCCGAGCTGGTCACCGACGCGTGGCGGATGCGGGCACCCGACGACCTGGTCGGTGACCTCGACGCCATGGGCGGCAACGGCCGCGGGAAGGGAGCGCGCGGCCGCGCCGGCCGGGTCCGACGGGTCAGTCCACCGGGCCGGACCACGGGGTAGGCGGCTCTCCGGCGAACTGCCGCAGCAACTCGCTCATCGTCCAGTCGCGCAGCGCGGTGACGTCCGCCGGGGCCGCGAGGGTGAGCAGGTCTCCGTTGCGGCAGTAGTCATCCACCTCGACCAGCAGGTCCTGGACTGACGCGACCAGGTCGGGCGTCTCGGCCGGCATGGCACCGACGAGTCGATGGTGACCTCGCCGCGCCGGAGGGCGGCGAGCCGCTCCTCGGCGAGGCGTGTGGACAAGGAGCCGTACTTCGTCAGGAACTCGTCGGCGACCGCCAGCAGCTTGGCAGGCACCGCGTACACCGCGGTGTCCCCGGCGCTGGTCAGCAGCTGGAACTCCCGGAGCAGGTCGTGGGTGTAGTCCTGCTGCCGGTGCCAGACCCGTAGTGGGAAGTTCCGGAGCACCGCTTCGCCGACGATCTCGACCACTGGCTCACCACCTCGCGGCAGAGCCTATGGCCTTGTCGGACATGTGCCGCTTTCCGCCGCGCCCGGGCAATGGGACCTTGCCGCGCCCGATCGGCGGTGCTACGTCTGAACCGACTCGGGACCGCGACGACGAGGCGAGGACCGATGGCCGGCATCGACAGCAAGACGTTCGACAAGCCCGACGAGACCCGGACACCCGACAAGACCCGGATCGACGTGGTCCAGCTCGGCGACACGCAGGTGGGGCGATTCACCTTCTCGCCCGGCTGGCGCT